>NZ_JAPWHY010000001.1:3127960-4423151 GCF_030587275.1 Janthinobacterium sp. SUN128 | reverse complement strand
CCTGATGACCATAGCAAGTTGGTCCCACCCCTTCCCATCCCGAACAGGACCGTGAAACAACTTTGCGCCGATGATAGTGCTGCAACCAGTGTGAAAGTAGGTTATCGTCAGGCTTGTTATTCGCAGTAGAGAAGAACCCGATCAGCAATGGTCGGGTTTTTTTTCGTCTGGCCATTGACGGGGCAACCCAACAGCAAAGGCTGGGGTCAGACCCCCTCGCGCGTTGGCGTCGAATCTGGCGTTGGCGGTGTGGAGGTGCTGACCCCTGCGGTTCAGCAGGCGTAAAAAAAGGCAGCGCTACGCGCTGCCTTTGTCACGTATCACAACCATTAAAAATGGTAAGCGACTTTGACGTTCAGGTAATTGACGCCGCTATTTGGTTTCTTGTAGCCGCCGTTCGAGAAATGCTGGATCTTCGCAGCGACTTCCCATTTGTTATTGAAGACATAGCCGACGCCGATATGGTCGCCGAACTGGAAGTGGGTCGACAGGCGGTCATCATCGTTGTTGTACAGTTTCGACAGCATGTGCACGCCGATGCCGGCTTCCGCATAAAAACCCAGCTTATTCGTATTTTCAAAACGGAAAACGGGGGTAAAGCCCAGGTCCCACAGTTTTTGATGCTGGCCAGGGATATTCTGATAGCTCTTGGCATCCCAGCCGCCAATGCTGGCATCCCAGTAACCGCTCAGCTGCGTGCCATTCGATACGAACCAGGCCTTATCCCAGTTCGAGGTCACGCCGGCGCGTACCATTTGTACCTTCACGCCCTTGGCATATTCGCCGTAGACGGAGTCGATCAGTTTGCCGTCGGCGGCAAAGCCGGCATTGGCCGCCATCAGCGCGGTCACGGCGGCGATGGATTTGAGGAGATTCTTCTTGAAGAACATAGAGGCTTTCATCGTAAAATTGGCCGATAGGCTGTTGTCTTGTTTGCGCAGACGCAAGCTTGCTTTGCCTGCCGCTTTCGCCACTTGTTGATCTCAGGGGTTCAATTGACATTCTCTACAAAAATCGCATTTCTCGGTATCGGTCTGATGGGGGATCCGATGGTCCGGCGCCTGCTGCACGCTGGATATTCTGTCACAATTTGGAATCGCACGCACAGCAAGGCCCAAGTCATGCGTGCGGCAGGCGCGCAGCCCGCCATTTCCGTGGTTGAGGCGGTCAATGGCGCGGACGTGGTCATCTCGATGCTGGAAGCCGGTCCCATCGTGGCGCAGGTGCTGCAGGACGCGTTGCCGGCCCTGGCAACTGGGGCGCTATGGATAGACATGAGTTCCACCAAGCAATCAGAAGCCCAGCAATTTCATGCCATCTTGCACGCGGCAGGCCATGCCTTCATCGATGCGCCCGTGTCGGGCGGCGTCGGTGGGGCCCAGGCAGGCAACCTGGCCATCATGGCTGGCGCCAGCACCGGCGATTATGCGCGCGTGGAGCATATCTTGACGGCCATGGGGCGCCCGACCCTGGTGGGACCGGCCGGCAGTGGCCAGGTCGCCAAGTTGTGCAATCAGCTGATCGTCGGCGCCACCCTGAATATCGTGGCCGAGGCGCTGTTGCTGGCACAGGCGGCCGGCGCCGATGCGAGCGCTGTACGGGCAGCGATCCGTGGCGGTTTTGCCGAAAGCAAGATTTTAGAGGTGCATGGCCAGCGCATGCTGGAGCGCAATTTTGTTGCTGGCGGCCAAGTGAAGAGCCAGGTCAAGGATATGCACAATATCCTCGCGGCGGCCGAGGCTGCACACGTCACCTTGCCGGTGACGCAACTGGTGACGCAGCGCTATGAAAGCATCGCCGCCACCTACCCGACGGCGGACCATGCGGCAGCCTTGCTGGCCCTGGAAGCGTTGAATCCGGGGCAGCGCCTGGGCACCGGTCCGGATAAGCTGGGATAAATCAAGCGATGGGCAGGCTCGCTTCGGCCAGCTTGACCCAGAAACTGGCACCGATGGGCAGCAGCTTGTCGTTGAAGTCGTAGCTGCCATTGTGCAAGACGCACGGACCCAGGCCATGGCCACCATCGCGGTGCTCGCCATCGCCATTGCCGATGAAGATGTAGCAGCCGGCCTTTTCTTGCAGGAAGAAAGCAAAATCTTCCGCGCCCATGGTCGGCTCGACATTCGCGTTGACCTTGTCCGCGCCCACCACGCTTTGCATGACTTCGACGGCAAACGCCGTTTCTTTCGCGTGGTTGACCAGCGGCGGATAGTTGCGCTTGAAGTGAAAGTCGACCTCCGCGCCAAAGGCGGCAGCCGTGTGCACGGCGATTTCGCGCATGCGCTCTTCGATCAAGTCCAGCACGGGCGTGGTGAAGGTACGCACGGTGCCGACCAGGCTGGCGTCATCGGGAATCACATTGGTGGCGCTGCCCGCATGGATTTGCGTGATCGACAGTACGGCCGTGTCGAGCGGGCTCTTGTTGCGTGTGATGACGGTTTGCCAGCTTTGCGCGATTTGCACGGCCACCATGACGGGGTCGATACCCTTGTGGGGCTGGGCCGCATGGGCGCCCTTGCCTTTGACGGTGACATGGAATTCATTGCTTGACGCCATCATTGGCCCCTCTACCACGCTCAGGGTGCCCGTTTCGGCGCCCGGCCAGTTGTGCATGCCGTAGATGGCATCCATGGGGAAGCGGGTAAACAAGCCGTCCTCGATCATTTCGCGCGCGCCGGCGCCGCCTTCTTCCGCCGGCTGGAAGACCAGATACACGGTGCCGTCGAAATGGCGGTGTTGCGCCAGGTAATGGGCGGCGCCCAGCAGCATGGCCGTGTGGCCGTCGTGGCCGCAGGCGTGCATCTTGCCCGGATGGCGTGAAGCATGCTCGAAGGTATTCATTTCCTGCATCGGCAAGGCATCCATATCGGCGCGCAAGCCGATGGCGCGTGTCGAAGTACCATTTTTGATGATACCGACCACGCCAGTGCGGCCCAGGCCGCGTACCACGGGAATGCCCCATTCCGTCAGTCTGGCGGCGACCACGTCCGAGGTGCGCTGTTCTTCGTAGCACAGCTCGGGATGCGCGTGCAGGTCACGACGGATACCTTGCAGCTCGGATTGAAACGCCAAGATCGGATCAACTAGTTTCATGGGACTCTCCTGTGGATGCTGGCACGCAGCAATGTATGGCGCGCCGGACCGCGCTTGTTTGATCAAAAACAGGCGCGGCTAATAGTGCATTGTAGCCCTTGTTTGCCGGGTAAATCCAGCGCACGGACGTGCTTGCCACGGCGCCAACAGCAAGCGCGCGGAATGGTTTACAGTATCGCCTTCCCCCAACGTTTTCGGATTGCCCCATGACCACCACCCAAGTGCGCGCCGCCTGCCCGCTCGATTGCCCCGATACCTGCGCCTTGCTGGTCACCGTGACCGATGGGGTGGCCACCGCCGTCAAGGGCGATCCCGACCATCCGACCACGGCTGGCGTGCTGTGCACAAAGGTGTCGCGCTTCACTGAGCGCACCTACCATGCGGACCGGCTGCTGCATCCGCTGCGCCGCGTGGGCAAGAAGGGGGAAGGCAAGTTCGAGCGCATCAGCTGGGAAGAGGCATTGCAGATCATCGCGGCGCGCTTGAAACCGATCGCCGCGCGCGATCCGCAGGCGATCTTGCCGTATAGCTACTGTGGCACCATGGGCCTGGTGCAGGGCGAATCGATGTCGTCGCGCTTCTTCAACCAGCTCGGCGCTTCCCTGCTGGACCGCACCATCTGCGCCTCGGCCGGTGCCACCGGTTACCGCTACACGGTGGGCGCCAGCATCGGCACGGACATGGAGCAGTTCCAGAACGCGAAATTGATCATTATCTGGGGCGGCAACCCGATCGCCTCGAATTTGCACTTCTGGATGCGCGCGCAAGAGGCCAAGCGCAATGGCGCCACCTTGATCGCCATCGACCCCTACCGTTCGCTGACGGCCGAAAAGTGCCACCAGCATATCGCCTTGCTGCCGGGGACCGATGCGGCCCTGGCGCTGGGCTTGATGCATGTGCTGATCACCGAAGATCTGATCGACCATGACTATATCGCGCAGTACACGATCGGCTATGCTGAACTGAAACAGCGGGCCCTGGAATGGCCACCCGAGCGCGTGGCCGAGGTGTGCGGCATCACGGCCACTGAAGTGCTGGAACTGGCGCGCCTGTACGGCCAGGCATGCCGCTCTGGCGAGGGCGCCGCCATCCGTGCCAACTACGGCGTGCAGCGTGTGCATGGCGGCGGCATGGCGGTGCGCAATATCGCCTGCCTGCCCGCGCTGACGGGCGCCTGGCGCCATCCGGCCGGCGGCATGCAACTGTCGAGCTCGGGTTCCTTCCCCGTCAACCGCAAGGCCCTGCAGCGCCCGGATTTATTGAAAGGCACGCCGCGCACCATCAACATGAGCACCATCGGCGACGATTTATTGAAAGCAAGTTCCGCCGAGTTCGGCCCGCAAGTCGAGGCCGTGATCGTCTACAACTCGAATCCCCTGGCGGTGGCGCCCGATTCCTCGAAAGTGGCGCAGGGATTTGCCCGCGAGGATTTGTTTACGGTCGTGCTCGAACACTTCCAGACCGATACCGTCGATTACGCCGACATCGTGCTGCCTGCCACCACGCAGCTGGAACACGTCGATGCGCATTCCACCTACGGCCACCTGTACATGATGGCGAACAATGCGGCCGTCGCGCCGCTGGGCGAAGCGAAAGCGAATACGGAAATCTTCCGCTTGCTGGCACAGCACATGGGCTTTGATGACCCGTGCTTCCAGGAAAGCGACGATGCGCTGGCGGCCAAGGCGTTCGATGCGACGGATGCGCGCGCCGTGCATTTCGACTGGGAATCGCTGAAACGCACGGGCTGGCAAAAGCTGGCCATGACCGAGGCGCCATTTGCCGAGGGCGGTTTCCCCACGCCATCGGGCAAGTGCGAGTTCTATTCCAGCGCCATGGCGCAGGCGGGACTCGATCCCTTGCCGGCGTATATCGCACCGCACGAATCGCAAGCCAGCAATCCTGCACTGGCGGCCCGTTATCCGCTGGCCATGATTTCCCCGCCGGCACGCAATTTCCTCAATTCCACGTTCGTCAACGTCAAAAGCCTGCGCGCGGCCGAAGGCGAGCCGCACCTCGATATCCATCCTGACGATTGCGCCGCACGCGGCATCGCGGCCGGCGACATGGTGCGCATCTTCAATGACCGCGGCAGTTTTATGGCCAAGGCCAGGGTGACGGACAAGGCGAGACGGGGCCTGGTCGTGGGCTTGTCCGTGTGGTGGAAGAAACTCGCCAGCGACGGCAAGAACGCCAATGAAGTGACCAGCCAGCGCCTGACGGACATGGGCCGCGCGCCGACCTTCTACGATACGCTGGTCGAAGTGGAAAAGGCTGCCTGACATGGCGCCTTGGCCGGCCCGCTTGCTTGTCGGCACGGTGTGCCTGCTGCTGGGCGGCTGCACGCAGCTGCGCTACTACACGCAAGCGGCGCAGGGGCAATATGCCTTGTGGTCGGGCGCGCGGCCCATCGGCGACTGGCTCGACGACCCGACCACCGAGCCGCGCCTGAAAGTGCGTCTGGCCAAGGCGCAGCAAATTCGCCGCTTTGCCGTCAGCGAGCTGGACTTGCCCGACAATGGCAGCTACAAGAATTACGCCTCCCTGCGGCGCCCGTTCGTGCTGTGGAACGTGGTGGCCACGCCGGAACTGTCGCTGCAGCCGCTGCAATGGTGTTTTCCCATTGCCGGCTGCGTCAATTACCGCGGCTATTACAGCAAGGAGGAGGCGCTCGCGTATGCCGACGAACTGCGGGCCCAGCATTACGACGTGCAGGTGGGCGGCGTGCCCGCCTATTCCACCCTGGGCTGGTTCGACGATCCCCTGCTGTCGACCTTTATCAATTACAACGATGCGGAGCTGGCGCGCCTGATCTTCCATGAACTGGCGCACCAGGTGGTGTACGTGCCCGGTGATTCGGCCTTCAACGAGTCGTTTGCCAGTGCCGTGGAAGAGGCGGGCGTGCAGCGCTGGCTGGCGCGCGAGGGCAACGACGCCATGCGCGCGGCGTACGCCCAGTACGCGGCGCGGCGCCAGGATTTCCTCGCCCTGCTGCTGAAATACCGGGGTGAACTGGAGTCGGTGTATGCGAGCGACGCCAGCGATGCGGACAAGCGGGCGCGCAAGGCGCAGGTGTTTGCGGCATTGCAAGACGCGTATCAGGTAGTGAAGACAAACTGGGGTGGTTTTGCCGGCTACGACCGCTGGTTCGAGCAGCCATTGAGCAATGCGCACCTGGCTTCCGTGTCTACCTACAATGAATTTTTGCCTGCCTTCAAAAAATTGCTGGAAGAAAAAAAGAACTTTCGTGCTTTTTATGCTGCAGTGCACACAATGGCCCAGATCAAGAAGCCTGAGCGCAGGCAGGCGCTGGAACAATTGTCCAGCCCCTGACCCGTAAAGATTGTCTCGCACGTCAGGGCAAACGATCCTGCAACAGTGTATTTGGCATGTTGCATTGCAGCATAAAATACCCCTAGAGTTGCCGCTCGAATACTGTTGAAAGCGCTTGCATGGAAGCCCGGCGCCCGATAGCATCGCATTAGTAGCATAGAGCAATTGCTCGTCAGAATGCTCAAACTGACTGCCGGACGACAGAATCCGCAGCAATGATCCGCGCCGGCAGGGTGCGCCGGCTCCCCCACGATTATTCGAGACAAGAGGCACAGGATGGACAAAATTTGGCTGAAGTCGTACCCGCCCGGCGTACCTGCCGACATCAATCCTGATCAATATCGTTCGCTGGTACATTTGCTGGAAGAAGCGTTTCAAAAATATGCGGATCGCAATGCCTATGTCTGCATGGACAAATTTCTCACCTATGCCGAACTCGACACCTATTCGCGCCAGCTGGGTGCCTGGCTGCAAAGCCGTGGCCTGAAGAAGGGCGCGCGTGTCGCTCTGATGATGCCAAACGTACTGCAGTATCCGGTGGCCATTGCCGCCGTCCTGCGCGCCGGCTACACGGTGGTCAACGTCAATCCGCTATATACGCCGCGCGAACTCGAGCATCAGCTCAACGATTCGGGCAGCGAAGCCATCATCGTGCTGGAAAACTTTGCCCATACGCTAGAGCAAGTGCTGGGCAAGACGGCCGTCAAGCACATCGTCGTCGCCAGCATGGGCGAAATGCTGGGCGGCTTGAAGGGCATGATCGTCAATTTTGTCGTGCGCAACGTCAAGAAGATGGTGCCCGCGTACTCCTTGCCGAACGCCATGCGTTTCAAGCAGGCGCTGGCGCTGGGCAGCCGCATGAAACTCACGCCTGTCGAGCTGAGCATCAATGACGCTGCCTTTCTGCAATACACAGGCGGCACGACGGGCGTGTCGAAAGGCGCGACCTTGAGCCACCGCAATGTGATCGCCAACGTGCTGCAGAGCGAAGCGTGGTCGGGCGCGGCGCTCGACCAGAACAGCAAGGAGCAGCTGATCATCGTCTGCGCCTTGCCGCTGTACCATATCTTTGCCCTGACGGCGTGCGCGATGTGGGGCACGCGCGTGGGCGCGCTGAATATCCTGATCCCGAACCCGCGCGATATCCCGGGCCTGATCAAGGAGCTGGGCAAGTATAAATTCAACCTGTTGCCAGCGGTCAATACGCTGTATAACGCGCTGGTGAACCACCCCGATTTCGCCAAGCTTGATTTCTCGGGCTTGAAGATCGCCAATGGCGGCGGCATGGCAGTGCAGCAAGCCGTCAACGACAAGTGGCTGCAAGTGACGGGCGTGTCCATTATCGAAGGCTATGGCCTGTCGGAAACATCGCCCGTCGCTACCTGCAACCGCGCCGACAGCACGGCGTTCTCCGGCACCATCGGCTTGCCGATTCCGTCGACCGATATCGCCATCCTCGACGATGACGGCAAGGAAGTGCCGCTGGGGCAGACGGGCGAGATCGCCATCCGCGGCCCGCAAGTGATGAGCGGCTACTGGAACCGTCCCGACGAAACGGCCAAGGTCATGACGCCCGATGGATACTTTAAATCCGGTGACGTGGGCATCATGGATGAGCGCGGCTACGTGAAGATCGTCGACCGCAAGAAAGACATGATCCTCGTCTCCGGCTTCAATGTGTATCCGAATGAAGTGGAAGCCGTCATCGCGGCCCATCCGGGCGTACTCGAGTGCGCCTGCGTGGGCGTGCCGGACGAACACTCGGGCGAGGCCGTGAAAGTATTTGTCGTGCGTAAGGATCCGAACCTGACTCAGGCAGTGATGGCCGCGTATTGCAAGGAACAATTCACAGGCTACAAGCGGCCGAAATACATCGAGTTCCGCGATGAGCTGCCGAAGACCAACGTCGGCAAGATTTTGCGTCGCGCCCTGCGTGACGAAACGAAGATAGCAGCATAAACAGTGTGGGATGCGCCAGGAGGCGCATCCCTTTTACAGATAAAGATGAGGCGAGATGGACAAGATTTGGTTGAAGTCGTACCCGGACAGCGTTCCCGCAGAGATTGATTGCACACAATACCGTTCCGTCACGCATTTGCTGGAAGAGTCGTTCCAGAAATATGCGGACCGCAATGCCTTCGTGTGCATGGATAAATTCCTTACCTATCGAGAGCTCGACAAGCTGTCGCTGCAGATGGGAGCCTGGCTGCAAAGCAAGGGCCTGAAGACGGGCGCGCGCGTGGCGATCATGCTGCCGAACGTGCTGCAGTATCCGGTGGCGATGGCGGCGATCCTGCGCGCCGGCTATACGGTGGTCAATGTCAATCCGCTGTACACGCCCCGTGAATTGCAGCATCAGCTGGTCGATTCGGGCAGCGAAGCGATCATCGTGCTGGAAAACTTCGCCACCACGGTCGAGCAGGTGCTGCCGCATACCCAGGTCAAGCATGTGATCGTCGCCACCATGGGCGACATGCTGGGTGGACTCAAAGGCACGATCGTCAACTTCGTCGTGCGCAAGATCAAGAAAATGGTGCCCGCGTTTTCCTTGCCGGGCGCCATCAGCTTCAACAAGATGCTGGCCGAAGGCGCACGCCTGAGCCTGACGCCGGTGCAGCAGGGGCATGACGATATCGTCTTCCTGCAATACACGGGCGGCACGACGGGCGTGTCGAAAGGCGCGATGTTGTTGCACCGTAACGTGATCGCCAACGTGCTGCAAAACGAGGCGTGGATTTCACCCGTGATGACCAAGGAAATGCGCGCCACCTCGATGGGATTCATGTGCGCCTTGCCCCTGTATCACATCTATTCGCTGACGGTCAGCGCCCTGATGGGGATGCGCGTGGGCGGCTTGAACGTGTTGATTCCCAACCCGCGCGACATCCCCGGTTTCGTCAAGGAATTGTCCAAGCACAAGATTGTCGTTTTCCCGGCCGTCAATACCTTGTACAACGCGCTGCTGAACAATGCTGACTTCGCCAAGCTCGATTTCTCCAGCTATAAAGTGTGCAATGGCGGCGGCATGGCCTTGCAGCGCAACGTGGCCGAGCGCTGGCTGAAGCTGACGGGTTGCCCGCTGATCGAAGGTTATGGCATGTCGGAAACTTCACCCGTGGTGACGGGCAACCGCGTCGATATCACGGAATTTACGGGCACCATCGGCTTGCCTTTCCCTTCGACGGAAGTGGCGATCCTGAACGACGATGGCGTGGAAGTGCCGCTGGGCGAGCCGGGCGAGATCGCCGTGCGCGGCCCGCAAGTGATGGCGGGCTACTGGCAGCGTCCGGACGAGACGGCCAAGTCGATGACGGCCGACGGTTTCTTCAAGACGGGCGACGTGGGTGTCATGGATGAGCGTGGCTATGTGAAGATCGTGGACCGCAAGAAAGACATGATCATCGTGTCCGGCTTCAATGTGTATCCGAACGAGGTGGAAGACGTGGTCGCTTCGTGCCCGGGCGTGCTCGAGTGCGCATGCATCGGCGTGCCGGATGCCAACGCGGGCGAAGCTGTGAAAGTGTTTGTCGTGCGCAAGGATCCAAACCTGACGGTGGAACAGATCCGCGAGCATTGCAAGCATGAATTGACGGCCTACAAGAAACCGAAATACATCGAGTTCCGCGATGAGTTGCCGAAGACCAATGTCGGCAAGATATTGCGCCGTCAATTGCGCGATGAAAAGAAGGTTGCCTAGGCTTCAGCTTTGCAAGCCAGCCTTGCCGTCGCGCACGACAAAGCTGGCCAGTGTCGCGATGGCAGAGGTGCTGTCGCGCACGTTCTCCAGGCCCTGGAACAGGGTCGTGGTTTTCTCCGGCGTGATTTCCATCAACATATAGCCGCGCTTGTCGCTGCGTCCTTAACGGATGTGCGGGTTCATCGCCACGTACTGCTGCGTCCGCGCCTGCGGGCGGGAACTCGAGGTGATGGAGGTGCCGCAAAACTCCGTGGCCAGCACGGGATTGTCCCTGCCGGTGGGCCGCATGGCATTGCGGCTCAGTTCCGTGGCATAAAAAGTGTGCACGTCGCCCGACAGCACCAGCGGGTTGCTGGCCTTGCTGCTGCGCAAGGCGTCGAGCAGGTGCTGGCGCGCCAGCGGATAGCCATCCCAGCCATCGGTCCAGATGCGTTCGTCGCCGGGACGCAGGATGGGCACCTGGCTCGATTGCGCCATCAGGATTTGCTGGGCCAGAATGTTCCAGCGCGCGGGAGAATCATCGAGGCCGGCTTGCAGCCAGCGCTGCTGTTCCTCGCCCAGCATGGTGCGCTGCGGTTTCAGCAGGTCGGGACAGTTGCGCGTAGTAACGGAATTGGAGCCGCCGCGACCCGGCTTGGCGCACGCGTGATAGGCGCGGTATTGCCGGTCATCCAGCACGTGAAAGCGCGCCAGCCTGCCCCAGTCATAGCGCTGGTAGATGCGCATGTCGACGAAGCCCCGCCGTCCCAGCGGTAGCAGCCGTAGCGGCATGTGTTCATAAAACGCCTGGTAGGCGGCCGCGCGGCGCTGCAAAAAGGTGGGCGTGAGCAACTCGTCGCGGTCATTGCCGTAATCGTTGGCCACTTCATGGTCGTCCCAGGTGACGATCCATGGCGCGGCCAGGTGCGCGCCCTGCAAATCGCGGTCGCTCTTGTATTGCGCGTAGCGGGCGCGGTAGTCGTCCAGGCTGAAACTTTCATGCGTGCGCACGGCCCGGCTCGGATGCTGCAACTGGTACGGACCCCATTCATAGATGTAATCGCCGAGGAAGGC
Organism: Janthinobacterium sp. SUN128; assembly: GCF_030587275.1. NCBI lineage: Bacteria > Pseudomonadati > Pseudomonadota > Betaproteobacteria > Burkholderiales > Oxalobacteraceae > Janthinobacterium > Janthinobacterium sp. SUN128. The sequence goes on along the minus strand of NZ_JAPWHY010000001.1, from coordinate 4,411,975 downwards.
CACCAGGTCGGGCGCGGCCGCGGCGATGTGCCGGTGCGCCGCATACGCGCCGAATTCCCAGTGCTGGCACGAGGCGACGGCCAGTTTCAGCGAGGCGGGCAGGGTATCGGCGGCGGGCGCCGTGCGCGTGCGGCCCACGGGGCTGACGGCGTCGCCCAGCATGAAGCGGTACCAATACCAGCGCCCGGGTGTCAAACCGCCCACGTCGACGTGCACGCTATGCGCGAGGGCGGGTGTGGCCGTGGCCTGGCCCTTGGCGGCGATGCGGCGAAAACCTTCATCGTCAGCCACTTCCCAGCGCACGTTCAGGGCGATGGCGGGCGTGGCGGCCGCGTGCAGCGGGTCGTAGCAGATGCGTGTCCACAGCACGACGGCGTCCGGCAAGGGCGAACCGGAAGCGACACCGAGCGCAAACGGGTAGCCGGCGCCATTCAGGCGCGTGGCGGCGCCCGCACTGGAACCGGACAGCACGCTGCCAGCGGCGGCCAGCGCACCGATGCGCGCGGCGCTCTGCAGAAAAATGCGGCGCTGGCTATCCATGCCGTCTGAAAATAAAACGTGGGATTAATGTAACAGCGACAGTCAAGGCGACAGCAAGGTCTCGATGGGCGGCACCTTGCGCGGCTTGCGGTCGGAGTCCGTCGCCACGTAGATCAGGGTTGCTTCCGTGACTTTCACGATGCATGCCTGCAGGCGGTTGCGCTCGGCATACACCTCGACATTGACGGTGATCGAGGTATTGCCAACCTTGACGATGTCGGCGTAGAAGGAGAGCAGATCGCCGACGAAGACGGGGTTTTTGAAGACGAAGGAATTGACGGCAATGGTGGCGACGCGGCCGTTGGCGCGCCGCGTGGCCGGCAGGGAACCGGCGATATCGACCTGCGCCATGATCCAGCCGCCGAAGACGTCGCCGTACACATTGGCGTCGGACGGCGCGGGCATCATGCGCAATTCCGGCATTTTTCCGGCGGGCAGGCCGGAGGCGAGGCAGTTGTCGGGGCGGTCGGGGGAGGTGCTCATCTTTTATTCTCATGAAAGGCTACAATTGCCCCGATTGAACCATAAAAAGCCGACCTTCGCCATGCGCCGTTCCCAGACTCCCCCTCCTCCCCGCTCGCCAGCTTCCGCCAGCCACAGCGATTTCGCCACCATCAAGACCTTGCTGCCGTATCTGTGGGTCTACAAATGGCGGGTGCTGCTGGCGCTGCTATGTCTGGTGGGCGCCAAGCTGGCCAACGTGGGCGTGCCCCTGATCCTGAAAAAACTCGTCGACGCCATGACGATCACGGCGGCCCATCCGCAGGCGCTGCTGGTGCTGCCCGTCGGCTTGCTGGTGGCGTATGGCTTGCTGCGCCTGTCGACCACCCTGTTTACGGAATTGCGAGAATTCCTGTTTGCGCGGGTCACGCAACGGGCCGTGCGCACCATCGCGCTGCAAGTATTCCGCCACCTGCATGCGCTGTCCCTGCGCTTTCACTTGAACCGCCAGACGGGCGGCATGACGCGCGACATCGAACGGGGCACGCGCAGCGTGGGCTCGCTCATTTCCTATACCTTGTTCAACATCTTGCCGACCCTGGTGGAAATCACCCTCGTGCTCGGCTACCTGGTCTTGCATTACGACATCTGGTTCACCGTCATCACGGCCGTGGCGCTGGTGTCCTATATCGCGTTTACCGTGCTGGTGACGAACTGGCGCACGCATTTCCGCCGCACCATGAACGACCTCGATTCAAAAGCCAATACCAAGGCCATCGATTCGCTGATCAACTATGAAACCGTGAAATACTTCGGCAACGAGGATTACGAAGCGAAGCGCTACGACGAAGGCTTGCAGCGTTATGAATCGGCGGCCGTGAAATCGCAGACTTCCCTGTCCCTGCTCAATACGGGCCAGTCCTTGATCATCGCCACGGCCGTCACCTTGATTTTATGGCACGCCACGGTGGGCGTGATCGCCGGCACGATGACCCTGGGCGACCTGGTGCTGGTGAATGCCTTCATGATCCAGCTGTATATTCCCCTCAATTTTTTAGGGGTCATCTACCGCGAAATCAAGCAAAGCCTGGCCGACATGGAACGCCTGTTTTCCTTGCTGAATGAAAACCGCGAAATCGCCGACACGCCGGAAGCCAAGCCGCTCGTCACGCGGGGCGCAGCCGTGCGTTTTGACCATGTGGATTTCAGCTACGAAGCCAAGCGGCAAATCCTGTTCGACGTGGATTTCCAGATCCCCGCCGGTACTACCACGGCCGTGGTGGGGCATAGCGGCTCGGGCAAGTCGACCCTGTCGCGCTTGCTGTTCCGCTTCTATGAAGTCGATGGCGGCGGCATCACCATCGATGGCCAGGACTTGCGCGGCATCACGCAGGATTCCCTGCGCGCGGCCATCGGCATCGTGCCGCAGGACACGGTACTGTTCAACGACACCATCGAATACAACATCGCCTATGGCAAGCCGGGCGCTAGCAAGGATGCCATCGTGGCGGCCGCTAAAGCGGCATCGATCCATGATTTTATTGAAAGCTTGCCAGATGGCTACAGCTCCATGGTGGGCGAGCGGGGCTTGAAACTGTCGGGCGGCGAAAAGCAGCGCGTGGCGATTGCCCGCACCTTGCTGAAAGACCCGGCTATTTTGATCTTCGATGAAGCCACCTCGGCGCTTGATTCGAAGGCCGAGCAGGCCATCCAGGCGCAGTTGAAGGACATCGCCAAAAACCGTACCACCCTGGTCATTGCGCACCGTTTGTCGACGGTGGCCGACGCCCAGCAAATCCTGGTGCTTGACCATGGCCGCATCGTCGAGCGGGGCACGCATCCGCAATTGCTGGCCGCGAATGGCTTGTATGCGCAGATGTGGCAACGCCAGCAGGCGAATATGGACGATGAGGCGCAAGAAGAGGAGTTGGCGGGGCTGGCGCCGGCAAAATAAATCGGGAAGGGGAAATCAGTAGGAAAAATGCTACAGCCGCGCTGATTCAGGCGCGCGTATAGCGCCTATTTGAGGGCAATCGCAGAAAACGGCTAGTCCGGCGCTGAAAATGAAATAAAATTAATTCCATTGGTGGCGTCTGCACCACAGTTGTTTCGTTCGGAGTACATCCGGTTTGTCCGCCCAGGAGAATTTATGAAATTGACCAAAATCATCGCCACGCTGCTCAGCGTCGGTGTCATCAGCAGCATGTCGCCAGTCCAGGCTCAGGAATTGACCGGCACCTTGGCCAAGATCAAGAAAGCCGGTTCCGTCACCCTCGGTGTGCGCGACGGCTCCGTTCCCTTCTCCTATCTCGATGACAAACAGCAATACCAGGGTTATTCGATCGACCTGTGCATGAAAGTCGTCACGGCCCTGCAAAAGCACCTGGGCCTGAGCGAACTGAAAGTGGTGATGAGCCCCGTGACGTCGGCCAACCGCATCCCGCTGATGGCCAACGGCACCATCGACCTCGAATGCGGTTCGACGACGAACAACCTGGAGCGCCAGCAGCAGGTGGCATTCGCCCCTACCATGTTCGTCATCGGCAACCGCGTGCTGTCGAAAAAATCGTCGAACATCAAGACCCTGGAAGACTTGCGCGGCAAGACGCTGGTCGCCACGGCCGGCACGTCGACCATCAAGCAGATGACCATCCTGAACAAGGAAAAAAACCTGGGCATGACGATTGCCGTCGGCAAGGACCATCCTGAATCGTTCCTGATGCTGGAAACGGGCCGCGCGGTGGCTGAAGCCAACGACGATATCCTGCTGGCGTCGCAAGTGGCCAACTCGAAAAACCCGAACGACTACGAAATCACCAAGGAAGCGCTGTCGGTCGAGCCGTACGGCATCATGCTGCGCAAGGGCGATCCGGCCTTCAAGAAAGTGGTCGACGATGCGCTGATCCGCCTGTACAAGAGCGATGACATCAACCGCATTTACGCGAAATGGTTTACCTCGCCCATCCCGCCGAAAAACATCAACCTGAAATTCCCCATGCCGCCGCAATTGAAGGCCGTGTTTACCAATCCGACCGACTCCGGTGACCCGGCCGCCTATGCGGCCGTGCCCGAAGCGCAGAAGACTTCGGACAAACGGAAAAAGTAACAAGAGTGCGTAACAAATCGGGGGGCGCAAGCCTCCCGATTTATTTGCGGGACGGACGGCCGGCTGGCCGCTGTCCTCGGGCTGCATGCGAAGGATGATCATGAATTACAACTGGAATTGGCGCATTTTCTGGGAGATTTCTCCCGATGGCGTGGGCACGTATATGGACACCCTGTGGTCCGGCCTGATCTGGACCCTGGCCACGGCCGGTACGGCCTGGATCATGGCCTTGATCCTGGGCCTGGTGATCGGCACCGTCCGCACCCTGCCGAACAAATGGCTGGTGGGCGTGGCCAATGCCTACGTCGAATTGTTCCGCAACGTGCCGCTGCTGGTGCAGATGTTCCTCTGGTATTTCGTCATGCCGGAACTGCTGCCGCCCGACCTGGGCGCCTGGGTCAAGTCGCTGCCAAATGCACCGTTCGTCACGGCCGTGCTGTGCCTGGGATTCTTTACCTCCTCGCGCGTGGCCGTGCAGGTAACGACGGGCATCGAGGCGCTGCCGCGCGGGCAGAAACTGGCCGGCACGGCGCTGGGCCTGACCCTGCCGCAGACCTACCGCTTCATTTTGCTGCCGATGGCCGCGCGCGTCATCATGCCACCGCTGACCAGCGAATTTTTGAACATCATCAAGAACAGTTCCGTGGCACTGACCATCGGCCTGATCGAACTGACGGCCAGCGCGCGCGCCATCCAGGAATTCTCGTTCCAGGTATTCGAAGCGTTTTCGGCCGCCACCATCATCTACGTCGTCGTCAACCTGCTGGTGGTGGTGCTGATGCACCTGATCGAAAAAAAGGTCGCCATCCCGGGCTTCATCGTCGCCGGCGCCAAGACGGGAGGACATTGATATGTTCGGTAACTTCGACTTCGATGTCATCTCCCGCTCGTGGGTCTACCTGTTCCAGACCGGCATGGTGTTTACCCTGAAACTGACGGCGCTGTCCATGGTGGGCGGCATCGTGCTGGGCACCCTGCTGGCGCTGATGCGCCTGTCCGGCAGTCGCCTCATTTCGGGCGTGGCGTCGACCTACGTCAACCTGATACGCTCGATCCCGCTGGTGCTGGTGATTTTCTGGTTCTATTTCCTGGTGCCGTACATCGCCGCCTGGGTCATCGGCGCGAACGAGCCCGTGAAAGTGGGCGCCTTTTCCTCCGCGCTGATCACCTTCATCATGTTCGAGGCGGCATACTATTGCGAGATCATGCGCAGCGGCATACAGTCGATCCCGCGCGGCCAGGTGTGGGCCGGCCAGGCACTGGGCATGAACTATTCGCAGACCATGGCCTTCATCGTGCTGCCGCAAGCCTTCCGCAACATGATTCCCGTGCTGCTGACGCAAACCATCGTGCTGTTCCAGGACGTGTCGCTCGTGTACGTGCTGTCGATCCCCGATTTCGTCGGCGCCGCCTCGAAGATCGCCCAGCGCGACGGCCGCCTGGTGGAGATGTATGTGTTTGTCGCCGTCGTGTACTTCGTGCTGTGCTATGCCTTGTCGTTCCTGGTAAAACGCCTGCAGAAACGCGTCGCCATCATTCGCTAACCGAAAAAGAAAGAACAAGATGATTGAACTCAATAACGTCAGCAAATGGTATGGCCAGTTCCAAGTACTGACCGACTGCACCACCAACGTCACCAAGGGCGACGTGATGGTCATTTGCGGCCCGTCCGGCTCCGGCAAGTCGACCCTGATCAAGACGGTCAATGGCCTCGAACCGATCCAGCAGGGGCAGATCATCGTCGATGGCATCACCGTCAACAATCCGAAAACGAATTTGTCGAAACTGCGCGCGCGCATCGGCATGGTGTTCCAGAATTTCGAGCTGTTCCCGCATTTGTCGATCCGCGAAAACCTCACCATCGGCCAGATCAAGGTGCTGGGCCGCAGCGCCGACGAAGCCAATGCTAAGGGCTTGCAATACCTGGACCGCGTGGGCCTGCTGTCGCAGCAGGACAAGTTCCCCGGCCAGCTGTCCGGTGGCCAGCAGCAGCGCGTGGCGATCGCCCGCGCGCTGTCGATGGATCCCATCGCCATGCTGTTCGACGAGCCGACTTCGGCGCTCGACCCGGAGATGATCAACGAAGTGCTCGACGTGATGGTGGGGCTGGCGCAGGAAGGCATGACGATGATGGTCGTCACCCATGAAATGGGCTTTGCAAAAAGAGTCGCCAACCGCATCGTCTTCATGGACCAGGGCAAGATCATCGAGGATTGCAGCAAGGATGACTTCTTCAACACGACGCGCTCGGACCGCGCGCGCGATTTCCTCGCCAAGATCATCCACTAATTTTCCATCACTTTGAAGTTGAGTACGAATGCCTGACATGAAACAAATAGCCGGCGCCATGCTGGCGCTGGGCCTGCTTGCCCATGCCCACGCGGCAGACAGAATCGCCGTCGACATCGCCCTGCGCGACGCCACCCTGATCGACGTTGCCGTCGGCAGCACCGTCAGCGGCAAGACCGTGCTGCTCAAGGGCGACAGCATCGTCGCCGTCGTCGATGACGCGCAGCTGCGCAGCTACGCGCCGAAGCAGACCATCCGCCTGCCCGGCAAGTACCTGATGCCGGGCCTGTGGGACACGCACGTGCATTTTGGCGGCGGCCCCGAGCTGATCGACGAGAACAAGCAGCTGCTGCCTTTGTACCTGGCGCATGGCATCACCACGGTGCGCGATTGCTCGGGCGACTTGCCCGATACGGTGCTGGCGTGGCGCCGGCAGATCAATGCGGGCCAGCTGCAAGGCCCGACGATTTTTACCTCTGGCGCGAAACTGGAAGGCATCAAGCCGCTGTGGAAGGGCACCATCGAAGTGGGCACGCCGCAGGAAGTCACGCGCGCGTTGGACGGCCTGCAGGCGCAGCAGGTGGACTTCGTGAAGATCACGGAAAATACCCTGAAACCGGAGCTGTACCTGGAAGCGCTGCGCCAGGCGCGCGAACGGGGCATGCGCACTTCGGGCCATATCCCCGTGCAGCTGACATTGGGGCAGATGGCCGATGCGGGGCTGGGCACGATCGAACATCAATCGTATTTGCTGCGCGCCACCACGCCGCGCGAGCAGGAGCTGACGGCCAAGGTGGCCGCCGGCGCGATGACGGGCAAGGAAGCCATGCGCGAGAGCTTGCAAAGCTACGACGAGCCGACGGCGCGCAAGGCCTTCAGCTATCTGGCCGCGCGCGGCACGGCCATCGTGCCGACCCTGTGGGGTTCGCGCGTGACGGCCTACCTGGACCGTGAAGACCACACGCACGATCCGGCCCTGCAATACATCGGCAAGGGCTTGCGCGCCACCTACGACTGGCGCGTGCAGCGCGCCGCCAAGGATGGCCCGGAAGCCATCGCCCAGCGCCATGCGCAGTTCGAGCAATCGGCCAAGCTGCTGCCGATTTTGCAGCAGCAGGGCATGAGCATCATCGCCGGCACCGATGCGGGATTCTTGAATTCCTTCGACTATCCTGGCCAGGCCCTGCACGATGAAATCGGCCTGTACGTGCAGTATGGACTGACGCCGCAGCAAGCCTTGCAATCGGCCGTCATCAACGGACCCCGCTTCCTGGGCAAGCTGAATCGCTACGGCAGCGTGGCGGCCGGCAAGGCGGCCGACCTGCTGGTGCTCGACGCGAACCCGCTGCAGGACATCGGCGCCACGCGCCAGATCCGCCTGGTGGTCAGCCGCGGCCACGTGTACGACCGCGCCGCGCTGGACCGGATGCTGGCCGATATTCGCGCCTGGGTGGCCAAACAGGAGACGGCGCCGGCCAAGTCCTGATGTTCTTCGTTCTGATGCCGCAAGCGGCCGGGTGATACCGGCCGTTTTGTTGTCAGGCAGGCAGCAGGCGCAGGCGTCCATTGACTGCGAAGCCGCCCCGCGGCTGGTAAAATGGCGCTATCCGCAATGACCGCCTGAGAGCAGCCGCCATGTCCACACTCGATCACACCCCAGCCGCCGTTCCATCTTCCATCACCATCACCCGTCCTGACGACTGGCATTTGCACCTGCGCGACGGCGCCGTCATGGCCAGCGTGCTGCCGCACAGCGCGCGTCAGTTCGGCCGCGCCATCGTCATGCCGAACCTGAAACCGCCCGTCACCACCACGGCCGATGCTAGCGCCTACCGCGAGCGCATCCTGGCCGCCGTGCCGCAAGGCGTGAACTTCGATCCGCTGATGGTGCTGTACCTGACGAACAACACCTCGCCCGACGAAATCCGCCGCGCGCAAGATAGTGGCATCGTGCAGGCCGTCAAATTGTATCCGGCTGGCGCCACGACGAATTCCGACCTGGGCGTGACGGATTTGAAGAATTGCTACAAGGTGCTCGAAGTGATGCAGGAAGTGGGCATGCCCTTCCTCGTGCACGGCGAAGTGACGGACCCGGAAATCGACATTTTCGACCGCGAAGCCGTCTTCATCGAGCGCGTGATGCGTCCGCTGCGCAGCGCCTTCCCGGCCCTGTCCGTCGTGTTCGAGCACATCACCACCAAGGATGCGGCGCAGTACGTGGCCGAAGCGGAAGGCCCGATCGCCGCCACCATCACGGCGCACCATCTGCTGTACAACCGCAACGAGATTTTCAAGGGCGGCATCCGTCCCCATTACTACTGTCTGCCTATCCTCAAGCGCGAAGAGCATCGCCTGGCCCTGATGACGGCCGCCGCCAGCGGCGACGAGCGCTTCTTCCTCGGCACCGATTCGGCGCCGCACGCGCAAGGCGCCAAGGAAATGGCCTGTGGCTGCGCCGGCTGCTACACGGCCCTGCACGCAATGGAAATGTATGCGGAAGCGTTCGAGCGGGCCGGCGCGCTCGACAAGCTGGAAGCGTTTGCCAGCTTCCACGGCCCGGCTTTCTATGGCGTGCCGCGCAACACGGACACCATTACCCTGAAGCGCGAAAGCTGGACCTTGCCGGCGTCGCTGCCGCTGGGCGACAGCCACGTGATTCCGCTCAACGCGGGCGAGCAGATCAACTGGAAAATGGTGTAATCACTCCATGCTGCCATCGATAGACTGGAGCCGCCCCTGGTTTGCCACGGTGCTGCCGGCGCGACGGCAGCTGGACCTGCAGCGCGACACGGTGATCGCCGCGCTGAACGGACGGGCGAGGGCGCTGGACTTGCGCAATCCGTCCGGCTTGCCGCTGGCCTTCGTGCCACAAGCGGACCTGCCCGAAGGCGTGGCCTACGAGGAGTTCATCGGCGCGACGGGCGGCGTGCCCACGCGCGACAATCTGCACGATTTTTTCAACGCGCTCGTGTGGCTCACGTTCCCGCGCATCAAGCGGCAATTGAATGCGCTGCAGGCGGCGCAGATCGCCCTGTCCGGCGTCGGCAAATCGCGCGGTCCCGCGCGCGATGGCGCGACGATTTTTGACGAAAATTCCGCCTTGCTGGTGCTGCGCGACAGCGATGCGGGGCGCATGCTGGAAGCGGCGTTGCGCGGGCATGACTGGCGCAGCGCGTTTATCGCGCAGCGCGACAGGTTTGGCGCGGGCGGCGACGCCGATATCTGGCTGTTCGGCCATGCGCTGATGGAAAAACTGGTGGCGCCGCGCAAGGCCATCACGGCGCACACGCGCGTGATCTTCGCCGGCGACGCCTACTTTGCGCTCGACGATGCGGCACGGCGCGCCTGGCTCGACGAGCGGGTGGCGCAAGACCTGGCGCAACAAGGCCTCACCACGGCGGACTTCACGCCGCTGCCCGTGCTCGGTTTGCCCGGCTGGTGCGAAGGCCAGGACGACGACTTTTACAATGACGCGGCGGTGTTCCGCCCGAAGCGCAAGGTGGCTGGCGCAGAAAGAGATCAATAGCATGGAAAATACCGTCCGCTGGGGCATCCTCGGTACCGGAAAGATCGCCCGCGCGATGGCCAATGGCTTGCGCGATGCGCCCGGTGCGCAACTGGTGGCGGTCGCCTCGCGCAGCGAGGCTGGAGCACAGGCGTTTGGCGCCGAATTCGGCATCGCACACTGCCACGGCTCCTACCAGGCACTGGCCGACGACGCGGGTGTGGACGTGATCTACATCGCCACGCCGCACACCCTGCATGCGGAAAATGCCCTGATGTGCCTGGCCGCCGGCAAGCACGTCGTGTGCGAAAAACCATTCACCATGAACGCGCGCGAAGCGCAGGCCGTGATCAACATGGCGCGCGACAAAAAACTGTTCTTGATGGAAGCCATGTGGAGCCGTTTCCTGCCCGCCGTGCAGGAAGCGCAGCGCATCATCGCCAGCGGCGAAATCGGCGTGCTGCAGCAGGTGCAGGCCGATATCGGCTTTGTCGCCAATTTCCCGCCCGAGCACCGCATGTTCAATCCCGCACTCGGCGGCGGCGCACTGCTCGACGTGGGCATCTACCCGCTGTCGATGGCAGCCTTCTTCCTCGGGCCCGTATCGCGGGTGCAGGCGCTGGCCGAGCTGGGCGCCACCGGCGTCGATGAGCAGGTGGTGTTTTCGCTGCGCCACGCGGGCGGCGGCACCTCGTCCTGCGCCTGCAGCCTGCGCGCGCAAACGCCGACGGAAATGACCATTTCCGGAAGCCTGGGCCGCATCCGCCTGCCCAACCGTTTTTACAAGCCCGATCATCTGATCGTCGAAGCAATGGATGGCGAACGCCGCGTCGTCGCCGCGCCGCACCTGGGCAATGGCTACGCGCACGAGGCCATCGAAGCGATGCGCTGCATCCGCGCCGGCCTGCTGGAAAGCCCTGTCATGCCGCACGCCGACAGCGTGGCGCTGATGCACAACCTTGACACCATGCGCGGCCAGATAGGCCTCGTCTACAGCGCCGACCAGGCGTCATCAGGAACTCCATGACATTGCACTCATCCCGTCCCAGCCTGAAAACTGTCCTCATCGCCAGCGGCGTCGTCCTGACCCTGGCGATGGGCGTGCGCCACGGCCTGGGCTTCTGGATGCAGCCGATCTCGCAAGCCAATGGCTGGACGCGCGAAACGTATTCGCTGGCGCTGGCCATGCAAAACCTGATGTGGGGCGTCTTCGGCCCGTTCGCCGGCATGGCGGCCGACCGTTTCGGCACCATGCGCGTCGTCATTATCGGTGCCATCAGCTACATGGCGGGCCTCGTGTGGATGGCGCTCGTGACGCAGCCGACCCTGTTCATCGTCGGCTCGGGCATCCTCATCGGCCTGGCGCTGGCCTGCACGGCCTTTGGCGCCATCAGCGGCATCATCGGCCGCAGCGCGCCGCCCGAGCAGCGCTCATGGGCCTTCGGCATTTCGTCGGCGGCCGGCTCGTTCGGCCAGTTCCTCATGATGCCGGTCGAGCAGCAACTGATTTCCGCCGTGGGCTGGCAAAACGCCTTTTATGTGCTGGCCGCGCTGGTGCTGCTGGCGATGATCCCGATGGCCTTCTATCTGCGCGAGCCGCCCGTCTCGCACGCCAGCGGCCCGCAGCAAAGCGTTGGCGCCGCCTTCAGCGAAGCCATCGCCAGCCGCTCGTTCTGGCTGCTGCTGGCAGGGTATTTTGTCTGTGGTTTCCAGCTGGTCTTCATCGGCGTGCACTTGCCGGCCTACCTGAAGGATCAGGGCCTGATGAATCCGAACATCGCCGTCACGGCGCTGGCGCTGATCGGCCTGTTCAACATCGTCGGCTCCTACTACGCGGGAAAATTCGGCGGGAAAATCGCCAAGCGCTATCTGCTGTCGGCCATCTACGTGACGCGCGCCGTGGTCATCACCATCTTCCTGCTGGCCCCATTGTCGGCGTGGTCCGTGTACCTGTTCGCCGCCGCCATGGGCGTGCTGTGGCTGTCGACCGTGCCGCTGACGAACGGCATCATCGCCGGGATCTTCGGCGTGAAGCACTTGTCGATGCTGGCCGGGATGGTGTTCTTCTCGCACCAGGTGGGCAGTTTCCTCGGTGCGTGGCTGGGCGGCTATCTGTACGAGCACCAGGGCAGTTACCACGTCGTGTGGATGATCACCATCGGCCTGGGCTTGCTGGCCGCGCTGATCAACCTGCCCATCGACGAGCGCGCCGTCAAGCGCGCGGCGGTGGCCGCATAATGGCCAGCTGGCGCACATGGCTGTGGCGCCTGTTGGGCGCCGCGCTGCTGGCCATCGTCTTCCTGGCCTATCTGCGGCCAGACTTCATGCTTGACCTGGCGAACCGCTTCTGGATGTGCATGTAGGCTGCGCGGGCGCAAGGTAGATTGCGAAAAGCCGGATTATGCTGGAAGTCGGATTACGCCACGCCAATCCGACCTACCCGTCCCGCCGCCGCATATGAGCGTAGGTCGGATTAGGCCGCAAGGCCGTAATCCGACAACACCGGGAACCAGGAAAAGCCATAGCGATTAGGCCGCAAGGCCGTAATCCGACAACACCCATGAAACTATGCGATACCGACGCGCATTCCAGCCAGGCGGCAGCTTTTTCTTCACGGTGGTGACGGCACACCGCCGGCCCGTCTTTGCTTCGGCAACTGCCGTGGATTCTCTGCGGGACGCTTTCCGCACCGTACGCCATAAGCGGCCATTCAATATCGACGCCATCGTCATCCTGCCCGATCATCTGCACTGCATCTGGACCTTGCCAGATAGTGATGCTGATTTCATGACGCGCTGGAGGCTGATCAAGACATGGTTCAGCAAGCACAGCGATCTTGAAAATGTCTGGCAGCAGCGGTATTGGGAACACGTCTTGCGCGATGCGCGAGACTTTGCCAAGCATGTCGATTACATCCATTACAACCCTGTCAAGCATGGGCTTGTGAGCAAGGTCATGGATTGGCCGCATTCCAGTTTTCACCGTTACGTGGCGTTGGAATGGTGTGCCGCGGATTGGGGCGGGGATGGTGTGGACGTGGCCGGTGTAGGGCGGGAGTGAACGAAGCCAACAATGTTGTCGGATTACGGCCTGCGGCCTAATCCGACCTACCGTTTACGTATGTGCGTAATCCGACAATACCCGATTTACACCTTCAGGAATTCCTCTTTCCCACCCAGCCAGCGCGCCAGATGCGCTTCCACGGTGGTCGCGGCAGCCGCCGTGGTGGCATGCAGCAGGTCGTGCGCCACGTCGCGCGCCTGATCGACCAGCCATTGATCCGTTTCCAGGTCGGCGAAGCGCAGCATGGCCTGGCCGGACTGGCGCGCACCAAGAAACTCGCCGGGGCCGCGGATTTCCAGGTCGCGGCGGGCGATTTCAAAACCGTCCGTCGTTTCGCGCATGGTCATCAAACGCTGGCGCGCCACGCCGCCCAAGGGGCCCTGATACAGCAGCAGGCAGACGCTGGCGGCCGTGCCGCGTCCCACGCGGCCGCGCAGCTGGTGCAGCTGCGACAAGCCAAAACGCTCGGCGTGCTCGATCACCATCAGCGAGGCGTTCGGCACGTCGACGCCCACTTCGATGACGGTGGTGGCCACCAGCACGTGGATATGGCCGGCAATGAAGGCGTCCATCACCTCCTGCTTTTCCGCCGGTTTCAAACGTCCGTGCACGAGGCCCACCTGCAGCGCGGGCAAGGCTTCGGCAAGCATCATGTAGGTGTCGGTGGCTGTCTGCAGCTGCAGTGCTTCCGATTCTTCGATCAGGGGGCAGACCCAGTACACCTGCCGGCCCTCCAGCGCGGCCGCATACACGCGGGCGATGACTTCGTCGCGCCGGTTCTGGTCGATGGCGCGCGTGACGATGGGACTGCGTCCCGGCGGCAGTTCGTCGATCACCGACACTTCCAGGTCGGCGTAATAGGTCATGGCCAGGGTGCGCGGGATGGGCGTGGCCGACATCATCAACTGGTGCGGCACGGCCGCGCTGTCGCCCTTGTTGCGCAGGGTCAGGCGCTGGCCCACGCCGAAGCGGTGCTGCTCGTCGACGATGACCAGGCCAAGTTTGGCAAACAGCACGTTATCCTGGATCAGCGCATGCGTGCCGATCACCAGCTGCGCTTCGCCCGATTCGATCAGGGCCAGTGCCGCCGTCTTTTCCTTTTTCTTCAGGCTGCCTGTCAGCCAGGCCACCTTCACGCCCAGCGGCTCCATCCAGGCGGCGATCTTGCGGAAGTGCTGTTCGGCCAGAATCTCCGTGGGCGCCATCAGCGCTGCCTGGTAGCCGCTGTCGATGGCTTGCGTGGCGGACAACGCCGCCACCACCGTCTTGCCGCTGCCGACGTCCCCTTGCAGCAGGCGCTGCATGGGATACGGCTGGCGCAGGTCGGCGCGGATTTCCTCGAGCACGCGGGCCTGCGCGCCCGTCAGCTTGAAGGGCAGGGCGGCGCCAAAGGCATCCGACAGCGTGCCGACGATGGGCAGGGAAGCGGCGCCTTTCGAGCGGCGCGCGCGCTGGGCGCGTTTCAGCGACAGCTGCTGCGCCAGCAGTTCATCGAACTTCATGCGCACCCAGGCCGGATGCGAGCGGTCCATCAGCGCGCTTTCATCGATGTCCTGCGGCGGATAGTGCAGCAGGTGCACGGCGGCGCGGAACGGCGACAGCTGCATCTCGCGCAGCAGGTGATCGGGCAAGGTATCCTGCCAGTCGATGCGGCGCATGGCGTCGGCGATTTCGCGCCGCAAGACGTGCTGCGACAGCCCTTCGCCGGACGGATACACGGGAGTCAGGGCAGTGGGCAGCGGCGCGCCTTCGTTGACCACCTTGTACGTCGGGTGCACCATCTCGGCGCCGAAGAAGCCGTGTTTGAGTTCGGCGCGCGCGCGTACCCGCGTGCCTTCGGCCAGCTGCTTGACCTGGCTGCCGTAGAAATTCATGAAGCGCAGCAGCAAATTGCCCGTTTCGTCGGCGATCGTCACCAGCAATTGCTTGCGCGGCTTGAAATTGACTTCGCACTTGGTGACGACGCCTTCCACTTGCCACGACTCGCCGCCGCGCAGGCAGGCGTCGCGTATCGTGTAGACCTTGGTTTCGTCCTCGTAGCGCATCGGCAGGTGCAGCACCAGGTCCATATCCGTGCGCAAGCCCAGTTTGGCCAGCCGGCTTTCCGTGCTGACCACTTTTTTGACGGCTTTCGGCTTCGCGGCCGGCTTGGCTGCGGGAGGAAGATCGGGCTTGGGTTCGGACATATCGGAGATTTTTGTGCCGCTAGCGTAAAATAGAGGGTTGTCCGGCACACCCTGTGCGTACCGCAGTTGTAAATTGTTGCGGCGGATTATTGTAATGCCTGTATAGGCGCACAGTATAGTGCCAGATGTTCCATTGCGCACTCCTAATCATTTTTGATGTACTTTTGAAGCAAAACGCATGTATTCGCTTTCCGATTTCGATTTTAATTTGCCGCAAGAAAACATTGCGCAAACTCCGTTGGCCGAGCGCAGCGCCTCGCGCCTGTTGCATCTGGACGGCGACGCTCTGGTCGACCGTCAATTCGCCGACATCGTCGGGCTGTTGCAGGCGGGCGACCTGCTGGTGATGAACGATACGCGCGTGCTCAAAGCGCGCTTCTTTGGCGTCAAGGAAAGCGGCGGCAAGATCGAGGCGCTCGTCGAGCGCGTGCTCGATGACCGCACCGTGCTGGCCCAGGTGCGCGCGTCGAAGTCGCCGCCGCCCGGCTGCCGCATCCGCCTGGCCGATGCCTTCGATGTGACGGTGGGCCAGCGCGCCGGCGAATTTTTTACTTTGCACTTCGAGGCCGACGTGTTCGAGCTGATCGAGGCGCATGGCCGCTTGCCGCTGCCGCCGTATATCGAACACGATGCGGACGAATTCGACGAGACGCGCTACCAGACCGTGTTCAACAAGGTCCCCGGCGCTGTCGCCGCGCCGACGGCCGGCCTGCATTTCGACCAGGCCCTGCTCGACCAGCTGAAGGACAAGGGCGTCAACTTTGCCTATGTGACCCTGCACGTGGGCGCCGGCACCTTCCAGCCCGTGCGCACCGAGGTGTTGGCCGAACACAAGATGCATACCGAGTGGTACACCATGCCGCAGGAAACCGTCGACGCCGTGCGCGCCGCCCAACTTGCCGGGCGCGACGTGGTCGCCGTCGGCACGACCAGCCTGCGCGCGCTGGAGTCGGCCTCGCAAAGCGGCCAGCTGGTGGCGGGCAGCGCCGATACGGCCCTGTTCATCACGCCCGGTTATGCCTTCAAGACGGTGACGCGTTTGATCACCAACTTCCATTTGCCGAAATCGACCCTGCTGATGCTGGTGTCGGCCTTTGCCGGCTATGAGCCGATCCGCAGCGCCTATGCGCATGCGATCGCGCAGAACTACCGTTTCTTCAGCTATGGCGATGCGATGCTGCTCACCACGCAATCGCGCGCTGCGCTGAACCTTGATACTCCCGTGAAAGACTGACATGCTGGAATTTACATTACTCAAGACCGACACGAGCGGCCTGACCAAGGCACGCCGCGGCACCTTGAAACTCAACCATGGCGTAGTGCAGACGCCGATCTTCATGCCAGTGGGCACTTACGGCTCCGTAAAAGCCATGTCGCCGCTGGAACTCAACGAGATCGATGCGCAGATCATCCTGGGCAACACGTTTCACCTGTGGTTGCGTCCTGGCAACACCGTCATGGAGAAATTCGGCGGCTTGCATGGTTTCATGGGCTGGAACAAGCCGATCCTGACGGATTCGGGCGGCTTCCAGGTGTTTTCGCTGGGCGCCATGCGCAAGATCACGGAAGAGGGCGTGCATTTCAATTCGCCCATCAACGGCGATAAACTGTTCCTCTCGCCCGAAGTGTCGATGCAGGTGCAGCGCGTGCTGAATTCCGACATCGTCATGCAGTTCGACGAATGCACGCCGTACGAAATCCAGGGTCGCCCGGCCACCATCGAGGAAGCGGCCAAGTCCATGCGCATGTCGCTGCGCTGGGCGCAGCGCTCGAAGGACGAGTTCCACCGCGGTGAAAACCCGAATGCGCTGTTCGGCATCGTGCAGGGCGGCATGTTCGAGATGCTGCGCGACGAGTCCCTGGCCAAGCTGGAAGAGATCGATTTCCCCGGCATCGCCATCGGCGGCCTGTCCGTCGGCGAACCGAAGGAAGACATGATGCGCATGTTGGCCCACGTGGGCCCGCGCCTGCCGGCCAACAAGCCGCATTACCTGATGGGCGTGGGCACGCCGGAAGACCTGGTGGCGGGCGTGTCGAACGGCATCGACATGTTCGATTGCGTCATGCCGACGCGTAACGCCCGCAATGGCTGGCTGTTCACCCGTTTTGGCGACATCAAGATCAAGAACGCCAAGTACAAGGAAGACCAGGCGCCGCTCGACGAGACCTGCAGCTGCTACGCCTGCCGCAATTTCTCGCGTGCCTACCTGCACCATTTGCACCGCTCCAAGGAAATCCTCGGCGCGCGCCTCAATACCATCCACAACCTGCATTATTATCTGGACTTGATGCGCCAGATGCGCGAGGCGCTGGACGAAGACCGTTTCCACGCGTTTACCCTGCAATTCCATGCGGAACGCGCACGCGGAACTTAAGAAAAGCTTAGCTTGATGGCTGGCGGCAGCATGGCCGGAAGTTTTGTGTATTGGTGCTTGGACTGGGGCGATAAAGCATTGCATAATGCTTTTTTAGCCCCATTTAAAGTTGCCATGGCTGCAATTCGGGTTATGACGTATAGCCAATGCTAGAATACAGCGCTATTTTTTCAAACTGATTAGAACTGGAGTCACCGTGTTTTTCATTTCCAACGCTTATGCGCAAGCCCCAACCGAAGCCCTGGGCCTCGGCGGCAACCTGACCAGCTTCCTGCCGCTGGTATTGATGTTCGTGGTCATGTATTTCCTGATGATCCGCCCACAGCAAAAACGCGCCAAAGAACAACGGGCGATGATGGACGCGCTGGCCAAGGGTGACGAAGTCGTCACCGCCGGCGGCATGCTGGGCCGTGTTGTCAAGGTAGTGGACGCTTACGTCACCATCGAAGTGGCGACCGGCACCGAAGTCACGGTGCAAAAGAGTTCCATTACCACCTTGCTGCCTAAAGGCACCCTGAAGGCACTGTAATTCCTCGCTGTCATTGCTTCGGCAATGATAGACCCGGGGCGGCTATCGGCCGCCCCTCGGGACGCCTCCGACGCTCAACACTGAACGCTGAATCACTATGAATCGCTATCCTGCCTGGAAATACATCATCATCGTCGTCGCCTTATTGCTGGGCGCACTCTATACGGCGCCCAATTATTTCGGTGAATCACCGGCGCTGCAAGTAACCAGCGGCAAGTCGACCGTCAAAGTGACGGGCGATCTGATGACGCAAGTCGAGCAAATATTGACGAAAGAGAACGTCAAGTCGGAAGGTGTCACCATGGATGGCGCCGGCAACCTGGCCTCCGTGCGCGTGCGTTTTGCCGATCCCGATACCCAGTTCAAGGCAAAGCTGGTGCTGGAAAAGGATCTCAATCCTGATTCCACCGATCCCGCGTTCATCGTGACGGTCAATCTGCAAGCCAATACGCCGATGTGGATGCAGAAACTGCATGCCTTGCCCATGTTCCTGGGCCTGGACTTGCGCGGTGGCGTGCACTTCCTCATGCAGGTCGATGCGAAAGCCGTACTGAACAAGAAAGTCCAGGGCGTCCAGTCCGCCGCGCGTAGCGTGTTGCGCGACAAGAATATCCGCCACGCCGGCATCGAGCGCGTGGGCGACAGCGTGCAGATCAACTTCCGCGACGCGGAAACACGCCTGAAGGCAAAGAATGTATTGTCCGACCAGATGACGGAGCTGGCGTTCGCCGATGCGGGCGAAGGCAGCGACCTGAAACTGAACATCACCCTGAAGCCGGCGGCCCTGAAGGCAACCATCGACGAAGGCGTGAAACAGAATATCTCGACCCTGTCCAAGCGCGTCAATGAGCTGGGCGTGGCCGAGCCGCTGATCCAGCAACAAGGTCCTGACCGCATCGTGGTGCAATTGCCTGGCGTGCAGGACGTGGCCCGCGCTAAAGCCATCATCGGCCGCACGGCGACCCTGGAAGTGCGCCTGGTCGATGAAACCATCGTGCCTGGCACCGAACTGTCGAGCGCTATTCCATTCAACTCGGAACTGTTTACGGTTGGCAAGGGTGTTCCTGTCGTGCTGGCGAAGGACGTGATCCTGACGGGCGACTATATCTCCAGCGCCACGGCCAGCTTCGACCAGAACCAGCAAGCGGCCGTGTCGATCGACCTGAACGGCGACGGCGGCCGCAAGATGCGCGAAGCGACGCGCGAACGCGTGGGCAAGCGCATGGCCATCGTGCTGTTTGAAAAGGGCAAGCCGGAAGTGCTGTCGGTCGCGACCATCCAGCAGGAACTCGGTTCGCGCTTCCAGATCACCGGCATGGGCGGCGCGGAAAACGCGAATGAACTGGCGCTGCTGCTGCGCTCGGGTGCCCTGTCCGCACCGATGACCGTCATCGAAGAACGCACGATCGGGCCGCAGCTGGGTGCGGAAAACATCGCCAAGGGCTTCCACTCGACCTTGTACGGCTTCATCGCCATCGCCATCTTCATGATCGCCTACTACATGCTGTTCGGCGCCTTCAGCGTGCTGGCCCTGGCCGCCAACCTGCTGTTGCTGATCGGCTTGCTGTCGATGATCCAGGTGACCCTGACACTGCCAGGTATCGCCGCGATCGCGCTGGCGCTGGGTATGGCGATTGACGCCAACGTGCTGATCAATGAACGTATCCGCGAAGAGCTGCGCGCCGGCAATACGCCGCAAGCGGCGATCGCTGCCGGCTTCGACCGCGCCTGGGCCACGATTCTCGACTCGAACGTGACCACCCTGATCGTCGGCCTGGCACTGCTGGCCTTCGGCAGCGGTCCCGTGCGCGGCTTCGCTGTTGTGCATTGCCTGGGTATTCTGACCTCGATGTTCTCCTCCGTGTTCGTGTCGCGCGGCGTGGTCAACCTCTGGTATGGCCGCAAGAAAAAGCTGACGACCTTGTCGATCGGCACGGTGTGGGTGCCGGGCACCAGCAAATAAGCGACGGCCCAGCCTTACCCAATAGCGTCAACAGCGATAGCGTCCGGTGGCACAGCCGCCGGACGCACAGAATAGAACTCAGAGGATTTCATGGAATTTTTCCGGATCAAAAAAGATATTCCCTTCATGCGCCATGCGTTGATTTTCAACGTGATTTCGGCGGTGACCTTCCTTGCCGCCGTCTTCTTCCTGGTGCACAAGGGCTTGCACCTGTCCGTGGAATTCAAGGGCGGCACCCTGATGGAGGTGAAGTACCCGAAGGCGGCCAACCTTGAAGGCATACGCGGCACCCTGATCGGCATGGGCTACGAAGAGCCGGGCGTGACCAGCTTCGATACGGCGCGCGACGTGATGATCCGCCTGCCGGTGGAAAATGGCGTCAGCGCCGCGAACACCTCGCAGCGCGTGTTTGAAGCCTTGTGCAAGGCCGAGCAAGGCACGACCAAGGGTATCGATACCGTCACCGAAAAGGGTGAACACGTCATCAAGAGCGCCTGTATGGACGCGGCCGGCAGCGAAGCGGTCGTCTTGCAGAAAGTCGAATTCGTCGGCCCGCAAGTGGGCGAGGAACTGGCACAGAATGGCTTGAACGCGCTGGTGATGGTGATTCTGGGCGTGATGATCTACCTGGCTATCCGCTTCGAGTGGAAATACGCTGTCTCGGCCATTATCGCCAACTTGCATGACGTGGTGATCATTCTGGGCTTCTTCGCCTTCTTCCAGTGGGAATTCTCGCTGACGGTACTGGCGGCGATCCTGGCGGTGCTCGGCTACTCGGTCAACGAATCGGTGGTGATCTTTGACCGTATCCGCGAAAACTTCCGCAAGCAGCGCAAGGCAACCGTGCATGAAGTGATCGACAGTGCGATCACCAGCACCATTTCGCGTACCATCATCACCCACGGTTCCACCCAGATGATGGTGTTGTCGATGCTGGTCTTCGGCGGCCAGACCCTGCACCATTTCGCACTGGCGCTGACCATCGGTATCTGCTTCGGTATTTACTCGTCCGTGTTCGTCGCGGCCTCGATCGCCATGTGGCTGGGCGTCAAGCGCGAAGACTTGATCAAGCCGGTCAAGGAAAAGGACGAAACCGACGGCGCCGTGGTGTAAGCGCAGGTTTTTTTGCAGGTCGAATGAAGAACGATCACCGTTTGCGGTGGTCGTTTTTTTTATGGCGGATGATGATGAAGCGTTTTTTATGGGCAGGTGTGATGGCGGGCGTGACGGCGTTGGCCGGCGCCGCCGATTTCAGCCGCAGTGGCAGTGACAGCATCGCCATGCGCGGCCCGATTGCCGAGGGCGACGTGGACAAGCTGCGGCTGCTGGCCGCGCCGGGTATGACGCTGTTGCGCGTGAATAGCGACGCCGGCGATCCGCTGGCGGCGATGCAGCTGGGTCGCCTGGTGAGCCAGCTGCAACTCGATATCGCCATCGACACCGTGTGCGCGGGCAGCTGCGCGCTGTATGTCTTCCCGGCCGCGCGCCGCAAGCACATTCCGGCCGATGCCGTGCTGGCGCTGCAGGAATCAGCCTTCCTGCGCGCGCAGGCGAACCGGGCAAACATGCGGCGCAGCCTGGTTGAAGCGGGCGTGGCGGCCGAGGACCTGGACAGCGAAACGGCCGTGCTGGCGGCCCAGTTGGCGCAGACGGCGGCGCTGGAGGCGGCATTTGCCGCGGAGCTGGGCATTGTCCCCGCCTTTTACCGCGACTTCCGGCAAGTGGCAATGCAGGCCGATAGCGTACGCCTGCGCTTTCCCGACCAGGAGGCGGCCGTCTACTGGTGGCCGGCCGCCGCCCGGCTGCAGCGCTGCTACGCCATCGCCGGCGTGGACGAGGGGACGCGCGCGACACGCCTGGCGCCCGACGGCTATCTGTACGTGCCGGCCCTGTCGGCCCTCGTCATGGGCGACCAGGGCTTGCAGGCCTGTCCATGAGCCGCAGCGGCCGTTTGTTCCAGTTGATGGACGCGATGCGCGCCAGGCGCGTGCCCGTCACGGCAGCCCAGCTGGCGCAGCAGCTGGGTGTTTCCGAGCGCACGATCTACCGCGATATTCAGACCCTGGCCGAACTGGGCGCGCCCTTGCAGGGCGAAGCCGGCATCGGCTATGTGCTGCGCCGCGGCGCCTTCCTGCCGCCGCTGATGTTCGGCGCCGATGAACTGGAAGCACTGGTGCTGGGCGCGCGCTGGGTGCGCCGGCAGGGCGATGCGGGCCTGGCGCAGGCGGCCAGCAATGCCCTGGCCAAGATCGCGGCCGCCTCGCCGCGCGATTTGCGCGACAGCATGGCCGAGACCAGCTTGTGGGTGCCGCTGGGGCGTCCCGCCGACGGTACGCAGCCGGCCGACCGTTACGTGCAGCCCGTGCGCGAGGCGATCCGCTACGAACAGAAGCTCACGCTTGCCTATCAGGATGAGCATGGCAGCGCCACCTCGCGCACGGTGTGGCCGTTTGCCCTGGCCTTTTTCGAAGGCAAGCGCCTGCTGGCCGCCTGGTGCGAGCTGCGCGGCGACTACCGGCATTTCCGCATCGACCGCATCGCCAGCGTGCAGCAGCATGAGGAGCGCTATCCCACGCGGCGCCATGTGCTGCTGGAGGCCTGGCGCAAGGCGCATGATATCGATCCTGAATCCTGATTTGCGCTCCTGACAAAAACTGTCAGTGCCTGGGCCTACGATGGTGGCTTCTTCACTCACCGGAGCCATCCATCATGCGTCTGTACCACCACCCCATGTCCTCAAATGCCCGCCGTGCCCTGATGACGGCGATCCACCTCGGCTTGCCTCTGGAACTGGCGGAAGTCGACCTGATGAATGCGGACGACCGCCGCCGCCTGGCCGAGCTGAACCCGAACGGCAAGGTGCCCGTGCTGGCCGATGGCGCTTTCCTGCTGTGGGAATCGTGCGCCATCATGCAATACCTGGCCGAGCAGGTGCCGGGCCAGACGATTTATCCGCAGGCGCCGCAAGCCCGCGCCGACGTCAACCGTTGGCTGTTCTGGGCCGCGCAGCATTTCGCGCCTGCCATCAGCGTGCTGGCCTGGGAACGGGCCTGGAAAGGCATGACGGGCAATGGTCCGGCGGACCCTCTGGAAGAGGCGCGCGGCGAGCGCGACCTGCATGAATGCGCCGTGGTGCTGGACGCGCACCTGGCGGGGCGCAGCTGGATCAGCGGAGACGATGTGACCCTGGCCGATTTTGCCGTGGCCGCGCCGCTGATGTACAGCGAGGCCGTGCGGCTGCCAATGGCGCAGTATCAGCACATCCAGGCGTGGTTTGCCCGCGTGCGGCAGCTGCGCGCCTGGCAGGAAACGGAGGTGGAGCTCTTGCCGGGCTAATGTGCGCGCTAAGTGTGCCAGCGCACGGAGCCGGCACGGCGCACCGCTTAAGATAGGGCTGTCTCTTTCAGGACATCCCTAGCTTTGGACTTTACCCGCTTTCGAGCGGGTTTTTTTTGTCCGGCGTTTGAAGGTGGCTTGATAATTTGATACTTGCTGCACATATGGGGCCTATCCCACTGCCAGCAGGTAAGTCATGTTCATGCCACGCCATCCGCAACCCCTGTTGAGTACCAAGGCGGTTGCCACGCAAGTCGCCCAGCAAAAGCAGGGAACGCCGGCCATGGACAAGCATGTGCTGATCGTCGATACGCCCAAGCCGGCGGCACCTCCGCCAGTGAGCAAGAAGAAGCCTGCAGGCTAGTTACTTAGTGCACCAGCACCTTCAGCAGCGACTGCACTTCATCGTCCGATTCTTCCATGATGCTCGACAAGGTCGCATCGTCGCCGATCACGCAATCGATGCTGCCGGCGGCCCGGGCGGCGCGCACGGCGATGGCGGCCGGGCTTTCGTTGAGGGGCGAAGAGACGGGCGCCAGGTCATTCGCCAGCAGCAGGGTGTCGCCCAGCGATTCGGGCGGGATGGCGCGCAGACCTTCCCACAGCGCATCGATGGCCCCCATCACCGCTTCCGGCACCTTCAGTTTGGTCAGGACGCCATGGCCGATCGCCTGTTCGCCATGTTCGACCCAGTCCTCCGGTTCGCCGTCGAGGATGCCGGGGAATTCGGCCGCGCGCGACAGCAGATAAAACCCGCCCACTTCATGCATGATGCCGGCAAACAGGGCCGTATCAGGGTCCACCCTGGTGACGCGGCGGGCCAGCACTTGCGACAGGGCCGCCACGTGGGCCGTATGTTCCCACAGCTGGTTGGCCTTCGCTTGCAGCACGGGATCGGTAATGGTGCTGCCCAGCTGGCGCACGATCAGCGATGCCACCACCGACTGCAGGGTGCGTACGCCGAGCCGCTGCACGGCGTTGCGCACGCTGGTGATTTCATTGCCGGAACGGTTGAACGCCACGGAATTGGCGATAGCCACCGTGCGCGCGGCCAGCAGCGGGTCGGCCTGCACCAGCTTGGCGGCGGCCTCGATATGGCAGTCGGGATCGGCCAGCGCCTCTTGCAGCTTGAGCGAAGCGTCCACATTGGCAGGAAAGGTCAGCTCGCCACGAGCGGCTTGTGCGGCGATGCTTTTAAAGGCGTCGAGTCTGTTCATTGAAAAAATTATACTCGCAATATTTCCGTGCGGAACTTTTTAACCGTGATCTTTTCGCAAACAGCCGAGCAAAAGGCAAGCAAAGCCCCGTAAACGGAAAAAGGCATGCTCCTATATGGGTGGCATGCCTTTTTTCTAACGACAGCGTTCGTCACGGCGCTGGACAGGACCATCGCGAGCGGATGGGATTTGTGGCGCGAGAAGCGCAACCGTACTTTAGTACGGGGGCGCCGAGCCGGTGAGCATCGCCGGCCGCAAAGCGCACCGCGCAGCAGGTACTGTCAAGTGCTACTACAGGGATTCGCTGAAGATGGCGTCGCAGCCTTCAACGAGTTCATCGCTGTCTTCCAGCTCATCCGTCAAGCCCAGGTCGAACAATTCCTCGACGGCGTTCATGAAGCTGTTGTGCTTGGTGGCGCCGATCAGGCGGTAGATTTCACCGTCTTCGTTGCGCACGCCGATGATCAGTTTTTCCTGGCGCACCAGTTCCGGCGTGCTGGCGTTGAGCAGCAGGTTGCCGATGATGTGTTTATCGAAATGAGCGGGTTTTTTGCCTTCGAGCAGTGAGGTTTTCAACTTGGTTTCCTTTGTCTTGTTTGAATGTCTGTGCTTGGTGAATGGTCAGCCGTGGCCGTTGGCGATGGCGTGTTTCAAGCCCGCCAGGGTGGTTTCCAGCCGCATGAAATCGTCTTCGGTATAGCCGTCGAACAGGCGCTGGCCCTGCCTTGTCAGCTTGGGGAACACGTCCTGGAACATCTGTTCACCCTCGCAGCTCAGGCGCACGTAATAGGAACGCTTGTCGCGTGGACAACGTTCGCGTATCACCAGCCCCTTCTGTTCCAGCCGGTCCACCACGCCCGTCAAGGTACCCTTGGTAATCAGGGTTTTCTGGCCCAGTTCCTTGTAGGACATGCCGCAGGTGTTGCCGAGCGTGGCAATGATGTCGAATTGCGCATGCGTCAAGCCATACTGGCGCACGAAGTCGCTAGAAAACCGCTCGAAGCCTTGCATGCATTCGGCCAGCAGCCGGATACTTTTTAAATATCGTTCACCCATGGGGGTGATTATATCCTTCCGCCCCGCTTTTTTCCGCCGCGTCAGGATGCGTCCTTGCATGAGGGGCTGGAGGGGGCGGAAGTCCGGTATCATGTGGGCAACTCAGCCCTTGCCCCTGGCCCGCCTCGCCGATGTCCTTCGCTAATCTTTCCCGTATCGGCCTCGACAAACCGCTGCGTTTGCTGCTGGTCCATGCCGGCGATGCCGAGTCGATCACCTGGTCCGGCCTGGTGCAGCCGCTGCGCCTGTGCGCGCGGGCGCTGGGGCCGGACGCCCTGCAACTGGAGGTGCGCACGCCGGAACAGGTGGCTGCGCAGGGCGGCAACTGGCATATCGCGCTGCTGGTGGCAGATGAAACGGAAGTGCCGCTGCGCGCCGAGCTGTGCCGGGCCGTGATCGAGCGCTGCCGCTCGGCGCCATTCTGGGGCGGCGTGGGCGCGGCCGTGCTGTGGCTGGCCGACGCGGGCGTCATGGATGGCGTGCGCATCGCCTTGCCGTGGGCCCTGTACGCGGATGCGGAAGCCAAGGCGGAACGGGCCATCCTGACGCCGCACCTGTTCGACATCGACGGCCCGCACATCACGTGTTGCGGCGGGGCTGCCAGCATCGACTTTTCGCTGACCCTGATCGAAACCATCTTTGGCGCCGACGTGCAGGCGCTCGTCAAGGAAGCGTTGTGCGTGGACAAGGTGCGCGGCAAGGAAGAGCGCCAGCGCGTGGCCCTGCAGGCGCGCTTCGGCGTGCTGCAGCCGAAATTGTCCGAAGCGGTGACCTTGATGGAGGCCAATATCGAGGAACCGCTGTCGACCGACGACATTGCCAGCCTGGTGGGCCTGTCACGGCGCCAGCTCGAGCGGCTGTTCAAGCAATACCTGGGCAGCCTGCCGTCGCGTTACTACCTGGAATTGCGCCTGCAGCGCTCACGGCAACTATTGCTCGATACACATTATTCCATCGTGCAAGTAGGCCTGATGTGCGGCTTTTCTTCCGGCTCGCACTTTTCCACGGCCTTTGGCACCCTGTTTGGCAATACCCCGCGCGAAGAGCGGCAAAGAAAGCTCATGCCCCCGGCTTGATTCAGGCAAGCCCGTCGGTGATGAATTGTGAAAATCCTTGTCGCAGATTCAAAAGAGTTTTAGCATCCCGCTTTTTATAATGCAGTACACACGTAGCTGTCGTAGCTGCGGAGTACCTAACATATTGATGGGGAAATGCTATGAATGCCAAGCTTGATTCGACCGTAACGGCTCGTCCAGTCACCCGGGAAACCTTTGACCAGGTCCTCGTTCCTACCTACGCTCCCGCTGCCATGGTACCCGTGCGCGGTTCCGGACTGGACCTGTGGGACCAGTCAGGCAAGCATTACCTCGATTTCACCTCCGGCATCGCCGTCAACAGCCTGGGCCACTGCCATCCGGCCCTGGTCGACGTGCTGACCAAGCAAATCAATAATTTGTGGCATTTGGGCAACGGCTATACCAACGAGCCTGTCCTGCGCCTGGCGCTGGCCCTGACGGAAGCGACCTTCGCCGACCGCGCCTTCTTCTGCAACTCGGGTGCGGAAGCCAACGAAGCGGCCCTGAAACTGGCGCGCAAGTACGCCCACACCAAGTTTGGCGCGCACAAGTCGCGCATCATCTCGTGCTTCAGCTCCTTCCACGGCCGTACCCTGTTTACGGTCTCCGTCGGCGGCCAGGCCAAGTACACGGAAGGCTTTGAGCCGCTGCCGCCATCGATCGACCATATCGCCTACAACGACATCGAAGCGGCGCGCGCCGCCATCGGCGATGACGTGTGCGCCGTGATCGTCGAGCCGGTACAAGGCGAAGGCGGCGTCGTGCCGGGCAATCCGGAATTCCTCAAGGAATTGCGCGCCCTGTGCGACAAGACGGGCGCCCTGTTGATTTTCGACGAAGTCCAGTGCGGCATGGGTCGCACTGGCGCGTTGTTCGCCTACATGGGCTACGGCGTCACGCCGGACATCCTGACGGCCGCCAAGGCGTTGGGCAACGGCTACCCGATCGGCGCGATGCTGACCACGAATGAACTGGCGCAGACCCTGGCCGTCGGCACCCACGGCACCACCTACGGCGGCAACCCGCTGGCCGCCACCGTGGCCTTGACCGTGCTGGAAACGATCAACACGCCGGCGTTCCTGGCGCGTGTGAAAGAAGCGAGCGTCAACACCATCGCCATGCTGCAAGGCTTGATCACGGATTACCCGCAAGTGTTCTCCGTCGTGCGCGGCAGCGGTTTGCTGCTGGGCCTGGTAGTCACCGATGCCTACAAAGGCCGCGCGAAAGACATCCAGAAAGCGGCCGAAGCGCAAGGCTTGATGGTGCTGATCGCCGGCATGGACGTGGTGCGCCTGGCGCCGGCCCTGATCGTCTCGGACGAGCAGATTGCCGAAGCGGGCCGTCTGCTGCGCGTGGCCATCGATGGCATGCTGAAAGCCTGAGGCTAGCCTCGCTCCCTGTTTGATCACCGGCCCGCCGCTTTGCTGCGGGCCGGCTTGGTTCTACCCCAGCATCGTCAGCATTGAAGGAGTACCCATGTATGTTGTCCGTCCGGTAGAAATTGCGGATATTGCAGCCCTCGAAGCGCTGGCCGCGGTAACCATGCCGGGTGTCCATACCCTGCCGAAGACGCGCGAAAAAATCGCCGCCTCCGTCGAGCGCTCCATCGCCTCGTTTGCCGCCCATGTCGACATCCCCAGCGAAGAGTCGTATCTCTTCGTGCTTGAATCCCTGCTCGACAAGAGCATCGCCGGCACGGCCGCCATCTTTGCCTCGGCCGGCTCGAACGGCACCTATTTTTCCTTCCGCAACGACGTCATCCAGCAAGTCTCGCGCGACCTGAATATCAGCCACAGCGTGCATGCGCTGACCCTGTGTTCCGAGTTGACGGCGTACTCGCAGCTGTCCGGTTTCTATGTGCGCAACATGGAGCAGGCGGGCCTGGAAGCGGCCCTGCTGTCGCGCGCGCGGCTGCTGTTCGCCGTGCTGGCGCCGCACCGCTTCGGCGACCGCTTCTTCGTGCCGCTGGCCGGCATCACGGACGCCAACGGCCAGTCGCCGTTCTGGGATGCGCTGGGCCGCAAGTTCTTCCAGATGGATTTCCTCGATGCCGAAAAAGTCATCGGCGGTGCGCGCAACCGCACCCTGATCGTCGAACTGATGCCGCACTACCCTGTCTACGTGCCGCTGCTGCCCGGCGATGCGCAGGCGGCCATGGGCCAGATCCACCCGAGCGGCGAACTGGCTTTCAATTTGCTGACGGAAGAAGGTTTTGAAGCCGACGATTACATCGACATCTTCGATGGCGGCCCGATCCTGCAGGCGCACAAGCATGCGCTGCGTTCGTTTACGGGTTCGCTCACGCGCCGCGTCGTCGCTGGCGTCACGCCCAGCCGCACGGGCCTGAAAGTCAATTATGCGGTCGCTTCCGGCGCCGAGCGCAATTTCCGCGCCGTCACCTTTGCCTGCGATGCGCTCGAAGCGCAGGACAGCGTCGGCTTGCCGGCCGATCTGCTCGAGGCGCTGGCCGTGGCCGAAGGCGACAGCGTCATTTGCGTGCGTATCTAAGGGAGTTAATTTTATGCTAGTAGTACGCGCCATCAACGCCAATGACCTCGATGCCCTGTATGGCCTGGCCAGCCAAGTCGGCACCGGCATGACCACCCTCAAGCCGGACATGAAAATGCTGGGCGACCGCCTGGCCATCGCCTGCGCCTCGTTCGCCGAAACCATTCCGCCCGAAAAGCGCGACTACATGTTCGTCATGGAGGATACGGATACGGGCCGCCTGGCCGGCGTCTGCGCCATCAAGGGCGCCGTGGGCCTGGAAGAACCGTTCTATAACTACCGCATCGGCACCCTGGTCCATTCCAGCCGCGAGCTCGATGTGTTTACGCGCATGGAGACGCTGTACCTGTCGAACGACCTGACGGGCAGCACGGAACTGTGCTCGCTGTTTTTGCATCCCGATTACCGCAGCGGCAACAACGGCAAGCTGCTGTCGAAAAGCCGTTTCCTGTTCATCGCCCAGTTCCCGCAGCTGTTCACGGAAAAGCTGATCGCGGAAATGCGCGGCTACCAGGCGCCGGACGGCAGTTCGCCGTTCTACGAAGGCCTGGGCCGCCACTTCTTCAAGATGGATTTCCACCACGTCGACGACTTGACGAGCCTCGGTAAAAAATCGTTCATCGCCGAACTGATGCCGCGCCAGCCCATGTACGTGGCCTACCTGCCAGACGAGGCGCAGGAAGTCATCGGCAAGGTGCATCTGAGCACGGCACCCGCGCGCCGCCTGCTGGAACAGGAAGGCTTGCACTTCGAAGGCTATGTCGACATTTTCGACGCCGGTCCCGTGCTGCAGGCACGCGTGTCCGAACTGCGCGCCATGCGCGACAGCATGCCGGCCGTGCTCGACGCCGAGGCAGCGCCTGAAGTGTGCGGCGACGTTGCCCAGGCCGAGCCTTATCTGGTGTCGAACACCGACCTGAAAGATTTCCGCATGATCGTCACCAGCGCCAATCCGCACAGCGGCAAGATCGCGCTCGATGACGATGAACTGCATCTGCTGCGCTGCCATCACGGCGACACCGTGCGCACCTTGTCACTCAACCCGAGGAAGCATCCCCATGTCTAAATCGTTGAACCTTAATTCATCCACCGCAGCATCGAACTTCATCAACGGCGCCTGGCTGCCAGGCACGGGCCGCGAACTGGTCACCATCGATCCGTCGAACGGCAAGCAGACCTGGGCCAGCCTGGAAGCGACGGAGCGGGAAGTCGAACAGGCTTGCCAGGCCGCCCGCGCCGCCTTTGAAGCGTGGGCCGACACCCCCGTCGACGAACGCATCGCCATCTGCGTGCGTTTTCGCGAACTGCTGAAGGAACATGCGGAAGCGCTGGCGCTCTTGATCTCGGAAGAAGTGGGCAAGCCGTTGTGGGAGTCGCGCACGGAAGTGGCCACCATGGCCAACAAGATCGATATCTCGGTGCAGTCGTACAACGCGCGCACGGGCATCACGCAAAGCAAGATCGCCGATGGCGACGCCGTGCTGCGCCACCGTCCGCATGGCGTGTTCGGCGTCTTCGGCCCGTACAATTTCCCTGGCCACCTGCCGAATGGCCATATCGTGCCGGCCCTGATCGCCGGTAACACCATCGTCTTCAAGCCCAGCGAATATGCGCCGCGCACGGCCATCAAAACCGTGCAGCTGTGGCAGCAGGCAGGCTTGCCAAATGGCGTGGTCAACCTCGTCAACGGCGGGCGCGACACGGGCGTGGCGCTGGGCGCCAATCCCCACCTCGACGGCGTGCTGTTTACGGGTTCCTGCCAGACGGGCATCAGCCTGCACCGCCAATTCGGCGGCCAGCCGGGCAAGATGCTGGCGCTGGAAATGGGCGGCAACAATGCCCTGGTCGTATGGGACGTCAAGGATGTCGACGCGGCCGTGCACCACGCGATCTTCTCCGCCTTTGTCTCGGCCGGCCAGCGCTGCACGTGCGCGCGCCGCCTGGTGGTGCAGGACAATGCTGCGGGGTCTGCCTTCGTCGCGCGCCTGGTGGAAGTAGCCGCGAAACTGGGCATCGGCGCCTCCGACGCGCAGCCGCAGCCGTTCATGGGTCCCGTGGTATCGAGTGTCGTGGCCGCGCGCCTGGTGCAGGCGCAGGCGGACATGGTCGCCAAGGGCGGCGCCACCTTGCTGCAGATGCGCCAGCTCAACCCGCAGGCGGGTTTTGTGACGGCAGGTATCGTCGACGTTACCGCTGCTACCGGCATTCCCGACGAAGAATGGTTCGGCCCCCTGCTGCAGGTGATCCGCGTGGCCGATTTCGATGCGGCCCTGAAGGTTGCCAACGCCACCGAATTCGGCCTGGCCGCGGCGCTCCTGTCGGACGATCCGGCCCTGTGGCAAACGTTCCAGACGCGCGCGCGCGCCGGCATCATCAACTGGAACCGTCCGACCACGGGCGCGGCCAGCACGGCGCCGTTCGGCGGCATCGGCAAGTCGGGCAACCACCGTCCGAGCGCCTATTACGCGGCCGATTACTGCGCCTACCCGGTCGCTTCGATCGAGAACAGCGCGCTGGAAATGCCGGCCAAGCTGTCGCCCGGCCTGAGTTTTTAAATTTTAAGGACATGCCTTCCATGCACAGCACGCGCGAATACAATTTTGACGGCCTGGTCGGGCCATCGCATAACTATGCCGGACTTTCGTTCGGCAACGTGGCCTCGTTCAGCAATGTGAAAAGCGCTTCGAATCCGAAGCAGGCCGCCTTGCAGGGCCTGGCCAAGATGCGCGCCCTGGCCGCGCGCGGCTTTGCGCAAGCCTTGCTGCCGCCGCAGGACCGGCCGAATTTCCGCCTGCTGCGCGCTATCGGTTTCACGGGCACGGACGCCGAAGTGCTGGCGCGCGCCTACAAGGAGTCGCCCGTGATCCTGGCCTGCGCGTATTCCGCCTCGCCCATGTGGACGGCGAACGCCGCCACGGTCAGCCCGTCGACGGACACGCAGGATGGCCGCGTGCATTTCACGGCCGCCAATCTGAATAACAAGCTGCACCGCGCCTTCGAGCACGCGCAGTCGGCGCGCAGCCTGCGCGCCATTTTCAGCGACGACAAGCACTTCGCCGTGCACGATGCGCTGCCGTCGACGCCGGCCTTTGGCGACGAGGGCGCGGCCAACCACACGCGTTTGGGTGCAAGCCACGGCGCGCCATCCGTTGAATTGTTCGTGTATGGTCGGGTGGAGTTCGATCCTTCCGCGCCATCGCCGAAGCGCTATCCCGCGCGCCAGACCCTGGAAGCGTCGCAAGCCGTGGCGCGCCTGCATGGCCTCGATGCGAAACGCGTCGTGTACGTGCAGCAGAACCCGGACGTGATCGACCAGGGCGTGTTCCATAACGACGTCATCGCCGTCGGCAATGGCAATGTGCTGTTCTATCACGAGCAGGCGTTTGCCGATGAAGAGGCAAGCCTGTCGCAGCTGCGCCGCGCCGTCGCCGCCACGGGCGCGCAACTGGATGCGCTGCGCGTGGACACGGGCCAGGTGCCGATCCAGGATGCGGTGACCAGCTATCTGTTCAACAGCCAGCTGCTGACGAAAGAGGGCGGCAAGATGGCGCTGGTGATACCGCAGGAATGCCAGGAAAACCGCGCCGTGTCGCGCTACCTGGAAGGCCTGGTGGCCAGCGGTGGACCCATCGATGAACTGATACATTTCGACCTGCGCCAGAGCATGCGCAACGGCGGCGGGCCCGCCTGCCTGCGTTTGCGCGTGGCCCTGACGGAAACCGAGGCGCGCGCCATGCACCAGGGCGTGATCATGACGGAAACGCTGTACCATCGGCTGGTGCAGTGGGTGGAAAAACACTACCGCGACCATCTGGAGCCGGGCGACCTGGCCGATCCGCAACTGGCGCTGGAAGTGCATGCGGCGCTTGAAGAATTGACGATCATCCTCAACTTACCTGGATTGTACGACTTGTAGGCGATAGAAAAACACACAGAAAATCCGAGACAGACTATCCGCAACACAGAATTGGACGGGCGACCCCCGTCTCTTGACACCGCTGCCGCCCAGCCACAAGCCCGAACGACAGCGTTGGACATTCACATTACCGTAATGGAGATGCAAGATGAATCACACGCCACAAGATTTGCGTACACAAACGCTGGAGTTGATTAACGCGGCTGGCAATGCAGGCAAGGCGGCAGCGCCTGTCGTGCAGCTGGTGCAGGCATGGCTCGACTCGCTCGACGCCGAAGACCTGGCCGATATCGCGCCCGACAGCCTGGCGCCTGTGCTGGTCGACGGCTTCACGCAAGCGGCCAAGCGCACCGGCAGCGGCTGCCAGATCGCCACCCTGCGTTATGCGGATGGCCGTGGCGGCATGGCGAGCGCCTTGCTGATCCTGAACGAAGACATGCCTTACCTGGTCGACTCCATCGTCATGGCCATGCGCCGCCAGCACCTGGCAGTGCGCGGCGTGATGAACACCGTGCTGCCCGTGCGCCGCGCCGCTGACGGCAGCGTCGAAGCGGTGCGCCAGCCGGGCGACCCGCTTGAATCGTATGTGCTGGTGCTGCTCGACGAAGAGCTGGCGCCGGAAGCCCTGGCTGCGCTGGTCGCCGCCCTGGAGACGGTCGCGCGTGACGCCGCGGTGGTGCGCCGCGATAGCGCCGCCATGAGCGAGCGCCTGGCCGCTGTCGCCACGACTGCCGCCCAGCATGGCGAAGAAGGCGCGGAAGTTGCCGCCTTCCTGGAATGGGCACGCAGCGGCGGCTTTGAAGTGTTCGGCTACGCCTACTACCGCGTCAAGCCGGGCGTGCGCGAACTCGAACGCGACATCCCGAGCCGTGTCGGCGTGCTGCAGGATACGGCGCACCCCGTCTACGGCACCTGCCTGGCGAATATCCCGGGCGACTTCGATACCCTGGCCAAGCGCGACTCGGCGCTGTCCATCGTCAAGGCTGACGTGGCAGGCACTTTGCACCGCGACCAGCAGCTGGACTTCATCGGCGTGCGCGACATGGATGCGCAAGGCGCGATCCTGGGCGAGCATTGCTTCGTCGGCCTGTTCACCCGCGCGGGCAATTCCACTCCGCTGGCGGCACTGCCGTTTGCGCGCGGCCGCGTGGCCAAGGTATTGAGCCTGGCAGGCGTGCGCCAGCAAGGCTTCCGTGCCGAGAAATTCCGCGAAATCCTCGAATCCCTGCCGCGCACGGAAGCGCTGGAAGCGGACCTCGACTGGCTGGCGCAAGTGTGCGGCGCCGTCGTCTCGCTGTACAAGCAGCCGCGCACCAAGGTCTTCGCGCGCCGCGACGTGTACGCGCGCCACCTGAACGTGCTGGTCTACCTGCCGCGCGAGCGCTACAGCGCCAGCGTGGCATCGAGCCTGGCAAAGGCCCTGCAAGCCAGTTCCGGCGCCACGCATGTGAGCACACAGACCCTGGTGGCCGACGGCCCGCTGGCGCGCGTCTACCTGATCGCCCACGCCGCGCGCTACCCGCTGGACCTGGAAACGGACATCGAGCAGCCGCTCCTGAGCGTGCTCGATGGCTGGCATAACGGCTTTGCCGCCGTGGCTGACGCCGTGCCCGACGTGGCCCTGCGCACCAGCCTGCGTAAACTCTGCGCTACCTTGCCGCTCGATTACGTGGCCGCCACCGCGCCGGCCGTCGCTTTCCGCGACCTCGACACCATCCTGCGCAACACCGATCCGGCGCACGTGGCCGTGCGCATCGAAACGGGCGCCGTTACGACGATCCGTTTGTACTCGGCCAACAAGGTGCCGTCGCTGTCGACCATCCTGCCGGCCCTGCACAATGCGGGCGTGGCGATCGACCGCGAACAGGCGTATTCGGTTTCGCTGTCCGACGGCACGCGCTATTTCGTCACCAGCCTGACGGTCGATGCCGCCAGCGCGGCGAAACTGGCGCAGCCATCCGTCGTCGCCGTGGCGCAGGAACTGTTTGCGGCCCTGTTCAACGACACGGCCGAAGATGGCCGCCTGAATGGCCTCGTCATCGAAGGCGGTTTGTCGACGCGCGAAGTGCAACTGGTGCGCGCCTACACCAGCTACTGGCGCCAGACGGGCAGCCGCTTCTCGGTGCGCTACATTGCCGAAAGCCTGCGCAAGCAGCCTGCCCAGGTCAAAGCCCTGGTAGAAGCCTTCCTGCAGCGCTTCGATCCAGCATTGTCCGACGCGCAGCACGCGGCCGCCCTGGAAAGCATCGCCGCCATCAAGGCCGGCCTGCCCTCCGTGAACCATGCCGATACCGAGGAAATCCTCGGCGCGCTGGCCGACCTGATGGCCGCCACCCTGCGCACCAGCTACTTCCAGAACAATCAAGCCGGCGACAAGATCATCTTCAAGTTCGACACCAGCAGCCTGGCGCTGGTGCCGGAACCGCGTCCTTACCGCGAGATTTTCGTCTTCTCGCGCCGCTTTGAAGGCGTACACCTGCGCGGCGGCCCTGTCGCCCGTGGCGGCTTGCGCTGGTCCGACCGCATGGAAGACTACCGCACCGAAGTGCTGGGCCTCGTCAAGGCCCAGATGGTCAAAAACGCCGTCATCGTGCCGGCCGGCGCGAAGGGTGGTTTTGTCTGCAAGATGATGCCGAAGGACGCCGTGCGCGAAACCATCGCGGCCGAAGGCGAAGCCGTGTACCGCCTGTTCATTTCCAGCCTGCTGGAAGTGACGGACAACCGCTCGCTGGGCAATATCGTGCCGCCAGTAGATACCGTGTGCTTCGATGAAGCCGATCCATACCTGGTGGTCGCCGCCGACAAGGGCACGGCCACGTTCTCGGACATCGCCAACGGCATCGCCGTGCAGCGCGGTTTCTGGCTCGGCGACGCGTTCGCCTCGGGCGGCTCGAACGGCTACGACCACAAGAAGCTGGGCATCACCGCCAAGGGCGCATTCGAAGCCGTGAAGCGCCACTTCTATGAAATGGACCACGACCTCAATACCACCCCGATCACCATGGTCGGCGTGGGCGACATGTCGGGCGACGTGTTCGGCAACGGCGTATTGCTGTCGCGCCAGCTGAAACTGGTGGCCGCATTCGACCACCGCCACATCTTCCTCGACCCGACGCCGGACGTCGCCGTCTCGTTCGAAGAACGCGCGCGCCTGTTCGCCTTGCCGCGCTCCTCGTGGGACGACTACAACAAGGACTTGATCTCGGCAGGCGGCGGCGTGTATCCGCGTTCAAGCCGCACCATCGAGCTGTCGCCGCAGATCCGCGCCGCGCTCGATATTCAAGAGACCTCGCTGGCGCCGGAAGAACTGATGCACCGCATCCTGAAGTCGCCCGTGGACCTGTTCTACAACGGCGGCATCGGCACCTACATCAAGGCTTCGACGGAGACGCACGCGCAAGTGAAGGACCGCGCGAATGACCATATCCGCGTCAGCGGCAATGAGCTGCGCGTGAAGGTCGTGGCCGAAGGGGGGAATTTGGGTGCGACGCAGGCTGGCCGCATCGAATTCGCGCTGGCGGGCGGACGCATCTTTACCGATGCGATCGACAACTCGGCCGGCGTGGATTGCTCGGACCATGAAGTGAACGTGAAAATCTGGCTGGACGTGGAAGTCAATGCGGGCAAGCTGACGGAAGAGGAACGCAATCGCGAGCTGTATGCGATGACGGACGACGTCGAACGCCTGGTCTTGCGCGACAACACGCAGCAGACGCATTTGCTGGTACGCGAGTTGCAGGCGCAAAGCGAAAGCGCCGTGCAGGATGGCTATGCCGCCCTGATCGCCAGCCTGGAAGAAGAGGGCGCCCTGTCGCGCGAGCTGGAGCAGCTGCCATCGGTGGCCGAGCTGGCACGCCGCAAGCTCGATAACCGTGGCTTGACCACGCCGGAACTGGCGGTGGTGATCGCCAACGTGAAGAACCGCTTCAAGCGCATCCTGTCCGCGCTGCCGTTGACGGATGAAACGTGGGCCGAGCCGGTGCTCAAGCCTTACTTCCCATCCTTGCTGGTGGAAACCCGCTCGGCGCTCGACCACCCGCTGGCCAACGCCATCCTGGCAACCGTGCTGGCCAATGAAGTGATCAACCGCTGCGGCCCGCTGATGATCCGCAACCTGGCGGCGGAGCATGGCGTGGACGAATCGGCCGTGATCCTGGCCTGGGGCCAGGCCTGGGTGGCGCTGAACCTGGCGCCCGTGTTCGACGCGCTCGACGCCGATGCGCTGACGGTGCCGCGCGACGTGTCGATCAAGGTCGACGCACAAACGCGCGTGCTACAGCAAACGATGATCGCCGGTGTCCTGTCCGTGCCGGCCGAGCAATTGCGCGGCGCCGGCCTGGCCGAACTCACGCGCTTGTTTGGCGCGGAATCGAAGCGCGAGCTGCTGAAAGCCGTCGGCATCAAGTCGGAAGCGGCGCTGGTGCCTGGCCTGACGCCGGCCTTCGTCCAGGCGTGGGATGCGGTCGATGCGCTGGAAGTCGTCGCCGGCTTCCTGTTCCCGGCCCTGTCCGTGCCGCGTCCTGCGGCGATGGACCTGGCCGCCTTCCTGCAAGTGGGCCTGGCCCTGCGCAGCCAGGCGGGCATCGACACCCTGGAACGCGGCCTGAAGCTTGCCGCGCAAGGCAAGTCGCAGGAACAGTTGCGCAACTACGCGCAGCAAGCCCTGCGCCGCACGCAACAGCGTCTGCTGACGCAAGTGCTGGCGCGCGCCGAGCAAGGCAATGCCGGCCAGGCCGTCGATGCCGTGACGGGCGCGCTGGGCCTGTCGGCCTATGTGGCGGCGACGGAACTGGAGCAAGCCATGCTGGACGTGTGGACCTTGTCGGAAGCCGTGAATAAAATCACGACGAAATCCACAGCGGAAGCGGCGGTGTAATGACGCAAGAAGTACGACAAGCTGGACAGGGCGCTGGCGGCTTGCCGCCGGCCGTGCAGGCGCTGGCGCAGGCCGATTTCAGCGGCGTGGCGCAGTTGTTCGCCAACGCCGGTTTCACGGTGGCCTTGCCGGCGCCCGGCATGCTGCAGGTCGTCAAGCCGGGAGAAGGGCGCGCCAGCGTGGCCGTCTCGGTGGGCGTGCATGGCGACGAAACGGGGCCGATCGAAGTGCTGGCGCATCTGCTCGACGCGCTGTCGCGTGATGCGTCGACGCTGGCCGTCGATCTGCTTGTCTGCGTGGGCAATGTCGATGCGATCCGGGCCGGCAAGCGTTTCATCGACGCCGACCTGAATCGCATGTTCCGCCCCGTGCGGGGAAGCCTGGCGCAAGCGGCGGAAAGCGCGCGCGCCGATGAAATGATCGCCGCCACGGCAGCGTTCTTTGAAGCGGCCGGTCCCGTGCGCTGGCACCTGGATTTGCACACGGCCATCCGGCCTTCCGTGTACCCCACGTTTGCCATCGTGCCCGACCTGGTGGCCGACGACGCCAAGGCGCAGCTGATAGCCTGGCTGGGCCAGGCGTCCATCGGCGCCATCATCATGAATCCGCAATCGGCCGGCACCTACAGTTATTATTCGGCCGAACATTTCGGCGCGGCCGCCAGCACGGTGGAACTGGGCCGCGTAGGCACCCTGGGGCAGAACGATCTGTCCCTGTTCGACGACGTGTCGCGGGCGCTGGACGGCTTGCTGCGCGGCTTGCCTGCGCAACCGGTCAAGACAGCGCCGCACGTGTTTAAGGTGGCGCAGGAAATCATCAAGCACAGCGATGAGTTCCGCATGGCGTTTGACCGCAGCACGCAAAATTTCACGTCTCTGCCGCAGCATGCCGTGATCGCCAGCGATGGCGAGCAGGTGTACACGGTGCAGCATGCGGAAGAACTGGTGGTGTTTCCGAACCCGGACGTGCGCGTGGGCTTGCGCGCGGGGCTGATGGTGGTGCGCGTCTCTTGATTGTCCAGTAATCGTCTAGCCTCACAGGCGCCAGCCGGGGAAACCCGCCTGGCGCTTTTTTCATGGGAAAAATGCCGCACGGAAATAATTATCCATTAGGCAATCAGTTGATTTAAAATATTTACCCTTTGCAATTTTTTGGACCGATCATGTTGAAACGCCTGCTGACAGCCCTGCTGTGCCTGACCCTTTCCAGCCTGACGGCTGCCGCCCCCGCCGAAGAGAAGGCAGCCGCACCGGAAATGACGGCCGAGCAATTTCTTGCCCAGTTGCACCTGCAGCGCGGCAAGATCACCTTGCCAGGCGGCATCGCCACTCTGGATTTGCCCGCCAGCTTCCGTTATTTGTCGCCGGCGGACGCCGAGCGCGTGCTGGTCGATGCCTGGGGTAATCCGCCGGGCATGGAATCGCTGGGCATGATCGTGCCTGCCAAGACCAGCGTGCTCGAGCGCGACAGCTGGGGCGTGGTGGTGACGTATGAAAAGGAAGGGCATATCAAGGATGACGATGCGGACAGCATCAAGTACGACGAATTGCTCAAGGATATGCAGGCGTCCGTGCTGGAAAACAATGCGGAGCGCAAGAAGCAGGGGTATCCCGGCATCCATCTGATGGGCTGGGCGGAAAAACCCAGCTATGCTAAGGACACGCACAAGCTGTACTGGGCCAAGGATTTGATGGTCGATGGCGGCGAGCATTCGCTGAACTACAACGTGCGCGTGCTGGGCCGCGAAGGCGTGCTGAACCTGAACGCGATTGCCAGCATGCAGCAGATCGAGGCGATCAAGAAAGAGATGCAGCAAGTGACGGCGTTTACGGAATTTACCGACGGTAACCGCTATACGGATTTCGACAGCAAGACGGACAAGGTGGCTGAATATGGCCTGGCGGCGCTGGTGGCCGGCGGCGTGGCCAGCAAGCTGGGCTTGTTTGGCAAGCTGCTGGCGCTGCTGCTTGCCTTCAAGAAAGTGCTGCTGCTGGCGCTGGTGGGCGGCGGCGCGGCCATCGTCAAGTTTTTCGGCGGCAAGCGCAAGGAAAAGCAGGCGCCGCAGGCCGAACCTGCGGAACAGCCCGGTCATGCGCCGGATGGCAAGGTGAATCTGGAAAAGTAGAACGAACTGAGCTGATCCGTGCGTCGGCGCACATGCGCGCCCTGCCGGAAGACGACGCCTCGGGTACACTGGCTCATCGTTCACTATCAGGAGTTCGCCATGTCCGTGTCCATGTATCAGGCAACCATTCCCGTCTTCATCCGCGGCTTGCGGGTCGTTTCGGCCCTGCTGGAAAAAGCGCAAGCCCATGTGGAGGAAGATGGCATCGTGCCCGAGATTCTACTGGGCGCGCAGCTGGCGCCCGACATGCTGGACCTGACGGCGCAGGTGCAGCGCGCCAGCGATACGTCGAAGATGTCGGTCGAACGCCTGAGCGGCGTGCCGGCGCCGAAGTTCGAGGATAACGAGGCATCGTTCGAGCAGCTGCAAGAGCGCATCGCCAACACCATCGCCTATATCGACAGCGTGAATGCGGGCCAGATGGCGGGCAGCGCGCAGAAGGAAGTCGTGCTGAACTGGACGGACGAGGGAACGACATTCTCGGGCGACAATTACCTGCTCAGCTTTGCCTTGCCGAACTTCTATTTCCACGTTTCCATGGTCCACGCCATCCTGAGGAACAATGGCGTGGCCGTGGGCAAGCTCGACTATCTTGGCCCTTACGATTAACGCTGTGGCTGCTGTTGGACCTGGTTCTGCACAGCATTGCCCAGCATGCCGCCGCCGATTACGCCGGCCACCGTCGCCAGCGCCTTGCCGCGGCCGCCACCGACCTGATTGCCGATCAAGCCGCCGATGACGGCGCCCGTGCCGATGCCCACGTAGTTGGGTTGTGCCGGTGCTGGCGCAGGCACTGGCTGCGGCTGGCGTACGGGTTCGCGGTAGGCTGTTTCGCGGTAGCCATCGTCATTGTAGGCAGGACGCGATTGCGCCACTTGCGTATGGTGCACGACGCGCTTGTGCACGACGGGTGCCGGGGCTGGCGCCGGGGCGGCTTGCGCCACGACAGGCGCGGCTACCGGTGCAGTCACGGGAGCCATAGCGGGCGCTGCCAGGGCAGCGGCGCTGGCCGGCGTCATGGCGGCCACGTCGGCAGGCACGTTCGCCCGCGAATTGGGCAGGATGCCGGCGATGGACGCTGCGCCCACCAGGCACAGGACCGTCACGGAAATGGCGGCGCCGGCCATCAAGGGGTGGATGCGGCTGGCGGTAGTCGTCGTGTTCATGTGTTCTCCTGGGGTGGCACTGCGGGTGTTATTGATGTGTCCAGATTAACGGTCTCCTCGCCGCAAGGCTAGACGGTGCGCTGTATCAAACGTAAGCAGGTGTAAGGCCCCGATCGCCAAAGCGCAGTAGAATCGGTGCTTCCCCTTTCCCGGAGTCCGCCATGAGCCAGCTATTCACGCCGTATGCACTGGGGCCGCTGCAGGTGGCCAACCGCATCGCCATCGCGCCCATGTGCCAGTACTCGGCCGAGAACGGCAACGCCACCGACTGGCACATGATCCACCTGGGCCACCTGGCCCTGTCCGGTGCGGGCTTGCTGATGACGGAAGCGACGGCCGTCTCGCCCGAGGGACGCATTTCGGCCGAAGACCTGGGCCTGTGGTCGGACGCGAACCAGGCGGCGCTGGCCAAGGTGGTGCAGGCGATCCGCCGCCACTCTCCGATTCCGCTGGTGGTGCAACTGGGCCATGCTGGACGCAAGGCGTCGAGCCGCGCGCCATGGGAGGGCGGCGCCTGCGTGCATCTGGCCGAGGGCGGCTGGCAAACGGTGGCGCCGTCCGCCATCGCCCACGCACCCGGCGAAACCGTGCCGATCGCCCTCGATGAAATGGGTTTGTTGCAGATCAAGGGCGCGTTTGTCGCGGCCGCCCAGCGCGTGCATGCGCTGGGCATCGAGGGCATCGAATTGCATGCGGCGCACGGTTATCTGCTGCACCAGTTCCTCTCGCCCCTGTCCAATCACCGTACCGACGCGTATGGCGGCAGCCTGGAAAACCGCATGCGTTTTCCGCTGGAAGTCTATGAAGCCGTGCGCGCCGCCGTGCCGGCCACGGTGGCCGTGGGCGTGCGCCTTTCCGCCACCGACTGGGTCGAGGGCGGCTGGGAAATTGGGCAAAGCGTGCGCTTCGCGCAGGAACTCAAGCAGCTGGGTGCCGACTTCATCCACGTCTCCAGTGGCGGTATTTCTCCGTTGCAGCAAATCCCCGTGGGACCGGGCTACCAGGTGGCGTTTGCCGAACGCATCAAGCGCGACAGCGGCTTGCCCACCATCAGCGTGGGCTTGATCACGGAAGCGCAGCAGGCGGAAGACATCATTGCGCAAGGCCAGTCCGACATGGTGGCGCTGGCGCGCGCCATCCTGTTCGACCCGCGCTGGCCCTGGCACGCGGCGGCCCAGCTGGGCGCGCAAGTGTCGGCGCCACCGCAGTACTGGCGCTCGCAGCCGCGTGAATTCAAGAACCTGTTCGGCGACACGACCCTGGGCCAGCGCTGACCCGGCTGTCTCTGCTACACTGACGCTTCTTCCCCTTTCTCCAGGACGCTTCGACATGCGCCATTGATACTGCCGTGCTGTGCACGGCCTCGCCCATCCCGCCACAGCGCCTTGCGCTGCGCGGGTTCGCCAGCCCTGTCTGCACGTACAAGGAGTATCCATGCCCGCATTACTACAACTCGACCGTCTTTCCTTCGTGCTGCCCGATGGCCGCACCCTGTTTTCCGATTTGCAATTTTCCTTTGCCCCGCAACGTATCGGCCTCGTCGGCGATAACGGCGTGGGCAAGAGCGTGCTGGCGCGCCTGCTGGCGGGCCAGGCGCAGCCGTCTTCTGGCGCCGCGCGCTGTGACGGCAGCGTGCATTACGTGGCGCAGGAACTCGATCCGCAGCACTATCCCACCGTGGCGGCCCTCGCTGGCGTGACCAGCTTGCTGGCGGCGCTGGCGCGCATCGCCGAAGGCAGCGTCGACGAAGCCGATTACGCCCTCGTGGGCGAGCGCTGGGATGCCCATGCGCGCCTGCGCCAGGCGCTCGATGCGCTCGATTTGCGCCATGTGGACGCGGAGACGCCAACGGCCAGCCTGAGCGGCGGCGAGCGCCAGCGCATCGCCCTGCAAGGGGCCTGGCTGTCGCAGGCGGACTGGCTGGTGCTCGATGAACCGAGCAACCATCTCGATGCGCAGCAGCGCGCCCGCCTGGTGGCGCAGATGGCGCGCTGGCCTGGCGGCTTGCTGCTGGTCAGCCATGACCGCGGCTTGCTCGAGCACGTCGATGAAATCGTCGAGCTGTCGCCGCAGGGCTTGCGCAGCTATGGCGGCAATTACGCGATGTATGCGCAGCAGCGCGCGCTGGAGCAGGCCGGTTTTGCGGCCGCCCTGCAGGCGGAAAAGGCCGGCGCCAGACGCGAACAGCGCGAGGCGCAGCAGCAAGCAGAACGGCAACAGAAACGGGTGACGCGCGGCGAACGCGAGGGCCGCGAAGGCAATCAAAGCAAGCTCCTGCTCGACGCGCGCAAGGAGAAAAGCCAGGATAGCCAGGGCAGGCTGCGCGTGCGCGCGCAAGAGGCGCAGCAGGCGCGCCAGCAAAGGGTGATGGATGCCAGCGCCCGCTGCGCGCCCGAGGCCGAACGGTTGCTGCTGGCACCCGAGAGTGCCGTGCCGAACGGCAAGCTGTTGCTGGAGCTGCGCGAATTGGTCTTGCCGCATGGCCAGGCGCACGCCATCAACCTGGTACTGAACGGGCCGCGCCGCCTGGCCGTGACGGGCGACAATGGCAGCGGCAAGTCGACCCTGCTGCGCGTGATCGCCGGACAGCTGGCGCCCGCCAGCGGCGAACTGCGCTGCCATGCCAGGGTAGCCTGGCTGGACCAGCATGCGGGACTGCAGGACGGCGAGTGGAGCGCCGTGCAGCGCTTGCAGGAACGCCATAGCAGCATGCCGGAAGGCGAGCTGCGCACGCGGCTGGCGCTGCTGGGCATTGCCGGTGCGCGCGCCACCATGCCCAGCCGTCTGCTCAGCGGCGGCGAGCGCATGAAGGTGGCGCTGGCGGCCGAGCTGTATGCGCAGGCGCCGCCGCAACTGTTGCTGCTTGACGAGCCTGACAATCATCTGGACCTGGCCAGCCTGCAGGCGCTGGAGCAGATGCTGCTGCAATATCAGGGGGCGTTACTTGTGGTTTCGCACGACCAGGCATTTCTGGATGCGATAAACCTTGACCCGGAGGGCTTGACATTGCACAAGTGACAATTTAATGAAAAAAGTCACGCTCGATGCCTGTAGAGCATGCTTCATGAACCGATGCTGAATTTTGTTTGATTGTCGGTATAATCCACTGAATAACCGGGCCTATTTGTGAACTAAAACTGCTGGTTCACCAATATGATGACGTTTAATCTGGCACTGTTGTCGGTCACAGCCGCGCTGCCAGGGCGTCATCCTCCGTGCCCTGCCGTGCATGAATTTTGGTTTCGCTTATATTGTTTTCTTGGAGAAATAGCATGTCGTTTTACGAAAAACTCAAAGCCCTCAACATCGAACTGCCAGTCGTTGCCGCACCAGCTGCCGCCTACGTGATGCATGCCCGCACGGGCAACACCGTCTTCCTGTCCGGCCACCTGGCCAAGAAGGATGGCAAGGTCTGGGTGGGGCAGTTGGGCAAGGATGTCACGACGGAAGAAGGCAAGATCGCAGCGCGCGGCATCGCCATCGAACTGATCGCCACCTTGCAAGACGCCTGCGGCGGCGACTTGAACAAGGTCAAGCGCATCGTCAAGGTCATGAGCCTGGTCAATTCCACTTCCACATTCACGGAACAGCACCTGGTGACCAATGGCGCCTCGGAACTGTTCGTCGAAGTCTTCGGCGACAGCGGCAAGCACGCCCGCTCCGCCTTCGGCGTGGCGCAAATCCCGCTGGGCGCTTGCGTCGAGATCGAGCTGATCGCCGA
This sequence comes from Janthinobacterium sp. SUN128, assembly GCF_030587275.1. Taxonomy (NCBI): domain Bacteria; kingdom Pseudomonadati; phylum Pseudomonadota; class Betaproteobacteria; order Burkholderiales; family Oxalobacteraceae; genus Janthinobacterium; species Janthinobacterium sp. SUN128. The sequence continues at coordinate 4,366,981 of NZ_JAPWHY010000001.1, read as the reverse complement.
ACTGGCCTGATCATCTGAACATGCCGGCGCTTGCCGCCGGCGCGCCTTTTCCTCCTTTCCAGCAAGAGCGGAACCGCCATTGGGGTGGAGGGATCGGTGTATTCAAGAAAAAAACGGAGACACGTAATGAAAACGAGTGAACAAGGCTTGCACCGCGGCCTGGGCGAGCGACAGATCCGCCTGATGGCGCTGGGTGCCGCGATTGGCGTGGGCCTGTTTTTGGGTTCCGGCAACGCCATCAAGATGGCCGGCCCCGGCATCATGTTGTCGTATATCATCGGTGGCGCGGTCATCTTCATGATCATGCGCGCGCTGGGCGAAATGGCCGTGCACAATCCCGTGGCCGGCTCCTTCAGCCGCTATGCCCAGGATTACCTGGGCCCCCTGCAAGGCTATCTGACGGGCTGGAACTACTGGTTCCTGTGGCTGGTCACCTGCGTGGCGGAAATTACCGCCGTCGCCATCTACATGGGCATCTGGTTCCCCGACGTGCCGCGCTGGATCTGGGCCCTGGCGGCCTTGGGCTCCATGGGCGCCATCAACCTGCTGGCCGTGAAAGCCTACGGCGAGTTCGAGTTCTGGTTCGCCCTGATCAAGGTGGTCACCATCATCCTGATGATCATCGGCGGCACGGGCATGATCATCTTCGGCCTCGGCAACGACGGCGTGGCCATCGGTATCTCGAACCTGTGGACGCATGGCGGCTTCTTCCCGAATGGCGCGCAGGGCGTGCTGATGTCGCTGCAGATGGTGATGTTTGCCTACCTGGGCGTGGAAATGATCGGCCTGACGGCTGGCGAAGCGGCGAACCCGAAGAAATCGATTCCCGACGCCATCAATTCCGTGTTCTGGCGCATCCTGATTTTCTATGTCGGCGCGCTGTTCGTCATCCTGTCGATCTATCCATGGAATGAAATCGGCACCACCGGCAGCCCCTTCGTCATGACGTTCGAACGCCTGGGCATCAAGACGGCCGCCGGCATCATCAATTTCGTCGTGCTGACGGCGGCCTTGTCGTCGTGCAATGGCGGCATCTTCAGCACGGGCCGCATGCTGTACAACCTGGCGCTGCAAGGCCAGGCGCCCAAGGCGTTTGCGGAAACCACGGCCAGCGGCGTGCCGCGCCGCGCCATCCTGGTGTCCGTCGTGGCGTTGCTGATCGGCGTGCTGCTGAACTACATGGTGCCGGAAAAAGTGTTTATCTGGGTCACCTCGATTTCCACCTTCGGCGCCGTCTGGACCTGGGGCGTGATCCTCGTCACGCAGATCCAGTTCCGCAAGACCTTGACGCCGCTGGAAATCAAGAACCTGGCCTTCCGCATGCCGTTCGCGCCTTACGGTTCCTGGATTTCGCTGGCTTTCCTGGCGCTGGTGATCGGTCTGATGGCGTATTTCCCCGATACGCGCATCGCCCTGATGGTTGGACCAGCCTGGCTGATCCTGCTGACGGTGCTGTACTACGTACTGGGCCTGGCGCCGAAAGAGCGGCGCGATGACGTGCCGCAAGGCTACGAAGCGGGCTGGCCGCCGGCCGATGCGCCGCAGGGCAAGAAGTAATCCGGCTCGGCTGAGCTGAACCGAAAGCGCGCCCCTGCTCCAGCAGTGGCGCGCTTTTTCTTTCATATTGGCAATTCCATGTTCCCCTAGCGCCAGTGCGCGTTTTGCGGCGCACGCCTGGCGTTGTTTCCTTGCATCAAACTTCTGTTTAGCTGAGCCGATGAAAGCCCTATAATCGCTTAGTTTTGAAAATGGACGCGATCTTTCCGGTTTTTTGCCAGGTAGGGCCGGAGCGCCGTTTTTAAGTGTTTTTACCCGTCATGTTTCGAACGACACCTGACAAAACCGTAGCGAGCGGATGCGAGTTGTGGCTAAGAAGCGCAGCTGTGCGAATGCACAGTGAGCATCGCAGGCCGCAAATCACGACGCGCAGTAGGTTTTGGCAGGTGTTCAAGTGCATGCCTCATAAAGGAATGCTAGTGAGCCAAACCCTGGTCCAGAAACTTTGCCGCACCAAGCCGATCGATACCACGGTCGAATATGGTGAAGGCCTCAGCAGCAGTGGCTTGAGCCGGTCCATCGGCCTGTTTTCCCTCACCATGATCGGCGTTGGCGCCACCATCGGCACGGGCATTTTTTTTACCATGGTCGAAGCCGTCCCCAAGGCGGGCCCGTCGGTTGTCCTGTCTTTCCTGATCGCCGCCATCACGGCCGGCTTGACGGCCTTGTGCTATGCGGAATTGTCGTTCCGCATACCCGCCTCCGGCTCCTCGTATTCGTTTGCCTATGCCACCGTGGGCGAGTTTCTTGCCTTCATCATGGCCGCCTGTCTGCTGCTCGAATACGGCTTGGCGGGTAGTGCCGTGGCCATCGGCTGGTCGTCCTACCTGAATAATTTCCTGGAAAACGCTTTCGGCTGGCACATCCCCGAGATGCTGCGCACGCCGATGATCGTTTCCGGCCCGCATGGCATGGAGTTTCATGCCGGCCACATCAACCTGCCGCCGATCTTTTTGATCTGCATGTGCGGCTTTTTGCTGCTGCGCGGCGCCAAGGAATCGGCCCTGATGAATGCCATTATGGTCATCATCAAGCTGGCGATCCTCGTGTTTTTCATCGTCATCGCGTTTTCCGGCTTTAACGCCGACAATTTCTTCCCCTTCTTCAATGCCGACAACAGCAAGGGCTTTGCCGGCATGACGGGCGTCACAGCTGCGGCCGGTACTGTCTTCTTCTCCTTCATCGGCCTCGATACGGTGGCGACGGCGGGGGATGAAGTGAAAAATCCCACGCGCAATGTGCCGCGCGGCATCCTCGGCGCCTTGCTCATCGTCACCGTGTTTTATTTGCTGGTGGCCGTGGCCGCCCTCGGCGCACAGCAGGCGAAATTGTTCGAAGGCCAGGAAGCGGGCCTGGCGGTGATCCTGCAAAACGTCACGGGCAAGACCTGGCCCGCGCTGGTGCTGTCGGCCGGCGCCGTCATTTCCGTCTTCAGCGTGACCCTCGTGACGATCTACGGCCAGACGCGCATCCTGTTTGCCGTCAGCCGCGACGGCCTGATCCCGAAATCGTTTCAGAAAATCCACCCGCGCACCCTGGTGCCGGTCAGCAATACCATCATCGTTTGCCTGGTGGTGGCCGTGGTAGCCGGTTCCGTCGATGCCACTTACTTGTGGGACATGGTCAGCATCGGTACCCTGACAGCCTTCATGGTGGTCTCGATCGCCGTGCCCGTGCTGCGCCACAAGCAGGGCGCCAACCGCATCGAAGGCTTCAGCGTGCCGTTCGGCCCGTACGTGATTCCTGGCCTGAGCATCCTGGCTTGCCTGTACATCATGCGCGATTTGCCGCATACGACGTTTGTCGTGTTCAGCGTGTGGATGGCGGTGACGGTGGCCATTTACTTCCTGTACAGCATGCGGCATTCGCATCTGGGCAAGAAGGCCCGCTAATGCAGTCTGTTCCATCCAAAACCGCCGCGCTTGCCGGCGGTTTTTTTTATTTCTAACCGGAATTTACATGATGAAAATAACTGATTTGGCCGCTTGCGGCTTGCTGGCAAGCAGTCTTCTGGGCAACACGGCACAGGCCGCCCCTGCAACGGAACCGGCATTGCGCGATTACCGCGCCGTGGCCCTGTCCGCGAATGGCCAGCGCATCGCCGCCATCGAATCGAGCAAGGCGGGCGAGCAGCCGCAGCGTCCGCATGCGGCCATCGTCGTGCGCGACGCCGCCAACGGCGCCATCGTGCAGCAATTCGATCCGTGTACCGTGTGTTCCTACGACAAGCCCAGCTGGTCGCCCGATGGCAGGCAGCTGGCTTTCATTGGCTACGACGCCAAGGTGGGCACGGCGCAGCTGTACCTGGCCATCCTGTCGCAGGCGCAGGCGCGTGTGTTGACCACTATCAAGGGCGTGGCCAGTACGGTGCGCTGGTCGCCGGATGGCAAGCAGCTGGCTCTGCTGGCCACGGTGGGCGCGCGCAAGCTGGCCGGCGCCGTGGAGGCTGGCGTGCGCCAGGTGGGCGAAGTGGGCAGCGAAGACGATGCCCAGCGCATCGCCGTCGTGCCGGCCAGCGGCGGCGAGCCGCGTCTGCTGTCACCAAGCGACACCTATGTGTATGAATACAGCTGGACGCCCGATGGCCGCGGCTTTGTTGCCACCAGCGCGCAAGGCAATGGCGACAGCAACTGGTGGGTTGCCAAGCTCAGCCATATTGATGCGGCCACGGGCGCCTTGCGCGTGATCGCGTCCCCGGCCATGCAGCTGAACCTGCCTTCCGTCTCGCCGGACGGCAAGACGGTGGTCTTCATCGGCGGCCTGATGAGCGATTTCGGTTCCATCGGCGGCGATCTCTACACCGTGCCGCTGGCCGGCGGCACGCCGCGCAATCTCACGCCTGATTACCGCGGCACCTTCAATGGCGTCGTCTGGCGCGGCGCCGGTTTGCTGGCAACGGCCCTGATCGATTCGCAGCTGGCGCTGGTGCCCGTCGATGCGCAAAGCGGACCGGCCCGGCCGGTGCTGCTTGGTGAACTGAGCAGCAGCGGCAGCGATGGCCGCTTGTCGTTCAGCGCCGATGGCCAGTACGCTGCCGCTGCCCAGGAAGACTTTACGCACGCCAGCTATCTGGTGGCGGGACCGGTGGGCCAGCTGAAAAAGATTACGCGCGACAATGACGGTTTTGCGCCGCAGTTGACGGTGCAAAACGTGGGCTGGAACAACGAGCAATACAAGGTGCAAGGCTGGCTGCTGGGGCCGTTGAATACGGACACAGGCAAGCGCTACCCGATGATCGTCAACGTGCATGGCGGGCCCGGTGCAGCCGCCTCGCCCCGTTATGTGGGGGCGAGCACCCTGATCCATGAATTGACGCAAAAAGGCTATTTCGTTTTCCTGCCCAATCCGCGCGGCAGCTTTGGCCAGGGCCAGGCATTTACGCGCGCCAATATGGCCGACTTCGGCGGCGGCGACTGGCGCGACATCCTGGCCGGCATCGATACGGTGGAAAAAGTGGCGCCCGTCGATGGCCAGCGCCTGGGCTTGATCGGCCATTCGTACGGCGGCTTCATGACCATGTGGGGCGTCACGCACAGCGACCGCTTCAAGGCGGCCGTGGCCGGTGCGGGCGTGTCGAACTGGATCAGCTATTACGGCCAGAACGGCATCAATCAGTGGATGATCCCGTTCTTTGGCGCTTCCGCCTATGACAAGCCGGACGTCTACCGCCGTGCCTCGCCCATCGAATCGATCAAGGCGGCGAAGACGCCGACCCTGATCTACGTGGGCGAGCGCGACGTGGAAACGCCGGCGGCCCAGTCGCTGGAATTCTGGCACGGCTTGCGCGCCATGGGCGTGCCGTCCAGCCTGTTCATCTACGACGGCGAAGGGCACTCCTTCCGCAAGCCCGAGCACCAGCGCGACTTGCAGAAACGTACTATCGGCTGGTTTGAGCGCTATCTGAAATAGATCCCGGGGATTTAGCGCGGTGTCACAATGTGTACGATCGCCGCGCTATGTATCACGATCTTGTCGGCATCTGCCTGCAACAGGCGGATACGCCGCTGTGCCAGCGGCCAGCCGGACCAGGCCACGTCGCTGACGGGCGGCGCGGCAGGGGGAGCCAGCGGCGCGCTGATCTTAGCCTGGTTGTCGAGCTGCTCCAGCGCGCGCGACAGGGTCAAACACACTTGCGTATGGCTGTGGCTGAGCAAGGCGTTGACGGGCGCGACAGGCAGCTGGCTGGCGTGGCGCCCGAGGATGGAGCGCAGGGCCGCGACGTGGGCCACCAGCAAGTAATTTTGCACGATGAACAGGTTGATGTCTTCCACGGCCCGCTGCTTGCTGGCCGGTTCGTCGAGCATGCGCACCAGGGCCGAGCTGAGCGCGGCCAGGCTGTCCATCAAGCGCTTGCGCTCGATGCGGTAGGCGAAATCATCGAAACACTTTCCCTGCAGCAGCGCGAAGCTGGCCTGCATATAGCTGAGGTTTACGTTGAGCACCTGGCGCACCAGGCGCGGCAGGCTCTGGTATTCCCAGTTGGCCAGCACAAAGCTGAACACGGTGGCGACGGCCGCGCCGATCAGGGTATCGATCAGGCGCTCGCTGACGAGGTTCGGGTTGCTGGGCGCCACCAGGTGCATTTGCAGCAGGATCATCAGGCTCACGGCGATGGCCGTGTAGCGGTAGCGCAAATAGATGAAGGTGGGCGTGGCCACGATGGAGAGGAACAAAATGGCCATCAGCACGATATTGCTGTGCACGAAGCGGATCACGATGGCCGTGATCACGCAGCCGATGATGGTGCCGATGATGCGGTCGGCGCGGCGCTGGCGCGTCATGCTGAACGTGGGGCGCAGGATGATGACGATGGTGAGCACAATCCAGTAGCTGTGGGCCGCATACGGCAGCCAGTGTCCGATCAGCAAGCCTACCGAGATCGCCATCGATACGCGCAGGGCGAAGCGGAACACGGGCGACTCCAGGCGCAGATTCGACAGCAGGGTTTTCAGTTCATATTTCTGCTGCGACAAGAATGGCGCCATGTCCGCGCCGCTCCAGAACGGTACATTGTCGTAGACTTTCTGGCTGGCCAGGTGCAATTCCGCGATCATTTTCAGAATGGCGCGGATCTTGTTGCGCTGCGCGCGCAGGGTGGCCAGCGCTTCCTGCGCATTTTCTCCCTTTGCCTGCAGGCGGGCAATTTCTCCTTCGATGTCGGCCCATTCCTTGTCGTAACTGATCTGCGCATACGAGGCGCGCTTGCGCGTGACGGCGTAGGCCACGGCTTCGATGTCGCGCGCCGCCTTGTACGCCAGGTCGTGCAAGGATTTCAGCACGTCGGAGTCGGCCAGGTGCTGGCGCAGCAGCGCGTAATCCGTGTGCGTGGAAAGGATCAGTTCATATAGATCGAGCATGCATACGTGCACCTGCACGACGATGGCATCCTTGCTGTTCTTGTGGCTGCGCAAAATCAGGTCGCGCGACGCTTGCTGGCGGTCGGCCAAAATGCTTTGATGGCGCACCAGCTTGTTGAACTGCTCCGTCAGATTGAAACGCGTGTCGTAGAAATCGGCCTTGATATCGATGTAGGCGGCCAGTTCGAACAGGGCTTCGGCCAGCACTTGCTGCTTGATGCGGTGGCGCAAGACCCAGGCGATGGCCATGGCGTAGGCCAGATAGATGAGGCCGCCGAGCATGAACAGGCCCGCATGGTGGAACGATTGCTGCCACGTCATCTGGTGTTCCATCGACATGGTCATGATGAACAGGGCGGCCAGCTGCAAGGGCATGGATTTCTTGCCGTACACCACCATCATGCTGGCGAGGAAACTGACGAGCACGAGCACCGTCATCAACAGCCACTGCACGGGCCCGCACAGGCTGATCAATAAGGTGACGGCGCTGCACAGCAGTACCGAGGCCAGCATTTCGTTGAACTTGTGGCGCAGCGGGCTGGGCATGTCCATCAGGGTCGTGCACAGGGCGCCGATGCATACCGTCATGGCGGTGGCGCTATCGCTGATTTCCTGGGTCAGCAAGGCCAGGCCGACGAGACCGATGGCCACGCGCAAGCCTAGGTAAAAATAATGGCTGTAAATAAAGGTGCGCAGGTTCAGTGCGTAGTGCATGGGATTACCTTGTGGGTAGGGCACAGAAAGAGGCGCCGCACCGGGGTCTCCGATGCGGCGCCAGGATGTTGCAGTTGCTACAGCCCGGATTTACATCAGGGCGATCACTGGGTAGCGCCGCCATTCCGGCTCGGCAAAGCGCTGGCAGTGTGCAAAGATGAAGTTCAGCACGGCTTCCTGATTGCTCAGCAAGGCGGGATTGGCAGCTTTCCAGTCAGCAAACTTGGCCGCCAGCGCCGGTTCATCGCGCAGCAGTTCGGATGCCATGTCTTCGAACACGTAATCGGAAAATGCTTCTTTCTTCTCCAGCACGCTATTGAAGAAACCCCAGCGGAAGAAGCTGTCGTGCGCCTGCGGCTCCAGCGTTTCCACGGCGTAGCGGGCGTTGTCCTGGTCCAGGCTGACGACATAATCGCCCGCTTGCACGGTGAACTGGCCCGTGCGCGCTTCGAGTTCTACATGGTCGTGGAACATGTGGCCTTCGTAGGCCGTGGCGCGCGTACCGACAGAGGCGATGTGGTAGTAGCGGGCCGTTAGCGTCTGTTCGGTGGTGATGCGACTCATTTCGACGCCGTTCCAGCGCAGCCGTTCGATCACTTCGCGCCACGCTTGCGGCACGATATAGGCTTTCGGCGCGGCCACGGTGACGTCCGCATCGAAGCGGTTGTAGTAGGCGATATCGCGTTCCCACGGCTGTGAGCGGTCGTAGGACAGGCGCTGGTAGTCACCCAGCAGACTCGGCGTGTATTGCGCCGCATAGCCCTTGAAGGGGAAGGTCGACGGCTGTTCTTCGTTCATGGCCCAGTGGATGGGCCATGCGGCTTGCGTGCGGCCCGCCGCTTTTGCCTGCGCGCGTAATTGCTTGATCTGTTCGCCATGTTCGATGGTAAACGCCATGGTGATGTCGAGCAGGGCGCGCATGGAAGCGTAGCGGTCGGCAAACGGTTTCAGCATGTGCGTTTCCGGCATGAAACCGATGACGTGATGCAAGGCCGCAAAGCCGGTCGAGAAACGGGGCACTTCGAGGAATTCGGCAATGCCGTGGTCGGGGCTGTCCTTGACGGGATTCACGTACGGGCAGGTGGGCCAGCCAGCGTTTTCCATCTGCGCAAAGATGTGCGGCAGCATGGTGTCTTGCAGGAAGGGGCCCAGGCCGTTGCCCAGCTTATCCGTCTGCGTGTGGATCAGGGTCATCGTGTACGGGTAGTCGGCGCCGTTCGACGTGTGCGTGTCGACCATCACGTCCGGGTCCCAGCTGGCCAGCAGGCGGTTGAACACTTGCGCGTTCAGGCTGTCGCACTTGATGAAGTCGCGGTTCAAGTCCAGGTGGCGGCTATTGCCGCGGAAACCGAATTGCTCTGGGCCATCCTGATTCACGCGCGATGTATTGGCGCGGTTCAGGCTGCCATCGACGTTGTAGATTGGAATGAACAGCAAGACGGTGCTGCCCAGCGCCGCCAGGCGTTCCGGCTGCGTGCAGAGGTCGCGCACGATGGCCATGCAGGCGTCGATGCCTTCCGGTTCGCCCGGGTGGATGCCGTTGTTGTTGAAGAACACCGTGCGGCCTGCGCGCTTGATCTGTTCGCGGTCAAATACGCCGTCCCCGCTGACGACGCCAGCGTGGATGGGCACGCCCGAGTCGGACAGGCCGATCTGTTCGAAGTGCAGCACTTGCGGATAGCGTGCGGCAAGATCTTGATAGAAGGTGATGCATTCCAGCCAGGTCGTGGTCTGGTTGTGGTTACCGAGTTCGTAGGTCGTGCGCAAGTCTGGTGGCATAGCGGTCTGAGTCTGGGAGGGGGAAGGCGCGCTGGGTAAGTACGCCCGCTAGGGGCCAATTGTAGCACCGGCGCTCTTGCCTTGAGGCGCCGCAGGGGCTTGTTGCTGTACTTGTGTTATGAATACGTTTCACGCACGAGGGGAGGCGGCATGGGCAAGTCGGCGATGGCGGCGCTGGTGTGGGGGATATGCCTGGCGGCGCAGGCGGCGCCGTTGCGCTTGCCGGCGGGCAAGGAGCCTGTGGCGCAGGGCGGGTCTGTCACGGCTGCCGCGCAGGGCGCGCTGATACGCTACCGGGGCTGGCTGCTGGCCGTCGATGGCGCCGTGTCGGAAGAACGGCCTGACATCGTGCTGACGTCGGCGCAGGCGCGCCACGCGCCGCAGCTGCGGATCGGCGCCATGCAGCGCAGCCTGCCCCTGTGGTCCGCCTTCGAGCTCGTCAAGGGAAGCGCGCGCCTGCGCGTCACGGCGCTGCCGGGGCCGGATGAGCTTTCCGCGCTGCTGCTGGACTTTGGCGATGGCGACTACCGCATCGTGATTCCCGCCGCCGGTATCGCGCGGCCCGCCTATCCGCTGCTGGCGCAGCGCTTTCCCGGCGCCGACCTGGCCTTGCTGCTGCAGGATGGCCGGCGGGTCATGCTGCCGCTGGGAAGTGGCAGGGCGCCAGTGTTTGGCGAAGAGCAAGCCGTACCTTACCGGTTTACCAAAGTAAAACGTTAGGCGAAAAAAAGCCACTCCCGCAGGAGTGGCTCAGGCTAAAGCGCCCGTTGCCGGGTTATTGCTTCTTGTTATTCAGCGCCCATTTCTTTCAGCAGGTTGTCTGCGTGGTCGATGTGTTTCATGTTCCACAGCATGTAGCGCAGGTCGACCTGGATCGAACGGGTGTTGGCCTTGTTGTAGTCCCAATCGGAAATGATCGAGTCCAGCGTGCCATCGAAGGCCAAGCCGATGAATTCGCCTTTCGAATTCAGGGCAGCCGAACCGGAGTTACCGCCGGTGATGTCCAGGGTGGCCAGGTAGTCGACCGGCACGGTTTTCAGCTTCGGATCGACAAATTTGCCGAAGTCCTTGGCTTTGATCGCGGCCAGTTGATTCGCTGGTGCATTGAACTCGCCCTGGCCCGTGGCTTTGGCAACGACGCCATTGACGGTGGTGAAGGCAGACCAGGTGGTGCCGTCGGCGCCATGGTCACGGCCGGCTACTTTGCCGAACGTGACGCGCAGGGTGCTGTTGGCGTCAGGATAGACGGCTTGGCCTTTGCTCTTCATGAAGGCAATTTTTGCTTTCATGTAGTTGGCGTAGGCTTGCTGGATCTTGCCGGCCAGTTCTTCGTCTTCCGCTTCGTTTTTCAGCGAATCCGGATACATGGCGACGGCTGCCTGGATGAAGCTGTCCTTGCTGGCCTGGAATTCGGCTGGCGTGCGTTTCAGCCACGCTGCGCGTTCTTCCTTGTCGGCCAGCTTGCTGCCCGCATACAGTTTGTCCAGGGCGGCGGACAGGTCGGCTTGCGACATGCCGTCCTTGATGCCGATGGCGGCGTCGAAGCTGGCGCGGCGTTGTGCTGCCGGTTGCGCGGCGTACTTGGTCAGGCTGTTCAGTACCAGCGCCTTGTCGACTTTTTCATCGTAGGTGCGCTCGACCGAGGTGATGCTCGACGACAGACGTGGCAAATCGCGCGTCTGGTAGCCGGACTTGCGTTCCGTATCTGCCTTGGTGCCTTCGTTCGACAGGCGGTACAGGCTGCGTGCCGTGTTCAGCAGGCGTGGCTGTGCGTAGCTCAGGAAGAAATCGCGCTTGGTGTCGGCATCGCGCTCGGCGATCAGCTTTTCCACTTGCTCGATGTCGCTGGCAAATTCCGCCTTGCGGGCAGCATTCGCGTTGACCCAGGTTTTCAGGGCTTCGTGTTCCGTCGTCTTGCGCGCCAGGAAGTCGCTGCCGGCGTAGGAATCCAGCATGCCTTGGCGGTTCTTGTAGTAATTGTTCACGCCAGCAACCTGGCCCGCGTATTTCAGGGCAACATCCTTGTTGTCCTTGGTTTCCCGCGCGATGATGGCCAGGGTTTCGCCCGACGCTTTCACGAAGGCCGGGTAGTTCCAGTCAAACGTGTACGCCACTTCCGATGGCAGGCGGTGGCGGTTGGTGCGGCCAGGGTAGCCCAGGACCATCACGAAATCGCCTTCTTTCAAGCCATCCTTGGCCAGTTTCAGCACGTGTTTTGGCTGGTAAGGCACGTTGTCCTTGCTGAAGTCGGCAGCTTTGCCGTCTTTGCTGACATAGGCGCGGTAGAAACCGTAGTCGCCCGTGTGGCGTGGCCACATCCAGTTGTCGGTGTCGCCGCCGAACTTGCCGACGCCTGCTGGAGGCGCGTGCACCAGGCGCACGTCGCGGATTTCCAGTTGCTTGATCAGGTAGAACTCCAGGCCGCCGTAGTAGGCGGACACGGTGCAGCGGAAGCCGGCTTCTTTTTCGCATTCGGCGACCAGTTTCTTCTGGTTTTTCTCAATCGCGTCGATGCGTGCCTTGCCTTGCAGCTTGGCCACGTCGGCGGTGATGATCTTGTCGCTGACATTGGTCACGGCCGAGGTTACGAAGATGCGGCTGCCTGGGGCGGCCGGCAATTCTTCAGCGAACGTCTTGGCCAGGAAACCGTTGGCCAGCAAATCGCGCTCTTTGGTCGAATTGACCGCCACGCTGTTGTAGACGCAATGGTGGTTGGTGGCAACCAGGCCTTGCGGGGAGACGAACGAAGCCGAGCAACCGCCCAGGCTGACGATGGCGCCCATGGGGAACTCGGTCAGTTTGGTCAGGTTGGTCGGATCGAGTTTCAGTCCGGCCGCTTTCAGTTCCTTGGCCACTTGTGGCAGCTGTTGGGGCATCCACATGCCTTCGTCGGCGTGTGCGAAGTTGCTCAGGATGGCGAGCGCGATTAAAGATTTTTTCATTCGAGTTCTAGTCTTTTACATGAAGGGAAGTCGGAACCAACGTGTACCCAGTGTTTTTTCTCAGCGGGCGACCTAGAGTATCCGTATCGAACTCGCACTAGTCAATCACATTTTCCCGAGGGCATGTTTGCAGTTGCTTGTAAAAATTGCACTATTTTCGCCATTGCAGAGCCAGGAGTGGGCTGCGAACGGGCATTTTCTCGTGCCGCGGCTGTGGTATTGTCCATACAATTGTCTTGCCGGCAATAAAAAATGGCCGGGCGCTTGCGCGGCCCGGCCACTTGCTGATGCGCTGCCATGTGTCTGCTTAGCGTATTTTGCCGCGGCGCAAAAGATTCACGATGCCCAGCAGGATCACGGCGCCCAGGAACGAGACCAGCAGAGAAGCCAGGCTGAAATTGTCGCTATTGATGGTGCCCGTGCCGAACAGGGGGGCCAGCAGCCAGCCGCCGAGGAAGGCACCGACGATGCCGACGACGATATTGAGGAAGATGCCCTGTTGCGCATTCGTTTTCATGACCATGCTGGCCAGCCAGCCGATGACGCCGCCAATAACGATCCAGATAATGAAATTCATGTAGTCCTCCGCGCGGTGGATAAGTGGGTGTGCCATGTCAGAACAACATCATGCCAATGGATAGTGATGCCGCACGATAGAAAAGTCCAGCGGATTCGCGCTGCGCATGCAAAAGCCCGCCTGGCTGCGGGCAGCGAGGCGGGCTTGTCATGCGGCAAGGCCGTGTTTAGTCGGCCTTGATGGCTTCCACCTGGATGGCCAGCTTGACTTCTGGCGAGAATGCCGGCATGCCGTAGTTCAGGCCAAAGTCGCTGCGCTTGAATTCCGCCGTGGCGTCGGCGCCGCACACTTCGCGCTTGTAGCGCGGATGCATGATGCACTTGAACTTGCTCACGTTCAGCTTGACGGGCTTGGTTACGCCCAGCAGCGTCAGTTCGCCATCGACTTCCACCAGCTGGTCGCCGTCGAACTTCAGCGATTTGCTCTTGTAGGTGATTTGCGGGAATTTTTCGACGTTGAACATGTCCGCTTTTTTCGCGTGCGTGTTCATGGCATCGAGGCCGAAATCGATCGAATCGGCGTCGATGACGAGGTCCAGGCTGCCCGTCTTGGCGGCGCGGTCCAGGGTGACCGTGCCCTTGGTCTTGTTGAACTTGCCGCGCCACACGGACATGCCCATGTGATCGGCTTCAAAGCTGGGGAAAGTGTGCGTCGGGTCGAGGTTGTAGGTGTCGGTAGCGGCCATGGCCGAACCGGCGCCGGCGGCTGCCAGCACGGCGATCATCAAGTGCTTCAATTTCATTGAATTCCTAACTAAGTTAAACAACAGATTTTTGGGCGGTGATCTGATATGTAACGCCTGAAAAACGTTCAGGGCCAGGCGCCTTGCCGAAGGCAGTACGAATAGTACGACGAGGCAAGAGCAACGCAGCCATGGACGTTTTCTCAGGTGTTACTGCGCGGCGACGTGGAATTTGATGGTGACTTCGTCGGCAACCATGCTCGTGTCTTTCCACTCGCCTTCGCCGATGTTGTAGGTCAGGCGCTTGATCGGCAGGGCGCCGTCGAACGCATATTTGCCGCCATCGGCTTTGACCGTCAATGGGAACGTCACGTCGGTGGTCTTGCCTTTGATGCTCAGCTTGCCGCTGACCGTCAGCTTGCCAGCGCCGGCGGCCTTGATGCTGCTCGAAACGAAGGTGGCTTTCGGGAACTGGGCCGCGTTAAACCATTCTTTCTTGGCCACTTCCTTGTTGTATTCGGGGTCGCCGATATCGATGCTGGCCGTCTCGATTTCCACCGACGCTTTCGAGGCGTCCGGCGTGGCCGGGTTGTAATCGATGGCGATATTGAATTTCTTGAACTTCGCTTCCACGGGCACGTTCATTTGCTTGAACACGGCCGACACGCTGGTCTTGGCGGGATCGACTTTCAGCAGGGTGGCGGCGGTGGCGGCCACGGATAGGCCCAGCAGGGAAGCGAGGACGATGCGTTGGGTGGTTTTCATCTTATTTTTCCTGGAGTTTCAGTGAGCAAGGGTGAAGTCGGTGTTATGGCAGCATGCGTTTAAGTACGCCGTCTTTGTCGATAAATTGATGCTTCAGCGCCGCCAGCACATGGGCAGCCACGGCGGCGGCCATCGTCATGTTCAGAACATAATGAATCTCTTTTAAAAGTGGCTTAAGTTCCGGGTTCGGCGCCATGATGACGGGCAGCTGGAACAGGCCCAGGTAGACCACGGGTACGCCGGCGGCCAGCGTGTACAGGTAGCCGGAAATGGGCACGGCGAAGATCAGGATGTACAACAGCACATGCATGGCGTCGGCTGCCTTCTTTTGCCAGGCCACCATGCTGGCAGGGTGCGGCGGCGGTACGTTGGCCTTGCGCCACAGCAGGCGGATGGCGGCGATGGCCAGCACGGTCACGCCCAGCCATTTATGCCACGAGAAGTATTTGAGCTTGGTGGGCGTCAGGCCGGGAATATCGACCATGACCAGGCCCATGATGAAGGCGCTGATGATCAGCAGGGCGGTCAGCCAGTGCAGGATGATGGCGGTGGTGGTGTAGCGTTGCATCGACGGCTTTCTTGAAAGTAGTACGTATTAGGACTAATTCGGCCTAATATACCAAAGAAAAGCAATTTACGCTGCGTGCTGGAGATTCTACAAGAAAGATTGCCGGAAAAACCGCGGGGCGGGCAGCATTTGTGTGCTGGCCGCCCCGCGGGAGTGGGATCGCATGATCCCCATGTGGAAACTGCTTAGATGGCTTTGGCCAATTGCGCCGCGATACCGATGTAGTTACCCGGCGTCATGGTCAAGAGCACGTCCTTGGCATCCTGCGGAATGGCCAGGCCATTGACGAAGGTTTGCAGCGCTTCTTTCGAGATGCCCTTGCCGCGCGTCAGCTCTTTCAGCTGCTCGTACGGGTTTTCGATGCCATAGCGGCGCATCACGGTTTGTACGGGCTCGGCCAGCACTTCCCACGTCGCGTCCAGGTCTTGCGCCAGGCGCGCGTGGTTTACTTCCAGCTTGTTCAGGCCGCGCAGGCAGCTGTCATAGGCCAGCAGGGTGTAGCCCAGGCCCACGCCGATGTTGCGCAGCACGGTCGAATCGGTCAGGTCGCGCTGCATGCGCGAGACGGGCAGTTTTTCCGACAGGTGTTTCAGGACGGCGTTGGCCAGGCCCAGGTTGCCTTCCGAGTTTTCGAAGTCGATCGGGTTGACCTTGTGCGGCATGGTCGACGAACCGATTTCGCCCGCTTTCAGTTTTTGCTTGAAGTAGCCCAGCGACACGTACGTCCAGATGTCGCGGTTCAGGTCCAGCAGGATCGTGTTGGCGCGCGCGAAGGCGTCGAACAGTTCAGCCATGTAGTCGTGCGGCTCGATCTGGATGGTGTACGGATTGAAGACCAGGCCCAGGCGCTGTTCGATGACGGCCTTCGAGAATGCCGGCCAGTCGAAGCCGGGGTAGGCCGACAGGTGGGCATTGTAGTTGCCGACGGCGCCATTCATCTTGCCGAGGATTTCCACTTGCTCGATGCGTTTCACGGCGCGCTGCAAGCGGGCCACGACGTTGGCAAATTCCTTGCCCAGGGTGGTCGGGCTGGCCGTCTGGCCGTGCGTGCGCGACAGCATCGGCACGTCGGCGTTGTCGTGCGCGATCTGCGTCAGCTTGGCCACCAGGCCGTTCAATGCCGGCAGCATCACGCCATCGCGGGCGGCTTTCAGCATCATGCCGTGCGAGGTGTTGTTGATGTCTTCCGAGGTGCAGGCGAAATGGATGAATTCCGACGCCGCCACCAGTTCCGGCACGTCCGCCACTTGTTCCTTCAGCCAGTATTCGACAGCCTTCACGTCATGGTTGGTGACCGCTTCGATGGCCTTGATGCGGGCCGCGTCGGCTTCCGAGAAATCGCTCGCCATCTTGTCGAGCAGGGCGTTCGCTTCTGCCGAGAACGGCTTGATTTCAGCGAAACCGGCTTGCGACAGCGCTTGCAGCCAGGAGATTTCCACTTTCACGCGGTGGTGCATGAAACCGGCTTCGGACAGGATCGGGCGCAGCAGATCGGTCTTGCTGGCGTAGCGGCCATCGAGCGGAGACAGGGCCGACAGCGTGGAATACGGAGTAGTAGAAGTCATGAGAGCGGACGCAAGTTAAAGAAACGGTTGGCGTGTGGCGCGCGGGGAGGGCAGGGCTATTGCAATACAGCAACACTGACGGCGCCACAGTAAAGGGCGATTTTACCACCGCTGGCCACTGGCCAGCCGTCCGTCGGCCGCCGGCGCACCGCAATTTGGCCGAATCCGGCCCCGATGCGGCGTGCCTGCCACACACTGGGGGCCGCCGGGCGCGTGCTGCCAAACACCGCTGCCGCCGATGCTATACTGCTTGCTGCTCCTTTACCTTAAAGTACCTATGAAACTGATCGGTTCCCTCGCCAGCCCGTATGTCCGCAAAGCCCGTATCGTGCTGGCGGAAAAAAAGCTCGACTATGTTTTCGAGCTGGAAAACGTGTGGGTGCCGGAAACCCGCATCGCCCAGGCCAATCCGCTGGGCAAAGTGCCCTGCCTGGTGATGGAAGACGGCAGCACCTTGATCGATTCGAAAGTCATCGTCGAATACCTCGACACGCTCACGCCCGTGTGCAAGCTGCTGCCGGCCGGCGGCAATGGTCGCGAGCGGGCCGATATCAAGAATTGGGAAGCGCTGGCCGACGGCATCCTCGACGCGGGCGTGCTGGTGCGCCTGGAGCGCACGCAGCGCCCGCCCGAGCAGCAAAGCGCGGCCTGGATCGCGCGCCAGCTGGAAAAAGTCACCCTGGGCCTGGCGGCGCTGGAAGCACGCCTGGGCGAGAGCGCGTATTGCGCCGGCAAGAACTACACGCTGGCCGACGTGGCCGTGGGCTGCACCCTGGGCTGGCTCAGCTTCCGCTTCCCGGAAATCGACTGGCGCGCGGACCATCCTGCGCTGGCGCGCCTGTTCGACAAACTGTCCGAGCGGCAGTCGTTCAAGGACACCGTGCCGCAGTGAGCGTACGATGACCGGTACCGATTCGAAGGCGCAGCACCGCCTGCAGATGGCCGATATCGCGCGCCTTGCCGGCGTGTCCACGTCCACCGTGTCGCGCGCCCTGAGCGGCAGTTCGCTGGTCAATGAAGAAACGCGCGCGCGCGTCATCGCGCTGGCCCGTTCGCTCAAGTACTCCATCAATATCGGCGCGCAAAACCTGCGCCTGAAACAGAACCGCACGGTGGGCGTGGTGGTGCCGTATGACGCGGCCACGCGCCAGCACCTGTCCGATCCTTTCTTTCTGAGCATGCTGGGCAGCCTGGCCGATGCGCTGACGGAGCAGGGCTTCGACATGCTCATTTCGCGCGTGGATGCGGAAACGCTCGATGCGGCCGCCCAGTCCTTCGATAGCGGCCGTGTGATCGGCATCATCCTGATCGGCCAGTGGCGCCACCATGAACAACTGAACCAGCTGGCCGCGCGCCAGGTGCCCATCGTCGTGTGGGGCGCGCAATTGCCGCAGCAGCTGTATTGCACCGTTGGCGGCGACAACGTCGCCGGCGGCAGGCTGGCCACGGAGCACTTGCTGGCGGCGGGACGCCGTCGCATCGCCTTCTTTGGCGACGCCAAGCTGCCCGAAGTGGCGCAGCGCCACCAGGGCTATGCGCAGGCGCTGGCCGCGCACGGACTGGCGCCCGATCCGCAACTGTACGTGGCCGGCTCCTTCCTGCCGCAGGGCGGCGCGACGGACGTGCAGGAACTGCTGGATCGCCAGCTCCCGTTCGACGCCATCTTTGCCTGCAGCGACTTGCTGGCCATGAGCGCCATCAGCGCCTTGCGCGCGCGCGGCGTGGCCGTGCCGGAACAGGTGGCCGTGGTCGGCTACGACGATATCGAACTGGCCGCGTAT
Source organism: Janthinobacterium sp. SUN128 (assembly GCF_030587275.1). NCBI lineage: Bacteria > Pseudomonadati > Pseudomonadota > Betaproteobacteria > Burkholderiales > Oxalobacteraceae > Janthinobacterium > Janthinobacterium sp. SUN128. The sequence goes on along the minus strand of NZ_JAPWHY010000001.1, from coordinate 4,348,694 downwards.
TTCCACCCGCCGCTGACCACCGTGCGCCAGCCGATCCGCGCCGCTGGACGCGCGCTGGTGGCCTCGCTGCTGGCGCTGGTTGATGGCGCACCTGCGCCATCCCGGCAATTGCCAACCGAACTGATCGTACGCGCCTCGGGCCGGTAAAGCGCGGTTGCAACCGATTGCAATAATTTCAGAATTTCCCACTATTTTTCATGCTGCACGGCAGCATGAAAAACCCTGATCTTGTATCAGTTCCCGCCTGTTTCCCTCTTCTCTGCCCGTAGCGCTCCCTTAAAAACAACATAAATTCCATGTTGCAGCGCTCGATTGCAATCGATTGCAATAAATTCTTATTCGTTGAATAATGACGTACCGGCTCAGCCAGCGCGCCATGGCATGCGGCGGCCAGAACCCATAACAAGCGGATACCTCGATGTATCGGCATACAACACTGGAGACAAGATGAAGACACGTACTGCTCAACGCGGCTGCATGGCCGCAGCCGTCGCCCTGGCCCTGCTGCAATGGGGCGCCGCCCAGGCCCAATCGGCCGGCGACACCGCCAGCGCCGCCCCCGCCGATGGCCTGAACCTGGAACGCATCGTGGTCACCGGCACCACCGGCGGCACGTCCAAAATGAAATCGAGCAATTCCGTCAGCAGCATGGAACTCGACACCATCCTGCACAACGCGCCGACCAGCGCCGCCGAAGTCCTGCGCTCGGTGCCGGGCTTGCGGGCCGAGTCCTCGGGCGGCGAAGGCAATGCCAACATCACCGTGCGCGGCCTGCCCATTTCCGCCGGCGGCGCGCGCTATGTGCAGATCCAGGAAGACGGCTTGCCGGTGCTGCAGTTCGGCGACTTCAACTTCACCACGCCCGACAGCTTCGTCAAGATCGATTCCACCCTCGACCACCTGGAAGTGGTGCGCGGCGGTTCGGCCTCCACCCTGGCCACCAACTCGCCGGGCGGCATCATCAATTTCATCAGCAAGAATGGCAAGGAGAAGGGCGGCAGCGTGGCGCTCAGCCGGGGCCTGGGCTACGACCAGACGCGCGTGGATTTCGATTACGGCGCGCCGGTTTCCCAGCGCACGCGCTTCTTCATCGGCGGCTCCTGGCGCACGGGCGAAGGCATCCGCCATAGTGGCGTCAACAGCGAAAAGGGCGGCCAGATTCGCGGCAATGTCACGCATGAATTCGACAGCGGTTTCGTGCGCCTGTCGTTCAAGCACCTCGACGACCAGTCGCCCACGGCCTTGCCGGTGCCGGTCAGCGTGCGCAATGGCCGCATCGGGGAAATCGCCGGCATCGACCCGCGCAAGGCCAGTTTCTATTCGCCGTACTGGGTGCCCGACATGGTGCTGAACAAGGATAACCAGCGCGTGGCCACCCGCGTCAACGACGGTCTGCACGTCAAGAGCGACACCGTGGGACTGGAAGCATCGTTCAAGCTGGGACAGGGCTGGAGCGTGAGCGAAAACTTCCGCTACGCCGACAATTCGGGCCGTTTCATCGGCGTCTTCCCGTCGAATAACGGCAGCGACGGCAGCTACGTGTTTGCCAGCGGCCCGAACCGGGGCCAGCCCTACACGGGGCGCGCGTTTTCCGCCGTGGTGTTCAACACCTCGATCGACGATGCCAGCAATACCCTGAGCGATACCAAGCTGGCCAGGACGTTTGTGCTCGACAGCGGCAAGCTGACCACCACGGCCGGCCTGTACCTGTCGCAGCAAAAGCTGGGCCTGACCTGGAATTTCAATGAATACCTGCTGCAGGCCACGGGCGACCAGCCGGCGCTGCTGCAAACGGCGAGCAGCACGCCCGGCTACATCGGCCCGGCCTTCGGCGCCTGCTGTTCGCGCGCCGTCGACATGGAATACCGCACGACGTCGCCCTACGTAAACCTGGCCTGGGAAAGCGGCGCGCTGAACCTCGACGGCGGCTTGCGGCGCGACCGCCAGCACGCCAGTGGCACGGCCAACCAGGCCACCGGCGCGCAAGCCTATCTGCCGTCGACGGTGCAGCAGGTCGACTACACCCTGGGCCATACCTCGTACTCGCTGGGCGCGAACTACAAGCTGCAAGCCAACCTGGCCGTGTTTGCCCGCGTCAGCGAAGGCGTGGCCTTCAATGCCGACCGCATCCTGTTCGGCACGCCCCTGGATGGCAGCGTGCCGGTGGCGATCAACACCGTGCGCCAGCTCGAAGGCGGCGTGAAATGGCGGCGGGGACCTCTGAGCACCTTCGTCACCGTGTTCCAGGCCAAGACGAAGGAAAGCAATTACGAGGCGACGACGCAGCTGCGCACGGCCAACAGCTATGAAGCGAAGGGCGTGGAACTGGAAGCGGCCTACAGCGCCGGCGACTTCCGCATCAATGGCGGATTGACGTTCACGGATGCCGAGATCACGGGCACGGCCGCGGCCGACGTGGCGCTGATCGGCAATACGCCGCGGCGCCAGGCGCGTGTCGTGTACCAGCTCGCGCCCACCTATGAATGGGGGCCTGCCACCTTGGGCGCCAGCCTGGTCGGCACGGGCAAGTCGTGGGGCGATGATGCGCACACGATCACCTTGCCCGCCTACCAGGTGCTCAACGCCTTCGTCAATTACCAGCTTACGCCGCAGATGCAGGTGGCGCTGACGGCGAACAATCTGCTCAACAAGATCGGCTATACGGAAGTCGAGGGCGATGGCCACGCGGCCCGCTCGATCACGGGGCGCGCCGTCAAGGTCAGCCTGAAATACGCATTTTAAGCAAGGATAGGATTCATGATGTCGATACGTAGCCCCCTGGCGCGCCTGCTGGCGCCGCTCCCCTCGCACTTGCGCGACGATGCGGCGCGCCGCTATGCGCGACAGGAGGCGGTCCTGCTCGACCGCCTGGGCAGCCTGTATGGCCAGCGGCCTGACTTCCTGCCCTGGCTGGGCGACCTGATGGAAAGTGTGGGACGGCTGTACGCGGCGCGCGCGCCGGCGCTGCTGCGGCAGGATGCGCAGCGCGAAGCGCAGCCGGACTGGTTTGCCAGCCAGTCCATGCTGGGCTACAGCGCCTACGTGCAGCGCTTCGGCGGCAGCCTGCAGGGCGTGGCCGCGCGCATTGCCCATCTGCGCGAGCTGGGCGTGACGTATCTGCATTTGCTGCCGTTTTTGCGGCCGCGTGCCGGCGAAAGCGATGGCGGCTTTGCCGTCGCCAGCTTCGAGGAAGTCGACCCTGCGCTGGGCAGCAATGCCGACTTGCTGGCGTTGACGGCGCAGCTGCGCGCGGCCGGCATCAGCCTGTGCTCGGACCTCATCCTCAACCATGTGGCCGACGACCATGCGTGGGCGCTGGGCGCCAAGGCGGGCGATCCGCTGCTGCGCGATTTTTTCCACACTTATCCCGACCGCGTGCAGCCGGACCGTTACGAGCGCACCGTTGGCCAGGTCTTCCCGCAGGCGGCACCGGGCAATTTCACCTTCGTGCCGGAGCTCCAGCGCTGGGTCTGGACCACGTTTTATCCCTATCAGTGGGACTTGAACTACGCCAATCAGGCCGTCTTCGCGGCCATGGCCGGCGCCATGCTGGGCCTGGCCAACAAGGGCATCGAGGTGTTCCGCCTCGACTCGACGGCCTTCCTGTGGAAGCGCGAAGGCACGGATTGCATGAACCAGCCCGAAGCCCACAGCCTGCTGCAAGCCTTGCGCGCCATCGCCGCCATCGTCGCGCCTGGCGTGCTGCTCAAGGCCGAAGCCATCGTGCCCACCCCCAAGCTGCCCGCCTACTTTGGCAGCGATAGCGCGCCCGAATGCCATATCGCTTATCACAGCAGCCTGATGGCCGCCGGCTGGGGCGCGCTGGCGGAGGAAAGCACGGACTTGCTGCAGCAGGTTATCGCCGCCACGCCGCCGCTGCCGCCGGCCGCAAGCTGGCTCAGTTATGTGCGCTGCCACGACGACATCGGCTGGAACGTGCTGCTCAATGAAGCGGGCGCGGACGGGCCGGCGCGCCTGGCGCGCATTGCGCAGTTCTTTGCCGGTGCTGCCGGCAGCTATGCGCGCGGCGCCGCCTTCCAGAGCAGCAGCGCCGACAAGGCGCATGGCAGCAACGGCATGGCCGCCTCGCTGGCCGGCCTGCAAAGCGTCACCACCGTGCAGGAGCAGGAATACGCGTTGCGGCGCCTGCTGCTGCTGCATGGCTTGGCATTGAGCTTTGGCGCCTTGCCGGTGCTGTACATGGGCGATGAACTGGGCATGACCAACGACGACAGCTACACGCAGCGCGCCGACCGGGCGATGGACAGCCGCTGGCTGCAGCGTCCCGCGTTCGACGACAGCTTGCTGGCATGGCGCCACGATGGCGTGAGCGCCAGCGGCCGGCTGTACCTGGCGCTGCGCCAGCTGATCGACGCGCGCGGGCGCTTGCCGGCATTGGCCGCCGCTGCGCCGCGCAGCGTGCTGCCCGCCGACACGCCGGCCGTGCTGGCGCTGCTGCGCGGCGACGCGTTTCTCAACCTGAGCAATTTCAGCGGCGCCAGCCAGCGTTTTACCTTGCCCGCGGGCGAGTGGCGCAACAGCCTCGATGGCAGCGTGCTGGCCGGCACCGTGGGCCTGCAGCCATGGCATATGCTGTGGCTGGAAAGGGAGCCAGCATGAGCGACGCCACCGCGCACCGTCCGCATTTGTCGTTCTGGCAGATCGTCAACATGAATGTCGGTTTTTTCGGCATCCAGTTCAGCTTTGGTCTGCAGCAAAGCAGCATGAGCCCCATCTACAAATACCTGGGTGCCGACGAAGCGAGCCTGCCGTACCTGTGGCTGGCCGGTCCCATGACGGGGCTGCTCGTGCAACCGCTGATCGGCGCCATGAGCGACCGCACGGTGACGCGCTGGGGCCGCCGCACGCCGTACTTCCTGATCGGCGCCATCCTGTGCAGCCTGGGCCTGCTGGCCATGCCGTTCAGTCCCACCCTGTGGATGGCCGCCAGCCTGCTGTGGATACTCGACGCGGCCAACAATGTGACGATGGAGCCGTACCGCGCCTTTGTCAGCGACAAGCTCGACAAGAAGCAGCACTCGCTGGGTTTTCTCACGCAAAGCGCGTTTACGGGACTGGGGCAAACGCTGGCCTACCTGACGCCGTCGCTGCTGGTCATGCTGGGCATGAACAAGGATGCCGTCAATGGCAGCCATATCCCGCACATCGTCATCGCCGCCTTCCTGATCGGCGCCGTCTTTTCCCTCGCCTCGGTGCTGTGGACCCTGAAGACGACGCCGGAAAACCCCCTCACGGCGGCCGAGCTGGCGGCCATCCGCAGCCGCCCGCTGGGCTGGCGCCACACGCTGGCCGATATCGGCGCGGCCCTGCGCGACATGCCGCCGACGATGAAGCAGCTGGCCATCGTCAACCTGTTCCAGTGGTACGCCATGTTCTGCTACTGGCAGTACATTGCGCTGTCGCTGGCGGCGACCCTGTTTCACACGACGGATCCGGCGTCGCAAGGCTTTCGCGACGCGGGCCTGTTGAACGGGCAGGTGGGCGCCTTCTATAATTTCGTCGCCTTTGTCGCTGCCTTTGCGCTGGTGCCGTTCACGCGCCGCTTCGGCCCCAAGCGCATGCACAGCCTGTGCCTGTGCGCGGCCGGCGTGGGCATGCTGAGCATCCCGCTGATCCATAGCCCGGCGCTGCTGTTGCTGCCCATGCTGGGCGTGGGCCTGGCCTGGGCCAGCATCATGGGCAATCCCTACATCATGCTGGCCGGCTGCATTCCGCCCGAGCGCACGGGCGTCTACATGGGCATCTTCAACATGTTCATCGTCATCCCGATGATCATCCAGATCTTCACCCTGCCCCTGTATTACCGCAGCTGGCTGGGCGGCAATCCGGAGAACGTCATCCGGCTGGCCGGCGCCCTGTTGCTGTGCGCGGCGGTGGCGGTGCTGTTCGTCAAGTTGCGCCCGCCGCAGGCCACAAAGACTTGAGGACACACGTAAAAAAACCGGCTCTGCCGGTTTTTCTTGTTCCGCCAACGATGTTACGACACCTGACAAAACCGTAGCGAGCGGAAGGAAGAGGTGGCCGAGAAGCGCAACCGTACTCTAGTACGGTGAGCATCGCAGGCCGCCTATGCCGACGCGCAGTAGGTTTTGGCAGGTGTCCTCATTACTCTTCAACAGCCATCTGACTTTGCAGGTAATTCTGGATGCCGATCTTGGCGATCAGGTCGATCTGCGTTTCCAGCCAGTCGATATGCTCTTCCGTGTCTTCCAGGATCATCAGGAACAGGTCGCGCGAGACGTAGTCGCCCGCTTTTTCGCTGATGGCGATGCCTTCCTTGACGGTGGCGTGCGCGGCGCGTTCCAGCTTCAAGTCGCATTCCAGCATTTCCGGCGTGTTCTCGCCGATCAGCAGCTTGTGCAGCGCTTGCAGGTTCGGCAGGCCGTCGAGCATCAGGATGCGGTCGATCAGCTTGTCGGCGTGTTTCATTTCGCCGATCGATTCTTCGTATTCTTTCTTGCCCAGCTTTTCCAGGCCCCAGTGCTTGTACATGCGCGCATGCAGGAAGTACTGGTTGATGGCCGACAGTTCGTTGGTGAGCTGTGCGTTGAGCATGCGGATGACTTCTTTATCGCCCTTCATGGGATTTCCTTTGTTCTGTAGTGCGTTCGATGATGAAACCGGAGGCTGCTGGCGTTCACTGCCGGGTGGCTCGGGCTGCCTGGTGGCGCGCAGGTTGCCGGTTTCGCTATGCCCGCATGATAGCGCAAAATATGGGCGATTTCGGGCGGTAAACGGCATTTTTCCGTCTTTTTAACGTAAATATCGTGCGAATAAAACCCATTCTCAAATGGATTGCCACATTTTTCCGTTTTTTATTTGTTAAGGAAAATGAAGGCCATTCTCATTCGCGTTCCCGGTGCTGTTTTGCTGCCGCTGGCGCGCGCGCATGGCCGCGCTGAAAAGGCGGGAAATGTTGCTCCGTTCTTGCTTTTGTGTCTTCTTGGCCGCTGCCGGCGATGCGATAATCAGGCAGCGATGTTTACTGAAAAAGGATAGCAAGATGATGCTGCATATACCCGGCGTGCTGACGCCGGAACAGGTCACGCATTTTCGCCAGCGCCTGGCGCAGACGGACTGGGTCGACGGGCGCGCCAGCGTCGGGGCGCAAGGCGCGCAAGTCAAGCGCAACCGGCAGCTGGCCGAGGGTTCGCCGCTGGCGCTGGAACTGGGCGAGATCGTCAGCCGCGCGCTGATGGCCAATCCGCTGTTCTTTGCCGCCGTGCTGCCGCTGCGCATCCTGCCGCCATTCTTCAACAGCTATGCGGGTGGCGAGCACTATGGCCTGCATATCGACGGCGCCATCCGCACGCCGAAGAGCGGCATGCAGTCGATGCGCGCCGACGTCTCGTCGACCGTCTTCCTGAGCGAACCGGACGAGTACGAAGGCGGCGAGCTGGTGGTGGTCGATGCGTATGGCACGCACGAAGTGAAACTGCCGGCCGGCGACGTGATCGTGTATCCGTCGAGCAGCGTGCATCAGGTGCTGCCCGTCACCAGCGGTGAGCGCATCTGCTCCTTCCTGTGGACGCAAAGCATGGTGCGCGAGGACTGGAAGCGCAGCATGCTGTTCGAGCTCGATCAGAATATCCAGAGCGTGCGCGCAGAGCACGGCGATTCACCGGCGACGGTGGGCTTGACGGGGCATTATCATAATTTGCTCAGGATGTGGGCGGAGATGTAAAAAGGGTCAGTCGCTGCGCGAGCGGAATGGACCCCATTGGGGCCCATTCCCCCCTCGGGTCTGATCCCCAAAAAAAAGTCTGCCTGGCCCGGGGATGTAGGCTGGCAGACTGAAACAAGCAAATCGCTTGACTAAAAACAGGGCGCAAAAAAGCAAGCAGGGCACGTGGTGCGGTGCTTGCGGGCTGGCAGCGGCGCAAGGGCCGCCGGAAGGCTAGCTCAGTTGGAAGGTCAGCGGTACTAGAACGTAGACAGGTACGGGCTTGCCGTTTTCGATCATCGGCTTGAACAGCGCGCGCTGGGCGGCCTGGCGGCCCGCTTCATCGAGGTTGTTGTAGCCGGTCGATTTCTGGATCAGGATTTGCTCGGGCAAGCCCTTTTCATTGATCAGGATGCGCAGCACCACGGTGCCGCTTTCACCCAGGCGGCGCGACAGATTCGGGTAGATCAGTTGCGGTGCCTTGATGTATTCGACGCTGCTGACGGTACGCGGCGTTGACGGCGCTGGTGGCGTCGGCGACGGTGTCGATGGCGCTGTCGGCGCGGCGGTGGCAACGGGTGCCGCTTCGGCGCGCGTCGGCTGCGGCGGCGTGATCGTCGGCTCGCTCGGTGCCACGGCGATCAGCGGCAGCGGCGGGATCACGGCGCGCGGCACGGGAGCGCTCAATTCCACGGTTTTCGGTACGGATGGCGCCGGCGGCTTGGGCGGCGCCGGCGGGGCGATGATGCTGATGGTGGTGATGGTCGGCATGGCCGCCGTGACGACTTTGCTCAGCAAGCCGCTCTGGATCGCGTAGAACCCGGCCAGATGCAGGACGACGATGGCCATCAGCGGCGCGAATTTGTTGCGCTTCTTGTCGAAGTCGGCAAATTGCTGCACGGCCTGCACCGTTACGGGCGGGGGCATCATCGTCATGGCGTTTATCGCTTTCTTTAGTTTGTCAGTACAGCTCGCATCAATACGGTTTCTTGCAGCGTCACCGTGGCGTTCAGGTGATCGTTCAGCACTTCCCGCGCGCAGGTGTGGCATTTGCCGCAGCAGGTGGCCACGCCCAAGTCGCGGCGCAGTTCGGCCATGCTGGACAGGCCAAGATCGACGGCTTGACGGATTTCACGATCAGATATGTTGTTGCAGACACATACAATCATTGATACACCTTCTGGCTGGAGGATGAACAGACACTAGTGCTAGGAAGCATTGTTGCTAGTGTTTTAATGAGAATCATTATCATTACGTTTCATTGTCGCGCAAAGTGGGGGACAATGCAAGCGATTTTGATCAAGTGTGCGGCACTTGGCAGCCTGGCGCCGCAGCTTGATATGCGATTCGCGCACATGACGCAGCCCTTGATGGGGGCGGCTCTCCGGGCTAAATAAAAACTATTCGCATTCATGTTTATAATGCTGGTATTGTCTCGGACGGTTGCCGTCTGGACAGATGGAATGGCCGCTTGTCGGTAATGCGCAACAGTGGCGTTTTACCTCACAAACCTGGAACCAGCGCAAGGCGCCCCGCGCCGCAGCCGGTATCAGGTGTTCTTAATTTGAACGGAATTTGCTCATGACTCTAGTTCCACCCATGATGACGCTCGATGCGCTGGCAGTCGGCCAGAGCGGCACGGTGTTGCATATCACGCCCCACACGGCAGGACAGACGGAGGACGGCGTCGACCTGCCCCGTCGCCTGATGGAGCTGGGATTCGTTCCCGGCGAACGCATCCGCATGCTCAAGCGCGGCATTCCCGGTGGCGATCCGCTGGCCATCAAGGTGGGCAATGCCACGTTCGCACTGCGTCGCTTCGAAGCGGCGCTGATTACGATTCAACCGCTGCTTCAACCGGAATGACCATGGGTGCTGTCGAAACTATCGTGGATGCGGGCGTGCACAAGCCGCCGCATCAGCCACAAATTGCCTTGCTGGGCAATCCGAACTGCGGCAAGACGGCCCTGTTCAACCGTTTGACGGGCGCGCGCCAGAAAGTGGCGAACTACGCCGGCGTGACCATCGAGCGCAAGGAAGGCCATTTCACCTCGCCAGCCGGCAAACCCGTGCGCGTGCTCGATCTACCGGGCGCCTACAGCCTGTCCGCCACCACGCCCGATGAAGCCATCACGCGCGACGTGGTGGGCGGCCTGCGCCGCGGCGACCCGCGTCCGGACGCCATCATCTGCGTCGTCGACGCCACCAATCTGCGCCTGAACCTGCGCCTGGTGCTGGAAGTCAAGCGCCTGGGCCTGCCCATGCTGCTGGCGCTGAACATGACGGACGTGGCGCGCAAGCGCGGCATGCTGATCGACACGGTGAAACTGTCGCAGGAACTGGGCATGCCCGTGGTGGAAACCGTGGCGGTGCAGCACGATGGCGAAAAAGCCTTGCTGAACGCCATCGATGCCATGCTGCCGCTGCCGGTCGTGGAAGCGAAACCGCTGGCGGCCATCGATGCCGTCACCGTCGAAGAAACCCAGCGCGAAGTACGCCGCATCCTGGCCGCCGTCAGCAATGACACGAGCGACAAGGGCAACCTGACGGAAAAGATCGACGACGTGGTGCTGCATCCCATCGTCGGCCCCATCATCCTGGCCGTGCTGATGTTCCTGATCTTCCAGGCCGTGTTTGCCTGGGCCGCCACGCCGATGGAAATGATCACCGATGGCGTGGGCCACTTGGGCGCCGTGCTGACGGCGAACATGCCCGATGGCCACCTGAAAAGCTTGCTGGTGGAAGGCATCATCGGCGGCGTCGGCAGCGTGCTGGTGTTCCTGCCGCAGATTCTGATCCTGTTCTTCTTCATCCTGGCGCTGGAAGACTGCGGCTATCTGCCGCGCGCGGCGTTCCTGCTGGACCGCCTGATGGGCGGCGTAGGCCTGTCCGGCCGCGCCTTCATCCCGTTGCTGTCGAGCTTTGCCTGCGCCATCCCTGGCGTGATGGCGGCGCGCACCATCCAGAACCCGCGCGACCGTCTGGTCACCATCATGATCGCGCCGCTGATGACGTGTTCGGCGCGCCTGCCCGTGTATGCGCTGATCATCGCCGCCTTCATCCCGGAACGCCAGGTATGGGGCTACCTGAGCCTGCAAGGCCTGGTGCTGTTTGTCCTGTACTTCGCCGGCATCATCTCGGCCATGGCCGTGGCCTGGGTCATGAAGCGCGGCATGGGCGTGCGCGGCAACCAGCCGCTGATGCTGGAACTGCCGGCCTATCACTGGCCGCATTTGCGCAACCTGGCCGTCAGCCTGTGGGAGCGCGCGAAGATCTTCCTGACGCGCGTCGGTACCATCATCCTGAGCCTGATGATCATCCTGTGGTTCCTCAGTACCTTCCCCGGCCCGCCGGACAATGCCATCCACCCGCCGATCTACTACAGCCTGGCCGGCATCCTGGGCCGCGGCCTGGAAGTGATCTTCGCGCCCATCGGTTTCAACTGGCAGATCTGCATCGCGCTGGTGCCGGGCATGGCGGCGCGCGAAGTGGCCGTCGGCGCCCTGGGCACCGTGTACGCGCTGTCGCAAACGGGCGACGCGCTGGCGACCACGCTGGAACCGCTGATCGCCCATTCGTGGTCGATGGCGACCGCGCTGTCCTTGCTGGCCTGGTATGTGTTTGCGCCGCAGTGCCTGTCGACCCTCTCCGTGGTGAAGCGCGAGACGGGCGGCTGGCGCTATCCGCTGCTGATGGCCGGCTACATGTTCGCCCTGGCGTATGCCGCCTCGTTCATCACATACCGCGTCGCCCTGTCGCTGGGCGCTTAGGAGAAAACCATGTGGCAAACCCTCATCGTCGCCCTGATCGTCGCAGCCGCGCTGCTGCATTTTTCGACCAAGTACCTGCCGGCGGGCGTGCGCCGCGCCATCGTGCGTGGCCTCGTGCGCTGCGGCCTCGATGAGGCGAAGCTGTCGACCTTCTTCAAGGTGGCGCCCGGCTGCGGCAGCGGCTGCGGTTCCTGCGGCTCCTGCGACAGCCCGCCGCCGCCGTCCGCCACGCCGCCGGCCGACGGCAGCAGCAAGCGCGTGATCCTGATGCAGGTGCAGCGCTAATTTCAGTGTAGCCATGGGCGCGCCCGTGGGCTACACTGGGCTTTCCGCATGGCAAGGAGTGGCAATGGCGATACTGTTGATCTTCATGTTTTTGTTTGCGGTCGCCACCTGGCTGCTGGCCAGCCGGCGCGGCCGCCACGGGGGACTGTGGTTCGGCATCGGCCTGTTTCTCGGACCGTTTGCCCTGCTGGCGGTGGCGGCCTTGCCGCCCGTGACGGCGCGCTGACCTTGTATTATTAAAACCCGCAAGCGCGGGTTTTTTTACGCCTGCGCGCCCGCATGGCGCAGCCGGTACTGGCGCGGCGAGCAGGCCATGACGCGCTTGAAGGCGTGGCTGAAGGCGCTGTCGGAATCGTAGCCCAGCGCCTGCGCGATCACGGTGACGGGCGCGCCGCTGTCCTTCAGGCGCCGCGTGGCCAGGCGCATGCGCCAGCGCAGCAGGTAGTCGAGCGGCGTCACGCCCACCCGCGTCTTGAAGTGCAAGGCAAAGGCGGAGCGCGACTGCCCCGCGACGGCGGCCAGCTGCGGCAAGGTCCAGCGCCGCGCCGGTTGCGCGTGCATGGCCTCGATGGCGGCGCGCAGCCGTGGATCGGCCAGCGCGAACAGCCAGCCCACCGGGTGCGAGGCCTGGGCTTCAAGATACTGGCGCAGCATTTGCAGCAGCATCATGTGGCCAAGGTGGCGCGTCATCAGCGCCGCGCCGGGCGCCGTCGCCTGCAGTTCCTGCGCCAGCCGTTGCAAGGCCCAGTGCAGCACGCTGGCCTGGTCCGTATCGCCGCGCACGTGCAGCAGCGGCGGCAGGCAGTCGAGCAGGATGGCCGCTTCGTCGCCAAAGTGGAAGCGTCCGCCGATGAGGAAGAAATCGTGCTGCGGCGCGCCGTGGCGGGCCACGCCCTGCTGCGTGTGCCGGTACACGTCCAGCGCTGGCGCGGCCGGCAAGCCGGGCGTGCTGGCCAGGGTGAACGCGCGTCCCGGCGTCAGCAGGAAGCAGTCGCCCGTCTGCAGCGGCACGGGCGCGTCGATGCCCGCGACCGTCAGCCAGCAAGCGCCTTCGATCACGGCGTTGAACTTGATGCCGTCCGGCGGCGGAAAGTCGATGGCCCACTCGCCGCCCGCCTTCAGGCCGGCAAAGTAGGAGCTGCGCGTATCAAACAGCGAGAGTACATCGGAGAGCAAATCCATGGTGGCGGCAATTCTGGACGATAGCGACAGTATTGAAGATTTTACGCCATTCACCGTCCAGAACGGCTCGCGCAAAATAAGCATGTCGCCAGCCATCCCGCGCTGGCCACCCACATGCAGAGGCAGACATGATATACGGCGATCACAGGCAAATTCCCCTTCATTCCGGCTTCGGCGCGGCCACGACCGCCAGCGAGGTGCTGGCCGGCCGCGACCTGTCCGGCGTGCAGGCCATCGTCACGGGCGGCGCGTCGGGCCTGGGGCTGGAAACGGTGCGCGTACTGGCTGGCGCCGGCGCCAGGGTGCTGGTGCCGGCGCGCGACCAGCATCAGGCGCAAGCGGCCCTGGCCGGCATGGCCGGCGTGGAGGTCGCGGCGCTCGACCTGCTCGCTCCGCAATCGATCGACGCATTCGCGGCCGCCTTCCTTGCCACCGGCCGGGCCCTGCATCTGCTGGTGAACGGCGCCGGCATCATGGCCACGCCCTTGCTGCGCGATGCGCGCGGCTACGAGGCGCAGTTCGCGACGAATCACCTGGGGCATTTCCAGTTGACGGCGCGCCTGTGGCCCGTCTTGCGGCAGGCGCAGGGCGCGCGCGTGGTGTGCGTCTCGTCGCTGGGACACCGGCAGGCGGGCGTCGACCTGGATGACCCGCATTTCCTGCGCCAGCCTTACGACAAATGGCGCGCGTATGCGCAGTCGAAAAGCGCCAATGCGCTGTTTGCCGTGGAGCTGGACCGTCGCGGCGCGGCGCACGGCGTGCGTGCCTATTCGCTGCATCCGGGCGCCATCCTGACGCCGCTGGTGCGCCACCTGGACGTCGACGACTTGCGCCGCGTGGGTGCGCTCGATGAGGATGGCAAGGTGAATCCGCCGCCGCAGTCGGGTTTCAAGAATGTGGCGCAGGGAGCGGCCACCACCGTCTGGTGCGCCACCAGCGCGCAGCTTGAGGGCATCGGCGGCGTGTATTGCGAGGATGGCGATATCGCCCCCTTGGTGGAGGACGACAGCATGGGGCCGGGCGTGCGGCGCTGGGCCATCGATCCCGGGCAGGCGCGCCGGCTATGGACGCTGAGCGAACAGATGACGGGCGTGCGCTTCGATTGCGACGCGGCATAAAAAATGCCGGGCAAGGCCCGGCATGTGCAGGAGGGGGCGTGGCGTTACGCCTTGCCCGCCAGCTTGTCCACCACGGGCACCAGCGCGGCCGGGCGGCAGCCGAAGGCGGCCAGGCGGCCTTGCGCGTGTGGCGCCAGGTCCAGGTCGTAGGGCAGGCGGCCCGCCACCAGCCACAGTTTATCCTGCGGCAGGGCCTCGACCAGGCGCCGCTGGCCGCCGACGAACATGGCGTTATACGTTTGCAGCACGATCTGCTGCGCGCCTTGCGCGAAGGCGATGGCCTCGTTGACTTCGTCGTCCAGCGCCTCGGCCGACAAGGCGTACTCGCGCACGTCCAGGCCCGCTTCCAGCAGCGCCGGCAGCATCGAGCTGCGTGCTTCCTTGTTGCGGCCCAGCGCCACTTCGTCGATTTCGCTGCGCGAGCGCACTTCCACGGTCAGCAGGGTCACGGGCAGGCTGGCGTCGAGCGGGCGGTAGTCGCCCTGCACGCGCAATGCCGCTTTTTGCAGCAGCTGCGACAGGGCCATGGCGGCCGGCTGCATCAGCGCCGGTGGCGTGACGGGGCGGGTGCGCCAGTCGCGCACGGCGCGGTTGCGCTTGAGTTCAGCCACGCGGGCACAAGCCGCGTCGATGCGGGAGAGCGCGATGTCGCCGCGCTCCACGGCGGCGATGACGGCGTCGATGGCGGCCGTCTGCTGCGCTTCGCGGTGCGAGATGAGGACGATGTCGGCGCCTGCCTGCAGGGTGGCGATGGCGCCCTGGGCGATGCCGATGCCGTCGGCGATGGCCGCCATTTCCAGGCAGTCGGTGATGACGACGCCCTTGTAGCCCATTTCACCGCGCAGCAGGTCCGTCAGCACGCCTTTCGACAGGGTCGCTGGTACGCTGGTATCGGCTTCGAAGGCGGGGAAGACCACGTGCGCCGTCATGATGGCGTCGACGCCGCCGGCAATGGCCGCGCGGAACGGCGCCAGTTCCACGGCGCGCAGGCGTTCCTTGTCGTGCGGGACCAGGGCCATGGCGTAGTGCGTATCGATGGCCGTGTCGCCGTGGCCGGGGAAGTGCTTGGCGGTGACGGCCACGCCGCTGGCGCGCTGGCCGCGCATGGCCGCCATGCCGTAGTCGATGACGGTGGCGGCATCCTCGCCATACGCGCGCACGCCGATGACGGGGTTGTTGCGGTTGTTGTTTACGTCCAGCACAGGGGCGAGCAGCATGTTGATGCCCACCTGGCGCATTTCATCGCCGCTGATCTGGTTCATGCGTTCGCAGTCGTCGATGGAGCCGGCCGCCTGGAAAGCCATCGCGGCGGGAATCGGCGTGACGCCCTGCTCGATGCGCATGACCATGCCGCCTTCCTGGTCGATGGAGATCAGCAGCGGAATGTCGGACACTTCCGCATTGATCTCCTGCAGCTCGCGGCACAGGGCGGACACTTGCGCGGGCGTGTGCACGTTGCGGCGGAACAGGATCACGCCGCCCACCTTCTTGCCGCGTATCAAGGTCTTGATATGCTCGTCCGCCTGCAGGGCGTCGAAACCCACCATGAACAACTGTCCTACTTTCTCGCGCAAACCCTGCTCCATGCTGCAACTCCTCCGGTATGTATTGTGACGACGGCATACGTATTCTGGCACCGTGGTGGCGCATCGTGGCGGTCACCGGACAAGCTGCCTTGGTTTTGTACTTGTTTTGGTATTGTATTGGATTTGGGTTTTTGCGCAAGTGGTTATTAAGTGGTATTGCTCCACTTGCGCAATGCCGGCTTTAATCCAGGCGCTGGAACGATGCCGATTGCGCCATGGGCCAGTACAGGCCGAATACGGGCGGCAGTTGCGGCAGCTGGCTCGGGTCGAGCAGCTGGCCCGCTTCCAGGAAGGGCAGCAGGGCCGACGCCAGTTTCACCTGGTTCGGCGAGATGCGGCGCACCAGGTGGTGCGGACGCAGTTCCTGCGGATGCGCGAGGCCGGCGGCGGCGATCAGTTCGGCCAGCGCCTTCATGGTGTTCTGGTGGAAGTGCGCCACGCGGGCGATCTTGTCGGATACCACCAGCGCGCGCTGGCGCTGCGGGTCTTGCGTGGCCACGCCCGTCGGGCAGCGGTCCGTATGGCAGCTTTGCGACTGGATGCAGCCCAGTGCGAACATGAAGCCGCGCGCCGAATTGCACCAGTCGGCGCCCAGCGCCAGCAGGCGGGCGATGTCGAAGGCCGTGATGATCTTGCCTGAGCAGCCGATCTTGATCCGCTCGCGCAGGTTGGCGCCCACCAGGGTGTTATGCACGAGCACCAGCGCTTCCTGCAGCGGCGTGCCCACGTGGTCCGTGAATTCCAGGGGCGCCGCGCCCGTGCCCCCTTCGCTGCCGTCGACGACGATGAAGTCGGGCGTGATGCCCGTTTCCAGCATGGCTTTGACGATGGCGAAAAATTCCCACGGGTGGCCGATGGCCAGCTTGAAGCCCGTCGGCTTGCCGCCGGAGAGCGTGCGCAGGCGGTCGATGAAGTGCAGCATTTCCAGCGGCGTGGAAAAGGCGCTGTGCGCGGCCGGCGAGACGCAGTCTTCGCCCACCATCACGCCGCGCGTGGTGGCGATCTCGATGGTCACTTTCGGCCCGGGCAGCACGCCGCCGTGGCCCGGCTTGGCGCCCTGCGACATTTTCAGCTCGATCATTTTCACCTGCTCCGAGCTGGCGTTGGCGATGAAGCGTTCCTCGGAAAATGTGCCGTCCTGGTTGCGGCAGCCGAAGTAGCCGGAGCCGATTTCCCACACCAGGTCGCCGCCGTTTTCGCGGTGATAAGGACTGATGCTGCCTTCGCCCGTGTCGTGCATGAAGCCGCCGCTGCGCGCGCCGCCGTTCAGGGCCAGGATGGCATTGGCCGACAGGGCGCCAAAGCTCATCGCCGAGATATTGAAGACGCTGGCCGAATACGGTTTGGCTCGCGGGCAGTCCGGATGGTTGCCGATCTCGATGCGGAAATCGTGGCCCGTCACCTTGGCGGGGGCGATGGAATGGTTGATCCATTCATAGCCCGCTTCATACACATCGAGCTGAGTGCCGAACGGGCGCTTGTCCGTCTGCTCCTTGGCGCGCTGGTAGACGATGCTGCGCTGGCTGCGCGAGAACGGTGTCGCTTCGCTGTCGCTTTCCAGGAAATACTGGCGGATTTCGGGGCGGATGCTCTCAAAAAAGAAGCGGAAATGGGCGAGGATGGGGTAGTTGCGGCGCAGGGCGCGCTTGGTTTGCAGCAGGTCGCTGATGCCGACCAGGGTCAGCGCACCGGCCAGCACGGGCAGCCAGTAATGATCGTAGTAAAACAGGGACAGGACAAAGATGGCTGCCGTCGCAATGAAGGTCAGGTAGCGAAATGGTACTAGGTGCATGGGCACTCCGGGGAAGTCAGACTGATAACTGATGAGTCTACCTTCGATTCACGGAACGTGCTGGTGGGAAAGAACGCGGCGCCCGGTGGACGCCGCGTGAGGATCACCGCTGTGCGGCGCGGATGCGCTCGACCCGTTCAGTGCTGGCCGGATGGCTCGACAGGTACGGCGTGCCGTGGTCCAGCTTGCCCAGGGCGACAAATACTTGCGCCAGGTGTTCCAGCGGAATGCCGTTCTGGCGCAGCATGGCGATCGCATAGTCGTCCGCGTCGCGTTCGACATCGCGCGAATACTTCAAGTCCAGCAGCAGCGGCGGCAGGGTGGCCACCACCGTCGAGACGTCGCCGAACAGCAGCGCCGCGCCGGCGCCCACGGCCGAGGTCTGGATGATGCGCCGCGTCAGGTGGCGCTGCTGCAGGTGCCCCAGCTCGTGCGCCAGCACGCCCATGATGGCCTGGTCGTCCGGCAGCAGTTCGATCATCTCGTCCGTCAGCACGATGTCGCCGGACGGCAGGGCAAACGCGTTCGGGCCGATCTTGCTCTTGCGAAACACGATGCGGTGCGCGGGCGTGCTGTCGCCGGGCGTGGCCAGGCGCGCGAACTGGGCCCGCAACGCTTGCTGGCGCGCGCCATCGAGCTGGCTGGGCGCGAAGACATGGCGGTCCAGCATATCGAGCACGCCCTGGCCCAACTGCCGTTCGACCGACTGCGGCAGGGTATACGCGATGCCCTTGGCCGCCAGCGGCAGCAGGTATTGATAGCTGAGCCACAGGGCCACGATGGTCGCCACGGTGGCCAGCAGGGCGCCGCGCCAGCTTTGCTGCAGCCGCACCACCCAGCCATCGCGGTGGCCCGTGTCGTGCAGCAGGCTGTTGAAGGCCGCCTGGTCGGCGATTTCCAGGTAGGCACCATCGGCAAAACTGACCTTGCGCACGGCGTGGCTGCTGCGTTCGGACACGTGCAGTTCGCCCAGCGGGCAGCTGCGCTCGATGTCGCCGGCCAGCACGGCCTGGCCATCACGCACGCTGAGCGTGACGTGGTACAGGCGCGAGGTCTGGCCGTCGAAATAGCGCGCGGGCACGGGGGCCGCGCCCGGCGCGTCGTGATCGAGCGTCATGCTACAGCGACAGGTCGAAGTCCAGCAGGTCGACCATGCCTTCGCCCGTGGCCGACACTTGCTGGCCCGTGGCGGCGACAAACTCGTCCAGGCTGCCGTGTACCAGCATGGAGGTCGCTTCCAGGCGGTATTTCAGCCAGCGCACATGGGCGAATGGCGTAAACAGGCCCAGGGTGACGACGATGCCCAGCAGGTTGCTCAGCATGACGAAAGTGGTGCGGCCCCATGTCAGCTGCGACTGGAACTGGTGCTGCTGCAAGCGCGTATGGTTCCAGATCAGGTTCTGGATCATGGTCAGGAACAGCGGCAGCACGGTGAATGCCCACAGGTACAAGGCGCCGATGGCAAACAGCAGGCTGCCAACCTTGGTCTTGTCATTCGCATTGGCCGCAAACGAGGCGAACACGCTGCCGAAGACGACGAAAATCAGCACCAGCAAGCCGCCCAGCAGCAGCGCAAAGAACAGCAAGTAGGTTTTGTAGAAGCTGCCGACCGTGGCGTCAAAGCTGAAATGGGTGGCGCCGAAACGGCTTTGCGTGTGCTGGAAGCGCTTCAGGCGCTGGTGCAGGAAAGGCGTCATCAGGCCGCCCGTGAAGGTATTCAGGATGGGCAGCCACAGGAAGTACTTGTAGGCTTCCCTGGCGCTGCCGCCAAAGCCGAAGCGGATGCCGCGGTAGCTGGTGTTGTACAGCTTGAATTGCAGGCTTTTCCAGACCAGCCAGGGCAGGATGGCGGCCAGCAGCACGAACATCAGCAAGCCGACGACGGGCGAGACCTGGAAGGCGATGTTGTAGCCGGCGATCAGCACCACGGCGGCGATGCGGCCTTTCAGGATGGCCACGGCGTTGCCATGGTATTCGAAGCTGCCGCCCGCCAGGTGGGTGCTGGAATAGAAATAGCGGTTGCGGCGCACCTTGGCCCAGGCGGAATAAATGCCCAGGGTGACGATGCTCAGCAGCAGGTTGACGATCCAGATACGGAAGTATTCGCTGCCGGTGGCGCTGAAGGTGATGGCTTCTTGTCGGGGAGGAGTGTTGTTTGCGTCGAAATCCACAGGGGTTTCCTTACTTATTGGAAACAAAACAAGATAAGGGAATATTGAAAAGTTATCAATTGAAAATACTGTTTTTCGCAATTTTTTCGTCGCTCCGCTTGTGCCGACCCGATCCGGCCGTCCCGGCTATACTGGAACTCAACCATCGCCTAACGGGAAAACCATGATCGTCGTCCACCATCTGAACAACTCGCGCTCGCAGCGCGTGCTCTGGCTGCTCGAGGAACTGGGCCTCGACTATGAGGTCAAGCGCTACCAGCGCGACCCGAAGACCATGCTGGCGCCCGCTTCGCTGAAGGCCGTGCATCCGCTGGGCAAGTCGCCCGTGATCACGGACGGCGCCAACACCATCGCCGAATCGGGCGCCATCATCGACTACCTGGTCGAGCGCTACGGCAATGGCCGCTTGATCCCGGCGGCCGGCACGCCGGACAAGCTGCGCTGGACCTACTGGCTGCATTTCGCGGAAGGCTCGGCCATGCCGCCGCTGCTGATGAAGCTGGTGTTCGACAAGGTCGAATCGTCGCCGATGCCGTTTTTCGTCAAACCCATCGCGCGCGGCATCGCCGGCAAGGTCAAGAGCAGCTTCATCCTGCCCAATATCAACAGCCAGCTGGCCTACATGGAAGCGGAGCTGGAGAAAACCAAATGGTTTGCCGGCAATGAATTCACGGCGGCCGATATCCAGATGAGCTTTCCGCTGGAAGCGGCGGCCATGCGCGGCGGACTCGACGAGCGCCTGCCGAAGCTGACGGCCTTCCTGCAGCGCATCCATGCGCGCCCGGCCTACCAGCGCGCGCTGGAACGTGGCGGACCCTACGATTTCGCCAAATAAGCGGCATTCAAGCCCGATGTGCAGGGAACCATACGGTAAAATGCCCGATTCAACCAGTATCCACTTACCGCATGGCCAGACTCCTCGCTATCGACGGCTTGAATATCGTACGCCGCGTCTACGAAGCCAGTCCTGAACCCGACTCCGACCTGAAGGCGGAGATCGCGCTGCGCCATGCGCTGTCGTCGTTCCGTACCCTCATCAACGACCACGAGCCGACGCATATCCTGCCGGCCTTCGACTTCGGCGGCCCGACCTGGCGCCACGCCCTGTATGCCGGCTACCGCGAAGGGCGCCAGCCCATGCCGCAGGTGCTGCGCGACGCCTTGCCCGGCTTTTACGCCACGCTGGCCAGCTTCGGCATGCACGTGGTCAGCATTCCCGAGGTCGAAGCCGACGACGTGATCGGCACGGCCGTCATGCGCTGGCTGCACGAGGGGCGCGGCGCGGCCGTCATCGCCACCACCGACAAGGATTTGCATGGCCTGATCGCCCACGGCGCGCTGGTATGGGATCACTTCAAGGGTGTCTGGCATGACCACGCCTGGGTCGAGAAAAAGTTCGGCGTGCCGCCGGAACTGCTGCCCGACCTGCTGGCGCTGATGGGCGACGTCACCGACAGCATCCCCGGCGTGTCGAAGATCGGCCTGAAGACGGGCGCGAAACTGTTGCGCGCCTACGGCAATATCGACGCCGTGATGGCTGGCGCGGGGATTTTGCCCGGCGCGCTGGGCGAAAGCCTGCGAAAAGAGCGGGAAATACTGTATCTTTCAAGAAAGTTAGTGGCGCTGAAAACGGATGTCACGTTAGGCGTGACCTGGAACAAGCTCGTGTGGGAAAAATAGAGCTCTTTTGGCCAGAACACGGAAAAAATCAAGCAAGGGAAGTAATCATGATGTTAAAGACAGTCCTGATCGATAGCAGCGCCGTGGCGCGCGGCCTGCTGAACACGGTCCTGACCGATGGCGGCTACGATGTCTGCGGGCAGACGCATACCAGCGCGCTGGGGCTGGCGCTGCTGGTCAAGCACCACCCGCATTTCGTGTGCATCGCGCGCGAGCAGGTGGAAGATGGGACCAACGTGGTGCAAACCATCCGCGCCCAGTATCCGAAGACGCTCATTTTCATGGTCTCGGGCGGCATCGATGCCGCTTCGCTGCAGGCCGCCCACGCCATGGGCGTGTCGGGTTTCATCGTGAAACCCTTCATGGCCGACACGGTCCTGAAAACCGTGCGCAACACGGTGATTGCCATGGTGCGCAAGCAGCAAGCCCTGGCCGCTGCCGCGCAAGGCAACTCCTAGCTGCCGGCCAAACCTGTGGCGCTGGCGATGATGCCGCCACCGAGGCACACGTCGCCGTCATACAGCACGGCCGACTGGCCGGGCGTGACGGCCCATTGCGCCTGGTCAAACGCCAGGCTGAAGTGTTCATTCCCATCCGGCAGCAACTGGCAAGCCACGTCGGCCTGGCGGTAGCGCGTCTTGGCGCTCAAGGCGCCCGCTTGCGGCGCCACACCGGCAACCCAGCTGGCCTGGTCGGCCGTCAGGGATGGCGACAGCAGCCACGGGTGGTCATGGCCCTGCACCACCCACAGGGTGTTGTTGGCGATATCCTTGCGCGCCACATACCAGGCGTCGCTGCTGCCGTCCGCGTTCTGGTACGACTTCACGCCGCCGATGCCGATGCCCTTGCGCTGGCCCAGGGTATAAAAACTCAGTCCCACGTGTTCGCCCACGGTCTTGCCATCGGCCGTCTTCATGGGCCCCGGCTTGTAGGACAGGTAGCGGTTCAAAAATTCGCGGAACGGGCGTTCGCCAATAAAACAGATGCCCGTCGAATCCTTCTTTTGCGCGTTCGGCAGGGCCAGTTTCTCGGCGATCTGGCGCACTTGCGTCTTCGGGATTTCACCGAGTGGGAACAAGGTCTTCGACAACTGCGCCTGGTTCAGGCGGTGCAGGAAGTAGCTTTGGTCCTTGCTGGCGTCGACGGCTTTCAGAAGCTCGTAGCGGCCCGCATCGGTGGGCGCCTGGCGCACGCGCGCGTAGTGGCCGGTGGCGATCAGGTCGGCGCCCAGGGTCATGGCATGGTCAAGGAATGCCTTGAACTTGATTTCGGCGTTGCACAGCACGTCCGGGTTCGGCGTGCGGCCGGCCTGGTATTCGCGCAGGAAATCAGCGAACACGCGGTCCTTGTATTCGGAGGCGAAATTGACGGCTTCGATATCGACGCCGATGACGTCGGCCACGCTGGCCGCGTCGATCCAGTCCTGGCGCGTGGAGCAGTATTCCGAATCGTCGTCATCTTCCCAGTTTTTCATGAACAGGCCGATGACTTCATAGCCTTGTTCCTTCAGCATCCATGCCGCGACCGAGGAATCGACCCCGCCCGACATGCCGATAACGACTTTCTTCTTGCTCATCTTGCTTTCCAGTTACTTTTAATAATATTGCTATGCGCTATTGAAAACGGACGCATGCGTGTGCAGCAGGGCCAGGGGTGCGCGCCGGCCGGCCAGGTATTCGTCCACACACTGCAGCACCAGCGGGCTGCGGTGGCGTTCCTGGCACGCCGCCAGCTCGTCGCGCGTCATCCACAGGGTGCGGATGATGCCTTCGTCCAGCGGGCGGTCATGCTCGGCGCCGGCCGTGCCGCAAAAGGTGAAGCGCAAATAGGTCACGTCCTCGCCCGTGCGCAGTGACTGATAGCGCGACATATACATGCCGACCAGTGCCGTGGGGATGAAATCGTAGGCCGCTTCTTCCAGCGTTTCGCGGATCACCGCCTGCTCCAGCGACTCGAACGGATCGAGATGACCGGCCGGCTGGTTGAGCTTGATGCCTTCGCTGGTCTCTTCTTCAATCAGTAAAAACAGGCCGTCGCGCTCGACGATGGCGGCAACGGTGACAGAGGGTTTCCAGATTCTCGGCATGATTCCATCCTTGAAAGAGCCGACATTTTATCTTGTTCTGCGCGCGCGGTTTGAAGCCGGCCTTCTGTTGCGCGGACATATTGATAAATGACAACGTTTTAGCAAATAGCGGTGGGAGGTACTTACGTCTTTCCCGGGGAGCGCACTAGCATGGGGGCATTGGCGGCAAGATGGCAGGAAACGCCCGCTAATATAGGCTTTCCCTGTGGTCAAAACAAGCGCGCACACGTGCTCGACTGTGGTGAGATTGACACACCTTTCCCACAATATGGTCGCCGCGCCGCATGGTGAAACGAATCGTGGGATGCTGGTCAAATTAGTGTCGTACGACTAAAAGTTGCTGGTTCACAAACGTTTAACGCGCTGCTTTCCGTGTTAGATTCTAGTCAGTTTATCAATTAGCGGAGGCATCATGAGGATAGGCATACCGGCCGAAACACGGCCTGGTGAAACGCGGGTGGCAGCAACGCCCGAGACAGTCAAGAAGCTGGCAGCCAAGCATCAGATCGTCGTGCAGTCGGGAGCGGGCCTGCAAGCCTCGATTCCCGATGACGCGTATGCCGCCGCCGGCGCGCAGATCGGCACCGCCCAGGAAGCCTATGGCTGCGCCATCGTGCTCAAGGTGCGCGCGCCCGATGCCGCGGAACGGGCCCTGATGGCCAGCGGCACGGTGCTGATCGGCATGTTGAACCCGTTTGACGCGGACAATATCGCCGCCATGGCCACGGCCGGCCTGTCCGCCTTCGCGCTGGAAGCCGTGCCGCGCATCACGCGCGCGCAGTCGATGGACGTGCTGTCGTCGCAGGCGAATATCGCCGGCTACAAGGCCGTGCTGGTGGCCGCGAATACCTATCAGCGCTTCATGCCGATGCTGATGACGGCGGCCGGCACCGTCAAGGCTGCCCGCGTGCTGATCATGGGCGTGGGCGTGGCAGGGCTGCAGGCGATCGCCACGGCCAAGCGCCTGGGCGCCGTCATCGAGGCGTCCGACGTGCGCCCGCCCGTCAAGGAACAAGTGGAGTCGCTGGGCGCCAAGTTCCTCGACGTGCCTTTCCTCACCGATGAAGAAAAAGAGATCGCCAAGGGTTCGGGCGGCTATGCGCGGGCCATGCCGGCCGACTGGATGCGGCGCCAGGCCGAACTGGTGCACGAACGGGCGAAACTGGCCGACATCATCATCACCACGGCGCTGATCCCCGGCCGCGCCGCGCCCGTGCTCATTTCCGAAGAAACGGTAAAGGCCATGAAACCGGGCTCCGTCATCGTCGACCTGGCCGTGGAGCAGGGCGGCAACTGCCCCCTGTCCGAACTGGGCAAGACCGTGCTGAAACACGGCGTCTACATCGTGGGCGAACCGAACCTGGCGACCCTGGTGGCAGCCGATGCCTCGGCCCTGTATGCGCGCAACGTGCTGGACTTCTTGAAGCTCATCATCGACAAGGACGACCAATTGCTGATCGACCGCGAGGATGAAATCATCAAGGCCAGCCTGGTGTGTGCAGGCAGTGAAATCTTACGTAAATAACGCGGCGCCGGAGAGAACAACATCATGGAAATCAGTCACACCATCATTAACCTGATCATCTTCGTGCTGGCCATTTATGTCGGCTACCACGTCGTCTGGACCGTCACGCCGGCATTGCATACGCCGCTGATGGCCGTCACCAATGCCATTTCCGCCATCATCATCGTCGGCGCCATGCTGGCGGCCGGCCTGACGCAAGGTCCGCTGGCGCAGGCGGCCGGCACCCTGGCCGTGGCGCTGGCCGCCGTCAACGTGTTTGGCGGCTTCCTCGTCACGCAGCGCATGCTCGAGATGTTCCGTAAAAAAGAACCGAAAGCCAAGCAAGGAGCAAAAGAATGAGTCATGCCATGAGCTTCGTCACCATGAACCTGGTGACGATGATGTACCTGATCGCCTCGGTGTGCTTCATCCAGGCCTTGAAAGGCCTGTCCTCGCCCTCGACGGCGCGCCGCGGCAATGCCTTCGGCATGAGCGGCATGGCCATTGCCGCCGTCACCACCGTGGCGCTCATCCTGAAACTGAAGGAACAGCAAGCGGGCGGCATGGGCCTGACCCTCGTCATCATCGGCATCGTCACGGGCGGCACCATCGGCGCCTACCTGGCGAAAACCGTGGAAATGACGAAGATGCCGGAACTGGTGGCGGCCATGCATTCGCTGATCGGCCTGGCCGCCGTGTGCATCGCCGTGGCGGCCGTGTCCGAACCATGGGCCTTCAATATCGCCGAGCATGGACAGGCGCTGCCCATCGGTAACCGCTTCGAGCTGTTCATCGGCACCTTTGTCGGCGCCATCACGTTCTCCGGTTCGGTGATCGCCTTCGGCAAACTGTCGGGCAAATACAAGTTCCGCCTGTTCCAGGGCGCGCCCGTCAGCTTCAAGGGCCAGCACATGCTCAACCTGGCGCTGGCGCTGGTGATGATCGGGCTGGGCCTGGTGTTCT
Organism: Janthinobacterium sp. SUN128; assembly: GCF_030587275.1. Classification (NCBI taxonomy): domain Bacteria; kingdom Pseudomonadati; phylum Pseudomonadota; class Betaproteobacteria; order Burkholderiales; family Oxalobacteraceae; genus Janthinobacterium; species Janthinobacterium sp. SUN128. Next base: position 4,322,873 of record NZ_JAPWHY010000001.1, on the reverse strand, counting down.
GCTTCGCCGACGGGGTGGAGCCGGCCTGGACGCCGTTCATCGTCATGGCCGTCATCGCCTTTGCGCTGGGCGTGCTGATCATCATCCCCATCGGCGGCGCCGACATGCCGGTGGTGGTGTCGATGCTCAACAGCTACTCGGGCTGGGCCGCGGCCGGCATCGGTTTTTCGCTGAATAACTCGATGCTGATCATCGCCGGTTCGCTCGTGGGGTCTTCGGGCGCGATCCTGTCGTACATCATGTGCAAGGCCATGAACCGCTCGTTCTTCAACGTCATCCTGGGCGGCTTCGGCGGCGATGCGCCAGCCGCTGGCGTGGCGGGCGCGCAGGAACAGCGTCCCGTGAAATCGGGTTCGGCCGACGATGCCGCCTTCATCATGGGCAATGCGGAAACCGTCATCATCGTGCCCGGCTACGGCCTGGCCGTGGCGCGCGCGCAGCACTCGCTGAAAGAACTGGTGGAGAAGCTCACGCACAAGGGCATCACCGTCAAGTATGCGATACACCCGGTGGCGGGGCGCATGCCGGGTCACATGAACGTGCTGCTGGCCGAAGCGGAAGTGCCCTACGACCAGGTCTTCGAGATGGAAGACATCAATGGCGAATTCGGCCAGACGGACGTGGTGCTGGTGCTGGGCGCGAACGACGTGGTCAACCCGGCGGCGAAAGATCCGAAATCGCCGATCGCCGGCATGCCGATCCTGGAAGCGTATAAAGCCAAGAGCATCATCGTCAACAAGCGCTCGATGGCGTCCGGCTATGCGGGCCTGGACAACGACCTGTTCTATCAGCCGAACACGATGATGGTGTTTGGCGATGCGAAAAAGGTGATCGAGGATATGTTGAAAGCCATCGAATAAACGCCGCTTGCAGCGACCGTACGGCCCGCCTTGCGCGGGCCGTTTTTATTGGCTGGCCGCTGCCGCGACGACCTGGTTGCGTCCCTGGTGCTTGGCGACATACAGGGCCTTGTCGGCATCCGATATGGCCGCGTCCAGGCTGGCGCCCTGCACCAGCGGCGCCACGCCGATGCTGATGGTGACGTGCAGCGCGCCGCCGTCGGGCAGCACGGTGACCGCCGCCGCCACGGCGGCGCGGATGCGCTCGGCCACCTGGTGTGCCTGCTGCAGGCTGGCGTCGGGGAAGAGCAGGCCGAACTCCTCGCCACCGAGGCGCGCCGCCACGTCGGTGATGCGTCCCGTGTCGCGCAGCGCCTGCGCCACCGTGCGCAGCACGGCGTCGCCCACGGCATGGCCATAGCGGTCGTTGATCTTCTTGAAGTGGTCGAGGTCGGCCACGCCCACGCTCAGGGCGGCGCCGCTGCGCGCCGCGCGCGCCATCGCCTGTTCGGCCTGCGCTTCATAGGCGCGCCGGTTGGGCAGCGACGTCAGCGCATCGTGCAGCGCCTGCTGTTCCAGCTGCGCCAGCAGGCTGGCGTTTTTCGCCGCCAGTTCGCGCCGTTCGCGCACGTCGAGCAAAAAGGCGCCGAAATAGCGCATGCCGTCGACCACGCCCAGGTCCAGCGCCTTCATTTCGATGGGGATCATTTGCGTGTCGCGGTGGCGGATGGCGAATTCGCGTATCTTGCCCAGCACGCTGGAAGTGCGCGAGCTGCGGATGTAGTTGATCACGTGGTTGTCGTGCTGCGCGCCGACGGCGTCGGGCAGCAGGCCGTTCAGGGTCTGGCCCAGCAATTCACCGCTGGCATAGCCCGACAGTGCCTGCATGGCGCCATTGATATAGCGGATGCGGCACTGCTCGTCGATGATGATGACGGCGTCGAGGGCGTCTTCCAGCAGGCGGGAAAAGAGTACTTCGGGAAGAGCGGCAGGCGGTGCTGCGGGCAAAGCATCTGTCATGGAACGGTCGCCAAAAGCCAGGTGACAGCCATTGTCGCATCCGCGGGCCGTTTACTCCATGCCGGATCGCCCGCCTGTTTCTTTTTCGCCCGTGCCCTTTCCTTATTGCTAAGACTTAGCGGCGGCCGTACATCATCAGCTCAGCCAGGCTCTTGCGTGCCGGGCTGAAGGCGTCCAGCAAGCCCAGCGACAGGCCCAGCAAGCCTTGCGTGGGTGCGCTGCCCGTGAAGATGCGCGCCATGGTGTCGGTGACGCGCACGGTCAGCCCCCGGTCGGCCTGGCGCAGGCTGGCGTAGCGTTCCAGTCCGGCCGGGCTGCTGTCCTGCCTCAGCACGCGGGCCAGCACGGCGGCGTCGCGCAAGCCCAGGTTCAGGCCTTGTCCCGCCACCGGGTGCAGGGTTTGCGCCGCATTGCCGATGGCGACCGTGCGCGGCGTGCCGCCTCCCTGCGCGTTCAGGCCCAGCGGATAGGCCAGGCGCGACGTCGTGTGGGTAAAGCGTCCCAGGCGGCTGCCGAAGGCGGCGCCCAGGCGGGCCAGGAAGGCAGCGTCGTCCAGGGCCAGCAGTTGTTCGGCGCGCGTAGGCGGCACGCACCATACCAGCGCGTAGCCGTCGTCCTGCGGCAGCAGGGCCAGCGGACCTTCGTCGGTGAAGCGCTCATACGCGCGGTGCGCGATGGGGGCACTTGTGCGCACATGGGCAATGATGGCGCTTTGGCCATAATCGCGGCTGACGGCGCGTTCCTGCTGCTGGCCGAACAGGCCACCTTCGGCTTGCACCAGCAGGCTGGCGCGCAAGCTCGACGCCGCGCCGTCCTGTTCCAGCTGCACGGCCACGCCATCGGCATCCTCGGCACTGCCCGTCACCAGCGCCGGGCGCAGGCTGGTCACGCCCAGGCGCTCGCATACGTCGGCCAGCGCGCTGACGACGGCGCCGTAACGGGCCACATAGCCGAGCGCCTCGACGCCATGCTCGCTGCGGTCCATCAGGCTGCGCCCGAACTGGCCGCGGCGCGAGACGTGAATCTGGTGGATCGGTGTCGCCTCCACGGGCCAGGCGCCCGCCTCCTCAAGAATCTGGCGGCTGCCGTGCGACAGGGCGATGGTGCGCGGGTCGCGCCTGGCTTGCTCGATGGATTTGGCGTCGAGCAGGGCGATGCCGGCGGCGCGGCTGCCGCGCTGCACCAGCAGGGCGGCCAGCGCCATGCCGACGGGGCCGGCGCCGCAGATGGCGAGATCGAAAGTGGACGGTGTATGCATGCGGCGGCGTTAATCCTGTGACATCAGTTGTTCGATTTCAGCGACGCTCTTGGGCGCCGTGCTGAAGACTTCATGGCCTTGCGGCGTGACCAGCACATCGTCTTCGATGCGGATGCCGGTGTGCCAGAACTGTTCCGGCACGCCCGCGCCGGGGCGCACATAGATGCCCGGTTCCACCGTCAGCACCATGCCCGCTTCCAGCGGACGCCACGGCTTGCCCGGAGCACCCGTGTCGCGGTAGGCACCCACGTCGTGCACGTCCATGCCCAGCCAGTGGCTGGTGCCGTGCATGTAGAAGGGCATATACGCCTTGTCGGCGATGACGTCCTGCGCGCTGCCGTTTTTCTGCCGGTCCAGCAAACCCAGGTCCAGCATGCCCTGCGCCAGCACCTGCACGGCCGCCTCGTGGATGGCGCTGTGCGGCAAGCCGGGGCGCACCATGTCCAGCGACGCCTGTTGCGCCGCCAGCACCAGTTCATACAGCGCCCGCTGCGGGCCGCTGAAACGGCCGTTGACGGGCCAGGTACGCGTGATGTCGGAGGCATAGCCATCGAGTTCGCAGCCGGCGTCGATCAGTACCAGCTGGCCGTCCTGCAGCACGGCGTTGTTGGCGCTGTAATGCAGGATGCAGGCGTTGCCGCCGCCCGCCACGATGGAGGAATACGCGGGGAACTGCGCGCCGCTGCGGCGAAATTCGTACAGCAGCTCCGCTTCCAGCGCGTATTCGTGCATGCCGGGCCGTGTGGCGCGCATGGCGCGCACGTGGGCCGCGCTGGAAATGGCGGCCGCGCGGCGCATCAGGCCTTGTTCTTCCGGGTCTTTCAGCAGGCGCATGGCGTCGAGCATGCCATTGATGTCATGCGCGATGGCGGGCGCCGTGACGCCGCTGCGGGCCTTTTGCCGCACGTTGTGCCGCCAGACCTTGACTTGCGCATCGAGGCTGCCGCCCAGCGCGTAGTAAATGGCGGGGACGTCGGCCAGCAGGCGCGTCATTTCCACGTCGAGCTCCTCGATGGGGAAGGCGCTGTCAAAACCGAAGCTGGCGCGCGCCGCCTCGGGGCCGTGGCGGAAACCGTCCCAGATTTCGCGTTCGGTGTTTTTTGCCCGGCAAAACAGGATGGCGCGCGCCGGCGCCGTGGCGCTGGCGGCCACCAGGGCCACGGCGCTATCGGGTTCCGTAAAGCCGCTCAGGTAATAGAAATAGCTGTCGTGGCGATACGGGTAGTCGCAATCGCTGTTGCGCGGCACTTCGGGCGCCGTGGCGAGGATGGCCACGCTGCCCGGCAGCATCTGCGCCAGCAACGCCGCGCGCCGGGCCGCGTAGTTGGCCATCATGCCGCCGGCGCCTTCGCTGCCACGCCATTGAGCACGTCGAGCTGCGCCGGCGTGCCCACATTCGTCCACTCGCCCGGATAGACTTCGCCGCCCACGCGGCCCTGGTCCGCGTACTGGCGCAGCAAATCGCCCAGTTTGGCGTGGCTGCCGGGCGCGATGCCGTCGAACATCTCAGGGCGGTACACGCCGATATTGGCGAAGGTCCACTTGGTGTCGTCCGTATTGTTGATCGCGAACAAGGTCAAGCCGAAGTCGCCCTTTGGGTGGAAGTCGGGATTGGGCACCAGGTAAGTCCAGGCGATGTCGCGCTGGTCGGCCGGATACGGCGTGCCCAGCACATCCTTGTCGGCCAGCACGTCGAGTACTTGCTTGAAATCAAAGTAGGGGCAATAGATGTCGCCTGAAATGGCGAGAAATGGCTCCTCGCCCAGCAAGTGGCGCGCCTGGGCGATGCCGCCCGCCGTTTCCAGCGGCGTGCTCTCGGGCGAATACGCGATGCGCGCGCCATACGCGCTGCCGTCGCCCAGGGTTTCCTCGATCTGGTGGCCCAGGTGGGAATGGTTGATGACAATGTCCGTGATGCCGGCGCGCACCAGGTTCAGCACATGCCAGACGATCAGTGGACGGCCGCGTACTTTCAGCAGCGGTTTGGGGCAGGTATCGGTAAGCGGACGCATCCGTTCACCGCGGCCTGCGGCAAAGATCATGGCTTTCATGGGGATTCGTTTTCAGTATCGGTAAGTCGGCTGCGCGGGTATGTCGCGCAGCGGGAAAGTGCCTAGAATGTATAGCCGACCTGCGGCGCCTTGTTTTCGAGGGCGTCCAATAAACGCACCAGCGGCTTGAGTTCCGTATAGCGGTTGGCCGTCTTGCGCACGTAGTCGAGCACGGTTGGCAAGTCGCCCATGTACAGATCCTTGCCGTCGCGGTAATTCAGGCGCGCGAACAGGCCGAGGATTTTCAGGTGGCGCTGCAGGGCCGTGAATTCGAAATCGCGGTAGAAAGCGTCGATATCGGGATTGACTGGCAAGCCCAGCTGCTTGGCGCGCTGCCAGTAGCGGATCACCCAGTCGAGCACCAGTTCTTCATCCCACTGGATATACGCGTCGCGCAGCAGCGAGGCGATGTCGTAGGTGACAGGGCCGAAGACGGCATCCTGGAAGTCGAGGATGCCGGGATTGGGGATGGAACCATCGTTGATGTGCATCAAATTGCGCGAATGGTAGTCGCGGTGCATGAACACTTGCTGCTGCGACAAGATATTCGCCGTGATCGCTTCGAAAACCTTGTCCAGCTGGGTCTGTTGCACATCCGTTAAGGTGGCGCCCAGGTGTTTGCCGATAAACCATTCCGGGAACAGATTCATTTCGCGCAGGATGAAGGCGCGGTCGAATTCCGGCAAGACATCGGGCTGGCTGGCCAGCTGGATTTTCATCAGCGACTCGAGCGCTTCGGCGTACAGCACGCTGGCGTTATCGTGGTTCAGGGCGTCGAGATAGGTGGTCGTGCCCAGGTCGGAGAGCAGCAGGAAGCCATTGTCCAGGTCTTGCGCGATGATCTCGGGCACGGACACGCCGGCGCCTTTCAGCAAGCCGGCCACCTTGACAAAGGCGGGCACGTTTTCACGCTCGGGCGGCGCATCCATGGCAATCAGTGTGCTTCCTGGCAATGTTGCATTGCCTGGCAGCACATCGAGACGGTAGTAGCGGCGGAAGCTGGCATCGCTGGAAGCGGGACGGGCGGATTCGGGCGCGACGAGGTTAAGCGAGGTCAACCAGGCTTTCAACAGGGTCAGGCGAGCGTCGGCGGAGGCCGGCGCGGTGGAGGAATTGGGGGAGAATGACATTAAGCGGCCTGTGGAATCGGGTTGATGGTGCGGAGGGTAGGAGAACCCCATTGCTGGAAGCTCTCCCCCCTAAGAACCGTGCATGCGACTTTCACCGCACACGGCTCAAGCATAATAAAAGTCCCTATGCAGGGACCGGCTTCGCAACTTGTAAATCGTTTGCGTGCACATTTATATGGCAATTTGGGTGCAATAATACGCGATTTCCAAGGGCGTCGGAACCACCTGCCACACGGTGTTCTATGTGGTGGTCATGCCATCCGGTTTCCATGTTCATCTCGTACCCACACAGAGCGCACAAGCCACGTTGGTCGAGGTAGAGCTTGGCCCACTCACGCCGGTAGGACATGTTTTTCAACATGCGTTCCTGCCGAAGGGTTTCGCCGTACAGTTCCCATTGCGGATCGTAGGGGTGATAGCCGCCCTTGATCTTCGTGTGACGCAGAATCGCTGTACCTGGTAACGAGTACAGTTCCTTCATGGCCTTATTGCCATTCTTTGTGACAACGTCCGCTGCAAACATCCGATTTCCACTCTCGGTTGGGCGCCAGTATCGGTCGCGTATCCAACTGTCGGTTTTCTTCGGATGCCTGCGCATGGCCCAGCGACGAAGCCGCCAGTACAGCAGCGACTCCATCGTCGAGAACGCCTCCTTGGCCACTACAGGGCTGTGATATTGCGCCCAGCCCCGCAGCATGGGGTTCAGCAATCGAATGAGATTCTCCTGCTTCGCCCCGATGTTTTCGCTGATCGTCTTCCTCAGCTTTTCATAGAACGCTTTCATGTTCTTCTTACTTGGCTTGATGAGCAGTGTCCCGGAATATTTTCGGAAGTTCCACCCCAGAAAGTCGAAGCCCTCATCGATGTGCACGATCTTGGTTTTGGCACTGGACAGTCGCAATCCTCTGACTGCAAGAAATGCTTCGATCCAAGGCCTGATTTCCGTCTCCAGCAGTTCCTTCGATCCACTGGTAACGACAAAATCGTCCGCATATCGCACGACACCGACTTTGAGCTTGCCGGCCTTTGACTTGCCGAATTTCGCACCGAGGTGCGCAATCAGTTCAGTCTCCAGCCCGTTCAACGTCCAATTCGCAAGGGCAGGGCTGATGATGCCGCCCTGTGGCGTTCCAGCTGTGGTTGCCATCAATTGCTTCCGGTCAACTACCCCGGATTTCAGCCATTTAGACAGGATCAACTTATCCATGAAGACATTGTCGACCAGCCATTGATGGTTGATATTGTCGAAAAAACCTTCGATATCCGCATCTAACACCCAGGTTGCCGAGACTTTCCGGCAGGTCTGGAGAAAAATTTGCGACATCGCATCGGCCGTTGAGCGATTTTTGCGAAACCCGTATGAGTTGGGATCACTCAGCGTTTCCAAGACCGGATCCAAGGCCAGCAGGTGAAGCGCCTGCATCGCCCGGTCCCGCATGGTAGGGATGCCCAGTGGGCGCATCTTTCCATTTGACTTGGGAATAAAGACCCTCCGTAATGGCAGGGGCCGATAGCCTTGTTTCTTCAACTGTGCAATGGCAGCGAACTTCTGCGTTGCTGACTCCCACAACTGCTGGTCCACGCCTGCGGTTCGTTTGCCTTGATTCTCTGTCACTCGTTTGACTGCCAGCGCTTTCGCGCTGAACGAGTGGGTTAGCCACCTTTGCAGCGCTTTCGCCCTGCGCCAGTCGCCTTCCTGTATCGCCTTCGTTAATCGATGCTGCATGGCTCTCACGTTGCGTTGTACGAGGCGCCAGTTGATGGCGACCCATTCAGTAGGCACGTGCGAGGACGCAGAACCGGCAAGACTGCTAGCGGTTACTTTCATGCTGAACCTCGTGTAGTTGTTCCGACGAGACACAGCGCACCCCGAAGGGTGAGCTGCATCCCTTCGGGGTGGTTGAAAATGATGACTGCCTGGAGCCAGTACAGTCGTATGACGACTATTACACCAGATGGAAGTGGGCACCCTTTCAGGCCGGGACAAATCTTGAATCCCTATCCGGACCATTACAGCCCGGCATTCGCTTTCTCCATCCTCCTCTACCCGCTCCCCCAAGGGCGTGCCTTGCGGTTTGCTTGCCGCTATCTCGGTTCTTTGATCGAGCGGCAGGGAATCGGGCTTACCACGTTCCCAACGATATCGACGCGACAGCTACATCGCGACTGGCTGTTTAGGGCCCATCTTTCCCCCGGTGGCTGAATGACGACGTATCCCCAGAATCCACGGAGATAACCAGCCACGTACCGTTTGGTTTAGGCCTGCCAGCAGCTTTGGCCTATTAATATTTACGAGGGTTCAAACGATGGTTCACATAACATTGCCCTTGCAGCACTCACCTAGCCCCTAGACCGCATCGCTGCTTGCAGTCTCCAGCCAGACGTTCGCACGCCAGGCTGCCGGAAAAGAATGGGGGTACGTTGTCCCTGAAGCTTTGCACCCCGCCGTTACCGGCGACGCACATTCAAGTAGGTGACAGATGGTCGTACATCCGGTCATGGCACCAGTTGCAGAACTGAAGCATGACAAGATATCGAAGAGTTTCACTCGGGTATGACTCAGCTGAGAGAAAACCGAGTCTTGCAGAGAACTGTTGAAATATAGAAAATTGTAAGCAAATGTAAAATATCCACAAACTTTGCAAATAAGCTACAGTTTCAATGTTTTATGTAAACAAACAGGCAAAGGGATAGCTACTCGCCGGTGATTCGGCGGGCGTATAAGACTGACAAGGCACCTTCTCGTAGCGTGTCTTGTCTTGCTAAGAATGGGTACTCCGGGGAGCCCCTCACTGTTTATCACTGGTAAACCAGGGATTTGCCTGCGCAGTTCCTGCGCTGCTAGCCGTTACTGCTACGTTGCGACCGGGGCCAGCTACCCGAGCTTTAAGGCGTGTCGCACAGATTCCCATATAATAAGGGATTCAAATCAAAAAATCGCCTGTCATGGTGCTTGCCCCTTCCAATTCATGAGCTGGTTTTCGGCCTCCCCCCCTTCGCAGCGCTGGGCTTTCGCCATCAGCGCGCTCGTCGCCGCCACGACGGTGCCTGTCCACGCCCAGAAAGCGCCGCGCCCGGTTCATGTGGAAGATCCCGACGCGCCCACCGTCATGACGGCGAACAGCATGAACGGACGCCCCGAAAGGGAGATCAATCTCGATAAAAATGTCGTGATTGAACGCGGAAAAACCACAAAAATGACGGCAGATACAGCTTGTTACAAACAAGTTGAAGATCAGTTCGACGCCGAGGGCCATATCAAGATGTGGCGTTTCGGCGATTACTACACGGGCGACGTCCTGAAGCTGAACATGGAGACCGGCAAGGGTTTCCTGCTCAACCCGACGTACCGCTTCGAAGTGGGCGGCGGCCAGGGCAAGGCCGAGCGCGTCGACTTCATCAACCCCGACGAAGCCACTGTTATCGACGGTACTTACAGTACCTGCGAAGGGCCGAATCCGGACTGGTACCTCAAATCGAGCACCTTGAACCTCGATACGGGCCGCGACGTGGGCACCGGCAGCAAGACCATCATCTATTTCAAGGACGTGCCGATCCTGGGCACGCCTGGCATTTCGTTTTCGCTGTCGGGTGCGCGCCGCTCGGGCTGGCTGGCGCCCACGCCGGGCTTTGCCTCGAAGAACGGTTTCGAGCTGCTGATGCCGTATTACGTGAACATCGCGCCGAACCGCGACCTGACCCTGTTCCCGCGCTACATACAGCGGCGCGGCATCCAGCTCGGTGCGGCGGGCCGCTACATGGGCGAGACGGATGCAGGCCTGTACCAGGGCGAAACGTCGTTTGAATTCTTGCCTAACGACAAGCAGACCAAGACCAACCGCTACATGATCAAGTCCAAGCATGAGCAGGCGCTGGCCAAGGGCTGGAGTTACAGCTGGGATCTGCGCGAGGCGTCCGACAATAATTACCCGAACGATTTTTCGAAAACCGTCGCCACCGCCACCGAGCGCCAGTTGCTGCGCGAATTGCGCACCGATTACCGCACCGAGGACTGGAGCCTGACGGCGCGCGTGCAGAATTACCAGGTGCTGCAGGATCCCGATGCGGTCAACAATCCCAGCCTGACCGTTACGCGCCCGTATGACCGCTTGCCGGCGGTGAACTTCCACGCTGGCAAATACGACGTCTGGGGCGGCTTCGACTGGACCTTCGACGCGGAAGCGACGCGCTTCGCCCACCCGACCCTGGTGCAGGGGTCGCGCCTCGTGGCCGTGCCGCAGGTAAGTTTTCCCATCGTGCGCCCGGGATACTTCGTCACGCCCAAGCTGATGCTCAATGCCAGCGCGTATCAGCTCGATAACGACGCCAGGACCAAGGCGAAGTTTGCGGATACGTCGTTTACGCGCGCCGTGCCAACCTTCTCGGTCGACAGCGGCCTGGTGTTTGAACGCGACACGAATCTGTTTGGCGCCAAGGGCGGCACGCAAACCCTGGAACCGCGCCTGTTCTACGTCTACACGCCGTACCGCGACCAGTCGAAGTTTCCGACGTTCGATACGGCCGCTGGCACGTTCAACCTGACGCAGATCTTCACGGAAAACCGTTTTGTCGGCAGCGACCGCATCGGCGATGCCAACCAGGTCACGGCCGCCCTGGTATCGCGTTTCCTGCAGTCCGATGGAACGGAACGCATGCGCCTGACTTTCGGCCAGCGTTTCTATTTTGCCGACCAGCGCGTGCAACTCGATTCGAGCACACCCGTCAACCAGTCGCGTTCGGATATCCTGCTGGCAGCAACGGGCCGCGTGTCCGAGACTTGGACCGCCGACAGCCTGGTGCAGTACAATCCCAGCGACCGCCAGCTGGTCAGTTACAACTACGCCTTGCAATATCAGCCCGGTGCCAAGAAGGTATTGAATTTTGGCAATCGTTTCCAGCGCGGGGTTTATGGTTGGCGCAATGTTGAAGTATCGACCCAATGGCCGTTGACGGACCGCCTGTATGGCGTGGGCCGCATCAGTTACTCCGTGAAGGATCGCAGCATGCTGGAAAGCCTGGTCGGCCTGGAATACAAGGGCGACTGCTGGGTGTTCCGCATGGGCGCGCAGCGTTTCGTGACGACGAACAAGACTGTCTCGACGCCGATCTTCTTCCAGCTGGAATTGACGGGCTTGTCGAATGGCCTGGGTCTGGGCGCGAATGGCCTGGAAACTTTTACAAAAACCATCCCCGGTTACCAGACACTGAGCCAGCCACTCCGTTAAGATAGGCACCGTTGCCGCCGCCGGTGTTCCCGGCGCCGGCACAAACCGGTTTTTTTATTCACCTGAACTCATGAGCGCTCTACACATTATGCGTAATGCCAGTATGCACCAACTCAAAATTGCAACGGTCTTGTTGTGCGCCATTTCCGGCGCCACGACCAGTAGTGTCTGGGCGCAACAGGCTGCGCCAGCGCCTGCCGCCAAGCCCGCTGCCGCGGCGCCGGTCAAGGGGTTTACGCCACCGGCCTCGAGCAGTGGCCAGACCATCGATTCCATCGCCGTCGTCGTCAATGACGAGGTGATTACGCGCAATGAAGTGGCGGCCCGTATCAAGAGCGTGGAGCAGCGCATGAAGGCGCAGAACGTGCCCTTGCCCGATCCTGCCGACCTGCGTCGTCAATTGCTCGAGCGCATGATTGTTGAACGCGCACAAATGCAGCTGGCCAAGGAAATGGGCGTGCGCGTGGATGACCTGACCCTGGATCGCGCGATTGGCCGTATTGCTGAACAGCAAAAAATGACGGTGCAAGAGCTGCGCAACCAGATGGAAAAAGAAGGCACGCCGTTTGCGACCTTCCGCGAAGAAATCCGCGATGAAATCATCATGCAGCGCCTGCGCGAGCATGAAGTCGACGCCAAGATCCAGATTTCCGATTCCGAAGTGGATAACTTCCTGGAAGCGGAAAAAGCGGCCGCCAGCGAACAGGTGGAACTGAACCTGGCGCAGATTCTCGTGCGCATTCCGGAAAATTCCAGCCCCGAACAGATCGCCGCACGCCGCGCGCGCGCCGAAGAAGTCAGCCGCCAGCTGCGCACGGGCGCCGATTTCGCCAAGATGGCCGCTACCTATTCCGACGCCAGCGATGCGCTGAGCGGCGGCGATATCGGCTGGCGCCATAGCGACCGCGTGCCGCCCCTGTTCACGGAACAGTTGCTGAAATTGAAGCCGGGCCAGATCACGCCTATCATCAAGAGCAATACGGGCTTCCACATCCTCAAGCTGGTGGACCGCCGCAGTGCTGCCGAGGCGCAAGCCGTCGCCGCCGTGCAGCAGACGCATGCCCGCCATATCTTGTTGAAAATAACGCCGACCTTGTCGGCGGCCGAAGCCAAGCGCAAATTGTCGGAATTGAAAGAGCGTCTCGATAACAAGGCCGCCAAGTTCGAAGACCTGGCCCGCTTGTTCTCGAACGACGGTTCGGCCGCCAAGGGCGGCGACCTGGGCTGGCTGTATCCAGGCGATACCGTACCGGAATTCGAAACGGCGATGAATGCGCTGAAACCGGGCGAAGTGAGCGAGCCGATCGAATCGAGCTTTGGCTTCCACCTGATCGAAGTGCTGGAACGCAAGAGTGATGACGTCTCGAAAGAGAAGCAGCGCGCCGCTGCGCGCAATGCCTTGCGCGAACGCAAGCTGGAAGAAGCGACGGAAAACTGGGCGCGCGAAGTGCGCGACCGTGCCTACGTCGAATTCCGCGCGGACGACCAGTAATGCCGCTGATTCATTGCGCATGAGTAACTTGCCCCTTGCACGCCGGCCTGCCATCGCCATTACCTGTGGCGAGCCGGCCGGTGTCGGCCCGGAAATCTCCATACGCGCGGCCTGGGCCATGCGCAATGAAGTCAACTGCATCCTGCTGGGCGACGCCGCCTTCCTGGCGCTGACGGCCAGCCTGATCGATCCGGACATCCGCCTGGCGGCGCTGTCGCTGCAAGCCGTGCGCAACAGCGGCCTGCCCCAGTTCGGGTCTGGCCGCCTGGCCGTGATCGATATTCCCACTGTTAACAATGTCATTCCTGGCGTACTCGACAAGGAAAACGGGCGTTCCGTGCTCGCGACCCTGGACGCGGCCGTGGAAGGTGTCCAGGCAGGCTGGTTTGGCGCCATGGTCACGGCGCCCTTGCAAAAGAGCACGATCAACGATGCCGGCGTGGCCTTTTCCGGCCATACGGAATACCTGGCGGAAAAAACCGGCACGCCGCAAGTGGTGATGATGCTGGCCGGCGAACCCGGTCATGGCGAACCGACCCTGCGCGTGGCGCTGGCCACCACGCATCTGCCATTGAAGGACGTGTCCGCTGCCATCACCATGGACAGTCTGGCCGTCACCCTGGATATCATCCAGGCCGACTTGCAACAGAAATTCGGCATCGCCGCGCCGCGCATCCTGGTCACCGGCCTGAACCCGCACGCGGGCGAGGGCGGGTATCTGGGACGCGAGGAAATCGATGTCATCGCCCCGGCGATTGCCGCGGCGCAAGCGCGCGGCATCGATGCGCGCGGGCCGTATCCGGCCGACACCTTGTTCCAGCACAAATACCTGGCCGATGCCGATTGCGTGCTGGCCATGTACCACGACCAGGGCTTGCCCGTGCTGAAATACGCGACCTTCGGGCGCGGCATCAATATCACCCTGGGCTTGCCGTTGATCCGCACCTCGGTCGACCACGGCACGGCGCTGGACCTGGCCGCGCAAGGGCTGGGGCTGGCCGATTGCCACAGCATGGAGCAAGCCCTGCAAACGGCGCTCGACATGCTGCGCGCCAGCAGCCGCGCCTGATCGCTCACCGGTTTTACCCCGCTACACCGCCCCTAGAATAGAAAAACAGAATATGAAACACGTTGCCCGCAAACGCTTTGGCCAGAACTTCCTGCATGACCGCTTCGTCCTCGACGACATCACGGCCGCCATCGGGCCGCAGCCGGACGATGCCATGGTCGAGATCGGCCCCGGCCTGGGCGCCATGACGGAGCAGCTGCTGCGCCATTTGAAGCAGATGCACGTGGTGGAACTGGACCGCGACCTGATCGTGCGCCTGGAAAAGACGTTCAATCCGGCCAAGCTGACGATCCACTCGGGCGACGCGCTGAAATTCGATTTCGCGCAAATCCCCGTGCCGGCCGGCCAGAAGCTGCGCATCGTGGGTAACTTGCCGTACAACATTTCGAGCCCGCTGCTGTTCCACCTGGCGGACTTCGCACCGCTGGTACAGGACCAGCATTTCATGCTGCAAAAGGAAGTCGTCGAGCGCATGGTGGCCGAACCGGGCAGCAAGGCGTATGGCCGCCTGTCCGTGATGCTGCAATGGCGCTATGACATGTCGCTGCTGTTCATCGTGCCGCCGACGGCCTTCGATCCGCCGCCGAAAGTGGAATCGGCCATCGTGCGCATGATCCCCGTGGCCGAGCGTCTGGCGTGCGACCAGGCCACCCTGGAAGCCGTGGTCATGAAGGCCTTCTCGCAGCGCCGCAAGGTGATCCGCAACTGCCTGGCCGGGATGTTTACCGAAGAGCAAATCAAGGCGGCCGGCATCGACCCGACCCTGCGTCCTGAAACCGTGGGCCTGGAGCAATATGTGGCTTTGGCGAATTTGCTGAAGGCGCCGGCCTAGCCCCCGGTTTAACTCAAAACCACTGGTCGACCTGCTGCAAATCCTGCCGCAGGGCTGAGAAACAGTCGTCGACATGGTGGTTGCGGCTGATTTCATTGCGCCGCATCAAGGCGATCTTGCGCTTGCAGGTGGGCTGGCGCAGCGGTGCCACGTGCAGGTCCTCGTCGTTGAGGAAAGTCGTGTACAGGCTGGGCATGATGCCGACGGCGATGCCGGCGCGCACCACGCCGTACAGCGACTCGCTGTGGATCATCTGGTACAGGCTCGACGGGCTCAAGCCATGCTGGCGCAGCGCGCTCGAAGCGAACTCCCAGATGCTGCCCTTGGTAAACACGACGATTTCCTGCCCCGCCAATTGCTCCCAGCGCACTTCCTTGAGCGGCGCCAGCGCATGGCGTCCCGCCGTCACCAGCACCAGCTCATCTTCGAACAGGCCCACGCTTTCCAACGACACGGAACCGGGCACCTCGATACCCACGCAAAAGTCCAGCTGGCCAGAATGCAGGGCGTGCAGCAAGCCGTCGTTGGGCATGTCCGACAGGACGATTTCCACTTCGTCGCCATGCTGCTCGCAGTAGCGCGCCACCACGACGGCTGTCATCGCCATGGCCGAGGGGATCGCGCCGATGCGGATGCGGTGCCGGCCGCTGCCGATGGCGCGCTGGATATCGGCAAAAGTGTTGCTTGCCGTATTTAATAAATGCGTGGCGTAGTCGAGCGCCAGCTTGCCTTCGCGCGTCAGTTCCAGCTGGTGGGTTGTGCGGTTAAACAACTTTTTCCCCAGTTGATTTTCCAGCAGCTTGATCGAGGCGCTGAGGGCTGGCTGCGTCACGCACAATTCCTGTGCAGCCTTGCTGAAGCTGTTTACCCGGGCTAAGGTGGAAAACGCTTGTAAATGTCGTAAGGAAATCTTCTTGCTCAACTCATGCATGGGTTTGCTTATTAGAAAAAGTAATGGATTTATAAAAATAAACAAATTTTCTTATCCCGCAATTTACCATATTCTGGACTGGTCTTTACTTGTCTTGAAGGCAACAATCTTCAGAGAAGCGCTTGCCAGGCGGCGCCGGTACTCGCGCTAGCACGCCATGCAAGGGACGCATCAATAAAATAATTCCAAAAAAACTCAGGGTTTATTCTTTTTAGGGTGGCGGCGATGAACAAATGGATGACGGGAACGATGGTAGTGGGTGGCTTGTTGGCGGCGCAGGGTGCGGCGCAGGCGCAAAGCAGCGTGCAAGTGTATGGCTTGCTGTCGGCCGGTATCGGCTATGTGTCGGATGAGGGCAAGGGCAGCCGCACGCATGCGCTGAGCGGCACGAATCAGAATCCCCGCATCGGTTTTCGCGGCCAGGAAGACCTGGGCAACGGCACCAAGGCCATCTTCGTGCTGGAAAACGGTTTTAATGTCATGACGGGCACGGCGTCGCAAAGCGGTCGCCTGTTCGGCCGCCAGTCGTATGTGGGTTTGTCCAGCAATGACAAGGGTACGCTCACCCTGGGGCGCCAGTACGAAGCCGTCAAGGACCTGCTGGGTCCGGTCGTCATTGCCAGCAATGGCGTGCATATCGGCGACAACGATAATGGCTACAACAACCTGCGCGTGCAAAATGCCGTCAAGTATGTCAGCCCGAACATCAGCAACCTGTCGTTCACGGGCTTGTACGGCTTCAGCGAAAACCCGGAAGATTCCAACCGCAACCGCGTCTACAGCATGGGTGCCGGCTACAAGGTCGATGCCTTCAGCTGGGCCGTCGCCTACACCAAGATGGACCACCCGAACAGCCCCGATGCGCCGAATGGCGCCATCGGCAATGACTATGGCAGCTCCTTGTTGATCTTCAACAAGAGTGCCGTCAAGGGCGCGGGCGTGGACAGCCAGGCCATCGCCGGCACGGGAGGCTTTTATAATGTGGGCAAGACCAAGTTTGGCGCGTTGTACACCAACGTGCGCTACCACTACCTGGATCAAAGCAATCTGACCTTGCAAAACGTGGACTTGAACGTGAACCACAAGCTGACGGAAGCGCTGAACCTGGGCGCGTCGTATTTCTTTACCACCGGTAAATATGACGTGATCAACAAGACGCCGAAATGGCATCAGGTCAACTTCCAGGCCGATTACTTCCTGTCCAAGCGTACCGATGTCGCCATCACCTGGAGCTACCAGAAAGCGGCCGGCGACGCGACGTTCGCCCGCGTGTTCGGCTTCGGCGCCTCGGGCGGCAAGACGCAAAGCGTGCTGATCGTTGGCATGCGACATTATTTCTGAGTCTGATTCATCTTTACAGGCGCTGTCCCCCAGCGCCGTCCCCTGAAAGGAAGCATCTTGAAAAAGCACCTCATGTTGGCGTTGAGCCTAGGCTTGCTGGCTAACGCCGCCCACGCGGAAAAACGCGAGCTGGTCATTTCGGCCTATCCGATTGCCCAGCCCTTGTTCATGAAGTATGTGTACGAGCCGTTCAAGGCCAAATGCGGTTGCGATATCAAGGTGGAAACGGGGAATAACGCGGACCGTATCGCCAAGCTGGTAGTGCACAGCAAGAACCCGGTGATCGACCTGGTGCTGCTGTCCGATTCCGGCATGCTGGAAGCGGCGCAAAAGGGCGTGATCCAGCCCATGGATTACTCCAAGCTGAGCAATTACAAAGCCCTGTACGACGTGGCGAAGAACCCGATCGGCGGCAACTTCGCCGTCGGCTATACGCTGTACTCGGTCGGCCTGGTGTACCGCAGCGACAAGATCGCCCCGCTGACGTCCTGGAAGGACCTGTGGCGCCCTGAACTGAAGGGCCGCGTGGCCTTCCCCGACGTGAGCACCACGCAGGGTCCCCTGATGCTGCGCATGGCCGATGCGGCCTGGGGCGGCAAGACGGACGACTACGCCACCGGCTTTGCCAAGATCGTCGGCATGAAGGGCAACGTCGTCACGTTCTCGAAAAACAGCGCGCAGCTGGCGGCCCTGTTCGCCCAGGATGAAATCTGGGCCGCGCCCGTGGCGCGCTTTACCTGGTCGCAAATGCTCAAGACGGGCCTGCCCCTGAAATGGAGCATCCCGGCCGAAGGCCAGGCGGCCGGCATGAACGTGATGGGCATCGTCGCCGGTTCGAAGAATGCGGACCTGGCCTACCAGCTGATGGATTTCTGGCTGTCCAAGGAAGTGCAGACGCAGCTGGCCACCAACCTGGTCGACTCGCCCGTCAACAAGGACGTGCGCCTGTCGGTGGCGGCCGCGCAATTCAATACCTATGGCGCCGACCAGATCAATTCGCTGAAATTCGTCAAGCCGGAAACCATCCTCAAGCAGCGCACGAACTGGATGACGCAGTGGAACAAGGCCATGAGCAAATAGTGGTGACGAGGAGAAAACACCATGTTTGCTGATCCAAAAAAGCGCCTGGGACTGCTGCTGGTCCTGCCGGCGCTGATCTTTATCATCGTCTGCTTCCTGCTGCCCGTGCTGGCCTTGCTGGTCGACGCCTTCCGTGTCGGTGACGGCATGCAGTGGGGCTTCGACCGCTTCATCGAATTCTTCTCGCAGGAATTCAACCGCACCATCTTCTGGCGCACCCTGCGCATTGCCGCGCTGGTGACGCTGGCGTCGATCATCCTCGGCTACCCGGCCGCGCAAGCCGTGGCACGCGTGTCGCCGAAGTGGCGCGGGCTGGTGGTTGGCATGATGATCCTGCCGCTGATGGTCTCGCCGATCGCGCGTACCTATGCCTGGATCGTGCTGTTGGGCCGTAACGGCGCCGTCAACGCGGCACTCGTCAACATGGGCTTGACGGAAGAGCCGCTGCGTTTGCTGTTCAGCGAATTCGCCGTGTTTGTCGGCCTGCTGCAACTGCTGCTGCCATTGATGCTGATGTCGCTGGCGGGCGCGCTGGAAAACCTGCCGCGCGACGTGGAACCGGCTGCCGCCACCCTGGGCGCCAATCCATGGCAAGTGTTTTGCAAGGTCACCCTGCCGCTGACGCAGGAAGGCCTGGTCGTCGGCGGCACCCTGGTGTTTACGGGCTGCGTGACGGCCTATGTGACGCCAGCACTGCTGGGCGGCACCAAGGTGCTGATGCTGGAAACCCTGCTGTACCAGAAGGTCAGCGTGGAGAGCGATTTCGGCGCGGCGAATGTCATCGCCGTCATCCTCGTCTGCATGACTTTGCTGGTGAATGCCGGCCTTAAACGTATTTCCTCGAGCCGGAGTTCCGTATGAAAGAAAGCCTGTTTTCACGTGCCGTTTTATGGCTGGTATTCCTGTTCCTGCTGGGGCCATTCGCCATCGTCGTGCTGGCCGGTTTTAGCGGCGGCGAGACGCTGGCGTTCCCGCCCGAGTCGTACTCGCTGCGCTGGATCATCGAAGTGTGGTCGGCGCCCGAGTTCCGCCGCGCCTTCCAGACCAGCCTGGAAATCGGCCTGATCGCCACCGTGATCGCGCTGCTGCTGGGCATACCCGTCGCGTATGCGTTTTCGCGCATGCCGCCGCCCGGCATCGGCGCCATCCGTCAGATACTGACGTCGCCGCTGATCATTCCCGCCATCCTCGTCGGGCTGGGCTTGCTGCACCACCTGGTGCTGACCATCAACGCGCCCGTTTACGTGGGCCTGCTGATCGGCCACATCGCGCTGCTGATTCCGTACTCGGTACGCGTGGTGTACGCCAGCCTGGTGAATTTGCGCGTGGATATCGAGGATGCGGCCATTACGCTGGGCGCATCGCGCCTGCGGGCGTTCTTCATGATCGTGCTGCCGAATATCCGCAACGCCGTGATCGCCGCCTTCTTCCTCGCCTTCGTCACTTCGTTCAACCAGGTGCCCGTCTCGCTTTTCCTGACGGGCCCTGGCATCAGCACCTTGCCGATCGAGATGCTGGGCCATATGGAAAACAGTTTCGATCCGTCGATCGCTGCCCTGTCGACCTTGCTGGTCTTGTTCACCATGGCCTTCGTGATGGTGACCGAGAAGGTGCTGGGCATTTCTAAATACATGTAAGAGGCAACACACCATGAGTTATCTGGAACTGCACAAGCTGAACCTCGGCTACGCCAAGAACACGACATCCGTGAAAGACCTGGACTTGCACGTCGAGCAGGGCGAACTGATTTCCCTGCTGGGCCCCAGCGGCTGCGGCAAGACCACCACCATGCGCGCCATCGCCGGCCTGATGCCGCTGCAGTCGGGCCGCATCGTGCTCGACGGCCGAGAAATCGGCAAGCTGGCGCCGAACAAGCGCAATATCGGCATGGTCTTCCAGTCGTATGCGCTGTTTCCGCACCTGAACGTGTATGACAATATCGCTTTTGGTTTGCGCCTGCGCAAGGTGGCGCCGGCCCTGCTGAAAACGAAGGTGGAAGCGGTGATCGCCGCCGTCGGCCTGACGGGCTTTGAAACGCGCTTGCCGGCGCAGATGTCCGGTGGCCAGCAGCAGCGCGTGGCGCTGGCGCGCGCCATCGTCGTCGAACCGGCCCTGCTGCTGCTGGACGAACCGCTGTCGAACCTGGACGCCAAGCTGCGCGTGCAGATGCGCGCCGAGTTGCGCCGCATCCAGCGCGAACTGGGCATCACCATGCTGTACGTGACGCATGACCAGGAAGAAGCGCTGGCCCTGTCCGACCGCATCGTCGTCATGAACGGCGGGCGCATCGAGCAGCTGGCCGCGCCGGAAGCCGTCTTCAATACGCCGTCGACGCGCTTCGTTGCCAACTTCATGGGCTTCGAGAACCTGTTCGACTACCGCGACGGCGCGCTGCACCATGCGGGCGCCAGCCTGCCGTACACGTCTCCCGTTGCTGCCGGTACCACGGTGCTGGGCTGGCGTCCGGACAAGGTGCGCGTGTGCGCGGCCGACGACGCTGCGGGGCAATACCCGGGTACCGTGCTGGCACGTGGCTTCCTCGGCGACACCGTCGAATACCTGCTGCAAACGCCGCTGGGCCAGGTCAAGGGCATTTGCGCGGCCGGCGGCGCCGCCTGGCGCGAGGGCACGGCCGTGTCCTTCGTGCTGCCGTCCGACAGCGCCCTGTGGCTGGGCGCCTGATTTCTGAATGGAAACCATCATGACCCAAGCCTTGAAAAAGATCTGGCTCGATACCGATCCCGGTTTCGACGACTGGCTGACGATGCTGCTCCTGGGCAGCAATCCCGGTATCGAGTGGCTGGGCGTGAGCGTGGTGGCGGGCAATGCGCCCGTCGACATCACCTACGACAACGCCTTGCGCATCAAGGCCCATGATGGCTTGACGGTGCCCATCTACCGCGGCTGCGAAGAGCCGCTGGCCGGCGTCATCGAAACGGCGCAGCGCATCCTCGGCGACAGCGGCATGCCCACCACTGGCGAGATCCTGCCGCCCGGCGCGGCCAGTGACGCTGCCGGCCACGCCGTCGACGCCCTGATCGCCGCCGTGCGCAAGCATCCCGGCCAGATCACCATCATGGCGATCGCGCCGATGACGAACCTGGCCACGGCCTTGAGCCGCGCGCCCGACATCGCGGAAAAAATCGTTGAAATCATCCTGATGGGCGGCTCGACCGACCAGGGCAACCACACGGCGGCGGCGGAATTCAATATCTATGCGGACCCGGAAGCGGCCGCCCAGGTCTTCCAGGCCGGCATCCCGCTGCGCATGTTCGGCCTGAACCTGTGCCGCCAACTGCTGGTCACTAAACTGGAGGTGGCGCAGCTGCGCGCCATCGGCACGCCGCGCGCCCAGCGGCTGGCCGGCTACCTGGAAGCGTATGTGCGCATCCGCAGCAGCGATGGTTCCGTACCCATGCCGATGTACGACCCGGTGGTGGCCCTGTACCTGGAAGCGCCGCAGCTGTTCCAGTTCCAGAGCGCCCACGTGGCCATCGAATTGACGGGCGAGCTGACGCGCGGCATGACGGTGTGCGAGTTCCGCGTGCCGCGCCGCGCGCCCATCAACACGCAGGTGGCGATGCTGGCCGATGGCCCGGCCGCCATTGAACTGCTGATGCAGCGCCTGGCCGGCATTCTCGCCTGATCCACTTCATTACGAAACGAGTTTCATGTCTAATTCCCCCCTGAGCATTGAACAGTTTTTACGCGCCATGCCGAAAGTGGAGCTGCATTGCCACCTGTTTGGCACGGTGCGCCAGGCTACTTTCCGCGCGCTGGCCGCCAAGACGGGCAATGTCGTCACCCCCGAGGACATCGACGCGTTCTATACGCGCGGCGACAAGCCCGTCGGCGTGCTGCGCGTGCTGCGCGCGCTCGACGCGCACCTAATCGTCTCGCCGACGGACCTGTATTGCCTCGCCTACGAATACCTGGAAGACGTGCATGGCCATGGCGTGCGCTATGCGGAGTTCTTCTGGAACCCCACCGGCACCGTGCGCGTGTCGGGCATCCGCTATGACGCGGCGCAAGACGCCATCGTGGCCGCCATCCGCGATGCGCAGCGCGATTTCGGCGTGATCGGCCGTTTGATTCCCAGCATTGACCGCGAAGCCGCTCCTGCGGAAGCCGTGCAGATGGTGGAATGGATGAAGGCGCACCGCGCGCCGGAAGTCATCGGCATCGGCATCGACTACCGCGAAAACGACCGCCCGCCCGAGCTCTTCATCGAAGCCTACCGCGCCGCACGCGAGGCCGGCTTCAAATGCACGGCGCACGCGGGCGAATTCGGCATGCCGTGGATGAACGTGGCGACGGCCATCGAGCAACTGCAGGTGGACCGGGTCGACCATGGCTACACGATTGTCGACAATCCGGAACTGGCGCAGCGCTGCGTGGAGCGGGGCCTCGTGTTTACGGTGGTGCCGACCAATTCCTACTATCTGCGCACCCTGGCGCCCGAGCGCTGGGCGCTGGACCACCCGATCCGCGCCATGGCCAAACTGGGCTTGAAACTGCATCCGAACACGGACGACCCGACCCTGCACCACGTGACGCCGACGGGCGCGTGGATGATGATGCGCGAATTCGGCTTCGGCCTGGACGACATGCGCGGCTTCATGTTGAATGGCCTCGACGCGGCCTGGATCGATGAATCCACGCGGCGCGACTGGCGCGCGGAATTCACGCGCGAATTCGACGCGCTGCGCGCCCGCGTGGTCGACGAGTCCTAAGCCGATACGGGCGGCGGCGCCAGCAGCAAGGATGGAAACGCCCGCTGCGGGCACGCCTGCCGCTCGCACACCTTGCAGCCCGTGCCGATCGGCGTGGCGCTGCTCGGGTCGTGCAAATCGAGCCCCTTCGAATAGATCAATCGGTGCGCCTGCGAGATGTCGCAGCCCAGCGCCACGGCAAAGGTCTTGCCCGGTGCCCGGAAGCCCGGCGAGGCCGTGCTGACCTGGCGTGCGATCCATAGGTATGTGCAGCCGTCCGGCATGCTGGCCACTTGCGTCAGCACCTGGCCCGGATGGCTGAAGGCGTCGTACACGATCCACAGGGGGCACGTGCCGCCCACCCTGGAAAAATGGAAGTCCGTGGCCGACTGGCGCTTCGAAACATTGCCGGCGCGGTCGACGCGCACGAAGAAGAATGGCAATCCCGCCGCATCGGGGCGCTGCATGGTGCTCAGGCGGTGGCACACGGCTTCAAAACCCACGCCGAACTGGTGCGCCAGGCGCTCGATATCGTAGGCGCGCGCTTCCGCCGCCTGCAAAAAGCGTTGATACGGCATCAGCAAGGCGCCGGCGAAATAATTGGAAAACGCCAGGCGCGCGCTCGTTTGCGCGGCTGCACTGGAGAATCCTGCCGCCAGCACCAGGGCGTCGATCAGCTCGCTGTGCTCGAGCAAGCTGATTTGCGCCGCCATCTGGAAGGCGCGCTGGCCGCCCGTCAGGGTGTCGGGTAGCCACAATATCTGTTGCTGGGCGTCGTAGCGGTGCTTGCGCACCATGCCCGCGTCGCCATCGGACAGTTGCACCTTGACGCCGTGGCGCTCCAGCAAGCGGCCTTGCAGCGCATCGGGCGTGCGCAGGGCGGGATCGAATTCCCCGGCCACCAGCTCCGCCGCCCGGTCCAGTTCATCGATGTAGTTCTGCCGCCGGTTCAGGTATTCGCGCACTTCCTCGTCCGTGGACGGGGCTGCCGAACTGGCGCCGCGGCTGCCGTCGTCGAGACGCGCAGCCAGGGTGTCGGCCCGTTCCGCCATGACCCGGTAGCGCCGCTGCAAGAGCAAAATCGAGCGCGCCAGCTCCGGCATGTTTTCCACCAGCATCTTGAGTTCCGCCATCGACGTGGGCGGCGCATCGGGCAATTCGCCGAACACGTCGCGCACGTCGGCCACCAGGCTGGCGCTGTCGTGTTCGGAAAAGATTTGCGGATCGACGCCCAGCACGGTGCCGATGCGCAATAAAATCGGTACCGTCAGCGGACGCTGGTTGCGTTCCATCTGGTTCAGGTAGCTGGGTGAAATGCCCAGGGACTTGGCCAGCGCCACCTGCGTCATGCGCCGTTCCTCGCGCAGCCGCTGCAGGCGCACGCCCATGAAAACCTTTGCCATCGCGTTTCCTCTTCCCCGGTTTGTGGAATCTGCAAATTTACAACATTTGCAGATTAACAGATTCAGCTTTGCATTATCTCGCATTTTCACGCCTTGTTTGTGGCAGCTATTGTGCGAATAATGCAAACAGACATATACCCACACCAGGAGACTTCGAGTGACCACGCAAAACGCTATTCCAACTGTTCCCCTCTTGATCAACGGCGAGTGGGTTGAATCCCAAACCACCGTCTGGCGCGACGTCGTCAACCCGGCCACGCAGGAAGTACTGGCCAAGGTACCGTTCGCCACGCCGGAGGAAGTCAACGCGGCTATCGCCTCGGCCCAGCGGGCCTTCAAAACCTGGCGCAAGACGCCGATCGGCGCGCGTGCGCGCATCTTCCTCAAGCTTCAGCAGCTGATCCGCGAAAACATGGCCGACCTGGCCGCCACCTTGACGATGGAACAGGGCAAGACCCTGCTCGATGCGGAAGGCGACGTCTTCCGCGGCCTGGAAGTGGTGGAACATGCGGCCAATATCGGCACCCTGCAAATGGGCGAATACGCGCAAAACGTGGCTGGCGGCGTCGATACCTACAGCGTGATGCAGCCGCTGGGCGTGTGCGCCGGCATTACCCCGTTCAATTTCCCCGCCATGATCCCGCTGTGGATGTTCCCGATGGCGATTGCCTGCGGCAATACCTTCGTGCTGAAACCATCGGAGCAAGATCCGCTCGTGACGGAAAAGCTCGTGCGCCTGGCCTTGCAGGCGGGTATTCCGGCTGGCGTGCTGAACGTCATTCACGGCGGCGAAGACGTGGTCAACGCCCTGTGCGACCACCCGGACATCAAGGCGATTTCCTTCGTCGGTTCCAGCAAGGTGGGCACGCATGTGTACCAGCGCGCCAGCCTGAACGGCAAGCGCGCGCAATGCATGATGGGCGCCAAGAACCACGCCGTCGTCTTGCCGGATGCAAATAAAGAACAGACCCTGAACCAGCTGCTGGGTGCGGGTTTCGGCGCCGCCGGCCAGCGCTGCATGGCGGCATCGGTGGCGGTGCTGGTGGGCGAAGCGCGCGAATGGCTGCCGGAATTGTCGGCCAAGGCGCAAACCCTGACGGTCGGCGCGGGCAAGGACAATCCGGACCTGGGCCCCGTCATCTCGTGCGCGGCGAAAGAGCGCGTGTTCAGCCTGGTCGCCAAGGGCATCGAACAGGGCGCCGTGCTGACCCTCGATGGCCGCGACGTCAAGGTCGATGGCTATCCGAACGGTAACTTCGTCGGTCCGACGATTCTGTCCGGCGTGAAACCGGGCATGGTCGTGTATGACCAGGAAATCTTTGGCCCCGTATTGATCGTCGTCGAAGTCGATACCCTGGATGAAGCGATTGCCCTGGTGAACGCAAATCCGAACGGCAACGGCACGGCGCTGTTTACGCAAAGCGGTGCAGCCGCGCGCTACTTCCAGGAAGAAATCGACGTGGGCCAGGTCGGCATCAACGTGCCCATCCCCGTGCCCGTTCCCCTGTTCAGCTTTACGGGTTCGCGCGGCTCGAAACTGGGCGATTTGGGTCCGTTCGGCAAGCAAGTCGTGCTGTTCTACACGCAGACGCAAACGATCACCCAGCGCTGGTTCACGGACGCGGCCTCGGTGGGCAAGGTCAATACCACCATCAGCCTCAAATAAGGAGCTGGCATGGACTTTGAACTGAGCGACGAGCAGCGCGAGTTCCAGCAGGCGGCGCGCGCGTTTGCCGAAGGCGAACTGGCGCCGCACGCGGCCCATTGGGACGCGGAATCGATTTTTCCCGTGGAAACCATCGCCAAGGCGGGCGAGATGGGCTTTTGCGGCCTCTACACGCCGCAGCGCTGGGGCGGCCTTGGCCTCTCCCGCCAGGATGCGGCCATCGTGTTTGAAGAGCTGGCAGGTGGCTGCACCTCGACCACGGCCTATATCACCATCCACAACATGGCTACCTGGATGCTGTCGCGCTGGGGGCAGGAAGCCCTGTGCGACGAATGGGTGCCGGCCCTGGCCGCCGGCCAGAAACTGGCCAGCTATTGCCTGACGGAACCGCAGTCGGGCTCCGACGCGGCCTCCCTGCGCACCAAGGCAGTGAAGGAGGGCGATTTTTATGTTCTCGACGGCACGAAGGCCTTCATTTCCGGCGCGGGCCAGACGGACATGCTGATCGTCATGGCGAGAACCGGCGGCGAGGGCGCGGCCGGTATTTCCGCCTTTGCCGTGCCGGCCAATCTGCCCGGCATCGTGTATGGCAAGAAGGAAGAAAAGATGGGCTGGAACAGCCAGCCCACGCGCATCATCAGCTTTGACCAGGTGAAAGTGCCGGCAGCGAACTTGCTGGGCGTGGAAGGCGAAGGCTTTGCCATTGCCATGAAGGGCATCGATGGCGGGCGCATCAATATCGCCGTGTGCTCGGTGGGCACGGCGCAGGCAGCCCTCACGCGGGCGCAAGCGTACATGAAGGAGCGCACGCAGTTCGGCCGCGAGCTGGCGCAATTCCAGGCGCTGCAATTCAAGCTGGCCGACATGCTGACGGAACTGGTGGCGGCGCGCCAGATGGTGCGCCTGGCGGCGTGGAAACTGGACCAGGAAAGCCCCGACGCCACGGCATATTGCGCCATGGCAAAACGTTTCGCCACGGATGTGGGTTTTAATGTTGCCAACGATGCGTTGCAATTGCATGGCGGCTATGGCTACATCCGCGAGTACCCGCTCGAGCGCCATGTGCGCGATACGCGGGTGCACCAGATCCTGGAAGGGACGAATGAAATCATGCGCCTGATCGTCGCGCGAGCGATTTTGAAAGACGGCGCCACGGAGAATCTGCGATGACCAAAGTGTATACAAATTTGCTGCTGGAACGCCATGGCCATACGGCCCTGGTGACGCTCGACAACCCGCCCGCCCATACGTGGACCCAGGCCAGCCTGAACGCGCTGACGCAACTGGTGGCCGACCTGAATGCCGACCCGGACGTGTACGCTCTCGTGATCACGGGCGGCGGCGCCAAGTTCTTCTCTGCCGGTGCCGATCTGAAGGTGTTTGCCGATGGCAACAAGGACACGGCGTTCGCCATGGCCGCCGCGTTTGGCGAGGCGTTCGAGGCGTTGTCCGCGTTTCGCGGCGTCAGCATTGCCGCCATCAATGGCTATGCCATGGGCGGCGGACTCGAATGTGCGCTGGCCTGCGACATCCGTATTGCTGAAGAACATGCGCAGATGGCTTTGCCGGAAGCGTCCGTCGGCTTGCTGCCGTGCGCGGGCGGCACGCAGCACTTGCCGTGGCTGGTGGGCGAAGGCTGGGCCAAGCGCATGATTTTATGTGGCGAACGGGTCGATGCGGCCAAGGCGCTGGCTATCGGCCTGGTCGAGGAAGTCGTGCCAACCGGCAAGGCTGCCGCCACGGCGCTGGCCCTGGCCGCCAAGGTGGCCCGTCAAAGCCCCAGCAGCGTGACGGCGTGCAAGACCCTGATCCAGGGCGCGCGCAGCCATCCGCTGGTCAACTCCCTGCCCGATGAACGCACCCTGTTCCTGGGCCTGTTCGATACGCAAGACCAGAAAGAAGGCGTGCAAGCGTTCCTGGAAAAACGTCCGGCGGAGTGGAAGAATGGCTGAAAGTACCCTGATTGAAACTGTGAAAATCGAGGAACGCGACTGTCCCGGCGGCATGAAGCTGGGCGTCATCACCCTCGATGCGCCAAAGTCCTTGCATGCCTTGACCCTGGACATGATACGCGCCATCGATGGCGCTCTCGTGCGCTGGGCCAGCGACGCTGCCATCGCCTGCGTGGTGCTGCAATCGTCGACCGACAAGGCTTTCTGCGCGGGCGGCGACGTGCGCAGCCTGCGCACGGCCATCGTCGAGCAGCCGGGCGTCGTGCCTAACCCGCAGGCGCTGGCCTTCTTTGCCGAAGAATACCGGCTCGACCACCGCATCCATACCTATGCAAAGCCGCTGATGGTGTGGGGCGGCGGCATCGTCATGGGCGGCGGCCTGGGCCTGATGGCCGGCGCCAGTCACCGCGTGGTGACGGAAAGCACGCGCATCGCCATGCCGGAAATCACCATTGGCCTGTTTCCCGACGTGGGCGGCAGCTGGTTCCTGGGCCGCATGCCGGGACGCAGCGGCCTGTTCCTGGGCTTGACGGGCGCGCCATTGAACGCGGCCGATGCCCTGTTTGCGGGTCTCGGCGACTATTTCCTGCGCCAGGAAGAGCGGGCCATGGTGCTCGACGCGCTGGCACTGGCGCAATGGCAAGCGAGTCCGCAGGCGAACAGCGAACAGCTGGACCGGTTGCTGCGCGGCTTTTCGGCGCCAACGACGGTGTTGCCCGTCTCGGAAGTGCGCGCCAACTTCGACGCCATCGCCGCCTTGACGCAAGCGCCCACCTTGCCTGAAGTGGTGGCCGCCATTGCCGCGTATGACGGCGATTCGGCGTGGCTGCAAAAGGCGGCCCACTCGCTGGACAAGGGCGCGCCCACTTCGGCCGCTTTGGTGTGGGCCATGCGCGAACGCACGCGGCATCTGAGCCTGGCGCAAGTGTTCCAGCTGGAATTGATCGTTGCCGTGCAATGCTGCGCCCATGCCGATTTCCGCGAAGGCGTGCGCGCCTTGCTGATCGACAAGGACAACGCGCCGCAGTGGCAGCCGGCAAGCCTGGCCGACGTCAGCGCAGCGTATCTGGACGAGTATTTTGCGGCGCCGTGGACACAGCATCCATTGGCGGATCTACCTTAAATAAAAGAATAACTGGAGACTTTCACCATGCAACATATCGCTTTTATCGGCCTGGGCAACATGGGCGCGCCGATGGCCCGCAATCTGGTGGCCGCCGGCTTCCACGTGTCCGTGTTCGACCTGGCGCCAGCGGCAGTGGCTTCGCTGGTCGAGGCGGGCGCCACGGCGGCAGCGTCCGCCAGCGCGGCCGTACAGACGGCCGACGCCGTCATTACCATGCTGCCAGCCAACAAGCACGTGCAGGAACTGTACCTGGCGGCCGGTGGCGTGCTGGACTCGGCCAAGCCGGGCGCCTTGTTCATCGATTGCAGCACCATCGCCGCCGACGTGGCGCGCCAGGTGGCGCAGGCGGCCAGCGAACGCGGCTTTGCAATGATCGATGCGCCCGTCTCGGGCGGCACGGCGGGCGCGGCGGCCGGTACCCTGACCTTCATCGTCGGTGGCAGCGAAGCGGCCTTGCAGCAGGCGCGGCCTTTGCTGGAGAAGATGGGCAAGAACATCTTCCATGCGGGCGAGGCGGGTGCGGGCCAGGTGGCGAAGATTTGCAACAACATGCTGCTGGGTATTTTGATGGCCGGTACGGCGGAGGCGCTGAACCTGGGCGTGGCGCATGGCCTGGACCCGAAAGTGTTGTCCGACATCATGGCCAAGAGCTCGGGCCGCAACTGGACCCTGGAAGTGTACAACCCGTGGCCGGGAGTCATGGACGGCACGCCCGCGTCGCGCAATTACACGGGCGGCTTCGGCACGGCGCTGATGCTGAAGGACCTGGGCCTGGCGCAGCAGTCGGCCCTGTCGGCGAATGCGCCCACGCCCTTGGGCGGTCTGGTGCGCCAGTTGTACCAGATGCATGCGCAAGCCGGTTATGCGCAGCAGGATTTCTCCAGCATCGTGCAAATGCTGCAGCCGGGCTTGAACAAGCCTGCCTGAGGAATTTTGGGCAAAAAAAAGCCCGCTGGTAAAAGCGGGCTAAATCCAATTCTTGGAAGAGTTGGAGGAGACAGATGCATTATGCTGCATCGCCACATATAACTCCAATTTATATTTTGAATATCAAATATAGATTTTCATGATATCTCTTCCCGGTAGCCGCCTGGCGGCTACCGTTACTACAACTTAGGCCGGATTGCAGGCGACCTTTACCGATGTCACATTCGCTTCGCCCATGGTGCCGCCGCCTGTGCCCGGCTGTACGACGCACAGCAGACCCTTCGGCTGCACGGAGACGCTGACGCCATAGGTATCGCCATAGGCGACGGAGCCGGCCATGGTAAAGGTCGTGGCGTCCTTGACCACTGTTGTTGTGGTACTACCGTTAATCAGCACCAGACCGTCCACCGTCAGGCCGGAAATCGTGCCACCCACGGTATATCTGTTTTGCGCGCAAGCAACAGCGGCGCTGATAGTGAGGTAATGACCAGCCGAACCGGAACCACCGCTGATGCTGCAAGTCATGTGCGCCGGTTGCTGCTGGATGGTGATGTTGTAGTCGGTACCATAGTCGATGCGCTTGGCAAAGGTAAACGCTGTTTTCCCCGCAGGAACCGGCAGGGAGTCGCCGCTATTGACCAGGATCAGTCCTTCATTGTTCAAGCCTGAGATCGTGCCGCTGACATCATACGAGGCCTTGCCGCCGCAAGCGGCCAGTCCCAAGGTCAGCAGCAGTGCGGCGATAGGGCGCAAGCAGGATAACTTCATGTATTTCTCCAAAAATAGGTGACGGATCGCAAGGATTACTGCGGCTTGCAGTCGAGTGTGGCTGCGGTCGTGGCGGCAGATCCCATCTTGCCGACCGTATCGCTGCCATCGGCACTGCTGGAACCCTGGAAGCGGCACGTCAGGCCCGTTGGCTGAGCCAGTATGGAAATGCCGTACGAGGCGCCGTCATCAACGCTTTTGAATTCGTAGGTGGTGGCGCCAGCCAGCAGGGTGGTGCCGTTGGGGCCCATCACCAGGCGCAAACCATCCGTGGTCAGGCCCGTGACCGTGCCGCTCAGCGGGTAGGCGTTGGTCTGGCAGTTCACCTGGGCCGTGGTCACGGAGTAGCTCGATGCCTTGCCGACGCCATTGATAATGGTGCAAACGGCACCCTTGGGCTGTTGTGCGATAGTGATATTGTAGCGGTCATCGTTCTTGACCAGCTTGGTGAAAACAAAGCTGGCCTGGCCCGCAGGAATCGGCAAGCTTTCCCCGTCATTCAGGAGAATCAGGCCATCTTTGGCCAGGCCGACGACTTGGCCTTGCAAATACAGGTTGCCGCCGCTGCCACCGCAGGCTGCCAGTGTGACGGCGCAAGCCGCCGCCAGCATCGAGCGCAGGTACAAATTTTTCATACATTCTCCAAAACGAATTAGGTTGGGTAGCGCAACGCGGACGCTGGCGCCGCATTGGAATGGCGCCTATTTTAGTCTATCTGGCAAGCTGAATGATCTTGCCTTGTATCACCCTGTAACAATTTTTCGCCGGGAAGCGCTGGCCCGGCCCCATTTCATGGAGGCGCAGCCATGCCGGCGGCGGCGATCAATGCGACAATAGAGGCAGGCTGCGCACTGTGGCGTGGCATCCACCGTGAATCCCATGTCTCTTGCCCCTGTAAAACCTGCCGTGCCGCCCAAGGCCATCCTGTTCGACCTCGACGATACCTTGTGGCCCATCGCGCCCGTGATTGCCGCAGCGGAAACCCTGCTGCACGACTGGCTGGCCACGCATGCGCCCAAGGTGGCGCAGCAGTTTTCCATCGAGGTGCTGCGCCAGCACCGCCTGGCCATGCTCCATGAACAACCGCATTTCCATGGCAACCTGATCGAGTTACGCCGCGCGGGCTTGCTGGCGGCATTCGAGGCTGCCGGCGAGGATCCTGTCCTGGTCGATGGCGCCATCGCGCAGTTCCTGGCTGCGCGCCATCGCGTCCAGCCGTATGACGACGTCTTGCCTGGCCTTGCCTGGATGGGCCAGCGCATGCTGGTCGGCTCGATTTCGAATGGCAATGCGGACCTTGAAATTATCGGTCTGGCACAGCATTTTAAAGTCTCCATCGCCGCCAGCGATTTCGGCGTGGCCAAGCCTGACGCGAGCATCTTCCTGGCCGCTTGCGCCGCGCTGGGCGTGGCGCCGCATGAGGCCGTGTATGTCGGCGACGACCTGTATTTCGACGTCACGGGAGCGCAAGGGGCGGGCATGCGCGCCGTGTGGATGAACCGCAAGGGCAGCGATGCGCACCTGGCCGCCGGCGTGCAGCCCGACGCCATCTGCGCCAACTTCGATGAATTGCTGCTGTGGCTGCAGGGGCAACTGGAAGATTGATCGCCGCCGGGCGGGCGAACGTGCATAATAGGCGCTGTTGATGCACGTTCGGCCGCTTTCGTTGCCGCTTGCTTAACAACATACTTGCTTAAATAAAACACCATGCAACTCGATACACGTGCCCAAACACTGCTGAAAGCCCTGGTCGAGCGATATATCGCCGACGGCCTGCCGGTCGGTTCGCGCGCCTTGTCGAAAATTTCCGGCCTGGACCTGTCGCCGGCCACGATCCGCAACATCATGGCCGACCTGGAAGAGCTCGGTTATGTGTCCAGCCCTCACACCTCGGCCGGACGCATCCCCACGCCGCGCGGCTACCGCATCTTTGTCGATACCTTGCTGACCGTCCGGCACCTGGACGAGCATCTGGTGGAGTCGCGCATGCGCCTGCAGACGCCGCAACCGCAAAAAACCATCGCCAACGCGGCGCAGATGCTGTCGTCGCTGTCGCAGTTTGCCGGCGTCGTGCTCACTCCGCGCCGCGAATCCGTATTCCAGCAAATCGAATTCCTGCGCCTGTCCGAAAAACGCATCCTGCTCGTCATCGTCGCTCCCGGCGGCGACGTGCAGAACCGTTTATTGCTGACGGAGGCCGACTATACGCCGGCGCAACTGGTGCAATCGGCCAATTACATCAACCAGAATTATGGCGGCCTGTCATTCGATGCCGTGCGCGTGCGCCTGCAGGGCGAATTGCGCCAGTTGCGCGACGATATGGGCAGCCTGATGCAGGCGGCCGTGGAAGCGGGCAGCGAAGCGATGGCCGACCATAGCGATGACATGGTGATTTCCGGCGAGCGCAACTTGCTCAGCGTGAGCGATCTGTCATCGAATATGCATTCGCTGCGCCAGATGTTCGACATGTTCGAGCAAAAAACGGGTTTGATGCAGCTGCTCGACGTATCGAGCAAGGCGACGGGCGTGCAGATATTCATCGGCGGCGAATCGAACCTGGTGCCGATGGATGAGATGAGCGTGGTGACGGCGCCGTATGAAGTC
This sequence comes from Janthinobacterium sp. SUN128, assembly GCF_030587275.1. Taxonomy (NCBI): domain Bacteria; kingdom Pseudomonadati; phylum Pseudomonadota; class Betaproteobacteria; order Burkholderiales; family Oxalobacteraceae; genus Janthinobacterium; species Janthinobacterium sp. SUN128. The sequence continues at coordinate 4,289,447 of NZ_JAPWHY010000001.1, read as the reverse complement.
AACGGCAAGATCGTGGGCACGCTGGGAGTGATCGGACCGACGCGCATGGCCTACGAGCGCGTCATCCCGATTGTCGATATCACGGCCAAGTTGCTGTCAAGCGCGCTCAGCCATCATTGATCGTACTGCCTGGCGCGCCAGCCGCCCCGTGGGAGCGGCCAGCTGTGGTCAGGCGGTTTTGTGCGGGCAAGCCGTCTTGATGCAGTTGCCATAGATGGCCAAGGCGTGTTCGGCGATCTTGAAGCCGCGCTCTTCGGCTACCTTTTGCTGGCGCACTTCGATGTCTTCGTCGAAGAATTCTTCGACCCGGCCACAGTCGAGGCACACTAGGTGGTCGTGGTGGGAACCTTCGTTGAGTTCGAAAATCGCCTTGCCGGTTTCAAAATGGTTGCGGTTGAGCAAGCCTGCCTGTTCGAATTGCGTCAGGACGCGGTAGACAGTTGCCAAGCCGACATCCATATTGTCGGCCAGCAGAATCTTGTAGACGTCTTCCGCGGTCAGGTGGCGTACCGGGCTACTCTGGAAGATATCGAGTATCTTCAGCCGTGGCAGGGTGGCTTTCAGGCCGCTTGCCTTGAGATCACTAGGATTGTTACTCATGTTTGTTGCTCGTATGTGGGTCAGGTGCTTTATCATATAGCGTTTTAGCGGGGAGTGCCAAAATATGCATTTTTTGGCAGGCCGGCCACTCCTGGCGTTTTGTTCATCAAATTGAGGTCATTTATGCGCGTAACACCGGCTGTATTGCCATCTCTCTGGCACCGTATTTCATTTCGAGCACCAGTCGTGGCAGGCATGGTCTGTGTCGCGCTGGCCATGTCCGGCTGCGCCAGCCGTGGCATCCTTGGCGAAAAACCGGCAGCTGCTCAAAAAGAAGGCAAGGAACTGGTCCCCGAACAGGGCGCACAAACGACCACCATTACGCCGCTGCAAAAATTCATGTGGTTTTTCTCGCCCTACCGTCCTGACATTCAACAAGGCAACTTTGTCTCCGAAGAGATGCTGGCCCAGTTGAAAGTGGGCATGACGCGCGACCAGGTGCGTTTCGTCCTCGGCACCTCGCTGCTGACCGATATCTTCCATGCCGACCGCTGGGATTATCCATTCCGCCTGGCCCGGGGCAGTGGCGAAACCACCAGCAGCCGCGTGGTCGTGTACTTCGGCAAGGATGGCAAGGTTGAACGTTTCGAAGGCGGCAACTTGCCGACGGAGAAAGAATACATCGACCGTATCGCCGGCCCGTCGCCGTTCGCCAAGGTCGCCAAGGCCGACGTGCCTGCCGCCGCCGTGCCATCGCCCGTGGCGCCAAGCGCCGTGCCTGTGCCGGCCGATGCCGCGCCCGCCATTCCTGTGAGTAAGCCGGAAGTGACGCCTGCACCTGCCGCCGAGCCTGCACCTGCTGCCGAACCCACCAAATAAGTTGCTGTAAGAGAATAAAATGACTGAACTGAAAATTGCCATCGCTGGCGCCAGCGGCCGCATGGGCCATATCCTGATCGAAGCGGTCAGCAATGCGCCCGACGCCGTGCTGGCCGGCGCCCTCGACCGCGCTGGATCGCCTTCCGTCGGCCAGGATGCTGCTGCCTTTCTCGGCAAGCCTGCCGGCGTGCTGATCGCATCCGATCTGGCCACCGGCCTGGCCGGCGCCGATTACCTGATCGACTTCACGCGTCCCGAAGGCACTTTGCAGCACCTGGCGTATTGCGCCGAGCATGGCATCAAGATGATCATCGGCACCACGGGTTTCGATGATGCGGGCAAGGCCGCCATTGCCGCCGCCGCCGAAAAGACGGCCATCATGTTCGCGCCGAACATGAGCGTGGGCGTGAATGTCACCATGAAGCTGCTGGAACTGGCCGCGAAAAGCCTGTCCGAAGGCTATGATATCGAGATCATCGAAGCGCATCACCGCTTCAAGGTCGATGCGCCATCGGGCACCGCCCTGCAAATGGGTGAAGTGGTGGCCGGCGCCCTGGGCCGCGACCTGAAGGAATGCGCCGTGTACGGCCGCGAAGGCGTGACGGGCGAACGCGACCCGTCGACCATCGGCTTTGCCACCATCCGCGGCGGCGATATCGTCGGCGATCATACGGTGCTGTTTGCCGGCATCGGCGAGCGCATCGAGATCAGCCACAAGTCGAGCAGCCGCGTCACCTACGCCCACGGCGCCCTGCGCGCCGCGCGTTTCCTGGCCGACAAGCCGACCGGCCTGTTCGACATGCAGGATGTGCTGTCGCTGAAGAACTGAGGAAGACCATGGCCACTGCCATCCTGAATGGAAAAGACATCACCGACGAAGCGAGCTTTCACGCGCAATGCGTGCAAGCCTTCGGTTTCCCCGAGTTCTACGGCAACAGCATGGACGCCTGGGTTGATTGCCTCAGCTATCTGCGCGATGACGAAAACATGACGCAGTTCCGTTTGAAACCGAACGAAGTGCTCGACATTGTTGTGCAGGATGCGGAAGCAATGAAGGCGCAAGTGCCGGACTTGCTGGAAGAAATCACGTTCTGTATCGCCGGCATCAATGAGCGCTATGACGATTATGGCGAGAAGCCGGCGTTGAAGCTGGTATTGAAGTAGGTCGGATTAGCGCGCAAGCGCGTAATCCGACATACCCAACATTTATACGACCTTGCGTTCGCGCAAACCGTCGATCTGGCCGCCATCGAGGCCCAGCCACTGCTGCAGCACTTCCTGCGTATGCTGCCCCAGCAATGGCGGCGGCAAGCGGTATTGCACCGGCGAAGCCGACAGGCGCACGGGATTGGCCACCAGCGCCACCGTGCCCGCCGTGGGATGCGGCATTTCCACTTTCAAGCCACGCGCCACCACTTGCGGGTCGGCAAAGACCTGGTCGATGCGGTTGACGGGACCGCACGGCACGGCTTGCGCCTCGAAGGCGCTGATCCACTCGGCCGTCGTGCGCATGACCGTGGTCTGGCGCATCAGGGGGATCAGGATCGCCCGGTGTGCCACGCGCTGCGGATTGGTGGCGAAGCGTTCGTCCTGCGCCCATTCCGGGTGGCCGGCGACGGCGCAAAAGCGCGAAAATTGGCCATCGTTGCCGATCGCCAAAATCATGTCGCCGTCGGCCGTGGGGAAGTCCTGGTAGGGCACGATGTTCGGATGGGCATTGCCCATGCGCTGCGGCACCTTGCCGCCGCACAGGTAATTGGCCGCCTGGTTGCCCAGCGCGGCCACTTGCACGTCAAGCAAGGCCAGGTCGATATGCTGGCCCTGGCCCGAGCGTTCGCGTTCGGCCAGCGCCGCCTGCACGGCGATCGTGGCGTACAGGCCAGTCAGGATGTCCGTCTGTGCCACGCCCACTTTTTGCGGCCCCGCGCCCGGCTGGCCGTCGGGCACGCCCGTGATGCTCATCAAGCCGCCCATGCCCTGGATCAGGAAGTCATAGCCGGCGCGCGCCGCGTACGGCCCATCCTGGCCAAAGCCCGTGATGGAGCAGTAGACGAGGCGCGGGTTGAGTGCCAGCAAGCTGGCCGCATCAAGGCCGTATTGCTTCAAACCATCGAGCTTGAAATTCTCCAGCAGCACGTCCGCTTCGGCCGCCAGCTGGCGCACCAGGGCTTGCCCTTCCGGCGCGGCCAGGTCGATGCACAAGGAGCGCTTGTTGCGGTTGGCGCACTGGAAATAAGCGGCCTCGGCGGTGTCGCGGCCATCTGCATCTTTCAGGTACGGCGGGCCCCAGGAGCGCGTGTCGTCGCCGCGGCCCGGCTGTTCAACCTTGACGACGTCGGCGCCCAGGTCGGCCAGCATTTGCCCGGCCCACGGGCCGGCCAGCACGCGCGACAGGTCCAGCACGCGCAAACCGGTCAGCGGCGCGGGCCGCAGGGTGGAAGCCAAGGCGTCCATTAGTTGAACGCGGCGATGCCGGTGATGGCGCGGCCGATGATCAGCGCGTGCACATCGTGAGTGCCTTCATAGGTGTTGACCACTTCCAGGTTGACCAGGTGGCGGATGACGCCGAACTCGTCGGAAATGCCGTTGCCACCCATCATGTCGCGCGCCATGCGGGCAATATCGAGCGCCTTGCCGCAGCTGTTGCGTTTCATGATCGAAGTGATTTCCACGGCGGGCGAGCCTTCATCCTTCATGCGGCCCAGGCGCAGGCAGCCTTGCAAGCCCATGGTGATTTCCGTCAGCATGTCGGCCAGTTTCTTTTGCACCAGCTGGTTCGCTGCCAACGGGCGGCCGAATTGCTGGCGGTCCATCGTGTACTGGCGCGCCTTCAGGTAGCAGTCTTCTGCCGCGCCCAGCGCACCCCAGGCGATGCCGTAGCGGGCGCTGTTCAGGCAGGTGAACGGGCCTTTCAAGCCGCGCACGTCGGGGAAGGCATTTTCTTCCGGGCAAAACACTTCATCCATGACGATTTCACCGGTGATGCTGGTGCGCAAGCCGACCTTGCCGTGGATTTCCGGCGCCGACAGGCCTTTCCAGCCTTTTTCCAGCACGAAGCCGCGGATCGCGCCTTCATCGTCCTTGGCCCAGACGACGAACACGTCGGCGATGGGGCTGTTGGTGATCCACATCTTGGCGCCGGAGAGACTATAGCCGCCCGGTACCTTGCGCGCGCGCGTGACCATGCTGCCGGGATCGGAACCATGGTTTGGTTCCGTCAGGCCGAAGCAGCCGATGAATTCGCCCGTCGCCAGTTTCGGCAGGTACTTCTGCTTGGTTTCCTCGTTGCCGAAGGCATTGATCGGCACCATCACCAGCGACGATTGCACGCTCATCATCGAGCGGTAGCCCGAATCGACGCGCTCGACTTCGCGCGCGGCCAGGCCGTAGCAAACATAGTTCAGGCCGGCCCCGCCGTATTCTTCGGGAATGGTCGTGCCCAGCAAGCCCAGCTCTCCCATTTCGCGGAAGATGGCGGCATCCGTGCGGCCATGGCGGAACGATTCGAGGACCCGGGGCACCAGGCTGCCCTGGCAGTAATCGCGGGCCGCTTCCAGCACGGCGCGTTCGTCGCCCGTCAGTTGTTCTTCCAGCAGCAGGGGGGAATTCCAGTCGAATACGGTTTTGCTCATCACAGGCCTCGCAGGTGAGCGCCGGTGATCGGCGCAAGATTGAATATGGCTCATGGTAGGTTTTTGCCTAGCCTTGCGCAAACGATTTTTTCGCACCCAGACATGCGTGTTGCGCATATCTTGCGGCATACTAGGGCCTTTCACCGGCCGGATACCCCCATGTCACGCAAAATTCCCATGCTGCAAGCCCTGAACTGCTTCGAGGCGGCTGCGCGGCACCAGAGCTACACGCATGCGGCGCGCGAACTGTCGCTGACGCAAAGCGCCGTGTCGCGGCAGATTTCATCCTTGGAAACTTTTCTTGGCGTGCAATTGTTTCAGCGCACGCGCCATGGCGTGTTGCTGACCAGCGCCGGCGCCGCGTATGCGCGGCAGATCGCGGCCCGTCTCGACGGCCTGGAGCGCGACACGCTCGACACCATGGCGCGCCAGGGCGGCGGTGGCGCCTTGCAGCTGGCTTCGGTACCCACGTTTGCCACGCGCTGGCTGATGCCGCGGCTGTCTTCGCTGGCGCAACTGCACCCGGATATCGTCGTGCATATCGACGCGTATACAAAACCGTTCATGTTTGCCGATACGGAATACGACGGCGCCCTGTACGCGGGCACGCCCGAGCAATTGGCGCGCTGGCCCGGGACGCGCGCCACCTTGCTCATGCATGAAGAAATCGTGCCCGTTGCCAGTCCGCGCCTTCTGGCGGCGCGCAGCGCCTGGCAGCCGCAGGATTTGCTGGAACTGACCTTGCTGCAACAAAGTACGCGCCCGGGCGCCTGGCGCCAGTGGTTTGACGCCATGCAGGTCGAGGGAGAGGGGCGCGATGGAGCGCACTATGGCGCCCGTTATGAACTGTTTTCCATGCTGGCCATGGCGGCCGTGCAGGGGCAGGGCGTGGTCTTGCTGCCACGCATGCTGGTCGAAGCGGAGCTGGCGCGTGGCGAATTGCGCATCGCATGCGAGCGCCCACTGCGCGGCCAGCGGGCGTATTACCTGATCACGCCTGAAACGGCGCATGAAAAGACGGCCCTGCAGCAATTGCGCGCATGGCTGCAGGGTGAAGCCGCCTAAACGACCTTGCCGGTATCGAAATGGGGATTGTCGATCAGGCCGATCTGGTTGCCGAACGGGTCGAGCAATTCCACCGTGCGGATGCCGTCGCCCACGTCCGTGATCGGGTGGTGCAGACTGCCGCCCAGTGCCACGATGCGCTCGACTTCCTGCTCGATGCCGTCCACACCCCAGTACGTCACGCTGCCTTGCGTGCCAGGCTGGCCGTCTGGCAGCAAGCCCAGCTCGAAGCCGCCGATGGCGAAGCCGACATAGAACGGCTGGTCGAAGTAGGGCGTGGTATTGAATACCTGGCTGTACCAGGCCTTGGCCTTGTCCAGGTCGGGGACGGGATAGGTGACGGTGCGCAAGCCCTTGATCATGTTCTGCTCCTGGTAAATGAAGAATAACGCCATCATGCCACCGGCGCGCGCGTGGCGATTGTAAAAATGGAAGGTTTCAATGGTGGCGGTGCATAAGCCACGCCTCGGGCGAGCTGCGGGCGAAATCCTGGAAATCGTGGATCAGGTGCGACTGGTCGAAATAGCCAAATTGCAAGGCGACTTGCGCCCAGTCCGGCTGTCCCGCCAGGCTTGTCAGCCCTTGGCTGGCGGCACGAAAACGGCAGATACGGGCAAACAGCTTCGGGCTGATGCCCACTTGCTGGCGAAATTGCAGCGCCAGGTGCTGGCGCGACACGCCCAGTTGCCGCGCCAGGCCATCCACGCGGACCTGGCCGCATGCGCGCTCGATGGCCGCGATGGCATGTTCGGCCGCGCCGGGTTGGCGCCGTGGCGGCACGCTGAGCAGGCGCAGCAGCAGATAGTCTTGCAGAATAGAAATTCTTTGCGCATTGGACAAGGGCTCGCTCCACAGGGCGTCACCCAGGCGCGCCGCCAGTTCGCGGCCCCACAGCTGCTGCAATCCCGTGCGGCCATCGCTGAGTTCACACAAGGGCAGCTGGAAGAATCGGGCCGCCGCGCCCGGCTTGAAGCGGGCCGCCACCGTCTGCACCAGGCCCTGGCTGACGACGGCGATCGGCGCCGTCATCATGCCGACGGCAAAGCTGGCATCCTGCTGGTCCTGGCACAGGATGTCGATGCAATTGTCGGGCAAGACCTGATGCGTCAGGGGCGTGGCGCCCGTTTGCACGCGGCACGTCCAGACGCAGTCCAGCCAGGGCCGCAGGGCGGGGATGGGCGGATATTCCTGGTAGACGATCATGGCCGGACTTGAAGTAAAGAATAATATTGTTGCATACGACACAGCATAATTGTGCGTCCGTCAAAATATGCGAGACCGGGCCGCCAGCGCGCCGCGCTATCGGGCGGCGACAACCAGTATAATGCTCGGTTCATATCCACTATTGGCCGCACATCATGCAAGATAAATATAGTCCCGCCGACGTCGAACAAGCCGCCCAATCGCACTGGAAGGCGATCGACGCCTATAAAGCCGTCGAACACGACCCGCGTTTCCCAAAAGGCAAGTATTTTGCCTGCTCGATGCTGCCTTACCCTTCGGGCAAGCTGCACATGGGTCACGTGCGCAACTATACGATCAATGACGTGATGTACCGCTACCTGCGCATGAATGGCTACAACGTGCTCATGCCGATGGGCTGGGATGCCTTCGGCATGCCGGCGGAAAACGCGGCCATGGCCAACAACGTGCCGCCCGCGCAATGGACGTATTCGAACATCGCCCACATGAAGCAGCAGATGGAATCGATGGGCCTGGCCATCGACTGGTCGCGCGAAATGACTGCCTGCAAGCCCGAATACTACAAATGGAACCAGTGGATGTTCCTCAAGATGCTGGAAAAAGGCATCATCTACAAGAAGACCGGTACCGTGAACTGGGATCCGATCGACCAGACCGTGCTGGCCAACGAACAAGTCGTCGATGGACGCGGCTGGCGTTCGGGCGCGCTGATCGAAAAGCGCGAAATCCCCATGTACTACGCGCGCATCACCGATTACGCGGAAGAATTGCTGGCCTATGTGGATGACAAGCTGCCGGGCTGGCCCGAGCGCGTGCGCACCATGCAGACCAACTGGATCGGCAAGTCGACGGGCGTGCGCTTCGCCTTCCCGCATGAGATCAAGGACGCGAATGGCGCCCTGATCGGCGACGGCAAGCTGTATGTGTTTACCACGCGTCCGGACACCGTCATGGGCGTGACCTTCTGCGCCGTGGCCGCCGAGCACCCGCTGGCCATCCACGCCGCGCAAAGCAATCCTGCGCTGGCCGCCTTCAACGCCGAATGCAAGCTCGGTTCCGTGATTGAAGCGGATATGGCAACGATGGAGAAGAAGGGCATGCCGACCGGCCTGTTCGTCACCCATCCGCTGACGGGCGCACAGGTGGAAGTGTGGGTCGGCAACTACGTGCTGATCACCTACGGCGATGGCGCCGTGATGGGCGTGCCGGCGCACGACGAGCGCGATTTCGGCTTTGCCAAGAAATATGACCTGCCGATCAAGCAAGTCATCGAAGTCAAGGGCCAGGAATTTTCGACGGACGCGTGGCAGGAATCGTATGGCAGCAAGGATGGCGTCTGCGTCGCTTCCGGCAAATACGACGGCCTGCATTTCGCGTCCGCCGTCGATGCGGTGGCCGCCGACCTGGCCGAACTGGGCCTGGGCGAAAAGAAAACCACGTTCCGCCTGCGCGACTGGGGCATTTCGCGCCAGCGCTACTGGGGCACGCCGATCCCGATGATCCATTGCGCCGATTGCGGCGTGGTGCCGGTGCCGGAAAAAGACTTGCCGGTGGTGCTGCCGGAAGACTGCGTGCCGGACGGCACGGGCAACCCGCTGAACAAATACGAAGCTTTCCTCAAGTGCGACTGCCCGCAGTGCGGCAAGCCGGCGCGCCGCGAGACGGACACCATGGATACCTTCGTCGATTCGTCGTGGTACTACATGCGCTATACCTCGCCAGGCAGCAATGACGCCATGGTCGACGCGCGCAATGACTACTGGATGCCGATGGACCAGTACATCGGCGGCATCGAACACGCCGTGATGCACTTGCTGTACGCGCGCTTCTGGACCAAGATCATGCGCGACTTCGGCCTGGTCAAGTTCGACGAGCCGTTCGTCAACCTGCTGACGCAGGGCATGGTGCTCAACGAAACCTACTTCCGCAAGGACGCGGTGGGCAAGACTACCTGGTTCAACCCGGACGACGTGCGCCTGTCCCTCGATGACAAGGGCCGTCCGCAAAGCGCCGTCCTGGTGGCCGACGGCCAGCCGGTGGAAATCGGCGGCACGGAAAAAATGTCGAAGTCGAAGAACAACGGCATCGACCCGCAAGCGCAGATCGAGCAGTACGGCGCCGACACGGCCCGTCTGTTCACCATGTTCGCTTCGCCGCCGGAACAGACGCTGGAATGGTCGGGCAGCGGCGTCGAAGGCGCGAACCGCTTCCTGCGCCGCGTGTGGAACTTCGGCTACGCCCAGTCGGCGACGATCCAGGCCGCACTGGCTGGCGGCGCCGCACCTGCCACGGGCGACGCGCAGAAAAACCTGCGCCGCGAATTGCACAAGCTGCTGCAGCAAGCCGATTACGACTTGAAGCGCATCCAGTACAACACCGTGGTGTCGGCCTGCATGAAGATGCTCAACACCCTGGAATCGGCCAAGCTCGATGACAGCGCGCAGTCGAAAGCGCTGATCGCCGAAGGCTTCTCCATCTTCCTGCGCCTGCTGAACCCCGTCGCGCCGCACATCACGCACGTGCTGTGGCAGGAACTGGGCTACGCTGGCGTGCACGGCGACCTGTTGAACGTCGCCTGGCCGCAGGTCGACCCGCAAGCATTGGAACAGTCCGAGATCGAGATGATGATCCAGGTGAACGGCAAGCTGCGCGGCTCGATCACGGTGTCCAAGGATGCGGACAAGGCCAGCATCGAAGCGGCTGCGCTGGCCTGCGAAAGTGTGCAGAAGTACGTCGAGACCACGCCGAAGAAGATCATCGTCGTGCCAGGCAAGTTAATCAGCATCGTGGTGTAATCATGACGACTTCCTCTCAAGTATCGCTGTTGGGCCGCCGCGCCGTGCTGGCTTTGGGCCTGACTGTTTTGCTGTCGGCCTGCGGCTTTCACTTGCGCGGCTCGAACGGCAGTTTCATGCTGCCGTTCGCGACGATGTACATCGGCTTGCCCGACACGTCGCCGCTGGCGATCGGCCTGAAACGCTATATCCGCGCCATTGGCAGCACGGAGGTGGTGAACACCAAGGATGGCGCCGATGCCGTCCTTGAAGTGCTCAACGACCCGGAGAGGAATCGTACCAAGACCATTTTGTCGCTGAACAATAACGGCCGCGTGCAAGAGTACCAACTCGGCTACGCGATCAATTTCCGCGTGGTGGACAAGGCCGGCAACCAGTTGCTGGCACCGACGACCATCAGCCTGGTGCGCCCGATTACCTTCGACGAATCGCAGGTACTGGCCAAGGAAACGGAAGAAGCGGCGCTGTACCGCGACATGCGCAACGACCTGGTGCAGCAGATCATGCGCCGCCTGGCAGCCATCAAGCCGGTGCTGCCGGCCATGTCGGTGGCGCCAGTGACGCCCGTGACGCCGGTCGCGCCGCAGCAGTAACGGGGACGCCATGCAATTGCGGATAGACGCGCTCGATGGGCATGTGGCCAAGCCGCTGGCGCAGCTGTATGTGATCACCAGCGACGAACACTTGCTGGCGCTGGAAGCGGCCGACAAGATCCGCCGCGCGGCGCGTGCGCAGGGGTACTCCGAGCGCGACGTGCTGACGGTGGAGCGCAGCTTCAAGTGGGGAGAACTGCTGGCCGCGAACCAGGAGCTGTCGCTGTTCGGCGACAAGAAAATGATCGAGCTGCGCATCCCTACCGGCAAGCCGGGCAAGGATGGCGGAGCGGCGCTGCAAAGCTATGCGAAAAATCTCAGTCCAGACAACCTGACCCTGATCACCTTGCCCAAGCTGGATTGGGCGACGCAAAAGGCGGCCTGGGTCGCCAGCCTGCAGCAGGCGGCCGTGTATATCGACATTCCGAATGTGGAACGGGCGCAGTTGCCTGCCTGGATATCCCAGCGCCTGGCGGCGCAGGGGCAAAGCGCCGAACGGGCCAGCATCGACTTCATCGCCGAACGGGTGGAAGGCAATTTGCTGGCGGCGCACCAGGAAATCCAGAAACTGGGCTTGCTGCATGCCGCGGGCAAGCTGACGTACGAGCAAGTGCAGGACGCGGTGCTGAACGTGGCCCGCTACGATGTCTTCAAGCTGTCCGAAGCCATGCTGGCCGGCGACCCGGCGCGCCTGGTGCGCATGCTCGAAGGCTTGAAAGGCGAGGGCGAGGCGCTGCCGCTGGTCTTGTGGGCCGTCTCCGAAGAAATCCGCACGCTGTTAAAATTGAAGGCCGGCATGGCGCAAGGGCGTCCATTGGGCGCGCTGCTGAAGGAATACCGTATCTGGGGGCCGCGCGAGCGGATGATGGAACCGGCCCTGCGGCGCATTTCGCTACCCGTGCTGGAAGCGGCGCTGCAGCAGGCGGCGCAGGTGGACAAGATGATCAAGGGCTTGCGCGCCAAGGGCTACGCGGGCGATGCCTGGGATGCCATGCTGCAGCTGGGTCTGAAGATCGCCCGAGGCTAGTTTTTTACTATATGGATACGAGCATGGACATCACAGAATATATGCAGGACGTGGGCACGCGCGCGCGCGCCGCCTCGCGCGCCATGGCGCGTGCCGACAGCGCCACGCGCAACCGTGCCTTGAGCCTGATCGCCGCCGCCATCGTGCGCGATGCCGATCTGCTGCGCGCGGCCAACCAGCGCGACCTCGATGCGGCCGCCGCCGCCGGCCTGGCGCCGGCCATGCTCGACCGCCTGACCCTGTCCGACTCTGCCATTGCCACCATGGTCGAAGGCTTGACGCAGATCGTGTCGCTGGCCGACCCGATCGGCGAAATCTCGAACATGAAATTCCGCCCGACGGGCATCCAGGTGGGGCAGATGCGCGTGCCGCTGGGCGTCATCGGCATCATCTATGAAGCCCGTCCGAACGTGACGGTGGACGCGGCCGGCCTGTGCATCAAGAGCGGCAACGCGACGATCTTGCGCGGCGGCTCGGAAGCGATACACTGCAACCGCGCGCTGGCCAAGCTGGTGGCCGAGGGCTTGCAGGGTGCCGGCCTGCCGGCCGATGCCGTGCAAGTCATCGACACCACCGACCGCGCCGCCGTCGGCGCTCTCATCACCATGCCGCAGTACGTGGACGTCATCGTGCCGCGCGGCGGCAAGGGCCTGATCGCGCGCCTGATGAGCGAGGCTACCGTGCCGATGATCAAGCACCTCGATGGCATCTGCCACGTCTATATCGACGCCAAGGCCGATATCAGGAAGGCGATCGATATCGGCTTCAACGCGAAGTGCCACCGCTACGGCACCTGCAACACCATGGAAACCCTGCTGGTGTCGCGCGCCGTCGCCGCTACCGTGCTGCCGCAGCTGGCCGAACTGTACCTGACCAAGCAGGTGGAACTGCGCGCCGATCCGGAAAGCCATGCGATCCTGGCCGCCGCCGCTTATCCGCACCTGGTGCCCGCCACCGAGGAAGACTGGTCCACCGAATACCTGGCGGCGATCCTGTCGGTGAAAGTGGTCGACGGCATCGACGAAGCGATGGACCACATTAACCAGTATTCGTCCAAGCATACGGAATCGATCATCACGGAAGACTACAGCGATGCGCTGCGCTTCCTGCGCGAAGTCGATTCCGCCTCGGTGATGGTGAACGCGTCGACGCGTTTCGCCGACGGCTTCGAATATGGCCTGGGCGCCGAGATCGGCATCTCGAACGACAAGCTGCATGCGCGCGGCCCGGTAGGACTGGAAGGTTTGACCTCGCTCAAGTACGTGGTCTTTGGCCACGGCGAAGTCCGTAAATAGTCTCTTTCGCGGGCTGCCCACAAGGCGGCCCGTGCTCTCGTTTCTCTCCACCTCCGACACTGGAAACCCCATGCTCTTTCTCTGGACCAAAGCCTTCCACATCATCTTCGTCATGTCCTGGTTTGCCGGCCTGTTTTACTTGCCGCGCATCTTCGTGAACCTGGCGATGGAGACGGAAACGGTAGCCACCGAGCGCCTGCTGCTGATGGCGCGCAAGCTGTACCGTTTCATGTCGCTGCTGGCGCTGCCGGCCATGGTGCTGGGGCTGGCGTTGATGTGGATGCTGTACGGTGGCGGCGAGGGCCGCATGAAGATGCCGGGCTGGATGCACGCCAAGCTGACGTTCGTGGTGCTGCTGCTCGGCTATCACCATGCCTGCGGTTCCATCCTGCGCAAGTTTGAAAAAGGTCTCAACAAGCGCAGCCACACCTGGTTCCGCTGGTTTAATGAAGTGCCGGTGGTGATGCTGCTGGCCGTCGTCGTGCTGGTCGTGGTCAAGCCTTTCTAAGGGAGTCGAGATGAGTGCAAGTCAGAGCAAAGTCGTGCAGTATTTCTTCGCCCCCCACTCGCCATGGACCTATCTGGGTCATGCGCGCCTGATGGCCATCGCCGCGAAGACGGGTGCCCAGATCGACGTGCGCCCTTTTGACCTGGGCAAGGTCTTCAGCGTCTCGGGCGGCCTGCCGCTGGCCAAGCGCGCACCGCAGCGCCAGGCGTACCGCCTGGCAGAATTGGCGCGCTGGTCGGCCTTTTTGCAGGTGCCATTGACCTTGCAGCCAAAGTTCTTCCCCGTGTCGCCGGAAGCTTCTGCCAAGCTGATCATTGCCACGCGCCTGGCGCACGGCGTGGAAGCATCGCTGAACCTGGCGCACGCCATCATGCGCGGCCTGTGGGCTGAAGAGCGCAACATCGGCGACGAGGAAACCCTGGTGCAGATCGCGCTGGATGCCGGTTTCGATGGCCGCCAGCTGCTGAAAACGTCGGAGACGGCCAGCGTGCAGGCCGAATACGATGCCAATACGGAAGCGGCCACCGCCGCCAGCGTCTTCGGTTCGCCGTGGTATATCGTCGATGGCGAAGGGTACTGGGGCCAGGACCGCCTCGATTTTGTCGAACGGGCGCTGGAGAAGTTGTAGGTCGGATTAGCGCTGCGCGCGTAATCCGACAGGTTCTGAAATTTTTAGTTAATTGTTTTTCAACGGATAAAAGGTACACCATGGCTTCATATTTTTGCCCATGCCCGCGCGGCATGGAAGCGGCGCTGGCCGAGGAACTGGGCGAGATCGCCCAGGATAGTGCGACCATGAAGGTCCACAACCAGGTACCGGGCGGCGTACACTGCTCCGGCGACCTGCTGGACTCCTATCGCATCAACCTGCATTCGCGCATCGCCTCGCGCGTGCTGATGCGCATGGCCCATTCCGGCTACAAGACGGAAAACGATATCTATGACCTGACCCTGGCGCAATCCTGGGAAGACTGGTTCGGCGTGCACCACACGATCCGCGTCGACGTCACGGCCGTCAAATCGCCGCTGCGCAGCCTGGAATTCACGACCTTGAAAATCAAGGATGCGATCTGCGACCGCTTCCGCGACCAGTTCAACGAGCGCCCATCGGTCAACACCAAGACGCCGGACATGCGCATCGTCGGCTTCCTCGACGCACACACGTTTACCGTCTACCTCGACACCTCGGGCGAAGCGTTGTTCAAGCGCGGCTGGCGCGAAGAGACGGGCGACGCGCCGCTGCGCGAAAACCTGGCCGCCGGCCTGCTGCGCGTGTCGGGCTGGAAGCCCGGCATGGTGCTGTTCGACCCGATGTGCGGTTCCGGCACCATCCTGGCCGAAGCGGCGCAGATGCTGCAGGGGATTCCACCGGGCGCCTCGCGCCAGTTCGCGTTTGAAAATTTCCACGACTTCGATCCGGCGCCGTGGAATGCCATGAAAAACGCCATCAAGGTCAATCCGCTGCCAGCCGAACCGACCATTTTCGGCAGCGACATCTCGGGCGACATGGTCGCCATGACGCGCCACAACCTCCGCTGCGCCGGCGTGCGCTTCGATGTGCCCTTGAAACAGATCGAGGCGCAGGAAGTCAAGCCGCCAAGCGAGGTGCCGGGCATCATGCTGACCAATCCGCCGTACGGCGAGCGTATCGGTGTGCGTGGCGACAGCACCATCCCGGAAGATGAACTATCGACTTCCTTCTATTCGGCCATGGGCACGACCCTGAAGCAGCGTTTCGCCGGCTGGACCGTGTTCCTGTTCACGGCCGACCTGGGCCTGCCCAAGCTGCTGCGTTTGAAGGAAGCGCGCAAGACGCCTTTCTTCAATGGCGCGCTGGAATGCCGTCTGTTCCGCTTTGACATGGTCGCAGGCTACAACCGCCGTGAAGAAGCCAAGCCCAAACCACAGCAGTAAGCGTTCACCGTAAGACACCCGCAGTAACCCCGCGCGCGGACTGAAATGGGTCCGCGCGCCACTTTGGACCCGCCATGTTTCCCACCCCTCCGGCCGATGTGCCGCCCGACCCGGTTACCCCCGTTCCGCCTCCCACGCCGAGCCACATGGCGCCGTTGAGCCGCGGTGCGCTGGCGATGATGCTGGCCGGGCTGTCGATGCTGGGGCCCCTGTCGATCGACACGTATCTGCCCGCGTTTGGCGCGATCCAGGGTTCGCTGCAGGCCTCGCCGCTGGAAGTGCAGCAGTCGCTGACGTTCTACATGCTGGCCTTTGCCGGCATGGTGCTGTGGCATGGCGCGATCTCGGATACCTTCGGCCGGCGCAACGTCATTCTCGTGTCCCTGCTGATGTTTGCCATCGGCTCGCTCGGCTGCGCTTCGGCGCACACGGTGCACTATCTGTGGTTCTTCCGCATCATGCAGGGCGTCTCGGCCGGCGCCGGCGTGGTGATCAGCCGCGCCATCATCCGCGACCTGTATGCCGATGCGGCGGCGGCGCGCCTGCTGTCGCTGGTGACGATGATCTTTTCCATCGCCCCGGCCGTGGCGCCGATTTTCGGCGGCTGGATCGTCATCTGGTTCGACTGGCGCTCGATCTTCCTGTTCCTCGCCTTTTACACGGTGGTGCTGCTGGCGTTCTGCTACTGGCGCCTGCCCGAAACCCTGCCTTTGGCCAGGCGCCAGCCGTTCAATCCCCGTTTCCTTGCGTCGAGCTATGGCCAGATCCTGCGCTCGCCCCTGTTCCACATCAAGGCCGGCATCGTCGCCCTCAATTTCGCGGGCCTGTTCCTGTTCATCACGGCCGCGCCGGAAATGCTGCCCAGGCAGCTGGGCCTGGGGCCATCGCAATTCGGCTGGCTGTTCATTCCCTGCGTGAGCGGCATCTTCATGGGCGCCGCGGCGGCCAACCGCATCGCTGGCAAGGTCACGTTCGCGCGCCAGATCGGCATCGGCTTTGCCTTCCTGCTGTGCGCCGCCAGCGTCAATGTCGTGTATCACCTGTTCCTGCCGCCATCCTTGCCCTGGTCGGTGCTGCCCCTGTTCTTCTACACTTTCGGCATGTCGCTGGTGGGACCCGGCGCGACCCTGCTGGCGCTCGATCTGTTTCCGCATATCCGCGGCACGGTGGCCTCGTGCCAGTCGTTTGCCAGCACCATGCTCGGCGCCGTGGTGGCCGGCGTGATCTCGCCGCTGCTGTCCGGTTCCGTGTTGTGGCTGGCCTCGGGCCAACTGGCGTTTACGGGCCTGGCACTGGCGCTGTGGCTGATATCGCGGCGCTTCCGCCACCGTTTGCTAGGTTCCTTCAAGGCATAAGTTTCCACTGTAGAACGCTGGATTTATTTCAACTTAATTTTCTATATTGCAAGTAATATCCGGCGCTTATGATAAGATGAGTTCTTTCCCGGCATCCTCTCAGGCAATAGATTTTTTGGTTACAGGAGTGGAGGATTCCTCTGAACGTGGCCGCGCTTCGCTGCTGAGCGCTCATCCTTTTCGAACCGGCAATGCCTGATACGATGCATCAATCTGATCAAGATATTCGCAATCGCCTGCTGATTGCCCGCCTGCCGGCCATGCCGCAGATCCTCCTCAAGCTGATCGCCCACCTGCAGGCCGACGATGCCGGCATGCCTGAGCTGGCCGCCCTGATCGCCAAGGATGCGGGCATGACCAGCAAGATCCTCGGCGTGGCCAACAGCTCGGCCTATCATCGCCAGAGCAAGGTCGTCAGCCTGGAACAATCGCTCGTCTCGCTGGGCACGGACATGATCAAGACGCTGGTCATCAGCGAATCCGTCTTCCAGACCTTCAACAGCTTCCCCCATTCCGGCAGCACGGATTTGCGCGCCTTCTGGAAAAGTTCGCTGTCGGCCGCCGTCATGGCGCGCGCGCTGGCCAAGGCCATGGCCTATCCGCATGTCGAGGAAGCGTATCTGGCAGGATTGCTGCACAACGTGGGCCGCCTGGCCTTGCTGGCCACGGCGCCGAAGGAATACGCCTTCAATTTCACGGCGCGCGACGATGCCGCCCTGTGCGCGGTGGAGCAGCGCACCTTGCAGATCACGCATGCCGAAGCGGGCGCCTGGCTGATCGAGCGCTGGCATCTCGACTCCTTCCTGGCCGACAGCGTGCTGTATCACCATGAACCGCTGGCGCGCCTGGAAGCGAGCCATCCCCTGATCCGCATCGTGCGCCTGGCGCACCTGCTGTGCAGCCATGCCGACGATGCGGACGAGGCCGAGTCCATCACGCAGGCGGCAAGCCTGTGCGCGCTGGATGTCGAGGTACTGGAAGACCTGGCCGGCAGCGTCGCGCGCCAGGTGGAGCAGGCCGCGCAGCACCTGGGCATCGACCTGGCCGGCGCGGATGATATCGCCACGCCGCCCGCGTATGCGCCGCCGTCCGTCGATCCGGTGCAGCAGCGCCTGTCCGATGAAGTGCGCAACATGGTGCTGGTGTCCGAAGTGGGGCAGACTTTCGCCCGCCAACAGGGCGAGAGCAGCCTGCTGGAAGCCATCACGCGCTCGGCGCGCATCCTGTTCGATTTCGACACCGCCATCATCCTGCTGCAAAACCCCACCGGCCATGCGCTGGTGGGCGTGGCGGCGGGCGAACATCAGCAGCGCCTGGCAGGGTTCTCGATCCAGTTGGCCAAGGGCGGCCCGCTGGCTGCCTCGGCGCTGGAGTGCCAGTTGGCGTTCCTGAAACGCGACATGCCGGCGCTGGGCATCGTCGAGGAGCAGCTGTTCCGCATTCTCGGTACCGACAGCCTGGTCTGCGTGCCGTTGGTGGCGGGCCAGCGCAGCCTGGGCGTGCTGATTGGCGGCGTGGCGGCGTGGCAGATTCCCGCTTGCCAGAAGCGCGAGGGTTTCCTGCGCGCGTATGCCAACCAGGCCGCCACGGCGCTGGAAACGGCCATCAGCGCGCGCGGTCTGGCGCGGCGCCAGCTCGATCACGTGGCCGAGGAATACCGCGCCGCGTCGCGCCGCGTCGTGCATGAAGTGAATAACCCGCTGTCCATCATCAAGAATTACCTGAGCGTGCTCGATCACAAGCTGGAGAAGCAGGAGCCGGTCACGGGCGAGATGTCGATCCTGAACGAGGAAATCGACCGGGTCGGCCAGTTGATCAGCGGCCTGGCCGATCTGCAGCCGGTGGCGGCCAGTGGCGTCACCGATTGCGCGCGCGTGGTCGACGACGTGCTGCGCCTGTTCCGCGCCACCGATTTCCTGCCGTCGAAGATCGAAGTGGTCACGCGCATGCAGGACGCGCCATGCGAGGTGGAGGCCGATGCCGACACGCTCAAGCAAATCCTGCTCAACCTGCTGAAAAACGCCGTCGAAGCCCTGCCCGACGGCGGGCGTATCGAAGTGTCTAACCGTGGCCACGTCAACCGCGACCGCCGCCTGTACCTGGAACTGTGCGTCAGCGACAATGGCGCCGGCCTGTCTCCCGACGTGCTGGCCAATCTGTTTTCCCCTGTGCGCAGCAGCAAGGAAGGGGCGCATCACGGCCTGGGTTTGTCCATCGTGCATGACCTGGTCACGCGCCTGCATGGCATGATCGGCTGCCGCAGCAGCAAGTCCGGCACCTCGTTTGAAATCTTACTGCCCATTCCCTTGCCGACGAGCGCTGCAGCCGCGCTGCCGGCGCCGGGCAATACCGCCTTGTCTTCGTAACGTCCATGAACTCCTCCGCCATTCCGTTTGACCTGGAAAACAGCCCGCGCATCCTGCTGGTCGACGACGAGCCCCGTTTGCTCGCTTCCCTCCACGAACTGCTGAAGGACCGCGGCTACCAGCTGCACACGGCCACCTGCGGCAGCGAAGCGCTGGCGCAGTTGTCGAAACTGCGCTTCGACCTGATCCTGCTCGATCTGCGCCTGCCCGACATGAGCGGCCATGAAATCATGGACCATATCAACCGGCGCGGCATCGAGGGCGACGTGATCGTCATGAGCGGCGACGTCGGCATCGAGGCGGCCATCGGCGCCCTGAAGCGTGGCGCCTACGATTATCTGCGCAAGCCGTACAGCCGCGAGGAGCTGCTCAAGACGGTGGAGAATGCGCTGCAAAAGCGCAAGCTGGCGCTGGAGAACGAGCGCATCGCGCTGCAGCTGGAAAACTCGGAAAAGATGTACCGCTACCTGGTCGACAGCTCGCCCGACATCATCTATACGCTGAACCACGAAGGCCGCATCACCTTCATCAACGACAGGGTGCACCAGTTGCTGGGCTTTAGCCGCGAAGAGCTGATCGGCAGCCATTATTCCATCCTCGTGCACGATGAAGACCAGGAGCGGGCCCGCTATGCCTTCAATGAGCGCCGCCTCGACGAGCGGGCCTCGCGCAATGTGGAACTGCGCCTGAAGTGCCATAGCGGCAGCGGCAGCGACCGTACCTTCAACAACACGCTGATGACGATTCCGCTCAATTCGATCGGCATGCACAGCCACGATCAGGAAGCGAAAAAGCAGGAGTACCTCGGCACCTACGGCGTGGCGCGCGACATCACCGACCGCAAGCGTGCCGAGGAAGTCATCTCCTACCAGGCCTACCACGACATCCTGACGGACCTGCCGAACCGCATGCTGTTCAAGGACCGCCTGGGCCTGGCCGTGATCCAGGCGCGGCGCAAGCTGACGGAACTGGCCGTGATGTTCATCGATCTCGATCGTTTTAAACTGGTCAACGATACCCTGGGCCATGTGAAGGGCGACGAACTGCTGCAGCAGGTGGCGCTGCGCCTGAAGGACTGTTTGCGCCGCGGCGATACCCTGGCGCGCCAGGGCGGCGATGAATTCACCATCGTGCTGCCGGAACTGCGCGACCGCCAGGATGCGCGCCTGATCG
This sequence comes from Janthinobacterium sp. SUN128, assembly GCF_030587275.1. Lineage (NCBI taxonomy): Bacteria > Pseudomonadati > Pseudomonadota > Betaproteobacteria > Burkholderiales > Oxalobacteraceae > Janthinobacterium > Janthinobacterium sp. SUN128. The sequence continues at coordinate 4,269,102 of NZ_JAPWHY010000001.1, read as the reverse complement.
CCGACAAATTCCTCGAATGCCTGCACCAGCCGTTCGACCTCGATGGCAACCAGGTGCATATTTCGGCTTCGATCGGCATCGCCATCTATCCGGGCGACGGCGAGACCATCGACGAGCTGCTGCGCCACGCCGACATCGCCATGTACCAGGTCAAGGCGCTGGGCAAGAATGGCCACAGTTTTTATCACGAGTCCATGCTCGACGTGTCGCACCAGAAGATCGCCCTCGAGCAGAGCCTGCGTAAGGCGCTGGAGTTGAACCAGCTGGAGATGTATTACCAGCCGCAGGTGGACGTGATGACGGGCCGCATCGTTGGCGCCGAAGGCCTGATGCGCTGGAACCACCCGCAGCGGGGCTTGCTGACGGCCGGCGAATTTTTGCCGTTCGCCGAGGAAAACGGCTTGATGCTGCCGATCTCGGACTGGATGCTGGGCGCCCTGTGCCGCGACCTGGTGCAGTGGAACGCGGCCGGCGGCGAAGCCGTGCGCCTGTCGCTCAATTTGTCGCCGCAATACCTGGACCGGGGCGACTTTTTCGAGAAGATGCGCGGCGCGCTGACGCGCTATGGCATCGCGCCTGAAAAGATCGAAGTGGAAATCACGGAAAACATCTGCATCCGCAACCCGCAGTATGCGATCGAGCAGTTGAACAAGCTGTGCCAGTTGGGCGTGTCGGTCGCCATCGACGATTTCGGCACCGGCTATTCCTCGCTGTCGTACCTGCACCGCTTCCCCATTCACACCATCAAGATCGACCAGTCGTTTGTGAAGGAAATCCACGACGAGCACGGACACTACCCCGTCATCCTGGCCATCATCTCGATCGCACGCGGCCTGGGCCTGCACCTGATTGCCGAAGGCGTGGAAACGGAAGGGCAGGCGCGCTACCTGCAGGACAAGGGCTGCACCACGATGCAGGGCTATCTGTACCACCGGCCCATTTCGCTGGGCAGTTTCATCGGCGTGCTGCAGGAGCAGAACCGGTTGATCGCCAACGCCGCCCCCGCGTTGTCCCAGACGCTGGCCATCGAGGCTTGACCGTGCCGCTTGCCGACCCCCGCTACACGGCTGCTCATTACACGGCTGACTACCTGCGCCTGAAAGGACTGGCCGAGAAGGGCAATGCGAACGCCCAGCACAGCCTGGGTTTCATGCATTTCAATGGCCAGGGGATAGAACAAAGCTATGCGCTTGCCTTGCACTGGTATGGCCTGGCCGCCGCGCAGGGGCTCGAACACGCGCAATACAATCTGGGCGTGATGTGCCAGAAGGGGCAGGGCGTGCCACAGGATTTTGCGCAGGCGGCGCACTGGTACCAGCAGGCGGCCGAGCAGGGCTACGCGGCGGCGCAATACAATCTGGGTTGGCTGTATGCCAAGGGCCAGGGGCTCGCGCAAGATAGCGGACAAGCCATGCTGTGGTTCAGCCGCGCGGCGGAACAGGGTGACGCGGGCGCGCAGAATAATCTGGGCATGATGTATGACAATGGCAAGGGCGTGCCGCAGGACTTTGTGCAAGCCATCGCCTGGTACCGCAAGGCGGCCGACCAGGGTTATGCGCGCGCGCAGTTCAACCTGGGCCTGCGCTACGACAATGGCCAGGGCGTGCGCCAGGACCGCCAGCAAGCGACGGCCTGGATGCGCAAGGCGGCCGAGCAAGGCTATGCGCCTGCCCAGTTCAACCTGGCGCTGCGCTATGAAAATGGCGACGTGCTGCCGCAGGACAGCAGGCAGGCGATCACCTGGTACCGGCGCGCGGCCGAGCAGGGCCACGCCAGTTCGCAGTTCAATCTGGGACTGATCTACGACAATGGCCAGGGCGTGCCCTGCGATAAGCAGGCGGCACTCGAGTGGTACGTGAAGGCGGCTGGCCAGGGGCACGCGGCGGCCCAGCACAACCTGGGCCTGCACCATGAGCATGGGGCGCAAGACTATACCCGGGCGCAGGTGTTCTACCGCCAGGCGGCAGGGCAGGGCTTTCCCGCCGCGCAGTACCAGCTGGGACTGTTGCATGAGCATGGACAGGGCATGCCTGCCGATGCGCAGGAAGCCATCTTCTGGTATCGCAAGGCGGCCGACCAGGGACATGTGCGGGCGCAGTTCGACCTGGGTTTGCGTTATGAACATGGTCAGGGCGTGCCTCAGGATCTGTCGCTGGCGCTGGAGTGGTACCGCCGTGCCGCCGAGCAGGATTACGCGCCTGCGCAATACATGCAGGGCGTGTTGCACGACCGCGACGATGGCCCTGCGCCCGACAGCCAGCTGGCTTGCGCCTGTTATTGCCGTGCCGCCGCGCAGGGCCACAGCCTGGCCCAGTTTGCGCTGGGGCTGCGGCATGACAATGGCCAGGACGTGCCGCAGGACTATGCCGCCGCCTGGGACTGGTATGCGCTGGCCGCGCGCCAGGGCCATGCGCGGGCACAAATGAATCTGGGCCTGATGGCGGCCAGCGGCCAGGGTGGCCCGCTCGATTTGCAGCAGGCCTACATCTGGCTGTCGATGGCGGTGGCGGCCGGCGTGTCGGGCGCGGAAAAATCCTTGCGCCAGACGGCTGCGCGCATGCGCGAGACGGATCTGGCGCGGGTGCGCGAACAGCTGGCGGCGATAGCGGGCTGATCCTATCCCGGTAGGCGCGCCAGCAGGAGATGTATTCATCTATTGGGATAGGTTCTAAGCCACACCGCCGGCGTTAGCGTGCGCGGATACAACAGCCGGTGCTGTATAGTCCTTTCCCTTCGCCATCTGTGGCGCCCCTTGTTTCCCCCAAGACGTCAAAATTGCTGCGGTATTTGCAGTTTTGATGTGCTAAGGTTCCAGAAGAAGGTGGTCTGTATATTCTTTAGAAAAGGAAAACCATGCGCCTGAACCCTTTCCCTGGCCGTCCCGCCGCCATCCTGTGTGCGCTGGTGTTGCTGTCGTCCGGCGCATGCGCCGCCGGTCCCCTGGATGCCCTCAGCAACCAGGATGCCAGCAATGGCTTGAAAGCGGCGCTGGAAGCCGGATCGGCCGCCGCCGTAGCCAAGTTGGGCATCGAAAATGGTTTTCTCAACAATGACAAGGTCAAGATCAAGCTGCCCGGCATCCTGGAGCAAGCCAAGCCCTTGTTGAAAATGACGGGCCGCGGCCAGCAACTGGACGACCTGGTGGTGTCGATGAACCGTGCCGCCGAGTCGGCCGTGCCCATGGCCAAGCCCTTGCTGCTCGACGCGGTCAAATCGATGAGCGTGAGCGATGCGAAAAATATCCTGTCCGGTGGCGACACTTCCGTGACGGATTTCTTCCGCCAGAAGACCTCTGCGCCGCTGGCCGTCAAATTCCTGCCCATCGTGAAATCCGTTACTGACCGCTCTGGCCTGGCCAGCAAGTACAACAGCACCATGAGCCAGATCGGCAAGACGGGACTGGTGCCGCAGCAGCAATCGACGGTGGAAGGCTATGTCACGGACCGTGCGCTGGATGGTCTGTATCTGATGATCGGCGAGGAAGAAAAAGCCATCCGCAGCAATCCGCTCGCTTATGGCAGCAAGATTATCGGCAAAGTGTTTGGCAGTTTGAAGTGACGCTTCAAGCCTGATGCGTGGCCGCAGGCGGCGTTTGCGCCACATGGACAGGTGTGGCGCAAGGGAAACAAGTTAAGCATTTGCTACAAGAAAACAATGTTAAAATTCCGCGACATACATTCCTGAGGCATGGTCAAGCAAGAATTTACTGCCCGGGAGTGCCCAGGTTTAGTGGCGAACTGATGCGTGGCATTGCAACATGCCCGTCGGTTGGCCTTTTTTCGTTTTATTCACGTTTCCCCAAGCTCATTGATTTTCTGAATACATTGTCAGGAATTCCAGGTGCAGGATATTTTAGGTAGCCGGATTTGTTAAGCGTACTCAGAAAATCAATCAAATATACCTGGTGTGGCTGTCTGGTGCTTGGTGCGCCATCGGTAATGGCTGCGACGCCGAATCATGGAGGCCAGTCCGGCTATATCAATATGCCCAGCGCCGTGGTGGAAACGGACGGCACCTTCAGCGTCGGCTACAGCTATGACAGCCCGTATGGCCAGTTATGGGCAACGGCAAATATCCTGCCTTTCCTGCAAATGACGGGACGTTATGTGTCGATCACGGGCATTCCTGGTTTTACCAACGTGCCCGGTGAATATGGCAGTGGCTATGGCCGCTACAAGGATAAAGTCGTCGACGGTAAATTGCGCCTGTGGACGGAAACGGAGTGGATGCCGTCGGTTGCCGTCGGCATGACGGATCTGTTTGGTACCGAGCTGTTCAAGGGACAATACGTCGTGGCTACCAAGACATTTGGCGCCAGCAAGAATATCGAAGCGAGCTTGGGCTATGCCCATAAACGCCCGGACGGCGTGTTTGCCGGTGCGCGCTGGACCCCGGCCGCGCTGCCGCGCTGGTCGGTGGTGGCTGAGTACGATACAACGAATTACTTGCGCGACTTCCGCGCCAGCGAAACGAATGCCGGCAAGCGCCGCAAGGGCGCGTCCGTGGGCCTGGAATACCGCTGGGGCTGGCTTGCCTTGCAGGCGGCCCGCAACCGCGACCAGTTCAGCCTGAATGCCTTTATCAGCATTCCGTTTGGCGAGCGCGAGTTCATCCCCAAGGTGTACGAACCGCCGTATTTCATCGACGACAAGAATCCACCGCCACTGCCGAGCAAGGAAGAATGGCACCACGACCCCGTGTATGGCGCCGATCTGGTCAATGCCCTGGTAAAACAGGACTACAAGAACATCCGTGTCGAGCAAGAAGGCAATGTCCTCAGCCTGAGCCTGACCAACAGCCGTATTTCAAACATGGGCCGCGCCGTTGGCCGTGCCGCGCGCACGGCTGTCGCCTTCACGCCGAAGGGCGTGACGACCCTGCGCATCACGTATACCAAGCTGGACCAGCCAATCGCCACCTACGAATTCTTTGACTTGCCAAAACTGAACGACTATTTGGCAGGCAAGATCGACCGCAAGGCCTTCCTCGACGTCGTGCTGCTGCGCTATCCGGAAAAAAGCGATGTCATCCGGGACGATCAGCAAGGCTGGCTGCAGGAATTCCTCGACAAACCGGCGCCTGTCGCTGCCGCTGCACCGGCACCTGCTCCCGCTCCCGCTCCCGCACCGGTCATTGCCGTGGCTCCCGCGCTTGTCACCGCGCCGGCTCCCGCCATTTCCGCGCCGGCTTCCACCAAGGCTGCCAACGTCATCAAGGACGACGGCAAGCTGGCCGTCGGAGTCGGCGTCGATGGCGACGTGGTGCAGATCAAGTCGCTGGACCGGGAAGCGAACCGTTTCAAGATCGCTCCCAAGGTGGGCTTCTTCTTCAATGACCCGAGCGGCGCCTTCCGCTATTCGATCTCGGCGGTCGCCAACTATGACCGCCGCCTGGGCGACGGGCTGTACCTGAATAGCGCCGCCAGCCTGCAGTTGCTGGAAACGGTATCGGGCGTCAAGCAGCCATCGAACAGCAATTTGCCGCACGTGCGTACCGACGTGGCGGAATACCTGCGTGGCGGGCGTTTCTCGCTGAGCCGTGTCCTGCTGAACAAATACGACAATCCCGCCGAGCGCGTGTATACCCGCATGTCGGCCGGCCTATACGAAGACATGTTCCGCGGCGTCGGCGGCCAGGTGCTGTACCTGCCGAAAGATAGCCGCTGGGCGGCCGACGTGGCTGTCGATGCCTTGCAGCAGCGTGGCTACAAGGGCTTGCTCGACTCGCGCGACTACAAGACGGTGACGGCGATCGGCTCCCTGCATTACCGCTTGCCGCACGACATTACCGTGACGGCCCGTGCCGGCCGCTTCCTGGCGAAAGATACGGGCGTGCGCATGGAATTCAAGCGCCGCTTCCAGTCCGGCATCGAAGTCGGTGCCTGGTACACGCATACGAACGGCAACGACATCACCAGCCCCGGCACCGCATCGAAGCCGTACCAGGACCGTGGCATCTTCCTGTCCGTCCCGCTGAACAGCATGTTGCCGATGGACACGCAATCGACGGCCGGCTTCGCCCTTGCGCCATGGACGCGCGACGTGGGACAGATGGTGGCTTCGCCTGGCGACCTGTACGATATGTTCGAGCGCCCGCGCGCCGACATGCACAGCTACGATGGCCTGGGTAACTTTGCCGAGCGCCCGGACGAACAGCATCTGCCTGCCGTCAATCCGCCGGACCGGCCGTTTGTCAGCCCATGGCCCGCCATGCGCGCGCGCCTGGAACAATCCGCATCTGCTACGCCGAGTGCTCCTGAATGGCTCAAGGCGACGGCAGTGGTTGGGGGCGTGGTAGTGGCTTCCGCGCTGGCCGACAAACCTGTCGACCGTTTCGTCAAGAAACATGAAGATTCCAAGGTCTACCGCAACTGGGACAAGCTGGGCAAGGCCATGCCCTACGCGGCAGTCGGTGCGGCTGCCGCTGCTTTCGCCTTGGGCGACGAGCGCATGCAAAACACGGGACTCATTTCCCTGCAATCGGTTGCCGCGGCAACGGGTTTGGCGGTGGCCGGTAAATATGCGTTTGGCCGCGCCCGTCCAGAGGAAGACCTCGGAACGTGGAGCCGCGTCGGCAGCAGCAATTCCCGCTCGAATTCCTCCTTCCCATCCGCGCATGCCGCGATCGGCTTTGCCGCCGTGACGCCGTTTGCCAAGGAATACGATGCGCCATGGCTGTACAGCGTGGCCGCCGTGGGTTCCGCCGGCCGCGTGTTTGGCCGCAAGCACTGGGTGTCCGACACGGTCGCCGGCGGCATCTTGGGCTACGCCATGGGCAGCTGGCTGTGGCACGCGCAGCGCGACCAGAGCAAATCGGGCCTGTCGATCAATCCCGGACCGAAAGAAATCAGCGTTACCTGGCAGGGCAAGTATTAAATAAACATGAGATACAAGTATGTGCATTTGCATCGCACACTGATTAACACCATTTATCAAACAAAGACCAGCATGAAAAAGCAATTTTGTCTATCTCAAACACTTGTGAAAAATTTGGTCCTCCCGGCTTGCCTTTTAGGAGCAATCTCGTCTTTCTCTGTCGCGCAAGAACTGAATATAAATGATCTCGCCAAGGCGCAGGTACCGGCACCAGAATCAAACAGCCTGCCAGCGATTCGTAGCCGAGCCGAGCCGCGTCAGATGGCCAATCCTGCCGCAAGCCGGCCAGCTAAGCGAGCAGCACCAGAAGTAGGACCGTTTCAAACATACGCCGCCGGCGTAACTGGCCAGAATCTGGCCATTTTCGGTAAGGATCTTTTCAGCGATGTACCGTCCACCTTTGCCCCATTTGACAGCGCCCAGGTCAATCAGGATTATGTAATCGGTACTGGCGACGAGCTGCAAGTGCGCGGTTGGGGCATGGTTGATATCGATGTCAGCGCTACGGTCGACCGTAGCGGTGCGATCTTTATCCCTCGCGTGGGCTCAGTCAAAGTCAGTGGCGTGCAGTACAAGGATTTGCAGGGCTACCTGAAAAAAGCCGTCGGCAAAATCTATAATAATTTTGAACTGACAGCCAGTATCGCGCAAACGCGTGCCGTGCAGATTTACGTCGCCGGCCATGCGGTGCGTCCTGGTACCTATACCTTGAGTGCCATGAGCACCTTGCTAAATGCCTTGTTCACGTCGGGCGGTCCCGATGCAACCGGTAGCATGCGTAACATCCAGCTCAAGCGTGGTACGCAAACCATTAGTACATTTGACCTGTACGACATGTTGGCCAAGGGTGACAAGAGTAGTGATATGACACTGCGCGATGGTGACGTGATTTATATCCCGGAAGTTGGTCCGCTTGTCGCCCTGACAGGTAATGTAAAGCAACCTGCTATCTTCGAATTAAAAGGTAATACCAACCTTGCCGATGTATTGATCTGGGCGGGCGGTTTCGACTCGGCAGCGGAAACAAAACAAGTCATAGTCGAAAAAAACGTCGATAACAAGTATAAAACCGTGGTGGAATTGGTCGCTGACCGTGCGATTTCCAGCAGCCAATTGGCTAGCATTGCAGTTAAGCCCACCGATGTTCTGCGCGTATTCGCACCAGGTGCTGTGCCAGTAGAGGCACAAATTCAGAATGAATATGTGCGCATTGGCGGAGAAGCCCAACAAAGCGGTATTTTTCTTCTGAAAAAAGGCGAAACCTTGCGTGAGCTAGTAGCCCGCGTGGGGGGCGCAAATGAAAACGGTTATCTGTTTGCCACGCAACTGAATCGCGAATCAGTCCGTCGCATGCAGCAAGCCAAGTTGAATGAAATTGCTGATCGTTTTGAACGCGACCTTGAATCGAATGCCACTCAACGCATGGCGGCATCTTCCGACCAGGCTAATGCCGCCAAGCTGGCTGTAGAACTCGAACAGCAACGCCGCATTGTGCAGAAGTTGCGCAGTATAAAAGCAGAAGGGCGCATTGTTCTCGACCTGCCGGGTCTCGAAACACAAGTAAAAAATCTACCTGATGTACCGCTGCAGGACGGTGACAGTATTTATATCCCACGTCGACCTGGCACTATCGATGTACTCGGTTCGGTATTCCAGCAAAATGCCTTTGTTTATCGTCCACAACGGACTGTCAGCGATTACGTTCAGCAAGCAGGAGGGATTACCACTTCAGCGGATAAATCTGAGATGTACGTAATTCGTGCGGATGGTACCGCGCAAAGTGGCCAGAGTACGGGGTGGTTTAGCAGTGTTGGCGGAAAAATACTTAATCCTGGCGATACCGTAGTAGTACCAGAAAAAATTGATCGCAGTACCTTTATGCAAAGCCTGAAGGAATGGACGTCTATATTCTACCAGTTTGGATTGGGTGCGGCTGGATTGAAAGTTTTAAAAGACTGATTTTCAATATTTTTTGAAATAAAATTTATATTTTTAAATGGAAATTATCGAAATATAAGTTTTTCAATTAAAAATCACCTGGTGAAATAAAGATAAATTTTTTATCGTGTTTATTTATTTTTGCAGGCGCCATATATATATATATATATATATGGCTAATGGTTAAATATATTTAATGGTAAAAACGTGAATTATTCTCAATGGTTATAGCATTACAACAATGAACGGCATATAAGCATGACACAAGTGCAAACTAACGAAGAAAAAATAGATGGCAAATCTGAAGATGTAAAATTCAGCGTTATGGATTTTATGATAGTTTTGGCAAAAAGAAAAAAATTAATTTTCTTTTCTACAATGCTTATGGCAATGATATCCGTAGCAATAAGCTTTGCGATTCCGGAGGTATATAAATCTACAGCAAGATTGTTGCCTCCTCAGCAGGCACAGTCCGGAACAGCTGCACTTTTATCGCAATTAGGTGGTGTTGCTGGAATTGCTGCAGGAGCAGCCGGCATTAAGAGCCCAAATGATTTGTATATTGGCATGTTGAAAAGCCGAACAGTGGGAGACAGACTGATCGCCAAATATGACTTGAAGAAAAACTATAATGTAAGCTCTCAAGAAAAAGCCCGGAAGGAGCTTGAGGAAAATACACTGATCTCATCAGGGAAGGATGGATTAATAGTTATTGAAGTAGAAGATACTAATAAAAAACTAGTTGCTGATATTGCTAATGGTTATGTCGCGGAACTGACAAAGTTAACGCAGGTTCTGGCCTTAACTGAGGCTTCCAAACAGCGTATATTTTTTGAGCGCCAGCTTGAGATTACCAAGAATAATCTGGCCGATGCGGAAATTGCATTAAAACGTTCGATTGATAAAAATGGTGTTGTGAGTGTCGATGGTGATAGTCGCGCAATCGTCGAAATCATCAGCAAACTCCGGGCACAAATTTCTGCCAAGGAAATACAATTGGGATCGATGCAGTCGTATGTTACAGCAAACAATCCGGAGTATATCCAAATAAAGGAAGAACTTCGTAATCTGCGTATTGGTCTTGCCAAACTTGAAACTGGAAATTCACCAGGAGCGACGAAAGACGAGAAAAATGGAAGTGAAGAAATAGGACTGAAATCCATAAAAATTCTGCGCGATGTTAAATATAACCAAATGTTGTACGAATTACTGGCTAAGCAATATGAAGCTGCTCGCCTTGACGAGGCTAAAGAATCTGCAATTATTCAGGTACTTGATGCTGCTGTTGAGCCAGAAAAAAAAATCAAGCCGCGGCGTCTGATAATCGTATTGCTATCAACCCTCGCGGCACTTTTCTTGTCTATTGTTATCGCCCTTATATTAGAAGCGAAAAGGCGTGTGATGCAGTTGCCGGAAGGTTTGATGCAATGGAATGAATTAAAAAATAGCCTGAAATTTTAGAAATATTTTACATCATAGTGTTTTAATGATGAAGTTTACATGCTAGGAGGTTAGTAATGAGTTTTACAATTGATAAGTGTCAGGTAATTTCATTGCCAAAAATTACTGATCCGCGTGGAAATTTGACTTTCGTGGAGGGAGGTAGCCAGATACCTTTTGCAATCGAGCGTGTCTACTATCTTTATGATGTCCCTGGTGGCGCCGAACGTGGTGGACATGCACACAAGGGGTTGCATCAACTGATCATTGCTATGTCTGGCAGTTTTGATGTGGTTCTCGACGATGGGGAAAACAAGAAGCGTATACATTTAAGCCGTTCTTATAATGGCCTTTATATTTGTCCAATGATCTGGCGTGAACTGGATAATTTTTCCTCGGGTTCGGTCTGCATGGTGCTCGCTTCCAATCGTTATGATGAAGAAGATTATTACCGAAACTACGAAGAATTTATTGAAGGAAAGGCAAAGAAATGAATATTCCCTTTTTAGATCTGGGCGCAGCATATCGTGAGCTGAAAACTGAAGTTGATGCGGCTGTGGCAGGAGTATTGTCGTCTGGATATTATATTGGCGGGCCTGAGGTCGACGCATTTGAAACTGAATTCGCCGCATATTGCGAAGTGGAACATGCTATTGGCGTAGCAAATGGTTTGGATGGCTTGCATTTGGCACTATTGGCCATGGATGTTCGTCCAGGTGACGAGGTGATCGTTCCATCAAATACCTTTATTGCCACCTGGCTTGCAGTTAGCCAATGTGGTGCCATTCCGGTACCGGTCGAGCCGAACGAGGCTACTCACAATCTCGATCCAAAGCGTATTGAAGCAGCCATCACGAGCAAGACAAAAGTCATCATCCCTGTGCATTTATACGGACAACCAGCGGATTTGGATCCAATTCTTGCTCTGGCACGAAACTATGGCCTGATGGTACTTGAAGATGCAGCACAGGCGCATGGATCACGCTATAAAGGAAAGAAAATTGGAGGCCATGGTGACGCAGCGGCTTGGAGTTTTTATCCGGGGAAAAATTTGGGAGGATTCGGTGATGGTGGTGCGGTAACGACACGCCATGCACATATCGCCGAACGGATTCGTATCCTGCGTAATTATGGCTCTAAAGTGAAATACGTAAATGATGTAAGAGGTTTCAATAGCAGGTTGGATCCAATACAAGCTACAGTGCTTAGAGTGAAACTTCGCCATTTGGATGGCTGGAATATACGACGAAAGCAAATCGCAGCGCAATATACAGCGGCATTATCAAATACAGGTTTGGTTCTTCCCGTGGTGGCAGACGGATGCGATCCGGTATGGCATTTGTACGTAGTGCGTTCGCTGACGAGAGATGACTTACAAGTTGAATTGACTAAGGCCGGTGTAAATAGCCTTGTACATTATCCGATCCCACCGCATAAACAGCTTGCCTACAAAGATTTTATATCAAAGCAAAATGAGTATCCAATTGCTGACTTGCTAGCCGCACAAGTGCTAAGTTTACCGGTCGGCCCACATATGTCATCGGAAGACGTAGATCAAGTGATACTAAAAATTAATAAATTAACCACGTAAATTTACCGACTTCAATTTTCAGATTAGTTATAGCGAGATATAAGTGACATTGATCAGAACAAGCTTGTTGAATGCCATTGCAGTAGTTATGCGGATAATAAGCATGCTTGTTTTGAACAAGATACTTGCTGTATATATCGGACCTGCTGGTTATGCAGTAGTCGGGCAGCTTCAAAATATTATTACCACATTGACGACCGTTGCAAGTGCAGGCGTCGGCACGGGCGTAACGAAATACACTGCCGAATATGGACAAGAGCGATCAAAGCAAGTTTTGGTATGGAAGACTGCCAGTTTTACAGGGCTGATCGGTGCGCTTTTAATTGCCATGATAGTTGTTATTTTTTATAGACAACTTGCCTCATATTTATTGCATGATGAAAAATTTGGCAGCGTGTTTATTTGGATATCAGTGTGTTTGGTACTGTTTGTTTTTAATACCCTATTGTTATCCATCTTGAATGGCACTAAAGATATCCGCCGTTTTGTATTTGCCAACATAGCAAATAGTATTATTGCGCTTTTGGTAACAGGATTTCTCGCATGGCGTTTAGGATTGAATGGTGCACTAATAGCGCTTTCTATTAATCAGTCAGTTGCTTGTGTTGCCACAATTTTTATCTGTAGAAAACTTGAATGGTTCAAACTTAGCAGTTTATTTGGCAAGCCAAATCGTGCGACAACAATTAGGTTGAGTCATTACACCGCGATGGCGCTAGTTACGTCAGTAGTAGGACCGATCGGATTAATTATGATTCGTGGAATTCTAATTACTGATGTAAATGCCACTGCTGCCGGATATTGGGAGGCGATTAATCGGATCAGCAGTATTTTTCTAATGCTGATCACTACGCCCCTCTCCATTTATTATTTGCCTCGTCTGGCAGAGTTAAATGATCAGCTTCAAATAAAGAAAGAAATGCTGTCAGGACTAAAACTATTGATGCCGGTGACATTTGTTGGTGTGGTAGTAATATATTTTTCTAAAAATTTATGGATAGAAATTTTATTTTCGAAAGATTTTCTTCCACTAGGCAACCTGTTGTTTTATCAGCTATGTGGTGATTTTGTAAGAACAATCGCTTGGATATTTTCATTTTATTTGATTAGCAAAAGTTTGACACGTCAATTTATTTTTATTGAAGTTACCATCAATATTACCTATGTTATTTTGTCATATCTACTTGTAAATTTTATTGGTACCAAAGGCGTTGTAGTTGCCTATTTTGTAAATAATTCATTGTATTTGGCACTGTTGGTGCCATGCGTAATTCATAATCTGCGCGTAAATCGGAAATAACATGAGTAAAAAGATATCCATTGTATTGATTTGTTTTAATCAAGAAGATTATATCGTTGAGGCACTAGACGGAGTAAGAAATCAAACTGAAACACCGCATCAAGTAATTATTGCTGATGATGCATCGAAAGATAAAACGCAAGCTATTATAAGAGATTATGTTAATAAATACGCGTTGTATCATTGGACGCTTTTGTTATCCGAGAAAAATCGTGGGATAACAGAAAATCTGCAGAGGGGGCTAAAAGAATGCACTGGAGAAATAATAATTGCAATGGCAGGCGATGATATTTCGTTGCCAGAGCGATGCGCTATTACGGACGAGTTATTTTCACGCAATCCACAAGTGAATGTGGTGGCAAATAGCGGCTATATTATTAATTCATCTGGTGAAATTACCGGTGAGAGAAATGAAGAAGACGCCCTGAATATTAGTGATGTAGTGAAAGTGATCAGATTTGGTTTTCCAGGAATACATCCAGTGGGCCAGGCATTTCGTAGTGTAATTTTTTCAAAATATGGACCGCTGCCATTGGATGTGCCAAACGAAGATGACCAACTTTCTTTTCGAGGAATTGTTGATGGCGGTATCTTGACCTCATCAATAAAGACATATAAGTATAGAGTACACGAGCAATCAGCAAGTTCGTGGATCAGAAATAAACAGAGTAGTGACGAATTTTATCGTCGGTTCACACAAGACATGGTTGTTCGCGAACGCCACATGAGACACTGGATTACTTGTATTCAGATTTCGCCAGCGGTCGACAAAGAATATTTAACGTCATTGTTGAAAAGTAAAATAACTTTATATGAGATTCTGAGCGGGAAACTGTCGTTCAATATTTTCCAAAAAATTTCCTTTTTGTTGAAGAATCGTGCCGCTATTTGCACCCGCGAACAGGTTTATTTGTTATTTGGAAAATCCGGCGTACTTGGTTGGCGCAAGGCGAGACATATTCTTGGTAAAGTATAATATTTTTATGGATTTGAAGGAAGAAATGTGTGATTAAAAAAAATATACTGATTATTGTCAGTGGTTCAGTTATTGGAGGACATGAGTCACAAGCATATGAAATTGCTGCTGATCTTATCGGTATAGGTCATAAAATTAATATTATCTGTTCCGCCCAATCTACTTTTGATTATTTCAAAGTACTTGATTGCAACATAGAGCTAATTGATTTTATTATTCCTGGAAAAGTATGGCGTCAATGGCTTGATTCTTCAAAGGTTAGAAAAGTCCTAAAGCAGAGCATTATTGGTTTCGATACAATACTAATCAGTGCAGGGACCATTGAAGGTTTGATCGCAGTCTCACATGCAATAAAAAAAGATGTAAAAGATTGCCGCGTTATTGGTTATGTCCCCATGTATATTGATAGGTCGCTCACTCACGGGATAGTGGGGAAAATATATAATTGCATATTGAATTGTTTGGGGCGCGCAGTTGACGGTTATTTGACCATAAATAAGATTCAATCCACGATCATAGAAAAAAATTTGCGGACCCCTACCACTTTTATTTCAAATAGAATTCGAACCGTAATAGTTCCTGAAACATCGTTTGGGAAGCGTTTAGTGTATGTGGGGCGCTTTGATGACAAGCAAAAAGGTTTGCTGGATTTATTGACCTTGTTGAATGACACAAGAAATCCGTATCGTGAGTTGATCATGATAGGTGATGGACCTGATAGGGATCAGATAGTAGCCAAAGCGAAAACAATGAAGCTAATGAATATAAGATTTCCCGGTTGGCTTTCTGGCGAAGCACTTGAAACTTTTTTGGGTAGCGATGATGTTTTAATATTGAATTCCCGCTGGGAAGGCGAGCCGCTTGTTGTGAGAGAGTTTGGTGCAAGAGGATTACTCAGCATATCCCGTGAAATTAGTGGTGTTCGTGGCTTGATCAAGAAGCGCTTTCGCTTCAAGAATAGTCAACAGCTCTGTGACTTACTTAATCAGATTTATAGTGGTAATGTAGCAAGCGAAGAAAATGGCTTGATACGAATAAGGGAATTTGATCGAGCCGCTTGCTTGGCCAAAGTCATTTGAGCATGCGTATATGTACGTAATGCATTTCGATAAAAATAATATTATTGCATAAAAGTTGATCAATATTTAATAAGTTAATTCAATACTCGACTTCGGCTATTTTAATTTTACTTATTGACATGGAATCAATAAATTTCATTTGGAAATATTTACTATGTTGAAAATATCCTGTGACTCATCATGGGTCGGCGAACATGGCATTGGTCGTGTTTATAAAGAGTATATCAGCCGACCAAAAAACGGTCATGAGTTAGATTTTTTTGATATTAAAGCAAAAAAAAGAAATTTATTATATCCGTTAGCATTTTCTGTAGCTGCAAACAAAGCCGATTGTGATGTTGTATGGTCGGTAGGTTTCTTTCCGTCAGCGATTGTAAAAAAGCCAGTGGTAGTTACGGTACATGATCTCACGCATTTGCATTTTTATTCAAAAGCACACCGTGCTTATTACGATTTTGTTTTGAAGCCGCTTTATCGCAAAGCAGATAAAATAATAACGGTTTCAGATTTTACTCGAAATGAACTGCTGGAATGGTCAGGCTGTGATCCAGATCGTGTAGTAACTATTTTGAATGCTGTTGGTGATGATTTTAGTATTGAAGGCAACGTAATCGATAAAGGATGGCCATATCTTTTTTATCCAGGAAATCGTCGATCATATAAAAATATCAAACGAATGATTGAAGCATTCGCTGTCTCCAGTGCACCGTTAAGAGGCGTACGATTATTGCTGACAGGAAAGTCTGACGATTCTGTTATGGAGTGGGCGACTCAATATAAAGTGGCAGACAAAGTAGAGTTCTGTGGATATCTCTCTGATACACAAATTCCGGAATACTATAGATCATCATTGGGCGTAGTATATATATCGCTTTATGAAGGATTTGGTCTACCTATTATTGAGGCTATGGCATGTGGTCGTCCGGTTATTACATCCAATATTTCTTCTATGCCTGAAGTTGCCGGAGCGTATGGAATATTAGTAGATCCTTATTCAATTGATGATATCGCTCAGGCGATGAATCAGGTCGTTGATGGCTCGGTAGATTCCGACACACATATCGCAGATCGTGTTTCTTGGGCGCGAAGGTTTTCTTGGTCAAGTTCCGCCCAAAAATTGTGGAACGAAGTTGAACAAACTGCAAAAGTATGAGTTGGTTAAAATGCATGTAGGTTTATTGGTTTTTAAAAATATTTTTTCAATAGTGTATGGTCTCAGATTTTGAAGATATGCTATGGAAGGTTTTGGATGGAACATAAAAAAAGAATTATTTTAGGAAATACATCAAAATTTTTCTATTTGTTGTGCTTTTTATATTTGATCCTGCCAAGTCTTGTATCATTATTTTTGCCTGATAATTTTTATGTTTTTTACAAAAATTCTCATGATGGAATGATGGAGTCAATATTTTTCTTTTTTCTTTTTGTCGGACTTTTTACAATAATTCGATTCGTCAATATCGATGCTGGCATGACAAAGAGTATAAATATGGTGGGACTTTTTAAGATACTTCATATTATTCATGTTGTGTACCTTTTCATTGTATTACTTATTGGGTTGAAATTTAGGCTGGCAAGTGGGGCTACACGTCCCGAGCTCTTGGAGTTGATATCCAGCTTCTTTTTTCCTGGCTATAGCTATTTATTAGTGGCATCAGTATGTTTCCTTGTCATACGTGCCAAAGGCATCTATATGCTTCTGATTGGACTTTTTTTCCTATTACTTGATTTTGCATATATGGGGAAAATTTTCACTTTGTTATTTTTGGTCACCTGGATGATGTGGGCGGATTACCATAATAAATCAGGGAAAATTTTTTTTAGAGGCCTGCTCCTCGGCGGCAGTGTAGCTGTGGCAATTTTTGTGATTCGTGAGATTGTTGTCAAGGGAACCTTTACGAGTGGCCTTAACTTATATGTTTTCTTCTCTGAATTTATCGGTGTTTTTGCCTCAATAGGTTGGGCTGAAGGCTACCATGCTCAAGGCCTGCCCATGCAAATTTTGGATTTTAACGCTGTCCTTGAACCATTTTATGCATCATCGATTTCTCATGGGTTAGCATTGCATCCTGCCGCATATTTTGTAGGTAACTTTGGTGATTTTTGGATATTGGCAGCAATCATTTATACATTCTTGCTTGCCTTATTCTCTTTCTTTACCATCAGATCGTTAGGATTTCTTTATGTCATTATTTTTATAGTGAATAGTGTGCATTTTTTCAGACACGGACCAGATGTATTTGCAAAAAATGTCATTGTTCAAAGTATATTTTTTGTGCTACTAATTTTGCTAGCCAAGGTATTTACGATTATAGCCAAAGATAATTTACATTTGAAAATTCATAACGATACAAATTCCTCAGAATAATATTGAATATATTGATATTAAAGCAATGACTTTTCCTACCGAAAAAAAAACCAGTATGCGGCCACGTATACTAGTTTTACTAGCAACCTATAATGGGCAGGATTCACTGTCCGAACAATTGCAATCTATTCTTGATCAAAAAGAAGTGGATGTAGATGTCTTCGCTGGAGATGATTGTTCATCTGATGGCACGCATAACCTTTTGCATGAAATTTCGGTGCGTGAAAGACGTGTAAAATATATTCGTTGGAATAAGAGCAGCGGATCGGCTGGCGAAAATTTTAGACGGCTTTTTATTAATGCCAATTTATCTGGGTATGATTTCGTTGCATTGGCTGATCAGGATGACATATGGTTGTCGGATAAGCTGAATCGTGCTGTGGATGCTCTACATGACTCGGGCGCTGATGGCTACTCGGCAGCAGTAGAGGCATTCTGGGACGATGGACGTACGCGTATATTACGGCAGTCGAACATTATGCGAAAAGGTGATTTTTTACTTGAGGGTGCCGGTCAAGGCTGTACTTTTGTGCTGCCAGTAACTACTTTTAGAAAAGTGCAGTTGTTTTGTATAGAAAATACTGAAGTTGTTTCCAAAATGCACTACCATGATTGGTTGATTTACCTTCTGGTACGGAACTGGGGAGGACGTTGGTATTTTGACCAAAGTCCTGTGATGAGATATCGACAGCATGCAAATAATGAAATTGGATCGCGTGGCAGTATTGCTGCATTTCAATATCGTATAGAAAAGGTTAAAAATGGTTGGTATCGTAATCAGATTCTATGTGCTATAAGAATTTATGATTTATGTGCCCTAAAGAATCCCGATCTTGTTACATTCACTGAAAACTTCTCAAGAAATGTTACTTCTTTCAGACGCTTAAAAATAGCTGCTTTTTTGCTTGCTCATGGCCGTAGAAAATTAAGTGAGCGAATGTTTTTGGCTTTTTGTGCTTTTTTAGGCTGGATTTAATATTTCATGGTCAATTTTTCAAATTGATGACGATATATTTTTATGATTGCATCCTCAATTAAATGAAACGTGAAGAATGGAAGATCAAATTTTAGCTAGAAAAGAAAAATAATATGCTTTTTTTTAATAATAAAATGCAGTAAAAAACTATTAATATTTTATAATAAAACTAATATCTAGAATGATGGCTTATAGACGAGAAATAGATGGTTTGCGGACACTGGCAGTTTTGCCAGTAATACTCTTTCATGCAGGCTTTCAGATTTTTAGTGGAGGATTTGTAGGCGTAGATGTATTTTTTGTGATTAGCGGTTATTTGATTACGAGGATTATTCTCGCGGAGCTTGAGCATGGAAATTTTTCAATTATAAATTTTTATGAACGAAGAGCAAGAAGAATCCTTCCTGCTCTATTTTTCGTTCTCTTGGTATGTCTGCCATTATCATGGCTGTGGCTTGTACCTGATGATATGAAAAATTTTTCTCAGAGCTTGCTTTCCGTTTCTGTTTTTTCTTCCAATATATTGTTTTGGCTCACAAGCGGATATTTTGATACCGCTGCTGAACTCAAGCCTTTATTACATACGTGGAGCCTGGCAGTAGAAGAACAATACTACGTATTTTTCCCAATTTTTCTTATTGTGATGTGGCGCTTTGGCAAACGCTGGATTCTTGCAATGCTGATTGTTATATTTTTTGCCAGCCTGGTGGCAGCGCAATGGACTTCTACAAGAATGCCAATGCTGGGATTTTTCATGCTTCCTACTCGCGGTTGGGAACTGCTGATAGGTGCATTTGTCGCATTCTACATGGCTAGTGACAGGAGAAAAATACTGTCTGATAATGTCAATCAATTGCTCAGCATGTTTGGCGCGGCATTGATAGTTTTTGCTGTATTTTTATTTGATAAACATACCCCATTTCCGAGTATTTTCGCCCTGGTTCCAACTGTCGGAGCAGCTTTGATTATTTTATCGGCAAATGATAGGAATTTAGTTGGAATAATACTTGGTAATAGATTTTTTGTTGGCATCGGTTTGATCAGCTATAGTGCCTATTTATGGCACCAGCCATTGTTCGCTTTTTCCCGATATGTATCTTTCGATGAACCTAGTAAAATAGTAGTATGTGGGCTAATTTTCCTGACATTTGCCTTGGCTTATATCAGCTGGAGATTTATTGAGTCGCCATTCAGAGATCGTTCCCGATTCAGTCGTAGGAGCATATTTATATTTTCATTTCTGGGTACATTTTTTTTTGCAGTATTTGGACTAACTGGTCATGTTACGAAGGGTTTTGCAGGAAGGGAGATCGGAATACCATTTAAACCATTTGAGTACGATACAACCAAACTTGGATACAGGAAATGCGATGATCCATCTCTTGTTGTAGGAGAAACTCTAAATTATTGTTATCAGACTACTCATGGGAAGGTAGATGCGGTATTAATTGGAGATAGTCATGCCGATGATAAATTTTATGGCCTGGAAAAAAATAGTACTGAACTGAAATGGGCACTTGTTGGTAATTCCAGCTGTCCACCTCTACTTAATGTAAGTGTGGAAGCTGATGAAAAAGGTTGTGCGGTAAAATTCGAAAAAATTATAAATTGGATTAAAAAGTCCGAGAATATAAAGACTGTTGTAATGTCTTTTTATGGTAATTATCCGTTGACGTCAGCTTATGCTGCAGACCATGTTCGCCGAAATACTGGACCTGATACTGTAGTTATTAAAAATAAAGAAAAAAGTGGCTGGAGCCGTATCGACCTCTTTTATTATGGGCTTAACCGTTCTGTTGGTGAATTGATAAATTCCGGGAAAAAAGTCATAGTAGTGGTTGACGTTCCGGAACTACCATTTTTTCCTATTGATTGCGTAAAAGGAAAATCAGATTGTGAGATATCTATCAAAGATGTTTTGGCACGGCAAGCCGAACACAGAAAAATTCTTGACAGATTAAAGAAAGATTTTCCAATGGTAAATATATTTGACCCAATAAATATATTTTGTATTAATGGAGTTTGTACTTATAGAAGTAAGGAAAAAATATTATATCGTGATTCTCATCATTTGACTTTTGATGGAAGTGATATTTATGGAAAAAATTTTTTCTCTTGGTTAAATTCTTTGCCGGAATAAGAACGGTGTGACAGAGTACTTCGAAAAATGACCAGCCATGGTGTGATATAGTAGTGCCACTTTTGATGATTTGCCCATGATGAGAGTCAACCTATTTTCCGTATAGGAGTGAGGTAAGGCTTGAGGTGTTCTAGCACTCGCGACCTATCCGGGCCGTGTAAACTGAGCATGGCAACTACGTATCTGGCTGTGAACGGGACGCGGCAAAAGTAAGCCAAGGAAAACTAAAAACGCATGGTATATCACTGATCAGGAAATTAGCACTAACTCGAGGTGGAAATATATAATTAGTGAAAATATTTATAAGTAATTTTTAAAATTGAATGTGAATAAATTATTTAAAAATACTTTATATTTATTTATGAATTGTATATTTAAATTGCTCTATATTTCTTATTGAATTTTTCTTTGTGATTTTAATTTTCTCATTGAAATTTATCCGCATATGTGGGTCTAATATGATTTCATAATTTGTTCTGCGGCGTGTTGCAATGATTAGATTGTATCGCTAAAAATACTGTGGTATTTTTTTGTGGAAATAAAATAATATTTTTCTGATTTTATTGTCAGAATTATGTGTGTAATTCTTTGGATGTTAATTAAAGTTAATCATGGAAAACAAAAAACTAGACATGGAAAGAAATTCATTTTTATTAGGTGCGACGTTGCTAGGAAATTGCATTGAAAATATTTCCTTTATCAAGCCTCTTAAAGTCATTGGTAAAAATGTTGTATTTCGTAATGCTGATAAAACGGACGCGGAATTTATTCTTCAACTGCGCACTGATCCGGTAAAAGGAAAATATTTATCTGCCACAACCGCTGATCTGGATATGCAGGTGGCGTGGCTGGAAAAATATACTGATGATAATAGCCAGATATATTTTATTATCGAGGATCGTAATGGTGAACGGTTTGGGACAATCCGACTCTATGATGTAAGAGGAGACTCTTTTTGCTGGGGATCCTGGATTTTGAGGGATGGTAGGCCAAGCGGGTTTGCCATGGAATCGGCTCTTTTACTTTATCAGATTGCCTTGAACTTAGGGTTTAAAAAATCTCATTTTGATGTTCGAAAAGAAAATACATCGGTGTGGCAATTTCATGAACGCTTTGGTGCAGTAAGAACAGGGGAGCAGGGCGATGATTATATTTATAGTATATCTCATGAAGCCATACAAAATTCATTCGAAAAATATAAAAAACATATAAACGATGAAATAGAGATACTGTTGTAATTGTTTAGTTTCGTGTGATCATATTCCTCGTCGCAGCATGACCTCGCCGATCAAGATCATCAAACTGCTGACTGACAACGGTTCGCAATTCATTGACCGCTTCACAACAAAAAACAGGAAGTCCACTGTCCCCCCTCTGTCAAAATAGTTGTCACCTCCAGCATTTGGAGTTCTAATCTGCCTTGGGGCGATAGATTTGACGATGACGAAATACACCAACGAGAAGAAAGAGCACGCGCTCAGCCAGATGAGCGCGCCGCATAACAAGCCTGTGGCCGAAGTGGCACTGCTCACCGGCGTGCGGAAGCCTCGCTGTACCTGTGGCGCAAGCAGGCGCGAGGCAAGGCCGCGCGGCGCCCGGCGACGGACAAAATCCCGAGCAATGGAGTTCCGCCGACAAGTTCGCGGTGGGGTGCCGGAAGCGGCCCCGCTGAACGAGGCTGAATTGGCGGCGTATTGCCGTCGCAAGGGATTGTTGGTGAAACAGTTGGAACGCAGGCGCGCGGAAGTTCACTCGGCCTAGTTGGCAGGACTGAACCAAACTGGTGCCAGCGACGCGCGACGGACAAAAAACGCATCCGGGAGCTGGAAAGGGATTTGCGCCGCAAGTAGAAGGCGTTCGCCGAGACGGCGGTATTGTAGGTGCTGTCCCGAAAGGACGAAGCGCTCTGGACCGACGGCGAGGACGCATGATTGCGTTGCAGCAGCGCCAAGAGTTGATCGCTGACATTTGCCTGCCAAGATGGCGCCCCGCTTGGTTCGGCCTGTGCCGAACTGGGCCTGAATACGCGCACCGTCGCGCGCTGGTGCCGCACGGGCGAGGTTCAAGCCGATGCGAGACCGACGGGATCCGGCCGGCACCGGGGCACCAGCTGAGCTAGCAAGAACGCCAGCGCGCGTTCGATGTATGCCACGAGGCGCTCTTCGCAGACTTGCCCCCGGCGCAAATCGTGCCGCGTCTGGCCGACGAGGGCGCCTATCTGGCGTCCGAATCGTCGCCCCAAGGCTGATTAGAACTCCAAATGCGGAGGCGACAACTATTGACGGAGGGGGCGTAACCTCATGTCTGCTTTGTCAAACGAGATGAGACCACAAAACTTATGGGTAATTGCAAGGGTGGCCGGACTCTTAATTAGAATCAAACTGGTACAACAGATCGAATACAGCTATGTTATTTTCGATCTTTAGTGGCGCCTCGTAGTTCCCATTAAAATTAGCAATGATAAGCGGCACTTTATTTGATATCTGTGACGAGTCAGGTTTGCATTTGAGCGCCATGTAGGTTTTGTCGGCACACCAAAATTCTGGCCGCAAGGGGTGATCGGAAAACACAATAATTCTGAAATTGTCTCCAAACACCGATTTGGCTCTTTGTGCCACCAGTCCAACTACTGAAGCACCGTATGCAATGTTCTCAGCATATTCTACATTCAGGGTTTTCAAAGGAATCCCCATTAACGGGTGTGGCACCAAAAGATGTGCAAATAGAATTCCTCCTTTTTGCCAGAAGGGCGCTTCCATCAATGGTTTTTGCATGTTGTCACGTAAGGCCAGGATTGTTTTTCTGTCTGACTCGGACGCTTCGCAGCCCAAGAACCCCAGTGCATTGAGTCCAGGAAAGCTGCAAGCCAATTCTGTGCCAGCTGACTTTATCGAAATGGGAGCAAAAGAGCAGGAACGAAGGCCTTGAATGGAACAATAGCGGTGATAGAAACCCACGATGTCAATATTCTCCGAACTAGCTTTTACTTTGGAAAAATCCAATACTTTGCTTGTACTGCAGATTTGAGTGGGCCCACAGGCCACTGATTGGTTAAAACGTTTCCTCATAAAAATGGCGGGAATAACGTTGATCGTGTTCTTGCCCACCGGATCTATATTGCTTACTGTGACATGTAATCCGGCCTCCTGTAGTTGCTTAGCAACAGGCCCGGCTGCGCTGGCACTGAACTCATCTAACAGCAAAACAATTGTGTTTTGCGCTGGCATATTTGGGGCCGCTACTGTCGGCGGTTGATAACTTGGGCTTGGCCAGTAGACCGTGGAGGCATTCGTGTTCGCAAGCACCACTGGGAAAAAGATGAAAATCACTCCTCCGACGATTCCAGCCAAGTAAAGACGTTTCCAAGTCTCAATACTGATTTTGAGAGTTAATAGACTTGCAGTGATAGCCGATACCACTGCGAGTGTTTTTTGCAAGGTATTGCTTTGCATCGTAATCAATTCCAACTGCTTAAGGTAATTGAACCCGATAAAAGTCAACAACAGGGCTATGCAGACGTTTATCAGTTTTATTGTTGTGGCTTGCCCCAATACACGGCGCAGCAGTGCAACACAACCGATAACAAAGACAACCAGCAGCCCAAAAGCGATGGTGATTTCGCTCGCTGTGTGATATTGAAAATATAGGCTGCTCCAGATCCAGTCAGTCTGTCTAAGCAACAGTAGCGTGAGGAACGCCAGGGTCGCGGCATAAAGCGGCTGCCCTGCCCGCATTTCGCTTACAGTTTCTTGAGTAGACATAGCATGCGCAGTGTATTGGGTACGGAATAGCTTGCAACCGTACTGAAATATTGACTAAAGGCTGCCATTTGTACAGCCACAGAAAATTCCTTGGGCTCGCGCTTGCGCTGGCTGCACAGGTGCAAGACCATCGGATCATTTTCATCGAGTAATTCAACGATCAGGAACTTGCGCGTAATGTGTGCCGCCATCTGCGCAATTTTCCCCATATGGATACCTTCAGATATCGCCAGGTGATGAATGAGCGCAAGCATCAACAGCATGTCGGCGCGCTGGTGCAGACGAGTCATGAGCGAAGGAAATTCATCACCACCCCAACCGCGTCCGCCAACCATATCCCCTAAATTGGTGACGAGAGGATGGATATTGGTGGCATTGCTTTGCGAAAGCACAAGCTTTTGAATGGCGTCATGGTCCAGATCGACGGCGATCACGTCGGCACCGGTTCCGGCCGACAGAACCGTAAATTCTCCGGTGTTACAGCCGAGGTCGACCACCCAAGCAGGCGCGGTGTTTTCCAGCCATTCGCCTACCTTTTGAAATTTTGCAGTGGAAGCTACGTCGGTATAGTGATGGCGCGTGTCAGTATAGTCAGCCCAATGGCTACGCGCCTGGTTGGGTTTTCCACCATTGAGCATGGATTGGCAGAAACCGTAGAGACTGCCATGTAGATGTTTACCATCTTTTGTAGGAACTTGAGTGCGAGTTTGAGATTTGTTGTTACTTGCCACCATGAGTGGCCAGTAGCGCGTCAAGTATCGTTTGAAACCTAGCAAACTACGAGCAACATCTGGTGGAATGCCATCGCGATAGGTGCTGTAACTTTGGTGCGGCTTCAGGCCACGTTGCTGCGACACTGCAAGTGGCAGCAGAAAATGACGAGTAAACTGGCCAAACGCCCACCACTGTGACGTAACAATCGGCTGGAACGAAAGGTGATCACAGAACATGGGCTGATTGCCCTGGAAAATTACGTTCCATGCCGAAGCGTCTTTCAGCTCATGCCCAGCACCGAGAATTTCACGCGAGATATCTAACGTGATTTGCGCCGCTAAATAAAGTTGCGCGTCACACCACTCAAAGGGATAACTGACGAACGGCAACTTAGGCGACTCGAGTGTTTCGGGAGTCGTGAACTCGTACGGAACCATCCTACCGGCTTCTACGAGCGTCGCAGCAGCTTTCGATAGAAGAAATTGCTTGGCGGTAGCGGTGGGGCGGATGCGGCGAATGACTGTTTGTCCCTGAAATTCAATCGTGCCTTCAGGATCACGCATCGTTATTTTTCTTTCGACTAAACAGCTTGGCGATCATTTGTCGAGGCTTTTTGATAAATGTTAATGCTGCACCAATAATGGCAAAAATACTCTGTAGCACTAAGAGGGCTGAGCCGGGATCAACATAGGCATAAGCCGGGGAGGAAAAAGCTACACAGAGCAGTACCGCGCGCAAGACGATCCTTAATTCAATATAAATAAATTTCATTACTTATGTACCTTTTCAATGTATTTATCAGTACGGATACCATTGGTGGCGTTCTGAGCGACCAAGTGCAACACCTTCTGCCGTAAGGTGCCGCCAGCGAAAATCTACCAACATCTCGCCACCCAGGAGCGCGTAGTTGTCACGACCATGTGCGACGTCCTGTGTTCCATTCGAGCCATTGCTCAACGTCTTTGCCGTTCGACCAGCACGATGGGCTGCGAAATCGCCGAGGGCAGATACTGGACATGCAGAGCATTCATATTCGCACTCCTGCGATCGAGGAGCGCCTCGTTCCTGGCCAATGGAAGGGCTACGTAATCAAGGGCGCTGGCCGCCACCAACAAGACCGTTGTTGACAGCTTCGCCGCCGTCCTCACGGCGAACCAGCAGCGATGTGCAAAATGATGACCTGTGGCCAAGGCCGCGAGATGGACGGGCATAAAATCTTCACTGAGCGCACCGGCCTGCGGATTGATTCCGTCGATCCGCACGGTCCTTGGCAACGGGGGGCAACTAGAACGCCAACGGTCTGCTGCACCAGTACCCATCCAAAAGCATTGACTTATCGATTTGCTCCCCGGACGGTTGAATGTCATCGCGCTGTCGCTCAATATGCGTCCACGGACTAGGATTGTATGTTTATGCACAATACATAGCATTGCTACAACACCCAATGAACACTGTTCATTAACCCAGTGCGGCACTTGGTGTTTGAAATTGCCGGGCGTCAAATATATACCATCTGTCACTGTGTCATAGTAAAGCGGATCCATGATTTGAGACAGCAGTTTAATCCATATCGTGATACATGTCGGGACTCGTTGGCCGCGATGTTGCGCCAGTGTAACTGGCTGGCCACGCGAAGGCCCGATGCGTCGGCATTGATTGAGGTCGTCCTTGTTCGTTTCGGATAGTTATCCAGAGATAACGGCGTTTTTTATTTCATTGGCCTGCCGGAGTAAAGCGGCAAAACAGCGTCGTTTACAACTGCTATTTGCGGCGCTTACTCCGGCTGAATAATTAGCATTTTCTATTTCTGTTTATAGGGGGATATTTAATTTTGACACAGCCTTAATGCGTCCTGCCAATCCGGAATACGACAAAAAGTATCCATCAAGCGCTGTGATGACAGTACTGAATTGGTCGGACGCTTCGCCGGGACAGGATAATCTTGAGCTAATATCGGTTTTAATCTTGGTTTTTTAGTAATTGAAGGATGGGCCATGATTGCTTCGGTAAAACCGAACCAGCTGGTCCTTCCTTGCGCCGTCAAATGATAGAGACCGGAGCGTGCATGCCACCATGCTTGCTGGTCGCTTGCCGTCAGGTTTTGCGCCACGATATGCGCCGTGGTATCCGCAATGGTACGACTCCACGTCGGTGCGCCGAACTGATCGGATACGATACCTAGTTCTTCGCGCTCCTTTGCCAGGCGCAGCATGGTCAACAGAAAGTTTTTGCCATGCGTGCTATAGACCCAGCTGGTGCGCAAGATCAGGTGGGGGATGCCGGTGGCCTGGATCGCCTGTTCGCCGGCCAGCTTGCTGCTGCCGTAGACATTGATCGGGCAGGTCGGATCGGTTTCAACGTAGGGGCCATCTTTCGAGCCATCAAATACGTAGTCGGTGCTGTAATGGATCATCGCGGCGCCCAGCTTTTTCGCCTCTTCCGCCATCACACCCGGCGCTTCGCCGTTGATGCGTAGTGCCAGTTCAGGTTCGCTCTCGGCCTTGTCGACAGCGGTGTAGGCGGCCGGATTAACGATCAGGGTCGGCTTGATGCGGCGGATCACGTCGCGCACCTGGTCGAGATCGGCCAGGTCCATCTGGCTGCGGTCTAGCGCGATGATCTCTCCCAGACCTTGCAGGCTGCGTTCCAGCTCGTAGCCGACCTGGCCGGTTTTTCCTGTAATTAAGATACGGCTCATATTTGTTCCCGTGAATGGTGGCGCGGCTGAACTACAGTACTCAGGCGAAGACGTCGGCATTGGCCAGCAATGTGCCGACTTTGTCCTTGCCAGACAGTACCGGCTCGCCATCCAGCGGCCAGCCGATACCGATTACCGGGTCATTCCACAGGATGCTGCGCTCGAATTCCGGTGCCCAATAGTCGGTGGTCTTGTACAGAAACTCTGCGCTGTCGCTGGTCACTAGGAAGCCGTGGGCGAAACCTTCAGGTATCCATAACTGGCGTTTGTTGGCGGCCGACAGCACGACGCCGGCCCAATTTCCGAAAGTTGGTGAGCTTTTACGCAGGTCAACGACGACGTCGAATACTTCGCCAGCGGTGACGCGCACCAGCTTGCCTTGTGGCTGCTGGATCTGATAATGCAGGCCGCGCAACACACCCTTGGCTGACTTGGAGTGGTTGTCCTGCACGAAGTCGCGCGTGATGCCAGTCAGTTCGGTAAAGCGTTTCTGGTTAAAACTCTCATAGAAAAAGCCGCGATCATCGCCAAAGACAGTAGGCTCGATGATCAGGACATCCGGAATTGCTGTGGTTTGAATTTGCATGGTATGGATGAGCCGTTCAGGCCTTAATATATTTTTTCTTCGAGTAGACGCAGCAGGTATTGGCCATACGCATTTTTCTTCAATGGTTGGGCCAGTTGTTCCAGTTTGGCGGCATCGATATACCCTTTACGGTAGGCGATTTCCTCCGGGCAGGCGACTTTCAAGCCCTGGCGGTTCTCGATGGTGGCGATGAATTGGCCCGCTTCCAGTAACGATTCATGCGTGCCGGTATCGAGCCAGGCCATGCCGCGCCCCATCAGTTCCACGTTCAGCTGGCCCCGCTCCAGATAAGTGCGGTTGACATCCGTGATTTCCAGCTCGCCACGTGGTGACGGAACGATGGCGGCGGCGATATCGCACACCTGGCTGTCGTAGAAATACAGGCCGGTGACGGCGTAATTCGATTTTGGCTTGAGTGGCTTCTCTTCGATGCTGATGGCGCGCCGTTGCGCATCGAAATCGACGACGCCATAGCGTTCCGGATCGTGCACGTGATAGGCGAACACGGTCGAGCCACTGGTGCGCGCCGAGGCTTTGCGTAATTGCGTTTCGAAGTCGTGGCCGTAATAGATGTTGTCTCCCAGGATCAGGGCCGATGGTGCATCGCCGACAAACTCCTTGCCGATGATGAAGGCCTGCGCCAAGCCATCCGGACTCGGTTGCACGGCATAGGTCAGGCTGATACCCCACTGGCTGCCGTCGCCCAGCAACTCCTGGAAGCGCGGCGTATCTTGTGGCGTGGAAATGATCAGAATGTCGCGTATGCCAGCTAGCATCAGGGTGGTCAGCGGATAGTAAATCATCGGCTTGTCATACACTGGAAGCAGCTGCTTCGATACGGCCATGGTGACGGGATACAGGCGCGTGCCTGAACCACCGGCGAGGATGATGCCTTTGCGTTCGATCTGCTCGACCATTACACACCTTCCTTGCTGTCGCGGGACGCGTAATTTTTTTCCAGCCAGTTCTGGTAATCGCCGGACTGTACATTGCGAACCCATTCCTGGTTGTCCAGATACCATTGGACGGTCTTGGCAATACCGGACTCGAATGTCTCGGCCGGCTTCCAGCCCAGTTCACGCTCGATTTTGCGGGCATCGATGGCATAGCGGCGGTCATGGCCAGGGCGATCCTGTACATAGGTGATCTGGTCGCGGTAGCTGCCTGCCGCTTTCGGCGTCAGTTTGTCCAGAATGTCGCATAGGGTGTGAACCACTTCGAGATTGGCTTTTTCGTTCCAGCCGCCAACGTTGTACACTTCGCCGACGCGGCCAGCTTCCAGTACGCGGCGAATTGCCGTGCAGTGGTCGCCGACATACAGCCAGTCGCGGATCTGCTGGCCGTCGCCATAGATCGGTAGCGCTTTGCCATCGCGCGCATTGCTGATGATCAGCGGAATAAGCTTTTCAGGGAAATGGAAGCCGCCGTAATTGTTGGAGCAATTCGTGGTCAGGGTTGGGAAACCATACGTGTGGTGATACGAACGGACGAGATGGTCGGACGCTGCT
Source organism: Janthinobacterium sp. SUN128 (assembly GCF_030587275.1). Lineage (NCBI taxonomy): Bacteria > Pseudomonadati > Pseudomonadota > Betaproteobacteria > Burkholderiales > Oxalobacteraceae > Janthinobacterium > Janthinobacterium sp. SUN128. The sequence goes on along the minus strand of NZ_JAPWHY010000001.1, from coordinate 4,239,152 downwards.
TTCGAGGCCGAGTAAGGGCTGTTTGGCGCATATGGCGTGGTTTCGGAAAATGGTGCATCGTCTGCGCCCAGGGTGCCATACACTTCGTCGGTCGACACGTGCAGGAAGCGGAAGCTTTCGCGCTCGGCACCCGACAGGGTATTCCAATAGCCGCGGGCAGCTTCCAGCAGGCTGAAGGTACCGTTGACATTAGTCGTTACAAATGCGCCTGGATTGTGAATCGAACGATCGACATGGCTTTCCGCTGCAAAATGGACAACCGCGCGAGGCTTGTGTTGCTCAAATAATTGCGACAGAAGTACCGTGTCGTTGATATCGCCCTGGACGAAAATATGGCGTGGATCATCGCTGATGGACGCCAAATTGTTAAGATTTCCGGCATACGTCAATTTGTCAAAATTGACGACTGTTTCACTGCTCTGTGCCAACCAATCCAATACAAAATTTGAGCCGATAAAGCCAGCACCACCTGTAACGAAAATCATTTTCTACTTCCTTATTAATAAAATTATTTTAATGGCCGGAGTCCGACTATCAAGTTTTTTCCATCAGCAGCAACTTGACCAGCGGTGACAGCGCGTCTCTGACCGCGTCCATGCTCTGGTTGCTATTGATGATCGCGTAGCGCTCCGGATGCTGTGCCGCGCGTATGAGATAGCCATCGCGTACGCGGGTAAAGAAGTCCACAGATTGACGCTCGAATTTGTCTGCCACACGGCTGCCTGCTAGGCGTTGTGCGGCAACCACAGGGTCGCAGTCGAAGATGATGGTCAGCGTCGGCTGCAAGTCCGCATGGACCCAGCCCTCCAGCTCGACCAGCTTTCCCAGGGGGAAGCCACGGCCATATCCTTGATACGCAAAAGTGGAATCGGTGAATCGGTCGCAAAGCACCCAGTGGCCGTTTGTCAGTGCTGGCTGAATGACGGTCAGGACATTTTCCTGGCGTGCAGCAAAAGCCAGCAAGGCTTCCGTAGCTGGTTGCATTTCATCTTTCAGGATAATGTCGCGAAGTTTTTCGCCGAGTGGCGTGCCGCCCGGCTCGCGGCTCGACACGACAGAAATGCCATTCTGCGTAAGCTGCTCCAGCAGCCAGGAAATGTGGCTGGACTTGCCTGCGCCGTCAATTCCTTCGAAAGAAATGAATTTTCCTGACTTGCTGTTCTCGGATGAACTATTTAATTTAATAGACATTTTTTTTCAAAATAACTTGCGTAAAAGTGGTCAGTAGAATGTGAATGTCTTTTTTTAGGCTTCGTGTACGGATGTAGTTCAGATCCAGTTCGATGGTTTCCAACTTTGTCAGCGTGTCACGGCCCGAAATTTTTGACAAGCAGGTAATACCTGGCTTGACCGAAATGTACTCTTCCTTGAATTGCTCATATTTCTGCAAAATGTCTGGAATCTCAGGACGTGGACCGACCAGTGACATGTCACCCATGATGACATTGAAGAAATTCGGCAGCTCATCGATGCTGTATTTTCTGATGATATGTCCAGTTTTGGTGACGCGTGGATCATGTTCATAGTGAAAATGAAAATCAAGCGTGGTATTGGCGGAATAGTCATACAATTCTGGAAAGCGTTCACGCGCATCGACGAACATGCCGCGCAATTTGAAGATCTTGAATGGCTTGCCGCGCAGACCGATACGTGTCTGGAAAAAGAAAGGAGAGCCTTTTGACTCAAATCTGACAATTATTGCCGTGATCAAGATGATGGGAAGGGAAATAATGAAAAGTATTGTGCCGCCAACAATATCTAACAGACGCTTGAAAAATTTATACATGGTTCCTATTACTTTATATTAGTGTGATCTTATTCTGCGTGAATCTTGTTTTCGATAATCAAATTGACATTGTCGAGTATTCATTCAGCCAATTGATAGTGTTGTTCAATCCTGTTTTCAACGACACCGTGGGTTTCCAGTTTAGTGTTATTTCAGCATTCGTGCAATCCAGAATGATCCTGGGAACATCGACTCCGCGTTCGGGCAACCATACCAGTTCCGGTTTGCGATTGGTCTGTGCCGCCAAAATGTCGACCAAATCCTTGAGGGAAATACCGATACCTGAACCAATGTTGCAGATGCCGTTTTTGGTACTGTAGGCCGCTTGGAAACATGCCGTGGCGACGTCGGAAACATAAATGTAGTCTCTGACAATATTTCCGTCGCCCCAGATTTCTATTTTCTGTTCGTTCAATATCTTATGCAGGAAGACTGAAATGACACCCTGCTTGGAAATGGGATTTTGCCGGGGTCCATATGGATTGGAAATCCTTAACACCGTATAGTTCAATCCATGTAGTTTTTCATACATGTATAAATACTTCTCGGCTGCAAGTTTGGTAATTGCATAGGAGCAAATCGGAAATACCGAATCACTTTCATTATGGGTTTCGGTGTCCGAGTCGCCATAGATGGAGCCGCCACTGGATAAGTAAATAATTTTCCCGGTCTTGTGTCGCGTACAGATATCCAGCAGATTTACGGTCGGAATCAGATTTGATGCAATATCGAATTCCGGATCGTCATTCGACGTCTTCGGAGTCGTTGTTGATAAAGAGTAAATTATAACATCAAAGTTTCTTGCTACGATGCTTTCAAGAAGCACCTTATTTTTTATATCGCCCGCTACGAACGTGAAACCAGTAAGTTCCGGGCGAAATATTTCACGCTGCCTGTCAAAAATAGTAACTTCCCAATTTTCTTTAAGGAATTTATCAACAATATGTGATCCAATAAAACCTGATCCACCGATAATAAGTACTTTCATGTAAATTCCTAAATTTTATGCAGGAAAATATTTTATTATTCATTTTCGGGGATGCCGCAAATGAGTTTATTTATCTGATCTATATTGTAGATAGAAATTAATTAAACTTTAGAAAATATTTTCATGAATGGGCGCTAATGATAATCTCTGATTTTATATAATCTGAATGATGTATCTGGAAAATTGGCAAAATATTGTTATTTTTTTACATTCTAAAAAATTAAAAATATGACGTGTTGCCTGCCATGCTGGAAAACTCCGAAGCGTATGCCCTACTGTTATATTGGTAGCAGCCTTGCGCTCCTTCATTCGTCAGATTCGTCCGTAACGATCTTCAAACCGGACAATATCGTCTTCCCCAAGGTAACTACCCGATTGAATTTCAATCAATTCCAGCGGTAGCTTGCCCGGGTTGGCCAGGGAATGGACGACGCCGAGGGGAATGTAGGTGGACTGGTTTTCGGTCAGCAAATATTCCTTGTCGCCATTGGTGATCTGGGCAGTGCCGGATACCACGATCCAGTGCTCGGCGCGGTGGTGATGCATTTGCAATGACAGCTTGGCGCCAGGCTTGACAGTGATCCGCTTGACCTGGAAGCGGTCGCCATTACCGATGGAATCATAGGAACCCCACGGACGGAAGACTTCACGGTGCATGGTGGCCTCGGGACGCTCCCTGGCGATCAACTGCGCGACCATGGTTTTCGTCTGTTGTGCCTGATCCGCATCCATGACCAGCACGGCATCGGCGGTTTCCACGATGACGGTGTTGCGCATGCCGATGGCGGTGACCAGGCGGCTAGTGCTGTGCACAAGGCAATCGTTGCAATCCTGGATCAGCACATCGCCGTTGGCACTATTGTTACTGGCATCCTTTTCCGCCACGTCGAGGACTGCTTTCCAGGATCCGATATCATTCCAGCCTGCATCGAGGGCGATGGTAGAAGCGTGGCTGGTGCGCTCCATGACCGCGTAGTCGACGGCGATATCGGGGCTGGCAGCGTAGGCATCCTTGTCGAGGCGAATGAAGTCGAGGTCGCTTTTTGCGGCGGTGATGGCAGCGCGGCACGCGGCCAGGACTGCGGGTTGGAACTGTGCCAGCTCTTCCAGATAGCGGCTGGCGCGGAACAGGAACATGCCGCTGTTCCAGAAGTAATCGCCGCTGGCGATATATTGTTCTGCGAGCTCCAGGGCCGGCTTTTCCACGAATTCAAGTACGCGCTGAACTTGCCCGCTTGCAGCGCCTTCGGCGCGAATATAGCCGTATCCGGTCTCTGGTCCCGTTGGCGTGATGCCGAAAGTTAACAAATTACCTGCCTCTGCAGCAGTGCGCGCCAGCGCGATGGCACGATGGAAGGCCGCGGTATCCAAGATGACGTGGTCCGATGGCAGCACCAGCAGTAACGGATCTTCGCCATTCTCCATCGCATGCAAGGCGGCTGAGGCGATCGCCGGTGCTGTATTGCGGCGCATGGGTTCAAGTAACATGCGGCTATTTTCCAGGCCGATCTCACGCACTTGCTCCGCGACAATGAAACGCGAGGATTCGTTGCATACCAGCAGTGCTGGCGACACAGTGTCAATGTCAGCCAGGCGCTGCAGCGTTTGTTGCAGCATGCTGCCCTGGGTCGACAAGCGCAGAAACTGCTTTGGGAATGCCTCGCGCGAAAGCGGCCATAAACGTGTGCCGGAGCCGCCGCAAAGAATCACTGGTACGAGGGGAGTAGTCATTTATGCATCAATGTAAATTAAATATAATATTGGACAGTATCGAATAATTGGTCAGTTGGCATATCTTGAGGCTCGCCCAGCTTGCCGTACTCTTATGTAGGGAGGTGGACATATATGCTGGAAAAAAAGTCAATGTTGTAAGCAGGGGCAGTATTTTAATAAATTACAAGAATCTTTGTATTTTCTCTCGACTCTATTGGGCATGTACTTTCGTTCGTCTTGTATTGTAGTTTGCCGCCCCTGTATTCTTACTAGCGCACAACGTTTTCAAGCAAAAAAGCAACAAACCCGCATATGGCGGTCATGCTGAGGAGCAACACTGCACCTGCAGCGCAGTCCTTGGCAATCTTGATGCTGGGATGCAGGGATGGGTGGAGGTGATCAATCAGATGTTCCAGTGCGGTGTTGAACAATTCCGCAGCCAGAACCAGGCCGCAATTGAGCAATAGCAGGGCCCACCACATCAAGGGCGGTTGGTACCAACAGAGTACGACGAGCACCATCAGGGCAGCCAGACACTGCAGGCGGAAGCTCGACTCCATGCGGAAGGCCGCGCCTATGCCTTGTAGGGCAAATCCCATGCGCTTGAAGAAGGGCTGGTTCTTCATGGCAACTGAAGCAATGGCGCGGGATATTTGACTGACATAAAGGCGGATCTCTCAATGAATAGATGAGGATCGCAGGCATGACCATACGATATGACATCATTCGTCCACAGCAGAAAGATTGGTGCCAATCTTTTTGATGTTTGATAAAAAGTAAAAAAGCCCGTTTTCAAATGAAAAGGGCTTTTATTGCAATAGTTGACATGTTTGAGTATGTCAACTATTGCGGTACCAGGCCTTCACCTTTCGGCTCTACATCAAGCTGCAGGATGGGCCTACCTGTCGCTGCCTGGGCAGCCAGGTATTAATGGTGGGTTGGAGTGGTGTGCGCGGTGGTCGAATCCGAGCTTGCTGCACCGGCCACAACGGCAACTGCTGCGCCGATTGCGATCAGGGCGCTTGTGCTCAGGCCGGCAATAGTGCCGCCGGCGGCAGCGCCGGTAGCGCCAGCTGCTGGTGCCGCTGCTGGTGGAACAGGTGCTCCACCAACTGGTGCCGTCGTTTGAGCCATGGCTTGTGCGGAAGCGAAGCACAGGATTGCCGAAGCGATCAGAATTTTCTTCATGGGATATCCTTTTAGGTTGAACAGCGGGAATGCTAAACTGTCACGCGATTGTAGCAACATTTCTCTTGCTAGTCTGCGTCACACCGTTCGCGGTGACAATAATTTCTTCTTTTTTAGCCGTATACCAGCGCATTCACTGTGCCTGTCTACCCGCAATGTTGTTCTCTATCGACAAAAAACGCTGACGTGCCGATGTGGCTGAATTAATTTTTTATTAATTTCGCGAGAATTCCCAATGAATTCGACGCGCCGCACAAGTTTGCCAAGTCCTTGCCATACCGCGTAAAATGCAGGCTTCGCGGGTGTAGCTCAATGGTAGAGCAGAAGCTTCCCAAGCTTACGACGAGGGTTCGATTCCCTTCACCCGCTCCATTTTTCGCTGGCGCCTGGCTTGATGCGGCGCAGCCACTTATTTCTCCATTCCCATGTCTTCTGATACCCCAGCAAACGGCCCGGCGCGGCCGATGATGTACGATCCGACCGAACACCGCATCCGCAGTTTCGTGACCCGCGCGGGACGGCTGTCTGTCGCGCAGGCGCGCGCGCTCGAGACTCTGGGGCCGCAGTTCCTGTTGCCTTTCGCCAAAGAACCAATGGACTTCGAGCAGGTGTTTGGCCGTAAGGCGCCCGTGATCCTGGAAATCGGTTTTGGCATGGGCGCGACGACTGCGCATATCGCCAAAGCCATGCCGGAGAAGGATTTCATTGGTGTTGAAGTGCATACGCCCGGTGTCGGCAGCCTGTTGAAGCTGATCGGCGAAGAATCGCTGACGAATCTGCGCCTGCTGCAGCACGATGCGGTGGAAGTGCTGACGCACATGATTCCGGCCAATTCGCTGGCCGGCATCCACGTTTTCTTCCCCGATCCATGGCACAAGGCGCGCCACAACAAGCGCCGCCTGATCCAGTCGCCATTCGTCAAGCAATTGACCGATCGCCTGGCGCCGGGCGGCTATCTGCATTGCGCCACCGATTGGGAAGATTACGCAGTGCAAATGCTGGAAGTGCTGGGCGCCGAGCCGCAGTTGCACAATAGCGCCGACGGCTATGCGCCGCAACCGGCGTATCGTCCCCTGACCAAGTTTGAAAACCGTGGCTTGAAGCTGGGCCATGGCGTGTGGGATCTGATGTTCATCAAGAAATAACCTGGCGGTTTGCCCACCTGTGCCGTTTGCACGAGAATAAGCCTGCCGCAGCGACGCCGCAGGCTTTTTTAATGCGCGCTATCGTGCGCTGGCTAGGCAAGGTGGGCGAATTACGGTAATCTTATCTTTTTTGCATTGATTGATATTATGTCCAAGAAAATACTCGTGACCGGCGCATCCGGTTTCATCGGTTCGCATACCTGTGTCGAATTGCTGGCTGCCGGTTTTGATGTCGTTGCAGTGGATAATTTGTGCAATAGCGCGCGCGAAGCGATGGCGCGCGTGGAGCGCATCTCCGGCAAAAGCGTGCCCTTCTATGAAGCAGACGTGCGCGACCGTACTGCGATGGCCGCCGTCCTGCGCGAACACGCCATCGATGCCGTGATCCATTTCGCGGGCTTGAAGGCCGTGGGCGAATCTGTGGCGCAGCCCCTGATGTATATGGACAACAATGTAACGGGCACTGTGGCCCTGCTGGAAGTGCTGGCGGCGGCGAATGTGAAGCGTTTTGTATTCAGCTCGTCGGCCACCGTGTATGGCGATCCGGAAGCCTTGCCGATCCTGGAAGCGTCGCGCCTGTCCGTCACCAACCCCTACGGCCGCTCGAAGCTGATGGTCGAGCAGATCCTGGCCGATCTTGTGCATGCCGATGCACAATGGCAAGTCGGCGTGCTGCGTTACTTTAATCCGGTCGGCGCGCATGCCAGCGGCTTGATCGGCGAAGATCCAGCCGGCATTCCGAACAACCTGATGCCCTTCATCGCCCAGGTGGCCGTGGGCCGCCGGGAGCGCCTGGCCGTGTTCGGCAACGATTACGATACGCCGGATGGCACGGGTGTGCGCGACTATATCCACGTGGTCGACCTGGCGCTGGGCCATGTGGCCGCATTGAACCGGCTGTTTTCCACCGAGGGCGGTTTTACCGTCAACCTGGGCACGGGCCACGGCTACAGCGTGCTCGATACCGTGCGCGCCTTCGAAGCGGCCAGCGGTCGCCAAGTCCCGTACGACATCGTGCCGCGCCGCCCCGGCGACATCGCCAGCTGCTATGCCTCGGCTGACAAGGCGAAGCAATTACTGGGCTGGCAAGCGCAGAAAAACATCGACGACATGTGCCGCGACCACTGGCGCTGGCAGCACCAGAACCCGCAAGGCTACGCGGCGTAAACAAGCCCGGCAGATACAAAAAATCCCGCTCACACGCAAGTGTGGCGGGATTTTTTTAGAGCGCCATCAACCGAATGGCGCCTGAAAAATGCCCGGGGCTAGGCGAAGCAATAACGCCCTGGGCTTTTTCTCAGGCAGCCATTAAGGATACAGGCCGCGCACTTCACGAGCCTGGAGAACACGCGTGCATGCCAGGATGAAGGTGGCGGTACGCATCGACACTTTCTTCTCTTGCGACACTTGCCATACCGCGTCGAACGCTTCGCGCATGATGCGGGTCAGGCGGCTGTTGATTTCTTCTTCCGTCCAGAAGAAGCTCGAGAAGTTCTGTGCCCACTCGAAGTAGCTGACGGTCACGCCGCCGGCGTTGGCCAGTACGTCCGGCACGATCAGCACGCCGCGGTCGGTCAGGATGTCGTCCGCTGCCGGCAGGGTCGGGCCGTTGGCGCCTTCCAGGATGATCTTGGCGCGGATGACTTGTGCGCGTTCAGCCGTGATCTGCTGTTCCAGCGCGGCCGGGATCAGGATGTCGCAATCGATGCCCCAGAAATCTTCGCGCGGCACGAATGCCTCGGCGCCCGGGAAGCCTTCGACGCTGCCCACTTCGGCCACGTGTGCCAGCAGTTGCGGGATGTTCAGGCCGCCGGCATGCACCACGGTGGTCTTGTGGTCTTGTACCGCGACCACTTTCGAGCCGGCTTCAGCGAACATGCGTGCAGCGACGCCGCCCACGTTGCCGAAACCTTGCACGATGACTTTTGCGCCTTCGAGCGACATGCCGACCTTGGCGGCCGCATCGCAACCGACGACGAACACGCCGCGGCCCGTCGCATCGCGGCGGCCCAGGCTGCCGCCCAGCGAAATTGGCTTGCCCGTCACCACGCCGGTCGACATATTGCCGCCGATCATGGCGTAGCTGTCCATCATCCACGCCATGACTTGTTCATTCGTGTTGACGTCCGGCGCCGGGATATCCTTGTTCGGTCCGATGATCATGCTGATCTCGCTCGTGTAGCGGCGGGTCAGGCGTTGCAGTTCGTTGCGCGACAGGGTCTTCGGATCGACACGGATACCGCCCTTGGCGCCGCCGTATGGCACGTTGACCGCTGCATTCTTGACCGTCATCCAGGCCGACAGGGCCATCACTTCCGACAGGGTCACATCCTGGTGGAAGCGCACGCCGCCCTTGCCAGGGCCGCGCGACAGATTGTGTTGCACGCGGTAGCCTTCGTAGTGGGCAATGGTGCCGTCATCGCGCTCGATAGGTACGTCGACCGTCAGGATGCGCTTTGGACGCTTCAGCGTTTCCACCCAGCGCGACAGGTTGCCCAGGTACGGCGTAACGCGGTCGATCTGCTCGAGGTAGACGCCCCATGGGCCAAGGTCTTCAGGATTCAGGTAGGAAGGAAGTGCGTGCTTGCTGGTCATGCTTGATAAGCTCCTGGACAATACGAATACGTTAGAGGCACAGCCGATATGCAGCTGCGCGCAGCGGAACCGCATCGTAGGCGATAGCCTCATGCCCCGGCCAATGCTTTGTGCGCATCCGGTTATGCATTTATTGCATAGTTGTGTTGCCAGGATTGCCAGTCAGGACCGGACGGCCTCGGTGGCGCGTTTGCGGCGCTTGCCCATGCGCGCCTTGCCATCCTGCGCCTGCACCAGGTATTGCCACAGGCTTTCGACGATCTGCTTGCCGGGACGCAGGCTCGATGGGCGTTCGCGGTACAAGCGGATTTCCAGCTCGATTTCCCAGCCTGGCGCGCCGCCATCGGCGCGCGCCAGGTGCTTGTATTTGACGTCGCGCATGACGGCCGACTCGGGCAGGAAGGCGATGCCACGGCCTTCCAGCGCCATCATTTTCAAGCCTTCGGCCATGTCCGTTTCATAGCAGGTTTCCAGGAACAGGGGCGCCTTGGCGTCTGCCACCAGCAATTCCACCATGCGTCCCAGATAGGCGTTGCTGGTGTAGGAGAGGAAGGGCAGCGGCTCCTTGGCGCTGCCGGGCAGGACGAAGTCAGGCACCTTGTCCTGGCCGCAGCGCGCATACGCGCGCAGGGTTTCGCGGCCCATCACCAGCATGTCGTAGCGGCCCGGATCCAGCTGCACCGGCTGGCGCGGATGGTGATAGCACAGCAGCAGGTCGCAGCCGCCATCGACCAGTTGCAGCACGGCGTCGTGCACGTTCAGCGCCATCAGGCGGCTGTTGATCGGCGCAAAACCTTCTTCCAGCGCCGTCAGCCATTTCGGCATGAAGGTCAGCGACAAAGTATGCGGCACCGCGAAATCGACGCTCGTTTGCGTGGCCGCGCGCTTGCCGCGCAACAGGGCGCGCACGCCGTTGATTTGCCCCAGCATTTCCAGCGCCTGCTCGTAGAATACGGCGCCGGCCGGCGTCAGTCGCGTGGGATACGAGGTGCGGTCGACCAGGTCGATGCCGAGCCAGTTTTCCAGCGACTGGATGCGCCGCGAAAAGGCCGGCTGGGTGACGTGGCGCAGGGCCGCGGAACGGCTGAAATTATGCGTTTCAGCGAGCGAGATGAAGTCTTCCAGCCATTTGGTTTCCATCGCGGCAGCATTCCGTTATCAAGGGCAGAGGCAAGGTAAAGTGGTCAGGGCGTATCGGGCGATGCCGCCGGCTGGTAGAGGGCGGCGGGCAGGCCGAAGAAGGACGGTGGGCCCAGGGTCGTGCCTTCGAGCGAGCCGCCCGCATTCAACGCCTTGTTGATGGCCGACAGCAAGGAGCTGCGGCTGGCCAGGTTTTGTATCAGCGCGCGCGGGCCGTTGTGGAAGGTATGCTGGGCGATATCCGCGGCGACGACAAAGATCGGCTCGCGGCGCAGGGGGAACTCCACCCACTCGCCGTCCTCGTCCTGCGCGCAGAAGGTATCGGGCAGGGTCATGTTGTCGGCGCCGGGCAGGTGCGACACCAGCACCAGGCCGAAGGCTTCCGGCACCACGTCGGCCAGGCGGCGCACGGTGAGATCGTCCTGCACCAGTAACCGTACTTGCGCTTCCACCGCGTCTTCGGCGTCGGGCTGGGCGCCGAGAATTTTCACGGCCTGATAGATCAGGTCGGACGAGAGTGCTTCCATCAAATCTTCCATCAAATCATCTCCAGGATCATGGCGACGATTTCGTCGCCGTACGAGGCCAGTTTTTTCTCGCCCACGCCGCTCACGCCGCGCATCTGCTCGAGCGAGGTGGGTTTGGCCTTGGCGATTTCGCGCAGGGTGGCGTCGACGAAAATGACGTAGGCGGGCACGTTGTGCGTGCGCGCCGTCTCCACGCGCCACCAGCGCAGCTTGTCGAAGATCGCCTGTTCGCTGGTGGACAGGTCCGTCTCGACATAACCCTTCGCCACGCTGGTGCTGCGCTTGCTGGTTTTCACCGGTTTCTGGTATTGGCGCAGCTGCACCTTCTGGCCGCCCTTGAGCACGGGGCGCGAGGCGTCCGTCAGTTTCAGCGAGCTGTATTGTTCATGGTCGACCGAGACGAGGCCCAGCGCGATGGCCTGGCGCAGGATAGCTTTCCACTCCGCCTCGCCCAGGTCCGAGCCGATGCCGAAGACGGACAGTGCATCGTGGTGCCAGGTCTTGATGCGTTCCGATTCCACGCCGCGCAGCACGTCGATCACGTGGCCGCCGGCGAAACGCTGGTCGACGCGGTAGATGGCCGACAGCAGTTTTTGCACGGGCACCGTGCCGTCGAAGGACACGGGCGGCACCAGACACGTGTCGCAATTGCCGCACGGCGAAGCCGGTTCGCCGAAGTATTCGAGCAATCGCATGCGGCGGCAGCTTAGCGTTTCGCACAGGCCCAGCATGGCGTCGAGTTTCACGCCCAGCACGCGCTTGAAGGTGTCGTCCGCTTCCGATTCGTCGATCATGCGCCGCTGCAGCACCACGTCCTGCAAGCCGTACGCCATCCAGGCGTTGGCGGCCATGCCGTCGCGGCCCGCGCGCCCCGTTTCCTGGTAATAGCCTTCGATGCTTTTCGGCAGATCCAGATGCGCCACGAAGCGCACGTCAGGCTTGTCGATACCCATGCCGAAGGCGATGGTGGCGACCATGACGATGTTTTCTTCGCGCAGGAAGCGCGCCTGGTTGGCGCTGCGCTTGGCGTACTCCATGCCGGCGTGATACGGCAGGGCGCGGATGCCGCTCTGGTTCAGGAATTCCGCCGTCTCTTCGACTTTCTTGCGCGACAGGCAGTAGACGATGCCGCAGTCGCCCGCGTGTTCCGTGTTGATGAAGTCGAGCAGCTGCTTGCGGCCATTCGCCTTTTCCACGATCTGGTAGCGGATGTTCGGACGGTCGAAGGACGAGACGAACTGGCGCGCGTCTTCCAGCTGCAAACGCAGGGCGATCTCGGCGCGCGTCTGCGGGTCGGCCGTGGCCGTGAGCGCGATGCGCGGCACGTCCGGGAACTGCTCGTGCAGCACCGACAGCTTGATGTATTCGGGGCGGAAGTCGTGGCCCCACTGGGCCACGCAATGCGCCTCGTCGATGGCGAACAGGGAGATCTTCGAGGCCTGGAACAGGTCCAGGCAGCGCTGCGTCATCAGGCGCTCGGGCGCCACGTAGACGACGTCGATGCCTCCCGTGCGCACCAGGCGCTCGATGCGGCTCGCTTCTTCGTAAGTCTGCGTGGAATTGAGGAAGGCGGCGCGCACGCCGACTTCTTCCAGCGCATCCACCTGGTCCTGCATCAGCGCGATCAGCGGCGAGACGACGACGCCGACGCCGTCGCGCAGCAGGGCGGGAATCTGGTAGCACAGCGACTTGCCGCCGCCGGTGGGCATCAGTACCAGCGCGTCGCCGCCGTGGCTGACGTGGTCGACGATGTCGGCTTGCTGGCCGCGAAAGGCCGGGTAGCCGAAAACGGTTTGCAGCAGGTGCAGCGCGCGCTGATTAAGATCTTGATTCATAGTGCCTTATTCTGCCCAAACAACCCAGCCGTAGTGGGCGCTGGCCAACACCAGCAAGCCGAACACAATGCGGTACCAGGCAAAAAACGTGAAGTCGTGCGAGCTGATATAGCGCAGCAGCCAGCGCACGCACAGGAAGGCGGAGATGAAGGCGGACACGGTGCCCAGGCCGAACAGGGGCACGTCGGTGGCCGACAGGATGTCGCGCGCTTTATACAGCGAGTAGAAGGTGGCCGCCAGCAGGGTCGGGATGGCCAGGAAGAACGAGAATTCGGTGGCCGTCTTGCGCGACAGGCCCAGCAGCATGCCGCCGATGATGGTCGAGCCGGAACGGCTGGTGCCGGGGATCAGCGCGAACGCCTGCGCGCAGCCCACTTTCAAGGCGTCGAACGGCGTCATTTCATCGACCGAGTTGACGCGCACGGTGACGGGATTGGTGCGCGCGCGCCGCTCCACCAGCAAAATCACGATGCCGCCGATGATGAATGCCATGGCGACCGGTACTGGCTTGAACAGCGCGTGCTTGATCATCTTGCCGATGGCCAGGCCGATGATGGCCAGGGGCAGGAAGGCGATGGCCACGTTCAGCACGAACTTGCGCGACTTCGCTTCGCTGCCGAAGGTGGTCAGCACGTTGCCGATGCGCTGGCGGTATTCCCAGCACACGGCCAGGATGGCGCCGGCCTGGATGGCGATCTCGAAGACATCCATGACTTCTTTCGATACATCCTTGGTAAAGTCGAGCAGGCTGCCGGCCAGGATCAGATGTCCCGTGGACGAAATCGGCAAGAATTCGGTAAAACCTTCGACCAGCCCCATGATGATGGCTTTTAACGCAAGAATGAGATCCATAGATGTATAAACGGGTATAAGTGGCAGGATGGGGTGACCGCGTGGCGCCAGCAATGTGCGCGGGGTCGAAGCTTACCATGCCGGAGGCCCGTCGAGCCGATTTGGGCGCTGGCGGGCAGCGGTTTTTTGCCGCCGCCCGCCAGGCAAGGGGAGGGTTCAGGCAGCCTGTTTTGCCGGCGCCACCAGGCGCGCGCTGGCCGCCACCAGCAGCAGGGCGGCGCCCAGCATGGAGAAGGCGATATTCAGGCTGGTGGCGTGCGCGACGAAACCGATGACGGCCGGGCCGGCCAGGATGCCCGCGTAGCCGATGGTGGTGATGGCCGCCACCGCCAGGCTGGCCGGCATGGCGTGCTGCTGGCCTGCCGCCGTGAACAGGATGGGCACGATGTTCGCCGCGCCCAGGCCGATCAGCACGAAGCCGAGCATGGCCAGGCCGGCGTGCGGCGCCAGCACGGCCAGGAAGAAGCCTGCCGCTGCGCACAAGCCGCCGAAAGTAAGCACCCGCTTGCCGCCAAAGCGGCTGACCACCTTGTCGCCAGTAAACCGGCCTACCGTCATGGCGATGGCGAAGGCGGCGTAGCCGAGGCCGCCCTTGGCTTCTTCCACGCCGCGCGTGGTGGTGAGGAATAGGGCGCTCCAGTCGAGGATGGCGCCTTCGGCCAGGAAGACGATAAAGCACAGCAAGCCGATGAAAATGACGGCGCCATGCGGCATGACGAACAGCGGCGTCTTTTCGCCGGAGGCGGACGCCGTCGGCAGCAGATGGCCTTGCGCCGCGCCCAGCACGCCGCACAGCAGCAGCATCACCACCACGCAGGACCAGGCAGGTGTCAGGCCCAGCCACAGCAGCAGGGCCATGCAGGCCGCGCCGGCGAAGCCGCCCACGCTGAACAGGGCATGAAAGCCCGACATCATGGCGCCGCCGTTGGCTTTTTCGATGATCACGGCCTGGATGTTGATGGCCACGTCAAACGTGCCCATGGCCGCGCCGAATACCAGCAGCACCAGGCCCAGCTGCAGCGGCGTGGCCGCCAGCGCCAGGCCTGGCAGCACGGCGGTCAGCAGCAGGCCGGCGCCAACGATGACCTTGCGGCAGCCAAAGCGGCTGGTGAGCATGCCCGTAAACGGCATCGCGCACAGCGAGCCGGCGCCCAGGCACAGCAGCAAAATGCCGAGGGTGGCTTCATCGAGGCCCAGGCGCGACTTGGCGTAGGGAACCAGCGGGGCCCAGGCGGCCATGCCGAGGCCGGCGGCGAAGAAGACCAGGCGCGTGGCGCGTTGTTGCAGGGTGCCGGTGAGATGCATGATGGAACTTTTCAAAGGTCGGGGTGGATAAAATCAGGCGCGGGCGCGCAGCACTTGCACGCCCAGCCGTCCAAAGGCGGCCACGTGGGCTGCGTCGGCATCGGCTTCCAGCACCAGGTGCTGCAGCAAGCCCGTGGCCAGCACGCCGAAGGGCGCGGCGGTGCCCAGCTTGTCGCTGGTGACGGCCACCACCACCGCCTTGCTGGCGCCGGCAATGCTGCGCTTGAACTCGGCCTCGTCGTAGTTGAACGCCGTCACGCCCGCGTCCGCGTCCGCGCCGCAAGCGCCGAGGAAACACAGGTCGGGATGCATGCGCTCGACGGTGCGCAAGGCCTGTGGCCCCAGGCTGGCGCCGGCGCGGCGGTCGACCCTGCCGCCAGCCATGATGAGTTCGATTTCCGGGCGTTCCATCAGGGCCATGGCAATGGCTGGCGCATTGGTGACGACAGTGAGCGCCAACTCTGGCAACGCGCTGGCGATGGCCAGGTTGGTCGAGCCCGCATCGAGAAACAGCACCTGGCCCGCGCGCACGAGGGACACGGCGGCCTGCGCCAGGCGCGCCTTGCGCTCGGGCGCTTCTTGCTTGCGCTGGCTCAAGGTGCCGCCATCGGGCGCCAGCGGCAGGGCGCCGCCATACACGCGCTGGCACAGGCCGGCCGCCGCCATCTCGCGCAAGTCGCGGCGTATTGTATCTTCGGAAACGTCGAGCTGGCGGGCCAGATCCAGCGCCAGCACGCGGCCATCGGCGTGCAATTGTTGCTGGATCAGTGCGTGGCGTTGTTTGAGGAGCAGAGTGGCGGACATGGGGTATATTGAAACGTGCAGGAATGTGCATGAATATACGCAAACGTGCAAAGTGCGTCAATGTTTACTTGCTGCAGGCATCGTGCTCAGGATAGGAGCAGGCAGGGACTGCCCACGGCAGTCCTGTCACAAATGAATTTGCAAGAAAGATAAATTTACGTTTATGCTCATCGCCGATATCGTGATGCACCTTGGTGTTTGCTTGCCGAGGAATAAGGGAAACAGGCGGATGAGCGACATTAAACTTTTCAAGTTGGCCCATGGCCAAGCCCAGGAACTGCAAGGTAGCGCATCGGACCTGGAAAAACCATTGCAAACCTTGATTGAGGCAAACCTCGATACTTTGCTAAGCATCCGTTTTCTGGCGAGCGAGTATTCGACCGGAAAGACGCATGCTGGCCGCATCGATTCCCTTGGATTGGATGAGAACAATTGCCCGGTCATTCTTGAATACAAACGGTCGGTTGGCGAAAATGTGATCAATCAAGGTTTGTACTACCTGGATTGGCTGATGGACCATCAGGCAGACTTTAAACTGCTGGTCCTCGACAAGCTAGGCAAGCTGGCATCGGAGGCCATCGATTGGAGCGCGCCGCGGGTGATTTGCATTGCGGCCGACTTTACCAAGTTTGATAGCCATGCCGTCCAGCAAATAGGCCGGACGATCGAACTTATTCGCTATCGCCGATTTGCAGAGGATCTGCTTCTTCTTGAATCCGCAAGCGCCGGCATGGATCCCGCAACAAAGAAAGGCCCCGCCAAGCGCCAGACATCGGTGCCAGCCAGCTTGGAAACAATGGCGGCTGGGCCCGCAGATGGGGGTACGCACAAGCCGACGGGACCAGACAGGGCATTTGTAGAAATCCTGGCAGGTCTGTCGGAGTCCATGCGTCAGTTGCTGGCCTCGCTAGAGGATTACACGATGTCGTTGGGGGATGACGTTGAGCGTAAGGAGCTGCGCCTGTACTTGGCTTTCAAACGGCTGAAAAACTTTGCGACGGTGGTGATACACAAGAAGAATTGCCTCGTGCTCTATTTGCACATCGACCCGGCGCCCGTCTTGCACGTCTTGCCAAAAGCGCGCGACGTGAGCGCCATCGGGCATTGGGGGACGGGTAATCTGGAGATCAACATCAGCACGCTCGCGGAACTGGATGCTGCAAAGCCGTACATTTTTGCCGCGTATGCAGGTCGGAGTAGCGTGAAAACGTAGTTACTGGGGGCCTATGCCTCTATCCGTTGTGCGGCGCTGTTGCCTGTTCCAGCTCGGCCAGCCAGCGGATGGCATGTTCGCGGCTGCTGCCGCACATGTCTGCCGATGGCTGCAAGCCGCCGCAAAAGGCGGGCCGCTCCGGCTTGCCAAAAATATTGCAACGGTTGTCGTCAGCCAGCTGGATGCAGCGCACGCCCGCCGGTTTTCCATCCGGCATGCCGGGAATCGGGCTGGTGATGGACGGTGCGGTGCAGCAGGCGCCGCACGAGGGGCGGCATGCCAGGGTGGCAGATGGTGACATGGGATTTCAGACGGGCGGGTGAGGAGCCGACAGTATAGCAAGCCGGCTCCCATGCGTCGCCAGGGCGCGATTAGCGCACGATGCTGACGCGCTTGCCCGACAGGGTGCGGCGGGCCGGGTCGCCATGCACGGTGATGCGGCCGGAACCGCTGGCGCGGGCGTTGACTTCATGCTGGACGGTGACGTCGATGTCGCCGGAACCGTTGCTCGCCAGATAGGCAACGTCGCTGCGCAGCGACGCCAGGTTGATATCGCCCGAGCCATTCACGTTGGCATCGAGACGCTGCACGGTGCCGCTGGCGCTGATGCTGCCCGAGCCATTGACGGCCACGTTGATGCGTTCGCCGCGCACGCTGCCCAGCTGGATGCTGCCCGAGCCGTTCTGCACCGCGTCCGTGTTGCCGCTGGCGAGGGCCGCCGCGTTGATGCTGCCGGAACCATTGTTGGCCACGTCGAAGCGTCCCACGCTACCCGACAGTTCGCTTTTCATCGAACCGCGCTGCTCCAGGCTGAAATCGTCGCCATTCAGGCCACTGACCACCAGGCGGCCCGAGCCGGAGATGTTGATCTTCTTCAATTGTGGCGTCGTATAGATGACGTGGATACCATTGCTGCTGCGAATGTTCGTATCGCTCCAGATGCGCAGGGTGTTGCCGTTTACGTCGCTATGGATCAACGGTTGCAGATTGTTGTCCGCTTCGATCACCAGCGATGCCGTCGGGCCGACGCGCACGTCGATCTTGATATCGATGCGCTTCATGTTGTCGATGTCGAGCGCGTTGATGTTGCCGACCTGGCGCATGTCGCGGCTTGCTTGCCCGTTGCCCTGGATGGCATTGCCGCCCGATTCGGCATAGCGCACTTCGCCGTCGTTGGGGTTGATGACGATGGCGCAACCGCCGAGAACAACGGCACAGCACAGGGCCAGCAAGGTACGCATGGTGTTTCCTTTATGATTGTTTTAGTTCAGGACAAGAAAAAAGCCGGCTGCCGCGCCGCGGCTGCCGTGCTGTCGATGAGAAGATAGCAAGGCGGCACGGTGGTTTGAAGGGAAATGCGATGAACTGCGCAAAATGGGGGCTGAAACGCATTCTGGCTCACCCGTTACCGAAGGTCAGGGCGGCAAAGGGCGGTGCCGCCGACCCTGGCGCGGAGGGTACAATACGGGGAGTTGGCAGCCTGGCCAAGTGTCTTGCCGTTGGACGACACATAAGTTTGCACCTGACGTTATGAAAAAACAGGGACTTACGAATTTCGGCGACACATAAATTTGCACTGAACGACAGATAAACTTGCACTACGGTCTGAAAGCGACACATAAGCTTGCACTCTACTAACTGGCCATCCGTTAGGCTATCGCGAAGTGCGCTGGGTACAGCGGCCTGTGCTAACGTTGTTCGACGTGTAAGCACATCAGCATAGTCCACTTACGTGGTAGAGCGAAAGGACGCGAGGATGGCAATTGATCAAAAGATACGTTCATTGTTCTGCTGCATATCCGCTGGCATACAGTTTCAATAGGTTGGCGAAATGACTATGCTGCGGCTTTCGCTGTGCCCTACAAGCCTTGAGCGCACTATCGGAAATTGGATATTTGCTTTGCCTGCGGAGTTGCATGCCGATGCGCTGTATGTCGTGGATGGCGTGCCAGAGGGAATACATGCGGTGCAAAGTCTCGATCAGGCACAATGCGCAAGGAACTTCAGACATACAATAACTCAATGTAGTCTAAAATCGTTCCGTTAAGTTTTTTTGATGGTGTCTTTAAGGCTTCATTAAAGATAAGGGCGCTTAGCCTTACTTTACACATTGAAGATGACGTGTGAACATTCAGTAGTTGGCGAGACAATTTTCTGATAAAAAGGGTATCTTTATCCAGAAATTGATGATTTAAATTCATCAATTGATGAGACAATTTTATGTAAGTTTGTAAGCCGCGAAGTTGAAGCTAACGTCTTCAACAACGGGTAGTTATGAACTACTGTTAGCCACCAAATTGTCTAGCTTTACTAGTTGATTTGCGTGCATTTCCAAGAGTGCATCTCGTAGTTGGACCTAAACGAAAGTTTCCGGCAACGTAAGGGCATAGGCTAGAGCTAACCTGAAGGAAATTTTTCTCATCTCTTATTATGTATTTATTCTAAAAATTCCCATACTAACCATTGTGATTTTAATTTTAAATTAATGCAAGGAAATCTTGATGGCGGGCGCTAAGAAATCTTTTTTTCTCTAATGCAAATTCGTTGGCTGGTTCAATCTGCAACAAATAATTGATCCTGCCTAATACTCGCTCATATACAAACGGGTCTAAATTGGAAATGCCTGATAAATTTTCGGAAAATTTCTCTATCTCGTATATTTGTGCTCGCAGTTTGCGTTTGAATTGCTTAGGTGCCATTAATACTTTTCTAGATATTGAAACGCCCGTAATTATTTTCTTTGAGCCTGCTATTTTTAATTTTGTCTTGCTTTTATTTAAATTGAAGTTTTTTGATTTTAAAATATGCTCAACGATATTCGGTAGCGATCGTGGTATACGATCTCCAGAAAATGCGAGATCATCTGCATATCGAGAATAAACTAAATTTAGCGAGCGGGCCAAGCGAAGAAAACGGTCATCTAAATTCTTGAAGATAATATTGCTTAATATTGGACTCGTGGATGCCCCTTGCGGCAGTCCAGAATCCGATGAACAAAGTGATGAAATAAATCCACAAATCTCATTCTTTATACCACCTTGCTGCAAGCTCTCAAATATCATTTGTCTAGAAATACTAGGGAAAAAATCCTGTATATCTAAGATTAGCAATTCATCATTTTTTACATGGCAAGCCGCATGTAGAACTGCATTAGACTTTTTCTTGTATGCAAAAGCGTTTGAATGGACATCAAAGTCCAATAAAATTTTCTCTAATATTTTTCTTTGGACTAATGCAAGTGAAGGATAAGGTGATGAAATTTTTCGAAATCCGCCAGCACGTTTAGGTATTTGAAAAATTCGATAAAATTTATGTGTGCCAGCGAGCATTGCGGGAATGGTAGATGCAGTAGCATCATCTAACTCTAGCAGGTCAACAAATGAATAATAATCTTGGACATTTTTCATAAAGTAGGAATTTCCCAGTACGGACTATTATTTCACACACAAATTATTCACGTCAGTGAATGAATTTGACTCTGCTTCTGCCCTGGAGGGGCAGAGCCCCGGAGGGGGAGAAGCAGAGTTACATTTATTCAGTGGCTAAAAGCAGCCTGAATAATAAAGGCGGATACACCTTCGATTGCTACTGGGAAATCCCTTGTTGGATCATACACGATTCCCCCCTCTCGTCAAGTGGTTTGGCTCATAGAGATCTAAAACTAAAGGACGCTTTGTCTTCTGGATGCGATTTAGGAAAGCCATCTGTGAATTTGTCAGATTATCGACAATCCGAATATTATATCCAACTTTATCTATTATTGAATTTTTTAATAAAACATCTATAACCCTAAATATTTCAACCGGAGATAGATGATAGGTCTGGTGAAATTCATACACTTCATGCCATTGTTTGTCCTTGAGTATTGATACAAATTCTTTCAGCGGAGTTTCAATGGATTCCATAAATTTATCCTACTCGTTTAAGCAGTGTCTTTAATGTTTTCCCATTTTTTAAATTTGGCCACCACAATATTGGAAATACATTATTTGGACAGTTGTCATTTTCTGCGCAATACAAAGCCTCGCTTTTTCCATAACCAAGTGAAAATTGTTCAATTTTTTTATTTTTATAATTTAAACCAAGCCGTGATTCCAAATTAATCATCACGTCTATCATTTTCTCAGCTTCATCCTTTGGGTAAGTTTCGCTAATCCCTTTGTTTAGCAAAAAATGCGCATAAATTCTTTTCTCTTCGATATTTTCAATATTTTCAAATCCAAATTTCATTGCTGAAAATGCAATATAGTAATAATTTATATTTACAATCGCACGCTTTTCCAGCAAGCTGGCCAGCCATTTCCTCTTCTTTATTAGTTTATCTCCGGAGCCAATAAAATCGTCAAAAATAACTACGTTTTGCCCGTCTTTTATCTTATCTACAGCAGATGGAATGTTCCCTACAAATCGTGCATGCCAATCATCAGCAGGTTCAATCTTATTTTTTAACCTTTGTAAACCGGCTGTTGATCCATCAATTTCATTATTGTTTGCTGCAGCCACAATCCACGTATTATTTGGTACAAGATTCCAATTTTGAATTTTCTGATTAATTCCTCTGCAAGCTAACAATTCTTTTGCTGCATCCAGAATGCAAATTTTGGAAACAAGGCTTTTAACTAAGTTTTGCTCTTCGCGAGTTTCACATAAATTCCATAGCGCTACCATTTCCTCATGTAAATTCATAAGCCATGGCTGAACGGAAAATAAATCCATCATATCTTTAAGAGCTTCTGGCGAAATTTTCACTGCGGCTAATGACATATAAAATTAAACCTTGGTTTGCGGAAAAATAGAAATTATTAAAAATCGTCAAACACTTCCAACTTTAAATAATGGCATAGCATAAAGATAGCATATATGATGGTAAAAAACATGGAAATGTAAAAGCCAACTTTAAGATGTGTTAAATTGATACAAAAATTAAGGCTCTTCGCAGCCTATAAAAATATTTGTTATCTTGAAAAATTTTGCTGCGTTCATGTTCTCAATTTAAGGATATTTCGAAATACCTTCACTTTCCAAGATCTTAAGCGAATAAGTCAGTTAATGTTAAATCGCATAGGATTGCGCATTTCTACACTGCAATCATCCACCACCATTGCCCCTCGTTGCATGATAAAAATACTAGATTGCAAAATTTGCTATTTTTTAAGAATTCCTGAGAAGGAGCCCACGCAACTTTGGCTAAATTCAGCGCTCTTTAGGCATTAGGCGTACTGATTCTTTCTGCCATCTTGCCAAGCAAGCCACCCATGCCGGTGCGCACGCGCATCGTGTAAAGCATGGTGCCATGGCCCATAGCGTTCATGATATCGGATTACGGCATGATGAAATTCAGATGAGTCGATATGCCCACGTAAATCGTAACGGCCGGTCAGGTTCGACGGATATATTCCATCCATCGCGGCAACGAGTAGCTTCCAGTCCGTGATGCTGTCGCACGCGATAGTAACGCTACGAGGCAGCGTTAAGAACCATGATGCCACCTGTGTCCTTAGCTGGGACCGGTCCATAGCCTGGCCAGTCTTGCCAAGCAAAGGCAGCACGGTGGAGTGGACAAACGGATTACACCATTCCACCCGAAAATCTGAGCGTTCCAGATACAACTCATTTTGGCCGTCCTCACCGACCATGCCAATGCTGATGAGGTCACAGTTCACTGGATCGGTATATTCAGTGTCAAGGAAAATTAGCATTTAGTCCCCACATGTAATGTGCAGCATGCTGCACTTTTCTTTGCTACTCATCATCATTGTGCCGTATGCGGCATATCATGGACACCGTAGTAACTAGTAAAATTATCGCGCAGAAACGGCAGAAGCTGGGCGTGCAGCAAGAATTGGCAGATTAAGCGAGCGTCAGCTGGCAGACGTTGTTTGAATTAAAACATGGCCGTAACGATACCAGTGTGCAGTGATTGTTACGAGTTTTTCTGTCGCTGTGAACTACAATCCTATTTTGGAATAATTTTTATCAGATGGTTACATGGACGGATGAAATCCGTCCATGAACTACGCTCCATCCTACTTATTGAATGATTTGTTGCGTTCAGGGAAAAGGTGGGGGCCACACCAATCGAACTCACTTAACGACTCCGCAAGCCGCATTCTTATGTTGCCAAGGTAGAAACCTTAGTTGGCGTTTCGATGTTGTCGAGATCGCTGACTGGTTGACCGCGCTGCGAACGTCACCTCTGTTTTTCATGGCTGATCTGGTAGCGTTGAAGCTTCTAAACTGGCCGAGCCCGTGGTCTAAATGAGCAGTCAGGCACATCAGGGTATAGGTAAAGGATTTCGGTCTGCGAAAATCCGTGTTCTCGCAGTTCTCTTTCCGTTATCGCAATTTTTTGCTGACGACTGCCGTCATCTGGCCAGTTGATGGCACCTCTTGTGATTAGCCGCGTCAGCTTTGCGGGCGGCATCTTCAAAATTATGCAAACTTCGCTCTTGCTTAGATGAGATAGTCGCGACTCCGCTGCACCGATCTGGGTCAGTGGCCACACTTGACTCAAGACTTCCTCACCGAAGCGGTTGAGTGAGGAACTTCCTGATAAAAATGGCAAGAGTTGAATGCGCGGACCCGTAACGGGAATGCGCGGCACAACCTGAGTCGCCACATGTTCGACCGCTGTGACTTCGCTCCGGAAGAATGCGACGGCAACTTCGAGCCGGGCATATTCGTTGGCCGGGCTATCGTCCAGTTCATCGAAACGCTCCAGGGCACTCCAAAATTCAAGCACGCTGTTCACTGCGGCGGCGTCGGCTGACTTCAGCAGTTCTTCTATTGTTTGCATGACCTCAGTGTTTGCCGGCGCACCGTGCATAGTCAGCAAAGAGGTCTGACAATGATTGCATGCGGCGATTTCGCTTCTGCCGATCGATGGAATCCGTTTGCAATG
This sequence comes from Janthinobacterium sp. SUN128, assembly GCF_030587275.1. NCBI lineage: Bacteria > Pseudomonadati > Pseudomonadota > Betaproteobacteria > Burkholderiales > Oxalobacteraceae > Janthinobacterium > Janthinobacterium sp. SUN128. The sequence goes on along the minus strand of NZ_JAPWHY010000001.1, from coordinate 4,215,160 downwards.
AACGCAATGGTCTACCAATAGGCACTTGTGCCGAATACAGACTGCAAAAGGACGGACCAGCCATTGCTGTCGCCAGTACGGAAGTTCAGTCAAGCAAGCTGCACAAAATGCTCTTGCGTCATCCCGCCGAAAGCAGCGGTCAGGTATCTCAATGGCGTGATATCGGCGCGATGACCGTCTTGATGATGAAGCGCGCTTGAGCGAAAGTGCTGCCGCGTCATCCGTTAGGCCAAGTTGTCTGACGATAGCGACGAATCGACCAGGGTCGATAATTGCAGCCCGCAAACTTGGCTCATTGATTGACATACCGCTCCCGGCAAGTAGCTGATACACAGATGCGTGGCCATTTTCTTTGGCTGCACGTATCAAGATGCTTGCGGCAGTTTCGTCCTTGAATGGGATTGGGCGGAAGAGTAGGCGGTTCGTCATGCGCGCCTCCGCATCGCCGTTGCTAGTGCGCCATGTGATAGCCGAAATGGATTTTCGTTGACGATGCTTGCCTCCGCCGTTGTGCCACAATCCCAGGCAGCAGCAAAATTCTCAAGGGTCACATGTTCTGTACCTGATGTTAGCGCTTCTAGGGCAGCCTGTTTGATCAGCGCGACTACGAAGGATGGAATTCCCCCGGTCGCTGCGTATATTTGCGTTGCACTGTAGAGGCTATCAAATTGAGGGAGTGATGCAAGCACAAGCCGTTGCTTCGCCTTTCTGATCGCCTCATCCATAAATGGGACTAACTCGCCCGGATTGCTTTGATCCCCCGGCATCAGTGGTAACAAGTGAAATCGCATGGGGAATCGGCGTGCTAGCTGACCGTCTTCAGACAGAATCGGTTCGAAGACGGGATTACCCACAAGGCAAAAAGAGATGCCTGTGCGATTTACCAACGTCTTGATCCAGTTGCGGACTTGATTGTTCGTTATCGATGACTGGCTCTTATCGCCAAACAAGTTATGCATTTCATCTGCAAACACCAAGATCGTCTTCGACCTTTCCAACAGAGTGCATAATCGTTCAGTGAGGTATTGCGCTGATTTCCCAGAGGTCGATGCGTTCGCACCGAGCGCGCTAAGCATGCTAGCAGCGACGGATCGGACGGTAGCTGGTGATGGGATTTCAAAATAAAAGGCTGGGACAATCGTCCTTTCAACGTGGGCGTCGCGCTCCATTGAAATCGGCATACGGGCCAGAAGTGCACGGCTCACTGTGGTTTTACCCAGCCCTGCCTCGGCGAGAACCAGACTCCCAACCGGTTCAAGATAATGCCGGGATTTCAAAACGCATTCCTCGATTCCCAGCACTGCCTTCTCGAAAGCAGCGTGCAGAATGATGACTTTATCGAGTTCAGCCACACGTGCTATTAGGCTTTCATTTAGCATGGCCTACTCCGTGTCGAGAGATTTGATCGTTGGAATGACATTCCACCCCGCCTTCGCAGTACTCTGAGGGGCGGAAGAAGGCTGAGGAGCAAGCGTACTTTTAGGACTATCGATCTGCTCGACCCGCTCAAGCTCGCTGCATTCACTGCCGGCCGATTTTGCATCAGTTTTACGTAGCTTGCGACCAACGCCATTGGTCAGCTTACGAAGCCACTTCTTTGCTGCTTCGCTTTCGTGCTGAATTCGCGACATCAGCGTCCAGCGAGCAATACGGTTGGCGTTCGTGCCGAACCGCTTTCTGTCTGCATCGGAAAGTGCCTTTTTGATCTTCATTGCCTCTAAGTGTGCAAACAGCGTTAGATCGTCTGTGTAGTCCGGGTCAGTTGATTCGGCCATTAGGTATTCCCCCCTCAAAGAAGGGTTTTCGAAGAAAACGGTTTGCAGATTCAACTCGTCGATTAAGATCGTGATCTTCGAATTGCCTTGAGCTTCAAGACCAATAAGCGCATGTGAAAAGTAGTGCAGCCCTTCGAACTGAACCCGGCCACCATGGATGGTTCGCTCATATGGGCGTCTTGCCAGAATATCCACCTCTGCAGCGGTTAGTTTCATTGGGCTCATCACACTCGCTTTTTCTTCCCATGCTATGGCTGGAGCACGAAGGGTTCGTGAGTGAACTGTCTTGTGATAAACCTCGTTAATCCACTCGTCGACAAAGGACTTGACTTGCTGAATGGTGAACCGCGCATTTCGACTGGAGTCGTAGTCACCTCGTGCTGCTGGACTAGAAAAAGTCGTGCCCGCCAAGCTTTGTATCAGTGCATTGGTTAAAGTTCTGAAGAAGGATTCCACGTGCGCTTTGCCATTCGGGTCTCGCGACTGTGCTGGCGAAATCGTTATCTTCAACGTACCGCATACCAAGATAAATGCTGAGTTCGCAAATTCGACGCCATTGTCAGGAATGACTAACGACGGGATGCCATACCGGACCAGCATGTCCTTGAGTGCGGCCAGCGCGGTCGTCGCGCTGGGATCGTACATGCTGATGTACGTGCCAACAATGCTCCGGGTGTGCACATCAAGAACGGTAGTAAGGAATGGCCGTCCGAGTACGTCGCCAGTATCAGGATCAACGACCAGCACGTCCACCTTGTGGGTATCCATCTGAACGATTGATAAGCAATTTCGCGCTTCGATTGTTCTCCCTGCTGCACGTGCAATCTTGCTTGCGGCCAGCGGGCCCAACTGCGCACATGCGACTGTATGCGGATCAAGTTGTTTTATCCGTCGTTGAATTGTACGGATAGATGGGAGCGCGACTTTGCTGGCGTGAGAGTCGCAAAGACCAAGCTGTGCAGCTCTGCCGATGACCTGGCTGTGCACAGCATCGCCGCCGCCACGTTCACGTCGCAGGAACTGTTCTTCAATAGCCTCAGAAATTAGTTGCTCGACTTCGACAGCGAAGCGAATTGTCCGATTTCCGCGGCGAGAATATCGCGGCGGGAGGGATTCCTCCTTTCGCTGCTTGAAGTTGGCGATCCAATATGACACTGTTCTAACCGATGGCGGCTTTGCATCGGAAAGGTCCGCGCAAACAGTTCTGATTACCTCAGCCAGCGGTGCCCTCGCGGTGGGATGTGGCAGTGTTCGTATCGCTGCTTCAATATAACGATATTTTATGATGCTCGCATGGCTACTGTACGTGTTGATAACTGCGTTGGTCGCGTCGCTGACATCAAGCGATCCTTGAATTTGCAGATCAAGAAATTTCGCATATGGCATCCGGTGGACTTGCCCGCCCGCACTGCTTGAGTAGCGAACCGTACCATCTGCTATGAAGCTAATTTCGAATTTTGCACCGTGGATGGAGAATCGTGTTCCCAGTTTCGGTTCAACAACGGATTTCATCGAGCACCTCGCGATTTGAATGCATTGTCAGTCGGTTGAATGAAAGACCACTGCTGATGAAAACTCAGAAAATCGATTATTTGCGCGGGTAGCCCATGTAGCGCCATCAGTTGATAGGCTGCGTCAAACGTACAGTTAGCATTGTGTGCAAGCAGCGATCTTGCGATGTCGGTCTGCGCTTGAGAGAAAGCTTGCAGGTGGCCGCGCGCGTAACGTTGTAGTAGCTCTTCCAATACCGGCGGGCTCGGTAAACTGTGTATGTCGATTAATCGAAAGCCGACGCCTGCTTGGCCCAGTACGTCTCGCATGAACGTGAACCGCTCCACGTCAGCTTTGGGAAGATGTTCGATAGATGGCTTTACCTCATGGACCTCGATTTGGCCACAAGTCGTCCGAATCAAGAAATCTGGATGTGCGAATCCTCCGCTTGGCAAGCAGACTCGAATTGCCTGAGTTCTATATTCCTGAACACTTGGAGAGCGTTCGAGAACTACCGCGTATGCAAGTTCGAGTCGACTTTCCAGCGGGATACTGCCCCCGCATTTGGTACTTGGAAATAGTGCAGTTCTTCTGCCCCTCCCACCCTGTCGGATTTTTCGGTCACCATGAAGGATACGGGCAAGGCTTGGCTGCTTTTGGAAAGCTTGGGCTATTTGAATAAGTAGATCAGCAGATGCCACTTGGGGCATAGGGTACTTCTGCGAAGCGACCCCGGATGGTGGAGTACGGCGTTGGTCGTAAAAAATTCCAGACATAGTTATCTTCCGAGAAATAGGTTGCACGGTACCGTTGCCCGCATGGGCGTACGCTACCGCGACGCGCCATCAAAAAAACGAAGGCGTGACTTGACTCTGGGTTGCATTCGGAAGAAACTACGGGTGCGAACCGTTGTGAGTGTCTTTCGATACTGCAACCGCAGGCGGACCCGAGAGGGTCCGTTTGTGTTTGGGCGGATAGGTTTGCTTCTTTAGTTCCTCCTATTCTTGATAACGGCTTGTTGAAAAATCAAGATCAGGCTCTGTAATTCCATTCTTCATGCCCAAACGTACAGCGATAGTGTGACTTTTCCCGCGCGAAGGAACGCTGTGGCCTCGCAGCACTTGATACACCAAAGACGGAGTGAATCCATTCTGTCTTGCCCACTCGGCAACAGAGACGCCGCGAAACCTGAAGTCTTGCAGTACGTCGTTAGCGGTGCGGTTCATAGATGTGCTCCAGTTTCTTGCTCAGTTGTGAGGAAACATACACGTTTATGAAAGTGCGCGCAAGTCATTGATTACATTGGACTTGTTGGATTCCTGTCGATGTATTTTTCTTACATTTCGACAGAATTGCATCTCATATCTCGCAAGATTGGTATCTGGATGGTGCTTTGTAATTTGTTGCAATCGGTCTCTACGAGCGGAATTGGCGTTTTGTTGATGAAACCGCTATGAGCCCCCTTGAACGTGCTCTGATTGTTCGATTGACGTTTGAATTCGGTCATCGCATCTTGCATGTTTGACCGTCCTCATCATCAACACATCGCTAAATTTCTCGCCTCCCTAAACGCAGATTTTCTCGCCCAACCTGGTTGCTATTTCGGTGTTGGAACGGCCATCGTTCTTTCCTTGAATGAATACAGGGAGTCGGTTGTCGTTGACTTCCTGTGCAGCTCGAAAGACGGCCACCGGACCTTGCGCAACACGATCACGAATGCGTCGCTTGGCGATCGGACGTACATCAGTCAAGTGGAGCGGTGCGTAAGCAACCCGTCCCTGTTAGTGCTGTGTAAAATTGCAACAGTGTTAGAAGTGGACATGCAGGAGTTATTTAACGTACCCGTACTGCTGAACTTAGTTTGCACTTGAGTTGACCCATCGAAGTATGAGAATTAGAGATTTACTATTTATAAAATATTAATTACAATACTTCGAAGAAATATTTCCGAGGAAGAATGATGGAAACTAGCGATGTGCGTGTTGGTCTTATTTATTTGGACCGGGACAATCCAAGGCACGAGCCAATGGAAGGTGATCCAGAATTGATCACCTATCTGCTTCATCATGAAGGTGTGCGTGCCCTAGCAAAAGATATTGCTACGAAGGGCAGCTTGAACCCATTGGATATGTTGGCGCTTGTTCCTCACCCAAAGATAAAAGGTTCTTTTATTCCAGCAGAGGGAAATCGCCGAGTTTGCGTATTGAAGCTGCTCGAAGACCCGGACCGCGCCCCTACTGAAGCCGATAAGAAATATTTCCGCAGCCTTCGCGACATGATGCCGAAGCCGATCAAGCTTATCGAAGCCCGCATTTTCAAGAACAAAGCGGAGGCCAGACCGTGGGTCTCGATCCGGCATGAAGGCGAGCAAGGCGGGATTGGTACTAAGAAATGGGACGCAAGGCAAAAGGCCCGCTTCAATATGGAAGGTGGCGAGCGTACAAATCCCAATGCACAAGCTACCCAAATTGTTGAGTATGCCGTAGAGAGCGGCCTAATTACCGAGGACGACAAGGCGAACATTGCCCTCACTACCCTCACACGGTATCTGACCAATCCCGTGTTCCGCGACACAGTCGGACTACAGAACAATCGCGACTTGAATATTACGGTCCCTCAGGATGAGTTTGACCGGGCCGTTACTCGCTTTCTACGCGATGCTGGTGACAAAGACTCTGACGTTAGCTCACGTTCATCGGCGGAAGAGCGCAAGGCCTACGCCGCCAAACTGCGCAAAGATGGCGATGCGCCGACGACTCGCGGCCTGCCTGCTACACCTGCTGCTGCTGCTTCCACCGGCGGCAAAGCTGAATCATCGACAAAGCCAAAAAGAAACAATCGCGGCAGAGAACACGACAAAACTGTGATACCTGCGTCGTTCAAGTCCCATATCAGCAAGGACACGGTACTGAAACGCATCTACGATGAACTGCGCACCCTAGATGCCGAGTTTGCCTTCAGCGCTGCCTACTTGTTACGGGCCTTAATAGAGCAAACTTGCACGCTGTACTTAAAGCAGGAAAACAGGGGGAGAGCGCTACCGAAGGAACTGCACCAGAAAATCGAAGCGGTGGAAAAACAGCTGGAGGCCGAAGGGATTGAGGATCGAGTTCGCAAGAACCTTCGCGTCATGTCAAGCAAAAAGGATTCAACGGCCTCTCCTGATACGCTGGGACATTTCGTGCATGGCGGCGCGATTCCATCTAAGCACGACGTTTTCCGCACTTGGGACAACATCTCCGAGGCGTTTGCGTACATCTACACCAAACTAAAATAGTGCTGGCCAAGGGAGCTAAATTTCGCTAGCATAACGCTATGCCAACGACAGACACCCCCCTTCGCTACCCTGGCGGTAAGAGCCAGCTGATCCCTTTCGTCATTGAGCTGATGCGTACCAATGACCTGTTTTATGGTCACTATGCGGAGCCGTTTGCTGGCGGAGCCGGAATCGCCGTCAAATTATTGCTGGACGACTACGTCTCGCGTATTTACCTGAATGACTACGACCCAGCCATCTACGCCCTTTGGCACAGCATCACCAATAAAACGGACGAATTGTGTACTCTCATCCAAAGCACTGAGGTCACCATCGACGAGTGGCATCGTCAACGCGAAGTCTATTTCTCGAAGACGAGAACGTCGACTCTGAAGAAGGGTTTTGCAACGCTATTTCTGAATCGCACGAACAGGTCAGGCATCATCAAGGCCGGGGTGATCGGCGGCCTCCAACAAAAGAGTGAATATTCCCTTGATTGCCGGTTCAATAAACTCGACTTGGTGCGCAAGATTCAGCGCATTGGTACTCGCCGAGAGCAGATCGTGCTGACGAACCTTGATGCTTCGGAGTTCATCTCACAGATCGTACCAACAACAGGCAAGGATACGCTGGTCAACCTCGACCCGCCTTATTACGCGAAGGGGCAGGACCTCTACACCAACTTCTACAATCCTGAAGACCATGCGCAACTTGCGAAATCAATCGCAAAGATCAAACGGCGTTGGATGGTGACCTACGACGACACGCCGGAAATCCGTAAGCTTTACTCGCAATACCCGACATTCACCACACAGCTCAACTATTCAGCCCAAGTCAAGCGCATGGGAACTGAACTACTTGTATTGGACCCAAAGCTGCATGCCCCAGCATCGATCTGGGCGCTGCAGATTCCCCAATCCGAATTGGCGATGGCTTCCTGATACCGGCGTCTACGCCTTATTCGTTATGGACGAACGCAGATGAGAAAGAACGAGACGACGTCTGCTGTGCAAGGCTACTTTCGCGCAAAGCGAAAGGAATTGATGGCCCTTGCGGAACTCCCCGTTTGCAATCATTCCGGGCTAATTGGCGGACATCGTGAACAGATCTACAGAGCCTATCTGGGAGACCTGCTGCCCCGTCGGTATTCCGTAGGCCGAGGGATGGTCTACGATATTCTAAAGCGCAGCAAAGAGGCCGACATAGTAATTTGGGACTCAAGTAACTTCCCCTCTCTCCCTCTGTTGGACCACTCCTTTTTCTTTGCAGAGTCTGTGAGGGGCGTCATTGAATGCAAGAGTAATTGGAGTGCCGAGGAATTTCAGGATGTTCGTGAAAAAAGCGCGGCGATTAACGCGATCGCGCCGCTGAAAGATCCGACTCTTGACGACGCAGTCGAGACGCTGGATGCACGCGTTTCAGCTATTGAGTATGGGGTAGCGTATCAGGGAACGTTGCTCGTAAAACATCAAATCGGCAGCGCGGCGATGTTCTTGGGAGGTGGAGGGAGCCTCACGCCTGAAAAGTTACTGAAGCTTGCGGATGAAGAGAGACCAATCGATCAATGTTGGCCGCATGTAATGGTCTTTTTGGAAACTGGGCTCTTGGTAATCAAAGACGAGATAGATGGAGAAGGATGTTTAGAATTTTTTAAGTTCGGTGATGACGTCCTCCTCGCGTTTTCAATCGCGCTGATGAAGTTAGTTGAAGACAGGGTCGTCCATAGTGAGGCCCGGTTTCTACTAGAACGGTACGCAATCCAAATCCTCGAATGGCAGCCAATACATGTCCAAAAGTTCCCGTTGACGAGATTGGCTGTAGGGCGGCGGCATTTCACTGAGCCTTATCCGAATGAGTCGGATAATTAAGCAGCAACTGCATTCGCGGTTATCAAATTGTTAGCGTATCCCTGAAGCAAGTTGTATCATGCCAACATAAATTCCGTATTTCATCTGTTGGCACCAATTCGATTTCGATATCGGGGAAGATACATGACACAAGAGGTAATGCTGCTGAAACTGTCAGATTTGGTGCTTTGGACCGAGAATCCTCGCGATCCAATAAGGGCAGATGCCAAAGATCAAGATATCGTCGATAAAGCGCTTTCTGACACGCACAGCAAGTGGGGACTACCCAAGCTCGCGAAGGAAATGGGCGAATTTTACGACCTCAGTGAATTACCTACCATTGTTTTCCACGGCCAGCATCCAGTCGTATATGACGGGAATCGGCGTGTCGTACTTGGAAAAATCAAGATTGGTCAGGTCAGGGCTGACGGCCTTGCACCAGCAGAACTGCCGACCTTCCCCGAGGAAATACCTTGCAACGTGTGCTCAAAGGGGATTGCGCTGACCAACGTCCTCCGAAAACACGCGGACAGTGGCTCTTGGTTACCTTTGGAACGGGACATATTTCTTCACAAGCACATGAAAAGGCCTAAGTCGCCGTTCTTAGTTTTAGAGGAACGGACTGGGATCATCAGTGCAAATCCGTATATGAATCAGCGCTTTGTGAAGGAGGAAATATTTCGCGAGGATGTGCTTGAAAAAATTGGCTTGCAAATCGACGGTGATACGTTCCACTCAAGGCACACCAGTAAGGAGACGGCTGCGATTCTTGCGGATATTGCGCGGAAGGTGCGCGATAAGGTTATCAGCACTCGGAACAATCGCGGTGACGTAGTTGGAGTACTGGATTCAAGTACGCAAGAAATCCTCGCCACCAATCAGACAAAGAAATTCAGAGATGTCAAAGAATCCAAAGGCACATTTGAACTAGCATTACGGCAAACGCAGACTAGGCGCACCCGTCCAAAAGAACCGCCGATTTTCGGAGGTCCTCTCTACCTACAAAGTGGTGACGTCAATAATTTCTACCGAGACTTAGCAGACTTGTACAACTTTTATGTAAGCAACAAGCAAAAATTTTCGCAATCGTTTCCAAGCGTCATTCGGATGGCGTTGCGATTGTTGGTCGAAACCGCAGCGCAGGACATCGGAGAGAACTTGGCCACCTACGTGAAGAATAGGTTTAAGAATGCTAAGGCTGCACTGAACCAGGACCAAAAGACGACGCTATCGGCCCAGAGTGTGACTGAGGGGAGCATAGTTGCCTTGCTTCAAATGGGAGCACATAACTATGCTGCAGCCTCGAACATAGATCAATCGATGGCGGTTTCGCTTGTCCTTGGCGGCATCTTGACAAACTCACATGGCAAGGCTCCGTCGAAGTGAGCTGAGCCGGATATACATTCAGACTCACTACCGTAGTGAAATTCATCTTTGATGTTCCAGCAGCAATTCAGCATTAATTCAGTTCCAATTATTCCTAGATGCTCTGATCAGTGAGTGTCGCGTAAGTGTAGCAGGTTCCACGGCAGCAAAGACTCGACCTCAGCTGCCGTCTTCAGATAGGGCAACGTCGCGAACACATGCCACAGATAGTCGTACGGATTCAACCCATTCGCTTTGGCAGTTGTAACAAGGCTGTACATGATTGCGTTGGCACGCATGCCATCTATTGAATCGGCAAACATCCAGCTCTTGCGGCCGATGACGACCATTTTTATTTCACGTTCGGAAATATTATTATCGAACGCAACCCTGCCATCCTCAACGTATCGGCTGATGAATACCGAATGATCGAGAGCATAAGCCATAGCCCTTCGCTGGATGACATTCCCAGGCCAAACAAGCCGAGCGCTCGCGTATGCTATCCATACGATTCGCTGCGGACCTCACGACCGTTACTTCCTCCCTACCTCAGACCGCTATAATGGCCTTGCAAAGCATGTTTGGCCGGTAACCTAAGGCTTTTTGCATCGGGATGGAGGCATGAGTACGATGTTATGCGGCATTGTGGTTGCCGGAGCCGTCAGCAACTTTGCACCGCGTGCAGGTTTATGCGTCGTCGCGTGCAACTTTATCTGTCGTCCGTGCAAACTTATGCGTCGTCCAACGCTTGCGTAGTGGTACGGCCAGCGCTTGACCTTGACGGTAGACCGGTCTACCATTAATGACTCAAAAGTAAGTTACTTGGAAAGACACATGCAAGCCCCGATTGATACCAAGCCCCGCTGGGAGCGGCGCAAGGATGCCCGCCCGCAGGAACTGCTCGCCGCCGCCCTCGACCTGTTTGTCGAACGGGGCTTCGCATCGACGCGCCTGGAGGATGTGGCCAAGCGGGCCGGCGTGTCGAAAGGCACGCTGTACCTGTACTTTGAGAACAAGCAAGAGCTGTTCAAGGCCGTGGTGCGCGACAATATTGTGCAGTCGATCGGCGAGGCGGAAGACAGCATGGCCGCCTCGGACAGCAGCAGCGCCGAGTTGTTGCGCAAGGTGATGATGCAGTGGTGGGAAGAGTTCGGCGCCACCAAGCTGGCCGGTTTGACCAAGCTGATGCTGGCCGAAGCGAACAATTTCCCGGAACTGGCGCAGTTTTACAACGAAGAAGTCGTTACGCGCGGCAATGGGCTGATCGTCAGCCTGCTGGAACGGGGCATGCAGCGGGGCGAATTCCGCCAGGTCGATCCCGTGCTGGTCAGTACCATCCTCAGCGCGCCCGTCACCATGCTGATGATGTGGACGCATTCCTTCCTGCCGTGCGAGGTCAAGAACATCGACCCGATCGCCTATATGGATGCCTTTATCGACATGAGCTTGCGCAGTCTGCAGGTGGAGGCGCCCGGGAAAAGTTGACATGCCGAGCTTGCCTCTACCGTTCAGTTGCCCCTTTTCCAAGGTTCGCCCCCTCAAATCTGCAGATCGTCGCAAATTTCCTCCATTCCCCGTCTTTATGGTTAACATGTGCTTTCAGCCAGTTCAACGATAAAATGGCGGATTATTACTTCACTTACCGAGTCCAAAGATGAATATCGAACAAGCCCGCTTCAATATGATCGAACAGCAGATCCGTCCATGGGACGTACTGGATATCGACGTATTGGAGCTGTTGAATGTGGTCAAGCGTGAAGATTTCGTGCCGGCCACCTATAAAAACCTGGCCTTCGTCGATACCGAAATCCCACTGGGCGGCGGCGAATGCATGTTGACGCCGAAGCTGGAAGCGCGCATTTTGCAAGACGTAGCCGTCAAAAAGCATGAAAATGTGCTGGAAATCGGCACCGGCAGCGGCTACATGGCGGCTTTGCTGGCGCACAAGGCGCGTCATGTGACGAGCGTGGAAATCGTTCCCCAATTGAAAACCCTGGCCGAACAGACCCTGGCCGCCAACGGCGTGACGAACGTCACCGTGGAACTGGGCGACGGCGCGCAAGGCTGGAGCAAGGGCGCACCGTATGACGTGATCGTCGTGTCCGGCGCCCTGGCCGTGTTGCCGGAAGCACTGTTGCAACAAGTGAAAGTCGGCGGCCGCATCCTGGCCATCATCGGTGAAGCGCCGATCATGTCGGCGCACCTGATCACGCGCAGCTCGGACAAGGCTTACGACACGCGCAAGCTGTTTGAAACCAATGTCACGCCGCTGCAAGCCGTGGCACCGTCGCATTTCCAGTTCTGAGGCGACCGATTCGATGGAGCATTTGAGTGCACCGCAGCTGGCCGCCTGGCTGGCTGACCCTTCCCGCCCGCGGCCGTTTTTGCTGGATGTGCGGGAACAGTGGGAGTTCGACCTGTGCCACCTCGACGGTGCCACCCTGATGCAGATGAACTCCATTCCTGCGCGCATCGATGACCTCGATGAAGACGCCGAGATCGTCTGCATCTGCCATCACGGCATGCGTAGCATGCAAGTGGCGGCCTTCCTGGAGCGCAATGGTTTTGGCAAGATCAGTAATTTGACGGGCGGCGTGCATGCCTGGGCGCTGCAAGTCGATAGCGCGATGCCTAAATACTAAGTTGTTTTGCAGTAGATGCACCCAGGCATGTTTTCCTGCATGCCTGCGGAGGCCTGTACCCCGCTCACCCGGCGGGCGCAAGGCAAGCGGTAGCAGATTTTTGATTCCATCAACTTTTGACGACTCCAACGGAGAAATGCAATGCGGAAACCCCTTATCGCCGTGCTGATGACCAGCGCTTTTGTCTCGATGACATACTCGCTGCAAGCGCAGGCGGCCGATCTCATCCAGGTGTACCAGCAGGCGCTGGCCAATGACGCGCAGTATGCGAGCGCGCGGGCGGCCCTGTCGGCCGGGATGGAGCGGGTTCCGCAGGGGCTGGCAGGCTTGCTGCCGCAAATCTCCGCCTCGGGCAGCAATACGCGCGGCAATCAGGAACAGATCGTCCAGAACAATGGCGGCAACAAGATCACTTCGCCATCCGTGAACGTGCGCACGAACAGCTACAACCTGACCCTGGCGCAGCCGCTGTTCCGCTGGGACCGCTGGGAAACCTATCAGCAAAGCAAGCTGGCGCAAGCGATTGCTGAAGCGCAATTTGCGCAAGTCCAGCAAGACCTGATCACTCGCGTGGCGCAGGCGTATTTCGATGTGCTGAGCGCGCAGGACAACCTGGGCGCCACGCAGGCGCAAAAGGTCGCCACGACGGAGCAGCTGGCATCGGCCAAGCGCAACTTCGAAGTCGGCACGCAAACGATTACCGACACGCACGAAGCGCAGGCGGCCTACGACCTGGTGGTGGCGCAGGAGTTTGCCGCCATCAATGACCTGGCCAACAAGCGCAGCGCCTTGCAAACCATCATTGGCGAGGCGCCAACGAATCTGGCGCCGATGCGCACGGGCGTGGTCATCAGCGCGCCGGAACCGGCTGTCGTCGAGCCGTGGGTATCATCCGCCGAAGAGCAGAACTATGGCGTCGTCACGGCCCAGTTCAACGTGGAATCGGCCAAGCGCGACATCGGCCGCAACCGCGCCGGCCACTACCCGACCCTGGACCTGATCGCCAACACGGGCCATAGCTACACTTCCGGTGGCGGCAATGGCAGCGGCAATAACAACAATGCCATCGGCGTGCAGTGGAGCATCCCGATCTTCAGCGGCTTTGCCGTCACCAGCAAGGTGCGCGAATCGATCGCGCTGGAAAACAAGGCCCGCAACGACCTGGAAACGGCACGCCGCACGGCATCGCAAGGCGCGCGCCAGGCTTTCCTCGGCGTTAATAGCGGCCTGGCGCAAGTCAAGGCGCTGGAAGCGGCGGAAGTGTCGAGCAAGTCGGCGCTGGAGTCGAACCAGCTCGGCTATCAAGTGGGCGTGCGCATCAATATCGACGTCTTGAATGCGCAGAAACAATTGTTCTCGACACAAAAAGACCTGTCGAAAGCCCGCTACGACACCATCATGAACGGCTTGCGCCTGAAGGCAGCAGCCGGCACCCTGAAGGAAACGGATTTGATGCCGGTGAATGCCTTGCTCGACAAGTAAGCGCGGTCTTGCTGTCAACTTCAAAAAAAACCAGCACCGGCAGCGGCGCTGGTTTTTTTTCGTCTTGACGTGTTTTCACACGGTGCGGGTATTGGCGACTTGCGTCACGATCACGCCGGCCACCACCAGCCCCGCGCCGGCCCAGTGCAGTGGAGAAATGTGCTTGACGGCAAAGCCCAGCAAGCCGTAGCGGTCGATGGCCAGCGCGGCCAGCATTTGCCCGCCGATGACGGCCGCCATGAAGGGGCCGGACCCCATGCGCGGCGCCAGCATCAGCGCGGCCGTAATATAGAACACGCCGGCCGCGCCTCCCAGCCAGGACCAGCCCGGCCCGCGCATGGCGAGGCTGACATCGGGCGCCGGCACCCGCCAGACCAGCATCACGAGCGAAGCGAGCACTGCGCTGACGGCCAGCGAGGCGAGGGTGGCCCACAGCGGGTGGCCCAGGTTGCGGCCCAGCGCGGCATTCGCGCCCGCCTGGACGGGGACGACGGCGCCGGCCAGCATGGCCAGCGGGGCAAATACGGTAATCCATGCATGCATGTGCGACTCCCACAGTTGAGTTGATGGGGGCATCGTATTATGCTGTGATGATTAAATCCAATTCGTAGTTTGTCATCCAACTATGCACCAAATGAATAATCTGCGCGCCGTCGATTTGAACTTGCTGGTGATCCTGGACGCGCTGCTGAGCGAGCGCCATTTGTCGCGCGCAGCCGAACGCTTGCACATGAGCCAGCCTGCCGTCAGCCATGCGCTGGCCCGCTTGCGCCACCTGCTCGGCGATCCGCTGCTGCTGCGCGGCAAGGGCGGCTTCCAGCCGACAGCGCGGGCTTTGGAATTGGCGCGGCCGCTGGCCGAAGCCTTGCAAAGCGTGCGCTCGGTGCTGGGCGGTGCCGTCTTCGAGGCGGCCACGGCGCAGCGCGTGTTTCGCCTGGCCATGTCGGATTACGGCGCGGCGTTGATCCTACCCCGCCTGTTGCGCCGCTTGCGCGTGGACGCGCCCGGCATCGACCTGGCCATCAGTTACGCCAGCCGTCCGGCCGTGATCGCTGGCGTGCAGGATGGCGAGATCGACCTGGCGCTCGGTGTGTTCCCGCAACTGCCCGAGCAGCTCCATAGAGAAACCTTATTCGAGGAAACGTTCGTGTGCGCGCTCGATCCGGCCAGCCTGGCGGCCGGTGAAATGCTGAGCCTGGAAACCTATCTGGCGCGCCCGCACGTGCTGGTGGCGTCCAGCGAAGGCGGCCTGGCGGCCGAAGTCGACGCGGCCCTGGCCCAGCTGGGACAGACGCGCCGCATTGCCGTGCGTGTGCCGTACTGGACGGTCGCACCGGACGTCGTGATGGGGACGGACTTGATCCTGACGGTGGCGCGGCGCGCCTTGCAGGGCAGTGCGGCGCAAGGGCTGGCGCTGTACGCTGCACCGTTTACCATCGCGCCGTTTGCGTTTGAAGTGATACGGCACCGCCGCACGGACGGCGATGCGGGCATCGCCTGGCTGCGCGCGGCCATTGCACAGGCCGCTGAGCCAGGCTGAGGTATTACAGGCCGCCGCCCTGGCCGTCGAACTTGCGCTCGATCAATTCGATCTTGTAGCCGTCCGGGTCGGTGATGAAGGCGATGACCGTGTTGCCGCCTTTCACGGGACCCGGTTCGCGCGTGACGTTGCCGCCATTTGCGCGTGCCGCGTCGCACGCGGCGACGATGTCGTCGGCCGAGATGGCGATGTGGCCGTAGGCCGTGCCCAGCTCATAGCTGGTGGTGCCATAGTTATACGTCAGTTCCAGTTCCGCGTGGTCGGGATTCGAGCCATAGCCGACGAAGGCCAGCGTGTACTGGTATTCCGGGTTGTCGCTGGTGCGCAGCAATGTCATGCCCAGGACCTTGGTGTAAAAATCGATGGAGCGCTGCAGGTCGCCGACCCGTAACATGGTGTGCAAAATACGCATCGTAAATCCTTGATGATGATAGGGGAATGGCAGGATTTTATGCGTTTTACGGCTTTCTTGCCGAGACCGCCCCAGCTGTCCTGGTGCAGGACAGCAGCGGACGGTGACGTTAGTGCCGCTGGATTTACTCCAGATGGGCATCCAGCGTGATTTCCGTGGCCAGCAACTTGGACACGGGGCAGCCGAGCTTGGCGCGCAGGGCCGCATCCTGGAATGCTTCTTCCGTGGCGCCGGGAACGGTGGCCACCAGGGTCAGGTGCACGGCCGTGATGGCATAGCTGCCATCGATTTTTTCCAGGCTGACATCGGCCGTGGTTTTCAGTGCCGTGGCACGCAAGCCAGCTTCGCCCAGTTGGCCGGACAGGGCCATGGTGAAGCAGGCCGCATGGGCAGCGCCGATCAGTTCTTCCGGATTGCTGCCGGGACCGTCTTCGAAGCGCGTGTTGAAGCCATATGCCACATTGTCGAGCGCGCCGCTTTGGGTGGAAATAAACCCTTTGCCATCCTTAAGGCCGCCACTCCAGACGGCTGATCCTGTTTTTTTCATGATGTACTCCTTGCGTGGTTCGAGCGTCCATCATGCGCGCCAGGGCTTGGCGCTTCCGTTCGTTGCGTCACACAGGGGGCGCATGCGCGGCACGGGGCAGGGCCGCTCACGGCGCCGGCGTCACGCGCCAGATGACATTGCCCACGTCGTCCGCCACCAGCAGCGCGCCCGCCTTGTCGACCGCCACGCCGACGGGGCGCCCCTGCGCCTTGCCATTGCTGTCGAGGAAACCGGCGATGACGTCCTGCGGCGGGCCGCTGGGCACGCCGTTGGCGAATGGTACATAAATGACTTTATAGCCGCTGAAGGGCTTGCGGTTCCACGAGCCGTGCTGGCCGATGAAGGCACCGCCCCGGTAGCGTTCGGGCAGCAAGGCGCCGTCATAGAACGCCAGTCCCAGCGAAGCCGTGTGTGCGCCCAGCGCGTAGTCGGGCGCGATGGCGGTGGCCACCAGTTCGGGGCGCGGCGGCTTGACCCGCGCATCGACGTGCTGGCCGAAATAACTGTAGGGCCAGCCATAGAAGCCGCCGTCCTTGACGGACGTCATGTAATCGGGCACCAGATCGTTGCCCAGCTCGTCGCGCTCATTGACGGCCGTCCAGAGGGCGCCCGTTTTGGGTTGCCAGGCCATGCCGTTCGGATTGCGCAAACCCGTCGCATACACGCGCGCCTTGCCCGTGGCGCGCGTGACTTGCCAGATCGCGGCGCGGCCATCTTCGGCCGCCATGCCGTTCTCGCCCACATTGCTGTTCGAACCGACGGATACATAGAGAAATTTGCCGTCGGCGCTGGCGACGATGTTCTTGGTCCAGTGGTGATTGATGGGGCCACCTGGCAAATCCATCACCTTGACGCCTGGCGCCGTGATGGCCGTCTGGCCTTCCTTGTAAGGAAAACGCATCAAGGCATCGGCATTCGCGACATACAGATCGTCGCCCACCAGGGCCATGCCAAATGGCGAATGCAAGCCTTGCAGGAACACGCTGCGCGTCTGCGCCACGCCGTTGCCATCCGTGCCGCGCAGCAGGGTGATGCGGTTGGCGCTGGGCGTGGCCGCGCCCGCTTTTTTCATCTGCATCTGCATGATGGCGCCCTTGATGCCCTTGCTGTCGTCCGGTTTCGGCGGCGCATTCGTTTCCGCCACCAGCACGTCGCCATTCGGCAGCACGTACAGCCAGCGCGGATGGTCGAGGTCGCGCGCATATGCATGGATGGCCAGGCCGGCCGCGACCACGGGCCGCTGTGCGGCCGTCCAGCGCTGCACGGGCGCTACGTTGACGGTGGGAATCAGTTGCTTGTCAGGCGCAGGCAGGGCGGGTTGCGGGCCAAAGCCCACGGGCATGGCGGGCGCCTGGGCGTGGGCGACCGTGGTGCCGCAGGCAGCGGCCAACAGGAATGAACAGACATAACGGTGCATGGCGTACTCCATAACACTAGCAATGCGGGCAGCGGCGCGTGACAGTTGGAGTCAGCGCGCCTTCTTTGGTTCCAGCTGCGCGTCGGGACGGGCCTGTTTCGGTTCGGCCGGCTTGACCTTTTCCACGCCGGGCTGGGCGCGCCGATCCGTATCGACCAGACCCTGTTCCAGGTCGCTGGCCGCCTGTTGCATGATTTTGCGCGGGCGTGCGTTTTGCGCATCGGGGGACTCGTCGCGCTCGTGCGGCAGGCGGTCGACGCCGTCATTCTTGACCTTTTCATCGGTATTGATCTTGCGTTCGCTTGGTGGGGTATGCATATGGCCTCCTGGCAGTAAAGTGAAACCAGTGTCCCGCCGCGCCAGGCCGCCTGCAAGCGGATTTGTCCATGCTGGGAGCGCTGGCGCACGCATGGACGAATCTTTTTCTGCGCTACACTGCGTGCAACACCAAGAACGCCCCTTGCGGGCACACGGCAGCCGCACTATACTGTGCATATATACAGTATCATGCGATGCCGGCGTGCGACGCGACAGCCTGGGGCGGTTTGCCACCGAATTTACTACCGAGACTCTTATGCCCGTCGATATACCCGCCGAACAGCCAGCCGCGCCCTCGCCAGCCCCGGGCGAACGCTTCAACCTGGGCGCCAAGACCATCGCCCTGGTCGTGCGCCAGAATACGGATGGCATTGCCGAGCCCGTGAAAAGCATCGTCGATTTCCTGCAAGTGCTGGGCCACACGGTGGTCTTTGAGGCGGAGACGGCCGCGCATATGAACCTGGCGTTTCCCGGCGTGCGCGCCATGTCGCCGGCCGAGATCGGCGCCGCCGCCGATTGCGCCATCGTCATGGGTGGCGACGGCACCATGCTGGGCATTGCGCGCCAGCTGGCGCCATTCGACGTACCCTTGATCGGCATCAATCAAGGACGCTTGGGTTTCATGACCGATATCCCGCTCGAGCGCATGCTGCCCGTGCTGGCGCAAATTCTCGGTGGCCGCTTCAAGGCCGAACGCCGTACCTTGCTTGAAGGCAGCGTGCTGCGCGACGGCGAGTCGATTCACGTGGGCATGGCCGTCAACGATGTCGTCGTCTCGCGCGGCGCCGGTGCCGGCATGGCCGAATTGCGCGTCGAGGTCGATGGCCACTTCATGTACAACCAGCGTTCGGATGGCTTGATCATTTCCACGCCCACGGGCTCGACCGCGTATTCGCTGTCGGCCGGCGGCCCACTGCTGCACCCGACCCTGGGCGGCATCGTGCTCGTGCCGATCGCCCCGCATGCGTTGTCGAACCGTCCCATCGTGCTGCCCGACTCCAGCCAGATCGTCGTGGAAATCGTGCGCGGGCGCGATATCAGCGTCAATTTCGACATGCAGACCTTTGCCAGCCTGGTGCAGCAAGACCGCATCCTCATCCGCCGTTCGCCGCATACGATTACCTTCCTGCATCCGGAAGGGTGGAGTTACTACAACACCCTGCGTGAAAAGTTGCACTGGAATGAGTACCCGTCGGGCGAGGGCAAGCTCAGCTAACTAGTTTTCTCTACGTCAACCCGCGGTGCGCCGCCTAACCACAGAAGCCATGCTCCATACACTGTCCATCCGCGATTTTGTCATTGTCGATACCATTGAACTGGAATTTTCCGCCGGCTTCAGCGTGCTGACGGGCGAGACGGGCGCCGGCAAGTCCATCCTCATCGATGCGCTGACCCTGGCGCTGGGCGGGCGCGGCGACGCCAGCGTGGTGCGCGAAGGCGCGGCCAAGGCCGACATCACGGCCGACTTCTCCGTCAGCGAAGTGGCGCAGGCCTGGCTGGTGGCGCATGAATTCGCCAACGACGATGGCGGCGCCCTGTTGCGCCGCGTGATCGACAATGCGGGCCGCTCGAAGGCGTATATCAACGGCATCCCCGCCACGGCCGCGCAGCTGCGCGAACTGGGCGACATGCTGGTCGACATCCACGGCCAGCACGCGCACCAGTCCCTGCTGAAAAGCGAAGCCCAGCGCGCCTTGCTCGATGGCCAGGCGACGGCGCGCGAAGCGGGCGCGGAACAGGATGCGCGGCAAGTGGCGGCGCTGCACAAGCGCTGGCGCGCCCTCGTGCGCCAGCGCGAAGAATTCGAAACCAACGCCGCCAACGTGCTGTACGAGCGCGAACGCCTGGAATGGCAAGTGGGAGAACTGGAAAAGCTGGCCGCCAAGCCCGGTGAATGGACGGACATCACGAACGAGCACAGCCGCCTGTCGCATGCGGCCAGCCTGCTGGAAGGGGCGCAGGAAGCCCTGTCGACTATTTCCGAGTCGGAAGACCACCCGATCGTGTCGCAACTGTCGGCCCTGAACCAGAAGCTGGGCAAGCTCGTCTCCGTCGACGCGGAATTGCAGCCGATCGTCGACCTGATCGAATCGTCGCGCATCCAGTTGCAGGAATCCGTGTACGCGCTGAACAATTACCTGGACCGGGTCGAGCTGGATCCGGAGCGCCTGCACCAGCTCGACGCGCGCATGGAAGCCATGCACAGCACGGCCCGCAAATTCCGCGTCACGCCCGAAGAATTACCCGAGGAACATGCGAAGCTGTCGGAAAAGCTGCAGCACCTGGCCGACGCTTCCGACATCGAAGGCTTGCTGCGCCAGGAAGCGAAGATCGAAGCCGAGTACCGCAGCGTTGCCGAGCGCTTGTCCGACACGCGCCGCGCCGCCGCCCTGGAACTGGGGCACGCCGTCACACGTGCCATGCAGGAACTGAGCATGACGGGCGGCAGCTTTGAAATCGCCCTGCACCCGTGCGAGCCGGCCGCCCACGGGCTCGAACAAGTGGAGTTTCTCGTCGCCGGTCATGCGGGCACGGCGCCCCGCTCGCTGGCGAAAGTCGCGTCCGGCGGCGAACTGGCGCGCATCGCGCTGGCCATCTCCGTCATCACCTCGCACGCCACCACCACGCCGACCCTGATCTTCGACGAGGTCGACAGCGGCATCGGCGGCGCCGTCGCCGAAGTGGTGGGCCGCCTGTTGAAACGCCTGGGGCAGGGACGGCAAGTGCTGTGCGTGACCCACTTGCCGCAAGTGGCCAGCCAGGCGAATCAGCATTTTCAGGTGGCAAAAAGCACCCTGGACAATGGCAAGACGGCGTCGCGCATCGACATGCTCGACGCCAAGGCCAGGGTGGAAGAAGTGGCGCGCATGCTGGGCGGCCTGGAAATCACGGCCACCACGCGCAAGCATGCACGCGAGTTGCTGGCTATCTAGTACACCTAACCAAACCTACTGCGCGTCGTGGGTCGCGGCCTGCGATGCTCACTGCCTCGGCGGCCCCATGCTTCGCACAGCTCCGCTTCTCGGGCCAACGGGGGCGCCGAGCCTCGCTGCCGCTCGCTACGGTTTTGTTAGGCGTTGTTAGCGTAAACCGGTCTGGCGAGAATAGCAGTTAGCCTTATGCCGTTCCTTTCCATCTTTCCCGATGTTGACGCAATGTAACTATAATGGTCGGCTATCCATCCAACGCCTTCGAAGAGCCTTCATGTCATTTCAAACAGAACCTCCGTACACGCATGGCAGCATCGACCGCAGCGCCGTGGTGCTGGTCAACCTGGGCACGCCCGATGCGCCGACATCGTCGGCCGTGCGGCGCTATCTGAAGCAATTTTTGTCGGACCCGCGCGTGGTGGAGATTCCCCGCATCGTCTGGTGGTTCATTTTGAACCTGATCATTTTGCCCTTCCGCTCCGGCCAGTCGGCCAAGAAATACGCGTCGATCTGGACGCGCGAAGGTTCGCCCCTGAAAGTGCACACGGAAAAGCAAGCCAAGTTGCTGGCCGGCGCCCTGGCCGAGCGGGGTCACGACGGCGTGACGGTGGCCATGGCCATGCGCTACGGTTCGCCTTCCTTGCCCGAGGTGCTGGCCAGGCTGAAAAGCGAAGGCTGCGAGCGCATCGCCATCCTGCCTGCCTATCCGCAATACTCGGGCACGACGACGGGTTCCATCTACGACGCCGTGTTTGCCCATTACGCCCACGTGCGCAATGTGCCGGAATTGCGCTTTATCAAGCAGTATCACGAGCACGACACGTATATCGACGCCTTGCGCGACTCCGTGCTGAACCACTGGGAAGCGCATGGCCGTCCGGAAAAACTGGTGATGAGTTTTCATGGCGTGCCCAAGCGCACCCTGCTGCTGGGCGATCCCTACCACTGCCAATGCCTGAAAACGGCGCGTCTGCTGGCGGAAAAGTTAAAATTAAGTAAAGAGCAATATGTGGTGACTTTCCAGTCGCGCTTTGGCAAAGCCGAATGGCTGCAGCCGTACACGGCGCCCACCCTCGTGGCGCTGGCGCAACAGGGCGTCAAGCGCGTCGACCTGCTGTGTCCCGGCTTTACCAGCGATTGCCTGGAAACGCTGGAAGAGATCGCCATGGAAGCCAAGCATGATTTTGAAACGGCCGGCGGCCAGCAGTTTCATTACATCGCTTGCTTGAACGAAACACCCGCCTGGATCGCAGGCATGGCGGAAATTGCGGAACAGCACATGATTGGCTGGCCGACGATGAAGACGGTACCGCAGCGCGAAGCGGACAGGAAAGCGGGCGAGCAGGCGCGCACGGCGGCACTGGCGCTGGGCGCGACCAACTGACAACTGCATTTTTCGCCATCTAAAAGCCGCGCTTGCGCGGCTTTGTCATGTCTGGCGCGGCCAAGGGGCTTTCCAAATAGCAACACCGCCAGTGGCGATGGCCGCGGCGGGGCTGGTAGAATGCCCGCTTTGCCATGGGAAGCCTGGAAAATCAAGGGGGCGCGCGCACGGATCGCTGGCCGAAATGGGTGGCGTTTTGTAATAAGCTGTAACATGGATCGCTGTAATCCTGGTTTTGCCACGGATACCCCTTGAAACAATAGGATATAGCCCCATCTGCCCGTTAGTGTTGTAAAGATAGTTAGACTAACTCATTTAAGTCATTGATTGTAGGAGCTTTTCAGATGCAAGATCAGGAAAACCAAGCTGTACCTAATCCGCAAGCGGACGCCGCGGCGACTGCCCCATCGACTCCCGCAGAGCCTACTTTGGAAGAGCAGCTGGCGAGTACCGAAGCGCGTCTTGCAGAGATGCACGATGCCTTCATGCGCGCCAAGGCCGATGGTGAAAATATCCGCCGCCGCGCGCAGGAAGATGTTGCTAAAGCGCATAAATTCGCAGTGGAAAGCTTTGCCGAAGCCATGGTGCCGGTGAAAGACAGCCTGGAAACGGCGCTGACGGTGGAAGCACCGACCATCGAATCGCTGAAAGAAGGCGTCGAGATGACCCTGAAGCAACTGAACGCCGCGTTCGAGCGCAACCGCCTGGTGGAAGTGTTGCCAGTGCAGGGCGAGAAGCTCGATCCGATGAAACACCAGGCTGTTGCCGTGGTGCCAGCAGAGCAGGAAGCCAATACCATCGTGTCAGTCCTGCAAAAGGGCTATATGATTGCGGACCGCCTGCTGCGTCCAGCCATTGTCACGACCGCGCAAGCAAAATAATCAGAGGGCGGCATCAAGCAAGCCTTGAAACCATGCCGCTTTGCCACATATAAGAACCATCTGAAATCTAGCAAATAAAAGGAAATAAATCATGGGTAGAATTATCGGTATCGATCTGGGAACCACGAATTCCTGCGTTTCCATCATGGAAAACGGTCAACCAAAGGTAATCGAAAACGCTGAAGGCGCACGCACGACGCCGTCGATTATTGCTTATCAAGAAGATGGCGAAATTCTCGTCGGCGCGCCAGCGAAACGCCAGGCCGTGACCAATCCGAAAAACACGCTGTACGCAGTCAAGCGTCTGATCGGTCGCAAGTTCGACGAAAAAGAAGTCCAAAAAGACATCGCGCTGATGCCGTACCAAATCATGAAAGCCGACAACGGCGATGCATGGATCGGCGTACGCGACAAAAAACTGGCGCCGCCGCAAATTTCGGCTGAAGTGCTGCGCAAGATGAAGAAAACGGCAGAAGACTACCTCGGTGAAGAAGTCACCGAAGCCGTCATCACCGTGCCTGCGTACTTCAACGACTCGCAGCGTCAAGCCACCAAGGATGCCGGCCGTATCGCTGGCCTGGACGTCAAGCGCATCATCAACGAGCCAACCGCGGCAGCGCTGGCGTTCGGCCTGGACAAGACCGAAAAAGGCGACCGTAAAATCGCCGTGTATGACTTGGGTGGCGGTACGTTCGACGTGTCGATCATCGAAATCGCAGATGTTGATGGCGAGAAACAATTTGAAGTGCTGTCGACCAACGGCGACACCTTCCTGGGCGGCGAAGACTTCGACCAGCGCGTCATCGATTACATCATCGACGAGTTCAAGAAGATCAACGGCATCGACCTGAAAAAAGATCCGATCGCCCTGCAGCGCATCAAGGCTTCGGCCGAGCGCGCGAAGATCGAATTGTCGTCGTCGCAGCAAACCGAGATCAACGAGCCGTACATCGCCATGGCGAACGGCGCACCGGTCCACTTGAACCTGAAGATGACCCGCGCCAAGCTGGAATCGCTGGTGGAAGAGCTGATCACGGCCACGATGGAACCATGCCGCATCGCTATCAAAGATGCTGGCGTGAAAGTGTCGGACATCGATGACATCATCCTGGTCGGCGGTATGACGCGTATGCCGAAGGTGCAGGAAAAAGTGAAGGAATTCTTCGGCAAGGATCCACGCAAGGACGTGAACCCGGACGAAGCCGTCGCCGTGGGCGCAGCGATTCAAGGTTCGGTCCTGTCGGGCGAACGCAAGGACTTGCTGTTGCTGGACGTTACTCCTCTGTCCCTGGGTATCGAAACCCTGGGCGGCGTGATGACCAAGATGATCCACAAAAACACGACGATTCCGACCAAGTTCAGCCAAGTCTTCTCGACGGCCGACGACAACCAGCCTGCGGTGACCATCAAGGTCTTCCAGGGTGAGCGTGAAATCGCCGCCGGCAACAAGGGTCTGGGCGAATTCAATCTGGAAGGCATCCCGCCAGCATCGCGCGGCACGCCACAGATCGAAGTGACCTTCGACATCGACGCCAACGGCATCTTGCATGTCGGCGCGAAAGACAAGGCTACCGGCAAGGAAAACAAGATCACGATCAAGGCCAATTCCGGCTTGACCGAGGCTGAAATCCAGAAGATGGTGAAAGACGCCGAGTTGAACGCGGAAGAAGACAAGAAGGTCAAAGAATTGGCCGAGTCGCGCAACCAGGCCGATGCTCTGGTACACTCGACCCGGAAATCCTTGACCGAATACGGCGACAAGCTGGATGCGGGCGAGAAAGAGAAGATCGAAGCGGCGATCACCGACCTGGAAGCAAGCATCAAGGCGGGCGACAAGGCTGAGATCGACGCCAAGGTGGAAGCACTGTCGAGCGCATCGCAGAAACTGGGCGAAAAAATGTATGCCGACATGCAAGCGCAGCAAGCTGCCGGCGGCGCGGAAGGTGCACAGCAAGCTGCTGGCGCATCGGACGCAGGCGCCAAGCAAGACGACGTTGTTGACGCTGACTTCAAAGAAGTCAAAGACAGCAAGTAATTGTCTTGCGCTCCCATGAACTGGGGGCAGCCGGGCTGAACGCTACATCGCGGGATTAGCCGCGAAGACCGGCCGAGCCGAGTCGTTGCCCAGTGCAGCACTCGACTCGGCTTTTTCGTGTAATTTTTACATCAGTAGATAGACTGCAAGGTGCCGACAACATGGCAAAGCGTGATTTTTACGAGACACTCGGTGTCGCAAAAAATGCTTCGGAAGAAGAGATCAAAAAGTCTTACCGTAAACTGGCGATGAAATACCATCCGGACCGCAATCCGGATAGCAAGGAATCGGAAGAAAAGTTTAAGGAAGTCAAAGAAGCCTACGAGATGCTGACCAATCCGGAAAAGCGCGATGCGTATGACCGCTATGGTCACGCTGGCGTTGACCCGAACATGGGCGGCGGTGGCGGCTTCGGCGGCGGTGCTGGCGGCTTTGCCGACAGCTTCGGCGATATCTTCGGCGACATCTTTGGCGGTGGCGGTGGACGCAGCCGCAATGCGGGGCCACAGGTGTACCGTGGCGCCGACTTGCGCTACAACCTGGAAATTACACTGGAGCAAGCTGCTCACGGCTTCGACACGACCATCCGCGTGCCGAGCTGGGACAAGTGCGACACTTGCCACGGCAGCGGCGCCAAGCCGGGCACCTCGCCAACCACCTGCGGTACCTGCGGTGGCCACGGCCAGGTGCGCATGCAGCAAGGTTTCTTCAGCATCCAGCAAACCTGCCCGAAATGCCATGGCAGCGGCAAGGTCATCACCGACCCGTGCACGCCATGCGGCGGCGCCGGTCGCATCAAGCGCAACAAGACCCTGGAAGTGAAAATTCCAGTCGGTATCGACAACGGCATGCGTATCCGTTCGTCCGGCAACGGCGAACCGGGCACGAATGGCGGCCCGTCGGGCGACCTGTATGTGGAAATCCACATCAAGCCGCACGCCGTGTTCCAGCGCGAAGGCGACGATCTGCATTGCGAAATGCCGATCTCGTTCACCAAGGCGGCACTGGGCGGCGAAATCGAAGTGCCTACCCTGAACGGCAAAGTGTCGTTCACGATCCCGGAAGGCACCCAGTCGGGCAAAACCTTCCGCCTGAAAGGCAAGGGCATCAAGGGCGTGCGCTCCGGTTACGCGGGCGACCTGTTCTGCCACGTGGCCATCGAAACGCCGGTGAAACTGACGGAAAAACAGAAAGACCTGCTGCGCGACTTTGAAAAGTCGACGACCGAGGGCGGTGCCAAGCACAGTCCGCAAAGCAAGACCTGGAAAGACAAGGTCAAGGATTTTTTTGAGTAAGCACACGTAATACCATGCGCCGGGATGCTCACACATCCCGGCGTTTTTTTCACCACGACTGAGAAATGTGCGCGCATCGCCGGCCTATGGGCGCGATCTGCCGCCAATTCAGTCGTATGCACACAATGGGAGCGATATGACCGAACAGAAAAATGGCCCGGCCCTGGCGGAACTGCTGCAGCGTAACCGCCGCTGGGCCGACTCGATGGTGGCGAAAGACCCGAACTTCTTCAAGAACCTGGAAGCGCAAACGTCGCCCGAATACCTGTGGATCGGCTGTTCCGACAGCCGCGTGCCCGCCAACGAACTGCTGGGCATGGCGCCTGGCGACGTGTTTGTGCACCGTAATATCGCCAATGTGGTCGTGCATTCCGACCTCAATTGCCTGTCCGTCCTGCAATTTGCCGTGGACGTGCTGAAAGTCAAACATATCATCATCGTCGGCCATTACGGCTGCAAGGGCGTGCATGCGGCCATGACGGGCACGCGTATTGGCCTGGTTGACAACTGGCTGCGCCACGTCCAGGACGTGGGCCAGAAACACGAGCGCTACCTGGGCGACGTGCTGACGAGCCGCCAGCGTGGCGACCGCCTGTGCGAACTGAACGTGGTCGAACAAGTCTTGAACGTGTGCCAGACCACCGTCGTGCAAGATGCGTGGGAACGGGGCCAGGAACTCAGCGTCCATGGCTGGGTCTATGGCTTGAAGGATGGCTTGCTGAACGACCTGGAAGTGACCGTCACGGCCGGCCACGAGCTGGCGCCGCGCATGGCGACCCGCCTGGCCCGCTACGAAGCAATAGCGTAAGCAAGCAATGCGGGCGCGGCGCTAAGGTGCCGCGCCTTCCAGGCGGCCCAAGTAGTCGGCCGCCTCCCGCACGCCCTCTTGCGCCGCCTGGCGCAGCCAGGTTCTGGCCTGGGGAATGTCCTGCGGCGTGCCCCGTCCTTCGGCCAGCGCCACGCCATAGTGGTAGCGCGCCAGCCGCGCATAGGCGGCGTCATCATTCGTATGCGCGCCGCGCCGCATCAGCGCCGTCGCCTGCGCCAGGTCCTTAGTCACGCCGATGCCCGTTTCATACAACTGGGCCAGCCAAATCATCGAGTACACATCGTTCCAGCGCCGGATGCAATCTTCAAAGATGGCGACGGCGGCCGCATGGTCGCCCGTCTTGTCGGCCGCATAGCCGTACAAACACTTGATGCGCTTGTCGCTGTGCACATAGGCTTTGTAGCTGAGATCACTTTCACCCTGGCTATCCTGGGCGTGGATGGAAGCAGGGAACAGCAAGGCGAGCAGCAGGGCGTAGGTGGGCATGGCTTTCCTGGACGATGGTTGAAGATTGGTAGATAAGCAAGTTGCATGCTAGCGCCATTTCCGGGCAAAGCCGGTGCTGCCGTGCCATTGCGTGACAGCCTGTGTTGCAATCTGGCGCAACGCGCCGCGCATATCCATATAGTAAATGCTTCGTTTGCAAGCAAGGCTGGCCGGCATACAGTGGACTTCCCCTGACTCTAGTCGAGTTCCCATGTCGGCCGTCCTGAAACCCGTGCAGTCCACCAGCCACTTCCGTATCGAGACTTTCGATGCGCCCCTGGGCGCGCAAGTGCTGGGGCTGGACCTGGCGCAGCCGCTGTCGCTGGGCGACTTCCAGCGCCTGCACCACGCCCATCTCGACCATCACGTGCTGGTGTTCCGCGACCAGCGCATCACGCCGCAGCAGCAAGTCGATTTCAGCCGCCGCTTCGGCCCCTTGCAAATCCACGTGCTGCGTCAGTTCCAGCTGCCCACGCAAGCGGAAGTGCTGATCATCTCGAATATCGTCGAAAACGGCCAGCCCATCGGCCTGGGCGACGCGGGCCATTTCTGGCATTCCGACTTGTCGTACAAGGAAGTGCCCAGCCTCGGCTCCATGCTGCATGCGCAAGAGTTGCCGGACGAGGGCGGCGATACCGTGTTTGCCAACATGCACCTGGCCTGGGAAAGCTTGCCGGCCGCGCTGCGCCACGCCGTGCGCGGCGCCCGTGCCGAGCACAGCTACCTGAGCCAGTATGAAGAATTGCGCCGCCGCAACCCATGGCGCCCCGCCCTGACGCAGGCGCAGATCGATGAAGTCAAACCCGTGACGCACCCCGTCGTGCGCGTGCATCCGGAAACGGGACGGCGCGCCCTGTTCGTCAGCGAACACTTCACCACGCGCATCGTCGGCTTGCCCGACGACGAAAGCCGCGCCCTGCTCGACGAACTGTTTGCCCACAGCGTGCGCCCGGAGCACCTGTATGTGCACCGCTGGCAGCCGCACGACCTGGTGTTCTGGGACAACCGTTCGCTGATGCACCTGGCGACGGGCTGTCCGCCCGACCAGCGCCGCAAGCTCTACCGCACTACCATCGAAGGCGATGCGCCGTACTGATTTTTTGACTGTTGATCTGACTCAAGGAGTGTCCATGTTGCCGATCTTTACCTTTTCCCGCCGCCTGCTCGCCACCATCGCCCTGCTGTGCATGGCCATGCCCATGGCCCGGGCCGAAGGTCAGATCCGCATCGCGGGCCAGCACGGCATCACCTTCTTGCTGCTCAATATTGCGCAGGAACAAAAGCTGATCGAAAAGCATGGCAAGCAGCAGGGCGTCGATGTGAAAGTCGAGTGGATCACCCTGTCTGGCGGCCCGGCCATCAATGACGCTTTGTTGTCGGGCAATATCGATATCGCGGGGGCCGGGCTGGGTCCGCTGCTGACCATCTGGGACCGGACGAAAGGCCGGCAGAACGTGCGCGGCGTGGCTTCGCTCGGCAATTTCCCCTACTACTTGGTCAGCAATAATCCCAAGGTGAAAACGCTGGCGGACTTGACGGACAAGGACCGCATCGCCTTGCCGGCCGTGTCAGTCTCCGTGCAGGCGCGTATCCTGCAGATGGCGGTGGCAAAGCAGTGGGGCGACAAGGAATTCGCCCGTCTCGATAAAATCACGCAAACCCTGCCGCACCCGGATGCGGCGGCCGCCATCATCGCCGGCGGCACGGAGCTGACCGGCCACTTCGGCAATTCACCGTTCCAGGAGCAGGAACTGGCGCAGAACCCGAACGCCCACATCATCCTGAACTCGTATGACGTGCAGGGCGGGCCCAGCTCGTCGACCCTGCTGTATGCGACGGAAAAGTACCGCAAGGACAATCCCAAGACTTACCGCGCCTTCATCGCCGCCCTGGCGGAAGCGGCGCAGTATGCGAGCAGCAACCCGCAAGGCGCGGCCGACATCTACATCAAGGTGAATAAAAGCAAAGTGGACCGCAATCTGCTGCTGAAAATCTTTGCCAACCCGCAAGTGCAATTCAAGATCGCGCCGCAAAACACCTATGGCCTGGCGCAATTCCTGCACCGCGTGAGCGCCATCCGCAACCTGCCCGACAACTGGCGCGATTACTTCTTTGACGACCCCGCCATCACGCAGGGAGGCTGACATGAACGCGCCCGCTTTTCACCTGGTACGTCCTCCGGTCACCTTGCAGCCCTTGCTCAGTGTCAAGCATGTCAGCCTGGAATACCGCACCGAGCAGCGCACCGTGCGCGCCACGCATGACGTCAGTTTTGACGTGTTCCGCGGCGACCGTTTCGTGCTGCTGGGGCCATCCGGCTGCGGCAAGTCGTCACTGCTGAAAGCCGTGGCCGGCTTCATCGCGCCGCGCGCGGGCAGCATCGCCATGCAAGGCCAGCCCATCCATAAACCGGGGCCGGACCGCGTCGTCGTGTTCCAGGAATTTGACCAGTTGCCGCCATGGAAAACGGTGCTGGAAAACGTCATGTTCCCCTTGCTGGCCAGCAAGCGGCTGGACAAGGTGGCGGCCCGCGAGCGCGCCCGTCACTGGATCGCCAAGGTGGGCCTGGCCGGCTTTGAAGATGCCCATCCGCACACCTTGTCGGGCGGCATGAAGCAGCGCGTGGCCATCGCCCGCGCCCTGGCCATGCAGCCGGAAGTGCTGCTGATGGACGAGCCGTTTGCCGCCCTCGATGCCTTGACCCGGCGCAAGATGCAGGAAGAATTGAGCCGCCTATGGGAAGAGCTGCGCTTTACCCTCGTGTTCGTTACGCATTCGATCGAGGAAGCCTTGGTCGTGGGCAACCGCATCCTGTTGCTGTCGCCGCATCCGGGCAGGGTGCGCGCCGAACTCAACAGTCATCAATTCGGTCTCCACAGCGCCGGCAGCGCGGAATTCCAGGCCGCCAGCACCCGCATCCACGGTTTGCTGTTCGATGAGGAAGTGGTTCCTGTCCCGCAAGCAGTTACTGCGCAGCGGGAGGCCGTATGAGCGCGCTGCTGGAGCCGCCCATCCGCCAGGAGTTCGTGTATGCGGCGCCGCCGCCGGCCGGCGTCACGGTCGAGCAGCCGCTGTCGCGCTGGCAGCGTGTGAGCCAGCACGCGCTGTGGCGCAAGGCCTTGATTTTGCTCAGCCTGGCCCTGCTGTGGGAAGGCGCGGCGCGCTGGACGCAGAACGATCTATTGCTGCCCAGCTTTCTGCAGACGGCGCAGGCGTTTATCGGCGGCATCACCAGCGGTGAGTTGCTCACGCGCACAGCCGCGTCCCTGGCCGTGTTGCTGCAGGGCTATGCCGTGGGCGTGCTGGCCGCCTTCGTGCTGACCTTGCTGGCCGTGTCCAGCCGCATCGGGCGCGACGTGTTGGAAACCCTGACGGCCATGCTCAATCCCTTGCCGGCCATCGCCCTGCTGCCGCTGGCCCTGTTGTGGTTCGGCCTGGGCCGCGCCAGCCTGATCTTTGTCATCGTCCATTCCGTGATGTGGCCGCTGGCCCTGAACACGTATGCGGGCTTCCAGGGCGTGCCCGAGACCCTGCGCATGGCGGGCCGCAATTATGGCTTGAACGGCTTGCGCCTGGTGCTGCACATCCTCGTGCCGGGCGCCTTGCCGTCCATCGTCTCGGGGTTGAAGATAGGCTGGGCGTTTGCCTGGCGCACCCTGATCGCGGCCGAGCTGGTGTTCGGCACCACCTCGGGGCAAGGTGGCCTGGGCTGGTACATCTTCCAGAACCGCAACGAGCTGTATACGGACAAGGTGTTCGCCGGCCTGGCGGCCGTCATCGTCATCGGCTTGCTGGTGGAAAACATCGGCTTCCGCACTTTGGAGCGCGTCACCTTGAAACGCTGGGGCATGCAACGATAGTTATTTCAGCATGCTGCGCGCCGCCGCGATGATTTGCCGCGACAGTTGCTCCATGCGCGGCGACTGCACTTTCCACGTGTGCCAGTACAGGGCCACGTCGGCCGGGGTCTTGGGCGTGAGCATTTCCACCAGCTCGCCATCCGTGTTCGCCTTCAATAACAGCTCGGGCACCATGCCGTAGCCGAGGCCATAGCGGATGGCGTTGAAGTGCGAGGTGGCGCCCGGCACGTAATGGCAGGGGTAAGCGCCTTCGGGCAACCCCAGCGCCTCTTGCAGGAACGACGATTGCAAGGTGTCCTTGCGCGTGTAGGCGACGACGGGCGCCGTGCGCGCCGCCTTGCGCGTCAGGCCGTGCGCGAACCACTGCTGGCGAAACGCGGGCGTGGCCACCAGCCAGTAGCGCATCACGCCCAGCGGCTCGGCCGTGCAGCCGCGCATGGGTTTGGCTTCCGTGCTGATGCAGCCGATCGCCATGCCCGTCTCCAGCAAGGTATACGTGTGGTCCTGGTCTTCCACGGTCAGGTCCAGCAGCACGCGCTCGCGTATCAGCACCTCGGACAGGGCGGGGAAGAACCAGGTGCCCATCGAATCCGCGTTCAGCGCCAGCACCAGGGTCAGCGGGGCATCCTGCTGCACCGCCAGTTCCGCCTGCAAGTCCGCTTCCAGCAGCTTGGCGCGCTTCAGATACTGCATCAGGCGTTGGCCCATGCGCGTGGCGCGCGCGGGACGGCTGCGCACGATCAAGGCATTGCCCAGCTGGCTTTCCAGCGCCCGCACCCTTTGCGAAATGGCGGGCGACGTCAGATGCAGCCGCAGCGCCGCCTGCTCGAAGC
Organism: Janthinobacterium sp. SUN128; assembly: GCF_030587275.1. NCBI lineage: Bacteria > Pseudomonadati > Pseudomonadota > Betaproteobacteria > Burkholderiales > Oxalobacteraceae > Janthinobacterium > Janthinobacterium sp. SUN128. The sequence continues at coordinate 4,182,535 of NZ_JAPWHY010000001.1, read as the reverse complement.
TGCCCGTTTCGACGACGGCGCGGAACGCTTCCGTGTGCTTGGGATTGAGATCCATGGTCACTGCCTTACATAAGAAAAATTTATCAATACTAAATAATACTTACTTTTGATAAGGATTGGTGTGTTGCAGTGCACAATACCTCTTTGATGGAGTGCCACGCGCCAGCGTGCGGCCTCCTGGCAGCAAGGGAATACCACCATGGAAGCACAAGCGAACGGCAGCACCCCCCGCAAGCCCCAGTCTAAGCTGGCGCGCAATCTGAAATTCGGCCTGGGATTGACCCTGGGCCTGGGCATGGCCGCCGCCCTGGCGGGCGGCTGGTGGCTGCGCCAGGCGTGGCAGGATTTGCCCGCCGTCGAGCACCTGGCCCAGTACAAGCCCGCCCTGCCGCTGCGCATTTTCTCCAGCGAAGGCGAGCTGCTGGCTGAATACGGTGAAGAGCGCCGTGAATTCCTGCCGTTGAAAGACATCCCGCTGCGCATGCGCCAGGCCTTGCTGGCCATCGAGGATGCGCGTTTCTACGAGCATGGCGCCGTCGATTTCTATGGTCTCACGCGCGCCACGCTCGCCAACGTCGTCACGGGCCACCACGCGCAGGGCGCCAGCACCATCACCATGCAGGTGGCGCGCGACTTCTTCCTGTCGCGCGAAAAGACCGTGCAGCGCAAGCTGACGGAGATGCTGCTGGCCTACAAGCTGGAACAGCACTACGGCAAGGACAAGCTGCTGGAATTGTATATGAACCAGATTTACCTGGGCGAGCGCTCCTATGGCTTTTCCGCCGCCTCGAATATCTATTTCGACAAGCCTCTGGCCGAGGTCAGCATCGCGGAAGCGGCCATGCTGGCCGGCTTGCCGAAGGCGCCATCGGCCTACAACCCCGTCGCCAATCCGCAGCGCGCCACCGTGCGCCAGCATTACATCCTGCAGCGCATGCGCGAACTCGGTTACATCACGTCAGCCGAATACGATGCGGCGGTGGCGGAAAAACTGGCCCTGAACAAGGACCGCAACAGCTCCGTGCACGCGGCCGCGTATGCGGTCGAGGAAGCGCGCCAGCTGATCCTGCAAAGCTATCCCGAAGGCGCCTACAGCATGGGCCTGGACGTGACGACCACCATCCGCATGGCGCCGCAGCGGGCGGCCGACAAGTCGCTGCGCGACGGGCTATTGAATGCGCAGGCGCGGCGCGGCTACCGTGGCCCGGAAGCGCGCCTGGCCGCTTCCGAAGACAGCGTGGCGCGCCAGCTGGCCGCCTACCCGGACAGCGGAGAATTGCGCGCCGCCCTCGTGCGCAAAGTGGAAACTTCCGGCAAGCGCCAGGTGACGGCGCAGCTGCGCAATGGCGACGAGATCGTGCTGGCGGCATCGGATGCGCGCCTGGGCGGCAAGCTGCAATGGGATGGCAAGCGCGCCATCGTCGAGGGCAGTGTGATCCGCGTGATGCACGACGCGGCAAAGAAGCGCTGGCTGGTGAGCCAGTTGCCCGAGATGGAAGGCGCGCTCATTTCCGTCGAGGCGCACAGCGGCGAAATCGTCGCCATGGCGGGCGGCTTCGATTTCTACCGCAACCACTACAACCACGCCATGCAGGCCTACCGCCAGCCCGGTTCCAGCTTCAAGCCTTTCGTGTATTCGGCGGCGCTGGAAAAGGGATATTTCCCCGGCACGGCCGTGGACGATACGCAGCGCCTGCTGCTGCCGCAGGAAACGGGCGCGCAGCCCTGGCGTCCGCGCAATTACGGCAATAACTATGAAGGCTTCATCAGCGTGCGGCGCGGCCTCGTGCGCTCGAAGAACCTCGTGGCCGTCAGCCTGATGCAGGCGGCCGGCCCCGGCTACGTGCAGCACTACGCCACGCGCTTCGGCTTCGAGGGCGCGCGCAATCCCGTCTCCCTGCCGCTGGCGCTGGGCGCGGGCGCCGTCACGCCGCTGCAGCTGGCGCAGTCGTATGCCGTCTTCGCCAATGGCGGCGTGCAGATGCCGCCGAAATTGATCAAGGAAGTGCGCAGCCGCAGCGGCGAAGTGCTGTTCAGCGATGCGGCGCCACGCGCCAAGGGCGAGCCGGCGCCGGGCACGCAAGTGATCTCCACGCGCAACGCCTACGTCATGGACAGCATGCTGCGCGACGTCGTCAAGAGCGGCACGGGACGCGGCGCGCTGGCGCTGGGACGCGGCGACGCGGCCGGCAAGACGGGCACGTCGAACAACGCGTATGACGCCTGGTTCGCCGGCTATTCCTCGGGCCTGGTCTCTGTCGTCTGGCTCGGCTATGACCAGCCGAAAAGCCTGGGCAACGTCACCGGGGGGACTTTGGCGCTGCCTGTCTGGCGCGACTACATGCAGGTGGCCGTGCAGGGCCGCCGCGAACAGGTGCTGGCGGAACCGCCTGGCCTGTCCCTGCTCGATGGCGATTACGTGTATGCGGAATACCTGGCCGGCGACTGCCTGAAGGATAACCATGCCTTTATCCACAGCAGCGTCAGCTGCGGCAGTGGAAGCCTGGGCGCCGACACGCGCCTGGCCAACGGCGAAGAGCGCGGCACCAGCGGCACGGGCCACGAAGCGCGCACCCTGAGCGAAGCGCGCGAACGCGAACAAATTCTCAAATCATTTTCGGAAGAGTAAGAGCATGCTGTTATATACGATTTACCTGGTGGCGATTGTTGCCGAAGCGATGTCCGGCGCCATCATGGGCATGCGGCGCGGCATGGATTTGTTCGGCATCTGCATGATCGGCACCGTCACGGCGCTCGGTGGCGGCACCGTGCGCGACGTGCTGCTGGGGCACTATCCGCTGGGCTGGATCGCGCATCCCGAATACCTGTTGTTTACCATCGGCGCGGCTGTCGTCACGGCCTTTGTCGCGCGCTACCTGCACCACCTGCGTGCCATCTTCCTGCTGGTCGACGGACTGGGCCTGGTGGCGTTTTGCGTGATCGGCTGCGACATCGCCATGTCGGCCAAGATGCACCCGGCCATCGTCGTGCTGGCGGGGATGATCACGGGCGTCTTCGGCGGTCTGCTGCGCGATATTCTGTGCAACCAGATCCCCCTCGTGCTGCAGCGCGAAGTGTATGCCACCGTGGCCCTGTTCACGGGCAGCCTGTATGTGGGCCTGCTGTACTTCAAGGTCGACAGCTCCGTGGCGCAGCTGGCGTCCATCGGCGCCGGTTTCCTGTTCCGCTTCCTGGCCTTGCACTTCGAATGGCGCTTGCCGAATTTCAACGGCGACCGCATACGGGGCTTTGAGTAAGATAGCAGCGGCGTGAATATTTTCACGCGCGTTTAACCCCTTTTTCTCCGCCGCTGCGTTTCATGTTGGACACCCCAGCCAACCGGAGAAGAAGCGATGTCCAGCGCCCTCAAGATCACATTGATACTGTCCCTGCTGCTGTCGGCCGGCAGCCACGCCGCCGGCACGGCGCCGCGCAAGACCCTGGTGCCGTTTGCCAGCGAGCAGGCCTTGAGCAGCTACCTGCAGCAGTTGCAATCGCGCCAGGCGGCGCTGCAAAGGGAGCAGCAGAAACTGCAACGCGCCACGGCGCAGTACATGGCGGTACCTGCGCCGGCCCCTCCCGCGCCGATGGCGGCGAAAGCCGCGCCGGCAGCATCGGCAGAAGCGGCGGAATCGGTCACGAATGTGCAGACGGCGGGCGTGGATGAAGGCGGCATCGTCAAGCTGCATGGCAAGCACCTGGTGATGCTCAGGCGCGGCAAGCTGTTCACCGTGCAGGTGGGCGGCAAGGCCTTGCAGCCTGTGTCTTCGCTCGATGCGTTCGCGCCGGGCAGCGACCCGTCGGGCAGCTGGTATGACGAGATGCTGATCGACGGCGATACGGTGGTGGTGATCGGCTACAGCTACAGCCGTGGCGGCACGGAGATCGGTCTGTTCGACGTCAACGCGGACGGCAAGCTGGCCTACCGCTCCACCTATCACTTGCGCTCCAACGATTATTATTCCTCGCGCAATTACGCGAGCCGCCTGGTCGGCAGCAAACTGGTGTTCTATTCGCCCCTGTCGCTGAACTTGCGCCGTGGCGACCCGTTCAGCGGTTTTCCCGCGCTGCGCCGCTGGCGCCCCGACGCCGTGCCGTCCGACTTCAAGCGCATCGCTCCGGCCACGCGCATCTACCGCACCGATGAAGAGTCCGAGATGGGCGCCGGCCTGACCCTGCATACGGTCACCGTGTGCGACCTGGCGCAGCGCGACATGCGCTGCGAGGCGACCGCCGTGATGGGACCGCAGGGCCGCGTGTTTTATGTGTCGGGCGAATCCGTATTCGTGTGGACCACGCGCCGCGGCAGCGACTCGGGCGTGTTCCGCATTCCCCTCGATGGCAGCGCGCCCAGCGCCCTGAAAGTGGCCGGTGCCCCCGTCGACCAGTTCTCGTTCCTGGAAAGCGTTGACGGCCACCTGAACGTCCTGCTGCGTGCCGAAGGCCAGGGCGATGGCATGTGGGATGGCGCAAAAGGGCGGGGCGACATGGCCTTGCTGCGCGTGCCATTGGCGTCGTTTTCCGATGGCCGCGACAGCGCGCCCGCCAGCAGCTACAAGGCGCTGCCCGGTGGCGGTGGCTACGGACTGCAGAACCGCTACGTGGGACCGTATCTGCTGTATGGGAACCCCGGCAATGGCGGACGGCGCCAGGCGGATCAGGCCTGGCCGCGCCAGCCCCTGTATGCCGTACGCTGGGCCGATGCGGGCAGCGTGCAAGCCTTGTCCCTGCCGCACGGCGTGGAGCGCATCGAGGCGCTGGGCGATGACGCCGTGGTGATCGGCGCGCAGGGACGGGATCTGCACTTCAGCAGCATCCGCCTGGGTGCGCAGGCGGCGGTTGCCGCGCGCTATATCCGCGCCGATGCGGCGCAGGGCGAGTCGCGCAGCCACGGCTTTTTCTACAAGCCGCAAGCGGCCGGCGAGGGCATGATCGGCCTGCCCATCCTGGGCGCGGACGAGCGGCCTGGCCTCAACAAGTCAGCCGCATCCGTTCTCTATCTGCGCAACAGCAGCTTGCAATTGACGGAACTGGGCGCGCTGGCGGCGCGGTCCGGCCAAACGCCGGACGATGGCTGCCGCGCGTCCTGCGTGGACTGGTACGGCAATGCGCGCCCCTTGTTCCTGCAGGGCAGGGTTTTCGCTTTGCTCGGCTATGAATTGGTGGAAGGGGCGTTCAAGGATGGACAGATCCGCGAAGTGCGCCGCATCAGCTATGCACCCATTGCGCCCGCTGCACGCTGACGGCGTAGCGAAATTGTCGCCGCCGCGTAGTTCGGCTACACTGGTTCTTATGCCCGATACCCTGATCACCGCGACGGATGAAGACCTGATGCTGCGCTACAGCGCTGGCGACCTGCCGTCGTTTCGCGAACTGTACCGGCGCCATAGCCAGGGCCTGTACCGCTTCGTGGCCTGGCGTTCGCCGCGCCGCGCGTGGGTGGACGAGATCGCGCAGGACGCGTGGGCCAGCCTGCATGCGGCGCGCGCCGGCTACCAGCCGCAGGCGGCGTTCCGCACCTATCTGTACCAGATCGCGCGCCACCGTCTGATCGACATCCTGCGCCAGCGGGAAGGACAGGAACACGACGACGTGGGCGAACTGGCGGACGAGGGCGCATCGCCGCCGCAATCGCTGGAGCAGAAACAGCAGCACGCGCTGCTGCATGCCGCCATCGCCGCGCTGCCGGTGGAGCAAAAGGAAGCGCTGGTGCTGCAGCAGTTCAGCGGAATGAGCATCCTCGAGATCGCCGTGGTGACGGGGGCGGAGGCGGAAACCGTCAAGAGCCGGCTGCGTTACGCCATGCAGAAATTGCGCGCGGGCTTGGACAGCGCCGCTGGCGCGGGAGGACAGGCATGAATACGCACGATACGGATCCTCAAGATCCTCAAGATCATCACGACGAAGAATTGAACGCGCTGCTGGCCAGCCTGCCGCAGCCCGCGCCTTCCAGCGCGCTCGATGCGGCCATTCTGGCGGACGCGGAAAAAGCCCTGCACAAGCCGGCAGCCGCGAACGACAGCGCCGATGGCGTGCAGCGCACCTTGCCTGCCAAGAAATCACCGGACTATCTGCAGCGCTGGCGCGTCCCGCTGGGGCTGGCCGCGGCCGTGCTGTTGACGGTGAACCTGATCGGCGTGGACTGGTTCGGCTCGAAGCCTGCGCAATTTCCCGTGGTCGGGGAGCCGGTCACGCAGGAGGTGATGTCCGAACCGGCCGCTGCGCCCGCGACGGTGTCTGCGCCACCGCCGTCGGCACCGCGTGCCATGGCCAAGGCGGCAGCCAGGATGCCAGCGCAGGCCGAGCCAGTGCCGGCACCCGTGTCAGTACCAATACCCGTGCCAGCGCCACCGGCCCCGCCGCCCCCTCCCACGGCAATGCCTCAGGCGATGGAGCAGCAAGCGGCCATGCAGGCCGAGGCCAGCATGCAGCGCCAGGCACCGGTGCAGCGGGCGCTGGCCAAGCCCGCGCCTGTTGCGGCCCGCTCCGCGCCGATGCCGCCGCCCGCAAAGCTCGACGCTTCCGTATGGCTGGTGAAGATTGACGCCCTCTTGAAGGCGGGCGAAGGTGCGCTGGCGCAGGAGGAATGGGCGGCGTTCCGGCAAGCGTATCCCGACTACCCTGTGGCCGAGGAGTTACGGCAGCGGCTGGAGAATAAGTAAAAAACGCTAGACGATTCCCTTCCTGCGCTCCCACACGGCGCTGCCCACGAAAATGGCGGCGCATACCCACATCACGGCCGGCAGGGCATTCACGCCCACCGATTGCATCAGGACCCCCGTCAACAGGGGGCCGCCGCCGCTGGTGACACCCCAGGTGGCGTTGACGATGGCGCTGGCGCTGGTCAGCGACAGTCCCGTGAAACGTTCGCCGCAGGCCACCAGCGCCAGCATGTAGATACCGCCCGCCGCCGCGCCCAGCAATAGCAGCAGGGTCCACCACAGCCACGGCGTGCCGACGGCGAACGGCAGCAGCGGCAGCAGCAGGCAGACAGCCACGCCGCAGCCCGCATGGACTTTGGCGCGGCCGAAGCGGTCGGCCATCCAGCCCAGTGCGAATTGCAGGCCCGTGTCGCCCACCAGCACCACGGTGGCCGACAGCAGCGCCAGGTCCGTGCCGATGCCGTGCTCCATCGCGTACAGCGGCAGCAAGCTCAATGCCAGGGTATCGAACAGGGCGAAGAAGGCGGCGCCCAGCACGATCATCGGCATGCGCGGCAGGATCAGGGTCCACTTCACGCCGTGTTCTTCCGGTTCGCGTTCCGGGCCGCTGTTCGAGATCAGCATCAAGCCCGGCACTGCCAGCAAAAACAGCAGGCCGCAGGCGGCGAAACTCCAGCTGATCTTGTCGTTGAACAGCGCCACGAGGGCGGGGCCGATCAGCTGGAAGAAAGTAAAGCTGGTGGTGTACATGGCTACCACGCGGCCGCGCGAATTATCGGGCGCCAGGCGATTCACCCACGCTTCGCCGATGGTAAACAGCACGCCCATGACGCCGCCGAAGAGGAAGCGCAGCACGCTCCACGCCAGCAGGTGGTCGGTAAACTGCATGGCGATCGTCGCCAGCGACGCCACCCACACGGCGCCCAGCATGGTGGCGCGCGCGCCGAAACGCCCCACCCAGCGCGAGACGAACGGCGAGGCGGCCAGGATGCCGAGGGCGCTGACGGCCGTGATCATGCCGATGATGTCCGTGCCCACGCCGCGCTGGTGCAGGGTCAGGGCGGTGAGCGGCATGGTGGCGCCCAGGCCCAGGCCGACCACGCCGATGCTCACCACGAGGGCGAAGAAGTCGCGCCACGGCATGTGCTTCATGGCTGCCCCCGCAGGGTGGAAAAGGTGTTCGGTATGGCTGGAAAACGGTGTGAATGCATGGGAAAGTAAGGGACTTTGCCTGCGGCGCTGGTGTTTGGCGCCGGACGGGCATATGATGATTTTAATAAGGACAATACTGCAAAGCCGTAGTGTAGGCGATGTGTGCCGCCGCTGGCCACGTCCATCCGTGTGGCCGCCCCTGCCGGCTCTGCTGTACAGTGAAGCGAGCGGCAGCGCCGTGATGGCGCTGTCATTGGATCGTCACGCCAGCGAGGAAGCTCTATGCGCCGTCCCATCGTTCTCGTTCCCGCCTGCCAGCGCCAGCTTGGCAGCCACGTCTGGCACATGGCACAGGACAAATACCTGCACGCCGTGCTGCGCGGCGCCGGCTGCATGCCGCTGCTGCTGCCCGCCCTGGGTGCGGATGCGGACCTGGAAGCGGCGCTGCAGATCGCCGATGGCGTGATGCTGACCGGCTCGGCCTCGAACGTCGACGCGCGCCTGTATGGCGAAGATATCCTCCATCCCGACCTGCCGCAAGATCCCGCGCGCGACGCCACCACCTTGCCCCTGATCCGCGCCGCGCTGGCATGCCAGCTGCCCCTGCTCGCCATCTGCCGCGGCTTCCAGGAAGTCAACGTGGCCCTGGGCGGTGGCCTGCACCAGGCCGTGCATGCGGTGCCGGGCATGCAGGACCATCGCGAGAACGTGCTCGATCCGCTGGCGCGCCAGTACGCGCCAGCGCACCGCATCAAGTTGATGCCCGACGGCCTGCTGTCACGCCTGCTGGGCGGCGAGAGCGAAATGATGGTCAACTCCCTGCATGGCCAGGGCATCGCCCGGCTGGCCGATGGCTTGCTGGTGGAAGCCCTGGCCGACGACGGCCTGGTGGAAGCCTATACGGTGGCCAGCGCCGCCGGTTTTACGCTGGCCGTGCAATGGCATCCGGAATGGCAGGTGGAAGACAATCCGCATTCCATGCGCCTGTTCGGCGCCTTCGGCCAGGCTTGCCGCGATTACCAGGAACAGCAGCATAGAAAGACAGGATGACAGGCGCGCCGCACGCAGTACGCGGTGTTCGATCAAGACCAACGAGAGGGAAACATGGCAATACGTGAAAATTTCACCTATACGGATATGGATTTGTGGCTCAATGAAAAGCGTGTCACGGAAATCGAATGCCTGGTACCCGACCTGACGGGCGTGGCGCGCGGTAAGATCCTGCCGCGCGGGAAATTCACCCAGGAGCGCGGCATGCGCATCCCGGAAGCGGTACTCGGCATGACGGTGACGGGCAATTACCCGGTCGACGATGGCGGCTACGACCGCGCCATTTCCAGCACCGACCGCGACATGATCTTGAAGGCCGATCCCACCACCATCACCATGGTGCCGTGGGCAACCGATCCCACCGCGCAAGTCATCCACGACTGCTATTTCGCCGACGGCATGCTGGTCGATTTCGCTCCAAGATCCGTGCTGCGGCGCGTGCTGAAACTGTATGCGGACAAGGGCTGGAAACCCGTGGTGGCGCCGGAACTGGAGTTCTACCTGACGGCGAAAAACACGGACCCGGACTTGCCCTTGAAGCCGCCCATCGGCCGCAGCGGCAGGGCCGAGACGAGCCGCCAGGTGTACAGCATCGACGCCGTCAACGAGTTCGATCCCCTGTTCGAGGATATCTACGATTACTGCGAATTGATGAACCTTGACGTCGACACGCTGATCCACGAGATCGGCGCGGGACAAATGGAAATCAACTTCCTGCACGGCGATCCGCTGGGCCTGGCCGACAAGGTGTTTTTCTTCAAGCGCACCCTGCGCGAAGCGGCCCTGAAACACGATATGTACGCCACCTTCATGGCCAAGCCGATGGCCGGCGAGCCAGGTTCCGCCATGCACGTGCACCAGAGCGTCGTCGATGCGAAGACAGGCCTGAACATCTTCAGCAACGAGGACGGTTCGGCCGCGCCCATCTTCAAGCATTACATCGCGGGCCTGCAGCGCTACATGCCGTCGGCCATGGCCATCGTCGCGCCCTACGTGAATTCCTACCGCCGCATCGTGCGCCATACGGCCGCGCCGATCAACATCCAGTGGGGCCTGGACAACCGCACGGTGGGCTTCCGCGTGCCCGAGTCGGGCGTGCAGGACCGGCGCGTGGAAAACCGCATCATCGGCGCCGACGCGAATCCCTACCTGGCCCTGGCCGTCACGCTGGCCTGCGGCTATCTCGGCATGACGGAGCAGCTGGAAGCGACGCCGATGATGGTGGGCAGCGCCTATGACATGAAGTTCGAACTGCCGCAAGGCTTGCCCGAAGCCCTGCAGCTGCTGCGCGCGGAAGACAAGCTGCGCACGGTGCTGGGCGAGCGCTTCATCGACGTGTATGCGGCCATCAAGGACCTGGAGCACCAGGAGTTCATGACCGTCATCAGCCCGTGGGAGCGCGAGCATCTTCTGCTCCACGTTTAAGAAAGGATCGCAATGAGTACAACAAACAATCCGCTGGCGCCGAGCGCTGCCCTGGTCGCCTCCGTGGCGCAGAAAAACGCGGCGCCGCAGGTGTATGACACGGCCGCCATCCAGCAGATGGACTCGGCCCACTACCTGCATCCATTCACCGATTTCCAGGACCTGGCAAGCAAGGGCGCCAGGGTGATGGTGCGCGGCGACGGCGTCTATCTGTGGGATAGCCAGGGCAAGAAGATCGTCGACGGCATGTCGGGCCTGTGGTGCGTGAATGTGGGCTACGGCCGCACGTCGATCTCGCAAGCTGTGTACCGGCAGATGGAGACGCTGCCGTTCTATAACAGCTTCTTTGGCACGACCAACGTGCCGGCCGCGCAGCTGGCCGCCAAGCTGGCGCAAATCTCGCCGCCGCAGTTCCAGCACGTGTTCTTCACCAGTTCCGGCTCCGAAGGCAACGACACGAATTTGCGCATGGTGCGCCGCTACTGGGATATCCTCGGCTACAAGGAGAGACATACCATCATCAGCCGCCACAATGCCTATCACGGCAGCACGGTGGCGGGAGCGTCGCTGGGCGGCATGGATGGCATGCATGCGCAGGGCGGCATGCCCATCCCCGGCATCGCGCATATCGGCCAGCCCAATTACCTGGAGTCGGGCCACGGCTTGAGCCCCGAGGAATTCGGTGTAAAGGCGGCTGGCTGGCTGGAAGACAAGATCCTGGAAATCGGCGCCGACAAGGTGGCCGCCTTCATCGGCGAGCCGGTGCAGGGCGCCGGCGGCGTCATCATTCCCCCATCGACCTACTGGCCCGAGATCCAGCGCATCTGCGACAAGTACGGCATTTTGCTCATCGCCGATGAAGTCATCTGCGGCTTCGGCCGCCTGGGGCGCTGGTTCGGCTCCGAACTGTTCGGCATAAAGCCCGACCTGATCACCTTTGCCAAGGGGGTCACGTCCGGCTATGTGCCGCTGGGCGGCGTGCTGGTGGGCGACAGGGTAGCCAAGGTGCTGATCGAGCAGGGCGGCGAATTCACGCACGGTTTCACGTATTCCGGCCACCCCGTTGCCTGCGCGGCGGCGCTGGAAAACATCCGCATCATCGAGGAAGAGCAGCTGGTGGCGAAGGTGGCCGACGATACGGGACCGTACCTGAAGCAGTGCTTCGCCAGCTTGGGCGAACATCCGCTGGTCGGCTATGCGGACAGCTGTGGCCTGGTCGCGGGCCTGAACCTCGTGCGCAAGAAGGGCGCCACCGTGCATGACAACGAGCTGTTCGACGAGGACCAGGGCGTGGGCATGATCTGCCGCGGCCACATGTTCGACAACGGCGTCATCATGCGCGCCGTGGGTGAACGCATGATCGTCGCCCCGCCGCTGGTGATGACGCGCGCGCAGATCGATGAAATGGTGGGCTTGATACGCGTGTGCCTCGACAAGACCCATGCGGAGGTGAAAGCGAAGGGCTGGGTGTAGGTTTTTGCCCCATTTTGCCGCCATCTGCGCATTTTTTGGACCGCAATGGCGGCAGTTCCGCTAAACTTCCATCCTGGCCGCTCTTTGTAGTGGCCAGTTTTTCATTTTGACACCCTCTTACCCAGAAGCCACCCACACATGACGATAGCAACACCCTTTGCTTCGGCCAGCGACGCCCCAGCGCCTTTCTTGCTGATTGATCAACTGGTCAAGGAATTCGATGGCGTGCGCGCCGTCAATGATATTTCCGTGACGATCAACAAGGGCGAGATATTCGCTCTGCTCGGCAGTTCAGGCTGCGGCAAGTCGACCCTGCTGCGCATGCTGGCCGGCTTCGAGACGCCGACGTCGGGGCGCATCGCCCTGGCGGGCAACAGCATCGTCGACGTGCCGCCGCACCAGCGCCCCATCAACATGATGTTCCAGTCGTATGCGCTGTTCCCCCATTTGTCCGTGTGGGACAACATCGCCTTCGGCCTGCGCCGCGATGGCTTGCCAAAGGCGGAAGTGGCGTCAAGGGTCGAGCAGATGCTGGCGCTGGTGCAACTGGGGCAGTATGCGAAGCGCAAGCCGCACCAGTTGTCGGGCGGGCAGCAGCAGCGCGTGGCGCTGGCGCGCAGCCTGGCCAAGCGTCCGCAATTGCTGCTGCTCGACGAGCCGCTGGGCGCGCTGGATAAAAAACTGCGCGAACGCACGCAGATGGAACTGGTCAATATCATCGAGCAGGTGGGCGTCACGTGCGTGATGGTCACGCACGACCAGGACGAGGCCATGAGCATGGCCACGCGCATCGCCGTCATGAGCGAAGGGCGCATCCTGCAGGTGGGGGCTCCCGGCGAAATCTACGAGACGCCGAACTGCCGTTTTGTCGCCGACTTCATCGGCAGCGTCAACCTGTTCGACGGCCGCATCACGGAAGATGAACCCGACCACGTGGTCATCGCCACCGCCGATGGCGAGCACTATGTTTCGCACGGCATCACAGGCAACCTGGGCATGGATGTCTCGGTGGCCGTGCGCCCCGAAAAAATCGGCATCCAGATCGAGCCACCTGCCTTGCAAGAGCGCGCGTCGCCGGCGGAACATGGCTACAACTGCGCCCAGGGCGTGATCGTCGCCATGGCATATTTTGGCAATGAAACCAGCTACCACGTACGCCTCGACAGCGGCACGGTGGTGAAAGTCTCGCGCACCAACGCGGCCCGCCACGACGCCGCGCGCCTCGAGCGCGAACAGCGCGTGTGGGTGTGGTGGGATGGCGCCGACATCGTCGTGCTGACCAGCTGAGGCCATCATGACGTCCATCCTGCAATCGCTGCGTAACCTTGTCACCCTGCGCTGGGTTACTGGGCGCAACGCCGTCATCGCCGTGCCCTCGCTGTTCCTGGCGGCAGCCTTCCTCGTGCCTTTCCTGATCGTGCTGCGTATCAGTCTGTCCGACATGGACACGGCGGGCAGCCCCTTCGGCGGCCTGCTGTCGTATGTCGACGGCATCGTCGTGCTGAAGGTCAAAATCGCCAACTACCTGTTCATCGCCGCCGATGAACTGTATCTGCTCACCTATCTCAGTTCATTGAAATACGCGGCCATCACGACCGCCATCTGCCTCTTCATCGGCTACCCGTTCGCCTACTTCATGGCGCGCGCCAAGCCATCGATCCGGCCCGTGCTGATGATGCTGGTGATGCTGCCGTTCTGGACCTCTTTCCTGCTGCGCGTGTATGCGTGGAAGGGCATCCTGGCCAACCACGGTTTGCTCAACGACCTGCTGATCGCGCTGGGCGTGGTAAGCGAACCGCTGCACATGATGAACACCTCGTTTTCGCTGGTGGTGGGCATGGTGTACGCCTATCTGCCCTTCATGATCCTGCCCCTGTACGCGAACCTGGTGAAAATGGATATGCGCTTCCTGGAAGCGGCGGCCGACCTGGGCGCCACGCCCTTGCAGGCGTTCTGGCGCATCACCGTGCCCCTGTCGAAATCGGGCATCATCGCCGGCGCCATGCTGGTGTTCATCCCGTCCGTGGGCGAATACGTGATTCCCGAGCTGCTGGGCGGCCCGGAAACCCTGATGATCGGCCGCGTGCTGTGGGATGAATATTTCACGAACAACGACTGGGCCATGGCTTCGTCGGTGACGGTGCTGGTGGTCTTGCTGATCCTCGTGCCGATGGCCATTTTTAACAAATACAAGACGGACCAGAACGCGGAGGAACGCACATGAACGGACGTAATTTCCTGCAGCGCTGGTTCGGCCGCGGCTGGCTCTCGCTCGGCTATCTGTTCCTCTACCTGCCCATCATCGTGCTGATCGTCTTTTCGTTCAACAGCTCGCGCCAGGACATGGTGTGGAGCGGCTTTTCGCTGCGCTGGTACAGCGAGTTGATGAGCGACACGGAAATCATCTCGGGCTTCGGTTTGTCCCTGAAGATCGCCTTCATGTCGGCCACCTCGTCTGTCATCCTCGGCACGTTTGCCGCCTTCGCCTTGAGCAGCTACCAGCGCTTCCGTGGCCGCACGGTGTTTTCCGCCATGGTCAGCGCGCCTTTGGTGATGCCGGAAGTGATCATCGGCCTGTCCCTGCTGCTGATGCTGGTGTCCATGCAAAAGGTCTTCGGTTTCCCCGAACGTGGCGTTCTCACCATCTGGCTGGGCCACACCCTGCTGGGCATGGCATATGCGGCCGTGGTGGTGCAGTCGCGCCTGCAGGAGATGAGTAAATCCCTGGCCGAAGCGGCCATGGACCTGGGCTGCCGCGCGCACCAGGTATTCTTCCTCGTGACCCTGCCGAATATCACGCAGGCGCTGGCGTCGGCCTGGCTGCTGACATTTACCCTGTCGCTGGACGACGTGGTGCTGTCGGCCTTTTTGTCCGGTCCCGGTTCGACGACGATGCCGCTGGTGATTTTTTCGCGCGCGCGCCTGGGGCTCGATCCGCGCGTCAATGCCATCGCCGCGCTGACCATCCTGGTGGTGACGCTTGCCGTGATCGCGTATGCCGTGATGCTGGCGCGCGCGGACCGGAGACGGCGCAAGCAGATGTCTGCGGCTTATTTGGCAGACTAGGAGTAAGCTGGCGTTTTCACCTTGCAGGAGACGACCATGACGGAAAACACCAGCTGGCATGCACGGGCCGCAGCGCTCGCGATCGATGGCCGCGCCTTTATCAATGGCGAGCGCGCCGGGGCCAGGTCAGGCCAGACTTTCGACAATCTGTCGCCCATCGATGGGCGTCTCCTGGGGCAAGTGGCCCGTTGCGATGGGGCGGACGTGGATGCGGCCGTGCAGGCCGCGCGCGCCGCCTTCGAGGACCGCCGCTGGGCAGGGAAATCGCCCGCGCAGCGCAAGCGCGTGCTGATCAAGTTCGCCGACCTGGTGCAGAAGTACGGCCCCGAGCTGGCCTTGCTGGAAACCCTGGACATGGGCAAACCGATCAAGTACAGCCAGAGCGTGGACGTGGGCGCTACGGCCAACTGCCTGCGCTGGTATGGCGAGGCGATCGACAAGGTCTACGATGAAATCGCGCCCACGCCCGCCAACAGCCTGGCCCTGATCACGCGCGAACCGGTGGGCGTCGTCGCCGCCATCGTGCCGTGGAACTACCCGATGATCATGGCTGCCTGGAAGATCGCGCCGGCCCTCGCGGCAGGCAATAGCGTGATCCTCAAACCCTCCGAAAAATCCCCATTGACGGCCTTGCGCCTGGCCGACATCGCGCTGGAAGCGGGCGTGCCGGCCGGCGTTTTCAATGTGCTGCCCGGCTACGGCAACGAGGCGGGCGCCGCGCTGGCGCTGCACATGGATGTCGATTGCATCGGTTTTACGGGTTCCACGCGCACGGGCAAGCTGATCGTGCAGATGGCGGGCCAGTCAAACCTGAAACGGGCGTGGACGGAATTGGGCGGCAAGTCCGCCAACATCGTTTGCGCCGATTGCCCTGACCTGGACAAGGCCGTGGCGGCCGCCGTCGGTTCCATCTTCTTCAACCAGGGCGAAAGCTGCAACGCGCCTTCGCGGCTGTTTGTGGAAGAGTCGATCAAGGAAGAATTCCTGGCCAAGGCATTGGCCATGCTGCCGCGCTTCCAGCCCGGCGACCCGCTCGACGAAGCCACCGTCATGGGCGCCATCGTCGACGCCACGCAGATGCAAACCGTGATGGGCTATATCGCGGCCGGCAAGAGCGAAGGCGCGCAGCTGCTGGGCGGCGGCGAGGCCGTGCGCGCGGAAACGGGGGGCTACTATGTGCAGCCGACCATCTTCGGCGTGGACGCGGGCATGACGATCGCGCGCGAAGAGATCTTCGGCCCCGTCTTGTCCGTGCTGGGCTTTACGGATATCGGCGAGGCGGTGAAACAGGCCAATGCCACGCCGTACGGCTTGCAGGCGGCCGTATGGACGTCGGACATCAGCAAAGCCATCCAGACGGCGCGCGCCCTGCGTGCGGGCACCGTGCACGTCAACCAGTACGACGGCGACGACATCACCGTGCCGTTTGGCGGCTACAAGCAGTCGGGCAATGGGCGCGACAAGTCATTGCACGCGCTGGACAAGTACACGGAGCTGAAGACGACGTGGATACAGGTGGGGTAGGGGTTTGCGCCTGTGGTGTTGTCGGATTACGGCCTGCGGCCTCGGCGGCCCCGCCTAATCCGACCTACCCGGCCTACGGCGTTGATGGTCTCGTAGGTCGGCTTGGCGCGCAGCGCGCAAGCCGACTTAAAACAAACTACGTCAGAAGCAGTGTTCCAGCGCCGGGAAGCTGCCATCCTTGACGGCTTTGACATAGCCGATGACGGCGTCGTCGATGCTGGCCGCGCCTTCCATGAAGTTGCGCACGAAGCGCGCCTTGCGGCCCGGGAAGACGCCCAGCATGTCGTGCATGACGAGCACCTGGCCCGAGCAATCGGGACCGGCGCCGATACCGATGGTGGGGATGGTCAGCATGTCCGTCACTTCCTTGCCCAGCTGCGACGGCATGGCTTCCATCAGTACGATGGCGGCGCCCGCGTTTTGCAGCACCAGCGCGTCGTTCTTCAGTTCCGCCGCGCTTTCCGTGCTCTTGCCCTGCACTTTATAGCCGCCCAGCTGGTGCACGGATTGCGGCGTCAGGCCGATGTGGGCGCAGATGGGGATGCCGCGTTCGGTGAGGAAACGGACGATCTCGGCCAGCCAGGCGCCGCCTTCGATCTTGATCATGTGCGCGCCAGCCTGCATCAGGATGACGGCGTTGGCATAGGCTGTTTCAGGCGTGCCGTACGCGCCGAATGGCAGGTCGGCCATGATCATGGCCGACTTGCTGCCGCGCGCCACGGATGCCGTGTGGTAGGCCAGTTCGGCCACGGTGACGGGCAGGGTGGAGTTGTGGCCATTGCAGACCATGCCGAGCGAATCGCCGATCAGCAGGATTTCCACGCCGCAGCGGTCCATCAGGGACGCAAAGCTGGCGTCATAGCAGGTCAGCATGGTGATCTTTTCGCCGGCGGCGCGCAGCGTGGCCAGGGTGTGGATGGTCACGGCCTTGTTGGCGACAGGCTTGGATGGCGCCGGCGCCGGTGTGGCGGCCTTGTCTTTTGCGGCCAGATCTGTTCCTTGCAAATAAGCGGACATAGGTATTCTCTAGAGTGAAAGGGGTGCAACGCCGCTAGTGTAGTACTTTATGCGGCCTGCTGCAGGAGCGGCATTGTAGAGGATGGGAGCGAAACGGGTCGGAGCTGGGGTCAGAGCTGACTGATGGCCTGATCGGCCACGGCCGCCAGGTAGTCCTGCGCCGGACCGAGTCCGGGCACGATGACGGCGGGCGCCAGTTGGAGCAGCGGCACCAGCACGAAGGCGCGCTCGGTGATGCGCGGATGGGGCACTGTCAGCGTGGCGCTGGCGATCCGTTCATCGCCGTACAGCAGCAAGTCCAGGTCCAGGGTGCGCGGGGCGTTGTGGTAAGGCCGTTCGCGTCCATGCGCCGCCTCAATGGCGTGCAGGGCCAGCAGCAGTTCCTCTGCCGGCAGGGTGGTCGTGATGCGCGCCACGGCGTTGACGTAGTCGTCACCGCTCGAATCGATGGGCGCCGTGCGGTAGCTGGCCGAGGCGTCCAGCAAGCTGGCGCCTGGCAGGCGCGCCAGGCGCGCGATCGCGTCCCGCACATTCGCGCGCGCGTCGCCCAGGTTGGCGCCGATGCCGATGTAAGCGGTGACCAGCGCAGGTGCGTCCATCATTCGTCGCTGCTGCCGCCGGTGGCCGAGCCGCCGCCGGTCTTGCTGCGCGTGCTGCGGCGTGGCGGGCGCTTTTTCTTGACGGCGCCCGGTGCGGCATTGGCGCTGACGAGCAGCGCTTCGCGCGTTTCCTCGTCGCCTTCATAAAAGGCCGTCCACCATTCGCCGATGTCCATGTCGATCTCGCCAGAGGCGCAGCGCAGCAGCAGGAAGTCGTAGCCGGCGCGGAAGCGCAGGTGCTCCAGCAACTTGTACGGCGCCTTGCCGACCCGGCGCTCGAAGCGCGGCTGCATCGACCAGATGTCGCGCATGTCGGAACCGATCTTGCGCTGCAAGGCCAGCTTTTCCGTCTGCGAATCGAGCACGTCGTCGGCCGCCAGGTGCAGCGCGGGAATGGTCGATTCGCCAGCGGCGCGGTAGGCCGTCCATTTTTCCAGTACCTGGTGCCACAGCAGCGAAGCGAACAGGAAGCCCGGCGAGACGGTCTTGCCGGCGGCGATGCGGGCGTCCGTGGCGTCCAGCGCCAGGGTGACGAATTTTGCGCCCAGCGGCTGTTCCAGCACCACGTCGAGCAGCGGCAGCAGACCGTGATGCAAGCCTTCCTTGCGCAGCTGCTGCAGGCAGGCCAGCGCGTGGCCGCTCATCAGCAGTTTCAGCATTTCATCGAACACGCGCGGCGCGGGCACGTTGTTGATCAGCGGTGCCATGATGGGGATCGGCGCGGCCGTGTGCGGCTCGATGGTGAATTTCAGCTTGGCGGCAAAGCGCACCACGCGCAGCATGCGCACGGGATCTTCGCGGTAGCGCTCTTCCGGCTTGCCGATCATGCGCAAGGTCTTGGCGCGGATGTCTTCCACGCCGCCGTGGTAGTCCAGCACTTCCTGCGTGGCCGGGTTGTAGTACATGGCGTTGATGGTGAAGTCGCGGCGCAGCGCATCTTCGTGCTGCAAGCCGAAGGTATTGTCGCGCAGGACGCGGCCATGTTCATCCTTGGGCGCGGAGTCGGCGCCGGCGCCGCGGAAGGTCGTCACTTCCAGCAAATCCTGGCCGAACATCACGTGCACGATCTGGAAGCGCTTGCCGATGATGAAGGCGCGGCGGAACAAGCGCTTGACCTGTTCCGGCGTGGCGTTGGTGGCGATGTCGAAGTCTTTCGGCTTCACGCCCAGCAGCAGGTCGCGCACGGCGCCGCCGACGACAAAGGCCTCGAAGCCCGCTTCCTGCAGGCTGCTGGTGACGCGGATGGCATTCGACGACACCAGTTTCGGGTCGATTCCGTGTTGCGCAGGACCGAGCACGATGGGTGCCGTGGTGTCGCGCGCTGCCTCTTTTTTAACGCCGAGGATCTTGCGGATGAATTTTTTAATCATTGAATAAGTGAAGTGATGGCCAGCCGTGGAGGGATGCGTGTGCGCTCAAAGCGGTATTGGGGTTGGTCGCGACAGGGTGGGTCACGACCGACAGCAGGGGAATGTCGTTGTGCGAATCGCTGTAAAAATAGCTGCGCTCGAACTGCCCCAGTTCCTTGCCCATCTTTTCCAGCCAGGCATAGGTGTGGGTCAGCTTGCCCGCGCCCAGGGTCGGCGTGCCTACCAGCTTGCCCGTGACATTGCCTTGCGTGTCATATTCTGGCATGGCGGCCAGCAGGTGCTCGACGCCCAGCGCATCGGCGATGGGTTTGGTGATGAAATGGTTGGTGGCCGTGACGATGGCCAGCAGGTCGCCCGCGTCCTGGTGCTGTTTCAGCAGGGCCACGACTTCCGGGCGGATGGCCGGCATGACCACTTCAGCCATGAATTGCTTGTGCAGCGCTTCCAGGCGTTCGCGCGGGAATTGCGCCAGGGTGCCGAGGGAAAATTCCAGGTATTCCACCGGATCGAGCGTGCCGGCCTGGTATTGCGCGAAAAATTCGTCGTTACGGCGGGTGAATTCGGCGGCGTCCACGGCACCGATGCGTACCAGGAATTCGCCCCACTCGTGATCCGAGTCGATGGGCAGCAGGGTGTGGTCGAGGTCAAACAGGGCCAGATTCATCATTCTTTCGCTTCCGCCTGCAGCAACTCGCGCAACAATGGCAAGGTGATCGGGCGTTGGGTTTCAAGGGAGTAGAGGTCGAGAGAGTCCAGCATCGTCGACAGCGAACGCATGTCGCGCCGGAAATGGGACAGCAGATAGGGTAACACGCCGGGCGACAAGGTCAAGCCGCGGGTGGTGGCCGCCTGGGTCAGGGCGGCGATTTTTTCATCGTCCGTCAAGCCGTGGATCTGGTAGATCAGGCCCCATCCCATGCGCGTGCGCAAGTCTTCGCGCACGGGCAGCACGGCCGGCGGCACGGCGCCGCTGCACACCATGTAGGCCTTGTTGGCGCGGATTTCATTGAACAGGGCAAAGGCATCGATCTGCGCCAGCGGCGACAGTTTTTCGCAGTCGTCGAGCAGGTACAAATCCACATCAGGCGAATACACGAATTCGGACTCGATCGAGAATGGCGAAATGTAGCGCGCGCGCTCGGTGCTGGCCAGGGCCTTGAGCAGGTGGCTCTTGCCGGCGGCCAGTTCGCCCCACAGGTAGGCAAAATGTTCGCGCGAAGTGCGCGCGGCGAACTGGCGCATCAGCTGCGCCACTTCGGCATTCTGTCCCACCTCGAAGGTATCGAGGCTGTGCGCCTGGTCTGTGCCTAAATCGAGCACCAGTTGTTTCATGGCGTACGCCTTGTCCTGTTTTTCATTACTGCTTGTGCGTCGTCATCGCGTTTGTTGTTGGATTTTTATTAATTTAACATTGTAGTCGTATCGAGTGCCTGGCAGAAGCGTAGCGAGCGGCAGCGATTTGTGGCCGAGAAGCGCAACCGTACTGTAGTACGGTGAGCATCGCCGGCCGCAAAGTGCGACGCGCAGCAGCTTATGTCAGTCACCTTGTCACGCATTATAGAAGGTGCTGGACAGGTAGTGGCGTCTTAGATGCTTAAAAGCGACCATCAGGACGGCAGAAGCGGGTAAAGCGAGCAAAACGCCGACGAAACCGAACAATTGTCCGAAAGCCAATAAGGCAAAGATCACGGCCAGCGGGTTCAGGCCGATGCGCTCGCCCACCAGGCGCGGCGTGAGGAAAAAGCCTTCGATGACCTGGCCGCAGCCATAGATGACGGCCACGGCGATGACGCCGCTCCAGTCGGCAAACTGCAGCAGGGCGGCGATCAGCGCCAGCATCAGGCCCAGGCCGAAGCCCAGATAGGGAATGAACACCAGCAAGCCCGTGATGATGCCCACAGGCAATGCGACTTCAAAACCGGCGATGGCCAGCGCCACCGAGTAATACGTGGCCAGCACCAGCATGACGAGCAGCTGGCCGCGCAGATATTGGGCCAGAAGGGTATCGACTTCCTGCGCCATGCCCACCGTGCGGCCGACCCAGCGGCGCGGCACGGCGCCGGCGATGCGCGCCAGCATCGGATGCCAATCCAGCAACAGATAGAACAGCACCACGGGAATCAGCACCACGGTGGCCAGCCAGCCCAGCACGGCCGTGCCGCCGATACGGGCCGAGGCGAGTACCGTGCTCCAGATTTCATCGCCGCTGGTGGCCATCTGCTGGCTCAGCATGCGTTTGATGCCGGTGCCATCGAGGCGCACGCGGATGCCCAGGTCGCGCAGCTTCGGCGCCAGGAAATCGTTGGCCTTGTTCAGGAATTGCGGGATTTGCGCCTGCAGCAGCGGGATTTCCTTTTGCAGCACGGGTACGACGATCAGCACCAGCGCCGTAATGGCGAGGAAAAACAACACTACGACGACCAGCACGGCCAGCGGACGGGGCACGTAAAAATGCTTGTAATGCAGGCGCTGCAACCGGTCGACGCCGGGATTGAGCACGTAGGCGAGGATGGCGGCGGCCAGGAAGGGCGTCAGGATGGGGCCCAGGCTGACGAGCAGCAGCAAAAATGCCAGCCAGACCGCGATCCAAAATGCTGTTTGCTTCTGTTCGGCGGTGATGGCGAATGGCATGTAGTTTGTGCTGTTGCGTTAAAAAAAGGCAGTTAATTACGAAATGGCGGGGCAGTTTGATAAAATAGCGACTTGATCGACCGAATTCACCCGCTGGCGCCCTGCCGCATGATGTTGAAAAACATGCTTGCGCGCGCGTGCCGGCGGGTATCCGCCTTCTATTTTACCGCCTCCGCTGCCACCACACCATGAACCAGACTTCTAATGTTTCCCTTTCCTACCGTGACGCTGGCGTCGATATCGACGCAGGCGACGCTTTAGTCGAAGCAATCAAGCCGTTTGCCAAGCGCACCCTGCGCGAAGGCGTGATGGGCGGCCTGGGCGGTTTTGGCGCCATGTTTGAAATCAGCAAGAAGTACAAGGAACCGGTGCTGGTCTCGGGCACCGACGGCGTGGGCACCAAATTGCGCCTGGCGTTCGAACTGAACCGCCATGACACGGTCGGCATCGACCTGGTCGCCATGAGCGTCAACGACATCCTGGTGCAAGGCGCCGAACCGCTGTTCTTCCTCGACTACTTCGCTTGCGGCAAGCTGGACGTGGCCATTGCCACCGACGTCATCAAGGGCATCGCCCAGGGTTGCGAACAAGCGGGCTGCGCGCTGATCGGCGGCGAAACGGCGGAAATGCCGAGCATGTACCCTGCCGGCGAATACGACTTGGCAGGTTTTGCCGTCGGCGCCGTGGAAAAATCGAAAATCATCGACGGCACCAAGATCGCTCCGGGCGACGTGGTGCTGGGCCTGGCCTCGTCGGGCGTGCACTCGAACGGTTACTCGCTGGTGCGCAAGATCATCGAAGTGGCGAAGCCGGACCTGGAAGGCGACTTCCACGGCCGCAAGCTGGCCGACGTGCTGATGCAGCCGACGCGCATCTACGTCAAGCCGCTGCTGGCGCTGATGGATGCCATGGAAGTCAAGGGCATGGTGCATATCACCGGCGGCGGCCTGGTGGAAAACATCCCGCGCGTGCTGCAGCCTGGCCTGGTGGCCGAGCTGGACTCGAAGGCATGGACCATGCCGCCGCTGTTCACGTGGCTGCAGCAGCACGGCGGCGTGGCTGACGCCGAAATGCACCGCGTCTTCAACTGCGGCATCGGCATGACCGTCATCGTCTCGCAGGAAAACGCGGACGCCGCCATCGCGCAATTGCAGGCGGCCGGCGAAACCGTCTCGCGCATCGGCACCATCCGCGCCCGCGTGGGTGACGAGCATCAAACGATTGTCATCTAAGTCTTAATCGACATAAAAAAGGCAGGCACTCGCAAGAGGCCTGCCTTTTTTTACGTGCCTGCGCCTACCGCGCGTGCGCCGGCTTCATGCGGCCATCCGGTTGCGAGCCGCCCCTGCCGATCATGGCCACGCTGACGGCCGAGACGAGGGAGGCGAACAGGATGTAGCCGACGATGTGCCACGGTTCGCCATTGCCCGTTTTCAGCAGGTAGGTGGCGATGATGGGCGTCAGGCCGCTGGCGAAGATGCCGGAGAACTGGTACACGAAGGAGATGCCCGTGTAGCGTACCTTGGCGTCGAACAGGTCGCAGAACAGGGCCGCTTCCGGGCCGTACACGGCCGAATACAGCACGCCTAGCGGGATGATCACGGAACACCACAGCAGCAGCGGATTGTCGGCGTGATGCAGCATGATCCAGAAGGCGGGGATGGCCGACACGCCCGTGATCAATGAACCCCAGAAAAACACCTTGGTGCGGCCGATGCGGTCCGACAGGCGGCCGAAGAAAGGAATGCAGAAGCACATCACGACGGCCGACGCCATCACGCCCATCAGCGCTTCCGTGCGGTCTATCTTGATGGTGTTGGTCAGATAGGTGATGGAAAACACGCCGAAGATATTGAAGAACACGCCATCGATATAGCGCGCGCCCATGCCTTTCAAGACGTTGCCTGGATAGCGTTTCAACAGGTCGAAAAACGGAATCTGCGTCTCCGCATTCTTCTCCTTGACGGCCTGGAATTCCGGCGTTTCCATCACGTTCAGGCGTATCCACATGCCGATGAAGACGAGGGCGGCCGACAGGATGAAGGCCACGCGCCAGCCCCAGGACAGGAACTGCGCGTCCGTCAGGCTGTAGGACAGGATCGCCACCACGCCGGAAGCGAGGCACAGGCCGATGGCCAGGCCGATCTGCGGCAAGCTGGCGTAGAAGCCGCGCTCCTTGGGTGGCGCATATTCATACGCCATCAGCACGGCGCCGCCCCATTCGCCACCGAGGCCGATACCCTGCAGCACGCGCAGGAACAGCAGCAGGCCGGGCGCCCAGTAGCCGATGTGGTCATATGTGGGCAGCACGCCGATCAGGAAAGTGGAGATCCCCATGATCATCAGGGTCATCACCAGCATGCTCTTGCGGCCGATCTTGTCGCCGAAGTGACCGAAGATCACGCCGCCGATGGGGCGCGACAGAAAGCCCACGGCAAAGGTACCGTAGGCCAGCATGGTCGAGACGAGCGGATCGCCGCCCGGGAAATACAGCTTGCTGAACACGATGCCGGCGACGACGCCGTATAAAAAGAAGTCGTACCACTCGATGGTGGCGCCGATCACGCTGGCCATCACGACTTTCCGTAGCTCTTTGGCCTTTTTCGGATTGTTCGGATTGTTATCCATAATATCTAGTCTCCAATCGATATCGATTATGTGTGTTTTTTTGATGCCTGGCTGATTGCCAAGTCATTGAGGGGCGGGGCCGTCTGCCCGCCGCTGGCATCCTCCCGGGTGAGGTGGCGTGGGGCGCGGACTAGGCAGCCTTGGGCAGCCGCACGGCGTCCGCCAGGATCATGTCGGCCGCTTTTTCGGCGATCATGATGGTGGGCGCGTTCGTATTGCCCGAGACGATTTCCGGCATGATCGACGCGTCGACCACGCGCAGGTTCTGCATGCCGTGCACGCGCAGGCGGTCATCGACGACGGCCATGGCGTCATGTCCCATCTTGCAGGTGCCGCTCGGGTGGTAGATCGACTGGCTGAAGCGCCGCGCCGCGTCCAGCAATTCCGCATCCGTCTCGAACTGCGGGCCGGGCACGAACTCGGAAATGATGTGCGGCGCCAGCGACGGTGCGGCGGCGATTTTTCGCGCCACGCGCAGGGCGGCAATTGCCGTCTGCTGGTCGCGCGGGTCGGACAGATAATTCGGGTAGATGCCCGGATAGGAGAGGGGATCGGCGGACTTGATCGACACGTGGCCACGGCTGTGCGGGCGCAGCTGGCACACGGACGACGTAAAGGCGGAAAACGGATGCGCGCCTTCGCCCGGCTTGTCGGCGCTCAGTGGCTGCATGTGGAACTGGATGTCGGGCCGCTCCACCTCGGGCGACGACCTGGTAAACACCGTCACCTGGCTGGCCGCCAAGGTCAAGGGCCCCGAGCGGGAAAACACATACTGCATGCCCACCCACAGCTTGCCCCACAGGCTGTTGACTTCATCGTTCAGGGTTTTCAGCCGCGTCTTGAAGACGAGGCGGATTTGCAGATGGTCTTGCAGGTTCTGCCCCACGCCGGGCAAGTCGTGCACCAGCGGCACGCCCACTTCCTCGAGCAGGGCGCGTGGGCCTACGCCCGAGCATTGCAGGATCTGCGGCGAGCCGATGGCGCCCGCGCATAAAATCACTTCGCCGCTGGCGCGCGCCTGGCGCAACTGGCCATCCTGGCGGAATTCGATGCCGACGGCGCGCTTGCCCTCGAACAGCACGCGCGTGATTTGTGCGCGCACTTCCACGCGCAGGTTGGCGCGCTTGCGGGCAGGCCGCAAAAAAGCCTTGGCGGTGCTCCAGCGCAAGCCCTTGCTGGCCGTCTGCTGGAAGTAGCCGACGCCTTCCTGCGTGGCGCCGTTGTAGTCGGCATTGAAGGGAATGCCGCTTTCCGTGGCGCCCGCAATAAAGTGTTCCGCGATGGGACGGCGCAGGCGCAAGTCCGACACTTTCAAGGGGCCACCCACGCCGTGGTAATCGCTGGCGCCCCGTTCCTGGTCTTCCGATTTCTTGAAATAGGGCAAGATGTCGGCATAGCTCCAGCCTGCATTGCCCAGTTCGGCCCAGCGGTCGTAATCTTCCTTCTGCCCCCGCACGTACAGCAAGCCGTTGAGCGAACTGGAGCCGCCCAAGACCTTGCCGCGCGGCCATTGCAGCTGGCGACCGGCGATACCGGCGTCCGCTTCCGTGCGGTAGCACCAGTCCAGCCTGGGGTCGTGCATGGTCTTGAAATAGCCGACCGGCACGTGTATCCACGGATTGTTGTCCTTGCCGCCTGCTTCCAGCAGCAATACCTGATTGTTGCTGTCGTGCGACAGGCGGTTGGCCAGCACGCAGCCGGCGGAACCGGCGCCGACCACGATGTAATCGTAGTGTGTTTGCAACATTACTCTTGTCTCCTGCGTTGCGGTATCTAGCCGCCTCGATGGGCGTTTTTTGCGATACACTGGTCTTTATTGATTATTTTTGGAACGTCTGGTTCCATTTATAAAAGACGTGCAGCACCGGGACAAGCGGAAACAGCCGCATACGCGAGAGGTGAAACAGAACATGCATGATGCGTTTCAAAAACGGCAGGCCGAGGCCGAAGAAGACAGCTCGGCGGGTGGCGCGGTAGCTGCCAGTGCGGCGGCCAGCCATGGCGACGAGGCGCGGGGATTGCGCGTGCTGCGCCTGATCGAGCACCTGGCCAGCGCCAGCCAGCCATTGACCTTGTCGCAGCTGGCCGCGCGCATGCAAGTGCCCAAGGCCAGCATGATGCGGCTGCTCGATACCCTGGAACAACATGGCTATGTGCTGCGCACGCCCGTGGGACGCGGCTACGTGCCCGGTGCCGCTTCCACCAACCTGGCGCTGGCCACCCTGCGCAACAATGCCCTGATCCGCGTGAGCCGCAGCATCCTGGGCAGTCTGGTGGCGGTCACGGGCGAGACGTGCAACCTGGCTATTCCCGAGGGTAATGCGATCGTCTATGTGGACCGCGTGGAAACTCAGGAACCGTTGCGTCTGCACCTGGTGCTGGGCAGCCGGGCGCCCATGCATTGCACGGCGAGTGGGAAACTATTCCTGGCGCATATGAATTTGCTGGAAAGGCGCGAGTTGCTGGCCATGCTGACCCTGCAGGCGCGCACGCCGAAAAGCATCACGGATCCCGTGCTGCTCGAGCGTGAGATCGTGCGCATCGCCCGCCTGGGCATCGGCATCGACGACGAGGAGTTCGTGCACGGCATGGTGGCCGTGGCCGTGCCCATCTGCGCGGCCGACGGGCGCATCGTGGCGGCCGTCGCCTGCCACGCGCCCGTGGCGAGAAAGTCCGTGGAGCAGCTGATGCAGCATGTGCCCCAGCTCAAGGAGGCGGCCGTCAAGTTGCGGCCGCTATTGTTGGCGGAAAACAGCTAGGGTTTCAAGACCTTGGCCACTTTCGCCGCGCGCAGGCGGAACGCATCGGGCATGCCCGAGCCCAGCAGCGGGCGCAGATACAGGCGGAACGCATCCGTCACGTCCGTGCCGCTGGCGCTGATGAATTCGTCTTCCATGGTGCGCGTCTTGCCTGCTACCTCGGTGAGCGGCAGCAACTCGTAATCGACGGAATAAAAGCCCGTGCGCTTGATGGCGACGGAACCATCGCGGTCGCCCCACATGGCGAACTGCACCGCCTTTTCGCCCACTTCGCGGGCTTCGCGTTGATCTACATCAGAGACGCAGCCGATGAAGGAGCGCTGCAGATAGCCGAAGGTATCGCCGCGCACGCGCTTGATGCCCAGTTTCGCCTTGATCTCGTCGCACAGCAGGTCGGCCAGCGCGCCCGTGCCTGACAATTGCACATTGCCGTGCGCATCGCGCTCCACTTCATTGCCCACCTGTTTGGCCAGCAAGCTGGCGATCGGTTCGCCCGACGCGTCGTGGATGCCTTCCGACACGGCGATCACGCAGCGGCCATGTTTTTCATAGGTCGCCTTCACGTCGGCAAGAAATTGTTCCAGCACGAAGACGCGCTCGGGCAGATAGATCAGGTGCGGGCCATCGTCGGGGAACTTCTTGCCCAATGCCGAGGCGGCGGTCAGAAATCCCGCGTGGCGGCCCATCACGACGCCCACGTACACGCCGGGCAAGGCCGCATTGTCGAGGTTGGCGCCGGCGAACGCCTGCGCGACGAAACGCGCGGCAGACGGAAAGCCGGGCGTGTGGTCGCTGCCCACCAGGTCGTTGTCGATGGTTTTCGGGATGTGGATGCAGCGCAGCGGATAGCCGGCCTTGTGCGCTTCCTCGCTGACGATGCGCACCGTGTCGGACGAGTCGTTGCCGCCGATGTAAAAGAAATGTTCGATCTCGTGCGCGCGCAGCACTTCGAAGATTTGCTGGCAGTAGGCAATGTCCGGCTTGTCGCGCGTGGAGCCGAGGGCCGACGAGGGCGTGGCGGCCACCAGTTCCAGGTTATGACTGGTTTCCTGCGTCAGATCGACGAACTCTTCATTGACGATGCCGCGCACGCCGTGCAGCGCGCCATACACGCGCGTGACATGTTGAAAGCGCCGCGATTCGAGCACCACGCCCACCAGCGACTGGTTGATGACGGCGGTGGGGCCGCCTCCCTGGGCAACAAGAATTTTTCCAGACGGCATGGGATTTCCTCGTAAGTGGAACGGCCCTCCAGCCTACTCCTTTTTTGCCGGGGCGCTGTCTTTTCCAATATTTCTGTCGAGGAATTGTTCCACGCGCTGCCAGAAATCAACGCGCGTGGCCGCCAAGCCCCAACGGTCGCCTTCGTCGGCGTACAACTGCCAGTCGACGCGGGGATTGTTCTGCTTGAGCTTGTCGCGCATTTGCGTGCCCTGATAGACGGGGACTTTGCTGCCGGCCCCCCCGTAGGCCAACAGCAGGGGCTGCGTCAACTTTTCGGCCTGATACATGGGGGAGCTCGCCTTGAGCAGGGTGGCATCGTGCACGGGATCGCCGATGCGTTGCGGCATGGTGTATTGTCTTGCTTCCTCGCCCATCCGGTGATCGAGGCTCCAGTGCTGTGTAAACATTTTCGGCAAGTCGGTGATGCCGCCCCAGCTTACGCCGCAACGGAACAGGTCGCCATCCTTGATCAAGCCCATCAGGGCGGCATACCCGCCATAGGCGCCGCCGCCGATGATGCAGATGCGCTGCGGATCGGCAATGCCTTGTGCGATGGCCCAGCGTGCGCCGTCGGCCAGGTCATCCTGCATGGCCAGACCCCATTGTTTCCAGCCTGCTCGCAAATACTGGTCGCCACGGCCGCCGCTGCCGCGAAATTCGACTTGCAGCACGGCATAGCCGCGCGAAGCGAGAAATTGCCGCTCGCTCATCCAGTACCACAGGCTGCCACGTTCTGCTGGCGCACTGCGCACGAGTAGCAGCATCGGCAGTTTCTTGCCGCCCCCCTTGGGCAAGGTCAGCCAGGCAGGAATCTCCATGCCGTCGCGCGCTCGATATTGCATTAGATCGGTTTGCGCCATGTGCTCAGCATCGATGGCGGGGCGGGCGTTGCCGATCTTTTGCAATTGCCGGGTTTGCTTGTTGTAGAGCAGGAAGGCGCTGGGCTGGCGGTCCGAATATGCCGTCACGATGAGCTGCGGGCTGTCTGCCCTGGCGCTGCGTGAGATCAGGTTAATGGTCGCAGGCAATTGCGCGTCGATGTCTTGCTGCACCGCCTTCCAGTCGGCGCTGAACCATTCGGTGGTGGTGGCATCATTGGTGTAGTAGACACCCAGCAGGCGTTTCTGGTCCGTGAGGATGCCGCCGTCGAAATCATAGCCAGCCAGCGTCACCAGCGGCTTGCCCGTGACGCGGCCAGCCGCCAGGTCATAGGCATACAGGGTGCGCTTGTCGGCGCCGTTGCGGCTGCTGACATACAAGGTGCCATCGGGACCGAATTCCAGCGGCGTAATGGCGTGAGGTTCGCTGTCGTAGGCATCCTGGCTGGCGATGGCACGCCAGCGTTGCTCGCCCTGTTCAAGGTAGTAGAACGTCTTGCGCCGGCCCTCGACAGCCGTAGCCAGGCGTGGTTTGCCGTGCTGGTCGAGCAGCCAGTGAAGCACGCCTTTGGCGGGGGGCGCCACTTTTTCCCATTGCTGGGTAGTGGTATCGAGGCGCAGCAAATCGAATTGTCCGACCCTCGCCGTATTCTCATTGAACTCCTTGAACACGACGGCTTTCTGGACATAAATGACATCGGAATCCTGGGTACCGGACTGGTCCAGCAGATACACGGAGGACGGTAACTTCCTGGACGCGAAGCGCGGGTCATCCGGGATATCATCCATGGAAGCCAATTGGCGGTAATTGCTGCTATCGCGGTCGACGGCGAACATGCCCGGCGCATATTTGCGCTGGCCATCGGCCACC
Source organism: Janthinobacterium sp. SUN128 (assembly GCF_030587275.1). Taxonomy (NCBI): domain Bacteria; kingdom Pseudomonadati; phylum Pseudomonadota; class Betaproteobacteria; order Burkholderiales; family Oxalobacteraceae; genus Janthinobacterium; species Janthinobacterium sp. SUN128. The sequence continues at coordinate 4,152,206 of NZ_JAPWHY010000001.1, read as the reverse complement.
TGCGAGTCCCTGGTATCGAATACCAGCCGCTTGGCATTGACCCATGCCACATTGGCAATGTCGCGGTCGCTGAAGCTGGCAACGACCTTGACTTCCTGGCTGGCTACATCGAGCACGGTCAGGCGCCGGCGCCGGTTGTCGCCCATCAGCAAGATGGCGACCGCGTTGCCGTCAGGCGACAGCGTGACACTGCTGATCTGATCTTCGTCAAAGAAGGCGGTGGCGCCGATGCGTGACGGGACGATAGCTTTGGTGCTGGCGGCTGCCGTTTGGGCGAGTGCTGGCGGCGATACGATGGCCAGCAACAGGCAGGCCATTGCGGCGCGGGTGAGTGTTGCACAGCTTGCCAAAGTAATGTTGCTGGGTGTCATTCCGCCTCCAGGAAATAGTAAATAAGATATCTATTTATGCACTATTTCTTGAAGGTATCATTGTTTGTACGTTTCAACCAGCAAGGTGCTATTCCGGCGCCCGGATATGCTCGACCAGCCCCGTGCTGCGGCGTCCCGGCGCCGGTGTCAGCCAGCTGACCAGCACGGCGGCGGCCAGGCCTGCCGGCACGCCGAAGATGCCGGCGGAGATGGGGGCGATATGAAACCATTGACCGCTGGCATTACCGCCCAACATGGTGCTGGTGTGCAGCATGTAATACAGGCACACGCCAAAGCCCGTCAGCATGCCGGCCAGCGCGCCCTGGTAGTTGGCGCGTTTCCAGAACACGCCCAGTACCAGCGGCGGGAACAGGGTCGAGGCGGCCAGGGAAAACGCCACGCCCACCAGCGACAAAATGTCCGCCGGCTTTTGCGAGGCCGCATAGGCGGCGATGAAGGCCACGGCCAGCAGCAGCAATTTTGAAATCGTCACGCGCTTTTGCGTCGAGGCGCTGGGATCGACCACCTTGTAATAGATGTCGTGCGACAGGGCATTCGAAATGGCCAGCAGCAAGCCATCGGCCGTCGACAGGGCGGCAGCCAGGCCGCCGGCCGCCACCAGGCCGGAAATAACGTAAGGCAGGCCGGCGATCTCGGGCGTGGCCAGCACCAGCACGTCGGCATCGATGGATATTTCCGCCAGTTGCACGATGCCGTCGCGGTTGATGTCGACGATGCTGATCAGGGGACTGAGCTTGTCCACGTTGGCCCAGTACGACACCCAGGTGGGCAGGTTCGCGTATTGCGTGCCCACGAGAGCCGAGTAAATATCGTACTTGACCAGCACGGCCAGCGCGGGAATCGTGAGGTAGATCAACAAGATGAAGAACAGGGTCCAGAAGACGGAGACGCGCGTCTCGTGCACGGACGGCGTGGTGTAGGATCGCATGAGGATATGCGGCAGGGCGGCCGTGCCCAGCATCATGCAAAACACGAGGGCCAGGAAATTGTTGCGCTTGATGTCGGACTGCTCCCGGTCGGCGGCGGGAAATGGCTGTGCGTGCGGAATGATCGGCTCGGCGCGCTTCTGGTTGTGCGCCTGCGCGGCCTGCCACAGCGCGCGCGCTTCATCGGGACTTTTCGGATAGGCGATCAGGTAGCGCTCCGCGTTGCGGATGTCGAACAGCGAGGCATTGCGCTGGCGCAAACTGTCGAGCTGGCGCTGGGCCGTCAGACGGCCTTGTTCCCAGGAGGCGGGCAAGCCGTCGATACGCGCCTGGTAGCTGATGGAGCGCTGGCGGAAGATGGCACGCACCTCGTTTTCTTTCGGATCCGTTTCCAGCACGTGTTCGCGCGCGCTCAGTTGCGGCAACACCTTGCCGTAGGCGATCTGCGGCACGGGATTGTCCGCATGCTTGACCGACAGCCACATGGCGGGAATCAGGAAGGCGACGAGGATGATGATGTATTGCGCCACTTGCGTCCAGGTGATGGCGCGCATGCCGCCAAGAAAGGAGCAGACGAGGATGCTGGCCAGGCCCAGGAAGATGCCGACGGAAAAATCCACCCCCGTGAAGCGCGAGGCGATCAGGCCGACAGCGTAGATCTGCGCCACCACATACGTAAACGAGACGATGATGGTGGCGGCCACGGCCACCACGCGCACGCTGGCGCCCCGTTTGTCGGTACCGCTGCCATAGCGGGCGGCGAGGAAATCGGGAATCGTGTACTGGCTGAACTTGCGCAGGTAGGGGGCGATCAATAGCGCCACCAGGCAATAGCCGCCCGTCCAGCCCATGATGAAGGCCAAGCCGTCAAAGCCGTTCAGGTAGAGGCCGCCGGCCAGGCTGATGAAGCTGGCCGCCGAAATCCAGTCGGCGGCCGTGGCCATGCCGTTGAACATGGCCGGTACCCTGCGTCCCGCCACATAGTATTCGGTGACGTTCGAGGTGCGGCTGATGACGCCGATGGTGGCGTACAGGGTGATGGTGACGAGCATGAACAGGTAACCGATCCATGCGCGCGGCATGCCTTCCTGTTCCAGCACCGACAGGGCCAGCAGGAAGGCGGCAAAACCGGCCGTAAACAGCAAATAGTAGCGGCACAGGCGCGCAAAGAAGCTGCGCTGGTCGCTCATGCGTGCTCCTCTGCATGAAAAGCCCGGTCGAGGCGCTGCATGCGCCAGGCATACAAGGCGATGATGGCCAGGTACACCAGCGAGGCACCCTGGGCCGCCATATAGAAGGGCAGCGGCCAGCCAAACAGATTTAAATGCAACAGCTCGCGCGCATAAAACACGGTCAGGAAGCCCGTCAGCAACCAGACCAGCAGCAGGACGGCCGTCAGGCGCCGCGTCTTGCGCCAGTGGATATCGCGGCGCGACTGCAGTTCGGGGGTGGGCGTGCGCAACGGCACTGCGGGAAGGCTGGGCTTATCCATACGTGACCTCATCCTCTTCTGGCGCGTCCGGCAACAACAGGGCGATGCTCAGGCGCAGCAGGGTGCCCGGCAGCTTCGGCGAGTGCGCGCGCGGATTGTTAAAAATATCGACTTCGGCGCCATGCTGCTGGGCAATTTCGCGCACGATGGCCAGGCCCAGGCCGCTACCGTCGACATTGCTGCCGAGAATGCGGTAAAAGCGTTCAAAGACGTGGGCCCGCTCGGCTTGCGGTATGCCGGGGCCCGTATCTTCCACTTCCAGGATGGCCAGTTCCAGGGTGCTGCGCACGCGCACCGTGACGCTGCCGCCGGCCGGCGTGTAGCGCAGGGCATTGTCGATCAGGTTGCTCAGCAGCTCGCGCAGCATCATGGCATTGCCGGAAATCATGATCGCATAGGCGGGCTGCTCGAAGCCCAGGTCGATATGCTGGGCAAACGAGGCTTGCACCCAGTCCTGCACCACGCCGCGCGCCAGTTCGCTCAACTCGATCGGTTCGAACGCCGTGCCCGCCTGAGGCTGGTTTTCCGCGCGCGCCAGGGCCAGCAGCTGGTTGACCAGGCGCGTGGCCGCTTCCGAACTTTTCGCCAGTTGCAGCAGCGAGCGGTGGATCTCGTCGTGGTCGGTCTGGCGCAGCGCCAGCTCGGATTGCATGCGCATGCCGGCCAGCGGCGTTTTCATCTGGTGCGCGGCATCGGCGATGAAGCGCTTCTGCATGTCGATCGACAACGACAGGCGCGCCAGCATCTCGTTGAGCGAACCGACCAGCGGCGTGATTTCCTCGGGTACCTGGCCCGATTCGATGGGCGATAAATCGTCGGGCGGCCGGGCGCGTATGCGTTCCTGCAATTGTGCCAGCGGCGACAGGCCGCGCGCCAGGGCAAACCAGACCAGGGCCAGGATCACGGGCAGGATGATGAACTGCGGCAAGATCACGCCCTTGATGATTTCATTGGCCAGCTGGGCGCGTTTTTCCAGGGTTTCCGCCACCTGCACCAGCGCGCGCTGCGGCTCGTCGTTGTTGCTGGACGGAATGTCGAGATAGCTGAACGCCACGCGTACGGGCGTGCCATGGATGGTGTCGTTGCGAAACAGCACCATGCCGCTGCGGTATTTGTCGGGGTCCTGCGGCGGCGGCAAATCGCGGTCGCCGTCGAGGTATTCGCCGCGCGGACCCACCACCAGGTAATACAGGGTGTCGATATCGTCGCCGCGCAGGAAGTCGCGGCCCTTGTTGTTACTGTTCTTTTCCGGCACGCGGCGCAGCATCGCGCCGTCGGCCTGCTTGACCTGCTGCGTGAGCACGGTCACGCTGTCTTCCAGCGCATGGTCGAACGGCTGATTGGCGATGCCCTTGGCCACCAGATAGGTGATGGCGATGCTCATCGGCCACAGCAGCAGCAAGGGCGCCAGCATCCAGTCGAGGATTTCGCCAAACAGCGAATGCTCGATGGTGTCGTCCTGCTCCGTGGTGGGCGGCTCGAACCAGTCGTCGTCCGCTTCGTCCGCTGGCGCCTCGCGCACCTTCACTTGCTGGCGGGTCCGCTGGCCGGGCTTGCCGATTCGCCCGCTTCGGCGTTCAGGCGCGCCGCTTCCGAGTATTTTTCCAGGCAATAGCCGAGGCCGCGCACGGTGGCGATGCGCACGCCGCCCACCTCGATCTTCTTGCGCAGGCGGTGCACATACACTTCGATGGCGTTGTTCGACACTTCTTCGCCCCATTCGCACAGGTGGTCGACCAGCTGTTCTTTCGAGACGAGGCGGCCGGTGCGGCCCAGCAGGATTTCCAGCAAGCCCAGTTCGCGCGCCGACAGGTCGAGCATCTGGTCGTTGATGTAGGCGCTGCGCCCCACCTGGTCGTAGCTGAGGGGGCCGTGCTTGATGATGGTGGCGCCGCCGCCGGCGCCGCGGCGCGTCAGGGCGCGCACTCTTGCCTCCAGTTCCGACAAGGCGAACGGCTTGGCCATATAATCATCGGCACCGAGGTCGAGGCCATTCACGCGCTGCTCGATGGAATCGGCGGCCGTCAGGATCAGCACCGGCAGCAGCGAGGCGCGCGCGCGCAGGCGGCGCAGCACTTCCAGGCCGGACATCTTGGGCAGGCCCAGGTCGAGGATCAGCAAGTCGAATTCCTGGGTGGACAGGGCCGTATCGGCCTCCTGGCCCGTCTTGACGTAGTCGATCGCATAACCGGACTGGCGCAGCGAGCGGGTCAGGCCATCGGCCAGCACGCTGTCATCTTCGGCAAGTAAAATACGCATGGTGCACTTCCTATGCTTGCGGCGGTAGAAGTTTGTATTGTGTTTCATTTTCCGCAAGGTGGCGAGTTTTTGTGAGAAACCAGGCTTGTATTGATCTGTTTCAAAACAAATCCACGTTCCGCTTGCATTGATCACTGTTTTTTTATACAGTACTGTCTGTGTAAAGAATTTAACCCACTGGCGCTATCGCAGGCTGCGGGATTCACGTGAATCCGCAACTGTAGAACGGCTGAAAGAACATATGGACGATAAAAAAGCTGTAGTACCCGCATCGGAAAAAGCCAAGGCGCTCGCCGCCGCACTGGCGCAGATCGAGAAGCAGTTTGGCAAAGGTTCGGTCATGCGCATGGATGCCAGCGCAGCGATCGAAGAAGTGCAAGTCGTGTCGACCGGTTCGCTCGGCCTCGATATCGCGCTGGGCGTGGGCGGTTTGCCGCGCGGCCGCGTGGTGGAAATCTACGGTCCGGAATCGTCGGGTAAAACCACCCTGACCCTGCAAACCATCGCTGAGATGCAAAAACTGGGCGGCACCTGCGCCTTTATCGATGCCGAGCACGCGCTCGATGTCGGTTACGCGCAAAAGCTGGGCGTGAACCTGCATGAATTGCTGATCTCGCAACCGGATACGGGCGAGCAGGCGCTGGAAATCTGCGACGCCCTCGTGCGTTCGGGCAGCGTCGACCTCGTCGTCATCGACTCCGTGGCCGCTCTGACGCCACGCGCCGAGATCGAAGGCGACATGGGCGATTCCCTGCCAGGCTTGCAAGCGCGCCTGATGTCGCAAGCCCTGCGCAAGCTGACCGGCTCCATCAACCGCACGAATACCCTGGTCATCTTCATCAACCAGATCCGCATGAAGATCGGCGTGATGTTCGGCAGCCCGGAAACGACCACCGGCGGCAATGCGCTGAAATTCTACGCCTCCGTGCGCCTGGATATCCGCCGCACCGGCTCGATCAAGTCCGGCGATGAAGTGATCGGCAACGAAACCAAGGTCAAGGTCGTCAAGAACAAGATCGCGCCACCGTTCAAGGAAGCGCACTTCGACATCCTGTACGGCGCCGGCACCTCGCGCGAAGGCGAAATCCTGGACCTGGGCTCGGATGCCAAGATCGTGGAAAAATCCGGTTCGTGGTACAGCTACAACGGCGAACGCATCGGCCAGGGCAAGGACAACGCCCGTGCCTTCCTGCAAGAGCGTCCGGCGCTGGCCCGCGAAATCGAAAACAAGGTCCGCGCTTCGCTGGGCGTGCGCGAACTGCCGCCGCTGGCCGCTGAAAAGCCGGAAAAAGCGGATAAAGCCGCCGACAAGGCTGCCAAGGCTGCAGAAGCCAAGGCAGAGTAGGTCGGATTAGCGCGGCAAAGCCGCGCGTAATCCGACAACACCACAGACGTCAACAATGTTGTCGGATTACGGCCCAAGGGGCCTAATCCGACCTACGCGCGGCTCGCCGCATAGTATGACCACGATCGCCGTCCCGCGTTGTTGCGCCGGGCGGCGATTGTGTTTGGGTGGTGTGATCGTGGAATGAAAGACAAGGTGGGTGTATGGCCGCAGTACAACTAAGCCTGAAGGGCAGGGCGCTACGTTTTTTGTCGATGCGCGAACACAGCCGCATGGAATTGCGGCGCAAGCTGCAGCGCCATGCGCAGGAGGGCGATGATGTGGAAGCCTTGCTCGACAGCCTGGAGCAAGCCAACTGGCTGTCGCAGGAGCGTTTTTCCGAGTCGCTGATCCACCGCCGCTCGGCCCGCTTTGGCAATAGCCGCATCATGGCGGAATTGCAAAGCCATGGCATCGGGGGCGAGGCCTTGCAGGAACTCAAGGCGGGCCTGGCCGAAGGGGAGGTTGCGCGTGCCTGCGAAGTGTGGCGCCGCAAATTTGGCGAGGTGGCGCAGGATGCCGAGCAGCGCAACAAGCAGATGCGCTTCCTGATGCAGCGCGGTTTTTCCCAGCGCGCCGTGCAGGTGGCCTTGAAGGGGCTGGATCCCGACGAGGAATAAGGCAGGCGCGGGCATTCCACGGGGTCTGCGGGCGCGACGGCAAAGCCGCTTTCCCGTGTCTCTGGCCTGCCGGTCTGGCCATGCCCGTGCTTCCCCCGCCGTGCCGCCATGAACTGGGCTTTCAAACGCCGTCTGTTTCCAGGATGGTGACGCCGCGTGATCGGGTATGCTGGCGCTCGAACGCTGTGCGATGCGCGCAGCACCACTGATCGTGACAGGATGCAAGATGAGCAACTGGAATGCCGGCTATATGGCCGAAATCGCCTATACCTATGGCTATTACGAAGAATTAAATCCTTTGCGTCTGCGGCTGCCCCTGCTGGCCGCCGGCCTTGCCTTGCCTGCCAGTGGCACGGCTTGCGAGCTGGGCTTTGGCCAGGGTATCAGCGCCAACATCCATGCGGCGGCGTCCGCCACGCGCTGGCATGGCAATGATTTCAATCCATCCCAGGCTGCATTTGCCCAGGAGTTGGCCAGCGCGGCTGGCGCCGGCGCGCAGTTCACGGACGAATCGTTCGCGCAGTTTTGTCGCCGCGACGACTTGCCCGATTTCGACTTCATCTGCCTGCACGGGATCTGGAGCTGGGTCTCGGCGGAAAATCGCGCGCTGATCGTCGACTTCCTGCGGCGCAAGCTGAAAGTCGGCGGTGTCGTCTTCATCAGTTACAACACTCAGCCAGGCTGGGCCGCAATGATGCCGATGCGCGACCTGATGGCCGAACATAGCCGCGTCATGAGTGCGCCGGGCCAGGGCGTGCTGGCCAGAGTCGAAGGCGCCATCGGTTTCGTTGACAGGATGATCGCCACGCAACCGCGCTACCTGGAGGCCAACCCGCTGCTGGCCGACCGCATTGAAAAGCTCAAGGCGATGGATGGGCATTATCTTGCCCATGAGTATTTCAATGCCGACTGGCAGCCGATGGCCTTTTCCAGCGTCGCGGCCATGCTGGGCGAAGCCAAGCTCGAGTTTGCCGCGTCAGCCACCTATACCGCCCTGGTCGACATGCTGAACCTGACGGCCGAGCACCAGCAATTCCTGGCCGAGATACCCGATCCCATCTTCCGCGAGACGACGCGCGGCTTCCTTGTCAACGAGCAGTTCCGCAAGGATTACTGGGTCAAGGGCGCGCGCAGGCTGACACCGTTCGCCCAGGCCAGTGCCTTGCGGGCCGTGCGCGTGATGCTGGCCGTGCCGCGCGACGAGGTGGTGTTGAGCGTGCATGGCGTGCTGGGCGACGCCGATATGGATGAGCGCGTGTATGCGCCCGTGCTCGATGCCATGGCCGACCATCGCGTGTACACGATAGGCGAACTGGAGCAGCAACTGGCTGGCAGCGAAGCCAACCTGGCCGCCTTGCTGCAGATCATGCTGGTGCTGGTCAGCAAGGGCAGCGTACTGGCTGTCCAGGACGAGGCCGACATCGCCGTGGCGCGGCCGCAGACGGCGCGCCTGAATGCGCACCTGCTGGAACAGGCGCTGGCAAGAACCGATTTGACCATCCTCGCCAGTCCCCTGACGGGCAGCGGCGTGGCTGTACCGCATTTACAACAGCTATTCCTGTGGGCGAAACTGCAAGGTTGTTCAACGCCGCAAGAATGGGTGCGCGCGACATGGCCGGTGTTGCTGCGCCTGAAACAGTTGCTGACGAAGGACGGGCAGCCCTTGTTGACGGAAGAGGAAAACCTGGCCGAACTGCTGGCGCACGCACAGCATTTCTCTGCGCGTAACTTGCCCATTTTGCGCATACTGGGTGTGACTGACTGAGGCGCAGCGCCGGCCAGGTTGCCGGTGCTTGCACTCCTGCATTCAAGTTATTCATATTGCGAATGTTTGTCATTCATTTTGCGATTTTCACTGATAATTTGCGGCAGGCGGCCAGACCAATAAAAAATTATGTTGCGGCGCAACTAGCGCCCTATGTGCTACACTTTTAGGGTTTTTGCGGCGCCGCAGGTGCGGTTGCTGTTCGTAGAAGCTGCGAACGGCGTGCTTTATGCACATGGCTGCTTACTAATTATGGCCGCGCAAGCGGCATCGGTCTTATGCCCCTGTCAACTCCCGTATCCCGGCGCGCCCTACGGCACTCCCGTGTTATCGACGTCCAAGCGTATGTGCGCGACGACGGCCTGTGGGATATTGACGCCCATATCACCGATATCAAAAGCTATGACGCGACCCTGGCCTCCGGCCCCCGTCCCGCCGGCGCCCCTCTGCATGACCTCCATTTACGCATTACCGTCGATCGCGAACTGAACATTGTCGAGGCCGAGGCTGCCTCCGATGCCGTACCCTATCCCGGTTTTTGCGATACCATCGGCCCCGCTTACAGGGCGCTGATCGGTCTGAATTTATTGAAGAATTTCCGCCGCGACTTGAAACAGCGCCTGGCGGGAATCGCCGGCTGTACCCATTTGACCGAACTGGCGCAAGTCTTGCCGACTGCGACGGTTCAGGCATTTGCCGGCGATGTCTGGTCGACCCGTGACGGTGCGAATGCTGACTTATCGCATGAAAAGCCGTTTCAACTCGACAAATGCCACGCCCTGCGCACGGATGGCGGGGCAGTTGCACAGTATTACCCGCGCTGGGTAGCCAAGCCGTGACCCCGGCGCTTTCCTGTTTTTTTTGCACCACTAACCGTATTTTTACACATCAGTATCAGAAGGGAAGCCAGCATGAAAATCCATGAGTATCAAGCCAAAGAAATCCTCCGGCAATTCGGAGTGACGGTACCACGCGGTATTCCGTGCATGTCCGTCGAAGAAGCCGTCAAGGCTGCGGAAACCCTGGGCGGCCCGGTGTGGGTTGTCAAGGCGCAGATCCACGCAGGTGGCCGCGGCAAGGGCGGCGGCGTGAAAGTGGCAAAATCGATGGAACAGGTCAAGGAATACGCTGACCAGATCATGGGCATGCAGCTGATCACGCATCAGACCAGCGCCGAAGGCCAGAAAGTCAACCGCCTGCTGGTGGAAGAAGGCGCCGACATCAAACAGGAACTGTACGTTTCGCTGGTCACCGACCGCGTCACCCAGAAAATCGTCCTGATGGCATCGTCCGAAGGCGGCATGGACATCGAAGAAGTGGCCGAGAGCCACCCAGAGAAGATCCACCACGTCACCATCGAGCCGAGCGTTGGCCTGACCGATGCCCAGGCAGACGACATCGCGACCAAAATCGGCGTGCCTGCCGGTTCCATCGTCGACGCCCGCGTCAACCTGCAAGGCCTGTACAAGGCATACTGGGAAACCGATTGCTCGCTGGCCGAAATCAATCCGCTGATCGTCACCGGCAGCGGCAAGGTCATCGCCCTGGACGCCAAGTTCAACTTTGACCCGAACGCCCTGTTCCGTCATCCGGAAATCATCGCCCTGCGCGACCTGGACGAAGAAGATCCAGCTGAAATCGAAGCGTCGAAATTCGACTTGGCCTACATCTCGCTCGACGGCAACATCGGTTGCCTGGTGAACGGCGCCGGCCTGGCCATGGCCACCATGGACACGATCAAACTGTTCGGCGGCGAGCCAGCCAACTTCCTGGACGTCGGCGGCGGCGCCACGGCAGAAAAAGTGACCGAAGCGTTCAAGATCATGCTGAAAAACCCAGGCCTGAAAGCCATCCTGGTGAACATTTTCGGCGGCATCATGCGTTGCGACGTGATCGCCGAAGGCGTTATCGCCGCAGTGAAAGCCGTCTCGCTGAACGTACCGCTGGTCGTGCGCATGAAGGGCACCAACGAAGACCTGGGCAAAAAGATGCTGGCCGATTCCGGTCTGCCTATCATCGCAGCCGACACCATGGAAGATGCAGCCAAGAGCGTCGTTGCCGCTGCTGCCGGTCAAGCTTAATTAAGGAATCAACATGTCCATTCTGATCAATAAAGATACCAAAGTCGTTACCCAAGGGATCACCGGCAAGACCGGCCAGTTCCACACCCGCGGTTGCCGCGACTACGCGAACGGCAAAGCTGCCTTCGTGGCAGGCGTGAACCCGAAGAAAGCCGGCGAAGATTTCGAAGGCATTCCTATTTTCGCTAACGTTACCGAAGCGAAAAAAGAAACCGGCGCCAATGTTTCCGTGATCTACGTACCGCCAGCAGGCGCGGCAGCGGCGATCTGGGAAGCTGTCGAAGCTGAAATGGATCTGGCCATTTGCATCACCGAAGGCATTCCTGTGCGTGACATGATGGCCCTGAAAGACCGCATGGCTAAAGCCAACAGCAAAACCTTGCTGCTGGGCCCTAACTGCCCAGGCTTGATCACGCCAGACGAAATCAAGATCGGCATCATGCCAGGCCACATCCACAAGAAGGGCCGTATCGGCGTGGTGTCGCGTTCGGGCACCCTGACCTATGAAGCAGTGGGTCAGCTGACCGCACTGGGCCTGGGCCAATCGTCGGCAGTCGGCATTGGCGGCGACCCGATCAACGGTCTGAAGCACATCGACATCATGAAGATGTTCAATGATGATCCTGATACCGACGCGGTCATCATGATCGGCGAAATCGGCGGTCCAGACGAAGCCAACGCGGCTTATTGGATCAAAGACAACATGAAAAAACCGGTCGTCGGCTTCATCGCTGGCGTAACCGCTCCTCCAGGCAAGCGCATGGGCCACGCCGGCGCGCTGATCTCGGGCGGTGCCGATACGGCACAAGCCAAGCTGGAAATCATGGAAGCTTGCGGCATCACCGTGACCAAAAACCCGTCGGAAATGGCGCGTCTGCTGAAAGCCATGCTGTAATTCCAGCCCGGTCACCGCAGTACAAAAAAGGAGCTTCGGCTCCTTTTTTTTGTCCGCAAGACAGGCCGCATCCCGGCCCGGAACGACGGCGCTGGTCCGAACCGGCCCAAATGTGTCGCTTTTCTTTCCACGTGCGCCGCCGCTGCCCGGGCGCGCCGCTGGCATGGCGCTTGCACCATGCACGGCGTGAGCAATGCACAATGGGAGGATACGATGCGCGCGCAAAGCGGATTTACCCTGATAGAACTGATGATCGTGGTAGCCATCGCCGGTATCCTGGCGGCCGTGGCCATTCCCCAATATGGCGACTACACGATGCGGGCCAAGGTCAGCAATGTGCTGGCGGCCGCTGCCCCCTTGAAAACGGCCGTGGCCCTGTGCGTGCAGGAAAACGGCGGGCTGGCCACCGCCTGCAGCACCCCCACCCAGGCCGTGCCCAGCGCCATCCCCGTGTTCAGTGCCACGCGCGAAGTGGCCAGCGCCACAGTGGACAAGGGCGATATCGTGCTGACCCTGGCGGCCGACCTGGGCACGGGTATCGGCGGACAAACCGTGACGATGACCATGAAGCCGGGCACGAGCAGCCTGACCTGGTTCAATAGCACCACCGTGACGAATGCGGCAGCGAAGGAAGCGATTACCAAAAACAACATTCCCGAGGTGACGCCGACGCTGTAAGTGGGGTCTGCCTTGCCAGCGTCAGACGATTTTTTGCCGGTCCGCGATCAGCGCTTCATAGGTGAGGTTTTGCAGCAGGGTGTAGTGGGTCGGTTCCAGGTCGATGAATTGGACGCCATACGTATAGATTTCCGCCACGCCGGCGGCATGGCTATTCGACGGCTTGCCCACGCTGACGTTCTGGATGCGGGCGCGCGTGTTGACGCGCATCTGGTGCTTGTTCGGCTGCACCAGCAGGGTAAAGCTCAGTGCCACGCCTTCGTCATCGGGCGTGAGCATACTGGGCGCCTCGATCAGCGCGCCCGAGACGCTGAGGTTGACGATGAACACGGGCACGGCCGCCACATCGCGATAGCTCAGCTGCGCGGGAATTTCCACTTTCACGCGCATGGCCGTGCGCAGGCTGGTGCCCTGGATGGCATCGGGAAAGCTCAGGTGAACATAATTGAGGGGGCGGCCAAAGATGCGCAGCACGCTGCAGGAAAACGAACAGACGGTGACGCCGGAAAACACGCGGATGGTCAGCTTGTCGCCTTCGTTGAGGACGATGGACGCGCCGTTTTCCATGGGAATCTTGACGATCAGGTACTCGTCTTTCACATAGCCGATCACGGTCGAGAAATGCTGGATGGGCTTGATGGTGCGGTGCGTGATGAACTGGATGCGTCCCCCCACCTGCAGATTCATGGCCTCGAATTCGAAGTCCTGGAGCTTGCTTTCCGCGGCGGGCTTGTTGCTTGTCATGCGATGCTCATCTGGATATGGACGATTCGCAGTATGCATGATTTCTTGATGAAAAAGCATTTATATCAATGAAATTCATATTGGCATTGAAAAATGCCATGCACAGGTGCAGGTACGCGGTTCAGGCTTTACAATTACGTCAATATTGACGAACGTAAACCTTATGCAACGCAGCTACTTCTGGACCATGTTGTTCCTGATCTTGCATCAAATCGACGCTGCCTACTGGAAAGAGTGGGAGATGTTTCATGTGCCGGGCGGCGTGCAGGGTTTTCTCGTGTTTAACCTGGCGGCGATTGCCGTGGTGCTGGCCGGTTACCGGCATGTGTTGCTGAACACCCGACACGCGTCCCGCTATGCGGCAGTATGCGCCGTGCTGGGCGTGGGAACGTCTCTGATCCACGCCGGCTTTGCGCTGGCGGGGCTGCAACAGTTCCACTTGCCCCTGTCCGTGGCCGTCATCGCGCTATGCCTGCTGTGTGGCGCCTGGCTGCTGCGCGACCTGCGCCGCGTCAAGCTCCATCTTGCGCGCCAGGCAGCGTGATTACACCTCGGCGTGCCAATCGCCCGACTTGCCGCCATGCTTTTCCAGCACGCGCACATTCGTCATGACCATGCCCCGGTCGACGGCCTTGCACATGTCGTAGATCGTCAATAAGCCGATCTGCACGGAAGTGAGCGCTTCCATTTCCACGCCCGTCTTGCCCGTCGTGTCGACTTGGGCGCGGCAGTGCACGCTGTTGGCCGCTTCGTCCACTTCAAAATCGACGGTGACGCGCGTGAGGGCCAGCGGGTGGCACAGGGGAATCAGGTCGCTGGTGCGCTTGGCGCCCATGATGGCGGCGATGCGGGCGATGCCCAACACGTCGCCTTTCTTGGCGGTGCCGGAAATAATCAAGGCCAGGGTGGCGGGCTGCATGCGGATGGTGCCGGCGGCCACGGCGCTGCGGCGCGTGTCTTCCTTGCTGCCCACGTCCACCATATGGGCCTGGCCCGTGGCGTCGAAATGGGTCAATTCCCCGGCGGGGGCTTGCTTGTTTGCTGTTGTCATGGCGTCAAAATAGGTGAGGGGTGGGGGCGCGGCACGCCTGACCACGACGTCATGTCACTGGCATGGCGCATGCTTGGTGCGTGGGAATGGGTGCCGCGAACAAGGTATGATAGCACCCGTGAATTCAAAAACTTCCCTTCCGATCGTCCTTGAAAACGCCGCTCCGGCATGGCTGCGCGGCTCACGTCGCGTATCGGTGCTGGCCATCCTCTGCTGCGCTGCGCCCTGTGCGCTGGCGCAAACCTATACCTCCGCGCCAGCGGCGCCGGCTGCCAGCGTGTCCGCCAAGCCGGCCAGCAGCTGGACGCCGCTGGCCGTGCCGCCGGCGCCGAACCTGCCGAACCTGGGCGACACGTCGCGCGAAGACCTGTCGCCGGCGATGGAGCGCAAGATCGGCGAGGAAATCATGCGCGGCATCCGCGGCGACCGCGACTACCTTGACGATGCGCCCTTGCTGGAATACCTGAATACCTTCGGCAACGCGCTCGTGGCGGCGCGCCCCAGCGTGCGCGGCGAAACGAATTACGACTATTTCTTCTTTGCCGTGCGCGATCCCCAGCTGAACGCGTTTGCCTTGCCGGGCGGCTTCATCGGCGTGCACTCGGCCCTGGTGCTGGCGGCGCAAACGGAGGCGGAACTGGCTTCCGTGCTGTCGCACGAGATCGGCCACGTGGCGCAGCGCCATATCGCGCGCATGCTGGGCCAGCAGCGCCAGGATGCCCTGATGCCGCTGGCGGCCATGCTGCTGGCGGCGCTCGCTTCACGGGCGGGCGGCGACGTGGCGATGGGCGTGTTTGCCGCCGGCCAGGGCCTGGCCATCCAGCGCCAGCTCAATTTTGGCCGCGACGCCGAACGCGAGGCGGACCGCATCGGCTTCCAGATCATGGGCGAGGCCGGTTTCGATACCACCGGCATGGTGGCCTTCTTCGGCCGCATGCAGGCGGCCAGCCGTTCGTACAGCGACCTGATGCCCGCCTACCTGCAGACCCACCCGCTGACGACGGAACGCATCGCCGACATCCAGGCGCGCATCCGCGAACAGCCCTATAAGCAGCGTGCGGACAGCCTGAGTTTTCACCTGGCCCGGGCTCGCGCCCGCGTGCTGCAGGATGAAAGCGTGCAAGGCCTGTTGAACGCCAAGGCCGTCTTCAAGACGCAGCTGGAACAGCAAAGCCGCTTCCAGGTGACGGCCGCCCACTATGGCTTGTCCTTTGTTGCCGTCAAGCAGGGCAAGCCGGCGGAGGCGCAAAAGGAACTCGATGCGGCCAATGCGGCCCTGCACCAGCCGGCCGGGCCGAACGTGTTTACCTCGGGCGGCACGCAGGATCCCAATTCCCTGCTGGCGGCGATGGCGCTGGAAGTGCTGTTGATGCCGGCGCAAAAGAAGGAAGTGGCGCAACAGGCCCTGAAGGCGGCGGACGCTGCGCGCCAGCAGTTTCCCCTCTCGCGCGGCATTGCCCACCAGTATGCGGAAGCGCTGATGGCTGCCGGCAAGCTGGAGCAATCCACCCTGTATCTGCGCGACCAGGTGCAGCTCTACAAGGAAGAGCCGGAACTCTACGATTTATTGGCGAAAGCCTATGCGGACCAGGGCAAGATGACCTTGCAGCACATGGCGCTGGCCGAATCCTACGTGCTGCAGGGCGCCACCATGGCCGCGCTGGACCAGCTGACGATCGCCCGCAAATCGACGGACGCGACCTTTTATGACCAGGCCGTGATCGATGCGCGCGAGCGGGAATTGCAGGAAAAGCGCCGCGAACAGATCAAGGACCAGAAGGGCTGACTTTTATTCGGCTTGCGGCGCCTGCTGGAAGCCGAAGGTCTGCGGTACGCTGGCATAGGCCAGCGGCTGCACGGCAATCTCCTTGCCGTTATGCAATAACATCAAATTACCTTGCGCATCTTCCAGCCAGGCCAGCAGCGCTTCGTCGCCCACCGCTTGCCCGTCGAGGCGCAGCGCGGGCAGCACCTGCGCCATGTCGCGGTCATCGACCTGTGCCACGATGTCGCCGTGGCGCAGGATCAGCGCGCCGTTATCGCACCAATACGCTTGCTCGATCTGTTCCAGCGGCGCACCCGTCTGCAAGACAAAACCGTGCTGCGGGTCGCTGCGGGCGATATACGGCGTCGCTTCCAGATTCAGATACACGCGCTGTGGGCCGTTCTGGAAAAACCAGCAACCGCGTTCGTCATGATCGTAATTGCGGTTGATAAATCCCAACAGGGCCACGTGGGCGATCTTGTCGCCCGGCAGTTGTTGCTGTTGCGTATGCTGGTCGCGCATGCGCCAGTGGCCGCGCGCGTCCAGGCCCAGCCAGCCGTAGCAGTGGGGCACGTTCGGCCATTTGGCCAGGGCCTGCTTGACGAGTTCATCCATGTGTAGCGTTTTCCGTGTGAGTGCGCGTGCCGTCAGCGTGACAGGTTTGCGGCGCCGATGGCGCCGTGTTGCCGCCTTCAAAAAAATGGATCAGGCGTTGCGGCAGCCAGCGTGTGCTTCCCGGCAACTTGCCAGCGACAAAGCCGACGTGGCCGCCGTGGCGCGGATATTCGAGCGTGACCTGCGGCGCGGCGCTGCGCGGCAAGAAGCGCCCGGGCAGGAAGGGGTCGTTCTGTGCATTCAGCACCAGGGTCGGCACGGTAATGTCGTGCAAGACGTGCTTGGCGCTGGCGCGGTGCCAGTAATCGTCGGCGTCGCGGTAGCCGTGCAGGGGCGCCGTGACGACATTGTCGAAGGCGTGCAAGTCGCGCGCGGCCAGCATGGCGTCGCGCGCAAACAGGCCGGGAAACTGTTCCAGCTTGGCCAGGCATTTCGGCTTGAGCGTGTTCAGGAACATGCGCGTGTAGAGCCGGTTGGCGCCGGAGGACAGGGCCTTGCCCCCTTGCGCCAGGTCCAGCGGGGCGGACACGGCCGCCGCCGCATCGATGAAATCGGCCTGGTGCTGCGACTGGCCCAGCCAGCACAGCAGGGCATTGCCGCCCAGCGACACGCCGGCCGCGTAAAATTTTCCCGTGGCGCGCGGGCGCAGCGTGCGCACGACCCAGTCCACTTCCTGCGCGTCGCCCGAATGGTAGAAGCGTGGCGCCAGGTTCGCTTCGCCGGAGCAGCCGCGAAAATGCGGCACGGCGCCCGACCAGCCGCGCGCCGCCACCTCGGCCATCAGGGCGCGCGCGTAATGGCTGTTCGACGAGCCTTCCAGGCCGTGGAACAGCACCACGAAGGGCTGGCCCGGCTGGCCGTCGACCAGGTCGACGTCGACGAAGTCGCCATCGGGCGCTTGCCAGCGTTCACGACGGAAGGCCACGGCCGGCTTGGCGAGGCACACGGCCGGATAAATCGTCTGCGCGTGGCCGCCAGGCAGCCAGAGCGGGGCGGTGTAGGGGGCGTTGTAGATAAGAGGCAAAGACATCAGTGCAGGATCTGCGTCCCCGCGGCGTCGGCCGGTGCGCCGCCGGGGGCGATGGAGGCGTGGTGCAGCACGATGCGCCAGCCGCGCGGCGTTTTTACATACACATTCGTCGCCAGCAGATGCGCCGGACCGCCTTCTTCCTGGGTGACGCCTTCGATCACCGTGTGCACTGAACTCATCAGATTGTGCGTTTCATGCAGCTGCGCCGGCACGATGTGCAGGCCGCCGCCCGCCAAAATGGTTTCCCACGAGGCGCGGATGGCGGCGTGGCCGATCAGGCGCGCGCCGCCCGGGTGGATGCAGACGATCTCTTCATCGTCGGCCCATAGCGCCATCAGCGCTTCGAGGTCGGCGCGGTGCAAGGCATCGTAGAACGCCGCTTCGACTTCGGCGGCGCTGCCATTGAGTTCTTTCAGACGTTTCATGACGACTCCGGCTTGATCGGTACAGCTAGCTGTGTAAATGAAAACGGCGCGCTGGGGGCGCGCCGCTGGGCAGTTTAATGATGGCCGGCGCTGGCGCCTTCCTTCAGGGTGTAGGCCGTGCCGCAGTAAGGGCACTTGGCGATACCGTCCTTGTTGAATTCCAGGAACACACGCGGATGCGACGACCACAGCGGCATGGCCGGGTTAGGGCAGTGGGCTGGCAGGTCTTTACTGTCGAGTTCGACCGCTGGCTGGGTGGTTTTTGTCATCTTGTCATGCTCCGTGAGGCTGTATGGAAGGAAGTCGGCTGCTGCCAAAACCACGATTTTAACGGATTCAGGCAGACAGCAAAAATCATGGCTAAAATGGCGGCTCGATCATCTTCGGCTGCGGCGCGGGTTTTTGCGGAAATATGGCAGCTGCAGCGCCACACTGACTGGATTTGCCTTGCCGGTATCACCGTTGCGGAGCCTTTCTCCGCGCACCATTGTTGTGCAGTTACCACAATACGCCTGCAGGAGCATCGCGTGAACGCCGTCCCGGCCGCCAGCGACGATGCCCTGCTGAAAGATGCCTGGCGCGCCGGGTTGAACCTGGGTGCGCCTACCCTGCTGGGCATCGCCGCCTGGGGCATGGTGGTGGGCGTGGCCATGGTGAAAAGCGGCCTGACTGTCGCGCAGGCGGGGGCCATGACCCTGTTTGTCTTTGCCGGTTCGGCCCAGCTCGCGTCCTTGCCCCTGCTGGCCGCGCAGGCGCCCGTGTGGGTGATCTTTGCCACGGCCCTCGTCGTTAATTTGCGTTTTGTCATCTTTTCCGTGCTGCTGGCCCCCCATTTTTCCCATCTGCCGTGGCGCCAGCGCTTTGCGCTCGGCTATGTGGCGGGCGACATCACGGTGGGCCTGTTCCTGCAGCGCTACCCCCATGAAACGCCGGACTCGGCCAAGCTGCCTTTCCTGAAAGGCTTGATCTATCCCAACTGGCTGGCCTGGCAAATCGGTTCCTTCATCGGCATCGTGCTGGGCGCCGTCGTGCCGGCCGAATGGGGGCTGGGCTTTGCCGGCACCCTGGCGATCCTGTGCGTGACGGTGCCGCTGATCCTCAGCCGCGCCGCCCTGTGCGGCGTGCTGGTGGCGGGCGCGGTGGCCGTGCTGGCCTTCAGTCTGCCGTATAAGCTGGGCTTGCTGGTGGCCGTGGTGGTGGGCATGGTCAGCGCCATGGCCGTGGAAGAGTTGACAGAAAAATGGACAAAACGCCATGTTTGACGGCATAGACTGGGGCAGGGCCGACGTGTGGATCGCCATCGCCGTGCTGGTAGTGGCGACAGCCGCCACGCGCAGCACCTTCTGGCTGATCGGCCATCACATCACCATTCCGCGCCGCGTGGGCGAGATGCTGCGCTATGCGCCGGCCTGCGCGCTGGCGGCCATCATCGCGCCCGACATGCTGATGGAGGGGCAGCAAGTGCACCTTGAATTGTCGAATTTGAAACTGTTATCCGGTATTGCCGCTACGCTCTTTTTTGTGATCCGCCGCAATATGCTGCAAACCATCGTGTTTGGCATGCTGGTTTTCACGGGCTTGCGACTGTTGCACGTTTTTCAGTAAAGCAGGACAAATCGGGGATTTGCGCTGGGCATTGCGGTAAAATAGCGCACTTCCTTCCACTCGTCATCTGGATCGCCATGTCAGCTGTTCTCAACTTCATTCGTCTGCAAGATTTGATCGCCCAAAATGCACTGCAAGGCAAGCGCGTGTTTATCCGCGCCGACCTGAACGTCCCGCAAGATGACAGTGGCAAGATCACCGAAGACACGCGCATCCGCGCCTCGGTGCCGGCCATCCGCGCCGCGCTGGACGCTGGCGCCGCCGTCATGGTGACGTCGCACCTGGGCCGTCCGACGGAAGGCGAGTTCAAGCCGGCCGACAGCCTGGCGCCCGTGGCCGCCCGCTTGTCCGAGCTGCTGGGCCAGGAAGTTGCATTGAAGCAAAATTGGGTCGACGGCGCCGGCCTGGAATCCCTGGCTGCCGGCCAGGTCGTCCTGCTGGAAAACGTGCGCGTCAACAAGGGCGAAAAGAAAAACAGCGATGAGCTGGCGCAAAAAATGGCGACATTGTGCGATATCTACGTCAACGACGCGTTCGGCACGGCCCACCGCGCGGAAGCGTCCACGCACGGCATCGCCAAGTTCGCCCCCGTCGCCTGCGCCGGCCCCTTGCTGGCCGCCGAACTCGATGCACTGGGGAAAGCTTTGCACGCGCCAGCCCGCCCATTGCTGGCTATCGTTGCTGGTTCGAAAGTATCGAGCAAGCTGACCATTTTGAAAGCCCTGTCCGACAAGGTCGATAACCTGATCGTCGGCGGCGGCATCGCCAACACCTTCATGAAGGCCGTCGGCTTGAACGTCGGCAAGTCGCTGGTGGAAGCGGAACTCGTCGAGGAAGCCAAGGCCATCATCGAGATCATGGCCAAGCGCGGCGCGCAAGTGCCGATTCCTGTCGATGTCGTGTGCGCCAAGGAATTCTCGCCTGCGGCCGTTGCCACCGTCAAGGACGTGGCCGACGTGGCGGACGACGACATGATCCTCGATATCGGCCCGAAAACGGCGGCCCTGCTGGCACAGCAGATCGCCGCCGCCGGCACCATCGTCTGGAACGGCCCGGTCGGCGTGTTCGAATTCGACCAGTTCGGCAACGGCACCAAGACCCTGGCCATGGCCATCGCCGATTCGAAAGCATTCTCCATCGCTGGCGGTGGCGACACCCTGGCGGCGATTGCCAAATACGACATTACCGATAAAATCAGCTATATCTCGACGGGCGGCGGCGCTTTCCTGGAGTTCTTGGAAGGCAAGACTTTGCCCGCAGTAGAAATTCTCATGCAACGTGCTGGCTGATAAAGCCTGACTGTAGTGCAATACCAAGCGCAGCCTGACCGCTGCGCTTTTACCTTGCCGGATGCAGCATCGAGCCGGCCTTGCTCACCTTCGCTCGCGCACAAGGACTCCTATGCCACGCGGTACAAAAATCGTAGCAACAATCGGCCCTGCCTCCACCGACTTCGATATCCTGGTGAAGATGATACGTGCGGGTGTCGACGTGGTGCGTTTGAATTTTTCCCACGGCAAGGCACAGGACCATATCGACCGCGCGGCGCTGGTGCGTCTGGCGGCGGCCGAGTGCGGGCGCGAAGTGGCGATCATGGCCGACATGCAAGGGCCGAAGATTCGCGTCGGCAAGTTTGAAAACACGCGCATTCAGCTCGAAGCGGGAGAGCGCTTCATCCTCGACGCCAAGTGGGGCGAAAACGGCGAACTGGGCAACCAGGAACGCGTCGGCCTCGACTACAAGGCCCTGCCGCGCGATTTGCACAAGGGCGACGTGCTGCTGCTGAACGACGGCCTCATCGTGCTGATCGTCGAGCGTATCCACGGCAGCGAAATCCACACCACCGTCAAGATCGGCGGCGAGTTGTCGAACAACAAGGGCATCAACCGCCAGGGCGGCGGCCTGTCCGCGCCCGCGCTGACGGCCAAGGATATGGAAGATATCAAGACGGCCATGAGTTTCCAGGCCGACTATCTGGCCATTTCCTTCCCGAAATGCGCGACCGACATGGAAATGGCGCGCCAGCTGGCCAATATCGCCGGCGAACCGTACCACCACAAGCCGATGATGATCGCCAAGATCGAGCGCGCGGAAGCCATTCCCGCGCTGCAGGAAATCCTCGATGCGTCCGACGGCATCATGGTGGCGCGGGGCGACCTGGCCGTGGAAGTGGGCAATGCGGCCGTGCCGGCCTTGCAGAAACGCATGATCAAGATGGCGCGCGCGTCGAACAAGCTGGCCATCACGGCCACGCAGATGATGGAATCGATGATCGTCAACGCCGTGCCGACCCGAGCGGAAGTGTCCGACGTGGCCAATGCCGTGCTCGATGGCACGGACGCCGTCATGACGTCGGCCGAAACGGCCTCGGGCAAGTACCCGATCGAGACGGTGGAAATGATGGCCGCCATCTGCGTGGAAGCGGAACAGTCCGAATACAACAAGCTCGATGCCGATTTCCTCAACGTCACATTTACCCGCATCGACCAGTCGATCGCGTATGGCGCGCTGTTTACGGCCCACCACTTGCGCGTCAAAGCCATCGTGGCGCTGACGGAATCGGGTTCCACCGCCTTGTGGATGAGCCGCCACAGTATCGATACGCCGATCTATGCACTCACGCCCAGCGTGACGACTTTGCGCAAAGCCGCGCTGTACCGCAATGTTCGGGCGTATCATCTGATGCAGAACGCCCCCAGCGCGCAAGTGCTGAAGCAGGCGGAAGAGCTGCTGGTGGCGCAGGGCATCGTCCGCAAGGGCGACATGATCGTCGTCACCTGGGGCGAGCCGATGGGCCAGGTGGGCGGCACGAATGCCTTGAAGATTGTAACAGTGGGCGAATTTGAATAAGGCCCAAGAATTCAGGCGCCGGCGCGGTTATTGACCACCGCGAAGCGCCGCAACGGTTTCTATTGTTATCTGGAGTATTACCATGTCTCTCGTATCCATGCGTCAACTGCTGGACCATGCCGCCGAAAACGGTTATGGCATTCCTGCTTTCAACGTCAACAACCTGGAGCAAGTGCAAGCCATCATGGCTGCCGCCGATGCGCTCAACAGCCCGGTGATCATGCAAGCGTCCGCTGGCGCGCGCAAGTACGCCGGTGAAGCGTTCCTGCGCCACCTGATCGACGCCGCCGTCGAAGCGTATCCGCACATTCCCGTCGTCATGCACCAGGATCACGGCCAGTCGCCGGCCGTCTGCATGGCCGCCATCCGCTCGGGCTTCACGTCCGTCATGATGGACGGTTCGCTGGAAGCGGACGGCAAGTCGGTCGCTTCGTACGAATACAACGTGGAAGTGTCGCGTGAAGTGGTGAAATTCTCGCACGCCATCGGCGTGACGGTGGAAGCGGAACTGGGCGTGCTCGGTTCGCTGGAAACCATGAAGGGCGACAAGGAAGACGGCCACGGCGCCGACGGCACCATGACCCGCGAGCAACTGCTGACGGACGTGGCGCAAGCGGCCGACTTCGTGCAGCGCACCCAGTGCGACGCCCTGGCGATCGCCATCGGCACCTCGCATGGCGCCTACAAGTTCACGCGCAAGCCAACGGGCGACATCCTGGCCATCGACCGCATCAAGGAAATCCACGCGCGCATCCCGAACACCCACCTGGTGATGCACGGTTCCTCGTCGGTACCGCAGGAATTGCTGGCCATCATCCGCGAATTCGGCGGCGACATGAAGGAAACCTACGGCGTGCCAGTCGAGGAAATCCAGGAAGGCATCCGTCACGGCGTGCGCAAGATCAACATCGACACCGACATCCGCCTGGCGATGACGGCCGCGATCCGCAAGTATCTGTTCGAGAACCCGTCGAAATTCGACCCGCGCGACTTCCTGAAGCCAGCCCGCACCGCCGCCGAGCAAATCGTGCGCGCGCGCATGCAGGCTTTCGGCTGCGAAGGCCAGGCGTCGAAAATCAAGGTCATCACGATGGAAAAAATGGCCGAGCGCTACAAGGCCGGCGAGCTGTCGCAAATTGTGAAGTAAAATTCTGTCTGGAACGGGCCGGATGCAATGCTCCGTGCCCGATTTTCTCGACCGGCGGGCACCCCCTGCCTGCCGGTTTCGTTTCATCCAACTATTCCCCCGCTATGAACAGCCTCTATCAGACTTCCATCCACTCCCTGCCATTGCTGGGCCACGGCAAGGTCCGCGACAACTACGCCGTTGGCGACGACAAGATCTTGATCGTCACCACGGACCGCCTGTCGGCCTTCGATGTCGTCATGAACGAGCCTATCCCCGGCAAGGGCAAGGTTCTCAACCAGATGAGCGACTTCTGGTTCGAGAAACTGGGCCATATCGTGCCGAACCACCTGACCGGCGTGGCGCCGGAATCCGTGGTGGCGCCCGAGGAAGTGGAGCAAGTCAAGGGCCGCGCCGTGGTGGCCAAGCGCTTGAAACCGATCATGGTCGAGGCAGTCGTGCGCGGCTACATCATCGGTTCGGGCTGGAAAGATTACCAGGACACGGGCAGCATCTGCGGCATCGCCTTGCCAGCCGGCCTGCAGCAAGCGGAAAAACTGCCGGAACCGATCTTTACCCCGGCAGCGAAGGCCGAACTGGGCGAGCATGATGAAAACATCAGCTTTGCTGAAATGGAAGAGCGCATCGGCGCCGACCTGGCCGCCAAGATGCGCGATGTGGCCATTGCCCTGTACAAGACGGCCGCCGAATACGCTGCCACGCGCGGCATCATCATCGCCGACACCAAGTTTGAATTCGGCCTGGACGACAATGGCGTCATGCATCTGATGGATGAAGTACTGACGGCCGATTCATCGCGCTTCTGGCCTGCCGATTCGTATCAGCCTGGCATTTCGCCACCGTCGTTCGACAAGCAGTTCGTGCGCGACTACCTGGAAACCCTGACCTGGGGCAAGACCGCACCGGCGCCAGCCCTGCCGGCCGACGTCATCGAAAAAACCCAGGCCAAGTATTTCGAAGCCATCGAACGCCTGACGGGCGAGAAGCTGAAGGCCTGAGATGAGCGAGCAAAATAAGCCGCTGGTCGGCGTCATCATGGGTTCGTCCTCGGACTGGGAAGTGATGCAGAATGCGGTTGCCATCCTGAAACAGTTCGGCGTGCCGTACGAAGCGCAAGTCATTTCCGCGCACCGCATGCCCGACGAAATGTATGCGTACGCGAAAAGCGCGCGCGCGCGCGGCTTGCGCGCCATCATCGCCGGCGCCGGCGGCGCGGCCCACCTGCCTGGCATGGTGGCCGCGATGACCATCGTCCCGGTACTGGGCGTGCCCGTGCCATCGAAATACTTGCGTGGCGAAGATTCCATGCTGTCCATCCTGCAAATGCCCAAGGGCGTGCCGGTCGCCACCTTCGCCATCGGCGAAGCGGGTGCGGCAAATGCGGCGCTGACGGCGGTGGCGATGCTTGCGGCCAATGACGACGCCCTGGCCGAGCGTCTGGAAGCCTTCCGCACCACGCAAACGGCCGCCGCCAAGGCCATGGTCTTGCCTGAATAATGTGTTTGAAAAATAATGAATAGTAAATCGACTTCCCCATTGCTGCCCGCCGCTCATCCACCGGCGTGGCTGGGCGTGATGGGCGGCGGCCAGCTCGGCCGCATGTTTGCCCAGGCCGCCCAGAGCATGGGCTACCAGGTAGCTGTACTGGAACCGTCCGATGCCTGCCCTGCGGGGCAGGTGGCGCAGCGCCTCGTCAATGCCGGTTATGACGATGTGGCGGGTCTCGACGCCCTGGCGGCACAATGCCTGGCCGTCACCACGGAATTCGAAAACGTGCCGGCCGACAGCCTGTCGCGCCTGGCCAACCACGTCTTCGTGGCGCCGGATGCCCACGGCGTATCGGTGGCGCAGGACCGCATCGCGGAAAAGCGTTTCTTTGTCGACTGTGCGGGCAAGTCGGGCGTGCTGCCGGCGCCGCACATGGTCATCGCCACGCAGGACGACATCGATGCCATCGGCGACAACTTGCTGCCGGGCATACTGAAAACCGTGCGCATGGGCTATGACGGCAAGGGCCAGTTCCGTGTGCGCACGCGCGACGATGTGCGCGCCGCCTTCGCGGAAATGGGACAAGTAACTTGCCTGCTGGAAAAGATGCTGCCGCTGGCGTATGAAGTGTCCGTGTTGACGGCGCGCGGCGTGGACGGCGAATCGGTCGTGTATCCGATCGCCGAAAACGTGCACCGTGACGGCGTGCTGTTTACCACCACCGTGCCGGGCCCGAACGTGTCGGACGATTGTGCCGCCAAGGCGCAGCGGGCGGCGCAAGCCATGGTTGCCGAACTCGGCTATGTCGGCGTGCTGTGCATCGAATTTTTCGTGCTGGAAGATGGCAGCCTGGTGGTCAATGAAATGGCGCCGCGTCCCCACAACAGCGGCCACTACACGATGGACGCTTGCGTCACCAGCCAATTCGCGCAGCAGGTGCGGGCCATGGCGCGTCTGCCGCTGGGCGACGTGCGCCAGCATTCGCCGGCCGTGATGCTTAACATCCTCGGCGACGCCTGGTTTGCCGACGGCAGCGATGTTGCCTGCGAGCCGGCGTGGGACCAGGTGCTGGCGCTGCCGGGCGCCTGTTTGCACCTGTATGGCAAGGATGACCCGCGCCGTGGCCGCAAGATGGGCCACCTGACCTTCATCGCCGCCACCTTGCCGCAAGCGCAGCAGCGCCTGCATGACGCTTGCCTGATCCTGGGAATCGCGCCGTGAGCGTGCCCGCACAAGACCTGGCAGCGGCTTCTGCCGTGCTGGAGGCGGGCGGCCTCGTCGCTTTCCCGACGGAAACGGTGTATGGCCTGGGCGCCGATGCGGAAAACCCGGCCGCCGTGGCGCGCATCTATGAAGCCAAGGGCCGTCCATCGGACCACCCCGTGATCGTGCACGTGGCGCCCGGCGCCGACTTGGCGCACTGGTCCGACGACATTCCCGTGGAAGCGCAGCAATTGGTGGCTGCATTCTGGCCTGGTCCGCTGACCCTGATCGTCAAGCGCGCCGCGCATATCCCCGACGCCGTTTCCGGCGGCCAGGACACGGTGGGCTTGCGCTGCCCGTCGCATCCGGTGGCTATCGCATTGCTACGTACCTTCAAGGGCGGCAACGGCGGCCTGGCGGCGCCGTCGGCGAACAAGTTCGGCAATGTCAGCCCGACCACGGCGCAGCATGTGCGCGATGAATTCGCGGCGGAACTCGATAGCGGCTTGCTGGGCCTGGTACTCGATGGCGGGCAGAGCGACGTGGGCATCGAGTCGACCATCGTCGACCTGTCGCGCCTGGCCACACACGGTCCCGTGCTGTTGCGTCCCGGCCATATCAGCAGCGAGCAGATCGCTGCCGTGATTGGCCGCGCACCGGCCGTGGCGGACGCAGCTGCGCCGCGCGCCTCGGGCACCCTGGAATCGCACTACGCGCCGCACACGCCTGTTGCGATGCAACACAGCGACGACGTGGGCGCCACCTTGAACCGCCTGCTCAATGACGGGCGCCGCGTGGCCCTGATCCACTATTCGGATCTGCCGCCAGCCAGCGCCAGCGTGCGCCTGGCGGCGACCCCGGAAAATTACGCACATGCGCTGTATGCCTCGCTGCGCACGATGGACCAGGTCGGCGCCGAGCTGATACTCGTCGAAGCACCGCCCACCGGCCCCGCGTGGCTGGGCGTGAATGACCGCTTGCGGCGTGCCGCGTTCGGCTCAAGTGGTATCTTGCAGCAATTCCTGTCCCCATCATAAAAAGCCCCGCAAGGGGCTTTTTCTTGATGCAGCGCAATAGAGATGCTTGCCACGAAACATAGTAAATCCTCCATAATTCAGCGGATCGCCCGGTTGTGACAGGGCACCGACGGTGTTGTTATTCCGTTGATTTTTAAAACATATTTTCTATACAAGCCTGAGGAACGATGGCATATTAGTTGGGTAGCGAATAGCACGCCCGTTCGTTTAGAAACCAGAAAAAAGACCGAGGAGACAAAATGCATCAAACAAAATTCGCGCTGGCCGTGCTGGCGGCGGCTGTCCTGGCAGGTTGCGGCGGCGCCAGTGGCGGTGATCAAACCTTGAAAGTCAAATACACGGCGCAGGTGTCGTTCGGCGACAGCCTGTCCGACGTCGGCTCGTATGCCGTGGGTACGGTGGCGGCGAAAGGTGGCGGCAAGTTCACCATCAATGGCGACAATACCAAGATCAATCCTGAACTGACGGGCAAGAACTGGACCGAGCACCTGGCCGCGCAATTCGGCCTGGCCGCGCCATGTGCTGCCGAGACTGGGTTGGAAGGCAATGCGGCGCAGGGATTGGCCGTTG
Source organism: Janthinobacterium sp. SUN128 (assembly GCF_030587275.1). Lineage (NCBI taxonomy): Bacteria > Pseudomonadati > Pseudomonadota > Betaproteobacteria > Burkholderiales > Oxalobacteraceae > Janthinobacterium > Janthinobacterium sp. SUN128. The sequence continues at coordinate 4,124,184 of NZ_JAPWHY010000001.1, read as the reverse complement.
CCCGCGTCAAGCATGCCGGCTGTTTCGGCTACGCCATGGGTGGTTCGCGCGTGACCAATCCGGTTGGCCCGAATAACAAGGCGACGGGCAGTGCGCTGGGCGCCCTGACTGTGCCCGTGGTGACGCAGATCGCGAACCACCTGGCTGTTTCCGGCGGCAAGTTCAGCGGCACGGAAGCCGTCTTCGTGATGGCAGGCGGCAATGACGTGCTGTATCAGCTGGGCGCATTGCAAACGGGCGCGACTGCCGCTGGCCAGGCTGCTGGCGCGGCCGCTGGCGCCCAGGCCTTCGCCACCAACCTGACCATGGCCCTGGCGGCCGGCGCCACCAATCCTGCCACGGCAGCGGCTGCCATCGGCGCCGCCGTCAAGACAGCCAGCGCCGCGCCTGGCGCCACGTCGGCGACCATCGTTGGTGCCGCCGTGCAAGCTGCTGTCATTGCCGGTAATACGGCCGTCGCTTCGCCTGCCGTATATGGCCCGCTGGTCGCCAAGGCACAAGCCGATGCGACAGTGACGGGCAATGCTGCCGGCGCCAAGGCCGGTGCCGATTACGCTGCGGCTCAGGGGCCTTTGCTGGTTGCCGCCATGAAACAGGCTGGTAGCGAACTGGTGGCGCTGGTCAAGGACCAGGTCATTGCCAAGGGCGCCAACTATGTGGTGGTCAACAACCTGCCGGACGTGGCCGGTACGCCATCGGGCTTGAGCAAGGATGCCAACACCAAGGCGCTCATCAATGCCATGGTCGGCGCCTTCAATGGCGAACTGAGCGCCGGCTTGAACGGCAATGCGAAAGTCTTGCTGGTCGACGTGTTTGCCGTCAGCCATGACCAGGGCACCAATCCTGGCCCGTATGGCCTGACCAACGTCAGCGAGACGGCATGCGACCTGACGCCAGCGAAAAACATATTGGGCAGCTCGCTCGTGTGCAATGGCTCGAACCTGAAAGCGGGCGACGTCAGCCACTACTCGTATGCCGACGATGTGCATCCTACGCCGTTCAATAACCTGTTGCTGGCCCGTTATGTGGCCAAGGACATGGTCGTGCGGGGCTGGCTGTAAGGGATGGCCGCAGCGGCCGTGCCTGGGAGGCGCAGCCGCTGCCGGCAGCGACAAGACTTGACGCGGAACACTTCGCACATATTGAATCAGGAGACAAGATGAAGAATCGTTTGAATACCGCTGTACGCGTGCTGGCCGCGGCAGCCGCGATGGCCATGGCGACGGGCGCTTCGGCGCAAAGCGCAGGCACCTGGATGGCCAAGGCTGGCCTCAACAAGATCACGCCGCACGTGGACAGTGGCGACATTTCCGCGCCGGCACTGCCGGGCACCAAGGCCGACGTCAAGTCGGATACCAAGCCCATCCTGACCTTTGCCTACATGATCACGGACAATGTTTCCGCTGAAATGATCCTGGGCGTGCCGTACAAGCATGACTTGATCGGCGCCGGTGCCATCAAGGGCACGGGCAAGCTGGGGACGGCGGAAGCCTTGCCGCCGACGGCTTTCATCCAGTACCGTTTCTTCCAGCCCAATGCGATGATCCGCCCTTACGTGGGCGGGGGCTTGACGTATGCCTATTTCCAGAAGGAAAAAGGCTCGGGCCAGATGACGGCCTTGCTGGATCCGGGTGGAAAACCAGTGACCTACCGTATGGACAACAAGCTGACAGGCAGCTTGGTGGTCGGCAGCACCTTGGCCATCAATGAGCGCTGGTTTGCCGACGTGGCCGTGGTCAAGACCTACCTGAAAACCAGGGCGAAATTCTCGACGGGGCAGACGCAGGATATCAAGCTCGACCCGGTTGCCGTGAGTGTCAGCATCGGGTACAAATTTACCCTGTAAAACAAAAAATCCGCCTCGGCGGATTTTTTTTTGTCCCGCTCAGGCCGGCGGTGTATTGAACTTTCCATTGTGGAAGATCAAGGGCGGCTGCGCGGCAAAAGCGCATTGTTCCACTTCGCCCACGAAAATGACGTGATCGCCTTCCGGGTAGCGGCTGCGGTTGTGGCATTCGAACCAGGCCGATGCGCCTTTCAGGATGGGCTGGCCCGTGCGCGACAGTTCGTATTCCACGTCGTCGAAGGGATTGGGCGTGCGGCGTGAAAAGCGCTGCGCCAGTTCCGCCTGGTCGGCGCCCAGCACGTTGATGACGTAGTGCGAGTTGCCGCTGAAAATGGGCATGCTGTTCGCCACGGAACCGAGGCTCCATAGCACCAGGGGCGGCGACAGCGAGACGGAATTGAAGGAACTGGCCGTCAAGCCACGGAAACTGCCGTCGGCCAGGCGCGTCGTAATGACCGTCACGCCGGTGGCAAACTGCGACAGTGCCTGACGGAAATGTGTCGTATCGAATTCTTGCGCTGGCGCGCGGGGAGAGCGTGTGTTCATGGGTGACCTGTCTATTTGCTGACATTATGCCAAAAATCGGCCGCGCCAGCGCAATCGTGGCCAGCATGCCCCTATGTGCGGTGCTTCACGCGCCGTTTCAAGCGACGCTGCAGGCCATGGCGCTTTACGTTACAGTGGTGAAATGATACGTCGCAGAGGCGTTGCAGGAGGGCATCATGAATGAGCAGACGGAAGTGGCGGTATTGGGCGGTGGCTGTTTTTGGTGCCTCGCTGCCGTGTACGCGGAAGTGCGCGGCGTGACGCGCGTCGAGTCCGGCTACACGGGCGGCAGCGTGCCCAACCCCACGTATGAACAGATATGCACGGGCGACACGGGCCACGCGGAAGTGGTGCGGCTGGAATTCGATCCTGCCGTCATCAGTTACCACGACTTGCTGGAAATCTTTTTTACGCTGCACGATCCCACCACCCTGAATCGGCAGGGGAACGATGTCGGTACGCAATACCGTTCCGTCATCCATTACCAATCGGCCGGGCAGGAAAGCGTGGCGCGCAAGGTACTGGCCGAAATGGCCGGCGTGTGGGATGCGCCCATCGTCACGCAGCTGGCGCCGGCAGCCACCTTTTATACGGCTGAGGATTACCACCAGAATTATGTCGAGCAGCATCCCTTGCAGGGCTATTGCGCTCTGGTCGTCGTGCCCAAGGTGGAGAAATTCCGCGCCATGTACGCGGGGCGCCTGAAGTGATGCCCAGCGTGCCTGTCAGCTGGCGAGCACGGGCGCCGGCTTGGCGTCCTGCGCATACATATAGTTGCGCGACCAGGGCAGGGTGGAAGAGCGTCGGCCCGCCTTGACGCAGACGATTTGGTACAAGCTGATCAAATCTTGCTCGAAAGCATAGGCACAGCCGGCCAGGTAGACGTGCCAGATGCGGAAGCGCCGTTCGCCCGCCAGCGGGCGGATCTGCTCGGCATGGGCTTCAAAATTCTCCGTCCACAGGGCGCAGGTGCGCGCATAGTGGCGCCGCAGGTTTTCCACGTCCAGCACTTCCAGTCCCCCTTGCTGCATGGTCTTGAGCACATTGCCGATGTGCGCCAGCTCGCCGTGCGGAAACACATATTTTTCGATGAATTCCCCGCCGCCATACGGCGTTTCGCCATTGTCAGGATCGGTCGAGGTGATGCCGTGGTTCATCGCCATGCCATCGGGCGCCAGCAGCTTGTTGATGATGGAAAAGTAGTCGGGCAAGTGTTTCAGGCCCACGTGCTCGAACATGCCCACGCTGGTGATGCGGTCGAACTGGCCCGTCACGTCGCGGTAATCCTGCAGGCGGATGTCGATCAGGTGGGCCAGGCCGGCTGCCGCCACGCGCTCGCGCGCCAGCGCGTACTGGTTTTCCGACAGGGTCACGCCCACGCAGCGAGCGCCATATTGTTGTGCGGCACGAATGACGAGGGCCCCCCAGCCGCAGCCGATGTCGAGCAGGGTCTGGCCCGGCTGCAACTGGATTTTTTTCAGGATATGGTCGATCTTCTTGACTTGCGCCTGCGCCAGGGTTTCATCGCCGTGTTCGAAGTAGGCGCAGGAATACACGAGGGCGGGGTCGAGAAACTGTTCGTAGAACGCGTTCGACACGTCATAGTGGTAGCGGATGGCTTCGGCATCCTTGCTCTTGTCATGCGTAAAGCTGCGCACGATGCGCGCCAGCTTGCCTTCCGGCTTCAAGGTATTGCGGGCCAGGGCATTGCAGATGGAAATCATGTCCATCGCCGTGCCCTTGACTTCGATATTGCCTTCCACGTAGGCCGAGCCCAGATTGGCCAGCGACGGGTTCAGCAGATAGCGGGCCGAGGCGACGGTCGGCAGGCGGATGGTGACTCTGGGCGCTTCGCTGGACAGGTCGACATGCTGGCCATTCCACAATTCTATGCGTAGCGGCAAGGCGGTCTTGCTGCGGATGCTGGCGATCCAGGACTTGAGTTGGTTTTGTACAAACAAAATGGCCTCCAATGCAGCAACCCCAGCTGGGGCCGCAAATTGAGAAACAATGTCATTTAGTAACTTCTACCCTCATAGCCTACACCTATATTGACCAGCTTGCTTTGCGCCGCCTTGCTTATCCTGCTCAGGGTTGCAAGCGCTGCATGCTCCATTGCCCGTCAGCACCGCGCGTAAACACGATGCGGTCGTGGAAGCGCGAACGGCGTCCCTGCCAGAACTCGATGCGTTCCGGCTGCAAGCGGTAGCCGCCCCAATGGGCCGGACGCGGCGGCTGCGCGTCGCCGATGGCGGCGGCCACGGCCGCGTAATGGCTTTCCAGCTCGGCGCGGCTGGCGATCGGTGTACTTTGCTGTGAGGCAATCGCCGACAGCCGGCTTTGCACGGGACGTACATTGAAATACTCGTCGCTCTCGGCCGCCGTGGTCTTCACCACCGTGCCCTCGATGCGCACTTGCCGCTCCAGCTCGCGCCAGAAGAACAGCAGGGCGGCGTTTGGATTGTGCTCGAGCTGCTGGCCCTTGTCGCTGTGGTAATTCGTGTACCAGGTAAAGCCCCGTTCATCGAACTGCTTGATCAGTACGATGCGCGAGCTGGGCTTGCCATCAGGCGTGACGGTGGACAAGTCCATGGCGTTCGGCTCCATCACCTGCGCGTTGACAGCCTCGGCAAACCATTTCTGGAACTGGGCGATGGGATCGGCCAGTACATCCGTCTCGCTCAGGCTGGACTGGACGTAATCGGTGCGCATGGCCGCCAGCACGGCGGCCGCGTCCGGCACTGCGGCGGCTTCTGGCGCATCGGGCGCGATGCCGCGGCGGCGCTGCATGGCCGTGCCCAGCTGTTCCATCTGTTGCGCGCTGAACAGGCGCTTGGCCATGGGTGCCAGTTGTCCCTCTTCCTTGGCCATGTGGGCCTGGTAGGCGGCGGCATAGTCGCGCACGCCATCATGCGACAACTGCGAGTCCGTGCCGGCCGCGATGGCGTCCAGTTCCGGGCGCAGGGTCAGCCAGGCCTGGTCCATGCGCTGGTGGTCGGCCAGGATTTCCGGCACCAGGGTGGCCAGCAAGGCGGCGTCCTCGCCCGTGGCCGTCGCCTGCAGCATGGGCATCAAGTCCTGCTCTTCATCGTCATGGTGCAGATGGGCGGCTTTATTAAAGTATTGCAACACGGCCTTGGCCGCCTGCTGCGCTTCCGGCGTGTTGCCATTCTGTCCCAGGTGGCCCAGCAGGTTTTGCAAGGTCGTTAACTGCTTGCGGATCTTGTCGTGGCAATGCTTGAGCACGGCGATGGGCTGGTCAAAGCCGGGAACGGAGTCGAACAGGGGAGAGGTCATGGCGTGTTCTCGTGGTGGGCGGTGTGGGGGCGCGGCGACAATGCAGCTTGTCGCTGTGTCAATTCGGCTATTTTAGAATATCCGCCAGCGCAGTGTCCGTTAAAATGGCGCCATGCATACCTCCACCAATGAACTAATTTCCATGGACTTGACCGAGATCGATTTTGAGCGGCGCTTCGGCGGCATTGCCCGCCTGTACGGCGCCCCCGCGTTGGCACGCTTCCGCGCCGCGCATGTGTGTGTGATCGGCGTGGGCGGCGTCGGTTCCTGGATCGTCGAAGCGCTGGCGCGCAGCGCCGTCGGCCGCCTGACCCTGATCGACCTGGACAATGTTGCCGAATCGAATATCAACCGCCAGATCCAGGCCATGAGCGACACCATCGGCAAGGCCAAGATCACGGCCCTGGCCGAACGCATCGAACTGATCAACCCGTTTTGCCAGGTCACGCAGGTCGAGGATTTTATTACCCCTGATAATCTGGACCAGTTGCTGGGCGGGTGCGATTTTGACTATCTCGTCGACGCTATCGACAATGCCAAGGCGAAAGCGGCCGTGATCGCGTATTGCCGTGCGCACAACATTCCCATGCTGACCATCGGCAGCGCGGGCGGGCAGACGGACCCGACCTTGATTGCTGTGCGCGACCTGGCGAAAACGGAACAGGAACCGCTGCTCAAGCGCGTGCGAAAATTGTTGCGTACCGAATATGGTTTCCCCCGTGGCGTGAAAAACAAATTCAATGTCGACGCCGTGTTTTCCATGGAACCGTTGAGCACGCCCGAGAGCGCGGAAGCGTGCGCCATCGATGGCGCGCCAGCCGGCGTCACGGGCCTGAACTGTGCCGGCTTCGGTTCCAGCGTGGTGGTGACGGCCAGCTTCGGCATGGTGGCGGCCGCCCATGCGCTGAAAAGCTTGCGCCAGGACAAAGTTGCTGAAGTGCCAGTGCCAATGCCAGTGCCGGACGCCGCCTAGGTTAATTTCCTGCCGGCCAGGATGCGGTAGTCGCCGCTGCTTTTGAACGATTCCACCAGCACCAGCTCGTCCGCCTGCCAGGCGATGGGCGCGAAGTCCTGGCTGGCCGGTGGCGGCGCCTGGCGCGCCAGGGTCACGTGCGGCGTAAAGCGGTCGTGCTCGAAACGCGGCGCCAGCCCCTGCTCCATCAGGCCGTGCATGCAGGCCGCGCGCAAGTCCAGCAGGGCGGGCGAGGGCTGCGCCAGGGCGGCCCAGGCCAGCGCCAGCTTGGGGAAGTGGCTGGCGTGATCGAACAGCAAGGGCATGGGACGCGCCGGCAAGTGCGCCAGGATGTCCAGCAGGACCGGCAGCTCGCTGGCCGGGCGCTGGCCCAGGAAAGCCAGGGTCAGGTGCAGCTTGTCCGGGCGCACGGGCTTGCCGTCCAGCAGTGCCTGCCAGGCGGCCAGCGCCGCGCGCGTGGCCGCATCGGGCCATAGCGCGTAAAACAGGCGGGGGCAATGGGTATCGGGCGACAAGTTTTTCCTATCGTTGCGGCGGTTTGCTATTATTGGCGTTCCCTGCCAGGTTCGTAGGTGCAGGGATCTCACCGAAACTCACTGAAAGAATACATCATGACGCGTAGCTCCGTTTTGTTTGCCCTGATCTGCTCCGTCGCCGCGTCGCTGGCGCAGGCACAGGCGCCAGCGCCTGTTCCCGCCTCCGCCGTCTCGCTGAGCCCCGGCCCTGTCGCCGATAAATTGATTCTGATCGACAACAAGGTCGGCACGGGCAAGGAAGCGTCCGCTGGCAGTAATGTCACCGTGCATTACACGGGCTGGCTGTACCGTCCCCTGGCGAAAGATTCGCGCGGCAAGAAGTTCGACAGCTCCGTGGGCCGTGGCCCGTTTGACTTCCCGCTCGGCAAGGGCATGGTCATCAAGGGCTGGGACCAAGGCGTGGCCGGCATGAAAGTGGGCGGCAAGCGCACCCTGATCATTCCAGGCGAACTGGCCTATGGTCCGCGCGGCGCGGGCAACGGCGACATCCCGCCGAACTCGGCACTGATCTTCGACGTGGAATTGCTGGACGTGAAGTAATTGTTCAGTTTCGGCAGCGCACCACGTGCGCTGCCGTGAAAAAGCGGTAGACTGGATTCTTCTGTAATTGCTGTGGAGACTCCCATGAACATCGCCAACGACGTCACTGAACTGATCGGCAACACCCCCCTGGTGCGCATCAACCGCATCGCCGCCGGCAGTGTGGCCACCATCCTGGCCAAACTCGAATTCTATAATCCCGCGCACAGCGTCAAGGACCGCATCGGCCTGTCCATGATCGTCGCCGCGGAAGCCGCAGGCAAGATTCATCCCGATACCGTCATCGTCGAGCCCACCAGCGGCAACACGGGCATCGCGCTGGCCATGGTCTGCGCCGCGCGCGGCTACCGCTGCACCCTCGTCATGCCCGACACCATGAGCCGCGAGCGGCGCATCTTGCTGCGCGCCTACGGCGCCGAGCTGGTGCTCACGCCCGGCAGTGAAGGCATGCTGGGCGCCATCCGCAAGGCCGAGGAACTGGTGGCAGCCGACCCGCGCTACCTGATGCTGCAGCAATTCAACAATCCCGCCAACCCCGCCATCCACCGCGCCACGACGGCCGAGGAAATCTGGCGCGACACGGATGGACAAGTGGACATCGTCATCGCTGGCGTGGGCACGGGCGGTACGATTACCGGCATTGGCGAAGTGTTGAAGGAACGCAAGCCTGGCCTGCAAATGATCGCCGTGGAACCGGAAGCATCGCCGATGCTGTCGAAGGGGACCAAGGGCCCGCATCCGATCCAGGGCATCGGCGCCGGCTTCGTGCCGCAGATTTTGAATACGGCCATCTACGACGAAATCATTTGCGTCAAGAATGACGACGCGTTTGCCACGGCGCGCCTGGCCGCCAGCGACGAAGGCTTGTTGGTCGGCATCTCGTCGGGCGCCGCCCTGTGGGCCGCCCTGCAAGTGGCGCGCCGCCCGGAAAACGCGGGCAAGACCATCGTCACCATCATCCCGTCGTTCGGCGAGCGCTACTTGAGCACTGCTCTGTACGCAGGCCTCGGCGACTGATTCAATAGCAGCGGCAGGGCTATCCTTTCCGCCAGCGCCCGGTTGCCTGCATCGCCCGGGTGCAGGTGGTCGCCCGAGTCGTAGGCGGGCAGCAGGCGCAGCGGATGCGCGGGATCGCGCGCCCAGGCATCGAAGTCGAGTATGGCGTCGAACGTGCCGCTGTTGCGTATCCACGCATTCAGTTGCTGGCGCAGCGCATCTTTTTCTGGCTGGTAATAGTCGCTCAGGGGCGTGCCGGGCAGGGCGCCTGCGAACGGCGTCAGGGTGGCGCCGACCACGCGCACGCCGCGGCTGCGGGCCTGGGCGACCAGCTGGACGTAGCCGCTGCTTAGTTCCTCCAATGTCGGCCGTTTTTCCCGTGGCGCAAATGCCGTGCCGGGCCAGCTGATGTCATTGATCCCCAACAAGACGACCACCGAGCGCACGCCCGGTTGCGCCAGCACGTCGCGCTCGAAGCGCGCCAGGGCATTGACTCCCATTCCATCGGACAACAGCCGCGCACCGGAAATGCCCGCATTGATCACGGCCACGCCCTGCGGCGCCAGGCGTTCGGCCAGGAAATCGGGCCAGCGCGCATCCATCCCCAGGCTGGCGCTGGCGCCATCGGTAATCGAATCGCCAAGGATGGCCACGGCTTGCGTCCCCGGCGCCGCTTGCACCTCGATGGCGCTGAGCAAGAGGCGGGCCGTGGTGGTCTGCACGCCGGCTTGTGCATCATCGATGCGTGCGGCCCGCGTCTGGTCATGCGGGGCGATCCACGCCGTCTCGCGGCCATCCCAGTGAAACGTGGAGACGGGACTGGCTTGCGGCAAATGGATGCTTACCGTCAGCCGGGCCAGGTCCGGCACGGACAGGTCGACGGGGTCGCTGATGATCGGCGCGCCCGGCGCCACGCTGGCCGAGGGCTGGCCGGCAAACGTGAGCGTGCGCAGGCTGCCGGGCTTGATGGCTGAGCCGGATGCGGCCAGGGCCACGGTGGCCGTGCCGATGCGCAGCGGCACCTTGCCATACGCATTCGACAGCACGATGCGCACGCGCGGGCCGCCCACGCTGAGGCGCGCCACCTGGCGCACGGTGTGCCCGTGCAGCACGGCGGGCACATTGCTGGGGAACAGGAAGTCGCTGCTCCACACGGCTTGCGGACTGGCCGTCCAGCTGGCCAGCCAGGTGGTATCGGCGTTGGCGGCCTGGACAGGGCTCGTGCCGAGTGCCAGGCTCAGCAGAGTGGCGGGGAGGAGGGAAAATCGTTGCATGGCGGCTCGCTTCATCAAGGGGAATGTGCGCATGATGAAAGCAAAGCCATTTATGCACTAGACTATCTCATCGAAGAACATTTATGAGTTGAATTCACAATGGCCAGACTGGAAGTGAACCGTTCCGGCGAGCTGGAAGTGTTTGTGCGCGTGGTGGAACTGGGCGGCTTTTCCGCCGCCGCGCGCGCCTGCGGCATGACGCCCTCGGCCGTCAGCAAGCTCGTCTCGCGGCTGGAGGAGCGCCTGGGCGCGCGCCTGTTGAACCGCTCCACGCGCCAGCTGCAACTGACGGCCGAGGGCTGCGGCCTGTATGAACGGGGCAGGCACGTGCTGGCGGCCCTGGACGAGGCCGAGCGCTGCGCCGGTGTGCAGGATGTGCCGCGCGGAAAGATCAGGGTCAATGCGAACGTGCCGTTCGGCCAGCATTTTTTGCTGCCGCTGGCGCCGCTGTTTCTGGAACGCTTTCCGGAGGTGACGCTCGACATCGAGCTCACGGATGCAGTGGTCGATATCCTCGAGCAGCGCACGGATGTGGCCGTGCGGGCCGGTCCCCTGAAAAGTTCCAGCTTGCTGGCGCGCAAGCTGGGCCAGACGCGCATGGTGATCGTGGCGTCGCCAGCCTACCTGGCGCGGCGCGGCACGCCGTTGACGCCTGCCGAGCTGGCATCGCACAATCTGCTCGATGCCAACTACGCGCGCGCCCGCTCGGGTTGGCCGCTGCGCTTGCCTGAAGGCGACATCGTCGTGCCGGTCACGGGCAATGCGCAAGCGAGCGATGGCGAAGCCTTGCGGCAACTGGCGCTGGCGGGCTTGGGACTGGCGCGCCTGGGGGCCTTCCAGGTGCGGGCCGATATCGCGGCCGGCCGCTTGCAGGCCGTGCTGGAAGATTGCAACCCGGGCGACAGCGAGGAAGTGCATGCCGTGTTCGTGGGGCAAGGCGGGCATGTGCCGCTGCGCGTGCGCGTCTTGCTTGATTTCCTGGCGCAGAATGTCGACCTGGGCTGAGCGTGTCCAGGCGCATTAGGCTACAGGCGGACACGGCCGCGCAGTACAATATCGGACGGGCCGCAATGGTTCGGCCCGTATTGTGCCTTTGAATGGAAATATGTTCCTGGTAAAACCTGAACGCCGCCGCCTGCTGCAGGTGGGCGCAACCGTGGCTGTTATCGCGCTGGGCCTGGCCTCGCGCGCCTATCCCCAATTCGTTCCCGCCGCGCTCGGCAAGTATCCGGGCGACGCCCTGTGGGCCATGATGATTGTCTTTGCGCTGGGCATCATCGCCACGCGCATGCGTACCTGGCAACTGGCATCGTGGTCCTTGCTGATCTGCTTTGCCGTGGAATTCGGCCAGCTGGTCCAGGCGCCGTGGCTCGTCGCGCTGCGCGCGCATCCGCTGGGGCACCTGGTACTGGGTTCCGCCTTCGGCTGGGGTGATTTGATCGCCTACACGGCCGGCGTGGCCGTGGCGGCGATCATCGACAAGCTGGCGCTGTTCAAGCGCCGCTAGCCTTATTTGACGTTACCCTCCGCGTCGCGCAGTTCCACCGGCGCCAGCTTCAGCTTGGACAATTGCGGAGCGATCTTCGCCTTGTCGCCCACGCCGATGACGATCAGCTTTTCCGGCTGCAGGTATTTTTTCGCCACCTGCTGCACTTGCTTGTCCGTCACGCTGGCAAAGCGCTGCGGCAGGGTCGTGTAATAGTCGAGGCCCAGGCCGTAGATATACGCGTTCGCCATGCTGGCGCTGATGCTGGCATTCGTGTCGAACTGGCCCGGCAAGGACAGCACTTGCGAGTTGCGCGCATTCGCCAGTTCCTTGCTGCTCAAGGGCTTGGCGATCATGGCGCGGATCTCCTTGACGGTTTCCGATACGGCCGGGCCCGTCACATCGGTGCGCACGCTGGCGGCAATCGAGAATGGTCCAGGCTGATTGCGGTACTGGAATTGCGAGCGCACGCCATAGGTATACCCCTTTTCTTCGCGCAAGTTGGTGTTCAGGCGGCTGGTAAACAAGCCGCCCAGCGCCGCGTTCATCACTTGCAGCGGCGCGTAATCGGGCGTGGCGCGCGGCACGGCGATGGCGGACAGGCGCACGGCCGTTTGCGGCGCGCCCGGCTTGTCGACCATAATCAATTTTGCCTGCGTCGTCTGCGGTGCTGCGGCCACGGACTGCGCCACCGTGCCGGCCTTCCAGCTGCCGAACTTCGCTTCGGCCAGTGCCTTCAATTCCGCTTCGCCGATATCGCCCGAGACGATCAGGGCCGCATTGTTCGGCAGGTAATGCTGCTGCCAGAAACCTTGCAGGTCGGCGCGGCTGGCCGCCTTCAGCGCCGCTTCCGTGCCCAGCTGGATGTAGCCGTAGGGATGTTGCGGGCCATACAGGGCCGTCGCTTCCACGCGGGCGGCCACGGCGCCCGCGTTTTCGCGCTGCTGCGCCAGCTGTCCGATGCGGCTGGCGCGCTGGCGCTCGACTTCCGCTTGCGGGAATTGCGGGTGCAGCACCACGTCGGCCAGCACGTCGAGCGCTTGCGGGAACGTGGCTTTGAGCGACGTCAGCTGGGCGAACGAGGCATCCGTGTTGGAACCGGTGCTCAGCAGGGCGCCCAGCTGCGCCACATCGTCGGCGATCTGCGGTGCGCTGCGCGTGGCCGTGCCTTCCTGCAGCAACTGCGCCGTAAAGCTCGACAAACCAGGCTGCGCCAGCGGATTGGCGCCCGAGCCGCTTTTGATGACCAGCTGGCTGGAAACGAGCGGCACGGCCCCGTTGTAGTGGTGGATCACGGTCAAACCGTTCGCCAGGGTGAACGATTTTCCTTGTGGTAAAACAATCTTCGGTGCGGGACCGGCCTTCGGCACGGCATTGCGCCATGGCTCGTCCGCATTGATGGCCGTGCCTGGCGCAGGCTTGACCTTGCCCGGCGCCGGCGTCGGCACTTCCGCGCCGAGATCCGGCTTGCCGGGAACGCCGTAGACGACGACGCGCGACTGGTTTTTCAGGTACTGGTCGACGGCGCGCTGCACGCCGGCCGCCGTCACCTGGCGGTAGCGCTCGATATCCTTGGCCAGGTAGCCGGGGTCGCCCAGGTACTGGTTGTATTCGTTGAGCAAGTTGGCCACGCCGTGGCCGCCCATTTTTTCCACCTGGCTCAGCATGGTGGTCTCGATGCTGTTGCGCGCCCGCTCCAGTTCCTTCTCGGTGGGGCCCTTGGCGCGCAATTGCTCCAGCTCCGCCTGCAAGGCTTGTTCGATTTCCTCGGGCTTGTGGCCCGGACGCGCCGTCGCATCGATGGTGAAGATGGAGGTGAGGGCGTTCGAGCCCTGGCTGGCGCCCACATCCTGGGCGATCTGCTTGTCGTACACCAGCGATTTATACAAACGGCTGGACTTGCCGCCGGCCAGGATGTGCGCCGCCATCGATAGTTCCGCGTCATCCCTGGTGTAGGCGGACGGCGTCAGCCAGGCCATGAAGACGCGCGGCAATTCCACCCGGTCCTGCACCACGATGCGGCGTTCCTGCGTGATGGGCGGCGTCACGACGTTCGGTTTCGGCACGGCCGGGCCGCTCTTGAAGCTGCCGAAGTATTTGTTGACCAGTTCCTTGGTCTTCGCCTTGTCGATATCGCCGGCGATCACCAGGCTGGCGTTGTTGGGGCCATAGTATTTGGTGAAGAAATCCTTGATGTCGGCCAGTTTCGCGTTCTGGATATCCGCGTGCGAACCGATGACGCTGGCGTAATACGGGTGGGTCTTGGGAAACAGCTGGTGGTACAGGGCTTCCTGCACGATGCCGTAGGGCGCATTTTCCACGCTCTGGCGGCGCTCGTTGCGCACCACGTCCTGCTGGTTCGTCAGCGCCGTCTGGTCGAGCACGTCAAGCAGGTAGCCCATGCGGTCGGAGTGCGTCCACAGGGCCAGTTCCAGCTGGTTCGACGGTACCGTGTCGAAATAATTGGTGCGGTCGAAATCCGTGCTGCCGTTCGAGTCGGTGGCGCCCGCGCCTTCGAGCAACTGGTCGGCCATGCCGCGCGGCACGTGCTTGGTGGCGGCAAACATCATGTGCTCGAACAGGTGGGCAAAGCCCGTCAGCCCCGGCGCTTCATTCGCGGGACCCACGTGGTACCAGATATTGACGGCCGTGACGGGCAATTTATGGTCTTCCACGAGAATGACGTCGAGGCCGTTGGGCAAGGTGTATTTTTCATAGGCAATATGCGGCACGGACGTCGCACCCGTCGTGACGGCCGCATCGGCGGCGTGGGCGAGGGTCAGCGGGGCGCCGTACAGCGACAGCAGCAGGGCGGGGAGGGCCAGCAGTTTGATCGGTTTCATGCATGCTTCCAGGGTAGGTGGAGAAGACGCTGCGGCTCGCTCGTGGCTGGCGCAGCGCGACGGTGCTACGGTGCTACGGTCAGTGCTACGGTCGGTACTACAGTCTATACAGCAGGGCCGCGCCGCCCAGCACCAGCAATGCGCTGGCAATGGAGACGATGGCCGCCGCGCCCAGCAGGCGCCATTCGCGCGGCGTGAAGCCGACGGTTGGCGCCGTCGCATTATCGGCAGGGCTGGCCAGGGCGGCGGGCGGCAGCGCAGGCAAGCCGCCCGCCGCGCGCGCCTGCGCCGCCAGCGCTTGCGTGGCGGCGTCCAGCAAGGCCAGCTGGCGCTCGACGGTTTCCGCCAGCACGGCTTCGTTCAGCGCCACGAGGGCGAATATCGGGTCATCGACGTCGATCTTGATGCCCGTCTTGTCGAATACGTGGCTGCGCAGTTTGTGCTGGTCCATCTACCACTGCACCTTGTCGAGCTGTTCGAAGATGTCGCGGTAGACGACCTTGATGCGCTGCTTTTCCATGATGTTGAACTTGTCGTTCTGCAGCACTTCCTGCATCGTCAGGCGCGCCGTGTTCATCTTCTTGACGTCCGCTCCGAAGGTGTCGGGATTGCGCTGGCTCAAGGTGATGCTGCCTTTCACGCGCACGCGGTTGTCGGCGTACGACTGCGATTCGATAAACTGCTTGCCGGACGCCGATTGCAGCAGGCCGAAATGTTCGTTTTGCCACAGCACCAGCGGCACCTTCGTCGATTGGGCTGTCGCCACAAAACCCGTGGCCGTGTCGTGCAGGGTGTCGCCGCCGCCGACGATGGTGTGGATATAGACCTTGCGACCCGATTCTTCCAGCAGCGAAAAACAGTCGTTTTCCAGCAGATAGCCCATCAGCGGCGAAAACGTGTTCGCGCCATTGTCGATCACGCAGTTGCCATCCGTTTCGAGAATGTCGATCATCAGCGCGTCGAAGCGTTTCGGGTCGATGTTGCGCGCATCCGTCATCACGGGCACATGCTTGACGTTCATCGCCTTGTAGCGCGAGAACGTGGCGTTTTCCTGATCGGTGTCATAACAGCGCAAAGGCGTGTCGTCCTTGCCGCCTATCCACTGGGCCAGCAGGGTAGAGACGAGGGTCTTGCCGATGCCGCCCTTGCCCTGCAGGATGAAATGTACCGTGTTTTGCATTGCGACTACTCCAAGTTGTTGCGTCAGTGACAATCAAAGATCCGTGACAGCGGCGCAAGCGCCCGGCCAGGCCACGACTGGCATTTTTACCACAATCCTTTGCAAATATGCCATGCGGAACAGCGAATCTGGTTATGATGTTAATCAGGATACCATTGATACAGAGCAAGTTTTGTGTGAAAAATGCACCCCAGAGTGTGAACGAGGACGCAGTGCCGATCTCCAGTCTCGATAAAGCCGACATTGACCGTCTGAATCAGCAAGCCCTGGCTTGCCTGGTCGGCAACCGCCGCCAGGCGCGCCGGCTGGCGCAGATGGCGCTGGCGGCGGCGCAACGACAACAGTATGCGCGCGGCGGCGCGTATGCGGAACTCAATCATTGCTGGCTGGCGTATTACGCGGGCGAGGCCGAACCGTCGTGCGAGCGTCTGGGCGCGTATTTCCAGCAAAGCGGCGACCTGGAAGGGGGCATGGAAGTGGCCGCCCTGCAGGGCGCGTATGCGAGCCGGCGCGGCGATTTTGCCGATGCCGAGCAGCATTTCCTGCAGGCGCGCAGCCAGGCCGCGCAGATACCCGATTCGCTGCACAAGTTCATGCTGTACGCGCGCCTGGGCGTCGATGCCCTTAACCGTGGCGATACGCAGGACGGCCCGCGCAATTTCCTGCTGGCGCTCGACATCGCCGAGCGTTTCGGCAGCCCCGCGCACCGGGTCAACAGCCTGTCGAACCTGGCGTCGTCGCAGCATGACCTGGGCAACGATGAAGACGCCATCCCCCTGCTGGTCGAGGCGCTCGAGATCATCGGCACGCAAAAGCTCAAATACCAGCAAACCATCGTTTCGGCCAACCTGGCCATGTGCATGCTGGCCACGGGCAAGCCGGCCGAGGCGCTGGCGCTGGTGGAACCGTTTTACGAGTGGCCGGAAGAAGACCTAGCCGTGCGCGCCTTTTTGTTCTGTATCGCCGCCCACGCCGCCATCCTGCTGCGCCAGCCCGACAGCGCCCTGCAATTGCTGTTGCGGGCCGAAGAATATGCGCGCCGGGGCCAGGACCTGGAAGAGCAGATGCATGCGTGGCTGGTGCGCGGCAAGCTGGACCTGCACGCGGGCCAGACGGCGCAGGCGCTGGCGTCCCTGACGCAGGCGCACAGCCTGCTGAGCTGGACGCGCAATCCGTTTCACCAGCAGCAGATCCTGCGCGGCTTGTCCGATATCAATGCCCAGCTGGGCGAATGGCAGGCCGCGTATGGTTTCCTGCAGCAATACCAGGCCGCCTACGAGGCCAGCAGCAAGTCGGCGCGCGCCTCGCGCAGCCTGATGCGCAACCTGGAAAAGGAAATGCACAGCCTGAAAGCCGAGCGCGACAAGGCGCTGGAGCTGCAGGCGGCGCGCGAATCGGAAAACGTCAAGCTCGAGCACCTGAACCGGGAACTGGCGCACCAGATCCTGCATGTCAATTCCCTGCAGGACAGCCTGAAGGAACAGGCCATGCGCGACCACCTGACGGGCCTGTACAACCGCCGCCATTTTGAAACCTGCCTCAACGCCATCCTGCATGAGGCCGATGCGGATGCGCCCGTGGCCATCGCCATCATCGACCTGGATTTTTTCAAGCGCGTCAACGATACCTACGGGCATAACTTTGGCGATGAAGTGCTGATCCAGTTCGCGCGCCTGGTGGAAAGCCAGCTGCGTGGCAGCGACATGGTGTGCCGTTATGGCGGCGAGGAATTCTGCCTGCTGTTGCGCGAAGCAGACAGCCTCATCGCGGCGCACAAGATCGACGATATCGCCGCGCGCTACCGCCAGCTGCTGATCCGGCAGGCGCCGCACAGCCTGTCCGGCTGCACCTTTTCGGCCGGCATCGCCGAATATCCGCGCCAC
The DNA here is from genome assembly GCF_030587275.1 of Janthinobacterium sp. SUN128. NCBI lineage: Bacteria > Pseudomonadati > Pseudomonadota > Betaproteobacteria > Burkholderiales > Oxalobacteraceae > Janthinobacterium > Janthinobacterium sp. SUN128. The sequence continues at coordinate 4,106,784 of NZ_JAPWHY010000001.1, read as the reverse complement.
GGCGCCGGCCGTCACGAATTGCTGATGCGCGCCGACAGCGCCCTGTACGCGGCCAAGCAGGCGGGCCGCGACCGCGCCTGCATCGCCGCCGCTACTGGATAAAGCGCAGCAGTTCGCGCAAGGCGTGCGCCACGGCCTGCTCGCGCACGGCCTGGCGGTCGCCCGCGAATACCAGCCGCTGTGTTTGCACGCGCCCGTCCATGGCCCAGCCGAAGCAGACGGTGCCGACGGGCTTGCCCGGCACGCCGCCCGTGGGGCCGGCGATGCCCGTGGTCGAGACGGCCACCTGGGCCTCGCTGTGGGTCAGGGTGCCCCGCGCCATGGCGGCGGCCACTTCCTCGCTGACGGCGCCGTGTGCGGCGATCAGCTCGGCGGGCACGCCCAGCATGCCGGTCTTGGCCCCGTTGGAATAGGTGACGAAGCCCCGCTCGAACCAGGCGCTCGAGCCTGAAATATCGGTGACGGCCTGCGCCACGCCCCCGCCCGTGCACGATTCGGCCGTGGCCAGCAGCAGGCCCTTCGCCTGCAAGGCCAGGCCGACCGCGGTGGAGAGGGGGACGAGTTCGTTGCTCATGGATGACTCCTGCATGCGGTGAAAATGGTGGCAAGACTGTAGCATGGCCAACGGTAAAAGAAACTTTCCCCGGTACCAGCGAAAATGCGTACACTCTTTTATACATTTGCTACCACTTCGGGCTGGCAGGCGCTCTGTCGCTGCGCCACCCTGGTGCGCATCGCTCGAACAGGCAAGCGGCATGGTGCCGCGCCTTCGTATAGCATTATCTTTACTCGGTTGTCATGGTAATTCTGAACTGGACCTGGTGGCGTCATCCTGGCCCCCTGCGCTGCTCCGCGCGCGGTGCTGGCCGCCGCCCTCTCCGCTGGGAGTGGCTATTGCTGCTCCTGGGCGTGCTGTGTATCGAGGCGCGGGCGCAGGTGCCGGGGGAGCTGGAACGCCAGGTCAAGGCCGGGTATCTGTACAAGTTTGCCGGCTATGTCGAATGGCCCGACGGCAGCTTTGCCCGGCCCGACTCTCCGCTGGTGATCGGCGTGGCGGGCGCCGATGCGCTGGCCGAGCAGCTCGAACAGAGCGTGGCCGGGCATAGCGTCAACGGCCGCGCCGTGCAGGTGAAAAAAGTGCGGCGTGGCGAAGCGCTGGCCGGGCTGCACGTGCTGTACCTGGGGGCGCTGGATAAAACGGCGCTGCAGGAGATGCTGGCCGCCAGCCGTGGCCTGGCGTTGCTGACGGTATCCGATTCGGATGAGGTCTACGCGATGGGCAGCATGATCAATTTTGTGATGGCCGAAGACAAGGTGCGCTTCGACGTGGCCCTGAAACCCGTGGCGCAGGCGCATATCCGCATCAGCGCGCGCATGCTGCTGGCCGCCTACCGCGTGCAGACGGGAGGCGCCTAGATGATACGACTGCGTTCCATCCGCCACAAGCTGATGTCGGTGGTCTTGCTGACCACCCTGGTGGCGCTCGTCATTTCGCTGGGCACCATCGTCGTCTACGACTTGCGCGCCTACCACCGCAACCTGGTGGCCGACATCAGTACCCAGGCCGAACTGCTGGGGCACATGAGTTCGGCCGCGCTGGCCTTCGACGACGAACGCCTGGCGCTGGAAAACCTCAACCTGATGCGCATCCGCCCGCGCGTGACGGCCGGCGCCCTGTACAAGGCGGATGGCAGCCTGTTTGCCAGCTACCGCGCGAACCAGCATGTGGGCGAGCTGCCGGCGAAGGCGGGCAAGGAAGGCGAAAGCATCCAGGGCAGTTCGGTGGAATTGTTCAAGCCTATCGTCGACAATGGCGAACTGCTGGGCACCGTGTATTTGCGCGCCGATTACGAGCTGGCCGGCCGCACGGCCGATTATCTGGCCATCGCCCTGAGCGTGACGGTGCTGGCGCTGCTGGTGGCCTTGCTGCTGCTGCGCCGCCTCGATTTCGTCATCACGCAACCCATCCTCGATATCGCCGACGTGGCGCGTGAAGTGATCGAGACGGGAGACTATTCGCGCCGCGCGCGCAAGCTCAGCGTCGACGAAGTGGCGCAGCTGGTCGATTCCTTCAACAAGATGCTGGCCGAGATCGAATTGCGCACGCAGGCGCTGGAGCGCTCGAACGGCGAGCTGGCCAGCGAAGGCGAACAGCGCACCGAGGCGCAGCAGGAAGTCATGCGCCTGAACCAGGAACTGGAAGTGCGCGTGCACGAGCGCACGATGCAGCTGGAAATGACGAATGGCGAACTGGCCATGGCGATGGAAGAGGCGCGCAGCGCCAACTATGCCAAGTCGGCCTTCCTGTCGTCGATGAGCCATGAATTGCGCACGCCGCTCAACGCCATCCTGGGCTTTGCGCAAATCCTCAGTTCCGACCGCCTGCCGTCGACCCTGGAGCAAAAGAAGGAATTTGCCGGGCATATCCTGAAATCGGGGCGCCACCTGCTGACCTTGATCAATGAAATCCTCGACCTGGCCAAGGTGGAATCGGGCACGGTCAGCCTGTCGCTCGAACCCGTGGGCCTGGACGCCATCTTGCAGGAATGCCGCGACATGATCGCGCCGCTGGCCAGCCAGCGCGGCATCGGCATGGCCTTTCCCGACACCTGCCCCCTGAACGTGCTGGCCGACCGCACGCGCCTTAAGCAGATTCTGTTGAACCTGCTGTCGAATGCGCTCAAGTACAACCGCGAGCAGGGGCAGGTGGCCATCGATTGCGCGCCGCAGGCGGGCGGCCGGGTGCGCATCAGCGTGCGCGACACGGGCGTGGGCCTCGACGGCGAACAGGTGGCGCTGCTGTTCCAGCCCTTCAACCGGCTGGGACAGGAAGGCGGCACGGAAGAAGGCAGCGGCATCGGCCTGGTGGTCACCAAGCGCCTGGTGGAGCTGATGGATGGCAGCATCGGCGTGACCAGCGCGCCCGGCGAGGGCAGCACGTTCTGGATCGAGCTGCGCGTGGTCGATGCCTTGCCCGCGCCTGCGCCCCCGGCCTTGCCGCGTCCGGACCTGGCCGGGGCGCTGCTCGAACACAGCGCCCCCGTGACCTTGCTGTACGTGGAAGACAATCCCGCCAACCTGACCCTGGTCGAGGAAATCGTGCGCTACTGCCCGCAATTGCAGCTGCTGACGGCAACGGATGGCCGCCTGGGCGTGGATATGGCGCGCACGCATCTGCCGCAGCTGATCCTGATGGACATCAACCTGCCGAACGTGAACGGCACGGATGCGCTGAAACTGCTGCGCGCCGATCCGCGCACGGCGCACATCCCCGTCATCGCCCTGACGGCCAACGCCATGCCGGGCGACGTGGAGCGCAGCATGGCGCTGGGCTTTTACCGCTATCTGACCAAGCCGATCAACCTCGATGAATTTACCGAGGCGATCAACAGCACCCTGGCCTACGTGGCGCAGCAGCGCCGGCAGAAGGGAACGGGCGCGCCATGATCAGCCAGGCCGATATCTATGCGGCGAAAATTCTCATCGTCGACGACCAGGAAGTCAATCTGCGCCTGCTCGAGCATCTGCTGCAAAGCGGCGGCTACACGGCCATCACCAGCACCCTCGACGCGCGCGCCGTAGCCGGCCTGCACCAGCGCCATCAGTTCGACCTGATCATCCTCGACCTGGTGATGCCCGGCATGAGCGGCTACGACGTGATGGATGCCTTGCGCCCGCTGGAACTGGAAGGCTATTTGCCCGTGCTGGTGATTGCCGCCGATCCGGACGCCAAGCTGGCGGCGCTGGAAGCGGGGGCGCGCGACTTCATCAGCAAGCCGTTTGACGCGCTCGAAGTGCTTACGCGCATCCGCAACATGCTCGAAGTGCGGCTGCTGCACCGCGCCGCGCGCCACTACAATACCCTGCTCGAACGCACGGTGGGCCAGCGCACGGCGGAACTGCAGCGCTTTCGCGGCGCCATGGACGCCACCACCGACGCCATCTTCCTCGTCGACGTGCTGGGCATGACCCTGGTCGACGTCAACGATGGCGCATGCCGCCTGCTCGGCTATGCGCGCAGCGAACTGCTGGCGCTGGCGCCCGGCACCTTGCTGCCGTCGCCGCCGGCCCCGCCGCTGGCCGCGCTGCCGGGCGGCCCGGCCCACCTGGCCACGGAAGTGACGGAATGCGAACTGGTGCGGCGCGACCTGAGCCTGGTGCCGGTGGAGCTGAGCTGGCACTGGTATGCGCAGGCGCCCGTGGCGGGCGGGCAGGGTGCGGGCGGCCTGCTGCTGATCGCCGTGGCGCGCGACATCAGCGAACGGCGCCAGGCGCAGGAGCGCCTGAAGCACCTGGCCCATTACGATGGCTTGACGGGGCTGCCGAATCGCAGCCTGTTTTACCAGACCCTGGCCCAGGCCGTCGAACTGGCGCAGGAAAAAAGCTGGCGCATCGTGGTGCTGTTCATCGCGCTCGACCGTTTTAAAAGCATCAACGACACTCTGGGCGCGGCGCTGGGCGACGAACTGCTGCGCCAGTTCAGCAACCGCCTGGTCGAATGCGTGCGCCTGCGCGACACCGTGGGACGCCTGGGCAACGACGAATTCGCGCTGATACTCACCATGAGCCGCAACCAGCAGGAAGCCGTGGCCGTGGCGAACCAGGTGCGCGAAGCCTTGCGCGCGCCGTTCGACTTGCGCGGCCACGCGGCCACCCTGACGGCCAGCATCGGCATCGCCATGTACCCGGACGACGCCACCGACCCGGAAACCCTCATCAAATACGCGAATACGGCCATGGGCGGCGCCAAGCAGGCGGGCCGCGACGGCTACCGCTTTTTCACGGCCGGCATGAACGTGCAGGTGCTGGCGCGTCTGGACCTGGAACTGGCGCTGCGCCATGCGCTCGAACACGAGCAGTTCATCCTGTACTACCAGCCCAAGGTGGATTTGCGCACGGGCCGCATCAGTGGCGTGGAAGCGCTGCTGCGCTGGCGCCGTCCCGGCTACGGCCTGGTGGCGCCGGCCGAATTCGTGCCGGTGCTGGAAGACACGGGCCTGATCGTGCGCGTCGGCGCCTGGGTGATCCAGGCGGCCTGCCGCCAGATCGCCGAGTGGCGCGACAGCGAAGTGGGGCCCGTGCACGTGGCCGTGAATGTGTCGAGCCGCCAGTTTGCCGAAGGCGACCTGGAAGGCGAAGTGACGCGCGCGCTGACGCAGCATGGCGTGGCGCCGGAATTGCTGGAACTGGAATTGACGGAAACGGCGCTGATGTCGAACGCCGAGCGCACCATCGTCGTGCTGGGCAAGCTGAAGAAAATCGGCGTGAAGGTGGCCATCGACGATTTCGGCACCGGTTACTCGAGCCTCGCGTATCTGCAGCGCTTCCCCATCGACAAGCTGAAAATCGACATCGCCTTCGTGCGCAACATCACCAGCAATCCGAACGACGCGGCCATCGCGCTGGCCATCGTCAGCATGGCGCACAGCCTGAAACTGAGCGTGGTGGCCGAGGGCGTGGAATCGCGCCCGCAGCTGGAATACCTGCGGCGCAACCGCTGCGATGAAATACAGGGTTTTTATTTCAGCCGCGCCCTGCCGGCGCTGGAACTGGGGCAGATGATCGTTGCCGGCGCCGGCCTGCCGCCCGGCCACGACCCGGCCGCGCAGCCCGCGCAAACCCTGCTCATCGTCGACGACGACGTCAACGTGCTGTCGTCCCTGCACCGTTTGTTCCGTCCCGAAGGCTACCAGATTCTCACGGCCAGCACGCCGGCCGAAGGGTTTGAAATGCTGGCCCTGCACAGGGTGCACGTGATCGTCTGCGACCAGCGCATGCCCAGCATGAGCGGCACGGAATTCCTCAGTAAAGTAAAAGAGCTGTACCCGGAAACCATCCGCATCATCCTGTCCGGCTACACGGGCCTCGAAGCCGTGCTCGACTCGATCAACCGGGGCGCCATCTACCGTTTCTATACGAAACCGTGGGACGACACCCAGCTGCGCGACAACATCCGCCTGGCCTTCCAGCACTACTGGATGGTGAACCAGCCGGGGCTGGCGCGGATGGCGGTGCGCTGATTCGGCGGATTCCTTATTTTTATTCGCTGAAGTGGTCGAAAGAATTCAGCGCCAAATCGAGCGGCTGCCCGGCCGCATCCACCAGCCGCAAGCCCGCCTGCGCCTCGATGCTGCCTACGCGCGTGACGGGCGTGCCGCAGCTTGCCGCCAGGGCGGCGATGGCGTCGCGCGAGGAAGCCGGCGCCGTGAAGCACAGTTCATAGTCGTCGCCGCCGGCGGCCGTGTAGCGGCGGCGCACTATGGTTGCCTGTTGCGCCAGCACGGGGCCGGCCGGCAGGGCGTCGACGTCGAGGGTGGCGCCCACCTGCGACGCTTTCAATATGTGGCCGAGGTCGCCCACCAGGCCGTCCGAGATGTCGATGGCCGCATGCGCGAGGCCCGCTTCGGCCAGCGCGCAACCGAGCGCCACGCGCGGCGTCGGCGTGTGCATGCGCGCGCTTGCTATGAGCAGGTCGGATGGCGCCAGTTCCTGCTCCATGCGATAGCCGGCCAGCGCCAGGCGCGCATCGCCCAGGGTGCCGCTGACCCAGATATCGTCGCCCGCTACGGCCGCGCTGCGGCGCAGGGCCTGGCCCGGCGCCAGTTCGCCAAACACGGTGATGCAGATATTCAAAGGGCCCTTGGTGGTGTCGCCGCCGATCAATTCGCAGCCGAAGGCGTCTGCCAGCGCAAACAAGCCTTCGGCAAAGCCGGCCAGCCAGGCGCGCTCGGCTTGCGGCAGGGCCAGGGCCAGGGTAAAGGCTACGGGACGCGCGCCCATGGCGGCCAGGTCGGACAGGTTCACGGCCAGGCTTTTGTGACCGAGCATGCGTGCGTCGGCGCCGGCAAAGAAGTGCCGGTCCTCGACCAGCATGTCCGACGAGATGGCGATCTGCTTGCCGGCGCCGGGCGTAATCAGCGCGCAATCGTCGCCGATGCCCAGGGTGGCGCGGCCGGGGCGCTGGCGCACGAAATATTGTTTGATCAGGTCGAATTCGGAAAGCGCGTCGTGTGGGGCCATGGCGTGGTCTGTTCGTTGAATGATGGTGTGGCCCGGCTATTATAGGCTGGCATACAATGCCCGTCTTTGCCAGCCTTGTTCATTTTCCTATGCTCCTACACGATATCCACACCGTGCTGCAGTCGTATCTTGACGACGGCTGGCTGCGCGAGCCGCAGGCCGTCGGCCTGGCCACGTTCACGGCGCCGGAACTTCTGGCGCGCGGATTTTACGAGCTGTGCGATGGCGGCCAGCTGTGCCTGTATGAGGATGAGCGCTGGTTCCGCCGCGCCAGCCGGGCCGTGCAAACATCGTTCAAGGTGTATCTGCAAGGCGGCCGCTTGCACGCGAATGGATTGGAACTCGGTTATCAAGTACGCCTGGCCAGCGTGCTGCGCGCGGCGCGGCGCCCCCTGCCGCCGTTCCGGCTGCTGCTGGAAAGTGGCGCCCACAGCGGTGCGCTGCTGTTCGACAGCGGCCTGGTGCTGCAGTTCGCGACCAACCTGCATGGCGCGCCCCGCCATTATTTCCTGACCCTTGTCGAGGGGCAGTTGCCCAATCCCGGTGCGGGCGAACTCGACCTGCGCGCCGCCAGCGAGGGCCACGTCCAGGCCCTGTATGGACACTGTGCGCCGGAAGAATTGCAGCGCAAAGCCCGGCGCGGCCATGCGGCGCTGCGCGAGCTGGCGCGTCTGCTCGCCTAAATTTTCTTCGCCTGCGCCATGCCGTGCAGCAGCTTGGCCAGCAACTGGTCGAGCTGGCGCTGCTCGTCCGAATTCAAAGCCGAGAGCATGGCGCGCTCGTTCTCCACGTGCAGCAGCACCAGCTTTTCAATCAGTTCCAATCCCCTTTGTGTCAGGGCCACCAGCACGCCGCGCCGGTCCGTCGGATGCTTCTGGCGTTCGATCAGGCCAGCCGCTTCCAGCCGGTCGATGCGGTTGGTCATGCCGCCCGAGGACAGCATGGCCGCTTCGTACAGGGCCGTCGGCATCAGGCTGTAGGGCGCGCCCGAGCGGCGCAAGGTGGCCAGCACGTCGAATTCGCCCGGTTGCAAGCCGTGTTCGGCGAACAGCGGATTGAGCCAGTCGCGCGCCATCAGCTGCGCCACCGTGCCCAGCTGGCCCACCAGTTGCATGGCACTGGTATCCATCTGCGGCAGTTCGCGCTGCCATTGTGCTGCGGCAAATTGTGCGCGCGTGTGTTCTTGCGGGGCATCTGTCATGGGTATCCTTGTATCTTTGGATCATCTATCTCGACCTCAAGATAGTTTTCTATCTTTATGTTAAGATACTTTTCATCGAGTCATATTCTGATGACGCATTAAACCATGTGCCTCCCAGCGAGGCAAGGACTATCCCATGCCTTCCGCACGACCTGCCGCGCCCCTATCTTCTTCAATGTCTTCGGCCCTGCTGGTGGCCGCCATCATCCTGTTGGGCCTGAATCTGCGCCCCATCCTGGCGGCCATCGGCCCCTTGCTTGACAGTATCCAGGCCGGCACGGGCATCAGCAATGCCGACGCGGGCTTGCTGACCACCGTGCCCGTGTTCGCCATGGGCGTGTGTGCGCTGGCGGGCGCGCAGCTGCAGCGCCGGCTGGGCGTGGCGCGCGGCATCAGTCTCGGCATCGCCATTATCGCTGCCGCCTGCGCGCTGCGCTGGCCCTTGCACGGCAGCGGCGGCCTGATCGCCACGGCGGCCTTGGGCGGCCTGGGCATCGCGCTGGTGCAGGCGCTGCTGCCGGCCTTCATCAAGCGCCATTTCCCCGAGCGGGCAGGCCAGCTGATGGGCTTTTATACGACGGGCATCATGGGCGGCGCGGCCATTGCCGCCGCGTCCGCTTCACCGTTGGCGCAAAGCTGGGGCTGGAATGCGCTGCTGGCCCTGTGGGCGCTGCCTGCCGTGGCCGCCGCGCTGCTGTGGCGCCGCGCATCGGCCGCGCGCGTGGAGGTGTCCGGCGGCGCGGGCGCCAGCCTGCCCGTGGGCAGTGGCCGCGCCTGGCTGCTGATGGTGTTTTTCGGCATCGGCACGGGCGCCTACACCCTGGTGCTGGCCTGGCTGCCGCCGTTTTATACGGAACTGGGCTGGAGCGCGGCCGACAGCGGCTTCCTGCTGGGCGGCCTGACCCTGGTGGAAGTGCTGGCGGGACTGGTGATTTCCAGCATCATCCACCGCTTCCCCGACCGCCGCATCCTGTTGCTGGCCGTATTGTTGTCCGTGCTGGCCGGCCTGGCTTGCCTGATCGTGGCGCCGGCGCAACTGGCGCTGCCCGCCGTGATATTACTGGGCTGCGGCATCGGCTCCCTGTTTCCCCTGTCGCTGATCGTCAGCATGGACCACGTGCGTGACCCGGCCGGCGCCGGCGCGCTGCTGGGCTTTGTGCAGGGCGGCGGCTACATCATCGCCAGCAGCATGCCGTTCATCGCCGGCCTGATCCGCCAGCACTCGTCCAGCCTGGCCCAGGCGTGGATGGTGATGGCCGGCGGCGTCGTGCTCCTGCTGCTGATCGCGGTGCGTTTCGCGCCGGGCGGGACACTGGTCCAGCCGTGCGCCAGCCGCGTATCCTGAGCTGCTATATTGCGCCAACCCGTCAAATCAGGAACCAGCCACGTATGGACATCGTCGACCGCTACCTCGAAGGCGTGCTCAATGCCTTGCCACCGGAACCATTCGTGGACCTGGCGATGGCCAGCGGCGCCAGCGCGGCACAACTGGCCAGCTTGCGCCAGACGTATCCGCTGTGCCCGGACAGCCTGCTGCGCTTGCTGGGCACGTACAACGGCACCTATTATCAGGAGTATGCCGGCGGCACGGTGCTGGTGTACATGCTGGGCTCGGACGTGTTCGAGTATCCGTATTACCTGAGTTCCGTCGAACAGATCCTGCAGGACGGGCTAGCGAACCAGCGCAGCATCGCCGATATCTATGGCCATTACCTGGAACAGGATCCCGGCATCGTCGACGTCCGCATCGACGCCGGCATCAAGCAGGGCCAGCGCCTGTGTTTTTCGCATTGCATGAACAATGGCGGCTCTTCGCGGCTGTATGTCGATTTCACGCCCACGGCGTCCGGCAAGGTTGGACAGATCGTGCGCTTCCTGCACGACCCCGACAACTACAAGGTCATCGCCGACAGCTTCGACGCTTATCTGCAAATGCTGATCGATGACGACTATGCATTCCTGATCGAAGAAAACTTTGAATAGTCCAGCCACGCCGTCCTCCCTGCTGCCCGCCAACCGCCGCATCGTGCTGTCCGGCGAGGATGCGCTGCGCATCCTGCGCGAGATCGAATTCCTGCTGCAGTCGCTGCATCACATCGGCCGCCATTATTATCCCGACGGCGAAGATGATGGCGCCGATGCCCAGCGCCGCGCGCAGTATTGCGCGGAGACGACGCGCTTCATCGACGCGCAGCAGGCGACGACGCGCCTGGCGCTGATGCGCAGCATTTTGTCCGCGCCGTTCGACAGTACCCTGGGCGCGGATGACATGGGCGATATCGAGCGCGCCGTCGCCGCGCTGCCGCTGTGGCGCGCCGCCGATGTTCCATCGCAAAAACTAATTGAAATCTAAAGTTTGATAGTTTTTCCTGTTCAGGACGTTTGTGCCGCCGGACGGCCTTACAATGCTAGGTTATGCGTTTTCGTGATATCAGACTGTGGCTAGCGGAAAATACCTAGCTAATTGAAAGAATCGGTCTGATAAAATCCGGAACACCCGATCGACCAAACAGGAAGGCAGCACAGCATGGATTCGTCATCTGATAAAAAAGAAGAATTGCGTCAACAATTGCGCTTGGCCGCACTCGAGTATCACGAGTGCCCGCGCCCCGGCAAAATCAGCGTGACGCCCACCAAACAACTGACCAATCAGCGCGACCTGGCACTGGCCTACTCGCCAGGCGTGGCGGCACCGTGCGAAGAAATCGTCATCGATCCGGCGAATGCCTATAAATATACGGCGCGCGGCAACCTGGTGGCCGTCATCACCAACGGCACGGCCGTGCTGGGACTGGGCAATATCGGCCCGCTGGCCGCCAAGCCGGTGATGGAAGGCAAGGGCGTGCTGTTCAAGAAATTCGCCGGCATCGACGTCTTCGACATCGAAATCAACGAGATGGACCCGGACAAGCTGGTCGATATCATCGCTTCGCTGGAACCGACCTTCGGCGGCGTGAACCTGGAAGACATCAAGGCCCCCGAGTGCTTCTACATCGAACGCCAGCTGCGCGACCGCATGAAGATTCCCGTCTTCCATGACGACCAGCACGGCACCGCCATCATCGTCGGCGCGGCCATCCTGAACGGCTTGAAAGCCGTCGGCAAGAAAATCGAAGATTGCAAACTGGTCGTGTCGGGCGCTGGCGCCGCGGCGCTGGCCTGCCTGGACCTGATCGTCGATCTGGGCTTCCCGCTGAAAAATATCTACGTCACCGACCTGGCCGGCGTCGTCTACAAGGGCCGCACGGAACTGATGGACCCGGACAAGGAACGCTTCGCGCAAGATACGCCGCTGCGCACCCTGGGCGAGATCATCCCGGATGCCGACATTTTCCTCGGCGTCTCCGCCGGCGGCGTGCTGAAACAGGACATGGTGCGCAAGATGGCGCCGAATCCATTGATCCTGGCGCTGGCCAACCCGAACCCGGAAATCCTGCCGGAAGAAGTCAAGGCCGTGCGCAGCGACGCCATCATCGCCACGGGCCGTTCGGATTATCCGAACCAGGTCAACAACGTGCTGTGCTTCCCGTACATCTTCCGCGGCGCCCTCGATTGCGGCGCGACGACGATCACGCGCGAAATGGAAATCGCCGTCGTGCACGCGATCGCCGACCTGGCGCATGCCGAGCAGTCGGACATCGTCGCGACCACCTACGGCATCAGCAACCTGTCGTTCGGTCCTGAATACCTGATCCCGATGCCGTTCGATCCGCGTTTGCTGATCAAGATCGCGCCAGCGGTGGCCAAGGCGGCCGAGGATTCCGGCGTCGCCACGCGTCCGATCAAGGACTTGCAAGCGTACGCGGACAGCCTGCAGCAATTCGTCTACCGCAGCGGCACCTTCATGAAGCCGCTGTTCCTGATGGCCAAATCCACGCCGGCCGAACTCAAACGCATCGTCTACGCCGAAGGCGAAGAAGAGCGCGTGCTGCGCGCCGTGCAAGTGGTGGTCGATGAAAAACTGGCGCGTCCTATCCTGGTCGGCCGTCCGCCCGTGCTCGAAGCGCGCATCCAGAAGTTCGGCCTGCGCCTGAAGCAGGGCGTCGACTTCGACGTCATCAACCCGGACTTCGACGAGCGCTATCGCGATTACTGGAACACGTATTACGCGATGACGAGCCGCAAGGGCGTCACCGAGGAATACGCGAAGCTGGAAATGCGCCGCCGCCACACCCTGATCGGTTCGATGATGATCCACAAGGGCGACGCCGACGGCATGATCTGCGGCACCTTCGGCACCACCCAGCTGCATCTGAAATACATCGACCAGGTGCTGGGCAAGCGCGCCGGCAGCAACGTGTATGCCGCCATGAACGTTCTGATCATGCCGGAACGCCAGCTGGTGATGGTCGACACGCACGTCAATGAAAACCCGGACGCCGAGCAATTGGCCGAGATCACCATCATGGCCGCCGAAGAGATGACCCGTTTCGGCCTGTCGCCACGCGCGGCCCTGCTGTCGCACTCGAATTTCGGTTCCAGCGACAGCGCTTCGGCGCAAAAGATGCGCGCCGCCCTGGCCATCATCAAAGAGCGCGCGCCGGACCTGGAAATCGATGGCGAAATGCACGGCGATACGGCCCTGGACAGCAAGCTGCGTCAGAAAATCATGCCCAATTCGGCACTGAAGAACGACGCCAACCTGCTCGTCATGCCGAACATCGAATCGGCCAACATCGCCTACAACCTGGTGAAGACGGCGGCCGGCAACGGCATCGCCGTGGGTCCGATCCTGCTCGGTTGCGCCAAGCCCGTGCACATCCTGACGCCATCGGCCACCGTGCGCCGTATCGTCAACATGACGGCGCTGTGCGTCGTTGACGCGGTAGCGCAACGCAAAGCCTAAGCTTTTAGCTGCCGTCTGAAAGCCGCGCCATCCGCAAGGAGGCGCGGCTTTTTTTACATGGGCGGCACGGGCAGGGCGGCGGCGGGCGGATGGCGGCGCAGGTAGTAATGGCGGTACAGCATGATCTCGCCCCATACCAGCAGCAGCGCCGCCAGCGCGAACAGGCCCAGCGTGATCTTGAGCGAATTGAAATAGGCGCCGGCTTGCCGTTTGATGGCGTCGATGAAAATCATCGGCACTGACTTGTCGAGTTTGCTGAAGTCGGCATGGCGCGCCACGTCGGTGGTCAGGCGCACGGCCAGATCGGTGCCCAGCGCGGCCAGTTCGCCCGTCGCCTGGCCACGGAAGTTGGCGCCCTTGAGCGCTTCGCCGAGCAGGCCGACCCTGGCGATCAGCTGTTCCTGCAGCACCTGCGTCAGCAGCACGCTGCCGCGGCGCAGAATGAATTCATTGATCCAGCGCGCCTTGCTGCGTTCCCAGTAACTGCTGGATGTGGGCTGGTAATACATGCCTTGCACGAATGGTTCCAGCAGGCTGCGCACGCTGATGGGCTGGCCTGGGGCGATCAGCTTGACCTGCTGTTCCAGGTAGACGCGCAGCGCCGGCATCTGTGCTTCGACCACGGGCTGCAAGTCGCGCTCGAGGGCCTGGTTGACCACGCGGTGCACGCTGTGCACGGCGCCAAAGCCGGCACCGAGGAGCGGCAGCGCGAGCAGGATCAGCACATAGCTGAGCTTGGCGGCCACATGCCAGGCGCGGGGACGGCGCACCAGCAGGCATTTTCTGGCCAGCTGGTAGCAGATGCCGAGCGCCAGCACGAAGCCGGCCGCGCTGCACAGCAGCATCCACGGCAGGGCGGTCCACAGCAGTTCGCCGCCGAATGGCGCCAGGCTATTGCCCCAATTGACGAGTTGTTGGTTCATGTACATTGCTTTGATATGGATAAACAGGCAAGTATACCCATTGTGCAACGACATGGAGCGCGCTTGGTTTCAGTGCGCCATCAGCACCGGCAAGGTCATCTGGCGCAAGATCGTTTCCGTCACGCCGCCGAGTAAAATTTCGCGGAAGCGCGCGTGGCCGTAGCCGCCCATCACCAGCAGGTCCGCATGCACTTCGGCGGCCATGGCCAGCAGCGCCGCGCCGATGTCGCCCGTGGCGATGGCCGGACGCACTTCGACGGGCACGCCATGGCGGCTCAGGTAGGCGGCGATGTCGGCGCCCGGATGGCGGGCCGGCTGTGCATGGCCGGCCGGCGGGTGCAGCAGGGCCAGCACCACCAGGCGCGCCGCGCGCAAGAGGGGCAGGGCGTGGCCGATGGCGCGCGTCGCTTCCATGCTGCCATCCCAGGCCACCACGACGGTGTTGTCGATCTGCGTGAACTTGCCGCTGCGCGGCACGATCAGCACGGGACGGGCCGCGTTCAGCATCACGTAGGGCACCAGGTCGCTCATGGCGCCGGGCAGCGCTTCGCTGTCGTCGTGCTGGCTCAGCACCGTCAAGTCGCTGTAGCGGGCGCTGACGGCCATGCCGCCATCCTCATCGTCTTCGATCAGGCGCCGTTCCAGCGAGACGGTGCCGGCCTGGCGCGCCAGCGTTTCAAACTGGTCGAGGGCCTGTTCCGCCTGCCCATGCAGGGCGTTGATCTGCGCCGCCACGGCGCTGCCGCGCATGCCGCGGTTGTTTTCCACGTAAAAGCGCGACAGGCCCGTCATGGCGGCGCCGATCAGGTGCGCCTGGTGCGCGTGCGCCAGCCGTGCCGCGATGGCGATGCGCTGCGGCGCATGGCGCGACAGGTCGGCGTGGACGAGGATGGATTTATAGGCCATGTTGTCATTCGCTAGTCAGGATGGCAACAAGGCTAGAACGGCAACACGGGCAAGTCCAGCATTGCCTTGCCGGCGGGCGGTTTTCTTATGCTGGGCTTGATGTGGGTCAAAAAAACACGGGCCATGGCCATCCGCAAGTCCACAGCCAGGAAATGCGGATCCATTTGATGTGCATCAAAATGTTTGGCCCGTCGCCAGCCATAATGGCATTGAACTCCTTGCCTTTCCAGTGGTCTGCATCGGCGCCGGCGCCATCTGTCCGGCACTTCCCTGTGTGACGCAACAACGCTGGCCGTGGCGGGAGTTCATTCTTCAAGAGGGCGCGTGGTGTTCCTCTTTCTCTGCCCAGCGCAGCCGGATGGCGTCGATGGCGGGCAGTTCCTGCACAAACAGCCCGACCAGCCGCGCATCGAAATGGCTGCCTTGTTGCGCTTGCAGATAGCCCACGGCGTCCAGTACCGACCACGCGCGCTTGTACGGGCGCACCGAGGTGAGCGCGTCGAAGACGTCGGCCACGGCGACGATGCGCCCCGCCAGGGGAATCGCTTCGCCCGCCAAGCCGTTCGGGTAGCCGCTGCCATCCCATTTTTCATGGTGCGACAGGGCGATGGCGCGCGCCAGCGCCAGCATGCCGCCTTCGGCATGTTCGCCGATGATGTCGCCGCCGATGCGCGCGTGCGTCTGCATGATGGCCCATTCATCCGCGTCGAGCTTGCCCGGCTTTTGCAGGATGCGGTCGGGGATACCGATCTTGCCCACGTCGTGCATGGGCGCCGCGTGCAGCAGGTCGTCAGCGGCGGTCTCGTCCATGCCGGCGGCCACGCCCAGCAGGCGCGCGTAATGGCTCATGCGGATCACGTGCAGGCCCGTTTCATTGTCCTTGTATTCGGCCGCCAGGCCCAGGCGCTGGACGATCTGCAGCCGCGTTTCCTTCAGCTCGTCGATGCGCACCAGCGACAGGTGCGTGCGCACGCGGGCGCGCACGATGGCGGGACTGAGCGGCTTGGTGATGTAATCGACGGCGCCCGCTTCAAAACCACTGAGTTCGTCGCGCATGTCGTTCAGGGCCGTGACGAAAATGACGGGAATGGCGGCCGTCAGTGGCGCGGCTTTCAGCTGGCGGCAGGCGTCGTGGCCGCTCATGCCCGGCATCATCACGTCGAGCAGGATCAGGGCCGGGCGTTCCTGCTGCGCCAGTTCCAGTGCCCGCGCGCCATCCTTGGCGAACAGCAGCGCGTAGTCGTTCTGCAATATCTGGCGCAGCAATTGCAAATTGGCCGCCTCATCGTCGACGACGAGAATCACGGGCCTGGCGGGTGCATTCATGGGGACTCCGGTGCGAAGGTGTGCAGCAAGTCGTGCAGGAGCGACTGCGCGAGGGGGAAATCGAAATCGTCGATGGCATGCCGCAGCGGCGCCAGCGCGTCCGCTTGCGCGCCCATGGCGTGCTGCAACTGTGCTTGCGCCGCGTCATCGAGCTCGCCGCGCCGCAAGGCGTGCAGCAGGGAACTGGCCGCTTGCCGGGCGGCGGGCGCATCGATGGCCCCCGCCGTTGCCGCCGGCAATGCAGGCGGCGCCAGCCGGGCGATGGCGGCCAGGGCCGCCGGCCATTGCGTCAGCAGGGCGCCCAAGGTCTCGTCGAGCTGCTGGGCCGTGGCGGGAGCGGGAGCGGGACCGGCGCAGCACTGCTCCAGCGCCGCCAGGCTGGCGGCCAGCTGTTCCAGGCCGAGATTGGCTGCCACGCCGCGCAGCTGGTGACTCTGCGGCAAGAGCGCCGCGTGATCGCGCGCCTCGATGGCGGCCAGCAGGGCAGGCGGCAAGCGGGGATGCTCGCGTGCGAAACGGGCCAGCGCCGCGTGGTAGGCACTGTCGTTGCCGGCCCAGCGCTGCAGTGCGCCCGCGTGGTGCAGCACCCGTCCGCCAGCGGGCGCCGCCGGTTCGCCGCCATCGTCGCCCGCTTCTGCCGCCAGGCCCAGCACGCGGGCGATTTCCTGCGACAGCGCCTGCCACTCGACAGGCTTGGTGGCGAAACCGTCCATGCCGGCCGCCCGCGCCGCCTTGCGGTGCGCATCGAGCACGCTGGCCGTCATGGCGATCACGGGCACGCGCGGGCGGCCATCGCGCAGGGCGGCGGCACGGATGGCTTGCGTGGCGGCCAGGCCATCCATGCGCGGCATCTGCAAGTCCAGCAGCAGAATGTCGAAGTCGTCCTGCTGCGCCAGCTGCAAGGCTTGCGCGCCATCGCCGGCCGTCACCACCGTATGGCCGCGCTTGCCCAATAGTAAGCTCAGCAGTTCCAGGTTTTGCGGCACGTCGTCGGCGGCCAGCACGCGCAGGGGCGGCAGGCGCACGCTGCGGCGTTCGCTGGCGGGCAGCGCCGCCTGGCGTGCCGGCAGCAAGGGCAGCATGACGTGAAACACGCTGCCGTGCGGCAAGGCGGCATCGGCCCAGATGCGCCCCTGCATCAGGGTCACCAGTTGCCGGCTGATGGTGGTGCCCAGGCCCGTGCCGCCAAAGCGCCGCGTGGTCGAGGCGTCCGCTTGCACGAACGGTTCAAAGATGGCGTCGCGCCGTTCCGCGGGGATGCCGATGCCGCTGTCCTGCACCAGCAGGTGCAGCTGGCCATCCTCGAAGCGGGCCGCCAGGCTGACGGCGCCGCCGGGCGTGAACTTGATGGCGTTGTCGAGCAGGTTGCCCAGCACTTGCCGCATGCGTAATTCGTCGCCATGCAGCACGGCCGGCAGTTGCGGGTCGTACTGCACCTCCATGCGCAAGCCCTTGGCGCGTGCATGGATGCCATACGTGGATGCCAGTTCATCGACCAGCGCCAGCAGGCTGTAGTCGCGCAATTCCAGCGCCATGGCACCCTTGTCCAGCTTGGCCGTATCGAGCACTTCGTTGAGCAGGCGCAATAGTGAGCGGCCGGACTGGCGCACGGTATCGAGGTGGCGCCGCTGCTCGGGCGCCAGTGGCGAGTCCAGCAGCACATCCGTAAAACCGAGGATGGAATTCATCGGCGTGCGGATTTCATGGCTCATGTTGGCGACAAAGCTGGCCCGCGTGGCGGCCGCCAGCTCCGCTTTTTCCTTGGCCATGCGCAAGTCTTCCTCCATTTGCCGCCGTTCGCTGATGTCGAGGATGACGCCGTCGACCCAGCGCACGGCGCCTGCCGCATCGTGCACCACGGTGCCCCGCTCCCACAGCCAGCGCGCCGTGCCGTCGGCATGCAGCAGCCGGTATTCAAGCAGGTAGGGCTCGCCGCTGGCGACACTGTGGTTGAAGACATCGATGACGTAAGCGCGCTCTTCGCTGGCGATCAGACCCGTGATGGTGCGGCGCGGCACGGCACCGAGAAAGTCGGCGGGCGGATAGCCGGTGATGGCTTCCACGCCATCGCTGATGAACAGCATGGGCTGGTTTTCCGCCGTGGTGCAGCGAAAGGCGATGCCGGGAATATTGCCGATCAGCGAGCGCAACTGCTGCTCGCTTTCGCGCAGGGCAGCCAGCATGGCGCGCCGTTCGCTGATGTCCGTAATGAACAGCACATATAAATCCTGGTCGGCCAGGCGCGCGCTGGCCATCGAGCGCTGCACGGCCACGGGGGCGCCATCCTTGCGCAGGTAGACGATTTCCTCGCTGGCGTGGGACGCATCGCCTTCGCCCGTGCGCAGGTAATACAGCAGGCCGTTCTGTTCCGACTGGCGCACGTCGCTGACCAGCACGCTGACATGGCGGCCGACGATTTCCGCCGAGCGCCAGCCGAGGATGCGCTCGGCGGCGCCGTTGAAGTCGACGATGCTGCCGTGGCGGTCGATGGTGATGACGCCGTCGACCGTGCTCGTCAGCAGCGAACGCGTCCAGTGTTCGCTCTGGTTCAGGTGGCGAAACAGTTCGCGGTAGCGCAAGATGCCCACGGCCGAGGCGACCAGGATCGTCAGGGCGATGGTCAGCAGGGTCACGCTGATCACCAGCATGGGCCGGTTGGCATCGGCATCATTGCCTGGGGGAATCGTTCCCACGAAGCGTGCCGCTTGCATGCCCATGTAATGCATCCCGGTAATCGCGCAACCCATGACGCAGGCGCTGATCAGCGTGCGCTGCGCTGCGGCTATGCGGCTGCTCCAGCCGCGCAAGCCGAAGCGTATCCACAGGGCCAGGGTGGCCAGCGCCACGGCAACGACGAGCGAGAGCGCGAACAGCAGTGGTTCGTAGCGCAGCGACAAGCCCATGCGCATGGCGTGCATGCCCGTGTAATGCATGGCGCCGATGCCCAGGCCCACCAGCAAGCCGCTGCGCAGCAGCAGCGGCGCCGTGACGGTGCGCCGGCTGATGGTGGCCAGGGCGACGAACGAGGCCGCCACGCTGGGCACGATGGACAGCAAGGTCAGGCCCGGATCGTAGGCGACGCTGGTGCCCAGCTCGAAGGCCAGCATGCCGATGAAATGCATGGCCCACACGCCGCAGCCCAGGGCCAGGCTGCCGGCCAGCAGGCACAGCAGGTGCAAGCGGCGGCTGATGCTCGCCTGCGCGCGGCTGTACGCCGTCATCTGGAAAGCCATCCACGACGTGAAAATGGCGATCACCAGCGACAGCAGCACCAGTCCCGGCGCATGCACGCCGTGATGCAGCTGGGCCGGATCGGCGGGAACGTGGAACAGGTGCTGGACGCTGGCAGGTATCATCGTAGGCAAACAGGTGACGCGTTTGGCGCTGGCGTGTGCGCCTGCCGCCACTGCGGGTGATCGATGCGGATTACCTTACCAGATTTCAGGAAACAAATATCTTAATTGTAATTATTTTCCCTGTCGTGCAAGCCGTGCCCATGCGCGAAAGTAGGCCGCCCACCTTGCCGTGCCCGTGAAATGGTGGTGCTGACTAGGAAGTTGCGATCAGGAATTATGTGGTTTTTTTGCAAAGTGTGACGTCGTGCCTGGTGTCATGCTACATTCGCGTCCTGCTTTTTTCTGAAAGGATGACTATGCCTTTAGGTAACAATTTCTTGCTGCATAATCAGCAAGCCTGGGATGCCCAGGCGATACAGAACAGTCCGTGGTCGCAGCCCGTCGACAGCGCCACCATCGCGGCGGCACGCGCCGGGCAGTGGCAAATCCACCTGACGCCCGGACCTCTGCCGGCCGGCTGGCTGGACGCCGTGCAAGGCAAGCGCATCCTGTGCCTGGCCGGCGCCGGCGGGCAACAGGCGCCCGTGCTGGCGGCTGCCGGCGCGCAGGTGACCGTCTTCGACCTGTCTGAGCAGCAACTGGCGAAAGACCGCATGGTGGCCGAACGCGACGGCTTGCAGCTGGCCACCGTGCAGGGCGACATGCGCGACCTGGGCTGCTTTGCCGATGCCAGTTTCGATGTCATCGTCCATCCCGTGTCGAACCAGTACGTGCCGGACATTGCCCCCGTGTGGCGCGAATGCGCGCGCGTGCTGGCCGACGGCGGCGTGCTCTTGAGCAGCTTTTTCAACCCGGCCGTGTTCATCGGCGACCGCGACCCGCAATGGGCAAAACAGGGCTTGATACGGCCCCGTTTCGTGCTGCCGTATTCGGATGTGGAGGATTTGCCGCCGGACGCGCTGGCGGCGCGCATGGAGAGGGGCGAGGCACTGATCTTCGGCCATGGCCTGGATAGCCAGATCGGCGGCCAGCTGGCGGCGGGCTTCGTGCTGGCGGGATACCACGAGGAAATGCATCCCCACCCGCGCTTTGAAATTGAAAAGTATCTGCCCAGCTTTATCGCCACGCGCGCCGTCAGGCAAGCGCGCGCGGGATAGCTTTTAGTTGTAGGGCTGCAAGTCCAGCCAGACGGCGTACGACAAGCGCTTGCCATTCCACAGGCCGCCGCCGCGGATGACGGCGTCGCACGAGGTCAGCTGGCCCACCAGGTCCATGCGGCCCAGGTTGCGGCGCAGGCGCAGCGCGTCGTTGTGCGACAGGTAGCCGACCAGCTGGCCATCGATGAAGACGGCGATGGCCTTGTCCTGGAACGGATTGGCATCGTCGCAGACGAGCAGGGCCAGGCATTTTTCTTCCGCATTGCCGGGACCATGCTCGCCGGCCAGTTTGGCGATGGCGGGCTGGTACATCGATTCGTTTTCCACTTCCGACGCAAAGCGCCCCTCATCGGTCCAGTGATGCGCGGGTGCGCCCGCAGGTATCGCCGGCACGTACTGGCGCACCGAGACGAGCGGCTTGTGCAGCGGTTTGACGGGCGTGCGGCCACTGAAGACGTAGTACAGCAGGGCGATGACGATCACGATGGCAAGCAGGTAAAGCATGGTATCTCTCTGATTTCTGATGGGGGAGCCGGGAGCGCGGGCGCATTGCGCGGCGTTGCCGCTACTATAGCAAGTTCGCCGCCTGGTTCCGGGTAAATCTGGCCATCAGATGGCGGCGCCAGCGCAGCGCTAGCGGGTCGTTCAGCACGATGGGCGAGGCGCCCGTCAGTCCCGAATAATACTGGCCGTGCCGGCGCAGGACGAAGGCATAGTCGCGCAGCGCGTGGCCGTGCGCCAGCATGCGCGCGTCGCAATCGACTTCGATGGCAAAGCGCAGCCGGTGCAGCTGCCACCACAGGGGCAGGTTCCATGGCATGAGCACGATCAAGGCGTATGTCATGGCCAGCAGCAGCGGGTCGCGCGCGGCCAGCCGGCATTGTGCGTGCGCCAGCAGCAGCGCCTGCTGTGGCGGCGGAATCAGTTGCAGCCAGACGGGCATCACGATGCGGGGCCGCAGCAGCCCCGCCACGCAGGGACCGATGCCGCCGCTCAGGAAGACGGGCGTGCCCAGCAAGGTGGCTTTTTGCCAGCGCCGCTGGTGCGACAGCAGCCAGACGCTGCGCAGCGCCAACAGCAGTAGCATGCCGCTCGATAGCATGAACCAGCCCAGTTTCAGCTGCGCCTGTTCCGCCGGCATGGCCGCCAGCACGCCGGGCAGCCACGCCAGGGGCAGGAGGACGGACGCGGCGATGGCCGCCAGCCACAGCCAGCGCGTCGTGCGGCCGCGCCGCTGCAGCGTGCGCTCGGCCTGCCAGGCGGCAGCGCTCAACAGCAGCGCGAATGCCATGGCGCATACGAGCCAGGCCGGCATCGGGCGCCTAGCGCTTCAGCGCCATGCCGACGGAGGCGGGCGCCGTGTGCTTGAAACCGAATTGCGCGTACAGGTCTTGCGCCTGACCATCGGCGATCAGGCTGACATACGCGCTTTCCGGCACGTCGCTATCGATGAACTGGCGGATTTCGCGCATGATCAGCTTGCCCAAGCCCTTGCCCTGGTGGGCCGGCAGCACGGCGATATCGACCACCTGGAAGAAGCAGCCGCCATCGCCGATGATGCGGCCCATGCCCACCACCTCGTCGCCATGCAGCACTTGCACGGCAAACAGGGAATTCGGCAAGCCCCTGGCGGCCGCCTCCGTGGTTTTCGCGCTCAGGCCGGCGGCGACGCGCAGGTGCTGGTAGGTGGCGCTGGCGGGAATGGCCAGGCGGATGGTGTAGGGCGATGCTGCGGTCAAGGCGGTCTCCTGTAGAAATAGTTTGGAGCGGCAATTATAGGCGGCGATGGATTTTCGTGATGGCAGGCTTTTTTCGCCGCGCGCTATGTTGCCCATGCCGCTTTTGCGCTATGGTGGCGGCATCCCTTGAATTGTTGAAAGCACGCCATGTCCGCAGGATTTACCGCCACCGAGTTGTCCGTCATCAATGAAGACGACGCCCTGATCACCACCCTGGCCGCGCCAGCCGGCAAAGGCGAGCCCGTCTACCTGATGCTGCAGCGCGCCGATGAGTACGACGAGCAGGACGTGGCCATGGGCATGGACGAGCCGTATATCGAATACTGCGGCCAGGAATTTGCCTGGTATGGCCACATGCACGCCGTGATCCTGCATCCGAACCGCCTGTCCGTGCAGATGGATGCCGAGGCTGCCATGCAGATGGATGACGACGGCCAGATCGACGTGCGTTTTAACTTGACGCCCGAGCGCTATGCCCAGCTGCAGCAGGCGCTGCGCACCACTTTCGAGGGCTGCGACTACTATCGCGAAGAACGTTGATCTGCGCGGAAGGCAGCGGCCATGACGCCGCGTATGCTGGATAGAGGATATGGACTGGGGAGTGGACGATGACGGTGCTGATACTCGGTTTGTTGTTGTTCCTGGGCTTGCATTCGGTGCGCATCGTGGCCGACGACTGGCGCAGCGCCCAGCTGGCGCGCCTCGGCGAAAAGCGCTGGAAGGGCCTGTATTCGCTCGTGGCGTTTGCCGGGCTGGGCCTGATCATCTGGGGCTATGGCCTGGCGCGCCAGCAGCCGCAGGTGCTGTGGACGCCGCCCATGGGCTTGCGCCACATCAGTGCCCTGCTGATGCTGTTCTCGCTGATTTTACTGGCGGCGGCCAATGTGCCGCGCAACCATATCAAGACCTGGGTGCACCATCCCATGCTGCTGGGCACGCAACTGTGGGCCGTCGCGCATCTGCTGGCCAACGGCAACGTGGCCGACGTGCTGCTGTTCGGCGGCTTCCTCGTCTGGTCATCCGTTGATCTGTATGCCGCCGTGCAGCGCGACCGCGCGGCCGGGGTGGCCTATCAGGGCGGCACCATGGCAGGCACCCTGATCGCCACCGGCGCGGGTTGCGTGTTGTGGCTGCTGCTGGCATTCTGGTTGCATGGCGTGCTGTTTGGCGTGCGGCCGTTAGGCTATTGATGGAGCAAGCGATGGAGATCGCCTTGCGTGGCCAGCTGGTCGAGTTGCTGCCGTTGCAGGCCGAGCACGGGCCACAGCTGCTGCAGGCGGCCGCCGATGGCGAACTGTGGAACATGACGGTGACCGTGGTGCCCGGCCCCGCCACCATGGCCGCCTACATCGCCACGGCCCTGGAAGGCCGGCGCGCCGGCACGGTCATGCTCTTCGTCATCGTGCAAAAGTCCACGGGGGCCATCGTCGGCAGCACGCGCTTCTGGAAGATCGACCGTATCAACCGCAAGATGGAAATCGGCCACACCTGGCTGGCCGCCTCCGTGCAGCGCTCGGGCGTGAACACGGAAGCGAAATTGCTGCTGCTGACGCATGCCTTCGAAGCCATGCAGGCCGTGCGCGTGCAATTCACCACCGACGAGCTGAACGCCAAGTCGCGCGCCGCCATTGTGCGCCTGGGCGCGGTGCAGGAAGGCATCGTGCGCCACGAGCGCATCATGCCGGACGGGCGCAAGCGCAACTCCGTGCGTTTCAGCATGATTGATACGGAGTGGGATGGAGTGAAGGCGGGGCTGGAGCGCAGGCTGGGGCGCTGACATAAAAAAACCCGCAGCATCTGGCGATGGGCGGGTTTGATCAGGTACGACTAAAGTGTTCTGTGGTGCCGGGAGCCGGAATCGAACCGGCACGCTGTTTCCAGCGCGGGATTTTGAGTCCCGTGCGTCTACCTATTCCGCCATCCCGGCAACGCGAGACGCATTATCACTGATTTATCGCGATACGGCAAGTTTTTCGCTTGGCATACGGTTTAGCCCATTAATCGGATGCTGGCTTTGCATGAAAAACGCCGTCCGGGGCGCGGGCCCGGGACGGCGTTGTCGGACGGCGGCTGGGCCGGTATCAGTTATGCACGGAGTTCAGCTGGCGCGCGATGATGTCGTGGTTCAGCCAGACGACGGGGGCTTGTGGCTCCGACATGGCGTGGAACATCAGCGGGCCCGTGCCTTCCAGGACCAGCGAGCTCAGGTGGTCGGTGATCAGTTCCTTGCGGTCCTTGTGCAGCTTGGTGATGTCGTCCGAGGTGCCGATCATGACGTCGGCCAGCTCCGGCGTGTTGTCCATCGGCCAGGCGGCGAAGTTGCGGAACTGCACGCTGGTGGCGTCGCCATTGTAGGCGGCGATACGGTCGAGCAAGTCTTGCAGCGAGACGCCGTCTTCCAGCAAGCCCTGGCAGATTTTCCACTGCTCTTCGGCCCAGGCTGCACCGCCTTCTTTTTTCAGCGCGTCGAGCAGGGGGAACAGGGACAGTTCCACACCGACGAAAATGTCGGACGAGTTCGTGCGGATTTCCGGGCAGTTGAAGACGGTGGCCTTGATGCCTTTGTCCCACGCGGCCTTGGCCACGTTTTCCAGGCGCATCTTGGCAAGGCCTTGCGTGTAGTTGCTGTAGGTTTGCCACTGGTACTTGCCGTCGATCAGGATCTCCGTGCCGTGGTAGCCGTAGGCGCTGTAGCGCACCTGGCCGCCCGTTTGCTCGATGCGGGCGCGGATGGCGGCGCTGCCGTCGATCAGGTGCTGCAGGGTGTTGGCCGTGACTTCGTCGAAGTTCATCAGGATCAGCTTGCCCAGGTCGCTGTCGAGCAGGGCGCGCGAGGACATGAAGCGCTCGCCGCGGCCTTTGTAGATGCGGTTGGCAATCGCCAGGAAGACTTTGACTTTCGGAATGCCGCCAGCCATGGTGTGGGCGAAATATACATTGCTGCCGTCAGGAATCAGGCTGTCCAGCTCGGCCATGGCTTTCGCCACGGAAGCGCTGAAGCGGGCGATGCCGGCTTCGCGGCAGCGTTCGATCTGCGCCCAGTCCAGCTTGTCTTCTTGCCAGCTTTTCAGGGTCATGTCGGCCAGCAGGGCTGTCGGCGTCGGTTCGCCGGCTGGCGCGTCGAGGTCGAAACCGGCCATCAGCGGCACATTGATGATGCGGCCGCCCAGATTGGCTTCGGCTTCCGCCAGCTCTTCCGCGTTCAGCGGACGCAGCGCCATGTTTTCATCGCGGCGGCCGACCGTCATGCCGACGATATTCATGCCCGCCTTGCGCGCTTCGTCCAGCAAGCCATTTACATAGCCGCGGCCGAACAGCTCGCCGAACAGCACAAAGGTGTCGCCCTTGCGGAAGATATTTTTTTGCGGGATGTCTCTTAAGGACGTGATCTCGGTCATGGTATCAATTCATTCAAAAATTAGCCGGCGGACGATGGGCAGTCCGGCGTACTGGTTCAACATAGTGATAAATTATGCGCCCTTTCAGTGGCGACAATCTTCTTGCGAACGATTCTCGTCTGGAGCGGCATCTTCTTCTTGGGTACAGCTCTTATTCTTTCGCCATGGCGTATTTTACGCTGCCGCGGCGCACAGCGCCTGCAAACAGGGGCAGATAAGCCCGGCAGGCGCCGATATTACCTCAGCTTGGTCATGCCGGTCAGTAAAATTGATTTAAAACAAATCCTGCTGGCCCGATACAAGGCGCGAAAAATCGTCGCCCAGGAAGGGCAGGATCGCGTCGGCCACCGGCTGCAGCTGGCGCGTCAGGTAATGGTGGTAGTCGATGGGCGAGCGCTGCGTTTCCAGCGGTTCCGGGCCGGCCACCGTGATGACATAGCTGATCCAGCCGCCGTTCTGGTATTGCAGCGGCCGGCCCTGCGCCAGGTTGTAGGCGTCGGCCGTGCGTGCCGCGCGCACATGGGGCGGCACGTTGCGCTGGTAGTCGTCGAGCGGGCGGCGCAGGCGCTTGCGGTAGACCAATAGAGCGTCGAATTCGCCGCGCACGGTGCGCGCCACGTAGTCGCGCACATAGTCCTGGTAGGCGGCGCGCTGGAAGATTCGCAGGTACAAAGCTTGCTGGAATTGCTGCGCCAGCGGCGTCCAGTCGCTGCGCACGGTTTCCAGGCCCTTGTAGACCATCTGTTCGCTGCCGTCGGGCTTGCCCACCAGACCCGCATAGCGCTTCTTGCTGCCTTCTTCCGAGCCCCTGATGGTGGGCATCAGGAAGCGCCGGTAATGCGTCTCGAATTCCAGTTCCAGCGCATTCTCCAGGCCGAACTCTGCGCGCAGATACTGGTCCCACCACGCATTCACGTGCGCCACCAGGGCGCG
Source organism: Janthinobacterium sp. SUN128 (assembly GCF_030587275.1). NCBI lineage: Bacteria > Pseudomonadati > Pseudomonadota > Betaproteobacteria > Burkholderiales > Oxalobacteraceae > Janthinobacterium > Janthinobacterium sp. SUN128. The sequence continues at coordinate 4,080,039 of NZ_JAPWHY010000001.1, read as the reverse complement.
GCCGATCTTGCCCGCTTCTTCATCCGTATGCGCCGTTTTCAGCCACACGAAGGTGGAATCCGTGTCGCCATAGATGACCTGATAACCCTGTTCCGTGATCAGCTCGCGCGTGCGGTGCATGATGTCGTGGCCGCGCAAGGTGATCGAGGAGGCCAGGCGCGGGTCGAAAAAGCGGCAGCCGCTCGAGCCCAATACGCCATAGAACGCGTTCATGATGATCTTTAACGCTTGCGACAGGGGTGCGTTGCGCTCGCGCTTGGCCGTCTCGCGCCCTTGCCACACCTGTTGAACGATGGCGGGCAGGCAATGTTTGACCCTTGAAAACTGCGCGCCACGGTAGCCGGGCACGGTATCGGCCTCGTCGCCGCTGGTGCCCACCACCAGGCCCACGGGGTCGATCAGGAAAGTGCGGATGATGGACGGGTACAGGCTTTTATAGTCGAGCACCAGCACGGAGTCGTACAGGCCCGATTGGGAATCCATGACGAAGCCGCCCGGACTGTTGTCGCCGGAGACATCGCCCAGGTTGGGCGCCACGTAACCTTGCCGGTGCATCAGCGGCAAGTACAGGTGTTCGAACGCGGCCACGGAGCCGCCGCTGCGGTCGGCCGCCAGGCCCGTCACGCTGGCCCGTTCCAGCAGGAAGGTCAGCAGCTCGGTCTTAGCGAAGATGCGCGTGACCAGCTCGCAATCCTTGAGGTTGTAGCGGGCCAGCGCCGGCTTGTCTTCGCGGAAACGCCGATCGATCTCCGCCATGCGCTGGTAGGGATTGTCGATGGACTTGCCTTCGCCCAGCAGCGTCTGCGCCACGTTTTCCAGGCTGAACGAGGAAAAATTCCACGTCGCCGACTTCAGGGCTTCGATGCCGTCGATGATCAAACGGCCCGCCGCGGCCGCAAAATAGTGCTCTTGCTTGCCGCCATGTTCGCGCCATTCCATCACGGCACCGCCCCGTCCCAGCCTCAACGGTACTTGATAACGCTCTGCATGTTGCTTGAGCACGCGCAAGTCGAACTGCACCAGGTTCCAGCCGATGATGGCGTCCGGATCGTGGCGCTCCATCCATGTGTTCAGGCGCTCGAGTATCTGTGCGCGGCTGTCGCAGTATTCGAGGTCGAAGTCCACGGCGTCATCGCCGCCGTTTCGCGGCCCCAGCATGTACACCTGGCGCTGGCCGCAGCCTTCCAGTGCCAGCGAATACAGCTCGCCATGGGCCGTCGTCTCGATATCGAGCGATACCAGTTTTAATGCGGGGCGGTAGCCGGGTGCCGGTTTCAGCTGTACTTCCTGCAGTGTTTCTCCGCTGAATGTTACCGGCGCCGTGATGAAGCGTTCCATCAGATAGCGCTCGGGCGGGCGGATATCGGCTTCGTACACGTCGATGCCGTGCGCGCGCAGCTGCTTTTCCAGCTTCAGCAAATGCCGGTATTGCTTGCAGTACAGCCCCAGCACGGGACGGTGATGAAAATCGCACAGCGACAGGGGACGCAGTTCCGCATGGCGCTCGCCACGCAACAGCTGTTGCGCCTGTTCCTGCTGCTCCATGGGAAGGAAGGCGACGGCCGTCTGCACGGGCAGGCGCACGTGGCGGGGCCCGGCATCCGTTGCCAGCCAGAAATCGACTTCCGTGCCGGCGCTGGTATCGCGCCAGTGGCGGGTCAGGATGAAGCCCTGTTCGGGCGGGTGCTGCGTATTGCCTGTCATGGTGCCGTGAGTGTCGGATGTGCTGGCCTGCACATTACAGCAAGCTGACGCAGGGCGGGGGCGGTTGCGGCTATAATTTTCTGCATCGAAGACGATAACAAGAGCGCGCCGCGCCACACACCCTGGAGACAGCATGCAAGCAATCAGTTATGTACACGGCGCCCACGAGACGCCGTTGATCGGCGAAACGATAGGCGCCTACCTGGACGGCATTGCCGCCCGCCATGGCCAGCAGGATGCCCTGATCGTGGCGCACCAGAACGTGCGCTGGACGTATCTGGAATTCCAGCAGCGCGTGCATCGCCTGGCCGCCGGCTTGCTGAAGCTGGGCTTGCAGCCGGGCGACCGGGTCGGCATCTGGTCGCAGAATTGCGCCGAATGGGTGCTGACCCAGTTTGCCACGGCGAAAGCCGGCTTGATCATGGTCAACATCAACCCCGCCTACCGGCGTTCGGAACTCGAATACGTGCTCGACAAGGTGCAATGCAGCGCGCTGATCCTGTCGCCCAGCTTCAAGTCCAGCGACTATCTGGCCATCGTGCAAGACGTGGTGCCGGAAATCGCCCGTTCGCGCGCCGGCGCCCTGGAGTCGCCGCGCCTGCCGCAATTGCGCCACGTGATCCGCCTGGGCACGGCCGCGACACCCGGCATGCACAACTTCGACGCCCTGATGGAGGGCATTGCCGACGCCGACCTGGCGCACCTGGAAGAAGTGAGCGCTACCTTGCAGTTTGACGACGCCGTCAACATTCAGTTCACGTCCGGCACCACGGGCGCGCCGAAGGGCGCCACCCTGACGCACCACAATATCCTCAACAACGGCTTTTTCATCGGCGAAGCCATGCGCCTGACGCAACAGGACCGCTTGTGCATTCCCGTGCCCCTGTACCACTGCTTCGGCATGGTGCTGGGCAACCTGGCCTGCGTCACGCATGGCGCGGCCATGGTGTTTCCCGGCGAAGGGTTCGATCCGAAAGCCGTGCTGGAAACCGTGCAGGCCGAGCGCTGCACGGGGCTGCATGGCGTGCCGACCATGTTCATCGCCATCCTCGACCATCCTGATTTCAAGCAATACGACCTGTCGAATTTGCGCACCGGCATCATGGCCGGTTCGCCGTGTCCGATGGAAGTCATGACGCGGGTCATCGAGCTGATGCACATGGCGGAAATCACGATTGCATATGGCATGACGGAAACGTCGCCCGTCAGTTTCCAGACGGCCATCGAAGACCCGCGCGAAATGCGCGTGTCGTCCATCGGCAGGGTTCACCCGCACCTGGAAGTGAAAATCATCGATGCGGAAGGGCGCATCGTGCCGCGCGGCGAAAAGGGCGAATTGCTCACGCGCGGCTATTCCGTGATGCAGGGCTACTGGGGTGACCCGGAAAAAACCAGTGAGGCCATCGATGCGGCGCGCTGGATGCACACGGGCGACCTGGCCGTGATCGACGCCAACGGCTTTTGCAGCATCGTCGGCCGCTCGAAGGACATGGTCATCCGCGGCGGCGAAAACATCTATCCGCGCGAAGTCGAGGAGTTCCTGTACCGCCACCCTAGCGTGCTCGACGTGCAGTGCGTGGGCGTGCCGGACGCCAAGTATGGTGAAGAGTTGTGCGCCTGCATCATCCTGCGTCCGGGCACGCAGGCCACCAGCGAGGACATCCGCGCCTTTTGCGATGGGCAGATCGCCTATTACAAGATTCCCCGCTACGTGCGCTTCGTCGAGGAATTCCCCATGACGGTGACGGGCAAGATCCAGAAATACCTGCTGCGCAAGCAGGTGGCGACGGATCTGGGGCTGGGCGCGGACTAAGTCTTTCGCCAGCCCATAAAAAAACACCGGGACGCTCGCGCGGCCCGGTGTTTTTTATTGATTCAGCGTAAAGCTCAGGCCATCGCGGCTTGCGGTGCGCGCGCTGGCGTGCGGCGGCGTACAAAGGCGAGCAAGCCCAGGCCGGCCAGCAGCATGGCGTAGGTGCCTGGTTCCGGCACGGCCGACACGCTGACCGTGTTGAAGCCGGAGCCGTTCATCGACACGTGGCCGTAATTGATCGAGCTGACCGAATTGGCGACCAGGGTGCCGTTCATGCTGCCCGAACCGGAAAACGCGCTGTTCGGCGCCAGGATGCTGCCGTTGATGCCGACGTTGTTCAGGCTGGTGGTAGTGGCATTGGCGAAGTTCAGCAGCGTGCGGTCGGCGAAGCTGCCGAAATTGTCGAAGCCGCCGCTCAAGGTGATGTTGGTGGCCGTGCCGTTGATGATGATGCTGGCCGTGCTTTTCAGCGAGGACAGGTCCAGGGTCAGGTTATGCAGGTTCGACGCATCGATGTTGAAAATATTCACGTCGGCGTTGATGTCGCCCACCAGCTTGAAACCATTGTTTTGCGAAAGCACGGTGCCGTTCGATTGCAGCTTGGCCACGTCGCCCGACAGGGTCGTCAGCTGTTGCTTGGTACCCGCGAAGTCCAGGGTGGAAGCGTTGCCTTTGCTGATGCTGCCGGTTGGGAACCATTGTGGCGCTGTCAAGGTGGCGTTGGGATTGCTGACGCCATACACGGCGGAACCACCGATGGTGCCCCAGCCCGTGTTCAGGTTGCCGCCAGCAACGATCGCGTTGGCCGCGCTGCCTGGCTTTTTGTTCGTGCCGACGTTGTAGTTGTCCAGATAGATATTGCCGCCGGCGGCGATGCTGCCACCGACGCTGGTGAAGCCGCTGGCGCCGCTGCTGCCGATGTTGCCGAAGATGAAGGCCGAGTAGCCATTGGCGACGCCGAGGTCAATCACGGTTGCCTGGGCCGAAGCGCTGAAAGAGAAGGCGAACAGGGCGGCGCTGATGAGCGGCAAGGTACGGGCAGTAAATAATTTCATGGACAATCTCATAGTGAATTGGGGGACGAATAGGGCGGGAAAGCAAGACACCGCCATCGCGCAGGCCATCATTATAATCTAAAAAACAATTCTAGTTCAATTTAGGTAATTAACTATATTTAAAAGCAACACTTTTCCTGGCGATAGTGATTGTTTTGCGGACATAAAAAAACCGGGCCTGGCCCGGTTTTTTGCTGCTTACCTGACGCGCTGGTACAGGCGGAAACGTTCCACGTCATCCGTGGGACGGCGCCCCTCCCACAGCTTGATCCAGTCCGCGCCATGGTGCTCGGGCAGTTGTTCCTTGCTGTCAGGCACCTTGATGCTGTCTTGCAACAGGAACACATCGCATTGCTGCTGCCCCACGCTGGCAAACGGCAGGTGGCCGAAGTAGGCGAACGAGGCGCGCTGTGCTGCGCCGACGTTGCTGTTGATGCACTTGCTGCCTGGCGGCAGGTGGACGGAAATCTGGTGCGCCACGCTGGCGTAGCTCTTGCTGTAGTTCAACGGCGGCAGGAACAAGGTCATGATCAGCACCCAGATCAGGATCAGGCCACCGGACGACAGGACCACGGCGCGCCACAGCACGGCCGGCTGGCGCGAGATGCGCCAGTGCACCAGCGCCACCCAGCCCGCACTGGCGCAGGCGGCCACGAAAAAGGCCAGCAAGTCGAGTTCGGGCTTGAAGCCTGGCATGAGTTTCAGGGCATTATGCGACAGTTTCGGCGGCCAGCCCGTCAGGATGGCGAACCAGAACAGCCACAGCGCAAGGGCGCAAATGGTCAGCACCATCACGGAGAACCAGTCGATGGCGTTGATGGCGCCCCGTTTCATGGTCAGCAAGCCGAACGCGGCCATCACGGCCAGCGGCGGCAGCAGCGGCAGCAGCTGGCTCGGGTCGGGATCGGGATGGCACAGGCCCAGGATGGCCAGCATGGCGACAAAGGTCAGCGGCACGACGATGTGCAGCACGTGGTGCTGGCGGCGCCAGGCATACACGGCCCAGGCGGCGAACGGCCATGCTGGCCAGAAGAACCAGATGCCGACACGCAAGAAATACTGCAGGCTTTTCAGGCTCGGGGCGCTGAACTGGCGGCAATTCCATTCCATCCACGCGTGCAGCGGCGAGTGGCCATACGGTTGCAGCCATTCGCCCGGCAGCAGCCAGACGAGGGTCAGCGCGGCTCCGATCAGGATGGCCAGCGCCAGGTGGCGCACGCTGCGCAGCAGCGGCAGGCGCAGGAAGACGGTGCACAGCAGCAGGGCAATGCTCAGCGCTGCCGGCGTGATCCAGCCGCGCGCGAGGGTCAGGCCGCCCATCGCCAGGCCCAGCAGGGCCGCATTGCGCACGGACGGGCCTTCCATGTAGCGCACGGCGCGGTACAGCAAATAGGCCATCAGGGACACGTACAGCGCTTCGGCCGTGATGTCGTGGCTGTGCTGCAGCAGCCCCAGGCAGCCCAGGTAGATGAGCACGGCGGCATCGGCCAGGGTGCGGCCGAAATCGTCCGGCTCGGGCTGGCCGCCGAAGGCCAGGCGCAGCGGCTGGGCATCGTTGCGGCGGCCCAGGTTGAAGGCGGTGTACCAGACGGACAGGGTGCTGACGACGAAGATGCCGATGGTCGACATGCGCGCGCCAAAGACGTCGCCGTCGATCCAGCCGAACAGCTTGATGAAGATGGCGCCCAGCCAGAAGGCCAGCGGGCCTTCGTCGGGCAGCGACAGGCCGGCCACGTTGGGCCACAGCCAGTCGTTCAGGCCGCCATGCGCCATGGTCCACATGATGCCGAAACTGGCGGCGTCATCGTTCTTCCACGGTTCGCGGCCGATCAGGCCAGGCAGGATGTACAGCAGGCCGAGCGCAAACAAGGCCCATCGTGGCAGCGCGAGTGTGGCAGCGGCGGGAAGGCGGACTGGCTTCATCGATAGTCGGTATCAGAAAAAAATGGCAAGACGCGACGAATGGCGTCGGGTATGCGCGAGTATAAAGTAAAGCGGCCAAAGACAAAAAAGGCAGCCGTGGCTGCCTTTTTCTTGGTAGCCGAAGCTGCCCTTTTTTGCCGCAGAGCGGCAAAAATTAGCCTGCTGCGACTGCGGTTTTCGAACCAACCGAACCGAACTTCTGACGGAACTTCTCGACGCGACCAGCGGTATCGACGATTTTGTGCTTGCCCGTGAAGAATGGGTGCGATTCAGCCGAAACCTCGATCTTCACCAGTGGGTATTCTTTACCGTCGTGGGTGATTTTTTCGCGGGTTTGGATGGTCGAGCGGGTAACGAATTTGAAATCGCACGACAGATCGTGGAAAACAACTTCGCGGTATTCTGGATGGGTATCGACTTTCATGGTCTTCTCTCTAGTTTGGTAGCCAAACAGCACTTCGTCGGTCGTCCAGCTTCTTGACCCGATTGCCGATCACTTGCCAGGGTTTAAAATAATGCAACCGTCGATTATATAGCGCTTTTCGGCCGCAGGCAATAAAAAAGCCGCTCAATGAGCGGCTTGCACCTAAGTGAGAGGCGAGATAAAACCGTAGCGAGCAGGCCACAGTTGCGATTGAGTAGCGGAACTGTACTTTAGTACAGTGAGCAACGGAGATCGAAAATGTGGCCGCGCAGTAGGTTTTAGCCGCCTCTACGCATCATGTCGAAGAACTCGGCGTTGTTCTTTGTGGCTTTCATCTTGTCGAGAATGAACTCCATCGCCTCGATCTCGTCCATCGAGTACAGCAACTTGCGCAAAATCCAGATTTTTTGCAGCTCGTTCGGCTTGATCAGCAGTTCTTCGCGGCGGGTACCCGATTTGTTCAGGTTGATTGCCGGGTAGACGCGTTTTTCGGCCAGACGGCGTTCCAGATGCACTTCCATGTTGCCGGTACCCTTGAATTCTTCAAAGATCACGTCATCCATGCGCGAGCCCGTTTCGATCAGCGCCGTGGCGATGATGGTCAGCGAGCCGCCTTCTTCGATATTGCGCGCGGCGCCGAAGAAGCGTTTTGGACGTTGCAGCGCATTCGCGTCGACACCACCGGTCAGCACCTTGCCCGAGGCAGGGATGACGGTGTTGTAGGCACGCGCCAGACGGGTGATCGAGTCGAGCAGGATGACCACGTCTTTTTTCATTTCGACCAGGCGCTTGGCTTTTTCCAGCACCATCTCGGCCACTTGCACGTGGCGCGTGGCTGGCTCGTCGAAGGTCGAGGCGACGACTTCGCCGCGGACCGAACGTTGCATTTCGGTAACTTCTTCCGGACGTTCGTCGATCAGCAGCACGATCAGGGTGATGTCCGGATGATTTGCCGTGATCGCATGGGCGATGTGCTGCAGGATCACGGATTTACCGGATTTCGGCGATGCCACCAGCAAGCCGCGCTGGCCTTTGCCGATCGGGGCGATCAGGTCGATGATGCGGCCGGTGATGTTTTCCTGGCCATTCATTTCACGTTCCAGGCGCAGCGGCTCGTTCGGGTGCAGCGGCGTCAGGTTTTCAAACAGGATGCGGTGTTTCGACATCTCCGGCGATTCGCCGTTGACCTTGTCGACTTTGACCAATGCGAAATAGCGTTCGCCATCTTTCGGGGTCCGTACCTCGCCTTCGATCGAATCGCCGGTGTGCAGATTGAAGCGGCGGATTTGCGAAGGGGAGATGTAAATGTCGTCGGTGGACGCCATGTAGCTGGCGTCGGGCGAGCGCAGGAAGCCGAAGCCGTCAGGCAGCACTTCCAGGGCGCCATCGCCAAAAATCTGTTCGCCGGACTTGGCGCGTTTTTTCAGGATAGCGAACATCAGCTCCTGTTTGCGCAAGCGGGCTGCGTTGTCAATGTCAAGACCGATCGCCATCTCAAGCAGGGCGGATACGTGTAGGGCCTTTAGTTCGGATAAATGCATATGTGTTGAGTGTCCCGAGACGGGATGTAAAGGTAGGGGAGGGGACTGCGTGGCGTTGATTAATTATTCGGGAAGGCTGTGCACGAATGAGGCAAAGCCGCTTCCCGGTGGTTCCAGTCAGGCGGCGCTGCGGGCGCAGCGCTGCCCATCATACATTAAATGTTGCTGTCGACGAAAGCGGTCAACTGGCCCTTGGCCATGGCGCCCACTTTTTGAGCAGCTGCAACACCATCCTTGAACAGGATCAGGGTCGGGATGCCGCGGATGCCGAATTTGGCAGGCACTGCCTGGTTGGCGTCCACGTCCATCTTGGCGATCTGGATGCGGCCGGCGTATTCCTTGGCCACTTCTTCCAGGATCGGGGCGATGGCCTTGCAGGGACCGCACCATTCTGCCCAGAAGTCGACCAATACTGGCAACTCGGATTTCAGGACGTCTGCTTCAAAAGATGCATCGCTAATGTGTTTGATATTTTCGCTCATATTTTCCTCAAATGAGGGTGGGATCAATAATGCCTGGAATTAACCATACGCTGGTTCGCCATCCATGCTTCCTGGAATGCAGTTAGAAGATGGGGACAATGGGCACGACTTCAATGTCTTGGAAGGTGCGACCAGAGGTATGCAGGCGGGGATGGCTGAAATAATAACCCATTTTTTCAAAGCGTGGCGATTATTGCAGAAAAACTTGAGGCATATCGCCAGCATATCCCTCCTGTGCGTGGCCGCAGGGCGGCAAAGCCGCATGCCTGCTGGCCTGCAGCGCCGTGCCTGCCCTCCCGGCCGGCCCCTCGATCAGGCTTGTACGTTGGCCAGACGCGCCGTGTGCTGCAGTTGCAAGTTCACCATGAGCTGCAATTCCGCGCTTTCCATCGGCTTGCGGAAGGTGCCCAGGATATGCAGGCCATTCGCCATGGCCAGGCGCTCGGCCGCCAGGCGCACGGCCGAATGCAGGCCCGACAGCAGGACCACGCCGCCGCGGAAGCCGTTTTCCGCCGCCATGCGCAAGAATTCGATGCCGTCGATGTCGGGCATGGACAGGTCGCAGATCAGCAGGTCGGGCTGGTGCTGCTTGAGGGTGGCCAGCGCCTGATCGCTGTGCGACTCGCAGCGGATGTCGAACTGGCCCATCTGTTCGAGCATGTCGCTGAGCACGTCGAGCATGAAAACGTCGTCGTCCAGCAGCAGCACGCGCAATGGCGCCAGGCCCGCTTCGTTGTGTTCCTGGCTTGCTTGGTTTGATACAGTGTTCATCGTCATGTCTTTCTATTGATATGCATCGCTGTCGATGCCGATACCTTGCCGCAACCCAATTTGGCGATAGCTAATCGTCATTGGCAAAGCTGGTGTTATTCATGATTTGTTCGGTAATCTGTTCCAGCAGGGGCCACAGGCGCGTAACGATGCGCCGTGCCCGCTCTGCCTCGTCGGCCGGTTCGCCCGGCGCCAGGGTTTCCAGGTTGTGGCACAGTTCGGCCAGCCCCAGGGCGCCCACGGTGCGCGCCGATGACTTGATGCGGTGTCCCAGTTCGCGCACCTGCTGCACGTCGCCGCGCGCCAGGGCCGCATCGATGTCGCCAAAGCCATCCTGCGTGGTCTGCAGGAACTTGAAGGCGAACTTGCGCACCTTTTCCGGGTTGTAGCCCAGCAATTTGGCCAGGATGGACAGGTCGATCACTTGCGGGTCGCCGGCCAGGGTGGTCTTGAAGGCGGGCGCGGCGCGGCTGCGCGCCGGTGGCGGCGGCGTTTCGTGCGCCGGCAGCCAGCTGGCGATGGTCTGGTACATCATGGCCGGCTGGATGGGCTTGGAAATGAAATCGTCCATGCCCGCTTCCAGGCAGCGCACGCGGTCTTCGCTGGTGGCCGTGGCCGTCATGGCCAGCACGCGCAGGTGCGCCAGCTGCGGGTCGGCGCGGATGTGGCGCGTTGCCTGCAAGCCATCCATCAGCGGCATCTGCACGTCCATCAGCACGCAGTCGAACTGCGTCTGGCGCAGCAGGTCGAGCGCCTCTTCGCCATTGTTGGCCAGGCAGACGGAGGCGCCCGCTTCCTCCAGCAATTCCAGCGCCACTTGCTGGTTGAACGTATTGTCTTCCACCAGCAGGATGCGCGCATGCTTGAGCGTGCGCATCACCAGGGCCGCGTCGGCGCTGGCGCGCATGGCGGCCGCCGTCTGCACCATGCTGTCAAGCATGGCGGGCGCGGCCTGGTCGGAAATGCCCAGGTTGGCCGTGAACCAGAAGGTGCTGCCGGCGCCGGGACGGCTGTCGACGCCCACGTCGCCGCCCATCAGCTGTGCCAGCTGCTTGCAGATGGCCAGGCCCAGGCCCGTGCCGCCATATTCGCGCGTGGTGGAGGTGTCGGCCTGCTGGAAGGACTGGAAGAGCTTGCTCATTTCATCCTGCGACAGGCCGATGCCGTGGTCGCACACTTCAAAGCGCACGAGGCAGTGTTTCGCGTCCGCCACCACCCTGCGCACTTTCACGGTAATGCTGCCCTGTTCGCTGAACTTGATGGCGTTATTGGCGTAGTTGATCAGCACTTGCCCCAGGCGCAGCGGGTCGCCCACGAGCACGGCGGGCAATTGCGGGTCGATCTCGAACAGCAGTTCCAGGTTCTTGCCGGCGGCGCGAGGCGCGACCACCGTCATCAGCGTTTGCACCACATGGTCGAAACTGAAGTTGACGCGCTCGATTTCCAGCTTGCCTGCCTCGATTTTCGAGATGTCGAGGATATCGTCGATGATGCCCAGCAAATGTTCTCCTGCGAAGCGGATTTTTTCCAGGTAGTCGCGCTGGCGCGGTTCCAGGTCCGTCTTCAGGGCGAGATACGCCATGCCGATCACGCCATTCATCGGCGTGCGGATTTCATGGCTCATGTTGGCCAGGAATTGTCCCTTCGCCAGGCTCGCTTCTTCGGCCACCTGCTTGGCCTGGTCCAGCTGCTCCGTGCGCTGCGCCACGCGCTCTTCCAGATGTTCATTGAGTTCGCGCAAGGCGCTTTCGCTGCGCTTGTGATACGTGATGTCCGTCAGGCTGGCCACCACCATGCCCACCTTGCCGTATTCATCGCGGATGGCCTCGGTATTCACGGATAGCCACGACAGGCTGCCGTCGGGCTGCTGCACGCCCATCAGCACGTCGCGCATGGCCTCGCCCGTCGACAGGGTGATGTGCACGGGATGGCTGCGCTGGTCGAAGGCGGAACCGTCTTCGCGGATGGCTTGCCACAGGCTGTTGCCGGCCGGACTGGCCGCCAGCATGCGTTCGGCGGCGGCGTTGCTTTCCAATATGTGGCCGTGGCTGTCCTGCACCACCAGGCCATTTGTCACGGCGCCGAACACGGACGCCATGCGCTGGCTCGAGTTCGACAGCGCGATCGATGCCTGGCGCCGCTCCGTGATGTCGGTAATCATCGCCAGGGTGCCGCCCGGTTCGCCATTGTCCGACTGGATGCTGGTACTCGACAGCAAGCCCCACAGGCTGGACTGATCCTTGCGGAAGAAGCGGAAATCGACCTGGTCCGGCTGGCTGGCGAAGCTGCCATGGCTGGCCAGGCGGCGCTGCATCAGCAACTGGCTGTCGCGGTCCATGAAGTCGAGCAGGGGACGGCCCAGCATTTCCTGCACCGTGTAGCCCAGCATGTGCGCCATCTTCGGGTTGACGAACGTGGTCTTGCCGTTCGCATCCGTCATCCAGATGCCTTCGGCGGCCGTCTGCACGATCAGGCGGTAGCGTTCCGAACTGGCGTGCAGCGCTTCCTCGGCGCGTTGCCGCTGCGTCATGTCGCGCAGCGAGACGATGGAAAACACTTGCCCGGCCATCCGCAGCGGCGACAGGCTGACCTTGGCGGGGAAGTGCGTGCCGTCGCGGCGGCGCGCCATCATCACCCGGCCCGGCAGGCTGTGCCGCCCTTGCGGGTCGCCCACGGATTGGCTGGGCGTGCTTTCCGGTACCAATTGCTCCAGCGACATGCCCGTCAATTCGGCCAGCGGATAGCCGAAGCAGCGCGCGCCGATCTGGTTGGCATAATGCACCTTGCCCTCGACGTCGGCCACCAGCATGGCTTCGGGCGCCGCTTCCAGCATCGAACGCATGCGCGATTGCTCGTCCTGCTTGCGCTCGCTGATATCGCAGACGATGCCGCTGGCCTGCGTGGCGGCGCCATCCGAGGCGCGCGACAGGACGGCGCCGCGCGCCAGCAGCCAGCGCCAGTGGCCGTCGCTGTGACGCAAACGGAATTCGCAATTGAAGGTGCCGGGCGTCTGGCCGTCCAGATGCTGGCGAAAGGCCAGGCTCAGGCGCGCACGGTCATCGCGGTGGACTTCGGCCAGCCAGTCGGCCAGTGCATGCTCGAGCTGGGCATGCTTGTCGCCCAGGACGTCCTGGTATTGGGGCGCGAACTGCAGCCGGTCGGACTGGCGGCGCCAGGTCCAGCCGGCCATGGTGGCGCCGCGCAAGGCTTGCATGGCATCCTGCTCGGCCTGGGCATGCGCGGGCTGGGGCTGGCGGCGCAACTGCTGGCGCAAGCGCCAGGCTTGCCAGCAAGCCAGTCCCGCCAGGGCGGTGGCACTGGCGGCAGCATACGGCCACAGCAATGCCGGCGCCATGCCGGGCGCCGCCGCCTGCACCGGCAGCGAAAGCGCCATGCCTGCCGCCAGCATCGTATGAGCGAGCCGGCGCAGCGCAGGGCGCCGAGGGCGTGGTGCGCTGAAACTCGTGTGGCTGCAATACGACAAATGCATCCCTTTCTGGGGCGTGATTGGACTAGGCTGGCAGTACATGAGGCGCGCTCAAATAAACGCCTGCGGCGCTTTCTGGCGGCAACTATAGCATCGAATATTTACTCGGAGTATTTAGTTTCAGAAACGGCCAAAACGGGATTTTTTTTCACCCCGAAATGGCTGTTTTTTTCACGATTTGGTGAGAATTCGTGAGAAAGTTGACGCGAAATCGTGCTACTCAATCGAGGCGATAGCCTTAGCTAAAACTGCCGGCGAACTGATAGCGGTGTCCGGGATGCCACATGGTGGCGATCGAGGCGATCTTGCCGCCCGAGCGGGTCTGGCGGCGCAGCACCAGGCAAGGCTGCTTGGTGTCGATGGCCAGCATTTCGGCGATGTCGCGCGGCGCCGACAGCGCTTCGATGCTGTAGGTGGCGCCTTGCAGGGGCGCGGCGGCCATCAGGTATTCGTTCGGCGTGATGCTGGAAAAATCCTGCGTCATGTAGTCGGGCGCGCACTCGGGATTGACCCAGCGGTCTTCCACCTGGATCGGCACGCCGTTTTCAAAATGCACGATCAGCGAATGAAACAGCGGGTGTTCCGGCGGCAATCCAAATTGCTTGGCCAGCAGGTCGGACGCCTTGGTGCGTTCCAGCAATTGCAAGCTGCTGCGGTGGATATGTCCGCGCGCGCGCACTTCATCGGCGATACTCTTGATTTCCAACAAGGTCGCCTGGTACTTTTGCTGCGCCACATAGGTGCCGGATCCCTGGCGCCGCGTCAGCACCTGCTCGCTGGTCAGTTCGCGCACGGCGCGGTTGACCGTCATGCGCGAGACGCCGAATTGCTTTACCAGCGCTTGCTCGGAGGGAATCACGTCGCCTTCCTTCCAGCGTCCGGCGGCGATGCCGGCCAGCAGAAAATCCTTGATGCGCTGGAAAATGGGCGTATTTTCTTGTGTATTGTGGTCGTCCAATGCGGTTTCTCCGGGGCACGGGCAGGGCGCGCCGCCGGCTGGAGGCGCGATGGCCGATTTTAGCACCGAGCGCGATGCCTGCCGCCAGCCTTTTTTGAATTCAAAAGCAAGCGCCGGAGTGCGGCGCGCATGGGCGCTGGCTATGCTGGTGACTTGGAGCCTATCCCAGTAGGGAGCGTCTTCTGCTGGCAGTTCATCAGGAGCGCGGACAAGGCGTGAGGAGGACGCGTGGCGAGCCACGCGACGACGAGCAACGCCGTCCCCGCTTCTGAGGTGCGCCAGCAGGGGATGTATTCATCTACTGGGATAGGCTCTTACTATAGACTTGCACGGAGTTCGCCATGGAACACGCTTACCTGACTGACGATGAACGCTGGGATGCCCTGCAGCGGCGCGCGCCCGACGCCGATGGCGTCTTTTACTATTCGGTGCGCACGACGGGTGTGTATTGCCGGCCATCTTGCGCGGCGCGCCCTGCCTTGCGCTGCAACGTGGCTTTCCACGCCAGTTGCGAGCAGGCGGAGGCGGCCGGCTTTCGTCCCTGCCTGCGCTGCAAGCCGAGTCTGCCGCCGCTGGCCCAGCGCCAGGCGGCCATCGTGGCCGACATCTGCCGCCTGATCGACGCCAGCGACGAGCTGCCCGATCTGGACAGCCTTGCCAGGGCCGCCGGCATGAGCCGCTTTCACTTTCACCGCGTCTTCAAGGCGCACACGGGCATCACGCCGAAAGCATATGCGGCGGCGCGGCGCGGCGAGCGCCTGAAGGCCGGCTTGCAGGGCGCGGGCAATGTCACGGAAACGTTATACGCGGCCGGCTTCAATTCCAGCGGCCGCCTGTATGCCGCCACGCCAGGCTTGCTGGGCATGACGCCGGGCGCGTTCCGCGACGGCGGCAGCGGCGCCGTGATCCGTTTCGCCATCGGCGCCTGCTCGCTGGGCGCCATCCTCGTGGCCAGCACGGACAAGGGCATCTGCGCGATCTTGATCGATGACGACCCGGAAGTGCTGCTGCGCGACTTGCAGGACCGCTTTCCCCGCGCCGAGCTGCGCGGCGCCGAGCCCGAGTACGAGCAGACGGTGGCGCAAGTCGTCGGCCTGGTCGAAGCGCCGGGCCTGGGCCTGGACTTGCCGCTCGACGTGCGCGGCACGGTGTTCCAGCAGCGCGTGTGGCAAGCCTTGCGCGAGATTCCCGCCGGCAGCACGGTCAGCTATGCCGAGCTGGCGCGGCGCATCGGCACCCCGCAAGGCGCGCGCGCCGTGGCCGGTGCCTGCGCCGCGAATGCCCTGGCCGTCGCCATCCCCTGCCACCGCGTGGTGCGCAACGATGGCGCGCTGTCCGGCTACCGCTGGGGCGTGGAGCGCAAGCAGGCGCTGCTCGAGCGCGAGGGTGAACGGTGAGGGCGCTGGACTGGCAGCAGATCGAGGATGAGCTGAATCAATACGGCTGTGCCGTCATGCCGGCCCTGCTGGCCGCGGATGCCTGCGCGGCGCTGGCTGCCCAGTACGAAGAATCAGCGCGTTTTCGCAGCAGGGTGGTGATGCAGCGCCATGGTTTTGGCCAGGGCGAGTACCAGTATTGGGCCTATCCGCTGCCGCAGCCGGTCGCCGAGCTGCGCGCTGCCTTGTATCCGCCGCTGGCGGCCATTGCCAACCGCTGGCACGCCAGCATGGGCATCGACAGCCGCTTTCCTGTGGCGCACGGGGATTTCCTGGCGCGCTGTCATGCGGCGGGGCAAACCCGGCCCACACCCTTGCTCTTGCGCTACCGCGAGGGCGATTACAACTGCCTGCACCAGGATCTGTATGGCGAGCACGTGTTTCCGCTGCAACTGGCCGTGCTGCTGTCGCGCCCGCACGAGGATTTCACGGGCGGCGAGTTCGTGCTGACGGAGCAGCGCCCGCGCATGCAGTCGCGCGCCGAAGTGGTGCCGTTGGCGCAGGGCGACGCCGTGCTCTTTCCCGTCGCGCAACGCCCCGTGCATGGCACGCGCGGCAGTTACCGCGTCAACATGCGCCACGGCGTGTCGCGCCTGCGTTCGGGCTTGCGTCACACCCTGGGCATCATTTTTCATGATGCGAGTTGAAGACTAGCTGCGGCGCTTGAGTTTCCAGGATTACATGGCATGATGGCTGCTTCTTGTCACTCTTTCATTTCTGCCATGTCCGCGCTGCTCCGCCTGTTGTGCCTGTTGACCATTTTCCTGCTGCCCGCAGCCCATGCGGACGACGGCGTGCCGGCGCTCGTTGCGGAGGCCGCGTCCGTCGTGGCGCCGTCGCAGGCCGCGGCGGCCAGGACGGCGCCGCTGATGTTTGCCAACCGCAAAGTGTTTGTCTTTCGCGCCGCGCTGGCCGGCTATCCGCCCGATGAGCGAGCCACGGGCGCGCAGCGCCGGCTGGAAGGCGTGCTGGCCAAGAATGGCCCCTTGCAGACGAGCACGCGGATGATTCCCGAAGGCACGCAAGTGCTGCTCGATGGCGTGCAGCTGTTCGTCGTCGTGCCTGGCGATGTCAACCAGCTGGCCGGCGACACGAC
Organism: Janthinobacterium sp. SUN128; assembly: GCF_030587275.1. Lineage (NCBI taxonomy): Bacteria > Pseudomonadati > Pseudomonadota > Betaproteobacteria > Burkholderiales > Oxalobacteraceae > Janthinobacterium > Janthinobacterium sp. SUN128. The sequence goes on along the minus strand of NZ_JAPWHY010000001.1, from coordinate 4,063,349 downwards.
GGAAAGCGTGGCGAAAACGGCTGCCGGCGAGTTGAGCAAGGCCGTGCTCGATTACCGCGAACAGGGCAGCTGGCGCTACCTGTCGATCGCGGCCGCCGTGTGCGCGGCCGCCACCCTCGTGTTCTGGCTGGTGTGGATGGGCTTGACGCGTTTGTACCACTGGGCCAAGCGCCGCAGCGGCATCCTGCTGGCCTCGCGCCTGCGCGACGTGCGCCTGAAGAATGTGCGCGTGCTCGATGCCGAACACTACATCGCCTTCGCGTATCAGCTGCTGAGCGCCGTGCTGTGGGGCTTGCGCCTGATGGCCACCTATCTGTGGGCCGCCTTCGTGCTGGGCCGCCTGCCCTACACGCGTTCCTGGGGCGAAAGCCTGAGCGGCTATTTGTTCGACGTGGCCGCCGACGTCTTCCACGCCATCATCGGCGCCTTGCCGGGGCTGGTGCTGGTCTGCGTGATCTTCGCCATCGCGCGCCTGATCGCCGCCACGGCCGCCTCGCTGTTCAAGCGCGTGGAAAGCGGGGAACTGCAAATCGGCTGGCTGGACAAGGATACGGCCCTGCCGACGCGCCGCATCGCCAGCGTGGTGATCTGGCTGTTTGCGCTGGCCATGGCGTATCCGTATCTGCCCGGCTCGCATACGGCCGCCTTCCAGGGACTGTCCGTGCTGGTGGGCCTGATGGTGTCGATCGGCGCGTCGAGCATCGTGGGCCAGGGCGCCAGCGGCCTGATCCTGATGTACACGCGGGCCCTGCGCAAGGGAGAATATGTGCGCGTGGGCGACAGCGAAGGCACGGTGGTCGACGTGGGCATGTTCGAAACGCGGCTGCGCACGGGCCTCGGGGAAGAGGTGGCCTTGCCAAACGCCTGGGTGATGTCGCAAACGACAAAGAACTATTCGCGCGCCCAGCCCGGCGGCGGCTTCGTGCTCGATTCCACCGTCACCATCGGCTATGCCACGCCATGGCGGCAAGTGCACGCCATGCTGGAACTGGCCGCCTCGCGCACGACGGAACTGTCCACCACGCCGAAACCGTACGTGATGCAGCTGGCCCTGCAAGATTACTACGTGCAATACCGCCTCGTCGCCTACGCCAGCGCCGAAGTCCCGCGCCAGCGCGCCGAAGTACTGAACCGCTTGCACCAGAACATCATCGACGTCTTCAACGAATTCGACGTGCAGATCACCTCGCCGCACTACATCGATGACCCGAAAGAGTCGCATGTGGTGCCGCCGGAGCAGTGGTTCAGGGCGCCGGCGCAAAAGCCGGAGGACGGGGCCAAGTAAGGTCACGCGACATGCTGCCCGGCCATGGCGCGCTTCGCGTGAAAATGCCAGGGTATGCCCATGGCGCCCTGGTGGCATTGACCGGGCGCAAGGCCTGCGCGCTTGCGTTAAGATGCCGGGCGTTACAACCCAAAGAAAGCGACCTCATGTCCAGCCCGTCCAGCATCGCAGTTTCCCACGCCGAAGCTTCCCGCACCGCCCGCAGCCTGGCCGCCGCCCTGACCGGCGATCCGTTCTACCGCACCGTCACGGTGGCGTGCGGCGACGACGAGACGGCGCGGCTGGCCATGCTGGAAGCCTACTTCGCGCTGGCGCTGGAAGAAGGCCGCCAGGCGGGGCGCGTCGACCTGGCGGATGACGCGGGCAATGGCGCCGCCATCTGGACCACGGACACGCCGGCAGCCCAGCGCCAGGCGGCCTATGCGCAGCGCGAAGCCGCCTTGCGCGCGCTGCTGGGGGAGCTGGGCTTCGCGCATTTCACGGCCATCGTCGCGAACATGGAGCACGCGCTGGCGCCGCACGGTTTGCAGGATGCCTGGTATCTGTCGATCGCCGGCATCGCCCCGGCCGCGCAAGGGCAGGGGCTGGGCGCGTCCGTGCTGGCGCCGGGACTGGCGGTCGTCGATGCGGCGCGTGCCGCGTGCTTCCTGGAGACCTACAACGAGCGCAGCCTGCCGTTCTATGCCCGTCTTGGCTTCGTGGCGGCGGGACGCTACGCGGAAGCCGTCACGGGCTGCGATTACTGGCTGATGGTACGAGCGCCCCGCGCTGCCTGATTGACCATTTTGCCAATTTCTATACACTCGTCTTTTTGCTAACGACTAAAAGACCTGGAGATGGAAATGCCGACCTTGCCACTGCGCCGCACCTTGCTCACGCTCGCCTGCCTGGGGGCCCTCGGCCACGCGTATGCCGATACCGTCATCGACAATGCCAACGGCTACACGCTCAACGCAGCCGGCAAGGTGCTGCGTTTCACGGCGCTGGCGTTTGACGACGGGGGCAAGCTGCTCGCCGTCGGCAGCGCCGCGCAGGTGAAACGCAAGGCGGCCAAGGGCGCCATCCATGTCGACGTGCAGGGAAAAACCGTGCTGCCAGGCCTGATCGACGCGCATGGTCACGTGTTCGGCCTGGGGACGATCGCCAGCGGCGTGATGCTGTACGGTTCCTCCTCGCTGCCGGCCGCCGTGCAGGCCGTGGGCGACTTCGCCAAAGCGCATCCGGAGCGCAGCTGGGTGATCGGCAATGGCTGGAATCAGGAAATCTGGAAGCTGGGGCGCTTTCCCACGGCAGCCGAACTCGATGCGGCCGAAAGCGCGCGGCCCGTGTGGCTGCGCAGGGTCGATGGCCACGCGGGCTGGGCCAACAGCCGCGCGCTGGCGCTGGCCGGCATCACGCGCGCCACACAAGATCCGGCGGGCGGCAAGATCGAACGCGACGCGGACGGCAATGCCACCGGTGTGCTGGTCGACAACGCCATGGACTTGATGGATGCAGTGCTGCCCAAGCCGGGCGACGTGGAAAACCGCGCCGCCCTCGATGGCGCGCTGGCGCAGCTGTCGCAAGCGGGGCTGACCAGCGTGCACGATGCGGGCATCGGCCAGATGCAGGACCGGCTGTTCCGCGATTACGCGGACCACGGCAAGCTGACGGTGCGCGTGTACGGCATGATCGCGGATACGACGGACGACTTCGACGCGCTGGCGAAAAACGGCCCTGTAAATAGCTATGCGCGCGACATGTATGCCTTGCGCGCCGTGAAACTGCTGTCCGACGGCGCCCTGGGCAGCCGCGGCGCGGCCTTGCTGGCGCCGTACAGCGACGATCCTGCTACAAGCGGCCTGCTGTTCTACCCTGACGCTGCCATGCGCGCGAAGATGGAAAAAGCCATGCGCGCCGGCTACCAGGTCAATGTGCACGCCATCGGCGACGCGGGCAACCATCAAATCCTCGACGGCTACCAGGCCTTGACCGCGCAATACCGCAGCGTGGGCCTGCGCCACCGCATGGAGCACGCGCAGGTGGTGCAGTTGTCCGACATCCCCCGTTTCAAGGCGCTGGGCATCGTGCCGTCGATGCAGCCGACGCACGCCACCTCGGACCAGAACATGGCGGAGCAGCGCGTGGGTCACGAGCGCATCAAGGGCGCGTATGCGTGGCGCACCTTCCTCAAGCTGGGCTCGCGCATCGCCTGCGGTTCCGATTTCCCCATCGAGTCGCCGAACCCGTTCGAGGGCATCCACGCGGCCGTGACGCGGCAGAATAGCGAAGGCTTCCCTGCCGGTGGCTGGTACCCGCAGCAAGCGATGACGGTGACGGAAGCGCTGCGCTGCTTCACCCTCGACGCGGCTTGGGCGGCGCACCAGGAAAAGGTCATCGGCACCCTGGAAGCGGGAAAGTGGGCGGACTTCGTCGTCGTCGACCAGGACCTGTTCAAGGTCGAACCCAAGGCCATCGGCAAGACGCAGGTGCTGCAAACGTGGGTGGCGGGCAAGCGCGTGTTCGAGAAAAAATAGGTACTTTGGGCCTGCAAAAATCTGTTGACTTGGTTGTATAGACAACCTATGCTGGTAGCACCAGAGCGGGCCAAGTACGCCCGCTCGCACCCTACGAGGAGACAGCATGAACAGCACAATGGACACCGATCCACGCTTTGATGCCAGCCGTACCATCCGCGCCCCGCGCGGCACGGTCATGGCTTGCAAGAGTTGGCAGGCCGAGGCGGCCTACCGCATGTTGCAAAACAACCTGGACCCGGAAGTGGCGGAAAATCCGCAGCACCTGGTCGTCTATGGCGGCATCGGCCGCGCGGCCCGCAACTGGGCCTGTTTCGACCAGATCCTCGCGTCCTTGCGCGAGCTGGAAGACGACCAGACCTTGCTGATCCAGTCCGGCAAGCCGGTGGGCGTGTTCCAGACCCACGCGGATGCGCCGCGCGTACTCATCGCCAATTCCAACCTGGTGCCGAAATGGGCCAACTGGGAACACTTCAACGAACTCGATCGCCAGGGCCTGTTCATGTACGGCCAGATGACGGCCGGCAGCTGGATCTATATCGGCACGCAGGGCATCGTGCAGGGCACGTATGAAACCTTCGCCGAAGCGGGCCGCCAGCATTTCGGCGGCGACTGGGGCGGGCGCTGGATCCTGACGGCGGGTCTGGGCGGCATGGGCGGCGCGCAGCCGTTGGCCGCCACCATGGCGGGCGCCGTGTCGCTCAATATCGAATGCCAGCAAAGCAGCATCGATTTCCGTTTGCGCACGCGCTACCTGGACAAGCAGGCGGCCAGCCTGGACGAAGCCCTGGAGCTGGTCAAGTATCATACGGAGCGCAAGGAAGCCATCTCCATCGGCTTGCTGGGTAACGCGGCCGAAGTGCTGCCGGAGCTGGTGCGCCGCGCGAAAGCGGGCGGCCTGGTGCCGGACCTGGTGACGGACCAGACGTCCGCGCACGACCTGGTCAACGGCTATCTGCCCCGCGGCTGGAGCGTGTCGGACTGGAAGGCGGCACAGCAGGACCCGCAGCGCCATGCGCGCCTGACGGTTGCCGCCGCCGATTCCTGCGCCGCTCACGTGCAAGCCATGCTCGATTTCCACGCCATGGGCGTGCACACCGTCGATTACGGCAACAACATCCGCCAGGTGGCGTTCGACCAGGGCGTGCAGAACGCCTTCGATTTCCCCGGCTTCGTGCCCGCCTACATCCGCCCGCAGTTCTGCGAGGGCCGCGGCCCATTCCGCTGGGTAGCCCTGTCGGGCGACCCGGAAGACATCTACAAAACGGATGCGAAGATCAAGGAACTGTTCCCGCACCATAAACAGGTGCACCACTGGCTGGACATGGCGCGCGAGCGCATCGCCTTCCAGGGCCTGCCGGCGCGCATCTGCTGGCTGGGACTGGGCGAGCGCCACATCGCCGGCCTGGCCTTCAACGAGATGGTGCGCACGGGCGAGCTGAAGGCGCCCATCGTCATCGGCCGCGACCACCTGGATACGGGTTCCGTCGCCAGCCCGAACCGCGAGACGGAAAGCATGAAGGACGGCACGGACGCCGTTTCCGACTGGCCGCTGCTGAACGCCATGCTGAACACGGCCGGCGGCGCCACCTGGGTTTCGCTGCACCATGGCGGCGGCGTGGGAATGGGGTATTCTCAGCATGCGGGCATGGTCATCGTGGCCGACGGTAGCGAAGCGGCGGCGAAACGCCTGGCCAGGGTACTGGTCAACGACAGCGGTTCTGGCGTGATGCGCCATGCCGATGCCGGCTACGAAACAGCGGCCGCCTGCGCCAAGCGCAACGGCCTGATTCTTCCCATGCTTCCTTGAGACTTAGACGCGAATGACTATGACACAGCACTCCAAAAGTTGGACGTTAAAACCCGGCGCGATGACCCTGGCCGACCTGCGCGCCGTCTGGGCCGCACCGGCAAAATTGACCCTCGCCGCCGAGGCCTATCCCGTCATCGAAGCGTCGGCCGCCGCCGTGCAAGCCATCGTCGCCAAGGGCGATGCGGCGTATGGCATCAACACGGGTTTCGGCTTGCTCGCCAAGACGCGCATCCCCGATGAAAAGCTCGAGCAATTGCAGCGCAACCTGATCCTGTCGCACTCCGTCGGCACGGGAGAACTGCTGTCGGACGCCGTCGTGCGCCTGATCATGCTGATGAAGATCGGCAGCCTGGCGCGCGGTTTTTCCGGCGTGCGCCCGCTGATCGTCGATACCCTGATCGCCCTGTACAACGCGGGCATCATGCCGGCCATTCCCGCCAAGGGTTCCGTCGGCGCCTCGGGCGACCTGGCGCCGCTGTCGCACATGACGCTGGCCATGCTGGGCGTGGGCGACGTGCGCGTCAACGGTGAATTGATGGCGGCTCCCGAAGCGCTGGCGCAGGCGGGCATCGCGCCCGTGGTGCTGGCGGCAAAAGAGGGCCTGGCGCTGATCAACGGCACGCAAGTGTCGAACGCGCTGGCGCTGCATGGCCTGTTCATGGCCGAGCGCCTGCTGGAAGCGGCCATGGTCACGGGCGCGCTGTCGCTCGACGCGGCCAAGGGCAGCGATGCGCCGTTCGACGCGCGCGTGCACGCCGTGCGCGGGCAGCCCGGACAGATCCTGGCCGCGCAGATGTATCGCCAACTGGTGGCGCACAGCGCGATCCGCGCCTCGCACCTGGAAGGCGACGAGCGCGTGCAGGACCCTTACAGCCTGCGCTGCCAGCCGCAAGTCATGGGCGCCTGCCTCGATTTGATCGTCAACGTCGGCCGCACCCTGCTGATCGAAGCCAATGCCGTCACGGACAATCCGCTGATCTTCCAGGATGGTCCCAACGGACAGGCGGAAATCGTCTCGGGCGGGAACTTCCACGCCGAGCCGGTGGCCTTTGCCGCCGACACCCTGGCGCTGGCGATTTCCGAAATCGGCGCGCTGGCCGAGCGCCGCATCGCGCTGCTGATCGACGCCACCTTGTCCGGCCTGCCGCCCTTCCTCGTGCGCGACCCGGGCGTCAATTCCGGCTTCATGATCGCCCACGTGACGGCTGCCGCGCTGGCATCGGAAAACAAGTCGCTTGCCCATCCGGCCAGCGTCGACAGCCTGCCGACTTCCGCCAACCAGGAAGACCATGTGAGCATGGCCACGTTCGCCGGGCGCCGCCTGGACGACATGGCGCACAACACGGCCGTCATCGTCGGCATCGAGCTACTGGCCGCCGCGCAGGGCATCGATTTCCACCGTCCGCTGAAAACCTCGCCGCACCTCGAGCATGTCCACCAGCAGCTGCGCCAGAAGGTGCCGTTCTTCGACGCCGACCGTTTCTTCGCGCCCGATATCGAAGCGGCCAAGCAGATGGTGCTGCAGGGTGAGTTGAGCAGCACGTGCAAGAATTTGTTCGCCCCGCTGTACGCCTGAGCGGGAGCAAGGAGACAAGCATGGATTTTCGCTTCAACGAAGGCAGCATCCCGCTGCTCGTGTCGATGCCCCACGTGGGCACCGACATACCGGACGATATCGCCGCGCGCATGACGCCGCAGGCCTTGATCAAGGCCGACACGGACTGGCATCTGCGCGAGCTGTATGGCTTTTTGCAGGAGATGGATGCATCCGTGCTGTCGGCGCGCTGGTCGCGCTACACCATCGACTTGAACCGCCCGCAGGAAGACACGAATCTGTATCCGGGCCAGGATACGACGGGCTTGCTGCCCAACGATACCTTTCACCGCGAGCCGCTGTACCTGGCTGGCCGCGAACCCGATGCGCAGGATGTGCGGCAGCGCTTGCAGCGCTACTGGGCGCCGTATCATGCGCAGCTGCGCGCGGAACTGGACCGTCTGCTGCGTGTGCATGGCGCCGTGGTGCTGTGGGATGCCCATTCCATCGCCTCGCGCGTGCCGCGCTTCTTTGACGGCAAGCTGCCCGACCTGAACTTCGGCACGGCCGATGGCGCCAGCTGCGATGCGGGTCTGACCTCCGCCGTGGTCGATGTCGCGCGCGCGCAGGAGGCATTTACCGTGGCGCTGAACGGCCGCTTCAAGGGCGGCCATATCACGCGCCATTACGGCCAGCCGGAAAGCCGCGTGCATGCGATCCAGCTGGAGATGTGCCAGTGCCTGTACATGGATGAGGCAGCGCCATTTGGCTACCGGCCCGACCTGGCGGCAAAGGTGCAGCCGCTGCTGCGCCAGATGATGGAAGCGGCCGTGGCATGGGTGGCGCGTTGAGCGGGTGTTTGTTCGCGCGCCACGCGCTGCTGCCGCAAGGCTGGCGCCGCGACGTGCTGCTGGAATGGGACAAGAATGGGGATTTGACGGCGGTGGCGGAAAACGCCGCGCCGCCTGCCGGCGCCGAAGTGGCCGAATATGTCTTGCCCGGCATGGTCAACCTGCATTCGCATGCCTTCCAGCGAGCGTTGGGCGGCATGACGGAAGTCGCGGGGGATGGGCCGGATAGTTTCTGGACCTGGCGCGACCTGATGTACCGTTTCGCGCGCCACATCACGCCGGAGCAGATGGAAAGCATCGCCGCGCAGCTGTTTGCCGAATGCCTGCGCCATGGCTACACGGCGGTGTGCGAATTCCACTACCTGCAGCGCGATATGGCCGGTGCGCTGTATGCGCGTCCCGCCGAAACGGCCGAACGGGTGCTGGCCGCGGCGCGCATCAGCGGCATCGGCATGACCATGCTGCCAGTGCTGTACAGCCATGCTGGCTTCGGCGAGCAGGCGTTGAAAGCGGAGCAGGCGCGCTTTCGCACCGATGCGCAAGATGTGCTGCGCATCGTCGAGGCGCTGGCGCCGCAGCGCGGCGGGCAGGTGGAGGTGGGCTTTGCGCCGCACTCGCTGCGGGCCGCTGGCGTGGCGCAGATCCGCGAAGTGGCGCAAGCGCTGCCCGCGGATCGCCCCATCCACATCCACATCGCCGAACAGCAGGGCGAAGTGCGCCAGAGTCTCGATTACAGCGGCCGGCGTCCGGTGCAGTACTTGTACGACCAGGTCGACGTCGATGCGCGCTGGTGCCTCGTGCATGCCACGCATGTGCAGCCCGATGAAGTGGCGCTGATGGCTACGAGCGGCGCCGTGGCGGGCCTGTGCCCGACGACGGAGGCAAACCTGGGCGACGGCCTGTTCCCGCTGGCCGAATTCATCGCCGCCGGCGGGCGTTTCGGCGTTGGCAGCGACAGCCATGTATCGCAGTCGCCCGTCGAGGAATTGCGCTGGCTCGAATATGGTCAGCGCTTGCAGCGCCAGCAGCGCAATGTGGCCGCCACGCCGGACCAGCGCCATGTGGGCGACTACCTGTGGCAGGCGGCCTTGCAGGGCGGCGCGCAGGCGGCCGGGCGCAAGCTCGGTGCCCTGGCGCCGGGCTGCCGCGCCGACTTGCTGGTGCTCGACGAGACGCATGTGAACCTGTGCGGCGTGGCCATCGAAAATGTGCTGGGCAGCGTGCTTTTCTGCGGCAACGACAACCTGGTGCGCGACGTGCTGTGCGGCGGCCAGTGGCAGGTGCGCGATGGGCGCCATGTGGCGCAGGACGCCATCGCGGTCGGCTACAAGCGCACCCTGGCGCAACTGAGGGCGCTCTGATGGCGACTTTCATCCCGCAGGAATGCCTGCGCGCCGCGCCGTGGAAAAACGGCGGCGGCAGCACGATGGAAATCGCCATTTCTCCGCCCGGTGCCGGCCTGATGGAATTTGACTGGCGTATCAGCCTGGCGACGATCACGGCCAGCGGGCCGTTTTCCAGCTTTCCCGGCATCGACCGCAGCCTGATGCTGGTCGATGGCGACAGCGTGCAGCTGACGCTCGACGGCACGCGCAAGGTGACCTTGAGCGCGGCGCAACCGATGCTGTGGTTTCCCGGCGAAGCGGCCGTGCTTGCGCAGGTCAAGGGGACGACGACGGATTTCAATGTGATGACGCGGCGCGACCGCTGCCGCCACCAGCTGGAAAAGATCACGGCGCCGGGCAAGCTGGCGCGGCGCAGCGCGACGACCCTGCTGTTTGTCGCCGGCGAAGGCCACGTGCTGGCGCGCGGTGGCGAGCAGCAGTTCGCGCTGGCCCGCCACGATGCGCTGCTGCTGGACGCCGACGATGCGCAGGAATGGCGGCTCGACGCCTTGCAGCGTTCGGCCGTCTTGTGCGTCGACCTGTTTACCTAGGGAGGGAAAGCGATGCAAGACTGGGATCTGGTCATCCACAACGTCCATTTGGCCACCATGGAGCAGGGCTATGGCGAACTGCTGGACGCGGCCATCGCCGTCAAGGATGGTCGCATCGCCTGGTTCGGCCCCGGCGACGAGCTGCCGGCCAGTAGCGCCGTGCTGCACGACGGCCAGGGCTGCTGGCTCACGCCCGGCCTGATCGACTGCCATACGCACATCGTCCACGCGGGCAACCGCAGCGACGAATTCGAGGCGCGCCTGAATGGCGCCAGCTATGAAGACATCAGCCGCGCCGGCGGCGGCATCATGTCCACCGTACGCGCCACGCGCGCGGCCAGCGACGATGAATTACTGCGGCAAAGCCTGCCCCGCGTGCTGGCGCTGCTGGCCGAGGGCGTGACCACCCTGGAGATCAAGTCCGGCTACGGTCTCGACGCGGACAGCGAGGCGAAGATGCTGCGCGTGGCGCGCCGCATCGGGCAAGAGCTGCCCGTGTCCGTGCGCACCACCTTCCTCGGCGCGCACGCGCTGCCGCCCGAATATGCGGGCCAGGCCGACGCCTACATCGAGCTGCTGTGCGCGCAGATGCTGCCCCAGTTGGCTGGCGATGGACTGGTCGATGCCGTCGATGCGTTTTGCGAGCGCATCGGCTTTACGCCGGCGCAAACGCAGCGCATGTTTGACGCGGCGAGGGCACTGGGCCTGCCAGTCAAGCTGCATGCGGAGCAGCTGTCGGACCTGGGCGGTGCGGCGCTGGTGGCGCGCTACGGCGGCCTGTCGGCCGACCACCTGGAATTCCTGTCGGACGAGGGCATCGCCGCCATGGCGCAACATGGCACGGTGGCCGTGCTGCTGCCTGGCGCGTACTACTTTTTGCGCGAGACGCAGCCGCCGCCTGTCGCGGCATTGCGCGCGGCTGGCGTGCCGATGGCCGTGTCCACCGATTGCAACCCGGGCACGTCGCCCATGACGTCAATACTGCTGGCGATGAACATGGCGTGCACCCTGTGGCGTCTCACGCCGCAGGAAGCGCTGGCTGGTGCTACCTGCCACGCGGCCCGCGCGCTGGGCTTGCAGGACCAGACGGGCAGCCTGGCGGTGGGCAAACGCGCCGATTTCGCCCTGTGGCGCATCGCGCGCCCGGCCGACCTGGCGTATGCGCTGGGACTGAACCCGTGCGCTGGCGTGGTGCATGGCGGTGTCTGGCGCGCGCCGGTGGTAAGCTTGCCGGATTGATCATCCGTCCTGGAGCGCCGCGTGCGTGCTGCTTGTTTGCTGTTTTATCTGCTGTTGTCGCTCCTCTTCGCCGCCGCACCTGCGCATGCCATGGATGGGGGCACCTTGAAGGTGGGCTCGAAGCGCTTCACGGAATCGTATATTCTCGGCGAAATCCTCCAGCAGAGCGCCGCACCGCACGTCAAGGCGCAGCACCGCCAGGGCCTGGGTAACACGGCCATCGTGCTCGCTGCGCTGCAGGCGGGCAGCATCGACGTATATGCCGAATACATGGGCACCATCGCCAGCGAAATCCTCAAGCACGACAAGGCCATCGATCTGGCGCAGACGCGGCGCGAACTGGCGGCGCTGGGGCTGGGCGTGGCCGTGCCGCTGGGCTTCAACAATACGTATGCGCTGGCCATGCGCGGTGATGAAAAATCCATCGCCAGCCTGGGACAGCTGGCGCAGCATCCGGCCCTGACATTCGGCCTGTCGCATGAATTCATCGGCCGGGTCGATGGCTGGCCGGGCCTGGCCGCGCGCTATGGCTTGCCGCAGCGCCCGCGCGGCCTCGATCACGGCATCGCCTACGAGGCGCTGGCGCAGCGCCAGGTGGACGTGATCGACATCTATTCGACGGACGCGAAGATCCGCCAGTACGGCTTGCGCGTGCTGGCGGACACGCAGCAGTATTTTCCCCGCTACGACGCCATGCTCCTGTACCGGCTCGACGTGCCGCAGCGTTTTCCCGCCGCTTGGCAGGCTTTGCTGCGGCTGCAGGGACGCATCAGCGAGAGCGACATGATCGCCATGAATGCGGCAGTGGAAATCGATGGCAAGACTTTCTCTGACGTGGCGCGGCAGTGGCTGGCGTCCGGCACGCAGGCGAACAAACCGGCCGCCGCGCGCAGCAATCTGCTCGATAAAATCATCGGCGACGACTTGTGGAGCCTGACGCGCCAGCATCTGACCCTGGTGCTGCTGTCGGTGGCATTGGCGTGCGTGATCGGCATTCCGCTGGGCGTGCTGGCGGCGTTTTCGGCACCGCTGCGGCAAACGGTGCTGGCCTTCGTCGGCGTGCTGCAGACGGTGCCGTCGCTGGCCCTGCTGGCGATATTGATTCCGGTGCTGGGCATGATCGGCACCGTACCGGCGCTGGTGGCCCTATTCGTGTATGCTTTGCTGCCCATCGTGCGCAACACGTGCACGGGCATTCTGCAGGTGCCGCAAGGCTTGCGCATGGCGGCGCTGGCGCTGGGTTTGAACAAGCGTGACCGCCTGCTGCACGTGGACTTGCCGCTGGCCTTGCCGGTGATGCTGGCGGGCGTGAAAACAGCGGCCGTGATGAGCGTGGGCACGGCCACCATCGCCGCCTTCATCGGCGCGGGCGGTTATGGCGAGCGCATCACCATCGGCCTGGCGCTGAATGACAACGACATGCTGCTGGCCGGCGCGATCCCCGCAGCCGTGCTGGCCCTGCTGACGCAAGGCTTGTTCGAGCTGGTGGAGCGCTGGGCCGTGGCCGGCCGGCAGCACTGACGGCATCACGGTTACAGCGAGTGCAGTTTGGAGCGCACCGAGACGACGGCCTGGTGCAGGATGCGTTCAGCCTGGAAATCGTTCTCGCGCTGTTCGGCGATGGCTTGCAAGTCGCGCGTATAGCGTTCCAGACGGGAGCGCAGGTAGGCGCGGTAGATTTTCATGACGAGCGGTTTGGCAGAGACATTCATGATGTGGCTCCCAGGTGCGTAATGATGCGTTCATTTTGTGTGAGCGGAATGCCGCCACTTTGCGCCATATCAAATGCCATGACCTCGTCAAATTGGCGCGTTTGACATTGCACAATGCCCCCCAGACCTAAGATGCCACACTGAATCTTCCCTGCTCGCCTGGTCATCATCAGTCGTCGCAGGCCCTGATTCCCTCAAGCATACTCAAGGAGCGTCGCATGGTCATTTTTGCCGTGGTTGCTGGCTGCATCGCCTGTTTGACAGTGTACCAAATCTATAAAAATGCGCAGGGTGGCAGTGGGGTTGCGCAACAACATATCGGTTTGCACGGCACATTGATTGAACCACGGAAATAATCAGTGTCTTTCAAGCGACACTCGGTGACACTTGGTTGGCAGATTTAAGTCAAATGTAAGGCCCGGTAAGCAAATGTAAAGGTCGGCGTGTTGGCAAGCGGCAGCGTTTATATTGATAACCGTTGATTGCATTCTCCCCCCTCCCACTTGACAATGGGTTCACCCCGCGGTGCCGCTAGCCCGCGGGGATTTTTTTGTAACTTACTGCGCGGCGCGCCTTGCGGCCTGCGATGCTCACTGTACCTCGCGTACAGTTCCGCTTCTCGGCCACAAATCGCATCCGCTCGCTACAGTTCCCCCTCCTTGCAGTTCCCCTTCCTTGCAACTCCCCTTCCTTGCAGCTCCCGCTCCAATCAGGCCGGCTTTGGCGTACCTGCCGACAATTGCGTCAAGGCATCGCCAGCGACCCGGCAGATGCGCCAGTCCGGCATCACGTCCGCGCCCATGCCCTTGTAGAAGTTGATCGCGTTTTCATTCCAGTCCAGCACCGACCATTCGAAGCGGCCGCAATCGCGTTCGACGGCCAGTTGCGCCAGCGCCACCAGCATCTGCTTGCCATAGCCCTTGCCGCGCACCGATTGCTTCACATACAGGTCTTCCAGGTACAGGCCCTTGCGGCACAGGAAGGTGGAAAAATTATGGAAGAACAGGGCGAAGGTCACCACTTCACCATGTTCTTCGCCGACCAGCGCTTCGCATGCGGGATGGGCGCCGAACAGGCTGTCGTGCAGCATGGATTCCCTGGCGATCATCATGTGTTCGAGTTTTTCAAACACGGCCAGTTCATGGATCATGCCAAAGATGGCAGCCACGTCGGATGCGGTCGCGGGACGAATGGCGAGGGAGGAAGAGGTGCTCATGTTGCCTTTGTTGGTGAAGTGGTGGAAAGGGAAGCAATGGTACTTGTCTTGCGCGCGCCCGACGTCAGGGCCCAGGCCACGCTGGACAGGCACAGCACCATGCCCGCCCATTCGATGGCGGCGGGCCGGTAGTGTTCGAACTGCACCGACAGCAGTACGGAAATGACGGGCGTGACGACGCCGATGTACACGGTCTTTTGCGTGCCGATGCGGGCGATTAACGTGAAATAGGCGCTGAAGGCGATCACCGAGCCGAAGATGGCCAAGTACAACAATCCCATCCAGTAACTGGGGCGCGCGGGCAACTGCCAGGACTGCCCAGTGGCGATGGCCCAGACGGCCACCATCAAGGTGCCCCACAGCATGGTCCAGGCCATGGTCAGCATCACGTTGCCGGAATGTTCGCGCACTTTCATGACGAGGGCGTTGCCCACCGTGCTAGACACGGTGGCCACCAGGGCCAGCATGAAACCGAGCAGGAAATTGCCATTGCGGCCATTCCCGCCGCCCAGAATATCGTGCAGCGCCGCGCCGATGGACTGGTAAAACAGCAGCACGATGCCGCAGATGGCGACAAATGCCGCGCAGCAGGTACTCCAGGTGATGGGCGTGCCGAAAGCGATGCGGTTGAGCAATGGCGTCCAGAACACCATCAGGGCAAACAGCACGCTGACGAGGGCCGACACCAGATATTGCTCCGAGCTGTACGTGCACACATAACTGAGGGCAAACGAGGCCAGTCCCTGCAGCAGCATCCATTGCTGCGCGCGCCAGGGCAGGCGCAAGCGGTCGCGGCGCAAGGCGCACCAGGCAAACAGGGTGGCGGACGCGAGGCCGAAGCGGTAGACCACGGAAACGGCGGGGGCGACATCGCCCAGCTGCAAGGTGATGGCCCAGAAGGTGGAGCCCCAGATCAGGCAGGCAATGATGAACAGGAGAGGAGAGGACATCGCGCAAGTATACGGATATCGCGCGGGGATGGCGAGTCCCGGCCGGGCTTGCCCAATGTGCCATCAGGAGACACGAGGGATTGAGCCAGCGCAGTGCTTCTGGAAAATGTTGAATTTATGAAAATATTTACATTAATATCAAGTAAATATTTTCTGAATTGCATCTTTGAAGGGGAGACGCCATGCCAGCCTCACTGCAGATCAAAGTATGGAGCGTGCTTGTGTATGTCGTCGTGACGGCCGTGCTTGCCATCTGGCTGCACCCTTCCGCCTTGCTCGCTGCCGGCGCATTCGGCTGAGCGCATGCGCCGGCAAGCAGATCAATGCGTGACGCGGGTCTTGCGGCCATCGGACAGCAGGCGCACGCGCTCGCCCGGGCGGAACAGTTCGTCGGCGTCTTGCACGATGGCGCGCATGTCGCCATTGTCCAGGCGCACGGTGATTTCCAGGCCGGGTTTGTTCGAGGCATTCGCTTCGATGCTCTTGCCGGCCATACCGCCCGCGACGGCGCCGAGGATGCTGGCCGCGATGGCGCCCTTGCCGCCACCGACGGTCGAGCCAGCTACGCCGCCCAGCGCCGCGCCGGCCAGCACGCCCGTGCCCGTTTCACCCTTGTCGATGGTTACCTGGCGCACGGATTCAACCGTACCCATGCGAACCGATTGTTCATTCTGCGCCTGGCGCGCATTGTAGACATTTGCCGAGTTCGGTTGTACGGCGCAGCCGGCCAGGGTGGCGAGCAATGCCACTGCAATAATTGGTGCTTTCATATGGGACTCCCTTGGACAAAAGTTGGTTGCCGATTGCGTCGACCGGCAGATGATGACTTATCATAAGGACACTTGCCTCAGATAACTAGTTGCGAATAGTAAAAATCTGTTACCGGCGCAGCGTAACCACATGACTACGTGAGCACTTGCCGCTCAATACGCCAGCCGCAGGCGCCGGTACAAAAATCCCAGCACGAACAGCGGCCCCACCAGTAAAAAGCGCAAGTCGTCCAGAAACGACGGTTTCTTGCCTTCGATCTGGTGGCCGATGAACTGGCCTATCCAGGCCAGCACGAACAGCGCCAGCGACACGGGCAGGATGGTCAGCGCCGGCATGAGCAGCAGCAGGCCCAGCATGGCGGCCAGCATCGCCAGCATGCCCGCAGCAAACGGACGTGACAGCTTGTAATAATAGTATAAGGCCAGAATACTGCCGAGCAGCGCCACGCTGGGATGTATGCTCCACAGCAGCCCCAGCAGGCTGAAAACGATCAGCGGCACGCACACGATGTGCACCCATTCATTGACATGGTTGCGGTGGCTTTCGCCATACTGGGCCAGCAGGGTGTCGATGGTGCGCATGGGCGGTCTCTTGTATAGGGATGGTTGTCCGGGAATTCTACACCGTCGCGTGGCCGGGTAAAATGGCCCTTCATTTCCCCTTCCGGACCGCTCATTTGAATAGCCCAGCCTTCTTGCCAGACGTGGCCGCCGACCCGCGCAAGCGCTGTTTCGATCCCGTCGTCGACGCCGATACGCGCTTGCTGATACTGGGCAGCCTGCCCGGAGAAAAATCGCTGGCGCACAGCCAATACTATGCGCATCCGCAAAACAAGTTCTGGAGGTTGCTGGGCGAGGTGCTGGGTGTGGATCTGACCAGCCTGCCCTATGAGGCGCGGTTGAGTACCTTGCTGGCGCACGGCGTGGGCCTGTGGGACGTGGTGGCGCAGGCGCAGCGCACGGGCAGCCTGGACAGCAATATCCGCGCCCGCGACGACAACGACCTGGTGGCCCTGGCCGCCAGCCTGCCGCAATTGGACACGATCGCCTTCAACGGCGGCACGGCAGCCAAGCTGGGCATCAAGGTGCTGGGCGAGCACGCGCAGCGCTACCGCATGGTCAGCTTGCCGTCGAGCAGCCCCGCCTACACCCTGGCGTATGCGCAGAAATTGCAGGCGTGGTTGGCTTTGCGCCGGTGAGATGGCATGTCAGGCGGCAAGCCTGTGCATGAGGCGCTGCGCCTGTTCCTGCCGGTACTGGCGCCGCCAGAACCAGGCGATGCAGATCAAACCCAGCAGGGATGGCGCCAGCTGCGTCCAGGGCTGGCCCATGGGCAGCAGGTTGCCCGCGGCGGCCGAAAGCATGGCGAACAGCGAGGCGAGCAGCTTGTAGATATGTTCATAGCGCCACAATACGCCATGCCAGCGGCGGGGAAAGAGCCAGCGCGCGCTGTCGTAGACGAGGATGGTGGCCAGGCCGCCCAGCGAGGACAGCACGACGATGGCTTGCTGTCCGGAAGCATCTTGCTGCAGGCGCAACAGGATCATCCCGCCCGCCGCCAGCGCGGCTGCCGTCATCGCGCCATCGACGGCTTGCGGACCGGCATCGCGCGTGTACACGGCGCGCCAGCCGCTCAGCAGCTGGTACAGCACCAGCACCGTCAGCACGGCAAAGACGGGGCGATAGTCAAACAGCAGATTGCCGATGGCGGCCGTGGCGCAGACCAGCAAGGTCAGCCACGCGAACAGCCTGCCGCGGCGACGGTGCTGCGGCGTGCCCTTGGCCGTGGCCAGCAGGAACAGGCCCAGGCCGATGGCGGCGCTGCCGGCCAGCACATGGGTGACAATATTAATCAGTTGCGGCTGGGGCATGCGCATCTCCGGAAGGTGCGCCAGGCTGGCGCGCGCTCGCGGAGATAGTATCTTGATAATTGCCGCCTGCCAAGATGGCGGGCGACGGGGGAGGCGACGGGACTTATGCCGGCGCGTATGGCTGCGCTTCCAGCGGCTGTCCCTTGGCGTCGAATTTCAGCGCCACGGACAAGCGGGTCACGCCGATGGTGGCCAGCGCATCGCAGATGTCGTCGACTTCGTCCTGCAGGTCGGCGGCCAGGTCCAGCGGCTTGTCGGCGCTGTGCAGCAGCTCGCCGCCTGCCGTGCTGACATTGACGCGCAACAGCATTTCACCGTGTTCATCGGCCGGGCCGACGACCACCGAGACGTCGCCGGCATCGACGTTGTTTTCCGCCAAGGCATGGTTGATGCCGGACATCATCTGCAGCATCGCATACTCGCTCATGCCTTGTTCCTTGCCGCCATGGAACAGATCCTGGTAGAGGAAGCTCACTTCCAGGGCGTTGCCGGCCGGCGCCAGGCAGCGTTTCACCAGATCGCCCACTTCCGTCGTCCACTGCTGGTAGCGGGCCATGCGCGCGTCGAACCAGGCGTCGAGCGCCGCTTCGTCCTTCGGTTCCGCATAGAACGGGTCGTCCACGCGCTTGAGGGCAAAGCCCAGCAGGAAGCGCAGCTCGACGGCCGTGTCCTGCGGGCCGAAGGCCGTCTCGCTCCAGCCGACGATGCTGCTTTCCAGGCCCGGCGTGGCGACGATCTTCTTGTCCGTCATCGACGCGTAGGCATCGCGCACCATCTCGTGCAAATGGCTATAGGTGATGCGGTCGATTTCATCGAGGTCGTAGGCATGGCTCATCAAGACCACCTTGGCCTTGGCGCTTTCCAGTTCTGCCTGCTGGAAACTCTTCACCAGCGCTTCGAAAGCGTCCTGGTCCTGGAAGCTGTCCGCCTCTTTCAGGCCGCCCGTGCTTTGCACCAGCAGGGGCACGACGAAGGCGTTGATTTCCATGGCCGGGGCATTCTCGCGGCGGATCACGGAGATGGAGGCCGCTTCCTCGATATGGCTGCGCAAATACTGGTAGGCGCCCACATCTTCGTACTTGGCGCGCTCGATGGCGTCGTACAGGATTTCATCCTTCTTTTGGTTCAAGGCCTTGCGGATCAGGCGGCCGAACTCGACGGCTTGCTCGGCCAGCACCGTGCCCTGCGATTCGCTGTCTTCCTGCTCCGCCAGGTTCAGGGCCATCGTGCACAGCATGCGTGTGACGGATTCATCCTTGTCTTCAGGCGTGTTGGCGGATTTACGGGGGACAGGGCGCTTATTTTTGGGCATGGCGATCAACAGGTTAAGAAATACGGGTCAGGCAAACGGAAACGGGCGCCAGGGCTATGCCGGGCGCCGGAACGGATCATACAGGCGGCCGCGGCCGCCCGATACATCAATGGTCGGTATCGAACATCTCGTGCAGTTCGTCGAGCAGGTCGGCGGCTTCTTCCTGCGACAGGCCGAGATGCTGGCAGGCAAGTTCTCCGCCCTTGTCCCACTCCAGCGAGGTACTGTTGCCATGGTAGCGCTGAATGCCCTTTTCGGCCAGCAGTGACAGGGCGACGAGCGAGCGGATGGCGTCGTCCGTGGACGGGTCGGCCAGCACCGCGTAGTCGTGGTGGTGCAGGATGGCCCACGAGACGTCCGAGGACAGGCCCCAGTTGCGTGCCAGCAAGCAGCCGATGGCCGCGTGGTTGGTCTGGTGGCGCGCGTCTTCCAGGGTCGTAAAACAATTGTGCGCATCGTTGGCCGCCGCCGCGTAGGTGTTCACGTAGTCGGGAAAGCGGTTCATCAGCAGGGGCACGCCGATATCGCAGAACAGGCCGAAGGTGTGGGCGATGTCGGGCGGGGCGATGCGCAGCTTGCGCGAGGTAAATACCAGCGCGCGCGCGCGCTTGGCCGACACATCCCAGAAGTTGGTCAGTTCCACGCCTTCCGCTTCCAGCGCCTGGCGTGCCAGCAAGCCCGTCATCATGGCGCTGCACTGGTTGATGCCGAGAAAGTTGATACCTTGCTCGACGGACTTGGCCTTGCGCGCGGCGCCATAGAAGGGCGAGTTGGCCAGTTTCAGCAGGGCGCCGGACATGCCGACATCGTCGGCGATGATGCGCGCGATGCGGCGCGGCGACGGGTCTTGCTCCGCCAGTTCGCGCTGCAGGTCGACCAGCAGGCTGGGACGCGGCGGGATGCGGATGGAACGCATCAAGGCGTCAACCGGATCTTCCTGCTCTACCTGCTTTTGCGCTGCCGCTCTCATCATCACGCTTTCATCATCATTTTTGTGCCCGGTGCTTATTCTGTCGCGCACTGCCGCTGCCCGCTTCATGAGCGTCTGGCGCAGTGCCCGACGATTATCGCTGTTTATGCATGGCAATAGTTCATATCTGCAATATATTGTCGCAAAAATTCCCGTTTTGGCCTGGACTCGCCGCCATTTTCGTCATTTTACGACGCTGCCCATCCTGATATTCATGATGAAAAGATCAAGTTGTATTTGTTTTTAAGGCGGGGCAAGGCGTGCGGCGGGATGTGCGGCAGTACAATTGCCGGATGAAAAAAATCCTTGCGGGTATCGATTTTGCGGACGATTCCAGCAGCGTGGCGCGCCAGCTGATCGGTGTGACTGTGCTGGTCGACGGCGTCGGCGGGCGTATCGTGGAAACGGAAGCGTATGACCGGCTGGACCCCGCTTCGCACACGTATGGGGGCATGACGCCGCGCAATGCGGCCATGTTCGGCCCGCCCGCGCACGCCTATGTCTACCGCTCGTACGGCATCCACTGGTGCCTGAATTTCGTGTGCCGCGAAGCGGGGCATGGGGCGGGCGTGCTGATACGCGCGATTGAACCCGTGGCGGGACTCGATGCCATGCGCGAGCGGCGCGGCGTCGAGGATGCGCGGCTGTTGTGCTCGGGGCCGGGCAAGGTGTGCCAGGCGCTCGGTGTCACGCATATGCATAACCGGCTGGCGCTCGATGCCCCGCCGTTCATGCTGCTGGCACGCGAAGAAGAGGTGACGGTGCAGGCGGGCTCGCGTATCGGCATTTCCAAGGCGATGGAGACGCCGTGGCGTTTCGTGCTGGCCGGTTCGCCCTACTTGAGTAAGCCGATGCGCGCGCCTGCCATCTAGCTGCGCTGGCGCCGCGATGCATCCTTGGCGGTACGTAGGCCGGGCATGCCGCGTAGCGGGCTATGCAGTGCGCGCCGCTCCTGTTGCGCACTGGCCGGTTGCCGGAACGCTTCTTCTTCGGCATGGCCGCTCGGCGCGGCCGGGCGCTCGTCCAGGGTGAACACGGCCACGGCCGCCGACAATTTGACGGCCTGGTCCTGCAAACTGGCCGCCGCCGCTGCCGCCTGCTCCACCAGGGCCGCATTTTGCTGGGTGACGTCATCCATTTGCGCGACGGCCTGATTCACTTCCGTGATGCCAGAAGCCTGCTCGGCGCTGGCCTGTTTCACGCGCTGGATGATCTCGTTGACTTGCTGCACCGAGGCAACGATGGCGTCCATGCTATCGCCCGCCTGCTGCACGGCTACGCTGCCGCCATCGATGGTAGTGACCGAGGTGGCGATCAGGGTCTTGATTTCCTTGGCCGCCTGGGCCGAGCGCTGCGCCAGGGTGCGCACTTCGGACGCCACCACGGCAAAGCCGCGGCCTTGCTCTCCCGCGCGCGCGGCCTCTACCGCCGCATTCAGCGCGAGGATATTGGTCTGGAAGGAAATACCATCGATCACGCCGATAATGTCCACGATCTGGCGCGAATTGGCGCGTATTGTCGCCATCGTCGTCACGGCTTGCTGCATCGACGCGCCCCCTTGCACGGCCAGGGTCGATGCTTGCCCCGCCAGCTCGCAGGCTAGCTGGGCGTTGTCGGCGTTGTCATTCACGGCTTGCGTCAGCGTTTCCATGGCGCTCGACGTTTCTTCCAGCGAACTGGCCTGCATTTCCGTGCGCGCCGACAGATCCAGATTGCCGGTGGCAATTTCGCGCGAGGCCGTGTCGATCGATTGCACGGCGCCCATGATGGTGCGCAAGGTCTGGTTCAGGTGGGCGATGGTCTGGTCCAGCACGCGCGACGTGGCGGCGATTTCGTCATTGCCCTGCTTGGGGGCGCCGGCCATCAGCTTGCCCGCCGCCAGGTCTTGCACGGCGTCGGCAATGCCGCGGATTTCCACCAGCATGGCGCGCCGTACCAGCATGGTCACCACGATGGAGACGAGGATCGACAGCAGCACCGTCAACAGCAGGCTCCAGCCCAAGGTGCGAAACTCGGCGCTGGCCGTCGCATGGGCCTGGCTGCTGAGCGTCGTTTCCAGGGCGGACAGTTGTGTCAGCTGCGTATTGAACTGGACGAATTGGGTTTCTGCCTTGAGCATGGAATTGGTGGCGATCGACTGATCCATCTGCGCCATTTCCATGGTTTCCAGCACCGCCTTGCGATAGCCGGCCAGGGCCGTGATGGCCGCATCGACCAGGGTGCGTTCGGCGCCCGTGGCCGTGGCGCGCAGCGTGCCCAGCTGGGTGCCGATGGCCGCGTGGCGCGCCTTGATCTGTTGCTCCAGCGTATCGAGGCGGGCCTTGGCGAAGCTGCCATTCGTCCACGACAGCAACTGGTACATATTGCCGTGCACATGCCTGGCCTCGCCTAGTACGTCGGCCGCCGCCTTCAAATGCGTGATGCGTACCCGTACCATGTTTTCCAGCGAGGCATTTTGCCGCACCATGCCATACCAGGCGCCGGTCGAGCTGAGTATCAGCAGCAGCAGGACCAGGGTGGGCGCCAGCAATAATTTTGGTCCGATGCGTAATCGATTGAGCATGCTTGACTCCTGGCTATGGCTGTTCCAACCGCAGGCGGCGCGCGGCGTGCGTGCGCGCCGCCCTTGCCCTATTTCTTGTAGATCCCCGCTTCCAGCACCACGTCATTGACGCGCAGGATGTACGTGGTCTTCGGCTCGATCTTGCCGCTGGTGGGATTCTTGTACTGGTAGTCGACCCAGCCCTTGCCCTGCTTTTGCGCCAGCTCGATGATTTCACGGCGATATTTCTTACCATTCGCGTCAGGGACATCCGTCAAATCCTTGCCCACGATGGAAGGATTGATGGGGTGGGCCAGCACGATGCCCGTCTTGATGTCGCGCATGTCCACATACAGCGAGCCCTGCACGAAGTCCGGGTCTTTCGCCGTGATTTTCTTCATCATTTCTTCCTTGCCATGCGCCTTCATGAAGGCGGCGCCCCGTTCGGCCATGGCGATGGCGTCTTTTTCCGTTGGTTCGACCGCGGCGCTGACGCTGCCGCCGGCAAATGCCAGGCACAGCAGGCTACCCGTGAATAAGCGTTTCATGAAAGCTCCTTGTGGTATCGAGGGATGTGTTGCCAAGTCGTAATTTACGTCGCCGGCGGTCCCATCAAATTGCGATGGAACAAACTACGGTGTTGCTTGTCGGCAGCATGCAACGTATCGACGGCTTGTTGATATGTAGCAATTTGGTTCCAGGCAGCAAGAACTATGATGACTTTCACAGCATGCCGAGCTGGCCGGGCATGGGGGAGGAAGAAGCTGGAATTGGCCGATATGGGGCTGGTTTCATGAAAGTTATCGCTATTTACAGGCAAGGAGCAGATCGTGTCCGCACCCATTACCGAGCCGTTTTCACCCAAGTTCAAGCCGTATACGCGGCACACCATTCAACAGGCGCGGCAGTGGGAATGGCTGCCGGAAGAGCAGCGCGAAGCCGTGCAAGTGGTGTCGCACGTCTTGCCGTTTCGCACCAATGCCTATGTGCTCGATCAGTTGATCGACTGGAACAACATCCCGGACGATCCCATCTATCGCCTCGTCTTTCCCCACCGCGACATGCTGCCGCCCGAGCAGTACGCGCACTTGCGCGAGCTGGTGCTGGTGCAGCGCGACAAGGCCGCCATCGATGCCTACGTGCATGGTTTGCGCCTGGGCATGAATCCCCATCCGGCCGGCCAGATGACGCACAACGTGCCCCGGGTCAACGATGCGCCCGTGCGCGGCTTGCAGCATAAATATGCGCAAACGGTGCTGTTTTTTCCCAGCGCGGGACAGACGTGCCACGCGTATTGCACCTTCTGCTTCCGCTGGCCCCAGTTCGTCGGCATGGACGACATGAAGTTCGATGCGCGCGAGTCGCATGAGCTGGCCGCCTACCTGCAACTGCATCCGGAAGTGACGGACGTGCTGATCACGGGCGGCGACCCGATGATCATGAATACGCGGCAACTGGCCGCCTACCTGGAGCCGCTGCTGGCGCCGGGCCTGGAACACATCCAGAACATTCGCATCGGCACCAAGGCGGTGGCGTATTGGCCGCAGCGCTTCGTGTCGGACCGCGATGCGGACGACTTGATGCGCCTGTTCGAGCGCATCGTCAAGGCGGGCAAGAACCTGGCCGTGATGGGCCATTACAGCCATGCCGTCGAGTTGCGCCAGGACATCGCCCAGCAAGCCGTGAAACGCATCGTCTCCACGGGGGCCACCTTGCGCATGCAGGGGCCGCTGATCCGCCACATCAATGAAGATCCGGCAAGCTGGGCCGAGTTGTGGCAGACGGGCACGCGCCTGGGGGCAATTCCGTATTACATGTTTGTCGAACGGGACACGGGCCCGCGCGCCTATTTCGAGTTGCCCCTGGCGAAGGCGCACGAGATTTTCCAGGCCGCCTACCAGATGGTGTCCGGCCTGTCGCGCACGGTGCGCGGGCCTTCCATGAGTGCGTTTCCCGGCAAGATCGTGATCGACGGCATCGTCACCATCCATGGCGAAAAACTGTTTGCCCTGCAATTTTTGCAGGCGCGCAACCCGGACTGGGTGCGCCGGCCGTTTTATGCCAAGTTCGATGCGGAAGCGACGTGGATGGACGATTTGAAGCCGGCCTTTGGCCAGGAGAAATTCTTCTTTGAAACGGATGAACCCGTGCCGCACGTGCCGCATAAAATCATCCGCCTGGCGCAGGCCGCCTGAGCATGCACGGCGCCGGCGGCTCTTCCCGTTCCGGCGTGGCCGTGTTTTGCCTCGTGTTCCTGCCGTTCGCGCTCGGGCACTACCTGTCGTGCCTGTTGCGCGGCGTCAATGCCGTGCTGACGGCCGAGTTGCTGGGCGCCATCGTCCTGACGCCAGCCCAGCTGGGCCTGCTGACCAGCGCCTTTTTTCTTGCCTTTGCTCTGGTGCAATTGCCAGTTGGCATGGCGCTAGACCGCTACGGCCCCCGCACGGTGCAACTGTGGCTGCTGGCGCTGGCCGCCCTGGGCGTGTGGCTGTTCAGCCGGGGCCACAGCTTTGCCGAGCTGATGTGGGCGCGCGCCCTGATGGGGGCGGGCCTGGGCGGCTGTTTCATGGCGGCCGTGAAGGCGATCTCGTGCGCCATCGCGCCATCGCGTCTGCCTTCCGTGCATGGCTACCTGATCGCCGTGGGGGGCCTGGGCGCGGCCACGGCCACCATGCCCGTCAAGCTGGCCCTGCACTACACGGACTGGCGCGGCGTTTTCCTGGGCTTGGCGCTGGCGGCGCTGGCCATCGGCTTGCTGATCCGCCTGCTGTCGCCGGCCCTGCCTGCGTCCGTCGCGGCCATGAACCAGGTCGGCAAAGTGAGCGTGTGGAGTGTCTACCGTGATCCGGGTTTTCGCCGCACCATTGCGCTGGTCCTGTTGCCGCACACGGTGTTCTTTGGCGTGCAAGGCTTGTGGGTGGGGCGCTGGCTGGCCGACGTGGGCGGCATGTCCGATGACAGCGTGGCATATCTGTTGTACCTCGGCATGGCGGCCGTCATCTTCGGCGCCATCGGCATGGGCATGCTGACGGAATGGGCGGGGCGGCGCGGTATTGCACCCATGCAGGTGGCGGGCGTGGGCATCGTCCTGTTTGTCGCCGTGCAAGTGGCGATGGCATGCAATGTGCTGCCCAGCCTGCCTTTGCTATCCGTGCTGTTTACCCTGCTGGGCACGGTGACAGGGCTCGAGTATGCGATCGTCGCGCAAAGCATGCCGGCCAGCTTGACGGGCAGGGCGGCCACTTGCCTCAATTTGCTCATTTTCACGGGCGCCTTCCTGGTGCAGGCGGGCTTTGGCTTGATCCTCGGCTGCTGGCCACTGAACAGCCAGCAGCAGTATCCGCCGCAGGCTTACCAGGCGGCGTTTGGCGTGCTGGCGGCCTTGCAACTGCCTGGACTTGCGATGTTTTTCATTCACCGCTACAGGCGTGCCGGACCATCCGGTAAAATGGCAGCCTGCACAGCGGCAATGATCAACTCCAAGGAAGACTATGAAACTCGTTCGTTATGGACGTCCAGGCAAGGAAAAACCGGGCCTGATCGATGAAGAAGGCAAACTGCGCGACCTGTCCGGCGTGATTGCCGATATTGACGGCGCACAACTGTCCGACAAGGCACTGCGCAAGCTGGCCAAGCTGGACGAAAAGACGCTGCCCCTGGTGCGCGGCAATCCACGCTTCGGCGTGCCGCTGGCGAAAGTCGGCAAGTTCATCGGCATCGGCCTCAATTACGCGGATCACGCGGCCGAGTCCGGCATGGCTATCCCGGCCGAACCCATCGTCTTCATGAAGGCCATTACTTGCCTGAATGGCCCGGATGACAATGTCGTGCTGCCAAAAGGCTCGAAAAAGACGGACTGGGAAGTGGAACTGGGCGTGATCATCGGCACGCGCGCGCAATACGTGAGCGAAGAGGATGCCCTGAAATACGTGGCCGGTTACTGCGTCGTCAACGACATTTCCGAGCGCTCATTCCAGCTGGAGCGGGGCGGCCAGTGGGACAAAGGCAAGGGCTGCGACACCTTCGGCCCCGTCGGCCCGTGGCTGGTGACGCGCGATGAAGTCATCGATGAGCAGGATCTGGACCTGTACCTGGAAGTCAACGGCAAGCGCATGCAGACGGGCAATACGCAAACCATGATCTTCACGGTGGCGCAGATCGTCAGCTACCTGTCGCAATTCATGACCCTGGAACCGGGAGACGTCATCGCCACGGGTACGCCGCCGGGCGTGGGCCAGGGCCGCAAGCCGCAGCGCTTCCTGAAGAAGGGCGACAGCATGCGCCTGGGTATCGCCGGCCTCGGTGAACAGCAACAGGACGTGGTCGCCTGGACTGCCTGATGGCCGGTAGCGATATCGACCGTTTGCCGCCGCTGCCGCTGAACCAGCTTGACGCCCAGCAGCGCGCGGCCGCACAAGCCATCATCGATGGTCCGCGCGGTGCCCTGTACGGCCCTTTCGTGCCGCTGATCCGCAGTCCCGAACTGATGGAAACGGCGCAGCGCATGGGCGAATATTTGCGCTACCGCAGCGCCATCGGCACGCGGCTGTCGGAACTGGCCATCCTGGTGACGGCGCGCCAGTGGGACCAGCAGGTCGAATGGGCCATCCACGCGCCGCTGGCCGTGCAGAACGGCATCGCGCAAGCGGCCGTGGACGCCATTGCCGCGCGGCGCATGCCGCTTGCCCTGAAAGAAGATGAGCAAGCCGTGCACGACTTCTGCGTCGAGTTGCAGCAGAACAAGCGCGTCAGCGATGCCACGTATGCGCGGGCGCTGGCGCTGTTTGGCGAGCACGGCGTGGTCGACTTGATGGGTATCAATGGCTACTACACCTTCCTGGCCATGGTGATGAATGGCGCGCAGACGGCCGTGCCGGCATTGGGTGTGCCGCCCATGCCCATCTGACGAGAGGAGTTTTTCTGGCAAAGATGGACAAAGTGTAATGAAGTTGCAATTATTCAATATATAATTTTACTTCCCTTCCATTGCCAACAAGCTCAATGAAAACTCGTCCGTGCTTCACCCTGATGGGCCGCGCCTTCCTGGCGCTGGCCCTTTCTTTTTGTCCCTTGATGACGGTGCGTGCGCTTGCCGCCGAGACGGCCGCCAGCGCCAGCGCTTCCGCCCTGGAAAATTCCGTCGTCAAGGTGTTTTCCACCCTGCGCGGGCCCGATCCGTATAAACCGTGGAGCAAGGCGGCGCCGCAAGAAGTGACGGGTTCCGGCGTCGTCATCGAAGGCCGCCGCATCCTCACCAATGCGCATGTGGTCGGCTATGCCAGCCAGGTGCAGATCCAGGCGAATGGCGCGGGCGACAAGATCCCGGCGACCGTGCTGGCCATCTCGCGCGGCATGGACCTGGCCTTGCTGAAAATCGATGACGACAGTTTTTTCGCCAGCCACAAAGCGGTGCCGCGCGCCAATGTCTTGCCGGACGTGCGCGATGCCGTGCTGGCGTATGGCTATCCGACGGGCGGCACGTCCTTGTCGATCACCAAGGGCATCGTCTCGCGCATCGAATTCGTGCGCTACAACTTTCCTGTCTCCGGCCTGCGCATCCAGATCGATGCGGCAATCAACCCGGGCAATAGCGGCGGCCCCGTGATTGCCGGCGACAAGATGATCGGCCTGGCCTTTGCCGGCATGCTCAATGCGCAAAACATCGGCTACATCATCCCCAACGAGGAAATCGAGCTGTTCCTGCGCGACCAGGACAGTGGCGCGCCCAAGGGCAAGCCAGCCATGCGTGACGTGACGCAAACGCTGGAAAATCCGGCGCTGCGCACCTACCTGAAACTGGCCAAGGGCGTCGAGGGCGCCGTCGTGATGTCGCCGGCCAGCAAGGATGCCACCTATCCGCTCAAGGAGTGGGATGTCATCACGCATATCGGCGATTTTCCCATCGATAACCAGGGCATGGTCAAGCTGAATGCCAACAGCCGCGTGCGTTTCCAGTACCGGGTGCAGCAACTGGCGAAAGATGGCGAACTGCCGTTGACGGTGGTGCGCCAGGGCGCGCCCCTGAAAATCAAGGTGCCCGTCTCTGCCGCGCACCCGATGCTCATCGCAGGCCTGCAGGGTAATTACCCATCCTATTTCATCTTCGGCCCCATGGTGTTTTCGCGCGCCACCACGGAATTCATGGCGGCGCCGAATGGCAACCCAACGATTTTGGGCGGCATGGCGTTTGCCGGCAATCCGCTGGCCACGCGGCGCGGCGATGCGCCCGATAGCGAGCGCGAAGAGCTGGTGGTGATCGCCGCGCCGTTCTTCCCGCACAAGCTGATGAATGGCTACAGCACCCGTTTCTTCTCCGTCGTCGATTCCGTCAATGGCGTGCGCGTGCGCAGCCTGGCGCACCTGGTGGCCTTGCTGCGCGACCAGACGGATGAGTTGCTGACGTTCCGCTTCCAGCAGCGCGATGCGGAATTGGTCGTCGTGCCCCGCAAGGACATGCTGGCAGCGACGGAATCGATACTGACGGATAACGGCATCCGCTCGGAAGCCTCGCCCGACATGCTGAAAATCTGGAATGAAAAAACGCCGGCGAACTGATCGTTCCCGGCGTTTGGCAAGACAACAGGCGCGGCGCATACCGCGCCTGTTTTGTTTTATGCCAGCACTTTTTTCAGCCACGCGCCGATGGCGTCGATCTCTTCCTGGCACAGCGAGTGCTGCATCATGTACTCGTGCCATTCCACCTTGTAACCCATGCCGGTCAGCAAGTCGCGCGACTGCTGCGCGCGGGCGATCGGTACCACGGGGTCGGCCGTGCCGTGCGCCATGAAGATCGGCGTCTGCAGGCTCGCCGGCGTGCGTTCGGCTGCCGTCTTGTCGGCCAGCGGCAGGTAGCCGGACAGGCACATCAGGCCGGCCAGCGGTTCCGCGTGGCGCAAGCCCGTTTGCAAGGTCATGGCGCAGCCTTGCGAGAAGCCGGCCAGGATGATGCGGCTGGCGGGAATGCCGCGCGCCTTTTCGCGCGCGATCAGCGCTTCGACCTGTGCCTGCGAGGCGCGCAAGCCGCCTTCATCTTCGCGGCGCACGAGGTCGCTCACGAGGATGTCGTACCAGGCGCGCATCACATAGCCGTTGTTGATGGTGACGGGCATGGTGCCGGCGCTGGGGAAGATGAAGCGGATGGCGGGGCAGCCGCGCAAATCGAGTTCCTTCACCAGGGGCACGAAGTCGTTGCCGTCAGCGCCCAGGCCGTGCATCCAGATGATGGAGACGGTGGGATTCGGTGCGCTGTCGAGTTCTATGGTTTCCAGCAAGGTGCTCATGTATTTTCCTCAGGTAAAGGTTGCGCCGGACGCAGCGCCGATTTGGGACGGAAGGCCTTGCAGATGGCCGGGTCGGTTTCCATGTAGGGGCCGCCGATGAGGTCGATGCAATATGGCACGGCGGCAAAGATACCGTTGACCAGCTGCACGCCGTCGGCATCCTTCAAGCCTTCCAGGGTTTCCTTGATGGCTTTCGGCTGGCCCGGCAAGTTCATGATCAGGGCGGCACGCTCGGGCGTCTCGCGGATCACGGCCACCTGGCGCGAGAGGATCGCCGTCGGCACGAAGCGCAGGCTGATCTGGCGCATCTGTTCGCCGAAACCGGGCATTTCCTTGGTTCCGACGCTGAGCGTGGCATCCGGCGTCACATCGCGGCGCGCCGGGCCCGTGCCGCCCGTCGTCAGGATCAGATGGCAGTGGCTCAGGTCGACCATGTCGATCAGGGTGTTTTCAATCTGCGAGCGCTCGTCCGGGATCAGCCGTTTTTCCAGGCGGAATGGCGTGCGGATGGCGGCGGACAGCCAGCTTTCCAGGGCCGGGATGCCCAGGTCTTCATACACGCCGCCGCTGGCGCGGTCCGAGATCGACACGAGGCCGATAATCAATTCGTCTTCTATCGTGGTCATGGGGCACCTGTCTATGTCGTAAAAAAACCGGGCTGATCCCGGTTTTTGTCAACCCAAGCCCTGGAGCTGGGGTTTATTCGTCTTCTTCTTGCTCAACGTCATCTTTATCGGCATCTTTCTTGCCGCTGTTGTTCTTCTTGGCGATCTCTTTCAAGATCTGGAAGATTTCACGGTAAGCTTTTGGTGGCTTGTTCTCGGCCTGCTCCTTGCGGGCATTGCGGATCAGGGTGCGCAGGTGCTGCACGTCCAGTTCCGGGTTTTCCGACAGCAAGACGGTCAATGCCTTGTCATCCGTCAAGAGTTTGTCGCGGCGGCGCTCCATCGCGTGCATATTGGCCGTGTCGGCTTTCGACAAGCCTTTCCAGCTATCGATGGTGCGTTGGATGGCGGCAACTTCTTCCTCATCCAGGGTACGCATCTTCTTGCCCACGTATTGCAGCTGGCGGCGGCGGCCTTCGTGGTCCTTGATTTGCTGGCATTCGAGAATGGCGTCGCGCACGTCTTCCGGCATCGGGACGCGCTTGACGCGGTCACGTGCCTCATTGACGAGTTCTTCGCCCAGCTTTTGCAGGACGGTCATCTGGCGCTTGAGTTCCGACTTCGAAGGACGTTCATATTCCTGTTCGAATTCGGTCGATTGGAAGCCGCAAGCTCCCCGGTTTGGATTTGGCATGATAAGGCGGGATTGGCCGCGTAGGCCGCACCTGTAAACTGTAAACGACTGCTATGATAACCTTTTTAGCGGCTTTCCGAAGAAAACAGCGCATGAACGACTCCGTATTTACCCATAGTCAAGAGCAATTGCAGCAACTAGCCCGTGATGTGTTGTCTTTTGCGCGGGAAGCGGGCGGCACCGACGCTGCCGTCGAAGTCAGCGAAGGCGGTGGCCTGTCCGTTTCTGTCCGAAAAGGCAAGATCGAAACGATCGAGCAAAACAAGGACAAGGGCATGGGCGTGACCGTGTTTGTGGGCAAGAAGCGCGGCAATGCCAGCACCTCCGATTTCTCGCCGTCCGCCCTGCGCGCCACGGTGGACGCCGCCTACAACATCGCCCGCTTCACGGCCGAGGACGATTGCGCGGGACTGGCCGACGCCGACATGCTGGAAATGGCGCCCCGCGATTTGCAACTGTTCTATCCCTGGCTCATTTCCGCCGAGGAAGCCGTCGTGCTGGCCCAGCGGGCCGAAGCGGCCGCGTTTGCCGTCGATCCGCGCATCACGAACAGCGAAGGCGCGGGTGTGCACGTGCAGCAATCGCACTTTGTGTCCGCCAATTCGCGCGGCTTCATCGGCGGCTACCCGTTTTCGCGCCACACCCTGTCCGTGGCGCCCATCGCCGGCAAGGGCGCCAAGATGCAGCGCGACGACTGGTATTCGTCCGTGCGCGACGCCTCCAAAATGTCGAGCCCGGAAGCCATCGGTCGCTACGCCGCCGAGCGCTCCCTGTCGCGCCTGAACGCGCGCAAGCTGGGCACGCGCACCTGTCCCTTGCTGTTCGAGGCGCCGCTGGCGGCCGGTTTGCTCGGTACCTACGTGCAAGCGACCTCGGGCGGCGCCCTGTACCGCAAGTCCACTTTCCTGAACGATTCCCTGGGCACGCAAGTGCTGCCGTCGCACGTGCAGATCTTCGAAGACCCGCACGTGATCGGCGGCGTCGGTTCGGCTCCGTTCGACGAGGAGGGCGTGAAAACCGTCAGCCGCGACGTCGTCAAGGATGGCGTGGTGCAAGGCTATTTCCTGTCGACTTACACGGCCCGCAAGCTGGGAATGCAGACGACGGGGAACGCGGGCGGCTCGCACAATCTGTACCTGACCTCGAAGCAGACGGCCGCCAGCGACGATTTTAGTGCCATGCTGAGAAAGCTGGGCACGGGCTTGCTGGTGACGGAACTGATGGGACAAGGAACCAATTACGTGACGGGCGACTATTCGCGCGGCGCCTCCGGTTTCTGGGTGGAAAACGGCGTGATCCAGTATCCGGTGGAAGAAATCACCATCGCCGGCAACATGAAGGACATGCTGCGCAACATCGTGGCCGTGGGCGCGGACGCCTTGCGCCGCGGCACCAAGGAGACGGGTTCCATCCTCATCGAGAGCATGGTGGTGGCGGGCGGTTAAGTGCCGTGACTGCTTTCTGCAAAGGCGCCGCTGGCGCCTTTTTTCATGGGCGTGTGGTTTTTTGCACGGGCAACCCATCGTCATACGGATGAAATATTGCCTTCGTATGATGTCGCCATCTGACGTTATCTGCGCTATTTAGATGCTTTTAATGTAAGTAAGCCGAACTTCGTGATATTTCATGCAAGATGCGAGTCTTGCCGTGACGCGTTGTTGTTGATTCAACCTGCATAGTGACCCTCTCCATGACCTACTCCCGTACCCGCATCGCCCGCGCGGTGGCCCTGTTGTGTGCCATGAACGCCCTGTTCGCCCATCCGGCCCAAGCCCATGGCGCCGCGCCCGCTGCGCCAGCTTCCGCCAGCGACGCCAGTGACACCCCGCAAGCCGTCATCGTCACGGGCACGCGCGGCAGCAACCGCACGCAGTTCGACACCATGGCGCCCGTGGATGTGTTCAACCGCGAAGATATCGGCGCCGTTGAATCGTCGGACTTGAACGATGTGCTGGCGCAACTTGTGCCTTCATATGTGGTGCAGCGTCTGCCGATGGCTGACGGGCAAGTGTTTGTGCGTCCCGCCACCCTGCGCGGCCTGTCGCCGGACCAGACCCTGGTGCTGGTCAATGGCAAGCGTTTCCACCGTAGCGCCTTGCTCGGCGCGCGCGGCGCGCAGGCGCCGGACCTGGCGCAGATTCCCGTCTCCGCCATCAAGCGCATCGAGGTGCTGCGCGACGGCGCCTCTGCCCAGTACGGCTCCGACGCGATTGCCGGCGTGATCAACATCATTCTCGACGATACGCTCGGCACGGAGGTCTCCGTGCATCATTCGCAATATTCGGAAGGCGACGGCAAGGGCAATGAAGTGAACCTGAAGACGGGCTTTGCCTTTGGCGAGACGGGCAAGGCGACGATTTTCGGCGCGCTGGCCAAGTCCGACCCCACGTCGCGCACGCGCCAGCGGGCCGACGCTATCGCTTTCCAGAATGCGCATCCGGAACTGAAGGTGCCGAATCCCGTGCAGCGCTGGGGCCAGCCTGAACTCGACAGCAAGCGCATCGGCTTCAACGCCAGCATGGCCCTGTCCGACACGACGGAACTGTACGGTTTTGGCCTGTTCAGCCGCAGTGACGGCACCTCGGATTTCAACTGGCGCAACCCGGACACGAGCACAGGCGCGTATAAAACCAGCAGCCTGTTCCCTGGCTGGGACTTGCGCAGCATCTATCCGCTGGGCTTCAGCCCCAGCTATTCGAACGAGCAGGATGATGTACAGGTGGTGGCCGGCGTGCGCGGCCATTTCAACGACCGCTTCGGCTGGGACGTGAGCGCTTCCTGGGGGCGCAACCGCATCGATTACAACCTGGCCAATTCCATCAACGCCTCGATGGGGCCGGGCAGCCCGACATCGTTTTACCTGGGCCAATTGTCGCAGGTGGAAAAGATTCTCAACGCCAACTTCAACTATGAATTGCCCGTAGCGTCCCTGCCGCAACCGGTCAACATCGCCTTCGGCGCGGAGGCGCGCAATGAAACCTATGGCGTGAAGGCGGGCGACGTGGCATCCTGGACGGTGGGGCCGGGCGCGGCCATCGGCCTCGACGCGAATGCGAATGGCGCGCCAGGCTTCAGCGACCGCCAGGCCGGCAGCTGGGGCCAGGACAGCTATGCGGCCTACCTGGACGTGGAGGTGCCCGTCACGAAGGCCCTGAGCCTGGGGGGCGCGGCCCGCTATGAACATTTCTCGGAATTCGGCAGCACCGTCAACGGCAAGTTGTCGGCCCGCTATGCCTTGAGCGAAGACATGGCCTTGCGCGGTTCCTACTCGACGGGTTTCCGTGCGCCAACGCCGGGCCAGTCGAACACCAACAGCACGAACCAGGGTCTCGACACCAAGACCCTGTTGCTGTTTACCAGCGGCCGCCTGGCCAACAACGATCCGCTGGCCATCCTGCTGGGCGCCAAGGCATTGAAGCCGGAAAAATCGAAGAATTTGTCGCTGGGCTTTACGTGGAAGACGCCGGCGGGCTTCTCCGGTTCCGTCGACGTGTATGACATCAAGGTCAGCGACCGCTTCAGCACGTCCGCCGCGTTTGCCGTGCCGGCCGGCGTGGCCAATCCGCTGCGCTATACCTCGGTCAGCTACTTCACGAATGACTTCGACACCACCACGCGCGGCATCGATATCGTCGGCAGCCACCTGAGCCGTATCGGCGACGGCAAGCTGACCCTGACCCTGGCCTACAACTACAACACGACGAAAGTCGACGACGGCAAGTCCAGCCTGGTGACGAATGCGGCCCAGCGCCAGGTCTTCGAGGAGCGCTTGCCGCGCCAGAAAGCCACCATCAGCGGCAACTATGACCTGGGCAACTGGAATACCCTGGCCCGCGTGCGCTATTACGGCGCGTGGACGGACAATTCCGGCAATGCCACGGGCGATATCTTCCAGCGTTTTGGCGCCATGCAATTCCTCGACCTGGCGGCCAGCTACAAGATCAGCGACAAGCAGTCCGTGCGCGTGGGTATCGATAACGTGCTGGACAAGTATCCTGACGAAGCAACCTTCCAGGCCAGCCGCGGTCTGATCTATTCGCGCAATGCGCCGTACGACACGGACGGGCGTAACCTGTACGTCGAGTACAAAGTGAAATTCTAAGGGAGATGACGATGAATCCACAACGCCGCGCCCTGTTGCGCGCCGGTTCGCTGGCGGCAGCGCTGCCCATGGCGGCGGGCGCAGGATCGGCTGCGGCAGCATCTGCCGCCCTGCCTCCGTCCTTGCCATCGGTGCCGGCCGGCACCACGCCGGAAGTCCTGGCCAGCAACCAGGCTTACTGGCAGGCCGTGGCCGCGCAGTACGACACGACCGATGCCATCGTGCAACTCGACAATGCTTTCTGGGGTTCGATGGCCAGGCCCGTGCTGCGCCACTATGAGCAGCAGCTGGCCATGGTCAACCGCGACAACGCCTGGTATGCGCGCATGCGCTTTCCGGCCGACTTCGAGGCGGCGCGCGCGGCGGCGGCCAGGGCGCTGGGCGTGGGCATCGATGAAATCGTGCTGACGCGCGGTGCGACGGAAGCGCTGCAAGTCCTGATCGCCGGCTATAACCGCTTGCGTCCCGGCGATACGGTGCTGTACGCGGACATCGATTACGACAATATGATCACCGTCACGCGCTGGCTGCAGCAGCGGCGCGGCGCCCAGGTCGTGTCGATTGCCATGCCGGAACCGTTTACGCATGATGGCGTCATCGCCGCCTATGTTGCTGCCATGGAACGGCATTCGACCTTGAAACTGATGCTGCTCACGCACGTCAATCACCGCAACGGCATGGTCTTGCCCGTGGCCGAGATCAGTCGCCTGGCACGCGCACGGGGCATCGACGTGATCGTCGATACGGCGCACGGCTTCGGCCAGCTGGACATGACGATTCCTGACCTGCAGGCGGATTTTGCCGGCATCAACCTGCATAAATGGATAGGCGCGCCTGTTGGCGTGGGTGCTGCGTATATCAAGCGGGGCAGGGTGGTTGATATCGACGCATATATGGGAGAAAAGACGGGCGACGATATCCGCACGCGCGTGCACACGGGCACGGTCAATTTCGCTGCCTATCTGAGTTTGCCGGTGGCGCTGGACTTGCATGCGCAGATCGGCGTGGCCAACAAGCAGGCGCGGCTGCGACTGCTGCGCAACCGCTGGGTGGAAGCGGCGCGCGCCATCGAAGGCATCGAGGTGCTGGCGTCAGCCGATCCGCGCCTGACGAGCGCCATCGCTTCGTTCCGCCTGAAGGGCAAGACGAGCGTGGCCGACAGCTATGCGCTGTCGAAAAAGCTGGTACAGGAACACGGCATCTTTGCCGTGCCGCGCGACGGTCTGGCCAGTGGCGCGTGCGTGCGCGTTACGCCGGGCATCTTTACGCCCGAGTCGCATCTGGACCGGCTGGTGGAAGCCTTGCGCAAGGTGGCGCGCGGGTAGTTGCCAGGGGTGGGGGCGTTCCCGCGCTGGAACGCCCCACGCTTTACTGCTGGACCTGATAGCCATCCGTCAGGGTGGCCAGAAACTTCACCATGTCCTCGATCTCGCCCGCGGTCAGCGCGGGCGCCATGCCGCGCTTGCGGTCGAACGGCGCCTCGCTGACGTTCACGTTGGCGCGGTATCTGGTGGGTACGTCATTGAATTTCTGCACTTTCCCCCGCTTGTCGCGCGGATACCATTCTTGCGGATGCGTATCGCGCCGCACATAAAAACGCAGCGCATCCGTCAAGTTGTCGAAGACGCCGTTATGAAAGAATACCTGGCGCGTGGCCACATTGCGCAGGCTGGGCACCTTGAAGGCGCCGCATAAGTCTCTTTTCGTCGCCAGGTCCGTGCGGTCGGGGCCGCACAAACCCAGGTCGAAATAGGTGGGGTCGGCCGTGGCGGGGATGCGCGTATTGCGCGGCACGCCCAGATTGTCGAAACTGAAGTCCGTAAACAAGGGGGGCGCGCCGTGTTCTCCCCGC
The DNA here is from genome assembly GCF_030587275.1 of Janthinobacterium sp. SUN128. Classification (NCBI taxonomy): domain Bacteria; kingdom Pseudomonadati; phylum Pseudomonadota; class Betaproteobacteria; order Burkholderiales; family Oxalobacteraceae; genus Janthinobacterium; species Janthinobacterium sp. SUN128. The sequence goes on along the minus strand of NZ_JAPWHY010000001.1, from coordinate 4,026,299 downwards.
ACGCTGGGGTGGCAGGCGGCGCAATTGCCCTTGCGTTCATCGTTGAACAGGGCCAGGCCACGCAATTCCGCCAGTTCCAGGGGAACCTTGTTGGCCAGGTAGAGGTCATATTTGGAATCGTAGCGGTGGAAGTCCGGCTCCTCCTGCTGGAATTGCTGTAAGGCATAGGTGATGCGCTTGAATGCCTGTTGTGGTTGAGCAAAGATGGCGTCGCCAAAGACGTGCTGGAATGCTTCCGCGTAACTGCCGTTGCGCAGCCGTTCCACCACTTCATCCGTGCTGGCATTGGCCATTTCGTGCGCCGCCAGGAACGGCCGTTCCGCCTGTTCCGCCAGGCTGGCGGCTCGGCCGTCCCAGTTGATGCCGCCGTTGGGCGCGCCTTCCTCATCAAAGCGGAAGGGCGGCGTGTGTTCCAGGTAGCGCAGCGATGGCGTGGCGCGGTAGCCGGGCGCCTGGCCATCGGCGCCGCCCAGTTGCACGGCCAGCTTGTTGCCGGGCGCATAGGCGTGGGCCGGGTCGTGGCAGCTGGCGCACGACTGCTTGCCCGAGGCGGACAGGCTTGCATCGTGGAAGATGCTCCGCCCCAGCTGTGCGGCAGGGCTGAGTTCGGCCGTCGTGCCTGGCATGACGTGCAAGCCAAGAAACAAGAATATGCACACGTGTGCAAGTCGGGTCGGTGAAAATCGCGCCTCAGCGCGTGGCTGGTCTTTGATGGTCATATGCAGGGTAGTGATCGGCAAGTGGAGGGACGGGCAATGCTGCGCCCAGTATAGGCAGCAATGGCCGATGTGGCAACGATTAGCGATGCTGCGCTGCGCCATGGCGGCGCGGCGCTCCGGCCGCAGTCGATCAGTACTGTTCCCATTCTGTTTCCGCCACTGCGGCGGGGACGGCGTGCTTGCGGCTGGCGGGCGCGCTGGCGACGAGACGGGGCTTGTCCACCCTGGCGACAGTGGCGCGTGGCGCGGGACGCGAAGCCGGCACGACGGGCGGCAGCGCTTGCGTGCCGTCGAGCTTGAACACGCTGACGGCCTCGGCCAGGATGCCCGCTTGATCCTGCAGCGCTTCGGACGCGGCGGCCGCCTCTTCCACGAGGGCCGCATTTTGCTGTGTCACGGCATCCATTTCCGTGATGGCCTGGTTGATCTGCTCGATGCCCGCCTCCTGCTCGTTGCTGGCGGACGTGATCTCGGCCATGATGTCGGTTACGCGCCGTACGCTACTGACGATCTCTTCCATGGTGCTGCCAGCCTGGTTCACCAGGGTGCTGCCGAGATTGACCTGGTGCACGGAATCGTCGATGAGGATCTTGATTTCCTTGGCGGCCGAGGCGGAGCGGTGGGCCAGGTTGCGCACTTCCGTGGCGACGACGGCAAAGCCCCGTCCCTGTTCGCCCGCCCTGGCCGCTTCCACGGCCGCATTCAGGGCCAGGATATTGGTCTGGAACGCAATGCCGTCGATGACGCCGATGATGTCGACGATTTTCTTCGACGAGGCATTGATGGAATCCATGGTGGTGATCACTTCCGCCACCACTTGCCCGCCCTTGCTGGCCACGCTGGAAGCCGATTGCGCCATCTGGTTGGCCTGGCGTGCGTTCTCGCCGTTCTGCTTGACGGTCGACGTCAGTTCCTCCATCGACGACGCCGTTTCTTCCAGCGAGCTGGCTTGCTGTTCCGTGCGTGACGACAGGTCCATATTGCCGGAGGCGATTTCACGCGAGCCGTGGGCGATGGCATCCGTGCCATGGCGTACGCGGGCCACGATGCCTTGCAGATTGTCGTTCATCTCCTTCAGGGCGCGCAGCAACTGGCCCGTTTCATCGTCGCCGCGCGCGTCGATGCTGCCCGACAGGTCACCGGCCGCCACCCGTTGCGCCACCTTGACGGCTTCGGCTATGGGGCGGCTGATGGAGCGGCTGATCAGCACGGCCAGCGCGATGGCGATGATGGCCGCGGCGACGGACAGCGACAGCGTCAGCATGATGGCCTGGCGCCCGTCGGCGAGGGCTTGCTTGCCTTCGGCGGCCATCAGCGATTCCTGGAAGCCGGCCATGGCTGCCAGTGCCGTCAAGAATTTTTCCTGCGGATAGCGCAACTGCGTCAGCAGGAAGATGCCAGCCGTTTCCGCTTTACCTTCTTGCAACAGCTTGATATTCGCATCGCGCGTCCTGGCATAGCTTTCGCGGCTGGTCGTCACGGCCTGAAACAATTCCTGGCCCTTGGGCGTGTTGACCAGGGTTTTCAGACGCGCCAGCAGTTCCACGTTCTTTTTGGCCGACGCCTGAATCTTGGCCACGGAACTGCTGACTTCGTCGGTATCGTTGGCACCGATGATGGCGTTGCTCAAAAGGCGGGCCTGGATATTGATTTCGGACTGGATCGTATTGGACAGCATGACCTTGACATAGCGGTCGTCGAGGATTTTTTCCGTCGAGGCATTGATGTTGCGGATGCGGCTGATGGAAACAAATGCCACCATGGCAAGCAGGACAATGATCAAGCCGAAACTGAAGGCCAGGCGTGTGCTGATTTTAAGCTTAGACATAGGGAATTCATCCTCGGCGAAAAGCGGAAAGCGTGCGCTTGGCATCGTCCTGCGGACTAGCGGCGTCCGTGCATGACGATGTTGATGCGGTCAGTGTGCGTTACAGAAAGCGTATTCGGCAGGGATAGGGCCGTGGATGGGTATTTCCGGTGGCCGGGAAGTCATGGCGACCCGCCCGGCGGCGTATTGTTGGGGGGCCGCGCGGCGTGGCACGGTCCGATTCTGTTGTTCAGTGTAGGACGATAATTTCTGGCAGGCAAGAAGTTCGGAAAGAAAACAAGCCGGCCAGCAACGCTTGCCGTGCAGCCAAAAAAAAGCCCCGGCGAGCGGGGCATGGGGTCAAGCAGGCCGCTTCGGCCCTGGTGCTCAGGCGCGCAAGGTCGCCAGGATCGGTTGCAATACGGCAGCACCCAAGGCGGCGCTGCGGGCGCCGCTCCAGCCCGTTTGCGGATCGGGATCGTTGGCGTTGTCCTTGAACGGCAGTTCCAGGGTCAGCGACAGGCAGCCGAAGGCGTGGGTGATATGGGGCGAACCCATGGTCAGCACTTCCGGCGTGAACGGGCCGTCTTCATAGCCGTGTTCATCCTGGAAGTCGGGGCTGGCCACCTTGAAGTCGGCGATGAAGCGGTCTTGCTCGGCCTTTTGTGCCGGCGTGAAATTTTCCAGCGCATCGCTGCCAGCTACGAAGACGTAAGGCAAGCCTTCGTCGCCATGCACGTCGAGGAACAGGTCGCAGCCGATTTCATGCATTTTTTGTTTCACCAGGAACACTTCCGGGCTGCGTTCCATGGTCGGCGTCATCCATTCGCGGTTCAGGTTGGCGCCGGCCGCGTTGGTGCGCAGGTTGCCGTGCACGGAACCGTCCGGGTTCATGTTCGGCACCACATAGAAGACGGCGTCCTGCAGGCACTGGCGGGCAAACGGATTGGCCTGGTCCAGCAAGGCTTCGAGCATGCCTTCGACAAACCATTCGGCCATCGTTTCACCGGGATGCTGGCGCGCGATGACCCAGACTTTCTTCTCTGCATCGGCGTCGCCGACCACCAGCAGGTTCATGTCGCGGCCTTCCACGGTGCTGCCCAGGTCGATCAAGCGCACCAGCGGCGACGCTTGCGCGCTGTCGATCAGGGCCAGGTGGCGGTCCCATGGATATGGCTCGAAGTAGGCGTAGTACACGCTTTCTTCCTCGGGCGTGTGTTCGATAGTCATCACGGTGCCATCAAAGCTGGTGGGCACGCGGAACCAGGTTTCGCGGTCGTAGCTGGCCACGGCCTGGTAATCTTTCCAGCCGTCCGGATAGGCCGATTTGCCGGCATTCATGAAGCGGATCGTGCAGGCCTCGCCTTGCGCGCCTTGCAGGCGGAAGTAAAACCACTGCGTGATGTCGGCGTGGGAATCCTTGCGGATGTTCAGCTCGATGGATTGGGCATCGTCGGCGCGCAGCACCTCGATCGCGCCGGCGTCGAATTGCTGGCTGATTTTAATGGTCATGAGTGTTCCTGATAAAAACGTATGGGTTTTGCATCGTGTGCAATGGCGCGATGATACCTGTTTTGCGGTGGTCTTTGTGCTGGCGCAAACGACGACGGACGCGCTTTGCTAACGTGATAGCTCCAATACGGGGAGAGCATCATGGATGACAACGGCAAACACATACGCGAACTGGAAAAGAAAGTCAGCGCCCTCAGCGATGCCCTGGCGCACCTGGGCAAGGGTACGACCTTGCAGGAATTGCTGCGCATCATACGTTTCCCCGGCTATACCACGCCGGCCGAATTCACCTTCAATGCTGCCATCCTCGACACCATGCTGGTGCAGGCCAATGCGCTGGAAAAGCTGGGGCAGGATTTGCTGGCGGGGGCCAAGCAGGTCGTCGCCAAGCAGTGAACGCAGTAGTGAGCAAATCCTGAACGCCTGAAAAATATTCAGGGCAAGGCGCAGGGCCGCAGGCAGTACGAACGTACGCCCAGGCCCTGCAACGCCGCCATGGACGTTTTGTCAGGTGTTCAGTCCGCCGAAACGTTCAAAAAACCATGGCTCGACAGATGCCGCCTGCTCATCCTCGCGCCGCAGGGTGGCCAGGATATGTTCCTCTGCCGCCGCGTAGGTAAGGCGGTAGAGGTCGCGCGCCAGCGCATAGGCTTGCGTGCCGGGCCACGGCTCGGGCAGCAGTTCGACGGGCAATTGCGGGTCGTGCAACTGCACACGGCGGTAGGCGTGCGTCAGCAGTGAGCGGATGACGAACGCTTGCTCGGCATCGAACACGGGCGCTTCTTGCAGCAGGGTCAGCAGCGGCTGGAAGCTGGCGATGAATTTTTCGTAGCCAGCCATCACTTCCGACAAGTCCCAGCAGTCGCCCACCATGTCGCGCAGGGGGCGCGTGCTGACGCCCGGCAACTCTGTTGTGTGGCAAACATACAGCTTGCCCTGCACCTCATTGCGCACGAGAATATCTTCCAATGCCTCCGTATTGCTGGCCGGATGGCCAAAGATACCCGGTGAAATCAGGCCATAGCCGGCCCATAATAATTCCTTGCGCAGCGCCCCCCGCTCGGCAGCGCCGATGCTGCCGGCCGGCCCGATCACCAGGGTCCAGCTGCCATCCCAGTGCACGACCAGCGGTGCATAAATGCGGCGATAGGCGCGTTCGAAGCGGGCCAGCGCCTCCGGGCGTATCGTATAGGCGCTGCGGCGGCCATCGCGCTGCGAGCTGAGCCAGCCTTCCTGCGCCAGGCGGAACACGCTGGTACGCAATAAACGGTCGTTGACGCCGAATGGCGCCAGCAGTTCGATCAGGCTGCCCAGCCAGATGGCGCCGCCGCGCGGCACGATGGCGTCGCCAAAGATGGTCATCACCAGGGACTTCGAGCGCGGTGGGTCGCTTTCCAGGAAATCGGCTATCCATGCCGTGCAGCGGGTGTTCTTCATGTGGTTCCGGTCTGGCCGTGTTGCGGTCGAATCAATAAAAGCAGCAGTTTACTTGGCTGCGCGGGTAGCGCGGCAATAATTTGCCGGAAGCGCTGGTGGCGCTCTGTAGTGTTTTCTCATCAGCAATATCATACGCACAAAAAAGCTGCACAAGATACGAATTTTTAAAATGATTCATATCAAGTGTATGCAAATCGTTTTTTGTATCGTATTATCTGTTCATCGCACCGCGTTGCTGCGCAAAATCAAAGACATGGGAGACAGATCATGTACGCACAAATGGTTGAAACCGGCCTCAAGAACGTCCGTTCCCTCGACGACATGGGCCAGGAAGAGCGCGCTTTCCAGGCACGCATCGACGAAGGCATCAAGATCGAGGCCAAGGACTGGATGCCGGACGCCTACCGCAAGACCCTGATCCGCCAGATTTCGCAGCACGCGCACTCGGAAATCGTCGGCCAATTGCCCGAAGGTAACTGGGTCACGCGCGCGCCGACCCTGAAACGCAAGTCCATCCTGCTGGCCAAGATCCAGGACGAAGCGGGCCACGGCCTGTACCTGTACAGCGCCGCGGAAACCCTGGGCGTGTCGCGCGACGACTTGCTGGCCGCCTTGCACTCGGGCAAAGCCAAGTATTCCAGCATCTTTAATTATCCGACCCTGTCGTGGGCCGACATGGGCGCCATCGGCTGGCTGGTCGACGGTTCCGCCATCATCAACCAGATTCCCCTGTGCCGCTGCTCGTATGGACCGTATGCGCGCGCCATGATCCGCGTCTGCAAGGAAGAATCGTTCCATGCGCGCCAGGGCTACGACATCATGATGTCGCTGTGCAAGGGTACGCCGGCGCAGAAAGCCATGGCGCAGGATGCGCTGAACCGCTGGTGGTGGCCATCACTGATGATGTTCGGCCCGTCCGACGCCGCCTCCGTCAACAGCGCCCAATCGGCGCAATGGCGCATCAAGCTGTTCTCGAACGATGAATTGCGCCAGCGCATGGTCGACCAGACCGTGCCGCAAATCGAATACCTGGGCCTGACCGTGCCCGATCCCGACCTGAAATTCAATGCGGAAACGGGCCACTATGAATTCGGCGAGATCGACTGGTCCGAGTTCAACAATGTCCTGAAGGGCAATGGCCCATGCAACCGCGAACGCCTGCAAACGCGCGTGAAAGCGTATGAAGACGGTGCATGGTTCCGCGATGCCTTGGTCGCGTATGCAGACAAGCAAGCTGCTGACAAAGCGGCAGCGTAAATACATAAGACAGATAGGGGATAGCAACATGAGCAAAGAATGGCCTTTGTGGGAAGTTTTCATCCGCAGCCAGCACGGCCTGGCGCACAAGCATGTGGGCAGCCTGCACGCTTCCGACGCCACCATGGCGGTCAACCATGCGCGCGACGTCTACACGCGCCGCAATGAAGGCGTGAGCATCTGGGTGGTGCGAGCGGCCGATATCGTCGCCAGCAGCCCCGGCGACAAGGGCGCCCTGTTCGAGCCGTCGAACAGCAAGGTGTACCGTCATCCCACCTTCTTCCCGATGCCGGAAGAAGTCAAGAACCTGTGATGGGAGCGCCGGCAATGGATGACAAAGTTAACTACTTGCTGCGCCTGGGCGACAATGCCCTGATCCTCAGCCAGCAGCTGTCGCAGCTGTGCGGCAAGGGTCCCGCGCTGGAGGAAGACATGGCGCTGACCAACGTGGCGCTGGACTTGCTGGGCCAGACGCGTCTGTGGTTCAGCTATGCGGCCGAACTGGAAAACGCGGGCCGCGACGAGGACGATATCGCCTTCCTGCGCGACGCCCACGATTTCAAGAACTGCCTGCTGGTCGAACAGCCGAACGGCAATTACGCCGACACCATGATGCGCCAGTTCTTCTTCGACAGCTGGCACTACTTCCAGCTGCTGGAACTGACGAAATCGACGGATGCGCGCATCGTCGAAGTGGCGCAAAAGTCGATCAAGGAAGTGACCTATCACCTGCGCCGCAGCGGCGACCTGATCGTGCGCCTCGGCGACGGCACGGCCGACAGCCATGCCAAGACGCAGGCTGCCGCCGACAAGCTGTGGATGTACACGGGCGAGATGTTCAAGTACGACGCCGTCGACCAGGCCATGGTTGCCGCCGGCATCGCGCCGCCATCGGACGTGCTGCGCCGGGCTTTCCTGGAACACGTGGCCGAGATCTTCGCCGAAGCGACGCTTGTCATGCCGGCGCCCGACGCCTGGATGCAAAAGGGCGGCAAGCAGGGCACGCACACGGAGCACCTGGGTTTTATCCTGGCCGAGATGCAGTTCCTGCAGCGCGCCTATCCCGGGGCGGAGTGGTAATGAACACGGCCGCTGGCGCTGCGGCGCTGGACGCCGCCCAGGTCTGGGCCTGGCTCGGCGACGTCGCGGACCCGGAAATCCCCGTCATTTCGGTGGTGGACCTGGGCATCGTGCGCGCCGTCGAAGTCACGGATGGCGACGCATGCATCGTGACGATCACGCCCACGTATTCGGGCTGCCCGGCCATGCAGGTGATCGCCGACGCCGTCACGGATGCCTTGCGCAGCCATGGCGTGGCCAAGGTGACCCTGGTGAACCAGCTGGCGCCCGCGTGGACGACGGACTGGATGAGCGAAGCGGGCAAGGCCAAGCTGAAAGGCTATGGCATCGCCCCGCCGCAGCAGCAGGTGATCGACATCAGTGGTTTGCGTGGTGGCGTCAAGCGCCAGCCTGGCCCCAGGCTGGAGGTGATCTGCCCGAACTGCGGTTCCACGCATACGCAGCTGACCAGCCAGTTCGGCTCCACGCCGTGCAAGGCCCTGTACAAGTGCCTGGCTTGCCGCGAACCGTTTGACTACTTCAAGTGCCACTAAAAAATCAGGCACACGTTCCGAAGAAACTGGAGATGAAGCATGAGTAAATTTTATCCGCTGTGCGTAGCGAACGTGCGCAACGAAACGCGCGACACCATCGCCGTCACGTTCGACGTGCCAGCCGAGCTGCAGCAGCAGTTCCGCTTCCAGCAGGGCCAACACCTGACCCTGCGCGCCAATATCAATGCGGAAGACGTGCGCCGCTCGTATTCCATCTGCTCGGCGGTGCAGGATGGCACCCTGCGCGTGGCCATCAAGCGCACGCCGGGCGGTGCCTTCTCCACTTGGGCGAACGATACCCTGAAAGCCGGCGCCACCATCGAGGTGATGCCGCCCATGGGCCACTTCAACGTGCCGCTCGACTGCGTCAACCGCAAGCACTACCTGGCGTTCGCGGCCGGCAGCGGCATCACGCCCATCCTCTCCATCATCAAGACCACCCTGCTGACGGAACCCCTGAGCCGCTTCACCCTGTTCTACGGTAACCGCGCCTCGTCGTCCGTCATCTTCAAGGAAGAATTGACGGACTTGAAGGATGTGTACCTGGAGCGTTTGAACCTGGTCTACGTGATGAGCCGCGAGCAGCAGGACATCGAATTGTTCAACGGCCGCATCACGCAGGAAAAATGCGAGCAATTCCTGCAGCACTGGATCAAAGTCGAAGACTACGACAACGCCTTCATCTGCGGCCCGGAAGACATGATGCTCGGTGTCTCCGCTGCCCTGCAGGCTGCCGGCATGCCCAAGCAGAATATCAAGATCGAACTGTTCGCCGCCAGCATCCCGAAAAACGCCCACAAGCCGCGCGCGCAGCTCGACGCGGGCGTGGTGCAGGAAACGGAAGTGACCGTCATCATGGATGGCAACCACACCACCTTCACGATGGACAAGGACAAGGAATCCATCCTCGACGCGGGCCTGCGCCAAGGCATCGACATGCGCTACTCGTGCAAAGGCGGCGTATGTTCGACCTGCCGCTGCAAGATCCTCGACGGCAAAGTCGAAATGGATGTCAACTACGCGCTGGAAGACTACGAAGTGGCGCGCGGCTTCGTCCTCAGTTGCCAGAGTTTCCCTCTCACAGACAAGGTCGTGGTCGACTTCGACCAGGCTGAATAAGCCGGTGCAGGGCACGGGCCCTGCCTTACCTATTACACAAGCGAGACGCCATGACCTACCAAAACATCCTCTTTACCATCGAGCAGGGTATCGCCACGCTGACCCTGAACCGTCCCGACAAGCTCAATAGTTTTACGCAAGCCATGCACGAGGAAGTGCGCGACGCGATTGCGAAAGTCAATGCCGACAGTACCGTGCGCGTCTTCGTGCTGACGGGCGCGGGCCGCGGCTTTTGCGCGGGCCAGGATCTGTCCGACCGCGCCGTGGAACCCGGCTCGAAGGGCGTGGACCTGGGCGAGTCGGTGGAAAAGAACTATGCGCCGCTGGTGCTGGCCCTGAAAGCGCTGCCGATGCCCGTGATCTGCGCCGTCAACGGCGTGGCCGCCGGCGCGGGCGCCAACCTGGCGCTGGCTTGCGACATCGTCATCGCCGGCAAGTCGGCCAGCTTCGTTGAAGTGTTCTGCAAGCTGGGCCTGATCCCGGACACGGGCGGTACCTTCTTCCTGCCACGCCTGATCGGTTCCGCGCGCGCCATGGGCCTGGCCATGCTCGGTGAAAAACTGACGGCGGAAAAAGCGGAAGACTGGGGCTTGATCTGGAAATGCGTCGAGGATGCCCAACTGGCGGAAGAAACGCGCAAGCTGGCCGTGCACTTTTCCACGGCGCCGACCAAGGGCCTGGCCTACACCAAGCAGGCACTGGCCGCCAGCGGCGCCAATACCTTGCCGCAGCAGCTGGCGCTGGAAGCGCGCATGATGAGCGATCTCGGTAACAGCGACGATTACCGCGAAGGCGTTGCCGCCTTCATGGAAAAGCGCGCACCGCAATTCAAGGGACATTGATATGGCAGCTTTGGACAACAACAGTATCGTCGCCGTCATCGGCAGCGGCGCCATGGGCGCCGGCATCGCGCAGGTGGCCGCCGCCGCCGGTTACCGCGTAAAACTGTACGACACGCGCGCAGAAGCGGTCAGCAAGGCCTTGCTCGACATCGGCAATATGTATGCGAAGCTGGCGGAAAAGGGCCGCATGACGGCCGACGATGCGGCAGCCGCCACGGCGCGCCTGCAGGCGGCTGGCAGCCTGGCCGATGTGAGCGATGCATCCCTGGTGGTGGAAGCCATCGTGGAAAATCTCGACGTCAAGCGCGGCCTGTTCGCGGAACTGGAAGCGCTGGTCGGCGACGACTGCATCCTGGCGACGAACACCTCGTCGATTTCCGTCACGGCCATCGCCGCCAAGCTGCGCCGCCCGGAACGCCTGGTCGGCATGCATTTCTTTAATCCTGTACCCCTGATGGCGCTGGTCGAAGTGATCAGTGGCCTGGCCACCAGTGAGCAAGTGGCCGCCACCGTGTATGACACGTCGATTGCCTGGGGCAAGAACCCCGTGCATGCAAAATCGACGCCTGGCTTCATCGTCAACCGTGTCGCCCGTCCGTTTTACGCGGAAGGCTGGCGCCTGCTGAACGAACAGGCGGGCGACGCCGCCACCATCGACGCCGTGCTGCGCGAAGCGGGCGGTTTCCGCATGGGGCCATTCGAATTGATGGACCTGATCGGCCACGACGTGAATTTTTCCGTCACGCAATCCGTGTTCGGCGCCTATTTCAACGACCCGCGCTTCACGCCGTCCGTGCTGCAGCAGGAAATGGTCAACGCCGGTTTCCTCGGCCGCAAATCGGGCCGCGGTTTTTACCTGTATGGCGAAGGCGCCGCTGCCCCCGTGGCGCAGGCGGAAGGCGCGCAGGCCAAGCCCGAATTCGTCGCACTGTCGGCCGCCATCGGTGGCGATGGCCGTGGCCACAGCGGCATCATCCACAGCCTGGTGCAGCGCCTGGAGCAGGCGGGCATCACCGTCAGCCGCCGCGTGACGCAGGAAGGCCAGGCGCACGACGAGGCGCCGGCCCTGCATTGCCATGGCGCCGCGATTTACCTGACCGATGGCCGCAGCGCCACCCAGCGCGCGCACGACAACCAGCATCCGGACACGGTGCTGTTCGACCTGGCGCTCGATTACGCCGGTGCCAGGCGCATTGCCGTGGCCCGTGCCGACCAGTGCAGCGACGCCGCCTATGCGGCTGTCGTCGGCCTGTTCCAGGCGGCCGGTTTCATCGTCACGCGCCTGGACGACGTGCCTGGCCTGGCCGTCATGCGCACTGTCGCCATGCTGGCCAACGAGGCGGCCGACGCCGTCAACCAGGGCGTGTGCACGGTGGCCGCCGTCGATATCGCCATGCAGAAGGGCGTCAACTATCCGCGCGGACCGCTGGCCTGGGCCGATGCCGTCGGCGTCCAGCACATCGTGTCGGTGCTGCACCACCTGGCGCAAGGCTATGGCGAAGACCGCTACCGGGTCTCGCCGCTGCTGCGCCGCAAACTTGCCAATGGAGATCGCTTTCATGCCGAATGAAGACCACAACATGACCGCACAAGCCCTGGCGGAAGCGGCCGCTGCCTCCATGCTGTCGCGCGATAACGCCACCGCCGCCATGGGCATCGCCCTGGCCGAAGTGGGCCCCGGCCATGCGCGCATGACGATGACGGTGCGCCCGGACATGCTCAATGGCCACCAGACCTGCCATGGCGGTTTTATCTTTGCCCTGGCCGACAGCGCCTTCGCCTTTGCCTGCAACAGCTACAACATGAACACCGTGGGAGCCGGCTGCACCATCGATTACCTGGCGCCGGGCCGCGAAGGCGACGTGCTGACGGCGCACGCCGTCGAGCAGGCGCTGGCCGGCAAGAGCGGCGTCTACGACGTCAAGGTCAGCAACCAGGAAGGGCGCGCCATCGCGCTCTTCCGTGGCAAGTCGATTCGCGTGGCGGGTGAAGTCATCAGCAATTGAAGGTACGAGAGCAGGCTTGAACTGCCGGAACGAATTACATAGTTATAGAACCGAATCAGGAGACAGAGATGGTCCAGAGAACCCCAGCACCGAATGACCTCGAGCCGATCGAGCGCGCCAGCAAGGATGAACTGCAGGCGCTGCAGCTCGAACGCATGAAATGGACGCTCAAGCATGCGTATGACAACGTGCCCCATTACCGCGCCGCTTTTGACGAAGCGGGCGTGCATCCGGACGACCTGAAATCCCTGTCCGACCTGGCCAAATTCCCGTTCACCGATAAAAAGGTCTTGCGCGACAATTACCCGTTTGGCCTGTTCGCCGTGCCGCGCGAGCAAGTGGTGCGCATCCACGCGTCCAGCGGCACCACGGGCAAGGCCACGGTGGTCGGCTATACGCAGAACGACATCGATACCTGGGCCAACGTGGTGGCGCGCTCGATCCGCGCCGGCGGCGGCCGCGCGGGCGACATGGTGCATATCTCCTACGGCTATGGCCTGTTCACGGGCGGCCTGGGCGCGCATTACGGCGCCGAGCGCCTTGGTTGTACGGTCATTCCGATGTCCGGCGGGCAGACGGAAAAGCAGGTGCAACTGATCCAGGATTTCAAGCCGTCGATCATCATGGTTACGCCATCGTACATGCTCAACATCATCGAGGAATTCACGCGCCAGGGTCTGGACCCGGCCGAATCGTCGCTGAAGGTGGGCATCTTCGGCGCCGAGCCGTGGACGGACGCCATGCGCTCGGAAATCGAGGCGCGTGCCGGCATCGACGCCGTCGACATCTACGGCCTGTCCGAAGTGATGGGCCCTGGCGTGGCATCCGAATGCATCGAAAGCAAGGACGGTCCCGTCATCTGGGAAGACCATTTTTACCCGGAAATCATCGATCCGGAAACGGGCGAAGTGCTGCCGGACGGCGAAGAGGGGGAGCTGGTGTTTACCTCGCTGTCGAAGGAAGCGCTGCCCATCATCCGCTACCGCACGCGCGACCTGACCCGCTTGCTGCCGCCGACATCGCGCTCGATGCGCCGCATCGGCAAGATCACGGGCCGCTCGGACGACATGCTGATCATCCGCGGCGTGAACGTCTTCCCCACGCAGATCGAAGAGCTGATCCTCAAAATGCCGAAGCTGGCGCCACAGTATCAATTGGTGGTCACGCGCGACGGCCACCTCGACAAGCTGGAAGTGGTGGCCGAGCTGCGTATCGACCTCACTGCCACCATCTCGGCCAGTGAAACGGACGCGCTGGCGCGCGAGCTGGAACACCGCATCAAGACACACGTGGGCGTGAGCACGCGCGTGCGCCTCGTGGCCGCCGCCGGCATCGAACGCACCCTGACGGGCAAGGCCCGCCGCGTGGTTGACCAGCGCCCGAAGATTTTTTCCTGATAGCCCGCCCGAACAAGGAACCAGACATGAATGACGCTTTTATCTGTGACGCCGTACGCACCCCGTTTGGCCGCTATGGCGGCGCGCTGTCCAGCGTGCGCGCGGACGACCTGGGTGCGCTGCCGATTGCCGCGCTGATCGCCCGCAACCCGTCCGTCGACTGGGCCGCCATCGACGACGTGTTCTACGGCTGCGCCAATCAGGCGGGCGAGGACAATCGCAACGTGGGCCGCATGGCTGCGCTGCTGGCCGGCTTGCCGGCGGCAGTGCCCGCCAATACCATCAACCGCCTGTGCGGCTCCAGCCTGGATGCCGTCGGCATGGCTGCCCGTTCCATCAAGGCGGGCGAGGCGGAACTGATCATCGCCGGTGGCGTGGAAAGCATGACGCGCGCGCCTTTCGTGATGGGCAAGGCCGACAGCGCGTTTTCACGCGCGGCGAAAATCGAAGACACGACCCTGGGCTGGCGTTTTGTGAACGGCAAGATGAAGGCGCAGTACGGCATCGACACCATGCCGGAAACGGCGGAAAACGTGGCCGTGGAATTTGGCATCAGCCGCGCCGACCAGGATGCGCTGGCCCTGCGCAGCCAGCAGCGCTGGGCGGCTGCCCACGCGGCAGGCGTGTTCGAGCGCGAAATCGTGCCCGTCGCCGTGCCGCAAAAAAAAGGCGAACCGAAAATGGTGACGATGGATGAACATCCGCGTCCTGATACCTCGCTGGACATGCTGGCAAAGCTCAAGGGCGTGGTCAAGCCGGACGGCACGGTCACGGCCGGCAATGCCTCGGGCTTGAACGATGGCGCCTGCGCCATCCTGCTGGCGTCCGCCGCCGCCGTCGACAAATACAAACTGACGCCGCGCGCAAAAGTGCTGGGCATGGCCACGGCCGGCCTGGCGCCGCGCATCATGGGTTTTGGTCCATCGCCCGCGTCGCGCAAGGTGCTGGCGCAAACGGGATTGAGCATTGAGCAGATGGACGTGATCGAACTCAATGAAGCGTTTGCGGCGCAGGCACTGGCGGTGACGCGCGACCTGGGGCTGGCGGACGATGCGGCCCACGTAAATCCGAATGGCGGTGCGATCGCCATCGGCCACCCGCTGGGCGCATCGGGCGCGCGCCTGGTGATGGCGGCCCTGAACCAGCTGGAACGCACGGGCGGGCGTTATGCGCTGTGCACCATGTGCATCGGCGTGGGGCAGGGTATTGCCGTCGTTATTGAACGCGTATAAAAGCAGTATATAAAACAAGGTGCAAGATAGCACCACCCAATTTGACCGTAGTGCCAACCTGGTGGAGACCACAATGATTGCCAATATCTTCAAGAAAACCCTGATCGCCGGCGTGCTAGCCATGTCCGCCGTGGGCGCGTATGCGGCCGATAACATCAAGATCGGTTCCGTGCTGTCCGTCACGGGGCCAGCCGCCTTCCTGGGCGACCCGGAACTGAAAACCCTGCAGCTGTATATCGAGAAGATCAACGCGGCCGGCGGCGTCCTGGGACGCAAGCTGGAACTCGTGCATTACGATGACGGCAGCGATGCCGCCAAGGCCAACGGTTTTACCAAGCGCCTGATCGAGTCCGACAAGGTCGATGTACTGATCGGCGGCACCACCACCGGCGCGACGATGGCGATGGCGCCGCTGGTGGAGCGCGCCAGCATGCCGTTCATCTCGCTGGCGGGCGCCGTGGTCATCATCGATCCGGTCAAGAAATGGGTGTTCAAGACGCCGCATACGGATCGCATGGCGGCAGAGAAGGTGTTCGAGGACATGAAGAAGCGCGGCATCAGCAAGGTGGGCCTGCTGTCGGAAACGAGCGGCTTTGGCGCTTCGGGCCGCAAGGAATCGCAAATCGTCGCCTCGAAATACGGCATCACCCTGGTGGCCGATGAAACCTACGGCCCGAAAGACACGGACATCACGGCGCAGCTCACGCGCATCAAGAATACCGCTGGCGTGCAAGCCGTCTTCGTCTTCGGCCTGGGCCAGGGCCCGGCGGTCGTGACCAAGAACTATGGCCAGCTGGGCATGGCCGCGCTGCCGCTGTACCAGTCGCATGGCGTGGCGTCCGACGAATACCTGAAACTGTCGGGCAAGGCCGCCGAAGGCGTGCGTCTGCCGACGCCAGCCCTCCTGATCGGCGCCATGCTGCCGGACAGCGATGCGCAAAAGGCGATCGTCGTCGGCTACGACAAGACGTATAAGGACCGCTACAAGATCGACCCATCGACCTTTGGCGGCTATGCGCTCGACGCCCTGAACCTGTCGGTCGACGCCATCAAGCGCGCCGGCGGCACGGACCGCGACAAAGTGCGTGCGGCGCTGGAGTCGACCAAGGGTTTTGTCGGCACCACCGGCGTCTTCAACATGTCGGCCAAAGACCACATGGGCCTGGATCTGTCGGCTTTCCGCATGGTCGAAGTGAAGAACGGCGAATGGCAATTGTCGAAATGATGTAAGCCAGAAGTACCTGCGCGGGCCGCCCTCGAAGGCGGTCCGCGCACAGCCGAACATAATGGAGACACCATGGAAGTCGCACAATTTCTACAATTTCTGTATTCCGGGATGACGGTCGGTTCCGCCTACGCGCTGGCGGCGCTGGGCTTCACCATCATCTACAACACCAGCGGCGTGATCAATTTCGCCCAGGGCGAATTCATCATGCTGGGCGGGATGCTGGCTGCCGTGATGTCGGCCGCCGGCGTACCGCTGCCGCTGGCCATCATCCTGGCCGTCATCGCCACAGGTATCGTTGGCCTGCTGATGGAAAAAACCGTGATCGAACCGGCGCAAAATGCACAGGTCATCACGCTCCTGATCATCACCATTGGCGCCTCGCTCGTGCTGCGCGGCCTGGTGCAAATCTGGCTGGGCAAGGACACGCATTCGCTGCCCGCGTTTTCCGGCGACGCGCCGATCGAATTCCTGGGTGCCAGCCTGCTGCCGCAAAGCCTGTGGGTGCTGGGCGTCACCGTCGTCATCGTGCTGGTGCTGGGCTGGTTCTTCGGCCGCACGCTGATGGGCAAGGCCATGCTGGCCACCTCCCACAACAAGCTGGCCGCGCAACTGGTGGGCATCAACACGCGCAAGGTGCTGCTGTTCTCGTTCGGCCTGTCGGCCCTGCTGGGCGCTGCCGGCGGCATCCTCGTTGCACCGATCACGTACACCTCGTATGACGCGGGCATCATGCTGGGCCTGAAAGGCTTTGTCGCCGCCGTCCTCGGTGGCCTGGGCGGTGGCGCGGGCGCGATTGCCGGTGGCCTGATCCTCGGCATCGCCGAAGCCATGACGGCCGGCTACATCTCGTCGGCTTATAAAGATGCCGTCCCCTTTGTGCTGATTTTATTGATCCTGTTCTTCCTGCCGCAAGGCTTGTTTGGCGCTAAAAATTCGGAGCGTGTATGAAGAGTTTCTTTGCCCGCTCACGCCACGGTGGCCTGTTGTTGCTGGCCCTGGTGCTGGCCATCCTGCCCCTGTTCCTCACCAATGCGTTCTACTATGACGTGGCGATTCGCATTGCCCTGAACGCCATCGTTGTCATCGGTCTGAACCTGCTGATGGGCTATACGGGCCAGATCAGCCTGGGCCACGCCGGTTTCTACGGCCTGGGCGCGTATGCGTCCGCCGTGCTGACCACGCACTACAACTGGCCGCCGCTGGCCGCGCTGGCCGCAGGAGCGGTTGCCACGGGCTTGCTTGCCTTGCTGCTGGCGCGTCCCGTGCTGAAACTCAAGGGCCACACCCTGGCCATGGCGACCCTGGGCCTGGGCATCATCATTTCCATCGTCATCAACAACGAGACGCAGTGGACGGGCGGCCCGGACGGCATCGGCGTGTCCGCCTTCAGTGTCGCCGGCCTGGAAATCGCCGGTGAAAAATCGTGGTACATCCTGTGCGCCGTGCTGCTGTTGCTGGTGACGTGGCTGGCCCTGAACCTGATCGATTCGCCTGTCGGCCGCGCGCTGCAGGCCATCCACGGTTCGGAAGTGGCGGCCCGCGTGGTCGGCGTCGATACGACCCGCTTCAAGGTACGCGTGTTTGTGCTGTCGGCCGTCATCGCCAGCATCGCGGGCAGCATCAGCGCCCATTACATCGGTTTCATCACGCCCAACCTGGCCGGCTTCTTCCACTCGATCGAGCTGGTGACGATGGTGGTGGTGGGCGGCATGGCGTCGATCTTCGGCTCCATCATCGGCGCGGCCCTGCTGACGATCCTGCCGCAGCTGCTGTCCAGTTTTGAAGGCTGGGAAACGGTGGTGTTTGGCGTGATCCTGATGGCTACCATGATCTTCATGCCGAAAGGCCTCGTGCCGAGCCTGGCCAGCCGGTCACGCAAACGGGCAGGGGTGCCGCAGGCGCCCAAAGCCCCCGAAGGCGCGGCAAAACCACCGGCGCAGGAGGTATGAGATGTTGACGATTAACAATCTGAGCAAGAGCTTCGGCGGCGTGCACGCGGTGCAGGATGTGAGCTTTACCGTCAAGGAGGGTAATATCCATTCCGTGATCGGACCGAACGGCGCCGGCAAGACGACCCTGTTCAACCTGATCACGGGCGTCTACACGCCGAGCAAGGGCGAAATCCTGCTCAATGGCGAGAACGTGGCCGCCATGCCGCCCGATGCGCTGGCGCGGCGCGGCATGAGCCGCACCTTCCAGAACCTGCAAGTGTGCATGAACATGACGGCCATCGACAATGTGATGGTGGGCGCGCATTTGCGCCTGAACCAGAACCTGTTCGCGTCCATGCTGCGTTTGCCGTCCGTGCGCCGCGCGGATGCGGCCTGCCGCGACGAGGCGGCGGGCCTGATGGAATTCGTCGGCGTGGGCCGGCATATCGATGACGAGGCGGGACAGATGTCGTATGGCGCCTTGAAGCGCCTGGAAATTGCCCGCGCGCTGGCGGCCAAGCCGAAAGTGCTGCTGCTCGATGAACCGGCCGCTGGCCTGAATCACACGGAAACGGGCGAGATCGAAACCTTGATCCGCAAGGTGGCGCAATCGGGCGTGACGGTGGTGCTGGTCGAGCATGACATGAAACTGGTGATGAATCTGTCGGACCATATCCTGGTGCTCGACTATGGCAAGAAGCTGGCCGAAGGGACCGCCGCCGAAGTGCGCGCCAATCCCGACGTGGTGGCGGCATATCTGGGGGTGGCGGCATGATGACAATGGAAAAACCTCAGACTCCGCTTGTGCTCGATATCGCCGGCCTGACCAGTCATTATGGCCGCATCCAGGCTTTGCACGGCATCGACCTGCAAGTGCGTCAGGGCCAGCTGGTGGCGCTGGTGGGCGCGAATGGCGCAGGCAAGACAACCCTGCTGCGGGCGATCTCCGGCGTGCAGCCGATCAGCGCCGGCAGCATCGCCTTCGCCGGCCAGGACGTCAGCCGCATGAGCGCCGACAAGCGCGTGCGCGCCGGCATCTGCCAGGTGCCGGAAGGGCGGCAAGTGTTCGGCCCCATGACGGTGGAAGACAATTTGCGCCTGGGGGCTTTTACACGCCCACCGCAGGACGTGGCCGGTGACATGGAGCGCATGTACGGCCTGTTCCCGATCCTGAAGGAAAAGCGCTTGCTGCTGGCCGGGACGTTATCGGGCGGACAGCAGCAGATGCTGGCCATGGCGCGCGCGCTGATGGGCCGCCCGCAACTGCTGCTGCTCGATGAGCCGAGCATGGGCCTGGCGCCGCTCCTGATCGCGGAGATATTCCGCATCGTGGCCGAACTGCGCGACCAGGGCATCACCATCTTCCTCGTCGAGCAGAACGCGCACGCCGCCCTGTCGATCGCCGACGTGGGCTATGTGATCGAGACGGGCGCCATCACGCTGTCCGGTCCGGGGCCTGAATTGCTGCATAACGAGCAGGTACAAAGTGCCTATCTGGGCATGTGAAAATCCGGGGTCAGACCCATCGGGACCCGGCGTCCCCGTCTGACCCCAGCTCTACGTTGCATTTAGAAATAGCTTGCGCAACATGTGTATTGGAAAGTGAGTATGGTCAAAGTCTACGAAATCAACGGCGTCACCCCCGTCGTCCACCCCAGCGCCTATGTGCACCCATCGGCCGTGCTGATCGGTGACGTGATCATCGGTCCGCGCTGCTATATCGGTCCGCTGGCCTCGATCCGCGGCGACTTCGGCCGCCTGATCCTGGAGGAGGGCGCGAACCTGCAGGACACCTGCGTCATGCACGGCTTCCCCGGCTGCGACACGGTGGTCGAAGTCGACGGCCATGTCGGCCATGGTGCCGTGCTGCATGGCTGCCGCATCGGCCGCAATGCGCTCGTCGGCATGAACGCCGTGGTGATGGATAACGCCGTCATCGGCGAGGAATCCATCGTCGCGGCCATGAGTTTTGTGAAGGCGGGCATGATCGTCGCGCCGCGCAGCATGGTGGTGGGCACGCCGGCCAAGATCATCCGCGTGCTGACCGACGATGAAATCAAATGGAAAAGCTCGGGCACGGGCCAATATCACGAACTGGCCGTGCGTTCCATGCAGACGATGCGCGAGGTGGAGGCCCTGACGGAAGTCGAGGCCGGCCGCCAGCGCCTGAATTTCGAATCCGCCTTGCCGCTGCATTTGCACAAGAACGCAGCAGCGCAGTAAGCACGCAGTAAACCAACATAGGAGTAAACCACATGGCTCATATATCCACCCTGCAAAGCCTGATCGCCGGCCGCTGGCTGGGCGAAGGCGCTGCCGTGCCCTTGCACAGCGCCTTGAACAACCGCGTCATCTATCACACGCATGCGGAAAAGATCGACTTCGACGAAGCCGTCACGTATGCCCGCAAGACGGGCGTGCCGGGCCTGATGGCGCTGGACTTCCAGCAGCGCGCCGCGCGCCTGAAGGCGCTGGCCCTGTACCTGGTCGAGCGCAAGGAAGAACTGTATGTGATTTCGCACCTGTCGGGCGCCACGCGTGCCGACAGCTGGGTCGATATTGAAGGCGGCACGGGTACCCTGTTCGCCTACGCCAGCATGGGCAGCCACGAGTTGCCGTCGTCGAACGTGCTGCACGAAGGCCCGGCCATCGCGCTCGGTAAAAAAGGCGGTTTCGCCGGCACGCACATCCTGGTGCCGCGCGGCGGCCTGGCCGTGCACATCAACGCCTTCAATTTCCCCATCTGGGGCTTGCTGGAAAAATTCGCGCCCAGCTTCCTGGCGGCCATGCCCTGCATCGCCAAGCCGGCCACGGCGACCAGTTACCTGACGCAGGCCGTCGTGCGCATGATGCATGAATCGGGCTTGCTGCCGGCTGGCAGCTTGCAGCTGGTGATCGGTTCCACGGGCGACTTGCTGGACCGCCTGAATGGCCAGGATTTCGTGACATTCACGGGATCGGCCGCCACAGCCGCCAAGCTGCGCACGAATCCGAACCTGATCGCCCAATCCGTGCCCTTCAACGGCGAAGCCGATTCGCTCAATTGCGCCATCCTGGCGCCGGACGTCACGCCAGACGACGTGGAATTCGATTTGTTCGTCAAGGAAGTCGTGCGCGAGATGACGGGAAAATCGGGCCAGAAGTGCACGGCCATCCGCCGCATCATCGTGCCCGAGCACCTGATGGACGCCGTCGGTACGCGCCTGCGCGAACGCCTGGCCAAGGTGGTGGTGGGCGATCCGTCCATCGAAGGCGTGCGCATGGGCGCGCTGGCGTCAAAGGAACAGCAGAACGACGTGGCCGAACGGGTCGCCACCCTGTCGCAGGGTAATGAAGTGGTATTCGGCGCGGCCGACGGTTTTAGTCCTTTGGGCGATGGTGCCCTTGACGGCAGCTTCTTCTCGCCGACCCTGCTGCTGTGCCGCGACGCTTTCGGCAACGATGCCGTGCATGACGTGGAAGCGTTCGGCCCCGTCAGCACCATGATGGGCTATAAGGACATCGATGAAGCGCTGGCCCTGGCAGCGCGCGGCAAGGGCAGCCTGGTGAGCACCCTGGTGACGCGCGATCCGAAGATCGCCGCGCGCGTGGTGCCGCAAGTGGCGGCCACGCATGGCCGCGTGCATGTGCTCGAGCGTGTGGCGTCCGTCGATTCGACGGGTCATGGCTCGCCGCTGCCGCAACTGAAGCACGGCGGCCCTGGCCGCGCGGGCGGCGGCGAAGAGCTGGGCGGCGTGCGCGCCGTGCGCCACTATCTGCAACGGGCGGCCGTGCAAGGCTCGCCGACCATGCTGGCGGCCATCACCGGCGAATACGTGCGCGGCGCGGACGTCAATGAAAGCCCGATCCACCCGTTCCGCAAGCACTTCGAGGACTTGAAGACGGGCGACTCGCTGCTCACGCACCGCCGCACCGTCAGCGAAGCGGACATCGTCGCCTTCGGCGGCATCTCGGGCGACTTCTTCTACATGCACTTCGATGAAATCGCGGCCAAGGAATCGCAGTTCGGCAAGCGCATCGCCCACGGCTACTTTGTGCTGTCGGCCGCCGCCGGCCTGTTCGTCTCGCCAGGCGTCGGTCCCGTGCTGGCCAACTATGGCCTGGACAACCTGCGCTTCGTCGCGCCGGTGGCGATTGGCGACACCATCCGCGCCCGCCTGACGTGCAAGCGCAAGGTCGACCGCAATCGCAAGGACGTGTTCGGCGTGGGCCAGGGCGTGGTCGCGTGGGACGTGCAGGTGACGAACCAGAACGAGGAACTGGTGGCCAGCTACGACATTCTGACCCTGGTGTCGAAGCGCGAGTAAGTCCGAGAGTAAGCGTCTCTGGCAGGATTGGTTTGAACGGCGCCGCCCGCGATCATCGCGCGGGCGGCGCTTTTTTTATGCGGATTCTTTTCGTCTTGAATTATCCATAAGTGTATGAAAAATATAGGCTAAGAGCCTATCCCAGTAGGGAGCGTCTTCTGCTGGCAGCGGATCAGGAGCGCGGACAAGGCGTGAGGAGGACGCGTGGCGAGCCACGCGACGACGATCAACGCAGTCCCCGCTTCTGAGGCGCGCCAGCGGGGGATGTATTCATCTACTGGGATAGGCTCTAAGTGTGGTTTTGCACGGCGTGCTATTTAGATAAACCCCTCTAGAACGCGTGCTTTTTTCATGGAAATGGGCGAATTCGCTCATTGCCTCAAGAAAACTTTCCAACGTAAAACCTTTTCTCTGTAGCATGGTTTTACTCACTGGTCACGCCGCCATGGACGCCCAAGGCGATGGCGGCGCGAAAAAAACGGACCCGGCCTTTTACGGCCGGTGAGCCATCGACCGCGAGTCCCATTCCACGATTAACGTTCACCGCTACGGGTATTTAATTACTATGAATAAACACGTCCTGATTTTCCTGCTGGCCATGCCCCTGGCCATCAGCCATGCCTATGCCGAAGAGGCCCCTGGTCCCGCGGTCAAGATCAGCGGTTACGGCACCGCCGCCCTGACCATGGCCGATACCGACAGCGCGCAGTTCGCGCGCCCGAACCAGGCTGCCGGCGCAGGCCGCACCGCCCGCACAGGCGTCGATTCCAATCTGGGCCTGCAGGCCAATGTCACCGTCAATCCCTGGCTGTCGGCCACCGTGCAAGGGCTGGCGCGCAAGGATGGCGAAGACGATTTTGGCGCCGAACTGGCGTGGGCCTTTGCCAAGGCCAAGGTATCGGACAGCTTCAGCGTGCGCGTCGGCCGCATGGGCCTGCCTGTCTTCATGATTTCCGATTACCGTAACGTCGGCTATGCCAACACCATGCTGCGTCCGCCCGGCGAAATGTATTCGCAGGTTCCCCTGAACAGCATCGATGGCATCGATGGCACCTACCAGTTCAGCGCGGGCGACACCAGCATCACCACGCAGCTGGCGCTGGGCCGCACCAAAGCCACCCTGGCCACGGGTCCTGATTCGACCGTGCAGGTGGAAGGCAAGTCCATCGTCGCCCTCAACGTGGTGGCCGAACATGGTCCCGTCACCGTGCGTTTCGGCCGGGCCGAGACCAAGCTGACGATCAACGATTCGCCCAGCCTGAATACCTTGATGGGCAGCTTGCGCGCGGCCGGCAGCGGCTACAGGATCGCCCAGTTGGGCGCCCTGGCCGATGCGCTGGAAGTCAAGGACAAGAAGGCATCGTTTACGTCCGTGGGCCTGGGCCTGGACTGGAACAATGTGCTGGTGCAGTCCGAATATGCGAAGCGCAAGACGGACAGCTATGTCAGCGACAGTACCTCGTGGTACGTGATGGGCGGCTACCGCATCGGCGCCTTCCTGCCGTACTACAGCCACGCCAGCCTGAAGGCCGATGGCCGCGTGAACAACACCGTGCCCGCATCCTGTCCTGCCGGTTATCCAGCCGCCTGCACGCCGACCTTGCGCGCCCTGTCGGCCGGCGTCGACACCCTCGCATATATGCGCAATCAGCTGGAGCAATCGACGGACAGCATCGGCGTGCGCTGGGACTTCCACCGTTCGGCCGCGCTGAAAGTGCAGATCGACCGCATCAAGCCGAAGAATGGCCCGGGCCTGTTCGTGCAAGCCAAGCCGGGTTTCCATGGCCCCGTCACGGTGGCTGCCGCCGCCATCGATTTCGTTTTCTAAGGAGCGCCGCATGAAACCATTGATCTTGAATGTGGCTGCCTTGCTGGCGCTGTCGACCGCTGTTCCCGCCATGGCCGAAGTGGTCGTGGTGGTCAATCCGAAGAGCGCCGCCGGCGCCATGACGAACGAACAGGTGGCGCAATTCTTCCTCGGTAAATCGACGGCCATGACGCCGGTCGACCAGCCGGAAAGCGCCCCCGTGCGCGCGGAGTTCTACAAGAAGGTGACGGACAAGGAGCCGTCGCAGGCGAAGGCCCTGTGGTCCAAGCTGGTCTTCACGGGCAAGGCGACCTTGCCGAAGGAAGTGGCCAATAGCGCCGACGTGAAGAAGGCCGTGGCCGCCGATCCGAAAGCCATCGGCTATATCGAGAAGAGTGCCGTCGACGGCACCGTCAAAGTGGTGCTGACGACGCCATAAGGCCGCCATGACGGCATGCGGCGACGCATGCCGTCTTTTGCACGAGATAACATCAGGAGACAGCAATGAGCATCAAACGCAAGATATGGGCGCTGCCTGTCGTCTCGGCCGTGATTTTCGGGCTGGGGCTGGCCGTCAGCGCCTACCTGTCCACGGCCACGCTCAATTCCATCCACGCCACGGAAAGTGCCGACTATCCCGTGCTCGACATGGCCAAGTCGCTGACCCTGGACGTGGCCGCCGTCGGCGACGCCCTGCGCGATGCCGTCAGTGAAGGCGACAAGGAGCGTATCGGGCAAGTCGGCGGCCAGGCTGTCAAGCTGCGCGCCAGGCTGGGCGACTTCGCGGCGATCCCTGGCCAGCGCGAGCAGGGCCTGCGCCTGGCCAGGGAATTCGATGCCTACTATGCGCCGGCCCTGAGTGCGGCGCGCATCATGCTGGAAATGGAAGAGGGCGACCCGCAAGCGACCGTGGCGCGCATGCAGGGGGCGCTGGCGGTGCTCAACACGGACCTGGCAAAGACCAACGAACAGGCGCAATTGCAATTCAAACAGGGCATCGAACGCAGTGCGGCCAATGTGCGCAATGCGCTCAATACCAGCATCGCCGTGGCGCTGGCCGTCATCGTCTGCCTGGTGGCCGTGTCGCATTTCGTCGTGCGCGCCATCTGGCAGCAGCTGGGCGGCGAACCCGAATATGCGCGCCAGATCGCGCGTGCCGTGGCCGATGGCGACCTGTCGATGGAGATCGCCACCGAGGCGGGCGACCAGGCCAGTCTGCTGGCGGCATTGAAGGAGATGCGCGGCCGGCTGGCCGGCATGGTGTCCGGTATCAAGGCGTCGGCCGAAACCATCCAGGTGGCCAGCGCTGAAATCGCCCAAGGCAATGCGGACCTGGCCGCGCGCACGGAATCGCAGGCGGGCAGCCTGGATCAGACGGCGCGCAGCATGGACAGCCTGACCTCCACCGTGCGCGACAACGCCGCCAACGCGGGCCAGGCGCATGAACTGGTGGTGTCGGCATCTTCGGTTGCCGTGAAGGGCGGGCAGGTGGTCAGTCAGGTAGTCACCACCATGGGCGAGATCAACGATTCGTCCAAGCGCATCGTCGACATCATCGGCGTCATCGACGGCATCGCCTTCCAGACGAATATCCTGGCCTTGAATGCGGCCGTGGAAGCGGCGCGCGCGGGCGAGCAGGGCAGGGGTTTTGCCGTGGTGGCGTCCGAAGTGCGCAACCTGGCGCAGCGCAGCGCGGCAGCGGCGCGCGAAATCAAGCAATTGATCGGCGATTCGGTGGCCAAGGTGAATGTCGGCTCGAAGCTGGTCGACGAGGCGGGTCTGACCATGGGCCAGATCGTCGACTCCGTGAAAAAGGTGGCCGACATCATGGCCGAGATCAGCGCTGCCAGCCAGGCGCAAAGCGCCGGCATCGGTGACATCGGCGTGGCCATCGGCAGCATGGACCAGATGACGCAGCAAAATTCCGCGCTGGTGGAAGAGGCGTCGGCGGCCGCCGAATCGCTGCAGGAACAGGCCGTGCAGCTGGGCACGGCGTTGGCCGTGTTCAAGCTGGCGCAGGGAAGCGCTGTGTCGGATTACGCGCAGGGCGCCAATCCGACCTGCCTGGCATTACGGTGATACCAGCTTGACCTGCATGGCATGGCGTAGGGTGGATTAGCGCAGCGTAATCCAACACAAGGGCATCTGTTTACGCGTGCAAGCCGAACGGATCATCGATGCTGTGCGCCGGCTGCGTGAACCAGCGCGGACCGTCATCCGTCATGTAGAAATGGTCTTCATGGCGGATGCCGAATTCGCCGGGGATGCAGATCATCGGCTCGTTCGAGAAGCACATGCCCACGTCCAGCGGCGTCGTGTCATTGCCCACCAGGTAAGGCCACTCGTGGATATCGAGGCCGATGCCGTGGCCCGTGCGGTGCGGCAGGCCGGGCAGCTTGTAGCCGGGGCCGAAGCCATCCGCCTCCAGCGAGACGCGCGCGGCGCGGTCCACGTCGCCGCAGGGCACGCCCAGCTGCGCTGCCGCGAATGCGGCGGCCTGCGCCGCCTTTTCGCTGTTCCACACGCTGCGCTGGCGCGCGCTGATCGTACCAAACACATAGGTGCGCGTGATGTCGGAGATGTAGTTCATTACCTGGCAGCCCGTATCTATCAGCACCGTGTCGCCCGCTTTCAAGGTTTGTACGTAGTTGACGCCATGCGGGTAGGCCGTCGCTTCGCCGAACAGCACGATGCAAAAATACGAGCGGGGCGCGCCCACCTTGCGGTGCGCGCGCTGGATGAATTCTTCCACTTCCACCGTCGTGATGCCTTCGTACAGCATGCTGGCCGTGGCCACGTGCACGGCCAGGGTCATGTCCATCACGCGCTGCATGAGGGCGATTTCCGCCGGTGACTTGCGGCTGCGGCAGTACGCGGTGACGGCGCGCGCGTTTTCCAGCGCGTAGCCGGGAGCCAGCGGCTTGATGCCGTCGTAGATGAAGAAGGCGGCGCTTTCGCAGATGCCCACGCGTGGCGGCGCAGCTTCATCCTGAGCTATCCCCATGCGCGCCAGCACGTCGACGAACAGCTGGTACGGGCTTTCATGCTCTTCCCAGCAATTGACCTTGCCTTCGATGAGCATGAAGCCTTGCAAGGTGCTTTCCTCGAAGGCGGGGGCGATGTATTCGATCTCTCCGCTGGCCGGCAGGATGGCGCCCACCATGCGTTCGCTGGCATACCATTTGGTGCCAGTGAAATAGGTGAGATTGGCGCCCGCGTTCAGGTAGACCGCGGCGATGCCCTGTTTGCGCATGAATGCCTGCGCCCTGGCGATGCGTTGCGCATGTTCGTCCTTGCCGATGGCGACCATGCCGCCCGTCATGTCCGACAGCGATGCCAATGCCTGTTCGATGGAAGTGCCACCTATGCTCATGCCTGCTCCTTTGCTCGATGCTGAATATGGAATGCGGGCATGATATCAGTTTGCGCCTTTCGGCTTGAGTCCGGGCGCGCCGCCGGCGGCATCGGGCGGGGCCAGCACCAGGTCGTGCGGATACGTGAAGTGCCAGTCCGCGTAGCGCTGCTTGCGGCGCAGGCTGGCGTCTTCGTCGAGAAAATTGTCCTGCTTGATAGGGAGCTGTGGCGACAGCGAATGGATGCCGACGATGCGTCCCTCCTGCCGCAGCACACCCCATTCCGCCTTGCCCGTGACAGGGTCCGCATACAGGCGGCGCAAGTGCCGCCGGGCGTTGGCAAAGCGCGGGTCGCGCAGCAGTTCCTGCAAGGTCAAGGGATAGCGGGGCCGCCCGTCGCCCGGCGTGCTGTCGTAGTAGCGGCCCAGCGCGTTGCGGAACTCATGGCCGATGAACAGCAGCTCGCGCTCCTTGTCACGCCGCGCGGCCGTGGCAAACAGTTCGCTGGCCAGCACCAGGCCCACGCCCATGAAGGCCACCAGCATCAGGGTCCAGATATACGCGAAGCCCCGTGCGCGGCGTTGAAAACTAGAGCTGCTCAAAGGGGATGCCCTCGCGCGTCTTGCCCTTGGCGCCGCTGCGCACGTCGGCCACCCCGCCGATCTCGCCATTGGGCGAAGGGATCAATTGCCAGGTGGCGCTGGACTCCGTGACGGGGTCCAGCGGCACGCTGCGGAAGTAATGGTGGGTCACGAGGTCGTCCAGGGCGGCCGGATACTCGCCCTTGTCGGCATAGTATTTATCCAGGCCGCTCCTGAGCACTTGCAGGTTTTCCTTCAGGGCGACTTCCTTCGACTTTTCCACGGAACCGAAATAGCGGGGAATGGCGATCGTCAGCAGCAGCGAGATGATCGCCAGCACCACCAGCAGTTCGACCAAAGTAAAGCCGCGGCGTGAGATAGAAGCGGGCATCAAGTTCACCATTGATTGAGCGGCACGCCGTTCAGGCCCACCTTGGTCGAGCGCGAGGCGACGTCGAACACGTCCTCGCCTTCGCTGGGATTGTCGGGCGGCGAGGCATAGGCGCGCTTGCTCCAGCTGTCGGCGGCGCTGCCTTCTTCCCTGGGCTGGAACGGGTCGCGTGGCAGACGGCGCAAAAAATAGATGTTCTGCTTCGAGACGCTGCGCTGGTCGGGCACCCCCTCGACCAGTTCCTCGAGTTTTTTCGGATAGCCGGAAGCGCCCAGCGACAGCTTGATGCGGCCATTGTCCGAAGCGCGCTTGTAGGCATCGATGGCCTCGCGCATCTCGATCAGGGCGCTGCGCAATTGCTGTTCCTTCGCCCGTTGCAAGGCCACCTGAGCCATCGGCACGGCCACCGTGGCCAGGGTCGCCATGATGGCCAGGGTGATCATCAGCTCGATGAAGGTAAAGCCCTGCTCTTTCACTGGCCACCTCATTGGCCACCCTTGACAGTGGCCTTGTCGCCGGCGGCAGGCGCTTCGTCGCCACCCGTCATGGGCGAGCCGGTGCGCGGCGCGGCCTGTTCTGGCGCGGCGATAGCCTCGGGGGAGCCGCCCACGCTGGCGCGGCCGCCCACGGATGTCTCGGTGCCGGAATTGAATTCGGCCGTCGTCAGGTCCGGGCGGCGGATGCTGCGCAGCAGGCGCGGCGTGATCGACAGCACGATCTCGCTGCGCATGGCGTCGTCCTTCTGGCTGCCGAACAGGCGGTTCAGCACGGGCAGCTCGCCCACGCCCGGCACCTTGTTGGCCGTGCCCCGGTCTTCATCGCTGATCAGGCCTGCCAGCACCTGCGTCTCGCCATCCTTCAGGCGCAGCACCGTGGAAGCGCTGCGCGTGCCGATCTGGTAAGCCTGCGTGCCCGTCTTGCTGATCACTTCCTTGACGACGTTCGACACTTCCAGGTTGATCTTGATGGCCACCTCGTCGTCCAGGTAGACGTTCGGTTCGACGTCGAGCTTCAAGCCCACGTCGATGTAGTTGACGCTGTCGGAACTGACGCCGTTATTCGTCGTGACGGTAATGACGGGCACGCGGTCGCCGATGAGGATCTTCGCCTTTTCCTTGTTGCGCACGCGGATGCGCGGGTTGGCCAGGATATTGCTGTCGCTGTCCGTCTTGTTGGCGTTCAGGGTGACGCCGCCGATGCCCAGGTTGATATTGTCGCCATTGATGCGGTGCAGGTCCGCCACTTTCAAGCCACCGAGTCCTCCCGTGCTGCCTGCGACGCCGGCCAGTGTCAGGCTGGCCTGGTCCGGCCAGCGCACGCCCAGTTCCATCAGGCGCGTGCGCTTGACTTCCAGCACCTCGACTTCCAGCATCACTTCCGGGTCGGCCAGGTCTTGCACGTTGATGATGCGTTCGGCCATGCGCACCATTTCCGGCGTATCGCGCAGCATGATGATGCCCAGTCGCTCGTCGGTGACGACGTCCTTGGCCTTGAGCAGGGTCTTGATGGAGAACGCCACCGTCTTGACGTCGGCATTGGCGAGGAAGAAGGTGCGTACCACGAGCTGCTGGTAATCCTTCACCTTTTGCGGCGTGTTCGGGTAGATCGTGATCGACTTGTCGCTGGTGACGCTTTGTTCCAGCTGGTTGGCGCCCAGCAGCATGGCAATCGCCTCTTCGATGCTGGTGTCGCGCACGGAAATGGTGGCGCGCAGGGCGGGATCGACTTCCTTGTCGAAGACGAAGTTCAGGCCCGACACCTTGCTGATGAAATCGAACACGGAACGCAGCGGCGCGTCGCGAAATTCCAGGGTCACGGGTTTCCTGTAGGCGGCCGCCAGCTTGCCGCCGGCCGGCAGACTTTTGGATTGCGCCTCGCCGATGCGGCTTTTCAGGGCCAGCGCCTCGCGCTGTGCGGGGCGCTCCTGCAGCACCTGGCGCAGGGCTTCCTGCGCCTGCGCGATATTCGCTTCGCCGCCGCGCTGGTAGCTGGCCTGCGCTTCCTGCACCAGCTTGCGGTGCCGTTCATCCTGTGCCACGCCGGCCAGGCCCCGCTGCGCCACGTCGTTGCTGGCATCCAGCGCGAGCGCCTGCTGGTACAGCGCCTGCGCTTCGGGCAGCTTGCCCTGCTGGCGCAGCGCCTCCGCAGCGCCATTCAGCTTGTTCAGCGCGCGCATCCTGCCATTCGTGACGGCAATGCGGTACTTGGCGTTGGTCGGCTCGGCCTGCGCCGCCTGTTCCAGCAGGGCCAGCCCCTGTTCCGTGCGGCCCGCGCCCAGCATGGCCTGGCCATCGTTATAAGCCTGGTTGCCGGCGCAGGCGGCCAGCAGGGACAGCACCGGCAGCAGGGTGAGGATAGTACGAGACATACGTGCGGCGCGTCGTTTCAATTGAGGTCCCCTACGGCGAGTGTCTGTTTCAGGTTGAGCGGCAGATAGGTAAATTGCAGAGAACCCTGCACCACGCCGTCGAAGCGGTAGCGCTCTTCGAGCGTGTCGCCGGGGCGCGCCACCACGTTGCGTTCGCCCGCCTGCAGAAAGTAGGCGGCCTTGCCTTCGTCGACAAAGCGGCCCAGGAATTGAAAGGGCAGCGGTGGCGGCGCGTTCGCATCCACGCGGGCTGCGGGTAGTGCCGCCTGGGCTGCCTGCTGGTCGAGCATGATCTTCTTCGGCGTCTCCGGCTGCCAGCTCTGCTTGGCGAACAGGGTCGCTGCTTCGTCGTCATCGAGTCCCCGGCGCGGTTCGATGGCCAGCGCACGATTGGTTTGCGCAACGGCGGCTGCGGCGAGGGGGGCTGGCGCCACCCGCTCCACCTGGCGCGTGGTGGCCGTGGCCGGTCCCACGATGCTGCCTTCATCCTCGGGCGCGAAGAGGGCGGCCAGCAAGGTCGCCACGGCGGCGCCTCCCAGTACGGCTTTTTTCATCGGCGCACCTCCGCCTTTTTCACCAGCAGGATGAACTGGATGCGCGCGTCGATCTCGCCCGCCTCGATCTGCTCGCGCTTGAAGAGCACGGAGTCGAGCGTCAGGGTGGGCAGCGCCTGCAGGGCATCGACGATAAAGGTCTGCAGCTGCGCGTATTCGGCTTTGACGGGCAGGGTGATCTGGTAGCGCAGGAAGGCTGTGTTGCCGTCTTCCTGCGGCTTGTAGTCGGCCTTGGCCAGGGTGACACCGCTCTTTTGCGCCACTTCCAGCAAGGCCTTCAATTGGTCGGGAATGCTGTCATGCGCAGGCAGGTAGGCGTGAAAGGCGGCCAGGCTGTCCGCATCGGCATCGAGCGTGATGGGTGCCGGCTGCAGCGCCGACTGTCTGGCAGCAGCGGCCAGTTGCGCCGCCAATTGCTGCTGGCGTGCGGCCAGTGCATCGCCCTGCTGCATGGCGAAAGCGGCCAGCGCCAGGCAGGCCGCGCCGAGGGCGCTGGGCCAGCCGAGGGTGCGCCACAAACGTTGCGCTTCCCACGCCAGGCGCGGCGGCATGCGCAGCTGCAGGCGCGCGCGGGCCACGGGCGTGCTGGCTTTGAATACGGGTTTTATTGCCGCCATTGCGCCTCCAGCTGAAAACGGTAAGGGTGTTCGGGGGCGTTCGCATTCATCTCGTGCTTGAGCAGATACACGGAGCTGAACATGGGCTGCTGGTTCAGGAAGGCCAGGTAGTTGAGCATGTCCTGCGGCGTTTCCGCCTCGGCGGCGATCTTCAGGACGCTGGCGCCATCCTGTCCCTGCTGCGCGTTCAGGTCCAGCCCCAGCAAGGCCACGCGCACATCGCGCGGCGCCTGCACGGTCTTGACCAGGCGCGTGACGGGCAGGTTAAGCTGGCGCACGGCGGCGGCCACCTGTTTCAGTTCGATGTCGCGTTCGCGCTGCTGGCTGGCGGACAAGGGCGCGCGCATCGGGCGCGCGGGCTGCAGCTGCGCCAGCTGCGCTTCCAGGCGCCGCGTTTCCTGCGCCTGCACCAGCCAGTACACGGCGGCCGGCAGCAGCAGCAAGCCGCCCGCCAGGCACAGGGCCAGGCGCCAGCCCTTGAACGTCTGCACTGCGCCGGGCGCCAGCAATTCCAGGCGGCTCAGGCCCATGCGGCCTCCCGCATCAGGTGGGCGGCGCCGGCCACGGGAAGGGACTGGAAGCGCGCCGGCAGCTCGTCCTGCGGCATGCCGCTCAAGTCGAGCAGCGCCACGTGTTCGATCGCGTCCAGCTGTGGTGCGCGCAAGTTCCAGCGCCGCCACGCCCGATCCAGTTCATCGCCCCAGGCGGCGCCGCAGGACTGGCTATGCAGGCCCGTGATGCGCCCGCCGCCCGTCGTTGCCAGCAGCAGCCGTCCCGCTTCCACCAGGGCGAAGGCGGCAGGTTTGCCGCCGGCGATGCTGCGCCAGGCCGGCCCGACGATGGGTTCAAGGGACAGGCAGCGCCGTCCATGCGCGGCCGCCGCATCCTGCACGCCTTGCAGCAGGGCCGCATCGATGCCGCAGGCCAGGCGTGGCTTGCCATAGGGCGCATCGTCGGCAGCCAGGCGCCAGGCGCGCGCGCCATCGCCGTAGACGGCAGCGAACTGGCTATGCAGGAAGCGCTGCGCGCTGCTCCGGTCGAGCAGGGCGCCGCTCCACGGCACCATCAGCATGGCGCACCAGCGGCTGGCCAGGCTGACGGCCAGCGGCAGTTTTTTTTCATTGTGCTGTTCCAGCCAGCCGCGCAGGGCGGCCAGCGCCACTTCCCAGCTGGCGTCGGGGTTCGCAATGGGCAGGTGGAAGGCGCTGTCGGGCACGGGGCGGCCGGCGCGGCGCAGCACGCCGTGCAGCCCGTGCGGCGCCAGGTGCAGGCACAGGGTGGCGCGGGTAAGGCGTTCAATAAGTGACACGATTGAGCTCCGCTAAAGTGGTTTCGCCGCGCCGCACCAGGTCCAGGCCCGCTTCGCGCGCCAGGCGAAAGCCGTTGCGCGCCGCTTCTTCCTTCATCTGGCTCAAGGGCGCCCGCGTGCAGATCATTTCGCGCATGGCGTCACTGAGCATCAGCACTTCGGCGACGGCCTTGCGGCCCTTGTAGCCGGTGCCGCGGCAGTGGCCGCAGCCCTTGCCGGCCATGAATTGCCAGTCCTGCACCTGGTGCAGGGCCAGGCCGCTGTCGCGCAGCTGCTGCGCATCGGCCAGCACCTCGGCGCTGGCATCGACGGCGCAATGGGCGCAATTGAGGCGCAGCAGGCGCTGCGCCACGATGCCGTTCAGGGCCGCCGCAAAGCTGTAGGCGTCGACGCCCATGTGCAGGAAACGCCCGACCACATCAAAGACGTTATTCGCGTGCACGGTAGTAAACACCAGGTGGCCCGTGAGCGCGGCCTGCACGGCGATCTGCGCCGTCTCGTCGTCGCGGATTTCGCCGATCATGATCTTGTCGGGATCGTGGCGCAGGATGGAGCGCAGGCCGCGCGCGAACGTCAGCCCCTTCTTTTCATTGACGGGGATCTGCAGCACGCGCGGCAAGCGGTATTCGACGGGGTCTTCGATGGTGACGATCTTGTCGCGGCCCGTATTGATTTCCGTGATGGCCGCGTACAGGGTGGTGGTCTTGCCGGAACCCGTGGGCCCGGTCACCAGCAGCATGCCGTGCGGCTTGGCGGCCAGGCGGCGTATCTGCTCAATGGCGTCCTCGTTCAGGCCCAGGCTTTCCAGGCGCAGCGCCTGCGCCGCTTCCGTCAGCGCGCGTCGGTCCAGCAGGCGCAGCACGGCGTCCTCGCCAAAGATATTCGGCATGATGGAGACGCGAAAGTCGATTTCCGCCCCTTTTACGCGCACCTTGAAGCGGCCGTCCTGCGGGATGCGGCGCTCGGCGATGTCGAGATCGGCCATGACCTTGATGCGCGAGATGATCTGCTCGGCCATCGCCAGTCCCTGTACCTGGCCTGCCTGTACCAGCACGCCGTCGACGCGGTATTTGATGACCAGGCTGGCCACGTCGCAT
The DNA here is from genome assembly GCF_030587275.1 of Janthinobacterium sp. SUN128. Taxonomy (NCBI): domain Bacteria; kingdom Pseudomonadati; phylum Pseudomonadota; class Betaproteobacteria; order Burkholderiales; family Oxalobacteraceae; genus Janthinobacterium; species Janthinobacterium sp. SUN128. The sequence continues at coordinate 3,991,815 of NZ_JAPWHY010000001.1, read as the reverse complement.
TCGAGGTGGATGTCGCTGGCCTGGAATTTCAGGGCATCGTAGATGGTGGAGTTCACCAGTTTCACCACCGGGCTGCTGTCTTCGCTGATGCGGATCAGCGAGATATCCTCGATACTCTGGTCCAGGCCCGGCACGTCATCCCCATGCTGCATTTCCTGCATCGCCTGCTGCACGCTTTCCTGCTGCAGCAGATAGGCGGCCAGGTCGTCCGGGTGCGCCAGCGCCACCGTGAAGGGCGTGGACAGGGCGAAGTCGGCCCACTGCAGCAGGTCTTCCGCAAACGGGTTGCCGATGACGAGCACGGGCGGTGCGCCGGGGGCGCCCGGCTGCAGCAGCACGCAGTCGCGCTGGGCGCAATCCGTGTAGGGCAGCAGGGCAAAGGCGGGCAAGGCGGCTTGCAGCTCGGCCATCGTCCAGGCCGGGTAGCGGAACAGGGCGGCCAGCTGGCGCAAAAAGACCTCGGGCGGCAAGGCCGCCGTTTCCTGCAGCACGGCCATCCGCGGGCGGCCCTGTTCCAGCGCGCTGGCGTGGGCCCGGCGCAGCATGGCCGCATCAAGCACGGCCCGTTCTTCGTCGCGTGCATTCATGGCAGGCACCACATGGTAAAAACCGTCACGATAAGCTCCCGGCCAGTTCAAAGATCGGCATGTACATCAGCACCACGACGCCGCCGATGACGACGCCGATGATGGTCATCAAGAGCGGTTCGAGCAGGCGCGAGGCCCAGTCCACCCAGCGGGCGAATTCCTCGTCGTGGAACTTGGCCGAGCGTTCCAGCATGTCGCCCAGGCGGCCCGTGTTCTCGCCCACTTTCAGTAGCGATTGCGCCACCGGTGTGGCCATGCCGGCGTGTTCCAGCGCGGTGGAAAACGGCATGCCTTCCTGCACCGCGCGGCGCGCCTGCGCCAGCTGCTCCTGCTGCGCCGGCAGCAGCATGGGCGCGACCATGGCCAGCGCCTTGTGCAGGGGGATGCCGGCGTGCAGAAGCAGGCTGAGAGCCCGGTAGAAGCGGGCCAGGCGGAATTCGGCCGCCTTCTCCGCCAGCACGGGCAGGCGCAGCAGGCGCAAGACCAGGGCCTGGCGCGCGCCGGCATTGGCGATGCCGAAGACCACGGCGGCCACCACGGCGGCCAGCGCGCTGGCGCACAGCAGCGGATGCGCGGCCAGGGTCTGGCCAAAGCCGAGCAGCATTTGCGACATCCAGGGAATCTCGCGGCCCGAGCTTTCGTAGACGACGCTGAATTTGGGCACCACGTAGCCGAGCAGGAACAGGGTCACCAGGCCGCCGACGACGAGCAGCATGCACGGGTAGATGGCGGCGGAAATGAGTTTCTTGCGGATGGCGTCGAACTGCAGCTGGTAGCCGACGAAGCGCGCCAGCGCCTCGGGCAGGTTGCCCGAGCGTTCGGCCGCATGCACGGTGGCGATGTAAATGTCGGGGAAGATGTCGGGGAAACCGGCCAGGGTGTCGGAAAAGCTTTGCCCTTGCTGCAGGGTGAGCACGATGGCGGCCAGGGTGGCCTTTGCGCTTGGCCGCGTTTCCTTGTTATGCAGGGTGGCCATGGCCTCGCCCAGGTTCAGGCCCGCTTCGAGCAGGGCCAGCAGCTCCTGGCTGAATTGCAGCAGAGGCAGGCCCTGTTTGCCGGGACGCAGCGCGACGCCCGTCTCCTGCGCAGCGCCAGCGTCGACGGCCAGCACGCGCCAGCCGCCGCGCACGGCCGCGCGGATCGCTTCGGCCTCGCTGGCGGCGTCGATGGCCAGCGCCTGGCTGCCCGCCGGGCCCTGCACCTGAAGGTGGAACTGCATCGTCGGCTCAGGCGAGCATGGCGAGGGCCTGGGGCGTGAAAATGGGGTAAGCGGAAGAAGGGAATGCGCGTGCGGACAAGGTCGAAGTAGGCATCGGTCAGGAACAATCCAAAAAAAAGTTCAATTCGTCGCGGGTACCAGCAGCAGGCAAGATGCAATCACTGCCTCAGGGTAGACTGGAATTGCCAGGAAATCAATCGTGCCGTGCGGGCAAGCCTTGTCGCGATGGCTTGCCCGCATGTTCAGCCGCTTACTGGGTGACCAGGCTGACCTTGTCGATCACGAACGAGGTTTGCAGCGATGCGTCCTCGGTCGCGGCAAACGAGATCTGCACGGTCTGGCCCTTGTAGGCGATCAGGTCAAACGTGCGGATCTGGTAGCCGGCAGCCTTGTTCACGTTCGAGTACGAGGCCAGGGTGCCCAGCACCGTGCCGGCGCTGTTCTTCACGGTGACGACCAGCTTGTCGTACACGGTATTGCCCGTTTCCGCCGTGTCGATGTGCAGCGCGAAGGTCAGGCTGGCCGAGGTGGCGGCGGCCGGAATGGCCACGCTTTGCGTCAGCGATTCGCTGGCCGTGGCGCCATTGCCGCCCAGCCAGGCGTACTTCGTGCCTTCGTACGCGGTCTGGCCCGTGAAGGTGCCGATGGCGCCCGTGGTGCCGCTCCAACCCGTGGCGCCGGACTCGAAGCCGCCGTTCGTCACGCGTTCGGTGGCGCTGCTCGTGCCCACCGTCAGCGTGGCGTTGTTCGACGTGGCCGTCACGGCAGGCGAGGACGAATCCGTCACCGTGGCCTTGAAGACGGCGCCGCTGTCGGCCGCTACAGTCGTGAAACTGTAGGCGGGCGATGTGGCGCCGCTGATCACGGCGCCGTTGCGGTACCACTTGTAGGTGTACGGTGCCGTGCCGCCGCCCGCGCCCACGGCGAACGAGGCGGTGGCGCCCGGTGCGACGGTGATGCTGGCCGGCTGGCTGGTGATGGTCACCGCGCCGCCCGTCGTCGATTCATCGACGTCGGCGCCCACGTTGATGGCCGCATACGCGCGCTTGACGGCGATCGCCTCGGCGCTGCCCACGCCATACAGTTCCTCGGCTGCCAGCAGTACCTTGTTGCGCGCGTCGGCGTAGTTGGTCGACGAAGTGAACTTGGTGGTGGCGGCCTTGAACCAGATGCGGTAAGCCTTGTCGCTGCCGATACCGGTCATGGCCAGCGGGCTTTTGTTCAGGTAGGAGCTGTAGTAGTCGCTGCTGGACGTGGAGTTCGACCCTTGCGACAGGAAGTAGAACATGCGGTTGTTCGGGCCGCTGCTGTAGTGGACGTCGAGGTTCTTGATGGTGCTGCTCCACGCATTCGGGCTGCTGCCATCCTTGCTTGGTTTGTACAGCCAACGCAGCGGCTGGCCATTCTTGGCGATTTCCTTGCCCGTCATCCAATCGTTGCCCGTGTTGGGGATCGTGGTGCCCGTGCCGCCGGCGCGCGCATACGCTTCCACCATTTCACCGGCGATGTCCGAGCTCGATTCGTTCAAGCCGCCCGACTCTTGCGAGTAGATCAGGCCCGATGTGGCGTCCGTGATGCCGTGGCCCATTTCGTGGCCGATCACGTCGATGGAACCGAGGTTGTTGAACGAGCTGCCGCCGTCGCCGATGTACATGCACTTGCAGCTGCTGTCGTAATAGGCGTTGTCGTAGGCCGTGTTGACGTGGGCGGCGATGTGGGTAGCCGTGTTGTTGCCGTCCAGGCTGGACCAGCCCAGCACATTCTTGTGCGTGTCGTAGGTGTTCATCAGGCCCCACATCGCGTTCACGGCCGCCGTCTGGCCATTGGCGTTGGTGGTGCTGCCGCCGTTGATGTATTGCTGGCCGTCGCCCCAGGTATTGCTGGTGCTGCTGTACACGCTGCCCGAGCTGGTGCCGTGATTGGCATTCGTGATGGCCATGCCGCCGAAGCTGCCGCCCGTGCCGCGGCTGGGGTCCTTCATGGTGTAGGTGCTGCCCGTGAGCGTGGTGTTGAGCGGTACCTGGCCGTTGTACTGGCTGTTGCCGATACCGGCCACGGTTTTCAGGGCTTTCCATTGACGCAGGATGCGGCCATCCTTGGCGCTGACGACGGTGTCGTAGTAGACGGGCTTGTTACCGCTGATCATGCGCGTCTGCACCAGATAGGCCAGCTCGTAGTGGTCGACCACGTCCTGCACGTCGAGGGCGTTCAACGCGGCTTCCGATTTGTTCTCGGCGCCGGCCACGCGCACGGTTTTCATGACGGGGTAGATCAGCAGTTGCGCATGCGGCGGCACGTGGTCGACGGCGCGCACGCCAATGCTGTCCACGGCGGCGGCGATGGCTGCCGCCGCGCTGATGGCGGGCGTGGTGTCGATATCGGTGGTGGCGCTGCGGGTGACGGAATTGACACCGCCGCTACCGAGGCCGGAAGCGCGGTCCGACACGGATTCGCTGACGATGTCGCCGGCGCTGTTGCTGACCACGACCGTTTCGGAACCGAAGACGGGCAAACCCTTGTAGGTGTGCTGCACGCGGCTCACGCGTGTGCCGCTGACGCCAGGATGCTGGGCGCCGACGGCAAAGCCATGTTCGGTATTCAGGCCGCGGCTGCGCGCCTGCGCAGCCAGCTTGTTGACCAGGCTGGCGGTCTCTTGTGGAGAAGCCAGGGCGACCGGGGCGGCCATCAGGGTCTGTGGCAGCGGCGTGGCGGCGTCTGCCGTGGTAGCCATCAGCGGCAGGGCGGCGATGGATGCGGCAACTATCGTCAAACGTAAATTCATTTCTGCTCCATGGTATCGGTTAAGGAAATGGTGAATGAGCTGGCCGCGATGCCTGATGGCCACCCCGGCGTGCCTGACAGGCGGATAGCCTGCCGTTTTGTGGTGGCATGACGCCGGGTAGGGGGACACTAAACTTGTCGATATCGCCATGTCAAAAAATTCAAGAAATGGGTCACTACGCGAATTTTTGTTAAGAATTGAACATTTATCGGTGCTACATCAGCGCAAAGTTTGATCTACCACAAGCTGTAACTTTTGTTTTGGACTACTTCCCCTAATGGCGCGTTCTGTTGGAAAAACACTGTTGCATTTTCTAAATGTTGCGATCTACACTAGGTATTCGCGTGGCCCCAACGGACCAGGCGAAGACAAAAAAAGCGCACGCGGCAATGACCGCGTCCAGATACAGCGCATCGGGAAAAAAATTCGGGAGTTTCACATGACGTCAGTTCTGTTTTCTGCTGTTGGTTTCAGCCATTTCCCCTCTGGAGCGGCATTCATGCTGCATCCGCCTTCCTAGCCGCCGCCAGCCGGTTCTTCCCCCCGCGAGGGGGTTCTTTTCCGCGAGTCCGACCGTGCCGCCCGGCGCGGCCGCTGGCGCAGTGCATCCTTTTTTCAGGAAGGGTTGCCGGCTCCTGGTGCGTGCACCGGAATCACCGGCCCGACGAACTATGCTTTCGATAGCGACCAAAGTGGAACAGATCGTGATGGAATCGGCCTTTCTCAGCGAGGGATTGGGCCGCGGCTTGCTGAACCTGTCGGAACTGGCGCGCCAGCTGCAGCCGCAATTGCAGAGCGACTTATGGAAACCGGTGGGGCAGGCCGCCGTGGTGATGGCGCTGCGCCGCCTGGCCGAACGGATGCCGCAGCAGAAAAGCGGCGAAATCGTGCTGGCGCACCGCGCGGGAGAACTTTCCACGCGCAGTGAATTGATGATTTTTACCTACCGCTATTCCGATCAGACCTATGATTGCCAGCGCCAGTTGCTGGCGCTGGCCGCACCCCAGCGCGGCACCTTCATCACGGTCACGCGCGGCGTCAACGAGGTGATGGTGATCTGCAGCCGCAGCCTGCACGCGCTGGTGGAAGAGGTCTTCGGCGGCGAGCAGGAATTGGCGCGCCTGGAGCGCGTGACGGCCGTGACCCTGCACCTGGCGCCCGAGACCTGCTATACGCCAGGCGTGTATCACGCCATCCTCAAGCGCCTGGCCTGGGAGCGCATCAATCTGATCAATATCATCTGCACCTACACGGAACTGACCTTGCTGCTGGAAGCGTCGCAGACGGGGGCCGCCTTTTCCGTGTTGTCGAAGATCGTCGCACAATGAAAAACGCCCCGCTGCAGCGCTGCAGCGGGGCGTTTGCGGGATGGACGCCGCTTATTTTTCCAGCTGCGTGCGCACGCGGGCAATCGCGGCGCGCACCTGGTTTGGCGCGGTGCCGCCCACGTGGTCGCGCGCGGCCACGGAGCCTTCCAGGGTCAGCACTTCAAACACGTCTTCGCCCGTCAGTGGCGAGAAGGCGCGCAACTGCTCCAGCGACAGGTCGGCCAGGTCGCAGCCCGCATCGACGCAGGCGCGCACGGCCAGGGCCACGGCTTCATGGGCGTCGCGGAATGGCAAGCCCTTCTTGACCAGGTAGTCGGCCAGGTCGGTCGCAGTGGCATAGCCCTGCAGGGCTGCCGCGCGCATCGCTTCCGGCTTCACCGTGATGCCGCCGGCCATGTCGGCGAAGATGCGCAGGGTGTCGATGACGGTGTCGACGGTGTCGAACAGCGGTTCCTTGTCTTCCTGGTTGTCCTTGTTGTAGGCCAGCGGCTGGCCTTTCATCAGGGTCAGCAGGCCGGTCAGGTGGCCGTACACGCGGCCCGTCTTGCCACGCGCCAGTTCCGGCACGTCCGGGTTTTTCTTTTGCGGCATGATCGACGAGCCGGTGCAGAAGCGGTCGGCGATGTCGATGAAACCGATGCGTGGGCTCATCCAGATCACCAGTTCTTCGGCCATGCGCGACACGTGCATCATCAGCACGGCGGAGGCGGCGCAAAATTCGATGGCGAAATCGCGGTCCGAGACGGCGTCGAGCGAGTTGTGGCACACGTCGTCAAAGCCCAGCGTTTTTGCCACGCGCAAGCGGTCGATGGGGAAGGTGGTGCCGGCCAGCGCGGCGGCGCCCAGCGGCAGGCGGTTGACACGCTTGCGGCAGTCGGCCATGCGCTCGGCGTCGCGGCCGAACATTTCAACATACGCCAGCATGTGGTGGCCGAAGGTGATCGGCTGGGCCACCTGCATGTGGGTAAAGCCGGGCATGATGGTGTCGGCATGCTGCTCGGCCAGGTCCGTCAGCGCGCTGCGGAACGTCGCCAGCAGGGTGGTGATGTCGTCGATGGCGGAGCGCACGTACAGGCGGATGTCGGTCGCCACCTGGTCGTTGCGCGAACGGCCCGTGTGCAGGCGCTTGCCCGCGTCGCCTACCAGTTCGGTCAGGCGTTTTTCGATATTCAGATGGACATCTTCCAGATCCAGCAGCCATTCGAACTGGCCGGCGGCGATTTCCTGCGAAATTTGCGCCATGCCGCGCTGGATTTCCGCGTAATCGGCCGGGCTGATGATGGCTTGCGCATGCAGCATTTCCGCATGGGCCAGCGAACCTTCGATGTCGAACAGCGCCAGGCGCTTATCAAAAAATACAGAAGCTGTGTAGCGCTTGACGAGGTCCGAGACCGGTTCGGAAAACCGGGCCGACCAGGCTTCGCCCTTTTTGGAGAATTGATCAGTCATGAAAGAAGTCCTTTAGTGTACGGCGATTATAAACAAGGTTGGCCGGCGGTAGGGCTTTTAGGACCTTGCAGGGCGCTGAAATGGCCAGGAATGGGGCTGGCAAGCCTCAAATGCCACGGCACAGGCACGTTGTGCGTTCCATCCGGGCTTTTTGTATTCTGTCCCGCGAATCGTGCGTTTGGTCGCAATCCGATGGCAGTTCAGGGGGGATCGGCCTACAGTTCAATCATCGCAGGACAAACAGCAACGCCCCTCAACCTCAAGGAAAATATCATGAACATCGCTAAAAACATGGAAGCCATCTTCGTCGCCATCATCGCCATCGCCGCCGCCACCAGCCTGGCCACCGCCGCCGTGCCGAAGTTCCGCGCCGCGCCAGCCGCTTCCGTGACCTTCGTTGCCAGCGCCGATCAAGCCACCATGCATACCGTGTATGTCAGCGCCAAGCGTCTGAACGCCGAAGAAAAAGCCGCCCTGTAAGCATGGCGGCAGCGTGCCAGTCGCAGCTACGGCAGCAGCAGGCAGAGTACCCCCGTCGTCAGCAGTCAGAAGGGGAGGCAGCCCGATTCTTTCCTGCCCAGGTGACAGCAGCGCGCAAATCGCCGATGATCAGTTTTTTTCCACGACAGGCGGACAGCGTGATGCCACACTTGAAGATCAGTAGCGACAAGGCGGAACTTGACGTTCCGGCCATTCACCATTTTCTCAGTACGCAATCGGCATGGGCCATCGGCATCGCGCAGGCCACCGTACAGCGCGCGATCGACCATTCGCTATGCTTCGGCGGCACGCTGGACGGCCGTCAAGTGGCGTTCGCCCGCGTGGTCAGCGACTACGCCACGTTTGCCTATCTGGTCGACGTGTATGTGCTGGAAGAGTGCCGCGGCCGCGGCTACAGCAAGCGCCTGATGGAGGCCGTGATGGCGCATCCCGACTTGCAGGGTCTGCGCCGTTTCATGCTGGCCACCAGCACGGCGCATGGCTTGTATGCGCGTCACGGCTTTACGGCGCCGCTCAGGCCGGAGACGCTGATGGAGCGGTATGTGCCGGACATCTACCGGCGCTGACTGGCTTACTGCCAGTGCATCAGGCAGGGCGGAATCAACAGCAGCAGCGCCAGCACCAGGTAAATCAGCTGCAGCGGGATCATCCACTTGGCCCACGTAATCCAGGGCACGCGCGCCAGCGCCAGCACGCCGACAGTGATACCTGAAGTGGGGATCATCGGCGTGGTGAATTCGCCGAACTGGAAGGCCAGGATGGCCGTCTGGCGCGTCACGCCCACCAGGTCGGCCAGTGGCGCCATGATCGGCATGGTGAGAGCCGCCTGGCCGCTGCCCGAGTGGATGAAGAAGTTGATCACCGACTGCATGAAGAACATCTTTTGCGCGGCGAAGACGGGACTCGACGACGCCACCAGGGGCGTCAATGCGTGCAGCATGGTGTCGATGATCTGCGCGTCGCGCGCCAGGATCATGGTGCCGCGCGCCAGCGCGATGACCAGCGCCACGCTGACCATGTCGCGCGCGCCCTGCACGAACGACGCCACCAGGCTGTCCATGTCGAGCCGGCCGACCAGGCCGACGACGATGGCCATCACCAGGAACAGGGCGGCGATTTCATCGATGAACCAGTCGTACTTGACGACGCCGACGACCATCGTCAGCAAGGTTGCCATGAAAATCCACAGCACCGCGCGGTGCGTGCGCGTCATGCCGGCAAAGCTGTTCAGGTCCAATGTGTGCTCGCTGCGCTTTTCGATATCGAGCAGGTAGGTCGGGCTTTTTTCCGGATGGCGCTTGATGCGCGCCGCGTACCACATCAAGAACACGATGCTGACCGCCGTGGCGATGGCCCACACGATCAGGCGGTAGCCGATGCCGGAAAAGATCGGCACCCCGGCGATGCCCTGCGCGATGCCGACGTTGAACGGGTTCAGGAAGGCGGCGGAAAATCCCACTTGCGAGCCGATGAAGGGAATCGACACCCCCGTGATGGTGTCATAGCCCAGGGCCAGGGCCAGCGGCACGAAGATCAGGATGAAGGGAATCGCTTCCTCGTTCATGCCGAAGGTGGCGCCGCCCAGCGAGAACATCGTGAAGAAGACGGGGATGATGGCGGCACGCACGAAGCGCGAACTGGTATGCGCCTTGGCGATGGCCTTGATCAGCGAATCGAAGGCTTCCGTTTTTTGCAGCACGGCGAAGGCGCCGCCGACGATCAGCACGAAGCCGATGATCAGGCTGGCGTCGACGAAGCCCTTGATGGGCGCCATCATCAGCGCGGCGAGTCCCTGCGGCTTGTTGTCGACATAATGAAACGTGCCGGGGATGATCAGCTGCTTGCCGTTGACCAGCTGGGTATCGAATTTCCCGCCCGGCACCAGCCATGTCGCCAGGGCGATCATGGCCAGGATGCCGCACAGCAGGACGAAGGTATTGGGGAGCTTGAATTTTCTCATGGCGCTTTTTGTGACATTTATTGGCTCAGCAGGCTGCCGCCGCGGAAGGCAACGGCGCCGGCGACCTTGCCGACGTTCATGCCCCGCAGGACGTGGCGGTGGGCGCTGCGCGCAAAAAAGACGCCGGCCACGGTGCAGCGCAAGGTTGTCGTCTCGCCGCTGACGGGGTCGATCAGGTCGGCCACGGCGTCGCCGGCTGCCAGCACGTCGCCCATTTCGCGCAGATACACCAGCACGCCATGATGCGGCGCAAGGATCGGTTCCACGCCGGCCAGCGGCGTCGGTTCGCATTGCGGCGCGGGCAGGTCGTCGCCGGCGCCGGCTATCTCCAGCACGCCCTCGATGGCGAGAAAGCGCAGCAGGGCGGTGGCGTCGCGCTCTGCCAGGGCGTAGCTTACTTCCACTTCGCCGCGCAACTCGACCGTGGTCGACAGGCAGGCGGCGGGAATCGGATAGCGTCCGCCGAAGTGCGCGTCGAGATCCCACCACAACCGGCTGCAGGCTTCATCGAACGGTTCTTCTCCGGCCGCCAGTTCCAGCAGCACGGCGCGCGCGCCCAAGAGCGCGGACAGGGGCGCGATCTGCGCGGCCAGCGGCGTGCCTGTGTAAATGTGCAGGGCCGCCTCGTTATCGCAATGCAGGTCGAGCACGATGTCGGCGTCGATGGCCATGCCCAGCAGGGTTTTCTTCAAGGTCTCCGCATCCGTGCCCGGCCGCCAGGCGGCGACGGCCGCGCGCGCATGCTCGCGTATCAGCGCCACGTTGGCTTGCGCATCCTGTCCCAGCTGGCCATCGAGCGTGGTTTTCAATTCATCGGCCACGTGGCGGTAGGCGCGGTTGAAGTTGATGCCGGTGGTCAGGTCGAAGCGGCCGAACGGCGCGCCATGGATGGCTTGCGCCAGGCCGATCGGATTGGCGGCCGGCACCAGGATGATTTCGCCATGCACCTTGCCCGCCGCCTCCAGCGCCAGCAGTTCGCGGCGCAAAAATTGCGACACCAGCATGCCCGGCACTTCATCCGCATGCAGCGCCGCCTGGATGTAGACCTTCTTGCCGCTGCGGCTGGTGGCTGCCGCGGTGCCGAAGTGAAAGCTGCTCAATTGGCACGCTACGCTGGCGTGCGCGGTGGAGATGGGGTGCTGTTGTACTTGCATGGTGAATTCGCCCCAAAACGGGGCGCGGTTGATGGATTTCGGTCGATTATGTAGCAATATTTTCACGAAGTAAATCAATGAAAATCCTTTTACAAATATTTGTTGAGTTTTCTTTTTGATATGAGTACAGTAAGTTCCAGCGACCCGATTTCGCCTTCCGCCAGTGATCCGCAGTGCCCCAGAATACAGGCCGCCAGTGATATGAGAGCATCCGCCAATCCTGCACGCAGCAGTCCCCACACGCCACGGGCTGGCACGCTGGCGTCGCCCGATGCCGCGTTCGCGCAGTCTCCGCTGGGGCAGGCGCTGATGCACGTGCTGGCCGGCGGCTCGGCTTCGCAGCGGCAGATCGCCGATTACCTGCTGCGCAACCAGATGCGGGTGACGGCGCTGGGCATCGAGGAACTGGCCGACAGCTGCCAGGTATCGACGGCCACCATCAGCCGCTTCGCGCGCGACATCGGCCAGAAGAATTATTCGGCCATGCGCGGCGCCATGGCCGAAACCCTGCAATCGCTGTTGCAGCCAGTCGACAAATTGCGCCGCACGATAGAGCGCCGCGCGCGCACCACCTCACCCATCACGGAAAGCCTGGAATATGCGGCCGCGAATATCGCCGCCACGTCCGATGCCCTGTCGCCGCACGCCATGCAGGCCGTGGTGCGCCGTCTGACGCGCGCCAGGGTAGTGTATGTGATGGGTTTTGGCCTGTCGGCCAACCTGGCAGGCATGCTGGTGCAGCATCTGCAGCCATTTTGCCCGCATGTGGTGGAGGTGGTGGGCATCGGCGGCTCGGAAGTGGCGGCCGGCCATTTGGTCAACCTGACGGCGCACGACGTGCTGGTGGTGATCTCGTTCCCCCGCTACACGCTCGACTGCATCGGCCTGGCCAGCTTCGCGCGCGACCGCGGCGCCTGCATTGTGGCGCTCACGGATTCGCCCGCCTCCCCCCTGGCCGAACTGGCCGATCACGCGCTGTATGCGCAAAGCACACACCCCGTCCTGCCCAGCAGCGCCAGCACGGCGCTGGCCATGATCGAAGCGCTGGCCGTGGCGCTGATGGTGTCGAACAAGAAGAACGTTGAAAAAGCGGCCCGTCTGAGCGAAGTCATCGCCGCCTATCTGTACGGCGGCGAGCATGGCGTGCAGGGACCCCGGAAAACAGCTTCAAAGCAACGCAAGGCAGTCTCAAAGTCATTATAAAAATCAGACATCATCATTGGGGAGAGTGGCAATGCACATGAAAAGACAGGACGGCGGCTCCTTGCCACGCGAGTCGATGCTGGCGCAAGGCGTGCGACTGGCGCTGGGCGCCCTGAGCGTGTCGGCGGCGCTGGGCATGCTGGCCGCCGGCGCGCAGGCGCAGGCGCAGGAGCAGGTGCAGGACGGCGACGCCGCGCCGAAAAAAATGCAGCGCGTGGAAATCACGGGGTCGGCCATCAAGCGGCTGGAATCGGAGACGGCGCTGCCGGTGCAGATCATCACGCGCGCCGAAATCGAAAAGGCGGGCGTGACGACGGCGGCCGAGCTGATGGCGCGCGTGTCGGCCAACGTGGGAGGCCTGACGGACGGCGCCAGCATCAATATCGGCGGCGACCAGCGCGGCTTCAACAGCGCCAACCTGCGCGGCGTGGGCACGTCATCGACCCTGGTGCTGCTGAATGGCCGGCGCATGGCCAACTTTGCCTCGCCCGGCGACGATGCGGGCGTGGATCTGAATAATATTCCCGCTGCCGCCCTGCAGCGCGTGGAAGTGCTGCTCGATGGCGCTTCGGCCCTGTATGGCACGGACGCCATCGGCGGCGTGATCAATTTCATTACGCGCAAGGATTACCAGGGCGTGGAGTTGAACGTCTACGGCAGCCGCACCGATGAAGGCGGCGCCGGCAAGCGCACGGCCAGCATCACGGCCGGCACGGGCGACCTGGGCACGGATGGCTACAATATCTTCGCCGTGGTTGACCTGCAAAAAACCGACCGCCTCAGTTCCTCGCAACGCAAGTTCATTCCGAACTTGCAGGTTCCGCAGCGCCTGGGGCATTTGCTGTCGAGTTTTACCAGCCCGGCGAATATCCGCCTGTCGGGGGAGCAGCGCGACTATTTGCAGGAACAGGGCTTCCTGCTCAATGGCCAGCCGATCAGCGGCCGGCAGATCAATCCGTCGATCCCTCACTGTTCGCCGCCGGCCAATCTGTACCTGCCCGCAGGAACGGGCGGCGTCGATGCCTGTACCTACGATTACATGGGCGACACGGAGCTGTATCCGAAGACGGACAAGCAGAACCTGCTCACGCGCGGCGTACTGAAACTGAATAACGAGCACCAGCTGTACGCGGAAGTGGCGCTGAGCCGTTCGCGCAGCTATTACGTGGGCTCGTCGGCGCGCGTGATCGGCTATCTCGATTACAGCAAGGTGCCGCAGCTGGCCAATACCGGCCTCGATAGCATCGTCGATGAAGACGGCAATCCGACTGCGCGCGAACTGGAGCTGCGCATGCGGCTGAACGAGGCGGGCATGCGCACCAGCCAGTTGACCAGCGAGAGCCAGCGTGTCGTGGTGGGCGCCAGCGGCACGCTCGCCGGCTGGGATTACGACGTGGGCTTCAATCACAGCGTCAACGTCGTGAAGGACCGCGACACGCATGGTTATGTCCTGTACGACAAGCTATTGGAAGGCATCGCCTCCGGCGACATCAATCCGTTTGGCCCATCGGGCGCGAAGGGCAAGGCGCTGCTCGACAGCATCCAGGTCAATGACGAAGTACGGCATGCGCGCGGCACCATGGATGCGCTCGACTTCAAGGCATCGCGCGCGCTGATGGCCCTGGGTGGCGGCGACATGGCGCTGGCCGTGGGCGGCGAAGTGCGCCGCGAGCGCACCGAGTTCCGTCCCTCGGCGTTGCTGATGAGCGACAACATCAACAACGACGCGGCGCCTGAAGGCGGCGTGGCCACCAGCGACAGCCGCATGGTGCAAGCCATCTACAGCGAATTGCTGCTGCCGTTTACCAAACAGTGGCAGGCGCAGTTGTCGGGGCGTTATGACCACTACCAGCAGGTGGGCGGCGCCCTCAGTCCGAAGATCGGGCTGACCTACATGCCCAGCAAGCAGGTGCTGCTGCGCGCTTCGGCCGGCAAGGGCTTCCGCGCGCCATCGATGTCCGACCTGCACCGGCCCACTGCCTACAGCAGTACGGCGACGCTGCCGGATCCCGTGTATTGCGCGAGCGAGAACAATGATTACTCCGTCTGCGCCGATAATTGGGATACGCGCCGCTACAGCAACGACAAGCTGAAACCGGAGCGCAGCCGCCAGTTCACGGCCGGCCTGGTGCTCGAGCCGAGCCGGCACTGGACCTTCAGTGCCGACTACTGGAATATCAAGCGCACGGACCTGATCAGCGAAATCGGCGACGACATCATCCTGGGCAACCTGGCCAAGTATGGCGACCTGGTGCACCGCGACGAAGACAATGAAATCGACTACATCGAGCTGCGCAAGGAAAACCGCGGCGCGCAAAAGGCGGCGGGTCTCGACATCACGGCCGACCTGCATGGCGTGCAAACGGCGTGGGGACGATTCGGCGCCCACCTGAGCGGCACCTACGTGCTCGATTCGAAAATCCAGACCAGCCCCGGCGACGTCTTTATCAGCAACCTCAATAAATTCGTCACGGAAGGCGTGGTGCAGCGCTGGCGCCATACGATCACCCTCGACTGGGACAATGGCCCGTATTCGGCCAGCCTGTCGAACACGTATTCGAGCGGCTACGATGACCAGAACTCGGCCATCAACACGGATAACGGCAGTGTCGTCAAGCCGAATCGGGTGAAGGCGTACACGCTGTGGGACATGTCGGGCGCGTATGCCGTCAGCAAGCAGTTCAAGCTGCGCGCGGGCATACAGAATCTGTTCAATACCAGCCCGCCATATTCGAACCAGGCCTACTTTTTCCTGTCCGGCTATGACCCGACCTACACGGATCCGCGGGGCCGGCGCTTCTATGCGAGCGCCAATTACAGCTTCAAGTAAGCAGTTTTACATAGAAGCGTGGAGATACCGCAACAACGCCGTCATCTGCGGCGGGTAGCATCGTAGTGCGATGGCGCTGGGTTGCAAGCAGCAGTATTGGCAGCAAGGGCGCGTGCCTGCATCAACAAGCGTGCGCCACTTTTCTTGTATTTGAAAGGCACCATGAAATCATCCGCAAGCCTGTATCACACCTTCCGCGCCGCGCTGCTGTTCGCGCTGGCATTGTGCAGCGTCCATGCCGTGGCGGCGCCGGGTGGCAGTGCCATCGGCAGCGCGCCGCAGGGAACGCTCGTCATCATTGGCGGCGGCCTGCGCGCCGACAATGCCGAAGTCTGGCAGCGCATCGTCAAGTTGTCGGGCGGGCCAGGCGCGCGCATCGCCGTGCTGGCCTCGGCCGCGATGAACCCGGAAAAATCGGGCGAAAGCATCATCAAAAAGTTGAACCAATATGGCGCCGATGCCTTTTTCGTGCCGCTGGCCGTCAAGCTGCCGAACAGGGATTACCGCAAGGCCGCCGAAGACCCGGCCATCGTCACGCAGATCAAGTCGGCCAGCGGCATTTATTTTGCCGGCGGCGACCAGGGACGCATCACGCAAGCCTTGCTGCGCCCGGACGGCAGCCGCACTGCCGCGCTGGAAGCCATCTGGTCGGTCTACCGCAACGGCGGCGTGATCGCCGGTTCCAGCGCCGGCGCCGCCATCATGAGCACCACCATGTTCTACGACGCCAAACCCGTGCTCGACATGCTCAAGATGGGCGTGACGGATGGCCGCGAGATCGCGCCTGGCCTGGGCTTCATCGGCAGCGATGTCTTCGTGGACCAGCATTTGCTGGTGCGCGGCCGTTTCGCCCGCATGATTCCCGTGATGCTGAAAAAAGGCTATCACCTGGGCCTGGGCATCGATGAAAACAGCGCCATGGTGGTCGACGCCATGCGCGACGTGGAAGTCATCGGCTACAGCGGCGCCTTGCTGATCGACCTGTCGGGCGCCATCAGCGACCGCGGCGTGAAAAATTTCAATATCAGCAATGCGGCCATCAGCTACCTGGACCGGGGCGACAAATTCAACCTCGTCACGCGCGTGTTTACGCCCTCGCCGGACAAGGCCGACAACAAGCTCGATCCGAACCAGCCCGACATGCGCGAACCCGTGTTCACCAACGATATCCTCGGCAATAACGCCGTGCTGGACCTGATGGGCAACCTGATCGACAACGCGCAGCAGGAAGCCATCGGCATCGCCTTCGGCAATCCGCGCGATCCGTATCCGGACCTGGGCTTTGAATTCCGCTTCAGCAAAACCGTCAACAGCGTTGGCTACAGCTCGACCGAGGCGGAAGCGTATTCGGTGCTGAAGCTGCGCCTCGATATCCGCCCCATCCAGTTGCGCCAGCCGCTGTACCGCTACAAGTAAGCGCCGCGCTAAGTAATCCTCAGGAAATTATTGTGAATTTATGACGAACAGAACTGGATGCTATGCAAGGCGCCTGCTGCGACGCAGTGCGAGCACTGCTAACAGCGGGCAACGCCGCAGAGCGCCGGTTATGGAAGTCAGAAATCACAATAATTTATTGGGGGTTACTTGGCGCCGCCAGCGCGGCCACGCGGCGATCGTCAAGGCCCTGAGCAGCCACTCGACGGGGCCATACGCGTGGCCGCGCAGCCACCAGCGGCTCAACGGCAACTGCACGCAAAAGATGATGAGCGCCAGCGCCAGGGCACCGAGCGGCGAGACGCTGCCCATCAGCCGCGCGCCATACGCGAGGAACAGCACGGCGCAGATGGCCGACTGCAGCAGGTAGTTCGACAGGGCCATGCGGCCCGTGTCGGCCAGCAGGGAAAACAGCGCGCCGTCGCGCAGGCGCTCGAACAGGGCCAGCGCCAGCGCCACATAAGCGCCAGCCAGCAGCGGCGCGCTTGCCAGGCCCACGGCCAGTCCCGCCACCTGCCATGCCTGGCTTTGCGCATACACGGACGTCCACGCATAGAAGGCGGCGCCAGGCAGTCCCGCCAGTGCGCCCGCCCACAGCAGGCGGCGGCGCAGCGGCAGATAATCGCTGGCGTGCAGCAGCATCTCGCGCTTGCCGGCGGCCAGGCCGTACAGGAACATGGCCAGCGCACACGGTGCCTGCACCAGCAGCAGGACGATCCAGATTTCACGCAGTTCGCGCAGGTGCTGCTTGACGACGGCGGCGGGCGTGGCGTGGTAGGCGGCCAGCGCGCTTGCCGCCTTTTGCGCCATCGCCACGGCGTTGTCCGCGACGTCGCCCGCCGGTTGCAGGCTTTGCAGCCACGCCATGCCGGCCCAGAATGCCACGCAGACGGTGACGAGGATGCCGGCCAGAGTGAGTGCCTGGCGTTCGCCGCAGCGGTACAGCGCCAGCAGCACGATGCCCAGCGCGGCGTAGGTGGTGAGTATGTCGCCATGAAACAGCAACACGGCATGCAGGGCGCCGATCAGCCACAGGCCCGCTTGCCGGCGCAGCATGCGCGGCACGAACGGCGCGTCGGCACGCACCGCCGCCTGCATCTGCAAGGTGAAGCTGTAGCCGAACAGGAAGGAAAACAGCAGGTAGAACTTGGTCTCGAACAGCAGGGCGACGAGGAAGTGCGTGGCACGGTCCACGCCGCGGTGAAAGGCGGGATCGGTCAAGCCCAGGCCGAACCAGGGCGTGGCGAAGGCGCCGATATTGACGACCAGGATACCGAACAGGGCGCAGCCGCGCAGGGCGTCGACGTCGGCGATGCGCGCGGACGGGGTTTTCATGGCGCCGCTCATGCCAGGGCAGGGCGCAGGAAGCGCGCCAATAACAGGTGCAGGCTGGCCCGCTGCGCCAGCGGGGCGTATTGGGGATCGACGGCGACCCGGTTGAAGATGCCGTCGATCAGCGCGGCGATCCAGCTGGCCGTCTGCGCGGCGTCCAGCGCGGCGTCGGCCTGGCCCGCTGCGGCCGCCTCTTCCAGCAAGGTTTGCAGGCCGCCGCGCAGGGTAGCGTCGTTGCGTGCCACCCTGGCCGCGATGTCCGTGTCGCGCATCGCTTCGGCGGAAATGTCCAGCGCCAGTCCCGCAAAATCCGCGTCGGCCGCCAGCGCCAGCACCAGGTCCATGAAATCGAGCAGGGCGCCGTAGGCATCGGCGCTGCCTTGCACGCCGGCGAAGTAGGCCGCCGTCTCGCTGCCTTCCTGGTCGACGATGGCGGCGATGATGGCTTGCTTGGTGGGGAAATAATGAAACAGGTTGCCGGGGCTCATGCCCGCTTGCGCGCAGATGGCGGCGGTGCTGGTCTGGTGAAAGCCCTTGCGCGCAAAGCAGCTGCGCGCGGCGGCGAGAATAGCGTCGCGGCGGGCCGCGTGTTTGCCGGGATCGATGGTGCGCATGGTTCTGTCCTTTTATAAATCGACTAGTCGATCTAATATAAGGCGATTGCATCGCCTGGTCAAGCGCATCGTCTGAAATGGGCGCTTTGCACGCCCCCTTCCTGTCGCTACAATGTGCCGCAGCGGTTTTTCCCGCGCCTGCCGGCAGGCCCGCCGATTGTTTGGAAAACCGATCCCTTCACCTGTTTTTCTACCGTTTTAGGAATGACATGCAGCAGACCCCGATTCGATCCTTCCTCTGCGCGCTGGCGCTGGCCGCCGGCATCGTCCCTGCCGCGCAGGCGGACAACGCGCCACTGCCGGCCACCATGCGCCTCGATTACCAGCACAGCGGCAATGCGCTGAGCGAGCACTATGCGGTCGAGCGCGTGCTGGTCGAGCCCCTGCCATGGCCGGGCAACCTGGCGCGCCCCATCGACGACAGCAATCGCGGCAACAATCTGCTGGAAGTGGTCGACATCAAGTCGGGCAAGGTGCTGTACTCGCGCGGTTTTTCCACCATCTTCGGCGAATGGGCCAGCACGGATGAAGCGAAAACCACCACGCGCGCCTTCCAGGAATCCGTGCGCTTCCCGCAGCCCGAGCACCCCGTGCGCGTGCGCATCCTCAAGCGCGACGAGCGCGGCCTGTTTTCCATCGTGTGGAGCACCGATGTCGACCCGGCGGCGCAGGACGTGATCCGCAAGCAGCCGCCGGCGCCCGTCAAGCCTATCCCGATCCGCATCAGTGGCCCCTCGTCCGGCAAGGTTGACCTGCTGATCATGGGCGATGGCTATACGGCCACCGAAATGGGCAAGTTCGAAGCGACGGCGCGCAAATTGGCCGAGCACCTGTTTACCGTCTCGCCATTTCGCGAGCGGGCCAATGACTTCAATGTGTGGGCCATGGCCGCGCCGACGCAGGAATCGGGCGTGTCGCGTCCATCGACGGGCGTGCATCACGCCTCGCCGCTGGGCACGCGCTACGACATCTTCGGCAGCGAGCGCTATGTGCTGACGACGGACAACCGCGCGCTGCGCGACCTGGCGCAATATGCGCCGTATGAATTCATCGAAATCCTCGTGAATAACGATACCTATGGCGGCGGCGGCATCTTCGGCCAGTTCAGCACGGCGGCAGCGAACAGCGACTGGGCCAATTACCTGTTCGTGCATGAATTCGGCCACCATTTCGCCGGCCTGGCCGACGAGTACTACACCTCGCCCGTGGCCTACCAGTCGAATGGCGAGCGCCAGGAGCCGTGGGAGCCGAACGCCACCGCGCTGCGCGATCCGGCCAGGCTGAAATGGAAAAACCACGTCAAGGCGGGCACGCCGCTGCCCACGCCATGGCCGAAGGAAGCATACGACAGCCATGCGCGCGAATACCAGAAGCAGCGCGCGGCCCTGCGCGCGGCCAACCGTCCTGAAAGCGAGATGAGCGACCTGTTCAAGGCCGACTTGGCGTACACGCAGCAGTTGTTCTCGAAAGCGCCGCAGCGCCATGCGGTGGGCGCCTTCGAGGGCGCGAACTACGAGTCGTCCGGCTACTACCGGCCCGAGATGCAGTGCATCATGTTCGACCGCAGCGAGACGTTCTGCTCCGTATGCCAGGATGGCATCAGCACCATCATCGACTTGTATTCGCGTCCCGCACCGGCGCCGGAAAAATAAGACCGTTCAAGTCTGTCCTGTAATGCATGGTGGGCCATGTTGCAACGCAATAGCATGGCCCCCTTTCTGCCTCGTCCTGCCGCCTGCCTTCCGCCACTGCTCAGCACTGCTTGTCTTCCAGGCAATACCAATTGTCGCTCACCTGCGCGATTTTCTTCTCGCTAGCCCTTGATATTATCAAATAAATACGCCCGCACGCTTGCCTGAAAAATATTTCATTTAGATAATATTGCGGTAAAATTTGATTTACATCAATGTTGCATTGCCGCAATCGCACTTATAGTTGACCTAGCTCAAAACGATAAGCATGTGGACCGGACTCATCGCGAATCACGTATCTAAATGCTGTAGAGTAATTTTCGCCCTGTACCAGTTCCCCGAGAATGCACTGGTGCCGGCCTCGAATTTCAGTGACGGAAGCCGATTCATGAAGATGCAGACCCCCGCGCCTGGCGCGTGCAGTACCTTACACCCCCACACTCCGATTGCCTTGCCGTATGCGCGCGCCGGTGGCGTCACCCTGGCCATGTGCGCCGCCGCCATGCGCGCCGGCGCGGTGCGCTGCGTGCATGCGGCCACGCCGTGGCCCGCCCTGCGTCCAGTCCAGGCATGATGGCCGCCTTGCCGCAGCACTTGCCTTTGCAGGGCAAGCGGGGCCTGGTGGTGGGCATTGCCAATGGGCAAAGCATCGCCTGGGGTTGTGCCAGCGCCCTGCGCGCGGCCGGCGCCGAACTGGCCGTCACCTGGCTCAATGACAAGGCCAGGCCACACGTGGAGCCGCTGGCGCAGCAAGTGCAGGCGGCCATCATGGCGCCGCTCGACGTGGCCGTGCCGGGCCAGCTCGAAGCGCTGTTCGCGCAGATCGAACGGCAGTGGGGGCGGCTCGATTTCGTCGTCCATTCCATCGCCTACGCGCCGAAGCAGGACTTGCATGGCCGCGTGACGGACAGTTCCGCCGACGGCTTTGCGCAGGCCATGGATGTCTCCTGCCACTCCTTCATGCGCATGGCGAAACTGGCCGAACCGCTGATGCCGGACGGCGGCAGCCTGATGACCATGAGCTACCTGGGCGCGGAGGAAGTCATCGCCGACTATGGCCTGATGGGTCCCGTGAAGGCGGCGCTGGAAGCGTCGGTGCGCTACCTGGCCGCCGAACTGGGGCCGCAAGGCATCCGCGTCAACGCCATTTCGCCGGGGCCACTGGAGACGCGGGCCGCTTCCGGCATCGCCCATTTCGACCGCCTGATGGCCGACGCCATCGAACGCTCGCCCATGCGCCGCCTGGCCACCATCGAGGACGTGGGCGCGCTGTGCGCCTTCCTCGCCGGCGACGGCGCGCGCGCCATCACGGGCGGCACCCTGTATGTCGATGGCGGCTACAACATTCTGAATTGACTGGAAGATGATGACCATGGCTGTTTCTACTTTGCCCAACCGCGCCAGGATGGCCGCGCTGGCCACCATGCTGGCCCTGGCCGGCTGCGCCTCGATGGCGCCGCCGTACGCGCCACCGCCGCTGCCGGTGGCGGCGCAATACCCGGAAACCGATCCGTCCGGCGCACACGCCCCCGACGTCGCCTGGCAAGCCTACTTTGCCGACGCGCGCCTGCAGGCGCTGATTGCGCAGGCGCTGGCCAGCAACCGTGACATCCGCATCGCCGCCCTGCGCGTGGAAGAAGCGCGCGCCGCGTATGGCATCCAGCGCGCCGAACAATTTCCCGCCATTGCGCTGGGCGCCTCCGGCAGCCGCGCGCGCGTGCCAGGTGACTTGAGCGTGACGGGCCGCCCCATGACGAGCGCGCAGTACCAGGCGGGCTTGAACGTGAGTGCCTGGGAGCTCGATTTCTGGGGCCGCGTGCGCAGCCTGAAGGACAGCGCGCTGCAAACCCTGCTGGCCAGCGACGAGGCGCGCCGCGCCGTCGGCGTGGCCCTGGTGGCGCAGGTGGCCAATGGCTACCTGGGCTTGCGCGAACTCGATGAACGGGTGGAACTGGCGCGCGCCACGGTCGACAGCCGCGCCGAATCGCTGCGCATCTTCACGCGCCGCTTCGAGGTGGGGTCGATTTCCAAGCTGGACCTGACGCAGGTGGAAACCCTGCTCAGCCAGGCCTTGTCGCTGTCGGCGCAGCTGGAACAGGCGCGCGCCGTACAGGCGCACGCGCTGGCCCAATTGGTGGGCGGCCCCGTCGACCTGACGCCGGTGGCTGGTGAGGTGCGCCGCTTCGACGACGCCAGTGTGCTGCAGCCGCTGCATGCGGGCCTGTCCTCGGCTTTGCTCACGCAGCGTCCCGACCTGATCGCGGCCGAACACCAGCTGCGCGCCGCGCAGGCCAATATCGGCGCCGCGCGCGCCGCCTTCTTCCCGACGATTTCGCTGACGGCGGCTTACGGCACGGCCAGCGCGGAATTGAGCGGCTTGTTCGATTCGGGCAGCGGCGCGTGGAATGTCGCGCCGCGCCTGGTGCTGCCGATCTTTGACGCGGGCCGTATCCGCGCCAATATGGACCTGGCCGAGGTGCGCCGCGACGTGGCCGTGGCCAATTATGAAAAGAGCGTGCAGGGCGCCTTCCGCGAAGTGGCCGACGCGCTGTCGAACCGGCGCTGGCTGGCGCTGCAGGTCGACATCGGCAAGACGACTTTGGCCGCGCAGAGCGAACGGGCACGCCTGGCCAAGCTGCGCTACGACAATGGCGCAGCGCCCTACCTGGAAGTGCTCGATGCACAGCGCGACTTGCTGACGGTCGAGCAGCAGCTGGTGCAGACGCGCCGCGCGCTGCTGTCCAGTCAGGTCAGCCTGTATGCGGCGCTGGGCGGTGGCGCGCCAGCCACTTCCGCCGCCGCTTCCACCCACTAATTTGATCGCCCCGATACCATGACTCCACAACTGAAGAAAAAACTCATCCCCGCGGCGCTGGTCGTGGCCGTTCTCGTGCTGGGCTATGTGGCCTGGCAAAAAATGCGTCCCACGGGCCCTGGCGAAGGCTTTGTCAGCGGCAATGGCCGCATCGAAGCGACGGAAATCGACGTCGCCACCAAGCTGGCGGGAAGGGTCAAGGAGATCCTCGTGCGCGAGGGCGACTTCGTCAAGGCGGGCCAGCCGCTGGCCACCATGCAGGTCGATTCGCTGACGGCCCAGCGCGACGAGGCGCGCGCGCGCCAGCAGCAGGCGTCCGACGCCGTGGTCGGCGCGCAGGCGCAAGTGGCCGTGCGCGAGAGCGACAAGGCCGCCGCGCTGGCCATCGTGGCGCAGCGCGAAAGCGAACTCGATGCGGCGCGCCGCCGTCTGGCCCGTTCCGAAACCCTGTCGAAAGAGGGCGCCTCCTCGGTGCAGGAACTTGACGACGACCGTGCCCGCGTGCGCAGCGTGGCCGCCGCCCTGAATGCGGCCAAGGCGCAGGTGACGGCGGCGCAGGCGGCCATCGACGCGGCCCGGGCGCAGGTGGTCGGCTCGCGCTCCGCCGTCGTCGCCGCCGAGGCGACCACGGCGCGCATCGATTCCGACCTGGCCGATGGCCAGCTGACGGCGCCGCGCGACGGCCGCGTGCAATACCTGGTGGCGCAGCAGGGCGAAGTGCTGGCCGGTGGCGGCAAGGTGCTCAACCTGGTCGACCTGTCGGACGTCTACATGACCTTCTTCCTGCCCGAGACGGCGGCCGGCAAGGTGGCGATGGGCGGCGAAGTGCGCATCATCCTCGACGCGGCGCCCAACTACGTGATTCCGGCGACGATCTCGTTTGTCGCCGCCAGCGCGCAGTTCACGCCGAAGACGGTGGAAACGGCCAGCGAGCGCCAGAAACTGATGTTCCGCGTGAAGGCGCAGATCAGCCGCGAGCTGCTGCAAAAGCACCTGGCGCTGGTGAAAGTGGGCCTGCCCGGCGTGGCCTGGGTGCGTCTCGATGCGAAGCAGGCATGGCCCGCTGAACTGACGGCGAAGATCCCGCAGTGACCATGGGCGTGAACAATTTCGTCGTCAGCATCCGGGGCGTCAGCCAGCATTACGGCAAGACGGTGGCGCTCGACGGCATCGACCTCGATGTGCCGGCCGGCTGCATGGTTGGCCTGATCGGGCCCGATGGCGTGGGCAAATCGAGCCTGCTGTCGCTGGTGGCCGGCGCGCGCGCGGTACAGGAAGGCAGCGTCATGGCGCTGGGCGGCGACATGCGCGATGCGCGCCACCGCGACGATGTCTGCCCGCGTATCGCCTACATGCCGCAAGGCCTGGGCAAGAATCTGTATCCGACCCTGTCGGTTGAGGAAAACCTGCAGTTTTTCGCGCGCCTGTTCGGCCACGACGCGGCCGAACGCCGCCGCCGCATCGACCAGCTGACCCGCAGCACGGGCTTGCAGCCCTTCCTGGCGCGCCCGGCGGGCAAGCTGTCGGGCGGCATGAAGCAGAAGCTGGGCCTGTGCTGTGCGCTGATCCACGATCCCGACCTGCTCATTCTCGATGAGCCCACCACCGGCGTCGATCCACTGGCGCGGGCCCAGTTCTGGGACTTGATCGCCGGCATCCGGGTGCAGCGCCCGCAAATGAGCGTGATGGTGGCCACCGCCTACATGGACGAGGCGCAGCGCTTCGATTGGCTCGTCGCCATGGACGACGGCAAGGTGCTCGACACGGGCACGCCGGCCGAACTGCTGGCGCGCACGGACAGCAGCAACCTGGAAGCGGCCTTCATCAAACTGCTGCCGGAAGCCAAGCGCGCGGGCCACCAGCCCGTGGTCATCACGCCTCTGGACGCTGCCAGCGCGCAGGACGTCGCCATCGAGGCGCAAGACCTGACCATGCGCTTTGGCGATTTTACGGCTGTCGACCATGTGAATTTCCGCATCGGCCGCGGCGAGATCTTTGGTTTTCTCGGCTCGAACGGCTGCGGCAAGTCGACCACCATGAAGATGCTCACGGGCCTGCTGCCGGCCACCGAAGGCAAGGCCTGGCTGTTCGGCAAGGAGGTCGACTCCAGCGATATCGACACGCGCCGCAGGGTCGGCTACATGTCGCAGGCCTTCTCTCTGTACAGCGAGCTGACGGTGCGCCAGAACCTGGTGCTGCATGCGCGCCTGTTCCACGTGCCCGACGGCGAAATAGGGGCGCGCATCGACGAAATGGCGCAGCGCTTCGACTTGCGCGCGGTGATGGACGACTTGCCCGACAGCCTGCCGCTGGGCATACGCCAGCGCCTGTCGCTGGCCGTGGCCATGGTGCACAAGCCGGAAATGCTGATCCTCGACGAACCGACGTCCGGCGTCGATCCGATTGCGCGCGACAATTTCTGGCGCCTGATGATCGAGCTGGCGCGGCGCGACCGCGTCACCATTTTCATTTCCACCCACTTCATGAACGAGGCCGAGCGCTGCGACCGCATCTCGCTGATGCATGCCGGTAAAGTGCTGGTCAGCGATGCGCCGGCCGAACTTGTGCGCAAGAAGGGCGCGCCGTCGCTGGAAGCGGCTTTCATCGCTTACCTGGAAGAGGCGGGCGGAGGCACGGCACCGGCGGAGCAGGAAAGCGCGGTGCCCGCGCAGAAGGCTGAAGTGGCCGCACCACAGCAGGAACACCGGCGCAGCCGTTTCAGCCTGAGCCGCATGCTCAGCTACATGTGGCGCGAGACACTGGAACTGCGACGCGACCCCGTGCGCCTGACCCTGGCGCTGGGCGGCTCCGTGTTGCTGCTGTTCGTCATCGGATTCGGCATCAGCCTGGATGTCGAAGATCTCAGTTATGCGGTGCTTGACCACGACCAGACCACCCTGAGCCAGAATTACACGAACAACCTGGCCGGTTCGCGCTACTTCGTCGAACGTCCGCCTCTGCGCGACTATGCCGATATCGACAAACGCATGCGCAGCGGAGAGTTGTTGCTGGCCATCGAGATTCCGCCCGGCTTCGCGCGCGACGTGCAGCGCGGCGCACCGGCACAGGTGGGCGCGTGGATCGACGGCGCCATGCCGATGCGCGCCGAAACCGTGCAGGGCTACGTGCAGGGCATGCACCAGTTGTGGCTGGCCGACCAGGCCTTGCACCGCTATGGCATCACCATGAACAACCCCGTCGCCATCCAGACGCGCTACCGCTACAACCCGGACGTGAAAAGCCTGCCGGCCATGGTGCCGGCCGTGATTCCCCTGCTGCTGCTGATGTTGCCGGCCATGCTGGCGGCGCTGTCCGTGGTGCGCGAAAAGGAACTGGGCTCCATCATCAACCTGTACGTGACGCCCGTGACGCGCCTGGAATTCTTGCTCGGCAAGCAAGTGCCGTACGTCGTGCTGGCCATGTTCAACTTCGTCCTCATGGCGCTGCTGGCCGTCACCGCCTTTGGCGTGCCGATCAAGGGCAGCTTGCCAACCCTGATCGGCGCCACCTTCATCTTCAATATCTGCGCCACCGGCATCGGCCTGTTCGCCTCGACGTTTACGCGCAGCCAGATCGCGGCCCTGTTCGTGACCATGATCGGCACCATGATCCCGGCCATCCAGTTTTCCGGCCTGCTCAATCCCGTCTCGTCGATGGAAGGCGTGGGCAAGGCCATCGGCCTGATGTACCCGGCCACGCACATGCTCAATATCAGCCGGGGCGTGTTCAACAAGGCGCTGGGCTTTGGCGATCTGCATGCCTCGTTCTGGCCCCTGATCGTCGCCATTCCCGTGATCCTCGGCTTGACGGTGGCGCTGCTGAAGAAACAGGAGAGCTGATATGCGGCATCTTGAAAATATCTACCGCCTGGGCGTGAAGGAAATCTGGAGCCTGATCCGCGACCCGATGATGCTGATCCTGATCCTCTATACCTTTACCTTGGCGATCTACGTGGCCGCCACGGCCAAGCCGGAAACCCTGCACATGGCGTCGATCGCCATCGTCGACGAGGATGGCTCGCCCCTGTCCGGGCGCATCGCCTCGGCCTTCTTCCCGCCGCAGTTCACGCCGCCAGCCATGATCAACCAGAGCCAGGTCGATGCGGGCCTGGACGCGGGCCAGTACACCTTCGTGCTGACGATACCGCCCAAGCTGCAGGCGGACGTGCTGGGCGGGCGCCAGGCGGAATTGCAGCTGAACGTCGACGCCACGCGCATGAGCCAGGCTTTCAGCGGCAGCGGCTACATCCAGCAGATCGTCGCCGGTGAAATATCCGAATTCGCCAAGCGCTATCGGGGCGCGACCGTCTCGCCCGTGGAGCTGGTGATGCGCGCGCGTTTCAATCCGTCGCTGAGCCAGGCCTGGTTTGGCTCGCTGATGGAGCTCATCAACCAGGTGACGATGCTGTCGATTATTCTCACGGGGGCGGCCCTGATCCGCGAGCGCGAACATGGCACCATCGAGCATTTGCTGGTGATGCCCGTGACGCCGGCCGAGATCATGCTGGGCAAGGTCTGGTCGATGGGCCTCGTGGTGCTGCTGGCCGCCGCCCTGTCGCTGAACCTGGTGGTGCGCGGCATGCTGCACGTGCCCATCGAGGGTTCCATCGCGCTGTTCCTGTGCGGCGCGGCCCTGCACCTGTTTGCCACCACCTCGATGGGCATCTTCCTCGCCACCGTGGCGCGCAGCATGCCGCAGTTCGGCATGCTCCTGATCCTCGTGCTGCTGCCGCTGCAGATGCTGTCGGGCGGCAGCACGCCGCGCGAAAGCATGCCCGAACTGGTGCAGAACATCATGCTGATCGCCCCGACCACGCATTTCGTCGAGTTGAGCCAGGCGATTCTGTACCGGGGTGCCGGCATCGACGTGGTGTGGAAACCGTTCCTGGCCTTGCTGGCCATCGGCACGGCCCTGTTTACCTTCGCGCTGGCGCGCTTTCGCAAGACCATCAGCCAGATGGCGTAGCCCCCGCGCCGGAATGGTCCGGCGTTTTTTGCATGAAAAGGATAGCCATGAAGATCGAAGCTGCACCATTTTTCTCCACCGGCGGCTTGCCGTCGCTGGGCGTGCTGGGCGACTATGCGCGCGACTCGTGGCAGCGCATCGTGCTGTATGCGGACGTGATGCGCCGGCGCGGCAACCAGTACCAGGAGCACATGGCCGAGGAAGTGCCGAACGTGCTGGACTTCCCCGCCGAACTGGTGATGTCGGGCCTGGAACTGGCGCGTCCCGTCAACTACGGCCTGGCGCGCATCTTGACGCCCGATGCGCCGGAACCCGATCCATCGAAGCGGCCATTCGTCGTCGTCGATCCGCGCGCCGGGCACGGTCCCGGCATCGGCGGCTTCAAGGCCGAGAGCGAGATCGGCGTGGCCCTGCGCGCCGGCCACCCGTGCTACTTCATCGGCTTCCTGCCCGATCCCGTGCCGGGACAGACGGTGGAAGACGTGATGCACGCCGAGGCGGCCTTCCTGGAAAAAGTCATCGCCCTGCATCCGCTCAGCGAAGGCAAGCCCGTCGTCATCGGCAATTGCCAGGCGGGCTGGCAAATCCTCATGACGGCGGCGATGCGCCCGGAATTGTTCGGCCCCATCATCGTGGCCGGCGCACCCGTGTCCTACTGGGCCGGCTGGCATGGCCGCAACCCGATGCGCTACGCGGGTGGGCTGATGGGCGGAAGCTGGGCCACGGCGCTGGCGGGCGACCTGGGCAACGGCCGCTTCGACGGCGCCAGCCTGGTGCAGAATTTCGAAAAGCTCAACCCGGCCAATACCCTGTGGAGCAAGCAGTACAACCTGTATGCGAACATCGACACGGAAGCGCCTCGCTACCTGGAATTTGAAAAATACTGGGGCGGCCATGTCTTCCTCAACGACGTCGAGATGCAGTACATCGTCGACAATCTGTTCATCGGCAACCGCCTGGCCACGGCGGAATTGATTACCTCCGACGGCGTGCGCCTGGACTTGCGCAATATCCGTTCGCCCATCGTCGTGTTCTGCTCGAACGGCGACAACATCACGCCGCCGCCGCAGGCGCTGGGCTGGATCACGGACTTGTACCGCGACGACAAGGATGTGCTGATGCACGACCAGACCATCGTGTATGCCGTGCATGACAGCATTGGCCACCTGGGTATCTTCGTCTCGGCCAAGGTGGGGCACAAGGAACACCAGAAATTCGCCAGCAATATCGACCTGATCAACCTGCTGCCAGCCGGCATCTACGAAGCGAGGATCGTCGACAAGACGCCCGATACGCCGAACGCGGACCTGGCCAGCGGCGACTATGTGCTGCAGGTCGAACACCGCGGCATCGACGACGTGCGCGCCATCGTGCAGCCAAGCGTGGAAAACGACCGCAAATTCGCCGCCGCCGCGCGCGTGTCCGAAGTGAACCTGGCCCTGTATCGCACGTTTGCGCAACCGTGGGTGCGCGCCATGGTCACGCCGCAGACGGCGCGCTTCCTGCAGCTCGCACATCCGCTGCGCGTGTCGTACGAGCGCTGGACGGACCATAATCCGCTGGCCAGGCTGGTGGCCAAGGAGGCGGAAAAAGTGCGCGCCCACCGCCAGCCGGTATCGCCCGACAACCCGCTGCTGGCCATGCAGGAAGCCATCTCCGGCGCCATCACGGCCGGCTTGAAAGGCTGGCGCGACTGGCGCGATACGCTGCAGGAAACCACCTTCGACCTGGTGTACGGCTCGCCGCTGGTGCAGGCGCTGACGGGACAAGCCATCGGCGATACGGCGCCGCCGCGCCCCCATCCCGGCATTTCGCCCGAGCATTGCGAATACGTGCGCTGCGAAACGCGCAAGATGGACGAGGACATGCAGCGGGGCGGCCTGGTGGAAGCGGCCGTGCGCGCGCTGTTCTACATCTACCGCTTCCGCATGATCGCCGACGAGCGCAGGGTCAACCTGGCCCTGAAATTGATCAAGCCGCAATACCGGCAGGATGTCGGCATGGAGGAATTCCGCGGTATCGTGCGCCAGCAGGCGCGCTTGATGCTGCATGATTTCGATGCGGCCATCGCGGCCTTGCCTGCCTTGCTGTCGCGCGCCGACCCGGACGACATCGGCGCGCTGGCCGAGTGGCTGCAGCAAGTGCTGCAAGTGCCCGAAGCGCCGACGCCGGACGAGGAGGCGAGCCTGCAGCAGATGCTGGACGTCTTCGACCGCGCGGTCAAGGTGCAAGCGAAGGCCTTGCCGTCGGACGCGGGCGCATCCCCTGCCGGGCCAAAAGCCAAGCCGGCCAAACACATTACCCCTGTATAGAAGACCACGATGACCACTACCCAAGACGATGATTTGCATATCGTGCGTAACCGCACCTTCGACCAGATCGCCATCGGCGACACTGCCAGCATCACGCGCACCCTGAGCATGGACGATATCGCCCTGTTCGCGGTGATGTCGGGCGATGACAACCCGCAGCACCTCGACACCGAATTTGCCGCCGCGACCCGCTACCAGGGCGTGATCGCGCACGGCATGTGGGGCGCGGCCCTCATTTCCGCCGTGCTGGGCACGCGGCTGCCCGGCGCCGGCACCGTCTACACGGGCCAGACCCTGCGCTTTTTGCAGCCCGTGCGCGTGGGCGATACCCTGGCCATCAGCGTCACCGTCACGGCGCGCGAGCCGCGCAACCGCCACGTGACCCTGGCTTGCCGCTGCGTCAACCAGCACGGCGCCGTGGTGCTCGATGGTGAGGCGCAGGTGATCGCGCCCGCCGAGCAGATCGAAAGGACGCGCGCCACCTTGCCCGAAGTGCGCCTGCATAACGGCGACGGCACGCGGCGCCTGCTGGAACACGCGCGCACCCTGGGTCCGATCAGAGTGGCCGTGATCCACCCTTGCGATGAACTGAGCCTGTCGGGCGCGCTTGACGCCTACGCGGCAGGCTTGATCACGCCCGTGCTGGTGGCGCCGCGCGCGCGCCTGGAGGCGGTGGCGCTGGAGGCGGGCCTGAGCCTGGAAGGCATCGCCATCGAAGACGTCGAACATAGCCATGCGGCCGCCGCGCGCGGCGCCGAACTGGCGGGGAAAGGGGAAGTCGAGGCGCTGATGAAGGGCAGCCTGCACACGGATGAGCTGATGTCGGCCGTGCTGTCGGCCAGCGCCGGCCTGCGCACCAAGCGCCGCATCAGCCACTGCTTCCTGATGCAGACGCCCGCGTATCCGCGTCCCTTCATCATCACGGACGCGGCCATCAATATCGCGCCGAACCTGGCCATGAAGGCCGACATCGTGCGCAACGCCATCGACCTGGCGCACGTGATCGGCGTGGCCTGCCCGCGCGTGGCCATCCTGGCCGCCGTGGAAACGGTGAATGCGGACATGCCGGCCACCCTGGACGCGGCCGCCCTGTGCAAGATGGCCGACCGTGGCCAGATCACGGGAGCGATCCTCGACGGCCCGCTGGCCTTCGACAATGCCGTCTCGATCGCCGCCGCCACCGTCAAGGGCATCGTCTCCGAGGTGGCGGGCCGCGCCGACATCTTGCTGGTGCCCGACCTGGAAAGCGGCAACATGCTGGCCAAGCAGCTCGAATACATGGGCGACGCGGACAGCGCCGGCATCGTGCTGGGCGCGAAAGTCCCCGTCATCCTGACCAGCCGCGCCGATTCGCGCGCCAGCCGCATCGCCTCGTGCGCCATCGCCGTGATGCTGGCCAACCATTACCGGAGCACGCCGCCATGAACGCAGCACTCCAACATGCCGACGGCACCCTGATCCTGGTGCTCAATTGCGGCTCGTCGAGCATCAAGTTCGCCCTGTTCGAGCAAGCGGGCGGCGTGCTGCCGCAGCAGGCGCAATGGAGCGGCAAGGTAGAAGGCATCGGTCGCGAAAACGCCACGTACCGCGCCGGCGGACTGCCGGCAATCGCCTTGCAGCTCGATGCAGAGCAGCCGCATCACGCGGCCCTCGAATACATCCGCGCGCAAGTGGTGGCGCAGCTGGCCGGGCGTGAGCTGCGCGCCGTGGCGCATCGCGTGGTGCACGGCGGCAGCAAGTATTTCGCCCCCGTGCGCATCGATTTCAAAGTGCTGGCCGACCTGAAAAGTTATGTGCCGCTGGCGCCCCTGCACCAGCCGTTCGCGCTGGAGGCGATCGAGGTGCTGCTCGAATCGCGGCCCGATATCGCCCAGGTGGCCTGCTTCGACACGGCCTTCCACCACACGGTGCCGCAGGTCGAGCAGATGCTGGCCCTGCCTTACGATGCGTGGGAGCGGGGCTTGCGCCGCTACGGCTTCCACGGCCTGTCGTATGAATACCAGTCGCTGGTGCTGGAGCAGCGCTTCGGTGCCGTCGCGCGCGGCAAGGTCATCGTGGCCCACCTGGGCAGCGGCGCCAGCCTGTGCGCCATGGATAATTTGCACAGCGTGGCCACCACCATGGGCTTTTCCGCGCTCGACGGCTTGATGATGGGCACGCGCTGCGGTTCGCTCGATCCGGGCGCCGTCATCTATCTGATGGAGATCGAAAAGCTGTCGCTGGAAAAAGTGGCGCATGTGCTGTACCACGAGTCGGGCTTGCTGGGCGTGTCGGGCGTGTCGGCCGACCCGCCGGTCTTGCTGGCGCAGCAGGACCGGCAGGATGCCACGGGCGAGCGTATCCGCGCCGCGCTGGCCTTGTATATCCGCCGTATCGTGCGCGAGATCGGCGCCCTGACGGCCGTGCTGGGCGGACTGGACATGCTGGTGTTTACGGCAGGTATCGGCGAACACAGCGCCGAGCTGCGCCAGCGCATCTGCGCCGAGCTGGGCTTTATTGGCCCCGTGCTCGATGCGGATGCCAATGCGCGCAACGCCAGCCGTATTTCCATCGATGCCAGCCGCATCGTGGTGGGCGTGGAGCCGGCCAACGAGGAGTGGGTGGCGGCGCGCCACGCGGCGCTGGCTGTGCGGGCATGAGGTCCTGAAGCGTACAGCCGCGCTCGATGGGAAATTTGCCGAATTGCACATATTTTCCGTTGAGTGCGCTAACGCACTGTGTGGTTTGCCAGTTATCTTTACTATGAAGTCATGCCATTGCGCTACATCAAGAAACAGCGCGATGCCTGGCAAATTTTGAACATTTTGCCCGCCTTTAGTAAGAATAAAATTAAACCATATTGAAAGGTCTCATCATGAACAAATTACTCGCCGCCCTGATCGCTACCCTGTTTGCCACCGCTGCCATCGCGCAAACGTCGCCAGTCACCCCAGCCGTTGCCAGCGCCCAGGCGTCTGCGCAGCACGACATCAACAAGGCTGCCAACAAGGAAGCCAAAGTCGATGCGAAGGCTGACGCCAATGTCGCCAAGGCTGAAATGAAGGCTGACGAAAAGAAAGCCGACGCCCAGCACAAGGCGAACAAAACCAAGGCCAAGGCCCACGACAAAGTGGCCGATGCCGATCCGGAAGACAAGATGAAGGCGCAAGCCAAGGCTGACAAGGCCGCCGCCAAGGCCGATGCGAAAGCAGGCAAAACCTCCGTGAAAGCGGATGCCAAGGTCGCCAAGGAAAAAGTGGAAGCGAACGCCGATAAAGCCATCGCCGCCACCAAGACGGAAGAAGCCAAGGCCAAGGCCGACGCTGAAGTCAAGGCCGCCGCCGCCAAGTAATCCCCTGTTTGCGGGCCACGGCCTGCAAGCCCAAAAGACAGCTTCGGCTGTCTTTTTTTCGTCTGCCACTTTTCTTTTGCACCGCTTGCCAGTCTTGATCTGGCACAAATGCTCCTCTTTTCGCCGTGCCATAGTGAATTGGCAAACAGACGAAGGGAGACATCATGAGCACCGCTAAAACGAAAAAAACACCCGCTACCGGTTCGGCGGAAGGCGCGCCTGCCGTGTCCGCCATGCAGTCCATGCCGGTCGAAGGCGACATGCAGGCTGGCGACGATTCGGCGGACGGCGACGCCATGGCTGGGCCGCGCCTGGGCATGTCGTATGCCGACCAGGCTGCGCTTACCCAGGGTACGGCCGCCGCGGATGCCGGCGCCATGCCGGGCGGCGGCATGCAGCAGGCACCGCAGGGCATGGCGGCCACCAGCTGCATGCAGCTTGGGGCTGGCGGTGGCATGGGTGGCGATGGTGGCGGTGGCGGTGGCATGGGGGGCAGCGACGGTGGACAGGGCGGCGGTACACCGCAGAAGCGCACCTGCGCCACGATGGACGTGCATCGCCGCCTGCTGAGCGAAGATCCATCGTATGCGAACGTGCGCGCCGATATCGAAAACCTGGCCGGGCTCTACGAGGGCGACGGCAGCATTGCCGCACGTTCCGGCGTGACGCAGATACCGGTGGTGGTGCACGTGGTGTGGAATACGGCCGCACAGAATATTTCGGATGCGCAGATCGCCAGCCAGATCGATGTGCTCAATCGTGACTTCCGGCGCGTCAACCCGGATGTCAACAGCACGCCGGCGCCATTCCTGCCCCTGACGGCCGATGCGCGCCTGGAGTTCGCGCTGGCCACGACCGATCCGCATGGCGCGGCCACCAGCGGCATCGAGCGGCGCCAGACGACGGCGGCCTCGTTTGGCGCGGACGATGCCGTCAAGTCGCAGGCGACGGGCGGCATGGATGCCTGGCCGGCCGACAGCTACCTGAATATATGGGTGTGCCAGCTTGGCGGCGGCTTGCTGGGCTACGCGCAGTTTCCCGGCGGCCCGGCCGCCACCGACGGCGTGGTGATCCTGCAATCGGCCTTTGGCACGAACGGCACGGCGGCGCCGCCGTTCCACCTGGGGCGCACGGCCACGCATGAAATCGGCCATTGGCTGAATCTGAACCATATCTGGGGCGACGACGGCACCGGGTGTTCGGGCACGGACAACGTGGCCGACACGCCCAACCAGGGCGGGCCGAACACGGGCCAGCCCTCGTTTCCGCAGGTGTCCTGCAACAACGGGCCGAATGGCGACATGTTCATGAACTATATGGATTACGTCGACGATCCCGCCATGTTCATGTTCACGGCGGGACAGGTGGCGCGCATGCAGGCCTGTCTCGATGGCCCGCGCGCCAGCATCGGCACGGGCGGCACAGGCGCAGGCGCCACGCCGCGCCAGAGCTCGTCTCCCGTCGTGGCCTGGGGCGCGACCCGCCTCGATGTGTTCGTGCTGGGCACGGACCGCGCGCTCTACCACAAGGCCTGGAATGGCACGGCCTGGGCGCCGTCCGTCACCGGCTATGAAGGGCAGGGCGGCATTTGCACCAGTGCCCCGCAGGTGGTGTCGTGGGGGCCGAACCGGCTCGACGTGTTCGTCACGGGCACCGACAGCGGCTTGTTCCACAAGTGGTGGAATGGCACGGCCTGGGGACCGTCGCTGACCGGCTATGAAGCGATGGGCGGCTTGTGCGTGGGCGACCCGCGCGCCGTGGCCTGGGGACCGAACCGCCTCGACGTGTTTGTCGTCGGCACGGACCGCGGCCTGTATCACAAGTGGTGGAACGGAGCCGCCTGGGGGCCGTCCTTGACGGGTTACGAAGCCATGGGCGGCATTTGCCTGGGCCAGCCGGAAGCCGTGGCCTGGGGGCCGAACCGCCTCGATGTCTTCGTTGTCGGCACGGACCGGGCCCTGTACCACAAGTGGTGGAACGGCACGGCCTGGGGACCGTCGCTGACGGGCTATGAACGCCTAGGCGGCATATGCACCTCGGCGCCGAAGGCCGTGGCGTGGGGACCGAACCGCTTCGACGTCTTCGTCACGGGCACCGATGGCGCTCTGTACCACAAGTGGTGGGATGGCGCGAAATGGGGGCCGTCCATCGACGGCTTCGAGCGCCTGGGCGGTATATGCGTGGGCGAAGTGGAAGCCGTATCGTGGGGTGCCAACCGGCTCGACCTGTTCGTCATCGGCACGGACAGCGCCCTGTATCACAAGGCGTGGAATGGATCCGCCTGGTCGCCATCCGTGACGGGCTTTGAAAGCCTGGGCGGCATATGCACCTCGCGTCCGCGCGCCACGGCATGGGCGCCGAACCGCCTCGACGTGTTTGTCACGGGTACGAATGGCGCCCTGTTCCACAAGGCGTGGAACGGCACGGCCTGGTCGCCTTCCGTGAGCGGCTATGAAAGCCTGGGCGGCGTGGTATCGTGTTTCTGACATCCATGGTTGACACGGGAGGCGGCATGCACGGCATGACAACGGCACTGCCCAGCGGCAGCTGGACGCATTCCTTCGAGGAGGATGCAGACGGTATCGAGGTGTACCGGCCCACGGCCACGTTCGTCTTTCCTCCCAGCCGCAAGGGGCGCAAGGTGCTCGAGTTCGGCGCGCCCGCCGGCGCCACGGCGCAAGGGGAGGCGACATTGACGTCCATGGCGCCCGGCCCCGATGACCGCCCCCGCGCCGGTCCCGTGACCCGGCTGGTACCCGTGGGCATGGGCCGCTATGCGCTGGGCGATGCTGGCGGGACGCAGGACGTGATCGACATCGTCGAAGCGACGCCTGAAATGCTGCGCCTGTCGCGGCGTCAAGGATGACCCCGGAGCTTGTGCGCGAGCGCCGTGCGGTTACCCACGCCCAGTTTCTGGTAAATCGCATGCAGCTGGTTGCGCACGGTGGCCGGCGACTTGCCCAGTTCCCTGGCGATGCTTTTATACGGCAATCCTTCGGCCGCCATGGCCGCCACCAGCCGTTCGGCCGGGGTCAGGCGCTGCATGGCAGCCTGCCTGAAACCTTGTTTGTCATCGCTGTTCTCCTGTCGCTGGGCGGCGTGCCGGTGGCATGCCTGCAGGGATAACGGGAACGCGGGACATATCTGTCAAATTATCTGTGAAACTATTTTTTCCTGTGCCGCTGCGCGGCGCTGGGCGAAAAAAAAGACAGGCGAACCTGTCTTTTCGTATGGCCGGATGCCGATCAGCCGATGGCCGCCATGGAGACCGGTTTCAGCTTGGCCGCCAGCGCCTTGCCTTTCTTGGCACGCTTGCCGAAGTGTTCGGCCAGGGCCGTGGCGCCCAGCGATGCATCCTGCGGTTTCGAAGCCCTGCCGATGCCCGAGACCACCACGCCGCGCTGAGTGATCGGCTGCACGGCCAGCAGCTTGTCTTTCGCATCGAGGTCGATCAGCTTGACGCCGGTGCCGCCCTTGGACAGGGTTTTCATTTCATCGAGGCCGAACACCAGCAGGCGTGCGCCTTCCGTCAGGCAGGCCAGGGCGCTGGCCGCCTCGGGGATGACTTTCGGCGCCAAAGGCACGTCGCCATCGTCCAGGGTGATGAAGGCCTTGCCGCCTTTCAGGCGGCTCGTCATGTCGCCCGCCTTGGCGATGAAGCCGTAGCCTGCGCTCGACGCCAGCAGCAAATTGGTGGCGCCATTGCCCGCAAAGTAATGGAGGATGCGCACGGCGTTGCCGGGCGTGCCGCCGCTCAGGTCGCACAAGGTCGTGATCGGCACGCCATCGCCGCGCGCGTTGGGCAGCGCGGAGACGGGAACCGAGTAAATCTTGCCGTTGTTGCCAAAGCCCAGCAGGGTGTCGACCGTACGGCACTCGAAGGCGCCATGCAGGGAGTCTCCCGCCTTGAACGTGAACTGCGCCGCATCGTGGCCGATGCCGGTACGCGCGCGCACCCAGCCTTTTTCCGAGATGATGACGGTGACCGGTTCATCGACCACCTTCTGTTCCGCCACGGCTTTCTGCGCTTCCTCGATCAGGGTGCGGCGCGCATCGCCGAACTGCTTGGCGTCCGCTTCGATTTCGCGGATGATGGCGCGCTTCATCGACCCCGGGTTGTCGAGCAGGTCTTGCAGCGATTTTTCTTCCTTGCGCAGCTCGGCCAGTTCCTGCTGGATCTTGATCGTCTCCAGGCGTGCCAGCTGGCGCAAGCGGATTTCCAGGATGTCGTCGGCCTGGCGTTCGGACAGCTTGAACGCTTCGATCAGGGCCGCCTTCGGTTCATCCGAATTGCGGATGATCTGGATCACCTTGTCGATATTGAGCAGGATCGCTTCGCGCCCTTCCAGGATATGGATGCGGTCCTTGACCTTGCCCAGTTTGTAGCCGGTGCGGCGCGTGACGGTCTCGAAGCGGAAGTCGATCCACTCGCGCAGGATGTCGCCCAGGCCTTTCTGGCGTGGACGGCCATCGCCGCCTATCATCACCAGGTTGATCGAGGTCGACGATTCCAGCGAGGTGTGCGCCAGCAGCATCAGCATGAATTCCGTCTGGTCCTGGTTCTTCGACTTCGGCTCGAACACGAGGCGCACGGGCGCGGCGCGGCCCGATTCGTCGCGGATGGTGTCGAGCGAATTGAGGATCAGCGCCTTCAGGGCCACCTGGTCCGGCGACAGCGCCTTCTTGCCCAGCTTGATCTTCGGATTCGTCAGTTCCTCGATTTCTTCCAGCACCTTCTGCGACGAGGTACCAGGCGGCAGTTCCGTCACGACGGCTTGCCACTGGCCGCGCGCCAGTTCCTCGATCTTCCAGCGCGCACGCACCTTCATGCTGCCACGGCCGCTCGCGTACATGTCCTGGATCTGCGATGGCGGGGTGATGATCTGGCCGCCGCCGGGGAAGTCGGGGCCGGGAATGATGGCCATCAGCTCGGCGTGCGTCATCTTCGGATCGCGGATCATGGCGACAGCCGCTTTCGCCACTTCCGCCAGGTTGTGCGACGGGATTTCCGTCGCCAGGCCCACGGCGATGCCGGAGGCGCCGTTGAGCAGCACCATCGGCAGGCGCGCCGGCAGCAGCTTCGGTTCTTCCGTCGAACCGTCGTAGTTGGGCTGGAAGTCCACCGTGCCCATGCCGATTTCATCCATCAGCAGCTTGGCGATCGGCGTCAGGCGCGCTTCCGTGTAACGCATGGCCGCGGCGCCATCGCCGTCGCGCGAACCGAAGTTGCCCTGGCCGTCGATCAGCGGGTAGCGCAAGGAGAAATCCTGCGCCATGCGCACGAGCGCGTCGTACACGGACTGGTCGCCGTGCGGATGCAATTTACCCAGCACGTCGCCGACCACGGCCGCCGATTTGCGGGGCTTCGCCGTGGAATTGAGTCCCAGCTCATTCATCGCATACAGGATGCGGCGCTGCACGGGCTTCTGGCCATCGCACACGTCGGGCAGGGCGCGGCCCTTGACGACGGAGATGGCGTAATCGAGATAGGCGCGCTCGGCAAAGGTGGACAGGGTCAGCGCTTCGCCGTCGAATACCGGTTCATCCGGCTCGATCGGCTCAGGCTGGGCATCGTCAAATAAATTGGTTTGTGTGGACATGGCGCTTGTTTCGGTGTTAAGTGGTTGCGGTTGAATTCGTGGGGCTGATTATGACAGCCCGGGTTTGGAAAAAGACTTGCCATACGTCAGATACATGTAGCGCAAGGTCAGATACAGCACGGCCAGGGCCAGCTCGACACTGTTATGCATCATCGGCATGGCGCGGATGGCCGGGGCGTGGCCGGCCAGCACGAAGCTGGCGAGCGACGGCACCAGCACCACCGGCCAGATCGTCTTCCATTTGAAATCGGTGGGCGAAAACAGCAAGCCGGCGCACGACCAGGCATACAGCGCGGCGCCGACGAGGGCGGCCGGCAGCAGTTGCAAATACAGTTGCAGCAGCAAGCCCGCGCAACCGATCAGCCATGCCGCGCGCAGGCGGGGCAAGAGCGCCTCGGGGAAGCCGCAATCGCCATACAGGCCGGTGGCGCTGCGCAGGGCCAGCGCCGCCAGGCAGAATATCAATGGCATGGCCTCGCCGATAGCCAGCGCCGCAGGGCCTTTGCCGCTCATGAACATGGCGGCGAACAGCGACAGGCCGAGGCACAGGAGCAGCAGCATGCCATGCAGCAGTTGGCGGTTCATCGCGTACGCGAGCAGCGCCGACGCGCACAAGCCGGCCGCGGTAACGAGGCGCATGGTCTCGCTGCGTTCGGGCAGGAACAGCAGCAGCGCCAGCACGAGGTAGGGCACGATCCAGCCCAGTTGCCGCAAGCCGGGCCGCTGCCACAGCGTGGGCAGGCGTTCCTGCAGCGCTTCCTGCAGCGTATCGACCCGCGCGAACAGGGGCGCCGGCCAGCGCAAGGCATGCATGGCCAGCAGCGCAAAGGCGAGCGCCTGGAAGCCCAGCAGGCTGGCATAGGCGGCCGTGTCGCCGAGCTTGAAGCCGGCCGCATCGAGCACGCCAGCGAGCATGAAGTGCAGCACGAAACCCAGGCCGCCCGAAGCCAGCGCCGTCTGCTTGAAGTAGCGCCTGGCATGGACGGCCTGCTCCCATTGCTCGAACAGGTCCGTATCGAGCTTGTAAGCCAGCATTTCGCCGTGCTGCCAGCGTATCGCGTGCAGCAGTTCGCGCAGCTGCAGGTTGAATTTCTGGTCGAACAGCTGGCGCGCGTAGGCCGATGGCGGCTGCTGCGACATGATGCAGTCCAGGCCGGGATAGCTGTCGCGGTTGTCGCTGAAATGGGCAAACGAGCGGTCGGCCCGGTAGCGCTGCACGGCGCCGCGCACCAGGTCCGCATGGCTGCGCGCCAGGTAGGAAAAATCGTGGTCCCAGCCCAGCTGCTCGAACAGGGCCTGGCGCAGCGGCAGCGTATAGCCGGCGCTGGCGCAATAGCGCAGCGCGCACAGGTCGAACTCCTCGCGCACGTCGAGATTCAGCATGGCGTCGTCCTGCAGGATGCGGGCCAGCACCTCGCCGGCATCCGCGTGCCGCGTCAGCGCCAGGCAGCCCTGCCACAGGTTGTCCGCTTCCTGCGCCGGATCGATGGCGACCACGCCCCATTGTTCTGGCGGCGGCGTCTGCTCCTGGGCTATGACGCCCCACAGTTCTGCGGGCGGCTCCTGCGCGGGTTCGTCGATGACGCCCCACAAGTCGGCCGGTTCCATCGGCGGTGCTTCTGGCGCTTCCGCTTCCGCTTCGGCCGCTGGCGGTTCCGGCAATTCCTCGGAAAACAGGTGCGCATGGCGCAGCGCGTATTCATACGCTTCGCGCAGTTCCTGGAAGGCGGCCGGATCGTCTTCGGGACGCGTCACCTTCAGACGCTTCGCATACGCGCGCTTGAGGGCGCGCTCGTCGCCGGTCGGCTCCGTGCCCAGGATTGCCCACAGGCTGCGCTGTCCGTTGTCCATGCCGCCGTCCATTTACAGGAAGCTCTCGCTCTCGACCTGGCGCAACACTTCGTCGAGCGCCTGGCGTGCCTTGCGGATGGTGTTCGGGTCCTGTGTTTCCAGCGCGGCCTGGAAGTTGGCCGTGTGCGCCGCCAGGTACTGGCGCACGTCGCCCAGAGACTGTTCGTACAGCCGGTCGGCGCGCGTGACCAGGGTGCGGTTTTCCATCTGCTCGCGCGGGTGGATCTTCAGGTCGGCCAGTTCCGCAAAGCGCTGCTCGATCTGTTCCGGCGTCATCACGCCCGCGTTGTCGCTGATGACCATCTTGTGCTTTTCCTGCGTGGCCAGCACGGTCACTTCCGCTTCCAGCACGCCGCTGACGTCGTAGGTGAAGCGCACGTCGATGCCGATTTCGCCCGCCTTTTTCGCGGGTATCGGGAAGCTGATCTTGCCGAGGAAGACATTGTCGGCCACCAGGCGCGACTCGCCCTGGAAGATCGCCACGTTGATTTCCTTCTGGTTGTCGTGGATGGTGGTGATGTTTTCCGTGCGCGAGACGGGCACCACGGAATTGCGCTCGATGATGGGCAGGTAATGCCCGCCTTCATACTGGTTCGCGCCGACCTGGCGCGAAATGGAAATGCCCAGCGAGTACGGCGCCACGTCCGTCATGACCACTTCGTCGAGCGCCGCGTCGCGCATCTTGAGCCCTGCTTGCACGGCGGCGCCCAGCGCCACGGCTTCGTCCGGATCCAGGTGGATGGCGGGGAAGCGGCCGAACATGCGCGAGACGAGTTTGCGCACCAGCGGCATGCGCGTGGCGCCGCCGGCCAGCACTACTTCATTCAATTCCGCGGCGCGGATGGTGGCGTCGCGCAGCGCCCGTTCCACGGGCAGGCGCAGGCGGGCCAGCAGGGGCTCGCACAATTGCGCCAGTTTGTCTTCGCTGATCTCCCAGCTGTATTCCTTGTCCTGGTAGCGCGTGGCCATGCGCACGGATGGCTGGTCCGACAGCAGGCGCTTGACGCGCTCTGCCTCATCGCGCAGCAGCTGCTGCTGGCGCGGGTCGAACAGGCGGCTGCCGGCCGCATCGCGCAAGCCGCTGCCTTCCAAAAAGGCGTCGACCAGCACGGTGACGAAGTCTTCGCCGCCCAGAAAATTGTCGCCGGCCGAGGCGCGTACTTCCATCACGCCTTCGAACAGTTCCAGGATCGACACGTCGAAGGTGCCGCCACCCAGGTCGAAGACGAGGAATTTGCTTTCCTGTTCCTTGTCGCGGATGCCGTAGGCCAGCGCGGCGGCCGTCGGCTCGTTCAGCAGCCGCTCCACGCGCAAACCCGCCAGCTGGCCGGCGATGCGCGTGGCCTTGCGCTGCGCATCGCTGAAATACGCGGGCACGGTGATGATGGCTTCCTCGACCTTGTGCCCCAAAAAGGCTTCGGCATCTTCCTTCAGCGCGCGCAGCACCATCGACGACAGCTCTTCCGGACGGAATTGCTGCGTGCCGAGGGTGATCTTCTTTTCACTGCCCATGTAGCGCTTGAAGACGGCCGCCGTCAGTTGCGGGTGCGTCTGCAGGCGCTCGCGCGCGGCGCGGCCCACCAGCACGGTGCCGTCGTCATCGATGCTGACGCACGACGGCGTCAGGTGTTCACCGAGCGCATTCGGGATGATGGAAGCCTTGCCATCGCGCCAGATGGCGACCAGGCTGTTGGTGGTGCCCAGGTCGATACCGATGATCATCAGATATCCGCCTCCGCCTCATTGCCGTGTTCTTCGATCCAGGCGCGGCGTCCCGCCGCTTCGCCTTTGCCCATCAACATATTGAAGCGGGAAGCCGAGGCCATGTGGTCGACTTCACCGAGCGTGACGGGCAGCAAACGGCGCGTGTCCGGGTTCATCGTCGTTTCCCACAACTGCTCGGCGTTCATCTCGCCCAGGCCCTTGAAGCGCGAGATCGACCAGGCGCCCTGTTTCACGCCTTCCTTGCGCAGCTTGTCCTCGATGGCGAGCAGTTCGCCGTCGTCGAGCGCATAGATTTTCTGCATCGGCTTCTTGCCGCGCGCCGGCGCATCCACGCGGTACAAAGGCGGACGGGCGATGCAGATGTGTCCCTTGTTGATCAGGGCCGGGAAGTGCTTGAAGAAGAGCGTCAGCAGCAGTACCTGGATGTGCGAGCCGTCCACGTCCGCGTCGGACAGGATGCAGATCTTGCCGTAGCGCAGGCCGGACAGGTCGGGCGTATCGCCCACGCTGTGCGGATCGACGCCGATGGCGACCGCAATGTCGTGGATCTCGTTATTGGCGAACAGGCGGTCGCGATCCGTTTCCCACGAGTTCAAGACCTTGCCGCGCAGGGGCAGGATCGCCTGGAATTCCTTGTCGCGCCCCATCTTGGCCGAACCGCCCGCCGAGTCGCCCTCGACGAGGAACAGTTCATTGCGCGCGATGTCCGACGATTCGCAGTCGGTCAGCTTGCCGGGAAGGACGGCCACGCCCGAGGATTTTTTCTTTTCCACTTTTTGCAGCGAGCGCTGGCGCGACTGCGCCTGCTTGATCACGAGATCGGCCAGCTTCTTGCCGTAGTCGACGTGCTGGTTCAGCCACAGTTCCAGCGGCGGCTTGGTGAAGGTCGAGACGAGGCGCACGGCGTCGCGCGAGTTCAGGCGTTCCTTGATCTGGCCCTGGAATTGCGGGTCCAGCACCTTGGCCGACAGCACGAAGGAAGCGCGCGCGAACACGTCTTCGGGCAGCAGCTTCACGCCTTTCGGCAGCAGCGAGTGCATTTCGACGAAGTTCTTCACGGCGCCGAACAGGCCGTCGCGCAAGCCCGATTCGTGCGTGCCGCCATTCGAGGTGGGGATCAGGTTGACGTACGATTCGCGCACGATGGCGCCTTCTTCCGTCCACGCCACAACCCAGGCCGCGCCTTCGCCCTCGGCAAAGCCTTCCGAGTCCGGGCCCGCATACTGCGCGCCTTCGAACAGGGGAATCAGGGTTTCGCCATTCGATACCTGCGCCAGCGTTTCGGTCAGGTAGCCGCGCAAGCCTTCCGCGTACTGCCAGGTCTGCGTATCGCCGGTTTTCGCGTTGGTGAGGGTGACGGTCACGCCCGGCAGCAGCACGGCTTTCGAGCGCAGCAGGCGTTGCAGCTCCGTTTGCGAGATGTTGGGCGAATCAAAATATTTTGCGTCGGGCCAGGCGGTGACGCGCGTGCCCGACTTCTTGCCGTCGCGCGGGGCGGGGCGGGAATTCAAGGGCTCGATCACGTCGCCATTCGCAAACACCATGTGGTGCAAGCCGTTGCCGTCGCTTTCCTTGCGCCAGACGGTGATTTCCAGGCGCGTCGACAGCGCATTGGTGACGGACACGCCGACGCCGTGCAAG
This sequence comes from Janthinobacterium sp. SUN128, assembly GCF_030587275.1. Lineage (NCBI taxonomy): Bacteria > Pseudomonadati > Pseudomonadota > Betaproteobacteria > Burkholderiales > Oxalobacteraceae > Janthinobacterium > Janthinobacterium sp. SUN128. The sequence continues at coordinate 3,947,491 of NZ_JAPWHY010000001.1, read as the reverse complement.
CCGCCCGAGAACGCATAGGCGCCGCCCGAACCCTTGTCGAACTTGCCGCCCGCGTGCAGTCGTGTAAACACGATTTCCACCGTCGGCACGCCTTCTTCCGGGTGCAGGCCGACGGGAATGCCGCGGCCATTGTCTTCGACGGTAATGCTGCCATCCGTGTTTTGCGTGACGGCGATATGCGTGCAATGACCGCCCAGCGCCTCGTCGGAGGCATTGTCGATCACTTCCTGAATGATGTGCAGCGGATTTTCAGTGCGGGTGTACATCCCCGGGCGCTGCTTGACGGGTTCCAGTCCTTTCAGGACACGGATGGATGATTCGCTGTAGTCGGATGCTGTTTTTTTAGTGGCCATACGTGTTCAAGCTAAGTAAAGACAGTGGTTGGAACGCCAGGCCAGGGCACTGCGGGCGCAATGACAGCGGCGGCGATAACTGTATGAATATACAGTATATCCCGTCCAGCGTCACTGGGGGAGGGCAGTGCGGCAGGCTTGGCGTCCTTGTGCGGACGCTCGCGCATTCTATCTTGATCGGCGGGCAATAGCGCTACTCCAAGGCAACAACAGTGCGCCGCGCGCGTGGTTTTGCGCCAATTGTGCTGGATTTTATGCGGTAAAGCCGCCGTTTTTACATCTTGTTTACAGCTGCCTCCCCAGTCTTTACGAATTTTTTAGACCCTTTTGGCTAATCTGCTCACTATCAAAACAAACCTGAATGAGGGTGGGAATGGATCTCGTGTATCTCGGCTTGATTGCCGTGTTTTTCGTCGTGGCGGCCGGCTTTGCCGTCGCCTGCGACAAATTAGGGAGCGTCAAATGAACGCGTTTTATGTGCTGGGCGCCGTCGTCTCGGCTGGCCTGCTCGTGTATTTGCTGGTGGCGCTGCTGAAGGCGGAGGAACTGTGATGACGACGCAATCGATACTGTTATTGGTGGCTTTCCTCGCCGTGCTGCTGGCCGCCGGCTATCCGCTGGGCCTGTACATGGCCAGGGTGGCCGGCGATGGCCCCGTGCGCGGCCTGGGCTGGCTGCAAAAGCTGGAAAACCTGCTGTACCGCTGGTCCGGCCTTCCCGCCGACAAGGCCATGGGCTGGAAAAGCTATGCCATCGCCCTGATCGTCTTCAATACCGTGGGCGCCGTCTTCGTCTACGGCCTGCAGCGCCTGCAGGGCTTCCTGCCACTCAATCCGCAGGGACTGGGCGCCGTCAGCCCCGATTCCTCGTTCAATACCACCGTCAGCTTCGTCGCCAATACCAACTGGCAGGGTTATGGCGGCGAACAGACCATGAGCTACCTGACGCAGATGCTGGGCCTGGCGTGCCAGAACTTCTTTTCGGCGGCCACCGGCATCGCCGTGATCTTCGCGCTGGTGCGCGGCTTCGCCTCGCGCTCGGGCAAGTCGATCGGCAATTTCTGGGTCGACCTGGTGCGCTCGACCCTGTACATCCTGCTGCCGCTGTCCCTGGCCCTGTCCGTCGTCTTCATGGGCGAAGGCATGATCCAGAATTTTTCCGCCTACAAGGAAGTGACCCTGCTCGACCACGTGGCGTATGAAACGCCGAAAGTGACGGCCGACGGCCAGCCCGTGCTGGATGCGGCCGGCAAGCCCGTGATGGAAGCGCAAGTGGCAACGACGCAGACGATCGCCATGGGCCCTGTCGCGTCGCAGGAGTCGATCAAGCTGCTGGGCACGAATGGCGGCGGCTTTTTCAACGCCAATTCCTCGCACCCGTATGAAAACCCCACCGTGCTGTCGAACTTCCTGCAGATGCTGGCCATCTTCATCATCCCCGCCGGCCTGTGCTTCACGTTCGGCCGCATGGTGGGCGACATGCGCCAGGGCTGGGCCGTGCTGGCCGCCATGACCCTGATCTTTGTCGTCATGACGGCTGGCGTGATGAGCGCCGAGCAGCAAGCCAATCCCGCCCTGCAAGCCCTGGGCGTGGACCAGCAGGCCAGCAGCCTGCAATCGGGCGGCAATATGGAAGGCAAGGAAACGCGCTTCGGCATCAGCTCCTCGACCCTGTTCGCGGCAGTGACGACGGCCGCATCGTGCGGCGCCGTCAATTCCATGCACGATTCCTACATGCCCCTGGGCGGCATGGTGCCGCTGCTGTTGATGCAGTTCGGCGAAGTGATCTTCGGCGGCGTGGGCACGGGCCTGTACGGCATGCTGATGTTCGCCATCCTGGCCGTTTTCATCGCAGGCCTGATGATAGGCCGCACGCCCGAATATCTGGGCAAGAAAATCCAGGCCTATGAAATGAAGATGGTCTCGCTGGCCATCCTGGTCACGCCAGCCCTGGTCTTGACGGGCACGGCGATCGCCGTGATGGTCGAGCCGGGCAAGATCGGCGTGGCCAATCCGGGCGCGCATGGTTTTTCCGAAATCCTGTACGCCTTCACGTCGGCGGCCAACAACAACGGCAGCGCGTTTGCCGGCCTGTCCGCCAACACGCCGTTCTACAACGTGATGCTGGCGATCGCCATGTGGTTCGGCCGCTTCGGCGTGATCGTGCCCGTGCTGGCGGTGGCCGGTTCGCTGGCGGCCAAGCAGCGCCTGTCGGCCAATGCCGGCACCATGCCCACGCACGGCCCCATGTTCATCGGCCTGCTGATCGGCGTTGTCGTGCTCGTCGGCGTTTTGAATTACGTTCCCGCGCTGGCCCTGGGCCCGATCGTCGAACACCTGCAACTTTTCATCAAATAAGAGGCTACCATGTCACGCACAAGCCTGACCTTGTTCGATTCCGCACTGATCGGCCCCGCCGTCGTCGATGCGTTCAAAAAACTCGACCCCCGCACGCAGTGGCGCAGCCCCGTGATGTTCGTCGTCTACGTGGGCAGCATCATCACGACCTTGCTGGCCATCCAGGCCCTGAATGGCCAGGGCGAAGCGCCATTCGGCTTCATCGTCGCCGTCGCCGTGTGGCTGTGGTTTACCGTGCTGTTCGCGAATTTCGCCGAAGCGCTGGCCGAAGGCCGCAGCAAGGCGCAAGCCGCGTCCCTGCGCGCCCTCAAGCAGACGGTGATGGCAAAGAAAATGCAGACGCCGAAATACGGCACTTCCTGGCTGCCCACGCCGGCCACCGACCTGCGCAAGGGCATGACGGTGCTGGTGGAGGCGGGTGACGTGATTCCCGCCGACGGCGAAGTGACGGCCGGCGTGGCCTCCGTCGACGAGAGCGCCATCACGGGCGAATCGGCGCCCGTCATCCGCGAATCGGGCGGCGACTTTTCCGCCGTCACGGGCGGTACCCGCGTGCTGTCGGACTGGCTGCTGGTGCGCGTTTCCGTCAACCCTGGCGAAGCCTTCATCGACCGCATGATCGCCATGGTCGAAGGCGCCAAACGCCAGAAGACGCCGAATGAGATCGCCCTGACGATCCTGCTTGTCGCCTTGTCGATCGTGTTCCTGATCGTCACCGTGACCCTGCTGCCGTATTCGCTGTTTTCCGTGGCGGCGGCCGGCAGTGGCACGCCGGTGACCATCACCGTGCTGATCGCGCTGCTCGTGTGCCTGATTCCGACCACCATCGGCGGCCTGTTGTCCGCCATCGGCGTGGCCGGCATGAGCCGCATGATGCAGGCCAATGTGATCGCCACGTCGGGCCGCGCCGTGGAAGCGGCTGGCGACGTGGACGTGCTGCTGCTTGACAAAACGGGCACCATCACCCTGGGCAACCGCCAGGCTTCCAGCTTCGTGCCGGCGCCCGGCGTGACGGAGCAGCAGCTGGCCGATGCGGCGCAGCTGGCCTCGCTGGCCGATGAAACGCCGGAAGGGCGCAGCATCGTCGTGCTGGCCAAGCAGAAGTTCAATATCCGCGAACGCGAGATGGCCAGCCTGCACGCCACCTTCGTGCCCTTCACGGCGCAGACGCGCATGAGCGGCGTGGATATCGCGGGCGAACAGCAGGTGCGCCAGCTGCGCAAGGGCGCGGCCGACTCCATGAAGAAGTACGTGGAAGCGCTGGGCCAGCCGTATCCGGCCGAGGTGGGGCGCGCCGTCGACGACATCGCCCGCCGCGGCAGCACGCCGCTGGTGGTGGTTGACGATGGCCGCGTCATGGGCGCCGTGGAGCTGAAGGATATCGTCAAGGGCGGCATCAAGGAGCGCTTCGCGGAATTGCGACGCATGGGCATCAAGACCGTCATGATCACGGGCGACAACAAGCTGACGGCAGCGGCGATTGCCGCCGAAGCGGGCGTGGACGATTTCCTCGCCGAAGCGACGCCGGAAGACAAGCTGAAACTCATCCGCAGCTACCAGGCCGAAGGCCGCCTGGTGGCGATGACGGGCGACGGCACCAACGATGCGCCGGCGCTGGCCCAGGCCGACGTGGCCGTGGCCATGAACTCGGGCACGCAGGCGGCAAAAGAAGCGGGCAATATGGTGGACCTGGATTCGAATCCCACCAAGCTGCTGGAAATCGTTGAAATCGGCAAGCAGATGCTGATGACGCGCGGTTCGCTGACGACGTTCTCGATTTCGAACGACATCGCCAAGTACTTCGCCATCATCCCGGCCGCCTTCGTGGGCACCTATCCGCAGCTAAAAGCGCTGGACATCATGCACCTGGCCAGTCCCGCCTCGGCCATCATGTCGGCCGTGATCTTCAATGCATTGATCATCGTCGTGCTGATTCCGCTGGCGCTGAAAGGCGTGCAATACCGGGCCATCGGCGCGGCCAGCCTGTTACGCCGCAACCTGCTGATCTACGGCCTGGGCGGCATCGTCCTGCCCTTCATCGGCATCAAGCTGATCGACATGCTGCTGTCCGCACTCAATTTAGTCTAAAGGAACCGTCATGAACACTATCGTACGTCCCGCCCTGGTCCTGTTTGCCGCGCTGACCGTGATATGCGGCGTCGTCTATCCGTTTGCCACGGCCGGCATCGGGCAGCTGGCTTTCAACGATGAAGTCAACGGCAGCATCGTCGAGCGGGCTGGCCGCCCTGTCGGCTCGACCCTGATCGGCCAGTCCTTCACCTCGCCCAAGTATTTCTGGGGCCGCCCATCGGCCACCGCGCCGATGGCGAACAACGGTGCCGGTTCGGGCGGCTCGAACCAGGGGCCGACCAATCCGGCCCTGGTGGACGCCGTCCAGGCGCGCATCGCCGCCCTGCAGGCTGCCGATCCGGGCAACCGCAACCCGATCCCTGTCGATCTGGTGACGGCGTCGAGCAGCGGCCTGGATCCTGAAATCAGCCTGGCGGGGGCCCTGTACCAGGCGCCGCGCGTGGCCCGCGTGCGCGCCATGCCGCTGGCGCAGGTGGAAAACGCCATCGCCAAGGTGCAGAAAACCGCGTATATCGGCTTTTTCGGCGAGCCGCGCGTGAATGTGCTGGAACTGAATCTGGCGCTGGATGCCATGGCAAAGTAAGCTGACAACGGTTGGTTGGCCGGCGTAAGCCGACATCACCACCGGCCAGGCCAACGATGTCGTCGGATTACGCGCTAGCGCGCTAATCCGACCTACAATGCCCAGGAAGATTAAAATACAACATGCTCCCCAACGACAGCCAACGCCCCGACCCTGATGCCCTGCTGGCGCAAGTGCAGGCACAGGAAAAGAAAGCCGCGCGCGGCCGGCTGCGCATCTATTTTGGCGCCTCGGCCGGCGTCGGCAAGACCTATGCGATGCTGGCGGCCGCACGCAAACTGCTGGCCGATGGCCAGGACTTGCTGGTGGGGGTAGTGGAGACGCATGGGCGCCAGGATACGGCGGCCCAGCTTGACGGCTTGCCCGTGCTGCCCCTGAAGGCCATCGAGTACCGGGGCAAGACCCTGTTCGAGTTCGACCTGGACGAAGCGTTGCGGCGCGCGCCGGCGCTGATACTGATGGATGAACTGGCCCACTCGAACGTGGCCGGTTCGCGCCATCCGAAACGCTGGCAGGATGTCGAGGAATTGCTAGCGGCCGGCATCGACGTGCTCTCCACCGTGAATGTGCAGCACCTGGAAAGCCTGAACGACGTGGTGGGCGGGATCACGGGCGTGCGCGTGGCGGAGACCTTGCCCGACACGGTATTCGACCGCGCCGATGAAGTGGTGCTGGTCGATATCCCGGCCGATGAACTGCTGCGCCGCCTGAAGCAGGGCAAGGTGTATCAGCCGCTGCAAGCCGAGCGGGCATCGCAGCATTTTTTCCGCAAGGGTAACCTGATCGCCTTGCGCGAACTGGCCTTGCGCCGCACGGCGGACCGGGTGCAGGACGACGTGCAGGCTTACCGCGTCGAGAAATCCATCAATCCCGTGTGGAAGACGGGCGCCGCGCTGCTCGCCTGCGTGGGACCGCACGCGGGCGGCGAGCACGTGATCCGCAGCACGGCGCGCCTGGCCAGCCAGCTGAATGCGGAATGGCATGCGCTGTACGTGGAAACACCGCGTTTGCAGCGCCTGCCGGCGATCCAGCGCGAGCGCATCCTGAAAACCCTGAAACTGGCGCAGGACCTGGGCGCGCGCACGGCCATTGTGCCGTCCGCCGACATCGCCGGCGCCGTGGTCGAGTATGCGCGCAACGCGAATATCTCAAAAGTCATCGTGGGCCGTGGCCGCGCCGGCACGCTGACGCGCCTGTGGCACACGCCGCCAGCCGCGCGCATGGCCAGCCTGGCACCCGATATCGATTTGATCGAGGTGGGCTTGCCGCCTGCCGATGCGGCGCCCCGGCGCGCGGCCGGCGAAGATGCGGAAGCGCCGCGCCGGCCCCCGCGCCATTGGCGCTACATATTGGCCGCCGGCGCCAGCCTGGCCACGGCGCTCGCCTCCGTCCCCCTGCAGCCTTATCTTGACCTGGCCAATATCGCCATGCTGTCCTTGCTGACGGTGGTGCTGGTGGCCGTGCGCCTGGGACGCGGGCCGGCGGCGCTGGCGAGCCTGGTGGGCGTGGCCTGCTTCGATTTCGTCTTCGTGCCACCGCGCTTCTCGTTTGCCGTGGGCGATTTCCAGTATGTGATCACCTTTGGCGTGATGCTGGCCGTGGGCCTGATCACGGGCCACCTGACGGCGGGCCTGCGCTTCCAGGCGCGCGTGGCCTCGCACCGCGAAGCACGCGCCCGCGCCCTGTATGAATTCTCGCGCGAGCTGTCCGGCGTGCTGCAGACGGAGCAGATTTTCGACATCACGAAAAGCGCCATTGAACGGGCTTTCCGCGCGCGCGCCACTCTGCTGCTGCCCGATGATGAGGGCGGCTTGCAGGCCCCGAACGGCGGCGAGGCGCTCGATATCGGCATTGCGCAGTGGGCCTTCGACCATGCACAGGCGGCGGGGACGGGGACCGATACCTTGCCGGCTTCGCCCGTTTTCTACCTGCCGCTGATCGCGCCGATGCGCACGCGGGGCGTGCTGGCGCTGCTGCCGCTCGATGGCGCGCAGCGCGGGCGTTGGCTGCTGGTGCCGGAACAGCGCCAGCACCTCGATACCTTTGCCGCGCTGGCGGCCATCGCCCTCGAACGCGTGCACTATATCGACGTGGCCCAGGGCGCGCTGCTGCAGATGGAGTCCGAGCGGCTGCGCAATTCGCTGCTGGCGGCCCTGTCGCACGACTTGCGCACGCCATTGACGTCGCTGGTTGGCCTGGCCGAATCGCTGGCCCTGTCGCGGCCCGCCTTGTCGCCCACGCAGCTGGACATGGCGCGCTCGCTGCAGTCCGAAACCGTGCGCATGAGCGCCCTGGTGGCGAACTTGCTGGACATGGCGCGCATCGAGAGTGGACAGGTGCGCCTGAACCTTCAATGGCAGGCGCTGGAAGAAGTGGTGGGCAGCGCGCTGCGCGCCAGCGGCCCGCAATTGCAGCAGCATGCCGTGCAGACGCAGCTGGCGCCGGACTTGCCGCTGGTGCGCTACGATGCCGTGCTGGTCGAGCGCGTGCTGTGCAACCTGCTGGAAAACGCGGCCAAGTACACGCCGCCGGGCAGCACCATCACGGTCGCGGCCGGGGTGCATGGCCAGTTCCTGCAGGTGGCGGTGTCTGATGATGGCCCGGGTTTGCCGCCGGGCCGAGAAGAAGCCATTTTTGAGAAATTTACGCGCGGCGAGCGCGAATCGAACAAGCCGGGCGTCGGGCTGGGGCTGGCCATTTGCCGCGCCATCGTCGAAGCCCACGGCGGCACCATCCACGCGCAGCCGCACGCGCCGGGACAGGGCGCCGCCATCGTCTTCAGCCTGCCGCTGGGCACGCCCCCGGCGCCGCCGGAGACTGAGCTCGATGACGCCAACGACCATGAAACAGGAAAACCAACATGAACGAACCTTCCGCCACCGCCTTGCTGGTCGAGGATGAACCGCAAATCCGCCGCTTCGTGCGTGCCGCGCTGGAAGACGAGGGCTGGCAGATTTTCGAATCCGCCACCATGCAGCGGGGCCTGATCGATGCCGGCACGCGCCGGCCCGACCTGATCGTGCTGGACCTGGGGCTGCCCGACGGCGACGGCATCGATTTCATCGCCGACATCCGCAAATGGTCGGCCGTGCCCATCATCGTGCTGTCGGCGCGGGTCGACGAGCAGGACAAGATCCGCGCGCTGGACGCGGGTGCCGACGATTATCTGACCAAGCCGTTCGGCGTGGGCGAACTGCTGGCCCGCGTGCGCGCCACCTTGCGCCGTCAGCGCCAGCCCGCCGCCAGCGATGATGGCGTGGTGCAGTTCGGCGACGTGCGGGTCGACCTGAAGGACAGGCTGGTGACGCGCAACAAGCAACTGGTGCACATGACGCCGACGGAATTCCGTTTGCTGTCGGTACTCGTGAAGAACGCGGGCAGGGTGGTCACCAATCCGCAGCTGCTGCGCGAAGTGTGGGGGCCGTCGAACAGTGAAAACGGCCATTACCTGCGCATCTACATGGGGCATCTGCGCCAGAAGCTGGAAGCCGATCCGGCCCAGCCGCAGTACCTGTTGACGGAAACGGCCGTCGGCTACCGGCTGCTGCTGCCGCTCTAACACCTGTCAATCCCCTGTTGGAAAACAGGCGCCGCGCGCGCCAGGGGGACGCTTTACCCAAAATTTTTGCAGCGGCGGGCCAGCTGCGCCATGTTGGCAAAGGCCCATACCACCAATGAAGAAGAAAAAACCATGAATAAAATGTTACTTGCACTTGCCGTCGCCACAGCCTTTACGGGCAGCCTGGCCCACGCGGAAGAGGCCAAGCCCGATAATGAAGTCAGCTTCAACGTGGCCGGCGTGTCCGACTACCGTTATCGCGGCATTTCGCAGACGCGCTTGAAACCCGCGCTGCAGGGCGGCGCCGACTATGTCAACAACCCGACGGGCCTGTACGCGGGCGCCTGGGCCTCCACCATCAAGTGGACCAAGGACGCGGGCGGCAGCGGCGACGTGGAAGTGGACCTGTATGCGGGCAAGCGCGGCCAGTTGACCAGCGACGTTGGCTATGACGTGGGCGTGCTGGCGTACGTGTATGCGGACAACGGCTTGAAGCACATCGCCGGCCTGGCCGACGCGGACACGCAGGAAGTCTACGGCCAGCTGTCGTATGGTCCCGCCTACGTCAAATATTCGCACGCCGTCTCGAACCTGTTCGGCATCGTCAACAGCAAGAACAGCGGCTACCTGGACATCGGCGCGACCATCGACCTGACGAACGGCTGGACCGGCAACCTGCATGCGGGCCATCAGAAGGTCCAAAACAACGACGCGGCTAGCTATACGGACTGGAAAGTGGGCGTCACGCGCGACTTCGGCGTGGTGACGGGCGCGCTGGCCGTGATCGGCACGAACGCGGGCAAGTCCGCCTATGCTTCACCCGTGAATGGCAAATTCATGGGCAAGACGGCGCTGCAGCTGACCGTCAGCAAGACGTTTTAATTGACAGGGAGGAGAGGCGGCGCATGCGCCGCCTTTTTTTACGTGATGCGCCAGGCTAGGCCGGCAGGTTGAAAACGGCGCAGTACAGCTGTCCCAGGCTGACTACGCGGGCGGCGGGAATCTGCGCGGCCAGGGCGTGGGCGGGTGCCGCTTGCGTGTCCGTTGCCAGCAGGACGCGCAGGCCCGGATTGACGCTGCGCGCGTGCGCGATGCGCAGCGCCAAGCCTGATTGCGCGGCGGCGTCGACGACACCGTCGAGCGGCACCACCAGCACGCGCGCGGCGATCAGGGCCGAACGGCTGCCCATGGAGTCGCGGCCTTCGCTGTCGATGACGATGTCGTGGTAGCAGTGCACCAGGTGTTCCAGCTCCGGTTGCAAGCCCTTGGCGCTGATGGCGCGCGCCATCAGGCGCGGCCGCGTCAGGCTGCTGTGCATGGCGCCGTCGTGCATGTTCCTGGCTTGCGCCATGGCGCCCTGGCGCGGATCGGCATCGAGCAGCAATACTTTGCGTCCGGCCAGCGCGCGCGAGGCGGCCAGCCGCCCGGCCAGGATGGATTTTTCCATCCCCCCGCGTTCATCCGTGATGGCGATGATCATCTTGGCGTACGGCTGGCATGATGTCGGCAGGGGAGACCAGCTGCAGCAGACAGCCTTCGCGCGGCTCTTCCCTGTCGCTGGCCGTCCATGCCGGCAGCTGCATCAATGGATCGAGTGCCGCGGCCAGGGCGGCCTGGCCGGCGGAAGACATGGGCGTCATCGGCAGGCGCAATGCGTCGCGCACCTTGCCCTGCATGGCCAGCGCCGCCTTGACGGGAGCGGGATTCGGTTCGGCAAACAGCAGGCGGATGACGGGCAGCATGGTCTTGAACAGCGCGCCGGCGGCGCCGTGGCGGCCCTGCTTGACGAGGTGGTACAGCTGCGCATACAGGTCGGGGCGCACCTGGGCGGCGGCCGACATGGCGCCGTGGCCGCCCATGGACAGGCTGGCCAGCAGCAGCGCATCGTCGCCGCACAAGACGTCCAGGCGCGTGTCGAGCAGCAGTTCGCCCAGCTGCTGCAGCTTGCCGCCCGCTTCCTTGATGGCGACGAAGTGCGAGTCGCGCGCCAGCAGGGCCGCCGTCTGCGGTTCGATATTGACGCCCGTGCGTGCCGGCACGTTGTACAGCACGATGGACTGGTCGGTGGCGGCGGCGATGGCCTGGAAATGGCGCACGATGCCATCCTGCGAAGGGCGCACATAGGCGGGTGCGGAGATGAGCAGGCCGGCCAGCGGATGGTCGTTGTAGCGTTGCACCGTGGCGACGACACCGCGCGTATCGCTGCCGCCGATCCCCATCAACACGGGGAAGCGGGGGCCGACGGCTTCGAGCACGCTGTCGAGCAGCATGGTCTGTTCTGCGGCGCTCAGCATGGCCGCTTCACCCGTGGTGCCGCACACCACCAGGCCGTCGATGCCGCTGGCGGCCAGATCGCACGCGAGCTGCTGGGCGGCGTCGAAGTCGATGTCGCCATCGCCATCACGGAATGGCGTGACCATCGGCACCCAGATGCCCTGGAAGTGCGCGGTGATGCGCATTGAAGACATCGCGTGCTCGCAGGCATACTGGTTCATAGCGATTTCCCCTGGCTGATGCGGCCAAATTCCGCCGCCGGCAACAGGCGCATGACGGCATCCATGGTCAGGCGCAGGGCCGGTTCCGTCACGCACAGCCAGACCTTCATGCGTTCGGCATGGTCGACCGCCTCGACGCGCATGAACGACAGCATGCCGCCGCAGGTCTTGACGACCAACTGGCGCAGCTCGGCCAGGCAGGCTTTGTCGACCGTGATGTGCATGAGGAAGGTGGGCAGGCGGGGATGGCGGTGGGGCAGTGCTTGATGCGCTTGATGCGTTTGCAGGCGTGAATGGGGTTCCATGGTGGCTTTGCAGCGGTGGTTGAGGTACGTTCAAGATTAGCAGCGGGGGCGTAAAGATTCTCTAAAAAGCGGGGCCGCCAGCGTAAACGGGCCGTATGCGTTGAGCGTGTTGCGTGGATGCCCCGTGCGTATGCTTTTGTTACAAAATTGAATCGTGCTTTCGGGGGCAGGGGTTTATATTGAAAACGTCTCCGCTTTCAGTCAGCCCCGCCATGTCAGACGAAAAAGATCCCCAGCTTCCTCCTTCCACCGATCCCGCAGCGCCAGCATCACCGCCGTCGCGGCCTGACCGGGTGGGCCGCCGGGCACCCGATGATGAGCACCGTGCGCGCGACGCGGCCCCCCGCTACCTGAAGGACAACGATACGCCGCTGGCGCTGGCCTGGCGGGTGATCTCGTCGCGCTACCGCTCCATGCGCGACAAGGCCAGCCGCGATTTCATGCGGCGCACCCTGCGCATCGGCATCTCGGCGCGCATTTTCCACCCCGAACCGGGCGCCACTGGCCTGCGCAGCAAGAACCTGCAATACCTGGAAGAGTCGATCGCCCAATGGGTCATGTCGCGCGACGTGCTGGTCTTCATGATCCCGACGGTCAATACCAGCGGCCAGCTACACCCGAGCAATATCACCTTGCGCCACTATGCGCGCCACCTGGACGGCCTGGTGCTGCAGGGCGGCGCCGACGTCTCGCCGCAGACGTATTCCGAGGCAGCCACGCGGCCCGAATGGAACGGCGACCGTGCGCGCGACCTGTACGAACTGGAGCTGCTGCACGAATTCGTCGATGCGGGCAAACCCGTGCTGGGCATCTGCCGCGGCTGCCAACTCATCAACGTGGGCTTTGGCGGCACCCTGTACCAGGACATCGCCTCGGATGTGGAAGGCGCCACCTCGCACGTCAACGACCTGTATGACCGTCACCGTCACAGCATCGTCTTCCCGAAAGGCTCGTCGCTGGCGGGCATGTTCCCGAAGGCGGGCGAGGCGCTCGTCAATTCCATCCACCACCAGTCGGTCAAGGACCTGGGGCGCGACATCACCGTGGAAGCGTATTCGCAAGGGGACAATATCGTCGAAGCCATCCGCTACCAGCGGGCGCGCTTCGTCATGGGCTTGCAGTGGCACCCGGAATTCCATTCGGCGGGCGGCGTCGAGCTGCTCGATTGCACGCCCATCCTCGATAACTTTTTGCGCGCGGCGCGGGAGACGCGGTTTTGAGTACGCACCTGATCCGCCGGCGCACTGTGCTGGCGGCACTGTTGGCGTTGCCCCTGGCGGGCTTGCGCGCGGCGCCGCGCCCGCATGAGGGGCCGCTGCCGTTTGCGCTGACGTCCGCCGCGCGCGCCCGCACGCTCAAGACGCGGGTGGCGCCGGCCATTGCCGAACAGGTGGTCAAGGCGGCGCGCAAGGATGCGGCGCGGCCCGTGCACCTGATGGCTGAAGTGCGCACGGGCGGCTTGCTGAAGGGAGAGGGCGGACGCGAGACCAGCCAGCAGGCGCAGGAAGACTGGCGCCAGGCGCGCTTGCAGGCGCTGGCCTGGCGGCTGTCGGGCGAGATGGCGCATTTCGAGGCGGCGCGCCAGCTGCTGCTGGCCTGGAGCGGCAGCTATCAGCCCTCGTTCAGCCCCGTCGACGAGACGGAGCTGGCCAGCCTGCTGATGGGCTATGACCTGGTACAGGAACGCTTGAACGGCGTCGAGCGCGAGCAGGTGCAGGCGTTTTGCCGCACCCTGGCGCACGGGTATTTGAGTGATCCCATCAAGGTGGGCGGCCCGTCCACGGCGCGCAACAACTGGCACAGCCACCGCATCAAGATCGGCACGGCCGCCGCGTATGTCACGGGCGACGCCTTGCTGATCGCGCGGGCGAAGGAACGCTTCCTGGCGCACGTGCCGCGCAATATCGACGCCGGCGGCGTACCCTTCGACTTCGAGCAGCGCGACGCCCTGCATTACACCACCTACAGCCTGGAGCCGCTGCTGACGACAGCCCTGATGGCGCAGGCGCATGGCGACGACTGGTATGGCGCGCCGGAAGCGCGGCGCCTGGCTGAGGCGCTGGCCTGGCTGGCGCCCTATGCGCAGGGCAGAAAGACGCACGAGGAGTTCGCGAAAAGCGCCGTGCCCTTCGACCGCAAGCGCGTGGCGGCCGGTGAAAAGGGCTTTACGGGGAATTGGGAGCCGAAGGGCGCCGCCAATGTGTACCTGCTGGCGGCACGCTTCGATCCCGCTTGCCTGTCGCTGGCGCTGGAGTTGCGCCCGCCAGCCTGGGCGCTGGCGCTGTACGGAAGCTGATTAAAACTTCGTGCGCACGGTGAACATCACATTGCGCGGCTCGCCGTAGAAGCCCGTCTGGAACAGGCCCAGTCCCGTCAGGTACTTCTTGTCCAGCAGGTTGTTCACGTTGAGGCTGGCCGTGACGTTCTTGCTGATCTCGTAGCGGGCCAACAGGTTGACCAGCGCGTAGCCGCCCTGCTTGACGCGCGAATAGTCCTCGATGGCGGGATTCCAGATATTGCCTTCGTAGCTGCTTTGCCAGTTGACGCCGCCACCGACGGTCAGCTTGTCCAGGCTGGCCGGCAGGCGCCACGTGCCTTGCACGCGCACCAGGTGGGCAGGCTGCGTCGTTTGCAGCATGGTGGAAAACACATCCTTGCCATCCGCGTCGCGCACGTGGGTGTAGGTGTAGCCGGCGCTCAGCTTCACATCCTTGGCCACTTCGCCAGTCACTTCCATCTCCACGCCGCGGCTGGTGACGCCGTCGATGGCTTTATACGCTTCTTCGCCGTTGACTTCGCCCACGGAACTGGCCACGTTGCTCTGGCGGATCTGGAACAGGGACGCGCTGGCATTGACCGTGCCGTCGAGGTACTCCGCCTTCACACCCGCTTCCACGCCCTTGCCGCGCACGGGCGACAGGAAATTGCGGTTGATGTCGCGGTTGCTCTGCGGCGCGAAGATGCTCGTGTAGCTGCCGAACACGGAATAGGTCTTGTCGAGGTCATACACGACGCCCGCATACGGCGTGACGACCTTGTTTTCCTCGATGCGCGAGGTGATGCGCGCGGTGCCGGCGTCGAAGAAGGTGCGGTCCTGTTCCTGCTTGTAGTTGCTGACGCGCGCGCCGACGATGACGGACAGCGCATCGACGGGATGCAGGCGCACGGCGCCATACAGGCCGCTCTGGCGCGTGCTGTCGTTGTCGTCGCCCAGGCGCTTGAATGCCGGTTCCGCATACTGGCCGCGCCAGTCGAAATAGCTGCCTTCCACGGGAGGGTAGACCGATTCGTAGACGGGACCATCCTGCTTTGCCGTCGAACTGGAATACCCGATCATCGCTTCATGCCGACGGCCAAATGCCGTGAATGGACCGCTGGCATCCACGTTGACGGTGGTCTGGCGGCGGTCGCCCTTGTATTTGCCCATGAAGAAATACGTGCCTGCGCCCGTGACAGGCGCGGGATTGCCGCCACTGGCCGAACCGAGCACGCTGTCATGCTTGCTGCGCAGCTGGTTGGCGCTCAATTTCACTTTCCACTCGTTGGCGAACGTATGTTCCAGCGATGTGAACAGCGTGGTGTTCTGCATGTCGCGGCGGCTCCAGTCCGTGGCAGGGTTCCACGAGGTGGGGAAATCCGTGCGGGTGCCATCGGAAAGCAGGACGGGGAAGCCTGTCCAGGTCGAGCCGCGCGGCTTGTAATCCTGGTGCGTGAAGCCTGCCGTGAGCAGGGTGACGGATGTCAGGTCCGCCTCGATGATGCCGTAGGCGACGGATTTCTGCTGCGTGTAGCGGTCCAGGTAGGAATGCTTGTCCTGGTAGGCGCCCACCAGGCGGCCGCGCACCGTGCGGCTGGCATTGAGCGGGCCGGAGACATCGGCTTCGCCGCGGTAGTTGTCCCACGATCCCGCGCCCAGGGTGGCCGAACCTTCGAAGCTGGCGGTGGGGCGCTTGCGCACCATGTTGACGGTGGCCGACGGGTCGCCCGAGCCGCTCATCAGGCCCGTCGCGCCCTTCAGCACCTCGATGCGGTCATAGATGGCCATGTCGCTGTTCGTCGTGCCCCAGTCGTAGACACCGTCATAGATGGCCGATACGCCGTCGTACTGGAAATTGGTGACGGCAAAGCCGCGCGCCTGGAAGCTCCAGCGGTCGCTGTCGTAGTTTTGCACGCTCACGCCATTGACGTTTTTCATGACGTCGGAGACGGCGTTGCTGTTCTGGTCATCCATCTGCTGGCGCGTGACGATGGTCAGCGACTGCGGCGTTTCGCGTTGCGTCAACGCCAGTCCCGTGGCGCCGCTGGCGGGGCCGCCCGTATAGCTGCCCGTGCCGCTGGTGGCGGCGCTGTGCTCGGCCGCCGCCACCACCGTGACGCCGCTCATGACGGCCACGCCGCGGCTGTCCGCCGAAGGGGCGCCGGCGCCGGCGGCGATCTTTTGCAGCAGGTAGCCGCCGTTCGATTGCGGCACGGCTTGCAGGCCGCTGCCCGCCAGCAGCACGCTGAAACCCTCCTGCAGGCTGTAGCTGCCTTGCAGGCCGGCGCTGCGCAAGCCTTGCGTGGCCTCGCTGGAGAACGACAATAAAATGGCGCTGTCGCTGCCAAAGCGCGTCAGCACGTCACCCAGCGCGCCGGCCGGAATGCTGTAGGCGCGTACTTGCCGGGTTTGTGCCTGGGCCGATGCCGGCAGGGCCAGGGCCATGCCGATTTGCGACAGGGCGCAGGCCAGGACGGTGCGGGTAAGGAGGGAACGCGAAGCGTGGTGCATGGAATAAAACCTTTCGTGGATGCGCAAGATGGAGACTGCCTATCTAAGTAACCCTCAATAAGTTATTGTGTTTTCTGACTTCCATAAGCGGCGCTGTGCGGTGTTGCCCGCAGCTAGCAGTGCTCGCACTGCGTCGCTGCAGGCGCCTTGCACAGCATCCGGTTCTGTTCGTCATAAATTCACAATAATTTCCCGAGCATTACTTACCAAGTCACGCGAGCACGGCGAAACAGCTCACTTTGCAGAAAATATTTTTCAGCGGGCCGCCAGTTCGATGCGCACCACCTGATGGCCCCAGAAGCGCGTGACGGTATTGCGCCGCAGCTGCAGGCTGGCGCTGACGGCGTCGAGGATGGCGCTGACATCGGCCAGCGGGTAGGAACCGGACACGCGCAGGCTGGCGACGGCGGGCGCGCAGGCCAGCGGATGGTCGCTGTAGCGCGACAGCTCGGCGAGGAAATCGGCCAGGCGCATGTCGCGCGCCACCAGCATGCCGTCCAGCCAGGCGCCGCCATAAGGCGCCAGCGCCTGGCGGTGCAAGCCGGTGCCGTCGAAATGGGCGCCTTCCCCGGGACGCAGCACCAGGCGCTGGCCGCCGTCGTCGGCCAGCACGGCGACGGCGCCTTCGAGCACGCCGGCGCTGGCATATTGCTCGTGCAGTCGCACCGTGAAACGCGTGCCCAGCGCCTGCAGGCTGCCATGCGGCGTGTCGACGAAGAACGGCCGCTGTGCCGCATCCTTGCCGGTGGCGATGAAGATTTCACCGGCCAGCAGTTGAATGCGGCGCTGTTCGCCGTTGTAAACGATATTGACGGCGCTGCTGGTGTTGAGCGTGAGCCGCGTGCCGTCATCGAGGGTCACGACGCGGCGCTGGTTGACGCCGGTGCGGTAGTCGGCCGTCCAGCCGCGCCACGGGCCGCGGCGTTCGAATGCATACAGCGAGGTGCCGCAGGCCAGCAGCAGGGCCAGGGTCTTGACGGCATGGCGGCGCGGTGCATTCGCCTGCACGCAGGCGCGCAGCAGGGTCGCCTGCATGGCGGGCGGCAGGTGTTCATGCTGCGTTTGCAACTGCTGCCACGCTTGCGTGGCGCTGGCGGCACGCTGCAGATGGCGTTTTACTGTCGCCAGCGAGATGCCGAGCTGGCGCGCAATGTCTTCCTGTGGCAGCTCGTCGAGCTGGCGCAGTAAAAAAGCCCGTTTCACGGGAGGCGGCAAGCCGTCGAGCATGCGGTCGAGTTCAAACACGGTGGCCAGCAGCAGCGACCGTTCCTCGGGCGATGGCGCATGCCGGGGCGGCAGTTGCGCCAGCACGTCGAGGTAAGCCTCTTCGAGTTTCTGACGGCGGTAATGGTTGAACAGCACGCGCTGCGCGACGGTGGCGAGAAAGGCGCGCGGCTCGCGCGCGGCGACGGCGTCTTCGCGGTCGAGCAGGCGCACGAAGGTGTCATGCGCCATATCGGCCGCGCACGCCGTGCTGCCGAGTTTTTTGCGCAGCCAGCCCTGCAGCCAGCCATGGTGGTCGGCATACAGTGTCGCAATGTCCTGGCGTTGTAGCGGCTCTGCCAGCGGCATCGCATTCCCCTTGCATGGCCGGCCCGGCCGGATCGGTGGATTTAAACAATAATAAGAATCATTCTCACTTATTGTAACAAGCGGGGGCAGGGGCTGTAAATGACGGGGGCGGCGGGTGTGGTTTTTTGGCTTTGCGCTGTTGGGGTAAAAGTCACGATGACCGGCAAAACCGTCGCGAGCAGAAGGGAGAGGCGGCCAAGAAGACTGCAGGTCGGATTAGCGCGCAAGCGCGTAATCCGACACCAGCACTGGGGCTAACAATATTGTCGGCTTACGCCCTATGGGCTAGTCCGACCTACGCTTCTGATTGCACCTCAAAAGCAAGATCCGGGGTTGGGGTGAACGGGCCAGCCCTCAATAATTCATGGGTTCGCCCCGGAAGCATCGGATCGCCGAATCGACCATGCCCTCGGCGCTGCCCTGCACATTGTGCTGCTTGCGCAGGTATTGTGCGTCGCTCCATTGCTTGGCCACGTCCGACAGGTGTTTCAGGGCTGGCGTGCTGCCCAGCGCCTCGGCGTGCGGTTCCATCTTGCGCAGGGTGGTCATGATGTCTTCGCGCAGCGACATCGTTTCGTAGGTTTTCGGGTGCGTGATGGCGCCATCGAGGCCGAAGCGGCAAGCCTGGAAGCGGTTGTAGTTATACACGAGGTAGTCGTCTTCCACCGGCGGCGTTTCGCGGCGTTCGAGCAGGTAGCGGCACAGGGCCTGCAGGTAGGCGGCCAGCGCGGCGGCCCGCTCCACCGTCAGTGGCGTGTCGCACACGCGCAGTTCGATGGTGCCGAATTCCGGCTTGGGACGGATATCCCAGTAAAAATCCTTCATGCTCTTGATGATGCCCGTGTTCTCCATCTTGGCGAAATACTCGTTGGAGAACTGGTCCCAGCTGAGGGTGAACGGCGCGCGCCCGCTCATGGGAAACGCGAACACGGAGTTCAGGCGGGCCGAATCGAACAGGGTGTCGCGTCCCTGCACGTAGGGCGAGGAAGCCGACAGGGCGATGAAGTGGGGGATGTAGCGGTTCAGCGAATGCAGCAGGAACATGGCGTCGTCGCCCGAGGCGCAGCCGATGTGCACGTGCTGGCCGAAGATGGTGAACTGCTTGGCCAGATAGCCGTACAGTTCCGAGATTTCCTGGAAACGGGGCTTGGAAAAGATCTTTTGCGACGACCATTGCTGGAACGGGTGCGTGCCGCCGCCCGCGATGCCGATATTGAGCTTGTCGCCGGCCGTGATCAAGGTGTCGCGGATTTCCTGCAACTGCTCCAGCAGGGGACCGTGATGCGTGTGCACGCTCGAGTTGATCTCGATCATGCTCTCGGTGATTTCCGGCGTGACGTTGCCGGGAAACGGTTTTTTATTCAGCAGATGCAGCAGGTCGGGGCTGGCGGCCGTCAAGTCATAGTCCGACAGGTTTACCAGTTGCAGTTCGAGTTCGACGCCGAAGGTCAGCGCGGCCGATTGGCCAAAGGGTTCCAGCGGCATTTAGCGCTCCTTGATTTCGTGGGTTTCTTTGGCCAGCATCAGCACGCGCTGCACCAGCACCGGGCCGACCAGTTCCAGGCCCAGGGTGATGGCGGCCAGGGCGTTCAATTCGTCGCCGAAGTTCACGCCATGCTGGCGTGCGTGTTCCAGCAGCAGGATGATGAAGACGGAGACGGGCGTCAGCGCCACGCCCGTCAGCACGCCCTTGCGCCAGGAAATGCCGCTCACATGCGAAAACGCGGCCACGCCGACGACCTTCGTCAGCAGGCGTCCGCCGACGACGGCCAGTGCCAGGCCCGCGCCGGCTGCCACGCTGGCCCATTCCAGGGTCGAGGCGGCATACACGAACAGCAGCACCGTCAGCAGCTCGCCCAGCGCGCCGAAATTGCGCTGCGCCTGGCTGAAGGCGACGCGCCGGTGGCGCGCCACCAGGCCGAAGGTGAGGGTGGCCAAGAGCGGCGACAGGCTGGTGGTGTAGGTGAGGGCGACGAGCAGCATCACCGACAGCGCGAACGCCACGGTGGCATCCTGCGCCATGTTGCCCAGGCGGCGCAGCATGGCCGGCACGACGATGCCGAAGACGGTGCCGGCGGCCACGGAGGCGGCCAGCACGGCGGCGCTGCTGCTGCTCGCCTCGATTAGGTCGGTGGAGCTCTGGAACATCCAGAAGCCGACGATGATGTTGAACGTGAAGACGGCCAGCACGCAATTGAGGGCGGTGAGGTGGACGATGCGTTCCGTGACCTGACCCGAGCTGCGTTCCTCGTTGATGACGCGCATGATGGTGGCCGGCGAGGTGGACATGGCCAGCGACGCCAGCAGCAGCGCCGTCATCGAAGTGCTGCCGAATTCGATGCCGATGAAGTAGACGACGGCAAAGGTCAGCAGGGATTCCACCAGGCCCGTGACGGCGATCCAGGGATTGTTCTTCAGCCAGCGCAGGTTGATGCGGTAGCCCACCTCGAACAGGATCAGGCCGAAGGCCACGTCGGCCAGCACCAGCATGGGGCCGGCGTCCGTCTGCGGCAGGATGCCCACCTGCGTCTGCGCGAGGACGAAACCGATCACGCCGTAAAAACTGATGCGCGGCAGGCCAGTCCAGCGGTGGCCGAATTCGCCCACCACCCAGGCCAGGGTAATGGCGAACGGCCAGGACAGGTCGGCGGCGATCGAGATCAGACTTTGCATGCTCATTCCTTTGAAAATGGCGCTGGCACCGGCCGGCAGCACGGGGCTGGCGCGGCAATGTCGTGGTGCAGCGATGGTGCATTGTTTGCGCAGAGCGATGCGCCGATTCTACCGGAGCAGAAGGCGCGCACGATGTGCGCAATCGAACAGTGTCGCGGCCATGGCGGCCGCGCACAGGATGCAGCAGGTTGGGCAGGGCTGGTATCAGCGTATGGTACCC
Organism: Janthinobacterium sp. SUN128; assembly: GCF_030587275.1. Classification (NCBI taxonomy): domain Bacteria; kingdom Pseudomonadati; phylum Pseudomonadota; class Betaproteobacteria; order Burkholderiales; family Oxalobacteraceae; genus Janthinobacterium; species Janthinobacterium sp. SUN128. The sequence continues at coordinate 3,926,515 of NZ_JAPWHY010000001.1, read as the reverse complement.
GCCCGCAGCGGAGATGCTCCGCACGGTAGTGCCGTGTCGCAGTGTACGGCATGGCGGCCCCCTGCCGCCATGGACTTTTTGTTGCGTACCTTTATTTACTGAGCAGACGCATGCCCCGTTCCAGCCCATCGATCGACAGGGGGAACATGCGGTTGTTCATCAGTTGCCGCATCACGCCGATCGACTGGCGGTACTGCCATAATCCCTCCGATTCGGGATTGAGCCAGATGAATTTCGGGAACGCCTGGGTAAAGCGGGCCAGCCACGTCGATCCCGCTTCCTCGTTGTTGTATTCGACGCTGCCGCCCGGTTGCAGGATTTCATAGGGGCTCATGGTGGCGTCGCCGACGAAAATCAGCTTGGTGTCGGGCGGGTATTTGCGCAGCACGTCCCAGGTGGGAAAACGCTCGGCGTTGCGGCGCCGGTTGTTCTTCCACAGGTAGTCGTAGACGCAGTTATGGAAGTAAAAGAACTCCATGTTCTTGAATTCCGTCTTCGCCGCCGAAAACAGTTCCTCGGTGCGCTCGATATGGTCATCCATGCTGCCACCAACATCGAGCAGCATCAGCACCTTGATGCGGTTCTTGCGTTCGGGCCGCATCCTGATGTCGAGATAGCCCGCGTTATTGGCCGTGGCGGCGATGGTGGCGTCCAGCGCCAGTTCATCTTCCGCGCCTTCGCGCGCGAATTTGCGCAGGCGGCGCAGGGCCACCTTGATGTTGCGCGTGCCCAGTTCGCGCTCGCCGTCGTAATCCTTGTAGCTGCGCGCTTCCCACACTTTCACGGCCGTGCGGTTGCCGCCCTTGCCACCGATGCGGATGCCTTCCGGGTTCGTGCCGCCATTGCCGAATGGCGACGTGCCGCCCGTGCCGATCCATTTGCTGCCGCCTTCGTGGCGCTCCTTCTGTTCCTTCAGCAGCTCGTTCAGGCGGTCCATCAGCTTGTCGTAGCCGAATTTCTCCAGCTGCGCCTTCTGCTCCTCGGACAGCTCGCGCTGCATGCGTTTGAGCAGCCAGTCGAGGGGAATCGCCGCGTTCGTGTCGAAGGCCGCGTTGACGCCCTTGAAGTACTGGGCAAAGGCGCGGTCGAACTTGTCGAAATGGGCTTCATCCTTGACCAGGGTCAGGCGCGCCAGATAGTAAAAATCGTCCATCGAAGCGTCGATGACGTTCTTTTGCAGCGCTTCGAGCAGGGTCAGGAATTCCTTGATCGAGACGGGAATCTTCGCATCCTTGAGCGTGAAGAAGAAGTCGATCAGCATGGCGCTTCCTCTGCCCCGGCGGCTCCCGCGCGGGGCAGCGCGGCGATGGGGCGCTGCGCCAGCTTGTAGCGCAAATGGGCGGCAATCTCCGGCCACTCGCCGCGCGTGATGCTGTACATGACGGTATCGCGCACGGTGCCGTCGCGGCGCAGCGCATGGTGGCGCAGCACGCCGTCCTTTTTCGCGCCCAGGCGCTCGATGGCCGCCTGCGAGGCATGGTTGAAATTATCGGTGCGCAGGCCCACCAGCGCGCAGCCGAGCGTGTCGAAGGCGTGCGCCAGCAGCAGCAATTTGCAGGTGGTGTTGACGTGGCTGCGCTGGCAGCGCTTGGCATACCAGGTGTAGCCGATTTCCAGGCGCCCGATGGCTGGCACCACGTCGTGGTAGCTGGTGGTGCCGAGCACCTCGCCGCTGGCCACGTCGATGACGGCAAAAGCGAAGCGCGAAGGGCGCATCTCGATGCCCTTGAAAATGTACTGGTCCACCTGGTCCGGCTCGGGCACGGAGGTGACGCGCAGGTTCCACAGCTCGCCATCCATGGCCGCCGCGCGCAGGCCGGGCGCGTGGTGCGGCGCCAGCGCTTCGAGGCGGATGCCGTGCAGTTCCAGGGGGACGAAGACCTTGTCCGGGCTGATGTCGTTCACCGGCGCTCCTTAGCGGTTGGTGCGCGACATGAACATCAGGCGCTCGAACAGGTGCACGTCCTGCTCGTTTTTCAGCAGCGCGCCGTGCAGCGGCGGCACGACAGCCTTGTTGTCCTTGCTGCGCAGCGCGTCAAAGGGGATGTCTTCGGCCAGCAGGAGCTTGAGCCAGTCGAGGAATTCCGATGTCGACGGTTTTTTCTTCAGGCCCGGCACGTCGCGCACTTCATAGAAGGTTTGCAGCGCCTGCGCCAGCAATTCCTGTTTCAGGTGCGGGTAGTGGACGGCGACGATTTGCTCCATCGTGTCCTTGTCCGGGAATTTGATGTAATGGAAGAAGCAGCGGCGCAGGAAGGCGTCGGGCAATTCCTTCTCGTTGTTCGAGGTGATGATGACGAGCGGACGGTGGCGCGCCGTGACCATTTCGCGCGTCTCATACACATAGAATTCCATGCGGTCCAGTTCGCGCAGCAGGTCGTTCGGGAATTCGATGTCGGCCTTGTCGATCTCATCGATCAGCAGCACCACCGGCTCGGGTGCCGTGAACGCCTGCCACAGCACGCCCTTGACGATGTAGTTCTGGATGTCGCGCACGCGCTCGTCGCCCAGCTGCGAATCGCGCAGGCGCGAGACGGCGTCGTATTCGTACAGGCCCTGCTGCGCCTTGGTGGTCGATTTGATATGCCATTGCATCAGCGGCATGTTCAGCGCGGCGGCCACTTCCTCGGCCAGCATGGTCTTGCCCGTGCCCGGTTCGCCCTTGATCAGCAGCGGGCGTTGCAGGGTCAGCGCCGCATTCACGGCCAGTTTCAGGTCGGCGGTGGCGACATAGCTGTCGGAACCTTCGAAGCGTTGGCCTTGCTGGGTGTGCTGTGCTTGCATGAGCGGTCTGCCAAAGTAGGGAAATGGTGAGTATAAACAGAACTGTGGCGCACTGCCACGCGGACGGCCTGTGCCTGCCTGCCTACAATGCGGGTTTTATAGGTGGACTTGCAAGAATATCTTGGCTAGAATCGGCAAGCAGCAGATTAATTGTCAACCTTAATTGTCAATACATAAAATCAATAAAAAACCAGCTCTGGCGTTTCTCCGATTACCTTTGTTCACATTGCCACTATGAAAAAAATATTTGCACTTCTCGTGCTTGCCGGCATAGCAAATGCCGTCACAGCGGCTGACATTGTAGGAAACGCCAAGGCAGCCCCTGCCAAGGTGGAAATGTGTATCGGCTGCCACGGCATTCCCGGTTACAAGGCAACCTTTCCTGAAGTATTCCAGGTGCCGATGATCGGCGGCCAGCCGGCAAAATATATCGAGAATGCGCTGCAAGCCTACAAGAAGGGCGACCGCAAGCACCCCAGCATGAAGGGCATCGCCAGCAGCCTGTCGGACCAGGATATCGCTGATGTCGCCGCGTATTATGCGCAACAAGCCAAGACGAACTGAGGACCAGCCAGATGAAAAAACTACTCGCCGCCCTCGTTTGCGCCACCGTCTCGTTCGGCGCCAGCGCCGCCGGCAATATCAACACGGGCAAGGCCCTGGCCGAAAAATACAGCTGCGCCACCTGCCACGGCAAGGATTACGGTTCGCCCATCGATCCGTCCTATCCGAAACTGGCGGGCCAGCACAAGGACTACCTGGAACACGCTCTGACGGCGTATAAACGGGGCGACAAGCCCAATGGCCGCAACAACGCCATCATGACGGGCCAGGTAAAACCGCTGAGCAACCAGGACATCAAGGACCTGGCCGCCTACTTCCACAGCCTGCCGAGCACCCTGGTCACTCACCGCTGAGTTTTAACCCTGCTCAGGCTTTCAAGCCCACCCGGCGCGCCAGCTTATGTAAATTGCTGGCGTCCAGCCCCAGCTGGCGCGCGGCAGCGGCCCAGTTATCCTGATGCAGGACCAGCGCTTGCCGGATGGCCTGGCGCTGGCTCGCTTCCACGATCTGATGCATGGATAGCGGCGGCGCCGCTGGCGTGCCGCACGCGGCTGGCGCCAATGGCGGCGCCTCCGCGCCGGCCGGCGCTTCCAGCGCATCGAGGTCGAGCATATCCGTTTCCAGGGTCACGATGTCCTTGCGGTCCGCGCCGCGGATCACGGCTTTCAGCGCGGCCCGGCTGATCACATGTTCCAGTTCGCGCACATTGCCCGGCCAGCGGTAATGGCACAGGGCGTTTTCCGCCGCGGCGGACAGGCGCAGGCTGCGCAGTCCCAGGCGCGCTCGGTTCAGTTCCAGGAAACCACCGGCCAGCAGCAGCACGTCATTGCCCCGCTCGCGCAGCGGCGGAATCGGCACGGGATACACGGATAAACGGTGGTACAGGTCGGCGCGGAACGAACCGTCGCGCACATGCTCGCGCAGGCTGCGGTTGGTGGCGGCAATCACGCGCACGTTGACCCTGCGCGGCCGGTCCGCGCCCAGGCGCTGGATTTCGCCATTTTGCAAGGTGCGCAGCAGCTTGGCCTGTATCGACAGCGGCAATTCCCCCACTTCATCGAGAAACAGGGTGCCCCCTTCGGCCGCCTCGAAACGCCCGGGCCGGTCGCTGACGGCGCCGGAAAACGCACCGCGTACATGGCCGAACAATTCGCTCTCGGCCAGGGACTCGGGCAAGGCCGCGCAATTGACATGGATCAGGGGCTTGCCGGCGCGGCGCGACAGGCGGTGCAGGCGGTGCGCGCACAGTTCCTTGCCGACGCCCGTTTCCCCCAGCAGCAGCACGGGCAGTTCGGAATCGGCGACCACCTGCAATTCGTGCAGCAAGTGCGTGATGGCGCTGCTCTGGCCGACGAAATCGTGTTCCTCGCGCGGCGCTTGCGCATCGGCCAGCATGGCGCCGCCCGACAGGCGCAGGGCGCGGATTTCCGCCTCCAGGCGCGTGACGCGGACGGCCGCCTCGATGGCGCAGGCCAGCTCGCCCAGGTCGCGCTGCGCCTGCGTATCGAAAGTGCCTACCTGCAGCGCGTCGAGCGTGATCACGCCCCAGCGTTCGCCTTCCAGATCCAGCGCCATGCCCATGCAGTCGTGCACGGGCAGCGGCTCGCCGGCCCGCTCGGCGATCAGGCCATCGTAGGGATCGGGCAGGGAACTGTCGTGATGGAAGCACAGCACGCCGCGCCGCTGCAGGATGGCGGCCAGGCGCGGATGGTCGGCGACGGCGAAGCGGCGTCCCAGCGCGTCGCTGGCCAGGCCGGCCATCGCCACGGGGCGCAAGTGCTCGCCATCGAGCTTGAGCAAGGCCACGGCCTCGCAGCTGAAGTGGGCGCGCAGGCTGCCGACCAGGCGCTGCAGGCGCACGGCCACGGGCAGGTCGGCGACCAGGTCGGTGAGCAGCAGCAGGTGGATGGCAGTGGTGGTCATAAGTACCATGCAGGGTACAACGGACCATGCTTTAAAAGGGTCATACCGACCCTGCAATTTTCAAATCGTTGATTTAAAACAAGTTTTTCCTGGCACGTCGTTTGCCTAGGTAAGGGGGCCGAACCGGCATACAAGACCAAGGAAAGCTTGATGAAAACGACTCCCCCCCCTCCGCGCCATTGCCGCCGCCGTCTGCGTACTGGCCATGCCCCTGTCCGTGCAAGCCCAGGCGAGCCTGCCGGCCAGCGCTGCCGCCACTGCGGCCAAACCCGCCGCCGCCACGCTCAAGCGCTATGAACTGCAAACCAATATCGTCGATGGCAAGATGGTGTTCATCGATGCCAAGGGCCAGGTCAATCCCGTGCTGGCGGCCAAGGTGGGCGACACGGTCGAACTCGTGCTGAAAAGCGGCGAAGGCGCCGAGCACGACCTGCTGATCCCGGAGCTCAACGTGGCCTCGGCCAAGTTCAGCGCCAATAGCGGCAGCACCACCGTGCGCTTCAAGGTCACGCGCGCCGGCACGTTCACCTATTACTGCTCGATTCCCGGCCACCGCCAGATCGGCATGGAAGGCAAGCTGGAAGTGAGCGGCACCTCGCTGGCTGAAGCCGGGGCACCGAAGGCTGCTGGCGCCGGCAGCGCTGCCAGCGAATCGAGCCAGGCCGCCGCGCTGGCCCTGTACACGCCCGCGCCCTCGCCGATGCGCGGCCCCGATCCATCGGCCGTCAGCGTGGCCGCCAATCCTGCCTCCGTGCCGGCTGCCATCGGCGCGCGCGCGCCGCAAACCCTGAAATACCGCATGGAGACGGTGGAGCTGCCGGGCAAGCTCGATGACGGCACCAGTTTTACGTACTGGACCTTCAACCGGCAAGTGCCCGGCCCGATGCTGCGCGCGAAGGTGGGCGACACGGTGGAACTGACCCTGTTCAATGCCAAGGACAGCAAGATGATCCACTCGATCGACCTGCACGCCGTGACGGGCGGCCATGGCGGCGGACAGCACACGCAGGTGGCGCCGGGGCAGGAAAAAACGGTCACCTTCAAGGCGCTCAATCCGGGCCTGTACGTGTATCACTGCGCCACGCCCCTGGTGCCGCAGCATATCGCGGCCGGCATGTACGGCATGATCCTGGTCGAACCGGAAGGCGGCCTGTCAAAAGTCGACCGCGAGTATTACGTGATGCAGGGCGAGATGTACACGGGCCGTCCGCACGGCGCGCCCGTGCACCAGGAACCGAACCTGGAAAAAATGGCCAATGAACTGCCCGACTATTACGTCTTCAACGGCGAAGTGGGCGCCTTGAGCAAGACGCACAAATTGCAGGCGAAAGTCGGCGAGACGGTGCGCATCTATTTCGGCGTCGGTGGCCCGAACAAGATTTCATCGTTCCACATCATCGGCGAGATATTCGACAAGGTGTACAGCGAAGGCTCGATCAGCAGCCCGAAACACGACGTGCAAACCACCCTGGTGGCACCGGGCGGCGCGACCATCGTCGAACTCAAGGTACAGCATCCGGGCAGCTATCTGCTGGTCGACCATGCCTTGTCGCGCGCCGGCAAGGGCGCCGTGGGCGTGCTGGAAGTGACTGGCGAACCCGTGCCCGGCGTCTACCACGCGGGCGCCCGCCAATAAACCCTATTCATCATCAAGGAACTGTTATGGAAATGATCGAGCTATCCCTGGGCCAACTGGCTCGCCGCATCCCTGGCGCCACGCGCCTGTTCGATGCGCACCGCCTGGATTTCTGCTGCGGCGGCAACAAGACCCTGCGCGCAGCGGCCGAAGCGGCCGGCGTGGACACGGCGCCCATCGTCGAGGAACTGCGGCTGCTGGCAGGGCGCGCAGATACCAGCGGCGAGCGTGACTGGCAGGAAGCTTCGGCCACCGAGCTGGTGGAACACATCCTGGCGCGCTACCACGCCGTGCACCGCGAGCAGCTGCCCGAGCTGATACGCCTGGCACGCAAGGTCGAGCAGGTGCATGGCGAGCGCGCCGACTGTCCGCACGGGCTGGCGGAACACCTGTCGGCCATGGCGCAGGAGCTGGAAAGCCATATGCGCAAGGAAGAAGACGTGCTGTTCCCGATGATCGTGCGCGGCCAGGGGCCCCGGGCCGGCGCGCCCATCAACGTGATGCGCATGGAGCACGACGATCATGGCGTGGCCTTGCGCGCCATGGAGGCGATGACGAACGATATCACCGCGCCGGCCGGCGCCTGCACCACCTGGCGCGCGCTGTACACGGGCTTGCGCACCTTCCGTGCCGACCTGATGGCGCACATCCACACTGAAAACAATATCCTGTTCGAGCGCTTTGCGCCGGCCGTGGTGCACTGACAAAGGAAAGACCCATGGGTCCCTACAAAAAACTCTGGTTCACCTTGATCGGTGTGCTGATCGTGACGTTTTCGCTGCTCGGCTACTACGGCACGGAAGTCTACCGGCAGGCGCCGCCGATCCCCGCGCAGGTGCTGGCGCAGGATGGCCGGCAACTGTTCGACCGCGAGGGCATCCTCGATGGCCAGACGGCCTGGCAATCCGTCGGCGGCATGCAGCTGGGCTCCATCTGGGGCCACGGCGCCTACCAGGCGCCCGACTGGACGGCCGACTGGCTGCACCGCGAACTGACGGCCTGGCTGGAACTGGCCGCGCAAGAGCTGCATGGCAAGGCGTACGCGGCGCTTGACGGCCCCGCGCAGGCGGCGCTGCGCGAAGCGCTCAAGATCGAATACCGCGGCAACCGTACCGATGATGCGCAAGTGCTGCGCCTGTCGCCGCGCCGCGTGCAAGCCATCGCCAACACGGCGCACTATTACGATCAGCTGTTCTCCGACGCGCCGGCGCTGCACGCCAGCCGCGAGCATTTCGCCATGAAGGAAAACACCTTGCCCAGTGCCGAGCGGCGCGCGCAGATGACGCAGTTCTTCTTCTGGACGGCGTGGGCCGCCGCCACCGAACGTCCTGGCCAGAAAGTGACCTATACGAACAACTGGCCGCATGAACCGCTGATCGGCAACCAGCCCAGCGGCGAAAACCTCGTCTGGTCGGTCGCCAGCGTGGTGGTGCTGCTGGCCGGCGTGGGCTTCCTCGTCTGGGGCTGGGCCTTCTTGCGCGACCACGACGAAGCGCTGCCGGCCGCCGGTCCGCGCGATCCGCTCACCACGTTCGCCCTGACGCCTTCGCAGCGGGGACTGGGAAAATATCTGTTCCTGGTGGTGGCGCTGTTCACCTTCCAGGTCTTCATCGGCGGCTTTACGGCGCATTACACGGTGGAAGGGCAGCAGTTCTACGGCATCGACGTGTCGCGCTGGTTCCCGTATGCGCTCACGCGCACCTGGCATATCCAGGCCGCGCTGTTCTGGATCGCCACGGGCTTCCTGGCTGCGGGCCTGTTCCTGGCGCCCCTGATCAATGGCGGCAAAGATCCGAAGTGGCAGCGCCTGGGCGTCGATGTACTGTTCTGGGCCCTGGTCGCCGTGGTGGTCGGCTCCTTCATCGGCAACTACCTGGCCATTGCGCAAGTGATGCCGCCCGAGTGGAATTTCTGGCTCGGCCATCAAGGTTATGAATATGTGGACCTGGGACGCTTGTGGCAAATCGGCAAATATATCGGCATCCTGCTGTGGCTGGTGTTGATGCTGCGCGGCGTGGTGCCGGCCCTGCGCAAGCCGGGCGGCGACAAGAACCTGCTTGCGCTCCTGACCGCGTCTGTGGGCGCCATCGGCCTGTTCTATGGCGCCGGCCTGTTCTACGGCGAACGCACGCATCTGTCGGTGATGGAATACTGGCGCTGGTGGGTGGTGCACCTGTGGGTGGAAGGCTTCTTCGAAGTGTTCGCCACGACGGCGCTGGCCTTCATCTTCTCGACCCTGGGCCTGGTGTCGGTGCGCATGGCCACGACGGCCAGCCTGGCGTCGGCCTCGCTGTTCATGCTGGGCGGGATACCCGGCACCTTCCACCACCTGTACTTTGCCGGCACCACCACGCCCGTGATGGCCATCGGCGCAAGCTTCAGCGCGCTGGAAGTGGTGCCGCTGATCGTGCTGGGCCACGAAGCGTGGGAAAACTGGCGCCTGAAGGAACGCGCGCCATGGATGGAAAACCTGCGCTGGCCCATGATGTGCTTTGTCGCCGTCGCCTTCTGGAACATGCTTGGCGCGGGCGTGCTGGGATTCATGATCAATCCGCCCGTGGCCTTGTACTATATCCAGGGCCTGAACACGACTCCCGTGCATGCGCATGCGGCACTGTTCGGAGTGTATGGCTTCCTGGCGCTGGGCTTTACCTTGCTGGTGCTGCGCTATTTGCGGCCCGACTACCGTTTCAGCCCTGCGTTGATGAAGACGGCGTTCTGGGGATTGAACGCGGGCCTGGCGCTGATGATCTTTACCAGCCTGCTGCCGATTGGCATCGTCCAGTTCCACGCCAGCGTGACGGAGGGCCTGTGGTATGCGCGCAGCGAGGAATTCATGCAGCAGCCGCTGTTGCAGAACCTGCGCTGGATACGCACCTTCGGCGACGTGGTATTCATCGTCGGCGCCATCGCCATGGCGCTGCAGGTGGTGCTGGGATTGCTGGGAAGAGGGCCTGCACAGGCCTTGCCTCAGCGCATGAAGGAGGCAGTAAAACCGATGTGAGGTAGTACTGGCACAACACCTGGGAAAACCGTAGCGAGCGGCAGCGATTTGTGGCTGAGAAGCGCAACCGTACTCTAGTACGGTGAGCATCGCAGGCCGCAAAGCGCGACGCGCAGCAGGTTTTGACAGGTGTTCCTACCGGCGGCGCACGCAGTCGATATAGGCTTCAGTATCGGGCGGCAAGCCCGAACGTTGCGAAGCCCAGATCATCTGGCCCAGGCATTCCATCACTTCGTGCTGGGCGGCATGGGCCGAATCGAGGCGCTGGGTGAGCTGCTGGACGGCCGGGCGGATGCCGCGCGGCTGGTCCACCTGCACCTGCTCCGTGATCGACAGATGCATGGACAGGTGCAGGAAGGGATTGGCTTGCCCGCCTTCGACGGAGTAATCGCGCGCCAGCGCCGCCTCGACGTCGGAGAGCTCGTTCTCATACTCGGGGTGTTCCAGGATCCAGTCGAGCGCGATGGCTTCCATCGGCGTGAGGATTTCATGGGCGCGATGCTTGCGCAATGTTTCACAAAAGAAACGGCGCACATCGTCGGAAGAAGGGTTGAACATGGCTGACGGACTATGGCTAAAGGGCAGCCGGCATTGTACCGCGTAGCCGTAATAAGTTCTCAGGCCCGGTCGATCCTGGCCGCATAACAACCACGTTTGGCATTGTGCACGTGGATATAGCTGACAGCCGGGTTCTCAAACAGCCGCGCGATCACGGTTTCAATGGCCGTGCCTTCCACCACATCGGCATCGACCATCATCCCACCTTCCGTATAGCCGCGCAGCGACAGCAGCCGGATGCGCATCGATTCCGGCACCTGGTCGACGGCGTCATAGGCTTGCGTGGCACCCTCGCGGATAAAGATGGCGTGCGAGGCGCGGTAGGGCGTGTCCGCATCCTGGCAGACATGGTTCAGCAGCAGCACCGTGTCGCCGATCGCCGCGTCGCGCAGTTCGATGCGGTCCGGGTAACCGGGCTGGCTGTCGACCACATGGCGGATAATGCCCAGCGCGGCCAGTTCGGCGTCGGGCAGGCCGAAACAGGCCAGGAAAGGGGCGGGCGACAGGCCGCGCATACGAAAAGACATGGTCAGGCTCCGGTGTGGTCAAAGCGTTATCAGACCATGATGGATGGGGGCTCGCCATCCGTTTCTTGCTCCGTGCATTCCTGCAGCAACTGGCTTTTTAACGCCTGGTTACTGCCAAATTAATACTCCACAGTAAGTGTTATCCACGATCCTGGCGGCCCGGCAAGGGCAAATAACGGTGATAAAATGGCTGTTCTTGATATTTGCTATAGACAATCGCCGTGTTGTGAGTTTGGCCCCGCGCGAGGGCCAAAACAGCAGCGGCGCCGTGTTTTCCTTGTCCGCACCATCGCCACTCCATCGCTGCCGCAAGCTGCGGCGGGGCGGCGGCATGCATGCGTCATCACCATCGTTACCCCTTGATCCGGCCGTTCTTGCGCTGGAGGGATAGCCATTTTCCGATGATCTTGCGCTTGCCGCCCGGGTGGCCTGGAAGAACCAACCCTCAGTATTCATAACGGAGTTACCCATGCGTAAATCGCTATTACTTTTGATGTCGTGCCTGATCCTGGCGGCATGTGACAAGACCCCTCCGGCCTCGTCCGAAAAACCGGTCGACGTGCTGCTGATCGGCGCCGGCACCATGAGCGCCACCCTGGGCAGCATGCTCAAGGAACTCGATCCGTCGCTGACGATGGAAATGGTCGAGCGCCTCGATTCCGTGGCCGCCGAAAGCTCGGATGCGATGAACAACGCGGGCACGGGCCACTCGGCATTTGCTGAACTGAACTACACGCCGGAAGCGGCCGATGGCAGCATCGAGACCAAGAAAGCCGTTGCCATCAACGAGCAATTCGAAATTTCCAAGCAATTCTGGGCTTATCAGGTAGCCAACAAGCACTTGGGCGCGCCGCAAACCTTCATCAACAACGTGCCGCATATGGCCTTTGTCTGGGGCGACGACAATATTGCCTTCTTGAAGAAGCGCTATGCCGCGCTGCAAAAGGAAAACCTGTTCAAGGGCATGCTGTTCTCGGAAGACCAGGCGCAGATCGAACAGTGGGCACCGCTGGTCATGCAAGGGCGGGACAAGGGCCAGAAAGTGGCCGCGACACGCATGGAAATCGGTACCGACGTCAATTTCGGCAATCTCACGCGCGGCCTAGTGAAATACCTGACGGACAGCCACGGCATGGTCCTGCACCTGCGTCACCAGGTGGAAGACATCCAGCGCGGCGCCGATGGCGTGTGGAACGTGACGGTGAAAGACTTGAACGCCGGCAAGGAAAAGACCATGCGCGCCAAGTTCGTCTTCATCGGCGCCGGTGGCGGTTCGCTGCCTCTGCTGGAAAAATCGGGTATTCCTGAAGCCAAGGGCTACGGCGGCGTGCCGGTCGGCGGCCAGTGGCTCGTGACGACCAATCCGGAACTGGTGGCGGCGCATGCTGCCAAGGTCTACGGCAAGGCATCCGTCGGTTCGCCGCCGATGTCCGTGCCGCATCTCGATACGCGTATCATCGATGGCAAGAAAGCCCTGCTGTTTGGCCCGTTTGCCACCTTCTCGACCAAGTTCCTGAAAAACGGTTCGTGGATCGATTTGCCTGCCTCGATCGGCACGGGCAATGTGAAACCCATGCTGCAAGCCGGCTATGACAATATTCCGCTGACGAAATACCTGGTCGAACAGGTCATGAACACGCCGGAAGACCGTTTGAAAACCCTGCGCGAGTACTTGCCGAATGCCAAGATGGAAGACTGGACCCTGCAAAACGCTGGCCAGCGCGTGCAGATCGTCAAGGATGACCCTGTCAAAGGCGGCTTGCTGCAGTTCGGTACGGAAGTCGTCGGCGCCGCCGATGGCAGCATCGTTGCCCTGCTGGGTGCATCGCCAGGCGCCTCGACCGCGCCGCCGATCATGATCAAGGTGCTGCAAACGGCATTCAAGAGCCGCCTGGCTACGCCGGAATGGCAAGCGAAGATGGTGGAAATGGTGCCGTCGTACGGTCAAAAGCTGAACAATGATCCGGCCCTTGCCAACAAGATCCGCCACTACAGCAGCAATATCCTGGGTCTCAAAGCGATTACCCTGGACGTTCCCGCCGCTGCGCCAGCGCCGGCAGCAAACTAAGTCGGCCTGACCGGCAGGGGAGTTTCCTGTCGGCATGAAAAAAGGGGCAGCCTGTTCAGGCTGCCCCTTTTGCGTGGGAGAGTGCGTTCATGGTGCGGCGGACTACTCCTTGCCTGGCAAAATCAGCTCCGGTGTACACCCTTCGGCGGCAATGCCGTCGCAAGGCTTGGCCAGTGCCGTACCATCCTGTGCCCGTGGCGCATGGGGCTGGCGCAGGTAGCGCGACGTGTGGCGGTGCGCTTGCTGCGCGTTGCCATGCACGGGCCAGGTCAGGAAGCGGGACAGCTCCTGCAAGGCACGCTGGTAGACATCGCGTTTAAATTCAATGACGACATCGAGCGGGACCCAGTATTCATGCCAGCGCCAGGCGTCGAACTCGGGATGGTCGGTCAGGCGCAGATTGACGTCGTTATCGCGCGCGCACATTCTCAGCAGAAACCAAATCTGCTTCTGGCCACGGTAATGGCCACGAATCTCGCGCTTGATGAAGTGGTCTGGCACCTCATAGCGCAGCCAGTCGCGGGTGCGGCCGACAATTTTGACGTGTTCCTGTCTGAGTCCGATTTCCTCTTCAAGTTCGCGAAACATGGCTTGTTCCGGTGTTTCGCCATATTTGATACCGCCTTGCGGAAACTGCCATGAGTGCTCGCGCACCCGCTTGCCCCACCACACCTCGTTCTGGGCGTTTAGCAGGATGATGCCGACGTTGGGCCGAAACCCTTCACGGTCGAGCATAATGCACCTCAAACTTTCTGCGACAGTGCGTCTTTTTTTACATAATTACCCACAACTTCGCAAGCCGGTGACCTTTTCGGGGTGCGAAAAGCGCCGGAATCGCACCAATTGAGCGCATTTGTGTAAAGTATGGACGCATCAGCCAGCTAATCCTTTAAAATTAGGTTGATTATAACCCTCTCTTTTTAAAAAGAATTCACCGTTATGCGCGCCTCCCGTTTTTTTATTTCCACACTTAAAGATGCACCTTCTGACGCGGAAATCGTCAGCCACCAGTTGATGATGCGTGCAGGCATGATCAAACGCCTCGGTTCCGGCATCTATACCTACATGCCGATGGGCTTGCGCGTGATCCGCAAGGTGGAAGCCATCATCCGTGACGAGATGAACAAAGCCGCCGGCATCGAACTGCTGATGCCGCTCGTGCAGCCGGCCGAACTGTGGCAAGAGACGGGCCGCTGGACCAAGATGGGCGACGAACTGATGCGCGTGAAAGACCGCCACGGCCGCGAATACGCGATCCAGCCGACATCGGAAGAAGTCATCACCGACGTCGTGCGCACGGAAATCAAGTCCTACCGCCAGTTGCCGTTGAACTTTTATCACATCCAGACCAAGTTCCGCGACGAGCGCCGCCCACGTTTCGGCCTGATGCGCGGCCGTGAATTCACCATGAAGGACGCGTACTCGTTCGACCGCGACCTGGCTGGCATGCAGGCGTCGTACAAGGTCATGTTTGACGCTTACACGCGCATCTTCACGCGTTTCGGCCTGCAGTTCCGCGCCGTGGCCGCCGACAACGGCGCCATCGGCGGTTCCGGTTCGCATGAATTCCACGTCATCGCCCACACGGGTGAAGACGCGCTCGTGTACTGCCCGACGTCCGACTACGCCGCCAACATGGAAGCGGCCGAAGCGCTGCCGCCAGCGGGCGAGCGTCCAGCCGCAGCCCAGGCGCTGACGAAAACGGCCACGCCGGACACCGTCAAGTGCGAAACCGTGGCGGCCCTGCTCGGTATCGACCTGGCGCAGACCGTGAAAACCATCGCCCTGACGGTGGAAACCGTTGGCAAGGATGAGAAAGTCACGAAACAGCATTTCATGCTGCTGCTGCGCGGCGACCATGAGTTGAACGAGATCAAGGTCGGCAAGGTTGCCGGCCTGGCCGGCCACCGTTTCTCGACGGAAGCGGAAATCCTGGAAGTCTACGGCACGATTCCCGGCTACCTGGGCCCGATTGCTACCCGCGCCCCCGTCACCGTCGTGGCGGACCGCACGGTCGCCCACATGAGCGACTTCGTTTGCGGCGCGAATGACGCCGGTTTCCACTACACGGGCGCCAACTGGGGCCGTGACGTGGCCGAGCCAGCCATCGTGGCCGACTTGCGCAATGTCGTCGCCGGCGACGCGTCGCCGGATGGCCAGGGCGCACTCGCCATCGAGCGCGGCATCGAAGTGGGCCACGTGTTCCAGCTCGGTACGGCGTACTCGGAAAGCATGAAAGCCACCTTCCTCGACGAAAACGGCAAGCCTGCACCGCTGCAGATGGGTTGCTACGGTATCGGCGTGACGCGCATCCTGGGCGCCGCCATCGAACAGAACTTCGACGACAAGGGCATCATCTGGCCAGCGTCGATCGCACCGTTTGAAGTCGTGCTGTGCCCGATGGGCATGGACCGCAGCGAACTGGTCAAGGAAGAGACGGAGAAGCTGTACGCGGCCCTGCAAGGCGCCGGCGTGGACGTCATCGTCGACGACCGCGGCCTGCGCCCTGGCGCCATGTTCGCTGACTGGGAACTGATTGGCGTGCCGCACCGCATCGTCATCGGCGAACGCGGCCTGAAAGAAGGCAAGCTGGAATACCAGGGCCGCCGCGATGCGGAAGCGACCGGCGTGGCACCGGACGAGATCGTCGCCTTCATCCAGGGCAAAATGGCGCAGTGAAGCGCTTATCGCTAAGTAAAACGGCTGGCGCGCTCGCGCTGGCCGCTGGCCTGGCCTGCGCTCCCTTTGCGCAGGCCGGCAACCAGAAGGAGGAGGCGCTGGCCGACTCCGTCCGCCTGGCCCTGTCGCACGCGATCCGCGACGAACGCCCGCCGCAACCCAAATTTGCCACTCCCGCCGACTTGCAGCGCTACCAGCAATGGCTGGCGCAGATGTCGCAACGCCTGCAGCGCAAGCTGCCGGATGCGCAGCTGCGCACGGAATTCCTGGAAACCGTCTGGTATGAAGCGCGCCGTGCGGGCCTGGAACCGGCCCTGGTGCTGGGCCTGATCCAGGTCGAGTCGGCTTACCGCAAATATGCCGTCTCGCTGGCCGGCGCGCGCGGCTACATGCAGGTGATGCCGTTCTGGACGGGCGTCATCGGCGACAGCGACCGTAGCAAGCTGTTCCACATGCAGACGAATCTGCGCTACGGCTGCGCGATCCTGCGCATGTACCTGGATATGGAAAAAGGGGATTTGTACCTGGCGCTGGGACGCTACAACGGCAGCCGGGGGCGGGCCGAGTATCCGAATGCGGTAAGGGCGGCGTGGAAGCAGTGGGAATTCAAATGAGGGCCGGGGTCAGACCCGACAGGGTCTGACCCCAAAAAAATGCCCCGCTCGCAGTGATGCGGCGGGGCACTCACACGGCGCGGAACGCCCTGTGCGTATCTGATTATTTCAAATGATCGGAGATCAGTTTCGTCATTTCAAACATGGAGACTTGGGCTTTGCCGCCGAAAACTGCTTTCAGCTTGTCGTCCGCATTGATCATGCGGCGGTTGGCCGGATCTTGCAGATCGAGTTTTTTGATGTAATCCCATACCTTTTTGGTCACTTCCGTGCGCGGCAGTGGTGCTGCGCCAACAACGGCGGCCAGCTCTTTCGATGGCGTCATTGCTTTCATGAATGCTGCGTTTGGCTTGCGTGGTGTTGCCGGTGCTGCCGCTTTCTTCGCCGCTGCTGGTTTAGCTGCTGCTTTGGCTGCGGGTGCTGCTTTCTTGGCGGCTGCAGGCTTGGCTGCTGCTGCTTTGGCTGGCGCTGCTACTGGGGTTTTTTTGGCTGTTGCCATCTTCGAGCCTCCTTAACAAACACATGGGAAATTGCGCAATTAATCGCACGGCTAATATTGGTGTGGATTTACCTTGTATGCAAGTGTTTTTCACGTTTTCACGAGGAAAAAGCAGGGAAATGACCATGCTGTCGCCCGGGCGCACCGCTTGGGGGCGCAGAACGGCGTTTTTGCCCGTAAATGGCATGGTTGCTGGCTATGCGGGGAGGGGTACTGCGGGGAGGGAGGAAATGATGCCGGACGCCATGAAAATGCAATCCGGCATGATTTTATAACGGTGTTTCTTGACTTGAACTACATCTCACGCGGCGTAAAAAAGGCCTTCAAGATCACAGCGAGCGGATGGTATTTGTGGCCGGGAAGCGCAACCGTACTGAAGTACGGTGAGCATCGCCGGCCGCAAAGCGCCCGCGCAGCGGATTTTGAAGCCTTCCACTACCTCATGCCGGGCATCATACCCTTCATGGAGCGCATCATCTTCATCATGCCGCCACCCGACAATTTCTTCATCATCGTCTGCATTTGCTCGAATTGCGTCAGCATGCGGTTCACTTCCTGCACTTGCACGCCGGCGCCGGCGGCGATGCGGCGCTTGCGCGTGGCCTTGATCAGTTCAGGCTTGGCGCGTTCCTGCGGCGTCATCGAGTCGATGATGCCGCACATGCGGCGTACCTGCTTGTCGGCCTGGTCCATGTTCTTGCCGCCTGCCGCCTGCTGGAACTGGGCTGGCAGCTTGTCCATCAGGTTGGCCATGCCGCCCATTTTCTTCATCTGGCCCAGCTGTGCCTTGAAGTCGTTCATGTCGAACTTGCCGCCGACCTTGATTTTTTGCGCCAGGTCGGCCGCCGCCTTGCTGTCGACGCCCTTGCGCGCCTCTTCCACCAGGGCGAGGATGTCGCCCATGCCCAGGATGCGGTTGGCCATGCGGGTCGGGTCGAATGCTTCCAGGCCGTCGAGTTTTTCCGAGACGCCGGCAAACTTGATCGGTTTGCCCGTGATGTGGCGCACCGACAGGGCCGCACCGCCGCGCGCATCGCCATCGAGCTTGGTCAGCACGATACCGGTCAGCGGCAGCGCATCGTTAAACGCTTTCGCCGTGTTGATGGCGTCCTGGCCCAGCATGGCGTCGACGACGAACAGGGTTTCGATCGGTTTCACGGCGCCGTGGACGGCGGCGATTTCGCGCATCATCTCTTCGTCGATACCGAGGCGGCCCGCCGTATCGATGATCAGCACGTCGTGGTAGTGCTTTTTCGCCCAGTCCAGCGCGGCCAGGGCGATATCGACCGGCTTGTCCGTGCTGGAAGACGGGAAGAAGTCGGCGCCTACCTGGGCGGTGACCGATTGCAGCTGGGCGATCGCGGCGGGACGGTACACGTCGGCCGAGACGGTCAGCACTTTCTTCTTCTTTTCTTCCTTCAGGTATTTCGCCAGCTTGCCGACGGTGGTGGTTTTACCCACACCCTGCAAACCGGCCATCAGGATGATGGCGGGCGGCTGCTGCGCAAAGCTGATCTGCGACGCTTCCGGTCCCAGGTCGGCGCCCATCAGGGCGGCCAGCTCGCGCTGTACCACGCCAACCAGGGCCTGGCCTGGCGTGAGCGAGGAAATGACATCCTCGCCCATGGCTTTTTCTTTGACTTTGGCGATGAATTCGCGCACGGCGGGCAGGGCGACGTCGGCTTCGAGCAGCGCCAGGCGCACTTCGCGCAGCATGTCGGCGGTGTTCGCCTCGGTCAGGCGCGCCTCGCCGCGCATGGTCTTGACGACTTTGGCAAGCCGTTGGGTGAGATTATCTAGCATGATGAACCTGCAATGAAAAGCTTGGGAGTGGGCGGCGAAAGCCGGACGATGGCCGTCATTTTACCTTATCGCGGTTGGCTGGCGGTCCTGCGCTGCATCGCCTGGCGGTTGGCCTGCTTTTGAATTAGTTGGTATTTCTGGCAATGCCGCGATTGCATGAAAGTCAAAAACACGGTTAAAATGAGAATAATTCTTATTTACATTCTCGGGTGCCGCACGCCTGAGCGGAAAGGGATGCCATGTCGGCCGCCGATTTTGCACAGCAACAAGACCTGCACGCGCTCTACAGCAGCCATCATGGCTGGCTGCAGGGCTGGCTGCGGCATAAGCTGGGCAATGCGGGCGAGGCGGCGGACCTGGCGCAAGACACCTTCATCAGCGTGCTGACCAACGGCACGGCGCCGCAGATCCGCGAGGCGCGGCCTTTTCTCGCCACCATCGCGCGGCGTCTGGTGGCGCACCGCTACCGCCGGCAGGTGCTGGAAGACGCCTATCTGGAGGCGCTGGCCTGCCTGCCGCCCGAGGTGGCGCCCGCGCCGGAAGAACGGCTGCTGGCGCTGGAAGCCTTGCAGCAGATCGATGTGGCCCTCGACGGCTTGCCGGGTCCCGTGCGCACGGCGTTCTTGCTGGCGCAGCTCGAAGGCCTCAGCTACGCCGAGATCGCCGCGCGCCTGAACGTATCGGCCAGCTCGGTCAAGCAATACCTGACGCGCGCCAACCGCCAGGTGTTTTTCTCCCTGCCGGCATGAGCACGGTGGCAGAACCCGCGGCCGCTGCTGCCATCGGCGAGGACGTGCAGCTGCAGGCGGCCGAGTGGCTGACCGTATTGATGTCGGACGAGGCCAGCGAGCAGGAGCACGCCGCCTGGCAGTGCTGGCGCGAGGCCGACCCTGAACATGAACTGGCCTGGCAGCATATCGAAGCGGTGTCGCAGCGGTTCAGCGGCTTGCACCGCGGTGCGGCCGCGCAGGCGCTGGCGGGCACGCAGCAGAAAGCCGTCAACGGCAAGCGGCGCCAGTTGCTGGCGTGGCTGGGCGTGGCGGCCGGCGGCGGCATGCTGGCCGCGCAGACGGGCGCCTGGGATGGCGTGCGCGTCCTGCGTGCTGACTACCGCACGGCTACGGGCGACAGGCGCGAGATAGTGCTGGACGATGGCAGCGTGCTCAGCTTGAATACGGATTCGGCCGTGAATGTGCGTTTCGACGCCAGCCGCCGCCTGATCGAGCTGCTGGCCGGCGAAATCCTCGTCGTCAGCGGTCACGGCAGCGGCAGCGACGCGCCGCTGGAAGTGGCCACGCGCGAAGGCATGGTGCGCGCGCTGGGCACGCGCTTTTCCGTGCGCCAGCAGGATGACTACAGCACGGTGGACGTGTTTGAAAGCGCCGTTGAAATCCGCCCCCGCGACGGCATCGGCGCGCCCTTGCTGCTGGCGGCCGGGCACGGCGTGGCATTTTCCCGTCAGGCGCCAGACGCGCCGCACGCCATCGGTGCATATGCGGACGCCTGGTCGCGCGGGCAGCTGATCGTCGACGACGTGACCCTGGGCGATTTCCTGGCCGACCTGGCCCGTTACCGCCCCGGCGTGATCGACTGCGCGCCGCAAGTGGCCCGGCTGCGCCTGTCGGGCGTGTTCCCGCTGGCCGACACCCAGCGCATTTTGAACATGCTGCCCAACTCGCTGCCGGTGCAGGTGCGCAGCCGCACGCGGTATTGGGTGACGGTCGAACCGGCGCCGTAGCACCCCACAAAAAATATTTGCAGCCGGACTGCCCGTTTTTCGTTTTCGCGGCACCTACAGGGTAGGGCGGCTGTTTTTTACCGTCTCATGGCGCCACTTTTCAGGATTTTTCATGCAACAGGTTTCGCATCTTGTCAATTTTGTATCGCATCGTCTTCAGCGGCATCCGCTGGCGCTGGCCGTGACGGCCTTGTGCCTGGCCGCCGGTACCTCCGCGTTGGCGCAGCAGGTGCCAGCCACGCCCGCCACCGAGCAAACCATGCTTGGCATGTCCGTCACGGCAGGGCGCGATGCGACGACGGAAGGCAGCGGCTCGTATACGACGGGCGTGAGCAATACGGCAACCAAGCTGAACCTGTCGCTGCGCGAGACGCCGCAGTCCGTCAGCGTGCTGACGCGCCAGCAGATCGACGACCTGGGCATCACCACCCTGGATGACGCCGTGCAGTCGATCACGGGCTTGGTCATGCAAAAGGGCAACTTTACGGGCGATTCCGGCAGTTTCAGCGCACGCGGCTTTCCAGTTGACAACATCCTGTTCGACGGCTTGCCCACCAGCCTGGGCGCGAACGGCACCTTCAATGGAGACAATGACGACCTGGCCATCTATGACCGCATCGAAGTGGTGCGCGGCGCCACGGGCTTGATGACGGGCAGCGGCACGCCCAGCGCCGCCATCAATCTGGTGCGCAAGCGCCCGACGGCCACGCCGCAAGCGTCGTTCTCGGCCAGCATCGGCAGCTGGAGCAACTACCGCCTGGAAGCCGATGCGGCCAACGCGCTCAACGAAGCGAAGACCCTGCGCGGGCGCATCGTCGCGACGGTGCAGGACAAGAAGGATTTTGTCGACGTGCTGCATGGCCGCAATCACCAGCTGTACGGCATCATCGAGGCCGACCTGCGCCCCGATACCACGTTGACCCTGGGCGCCCACTACCGCAAGACGGATAACGACGGCGTCACCACGGGCGTGGTAACGGCCGCCGACGGCACTTTTTTGAACTTGCCCCGCTCGACTTATCTGGGCACCGACTTCGATGGCTGGCGCCAGACGGACAAGACCATCTTCGCGGAACTGGAACACCGCTTCGCCAACGGCTGGAAGGCCAAGCTGGCGGCCACGCGCAAGACGCCCGAGATCGACACGACGTTTTCCGGCATCAGCCGCCGCGGCGACACCCTGCGCTTCAATTCGCAAAGCTACCGCGCCGAACTGGCCAACACCAGCTATGACGCGTATGCCACTGGCAGCTACAGCCTGTTCGGCCGCGAGCACGAGCTGACGGTCGGCGCCAGCCACCGCCGTTCGTCGAAAAACAGCTATGGCGGCTGGGCGCCGTACAGCTGGGGCGCGGCGGCGCCGGTGCTCGACCCGTTCAACTGGGATACGGGCAGCGTGGCGCGTCCCGTCATCAATTACGCGCAGTGGCGCACGGCCAGCATCACCGAGCAAAGCGGCGTGTATGCGGGCACGCGCATGCGCCTGGCCGAGCCGCTGTCGCTGGTGCTGGGCGGGCGCGTAAGCTGGTACAAGGACGATGCCGGCTACTCGGTGGCGCGCGAATTCACGCCGTACGCCGGTGTCGTGTATGACCTCGACAAGCAGCATTCCGTGTACGCCAGCTGGACCGAAATCTTCCAGCCGCAGGCTTCCACCGACGCCAATGGGCAGCCCTTGAAGCCGATCAGCGGCACCAACTATGAAGCGGGCGTGAAAGGCGAATACTTTGGCGGCGCCCTTAATGCCAGCGCGGCCGTGTTCCAGATCCGCCAGCAAAACCGCGGCGTGGACGACCTGGCTGGCCCCAATCCCTGCCCCGGCAGCACCTGGGGCTATTGTCAGCGCGCGTCGGGCGAAGTGCGCAGCGAAGGCGTGGAGCTGGACGTGGCGGGCGCGCTGACGCCCGACTGGCAGCTGTCGGCCGGTTTTACGTATGTGAAGGCGCAATTTACGCGCGACAGCGATCCGGCCAATATCGGCAAGGATTTCAACAGCCGCTATCCGCGCCAGCAGCTCAAGCTGGCCACCAGCTACCGCCTGTCCGGCGCCGCGCAGGGCTGGCGCGTCGGCGCCTCGGTGTACGGGCAGGGCGCGACCGAGTCGACGGACGGCACCTACCATCTGCGCCAGGGCCGCTATGCGATCCTGGGCTTGAATGCGGCGTGGCAGATCGACAGCCGCGCCGAACTGCGCCTGAACGTCAACAATGCGCTCGACAAGCACTATTACCAGAGCATCTATTCCGATGTCTTCGGCAATCTGGTGGGTACGCCGCGCAACCTGATGCTGACCTTGAACTACAAACTGTAAATAATCACTTTTGAATGACCTATCTTGATGAAGGATGCATGGCTTATGAATGTGCAGTTGAATCTGGCCCACGCCAGCAATGGCGTGAGCCAGCGTGTGCCGCAGGGAGCGCCGCGATGATGAAATCGGCCAACATGATGTTGTTCTCGCGCGTGCTGGCCGCCATTTTTGGCGGCTATGCGCTTACGTCCGGCGTGGCCGTGCTGCTGTCGGCCGTGCTGCCGCTGTCGCGCGCCGAAGCCGTGCTGACGGCCACCCTGAGCGCCTTCGTCGTATATACCTGCGCCGTGATCTGGGTCTTTGCCGTGCAGGACCTGCGCCGCGTCTGGCTGGGCATGCTGCTGCCTGCCATCGCCTGCG
The DNA here is from genome assembly GCF_030587275.1 of Janthinobacterium sp. SUN128. Lineage (NCBI taxonomy): Bacteria > Pseudomonadati > Pseudomonadota > Betaproteobacteria > Burkholderiales > Oxalobacteraceae > Janthinobacterium > Janthinobacterium sp. SUN128. Next base: position 3,903,447 of record NZ_JAPWHY010000001.1, on the reverse strand, counting down.
GCGGCATCGGCATGCTGCTGTCGCGAGGTGCCGCATGAACGCCGTCAAGGTAGACAAAGTGGTCAAGACGCCACAGCAGGGCGGCTTGCGCCAGGCCATGGCCTGGCTGCATACGTGGAGTGGCCTGTGGATTTCCTGGCTGCTGTTCGCCATTTTCCTGACCGGCACCCTGGCCGTCTTCGACGACCCGATCGGCCACTGGATGACGCCCGAGCACGCACTGGAAGAGGCGGCGCATGCGAACGATCCGCCGCTGCCGAAGGTCACGGACCGCGGGCACCGCCTGGAGCTGGCGCTCGATTTCATGGCGAAGGAGCACCCGAAGGCGGACATGTGGGAAATCTGGCCCGTGCAGCGTCCCGGCCACGGCCTGTCCGCCTACTGGTTCCAGCCCAGCGGCGGATATGGCTCGGCGGACCTCGATCCGCTGACGGGCGCCGTCATCGAGCATGCGCGCGAGGCAACGGAACGGGAAACCATCGGCGGCCACCATTTCGTCGATTTCCACTACGAGCTGCACGCGGGACGCATCGGCGTGTGGATAGTCGCCATCACCACCATGATCATGCTGGTGGCGCTGGTGAGCGGCGTCATCACGCACAAGCGCATCTTCAAGGATTTCTTCACCTTCCGCCCGGCCAAGGGCCAGCGTTCGTGGCTCGACGCACACAATGCGGTGGCCGTGCTGACCTTGCCGTTCCAGTTCATGATCGCCTACACGGGCCTGGCATTCTTCAGCGATGACTATGTGCCGGCCCCCGTGGTGGCGCAATACGGCATGGACAATCCCAAGAAGGCCTTCCTGGCCGACTGGAACGATGCGGGCAAGCCCGTGAAGACAGGCCAGCCGCTGGCCATTCCCGCGCTGGAATCGTTTGCGCAGCGTGCCGAGCAGGCCATCGGCCAGGAAATCCGCGCCGTGGTGCTGGACAATCCGAACGATGCCTCCATGCGCGTCTGCATGTACGGCTGGAATGAAGACGCGGAACTGCTCACGCGCCTTAGCGCCAATTCGGGCAGGGCCTGCTACGCGCTGGCCACGGGCGAACAGGTCGCCGTGCGCCTGCCGGGCAAGTCGGACACGGGCGGCGCGGGCCTGACGCGCTCCGTCATGTCGAACCTGCACATGGTGGGTTTTGGCGGCACGCCGATGCGCTGGCTGTACTTCTTCTGCGGCCTGGCCGGCACGGCAATGATGGGCACGGGCGCCATCCTGTTCATGGTCAAGCGCCGCCAGAAGTCCGGCGGCGAGTTCGGCGCCTATACGCAGCGCGTGTACCGCGTCATCGAATGCCTGAACGTGGCGGCGATTGCCGGCCTGGCCATCGCCTGCGTGGGCTTCCTGTGGGCCAACCGTTTGATCCCCGTCGGCATCGAGCAGCGCGCCGGCTGGGAAGTGCGCGCCTTCTTCGGCGTGTGGTTCCTGATGCTGGTGCACGCCTGCCTGCGCGGGGAAAAGCGCGCCTGGATCGAGCAACTGGGCTTGCTTGCCGCCCTGTGCCTGCTGCTGCCGGTGCTCAATGTCTTGAGCACGGGCGACAACCTGGCGGCGCAGATCGCGCGCGGCGACTGGGAAAGCGCCGGCGTGGAACTGGGCAGCATGGCCTTCGGCCTGCTGGCCGCCAGGGGCGCGTGGAAAGTCCACAAGCGCAAGGAAAAACCGGCCAGGAAGGCTGCACCGAAGGAAAGCGCTGCGCCCTCGGCCAGCCTGCAAGTCAATACGGAAGGACAGTCATGATCAATACCATCCTCTGTGCGCTGGGCCTGTCGTATGCGGGCATGGCCAGCCTCTCCCTGGCGATGGACCGCCATCACGGCCAGGTCTGGGGCAGGGACGCGGCGCCGAACGTGCGGCGCGCGCTGCAACTGGCCGGTGCGCTGCTACTGGCGCTGGCCATCTGGCCTTGCGTGGCTGGCTGGAGCGCCACCGTCGGCGTGGTCGCCTGGCTGGGTTTCATCGGCGCGGGAGCGCTGCTGGTGGCGCTGCTGCTGCCGTACGCCCCCCGCTTGCTGTTTCGTAGTTCCCTGCTGGCAGCCGTCGCCGCGCTGGCAGGTCTTGTGACGTTTCTGCAGTAATTTTGACTGCCATTTTCAAGGATAGACCGATGCACTTTTCACGCCTGGCGACACCGATTGATGTTTTGAATGTACTGAAAGTGGTTTCCTGATGGCGGCCCGCCTGCCTTCCCGCCGCGCCCGCATCCTCGGCGGCGTGGTCTTGCTGGCGCTGTTTGGCGCCGGCGCACTGTGGGCCACGCGCGGCCCGGCCACCGTATTCGACACGGCGCCCGTCAAGCGCGGCAATATCGAGGCCAGCGTCACGGCCATCGGCACGCTGCAGCCGCAAACCTATGTCGACGTGGGCGCGCAGGTGTCGGGCCAGATCACGCGCCTGCACGTGCAGCCGGGCAGCGCCGTGGAAAAAGGCCAGCTGCTGGCCGAGATCGACCCCAGCGTGCAGCAAGCCACCGTCGACGCTGGCCGCGCCGCGCTGGCCGGATTGCGTGCGCAGCTGGCCGACCAGCAGGCGCAGCACCGCCTGGCGGGCCAGCAGCACGTGCGCCAGAAGCAGATGGCCAAGTTCGACTCGACGCCCTTGGCCGACCTGGAAACGGCCGAAGCCACCCTGGCCTCGGCCGGCGCCAAGATCGACCACCTGAAGGCACAGATCGACCAGACCCAGGCGAGCCTGAAGGCGGACGAGGCGCGCCTCGGCTATACGCGCATCTATGCGCCGATGGCCGGCAAGGTGGTGGGTCTGGACGCGAAGGAAGGGCAAACCCTGAACGCCACGTACCAGACGCCGAATATCCTGCGCATCGCCGATCTGTCGGCCATGACAGTGTGGACGGAAGTGTCGGAAGCGGACGTGCGCCGCGTGCGCCCGGACATGCCCGTGTACTTCACCACCCTGGGCGGCGACCAGCGGCGCTGGAGCGGCAAGGTGCGGCAAGTGCTGCCGGCCCCGCCGGTGCCAGGTGGTTCTGCCGCCGGCACGGCCCTGGCGCCGTCGACCAGCAAGGTGATTTTATATACCGTGCTGTTCGACGTGGATAACGCCGATGGCGAATTGATGCCGCAGATGACGGCGCAAGTGGTGTTTGTCACGGCTGCGGCGAACAATGTGCTGGCCGTGCCCTTGCCGGCCCTGAAACCCTCGACGCAAGAAGGCGCCAAGCCGGGGCAGTTTACGGCCCGCGTGATGGATGCGGACGGCAAGGTCGATACGCGCACCGTCACCGTGGGCGTGCGCAACCGCCTCAGCGCGGAAGTGCTGCAAGGCTTGCGCGAAGGCGAATTGCTGGTCACGGGCGAGCAGCCGGCCGGCAGCGGCAGCAGCAGGTTCCAGCTGTGAGCGCCATGAGCGAGGCCGCGTCGCTCGGGCAACCCGGGCAGCCGGAGCAAGCGGCGCCGTTGATTGAACTGCAAGGCATCCGCAAGCGCTATGGCGGTCATGACGGCGCGCCGGCCGTGGAAGTGCTGCGCGGCCTGACCTTGTCGATCGGCGCCGGCGAATTCGTCGCCATTGTGGGCGCGTCCGGTTCCGGCAAGTCGACCCTGATGCATTTGCTTGGCTGTCTTGACCGGCCCAGCGACGGCACCTACCGCTTCGCCGGCCAGGACGTGGCCAGCCTGAATCCCGATGAACTGGCGTGGCTGCGGCGCGAAGCGTTCGGCTTTGTCTTCCAGGGCTATCACCTGATCGCCACCGAATCGGCGCGCGAAAACGTGGAAGTACCGGCTCTGTACGCGGGCATGCCGGCCGCGGCCCGCCATGCGCGCTCGGAAGCGCTGCTCAAGCGCCTGGGCCTGGGCGAGCGGCTCGATCACCGGCCAAACCAGTTGTCGGGCGGGCAGCAGCAGCGCGTGTCGATCGCGCGCGCCCTGATGAATGGCGGGCGCATCATCCTCGCCGATGAACCGACGGGGGCGCTCGACAGCAGCAGCGGCGCCGAAGTCATGGCCCTGCTGGGCGAACTGGCCGACGCGGGCCACACCATCATCCTGATTACGCATGACCGCAAGGTGGCGGCACAGGCGCGCCGCGTGATCGAGATCAGCGATGGCGAAATCATCGAAGACTCGGGCGCCATCGCCATTCCCGCCACGTCGACGGCCCTGCCGCCGCTGGACATGTCGCGCGCCGCCCACGACACGGGCGCGTCGCTGGGCACGGAATTGCTCGACGCGGCGCGCGCCGCCTGGCGCGTGTTGTGGATCAACCGCTTCCGCACGGGCTTGACCCTGCTGGGCATCGTCATCGGCGTCGCTTCCGTGATCGTCATGCTGGCCATCGGTCTGGGCACGCGCCAGCAAGTGATGGCGCAGCTGGGCGCATTCGGCTCGAACCTGCTGTACATGGCGTCGCGCGGCGAAAGCTCGCGTATCCCCGGACGCAGCATCACCCTGGCCGACCTCGATGCGCTGAAAGACGTGCCGGGCATTACCCACGTGCTGCCGAATGTCACGGGCAACAAGGTGATACGCCACGGTAACCTCGACGTGCAGACCTATGTGCGCGGCACGGGGCCGGCCCTGCCGCAGATCCAGACCTGGCCGGTGGCCAAGGGCGGCTTCTTTACCGAGGAAGACGAGCGCGAGATGGCCACCGTGGCCGTGCTGGGCGCGCACCTGGCGGAAAAGCTGATGCCGGACGTGGCCAACCCCGTGGGGCAGAGCATCCTGATCGGCAACGTGCCTTTCCAGGTGATCGGCGTGATGAGCGCGAAGGGGGCGCTGACGGGCGAGAAGGATGAAGACGACGTGCTGCTGCTGCCGTTTTCCACGGCCGGCATCCGCGTCTTCGGCCAGCGCGAGCCGACGTACACGGTGATGGCGGTGGCCGACGTCAAGCGCGTGACGGAGGTGGAGGCGGCAGTCGACGCCACCATGTTCGAGCGCCACCGCATCCGCGACTACGGCATCAGCAACGCGGCCGCGTCGATCGCCGCCGAAGCGAAGACGCAGGACAACATGACCATGATGCTCAGCCTGATCGCCGCCGTCTCCCTGGTGGTGGGCGGCATCGGCGTCATGAACGTGATGCTGATGACGGTGCGCGAGCGCACGCGCGAAATCGGCATACGCATGGCGACGGGCGCGCGCCGGCGCGATATCCTGCGCCAGTTCCTCACCGAAGCCGTGCTGGTGTCGGTGGTGGGCGGCGTGGCCGGCATCGTGGTTGGCGTGACGGTCGCCGGCCTGCTGCTGGTATGGGACGTGCCGGTGATCTTTTCGCTGAGCGCCATCGCCGGCGCGTTTGCCTGCGCCGTGGTGACGGGGCTGGTGTTTGGCTTCATGCCGGCGCGCAAGGCGTCGGGACTCGACCCGGTGGTGGCGCTGGCGGGACAGTAGCAACAGACGGTCGTCATAACGCCGGCAGCGTGGCTGCCGGCAAAAAAATGTTGCCCTGGCTCCAACACGCGGTACTATCTCCCCATAACAAAAAAGCAGTGTTTCGCGTGCCCTTGCGGGCACACACCAACCACCACAGGAGAACCCGATGCGTAAGAAATTAACCTTGAAGACCGGTATTGCCGCCGCCCTCATGCTGGCCTTCGGCATGGGCGCTGTCCAGGCACAGGCGCAGGAAGTCGTGCGTCTGGGTAACTTGAAATTCGCCCATTACGGCGCCGTGTCGTACATCAAGGAAATCGCGCCCAAGTGCGGCATCAAGGTTGAGGAGCATGTGTTCGCCAAGGGCCTCGACGTGATGCAGGCGATTATCGCGGGCGAACTGGACGTGGGGGCGACGGCGTCCGAAGCGGCCATTTCCGGCCGCGCCGGCGGCGCGCCCATCTACGTGGTGGCCGGTTTTGCCAAGGGCGGCGCGCGCCTGGTGGGCGGGGCGGGGCAAAAGATTGCCAGCGTCAAGGAACTCAAGGGCAAGCGCGTGGGCGTGACGCGCGGCGGCATCCAGGAAGTGCTGCTGCTGGCCGAGCTGTCGCAAGCGGGCCTGACGTATTCCGAAACCAAGGGCAAGGATGTGCAACTGGTATTTCTGGCCTACGCCGACTTGAACCAGGCGTTGATGGGCAAGAATATCGACGCCATGATGCAGTCCGAGCCGCAATCGTCGCAGGCCATCAACAAGGGTTTCGGCACCGAAGTCATCAAACCGTACGACACGCCGATCGGCGAACCCGTGCGGACCATGGTGATGACGGAAAAGTTCTACAAGGAACGCCGTCCCGTGGCGGAAAAATTCATGCGCTGCTTCGTCGAAGCCACCAAGACCTTTATCGACAACAAGGCGACGGCGGAAAAGTATGTGCGCGAAGTGGTGTTCCGCGGCCAGATCACGAAGGATGACTTCGACGACGCGATCAGCAATTCGCCGTATTCGTATGACATCTCGCCCGAGCATATTCAGACCACCACGGACGTGATGGTGAAAACGGGCGTGGGCCGCATGACGAAACCGCCCGTGGCCAAGGACTGGGTCAAGACCGACTTGCTGGAGCAGGCGAAAAAGAGCCTGAACGTGAAGTAAACCGGATATTGGCAATGCCCGATGGCCCGCTTAAGCGGGCCATCATTTTTTTGCGGCATACTAATATATACAGGTAGCGTGAAAGATTGCCGAAATCTTGAGGGTGCGCCACCCCGTCATGCCTCAGGCGCGATATCATGGCAGGCTTGCGGCATTGGATGGCGGCGTCGTGCCTGTCACCGGGCTGTCGCCTGAATCGCGCTTGTCGGCTATGGTGTAAACTTAAACTATGCAGATCTATTTCTTTTTCATCGCCGCGCTGTTGTACGCGGCGTGCGCGGTGCTTCCCTCGTCCCGTGCCCGGCTCATTGCCGGCCTGACCGGCGTTGCCTGGCTGGCGCACGCCGCCACCTTGTGGTTCGACCTGATGGCGCCGGGCACCTTGCGCTTCGGTTTTTCCGCCATGCTGTCGGCCGCGCTGTGGGTCTCGGTGGGCGCCTACTGGATAGAAAACCGCAATTTCAGCCTGGACGGACTGCGCCGCATGGTCATGCCCAGCGCCGTCCTCGCCATCGGCCTGGCCTGGGCCTTTCCTGGCAGCCAGGTCAACATGGAAGGCAAGTCGGCCGTCTTCGGCTGGCATATTGCCGTGGCCGTGCTTGCCTACAGTACCTTGACGATTGCCGCCTTCCACGCCGTGCTGATGGCGCTGCAGGAATCGCGTTTGCATACGCGCAGCGAAAGCCGCGGCTTCATCGGCACGGCGCTGGACCAGTTGCCAGCCCTGCTGACGATGGAAAAACTGCTGTTCCGTATGATCGGCCTGGGCTTCATCCTGCTGAGCCTGACCGTGCTGTCGGGCATCGTGTTTTCCGAGCAACTATTTGGCAAGGCCCTGAACTGGGATCACAAATCCGTGTTTACCATGCTGTCGTGGCTGTTGTTTGCCGCGCTGCTGGCAGGCCGCCGCTTTCGCGGCTGGCGCGGCAAGACGGCCCTGAGTTTTACCCTGGCCGGTTTCGCCACCTTGCTGCTGGCCTATGTCGGCAGCCGTTTTGTACTGGAAGTGGTTTTACACCGAGGATTCGCATGACACGTGTTTTATTCTGGCTGGCGCTGGTATTCCTGGTGCTGTTTGCTATCCGCAGCAAGATCCGGAGCATGCAGCAACGGGCCCGCGCGCAGCAGCAACAGCAGCCGAATCCGTTTGCGCCGCCGGGCCGGCCGCAGGAATTGCCTGATGCCGAACTGATGCTGTGCTGCGCCCATTGCGGCGTGTACTACCCGGCCTCCGAAAACGTGCAGGCCAAGGGCCACGATTACTGCAGCCACGCGCACGCCACCTTGTAAGGGCGTGCCGGCGCGCGTTGCTCATCCGTATTGTAACGGCCTCCGGCATCCGTCCGGCGTAGCATCTGCAGCAGGCGGTTCGTCGCCGCCATTGCAGAAAGGCGCGCTCCCATGTCCCGTCCCAGTCCGCAGACCGTCACCGTCACCGCCGCCGGCATGCCGCCGGCGCCGCAACTGAGCGGCAACTCGCTGCCCATGCAGGCGCTGCGCGCGCAGATCGGCCGCATCGCCCGCTGTGGCGCGCCGGTGGCCATCCGCGGCGAATCGGGCACGGGCAAGGAACTGGCGGCGCGCGCCATCCACGCGCAGGGCGCGCGCGCCAGTTTCCCGTTTATCGCCGTCAACTGTGGCGCCATTCCCGAAGCGCTGATGGAAGCGGAATTCTTCGGCTGCCGCCCGGGCGCCTATACGGGCGCGCTGCACGAACGCCAGGGCTTGTTCCAGGCAGCCCACGGTGGCAGCCTGCTGCTCGACGAAGTCGACGACCTGCCGCTGGCCATGCAGGTGAAACTGTTGCGCGTGCTGCAGGAGCGCCGCGTGCGCAAGCTGGGCGGCAGTACTGACGAGGCAGTCGACGTGCGCATCCTGTGCGCCAGCCAGCATGGCCTGGGGCGCGGCGTGGCGGCCGGCACGTTTCGCCAGGACCTGTTTTACCGCCTGAATGTGATCGAGCTGGCACTGCCGCCGCTGCGCGAACGGCGCGGCGATCTGCAGGTATTATGTGAGGTGATCCTCGCGCGCCTGTCGCCGCGCCGGGCCGTGAGCCTGGCGCCGCCCGTGCTGGCGGCCCTGGCCGCGTATGCGTTTCCCGGCAATGTGCGCGAACTGGAAAACGTGCTGGAGCGGGCGCTGGCCTTTGCCGACGGCGGCGTGATCGCGCTCGAGGGGCTGGCCTTGCCGCCGGCGGCGGGCAGCATGCCGTCGCGGGCGCCGCCGGCCTTGCCGGAACGGCAACTGTGCCTGCCCGGCATGGCGGCGTATGGCGTGACCCCCGTCTTGCCGCTGGACATGTATTTGCGCCAGGCCGAGCGCGACATGATCATGCTGGCGCTGGTGCAGGCGCGCTACCACCGCGCGCGGGCGGCGCGCCAACTGGGCCTGAGCGTGCGCCAGTTGCGTTACCGCATGCAGAAATTGACGATACAGGAAGCCCTATTTGATGAGCGCATGGACGATAGATGAAGACGGCTGGTGCGATGGCGCGCTGCGCTATGACTCCCAATACTACGATGCGCGACCGGACGGCGCGCAAGTCGATTTGCTGGTGATCCATAACATCAGCTTGCCGGGCGGCCACTTTGGCGGACCGCATGTGTCGGACTTGTTTACGGGCCGGGTAGATTATAATGCCGATCCTTCTTTCGCCGACCTGCGTGGCTTGCAAGTCTCGGCGCACTTTTTTGTGCGGCGCGATGGTGCGTTGCTGCAATATGTTTCTGCTGATAAACGTGCCTGGCATGCCGGCGCGTCCACCTTCGAGGGACGTCCGCAGTGCAATGGCTATTCCATCGGTATCGAAATGGAAGGCGCGGACGATGTGCCCTTCCAGCGGCGGCAATACCATGTCCTGGCGGCGCTGACGGTGGCGCTGGCGGCGCGCTACGGGCTGTCCCAGGTGCGCGGCCACGAGCATATCGCGCCGGGAAGGAAGACGGATCCGGGACCGTTTTTTGACTGGCATTTTTACCAAGTATGCTGGCTGGAAACCTTGCGCGGGCAGCCTGCGTTAGCGCTTACTTCGCGGGGATTGGGCTTTCCATCCATGCCCTGAAAAGTCAACCGAAATCGTATAAGAAAAGACAAAAAATTACGCTGGCGGATGCCGGAAAACTATTGCATCACCCTTCGATGGGTACTACAATTAGTGCAGAAGTTGGATGTAAAGACTATATCTAGTGCCATCACAGACGTTTTCAGAATTATTGTCAAAGCTATCCGGATTGCTGATAAAGCACTGGAACTGGCGGTTTATCACCCTTGATCGTGTTTCGCGCCAGCCGGGCAGTGCGGTGTGGCGAGATGGATACTGAGCTGTTTTATGCACTATGAATTTACTATTTAGCAACAAATACCTGAAGAAACCCTGACCATCGGGCGTTCTATTCAACAACACACGCGGCAGCAAAACTGCAGGCTGACTTTAGCTGACAACGGGAGCTTCAATGCAATCACCACAAGATATTTCCATCCATCCAACGCCAGTATCGCCAGCGCCAGGCGCGGCCAACAGTGTGGCGAGCACGGGCGCGGCATTGGGCGACTATCGCATCATCCGCCGCAACGGCGCGGTGGTGGCATTTGAGCCTTCGAAGATCGCCATCGCCATGACCAAGGCGTTTTTGGCCGTTAACGGCGGCCAGGGCGCAGCCTCGGCACGCATCCGCGAACTGGTGGAACAACTGACCGACGGCGTCGTCGCCGCGCTGGTGCGCCGCCATCCGGGCGGCGGCACCTTCCATATCGAAGACGTGCAAGACCAGGTGGAACTGTCGCTGATGCGTTCGGGCGAACACGACGTGGCGCGTGCCTACGTGCTGTACCGCGCCAAGCACATGGAAGAGCGCCGCCTGCAGAAGGAAGCGCAAGGCGCCTCCGCGCAAGTCACCGCGCCCCAGCTGAACGTCACCGACAACGGCGTGCGCCGCCTGCTGGACATGCAGGAAGTGCGCGACCTGATCAACGCCGCCTGCGCCGGCCTGGAAAAGCACGTCGATGCCGACGCCATCCTGGCTGAAACAGTGAAAAACCTGTACGACGGCGTGCCCGTCGAAGAGCTGCACAAGTCGGCCATCCTGGCGGCGCGCGCGCTGATGGAAAAAGACCCGGCCTACAGCCAGGTCACGGCCCGCATCCTGCTGCACACGGTGCGCAAGGAAGTGTTCGGCAAGGAAGTGCCGCAAGCGGCCGCTGCCGCAGAATACCTGACGTATTTCCCGCAATACATCGCCAAGGGCATCGCCGCCGAGCTGCTGAACCCGGTACTTGCCAGCTTCGACCTGGAACGCCTGGCGAAAGCCATCGTGGCCGACCGCGACTTGCAATTCGGCTACATCGGCCTGCAAACCCTGTATGACCGCTACTTCCTGCATATCCAGGACGTGCGCATCGAAATGCCGCAGGCGTTCTACATGCGCGTGGCCATGGGCCTGGCGCTGAACGAGGCGGACCGCGAAGCGCGCGCCATCGAGTTCTACAGCCTGCTGTCCTCGTTCGACTTCATGAGCTCGACGCCGACCCTGTTCAACTCGGGCACCCTGCGCTCGCAGCTGTCGTCGTGCTACCTGAGCACCGTCTCGGATGACCTGGAAGGCATCTACGACGCCATCAAGGACAACGCGCTGCTGGCCAAGTTTGCCGGCGGCCTGGGCAACGACTGGACGCCAGTGCGCGCCTTGGGCGCCCACATCAAGGGCACCAACGGCAAGTCGCAAGGCGTGGTGCCGTTCCTGAAGGTGGTGAATGACACGGCCGTGGCAGTCAACCAGGGCGGCAAGCGCAAGGGCGCCGTCTGCGCCTACCTGGAAACCTGGCACATGGATATCGAGGAATTCCTCGACCTGCGCAAGAACACGGGCGACGACCGCCGCCGCACGCACGACATGAACACGGCGAACTGGATTCCCGACATGTTCATGAAGCGCGTCATGGAAAAAGGCGAATGGACCCTGTTCTCGCCGTCGGACACGCCAGACTTGCACGACAAGGTCGGCAAGGCTTTTGAACAGGCTTACCTGGGCTATGAAGCCAAGGCCGCCGCCGGCGAAATCCGCGTATTCAAGAAGATCGCCGCGCTGGACCTGTGGCGCAAGATGCTGTCGATGCTGTTTGAAACGGGCCACCCATGGATCACGTTCAAGGACCCTTGCAACATCCGCAGCCCGCAGTCGCACGTCGGCGTCGTCCACAGCTCGAACCTGTGCACGGAAATCACCCTGAACACCAGCAGCGATGAAATCGCCGTCTGCAACCTCGGTTCCGTGAACATGCCGGCGCACATGAAGGAAGGCAAGCTCGATCACGTCAAGCTGGCCAAGACCGTGCGTACCGCCATGCGCATGCTCGACAACGTCATCGACATCAATTACTACGCCGTCGACAAGGCGCGCAATTCGAACATGCGCCACCGTCCGGTCGGCATGGGCGTGATGGGCTTCCAGGACTGCCTGCACATGATGCGCATCCCGTTCGCCTCGGACGCCGCCGTGTCGTTTGCCGACACCTCGATGGAAGCCGTCTGCTACTACGCCTACCTGGCGTCGACGGAACTGGCCGAAGAGCGCGGCCGCTATGAATCGTATGCAGGTTCGCTGTGGGACCGTGGCATCCTGCCGCAAGACTCGGTCAAACTGCTGGCCGAAGAGCGCGGCGGCTACCTGGAAGTCGATTCCTCGTCGGCCATGGACTGGACCCCGGTGCGCGAACGCATCGCCAAGTTCGGCATGCGCAACTCGAATTGCGTGGCGATCGCCCCGACGGCGACGATTTCGAACATCATCGGCGTCTCGGCCTGTATCGAGCCGACGTTCCAGAACCTGTACGTGAAATCGAACCTGTCGGGCGAATTCACCGAGATCAACGGCTACCTGGTGCGCGACCTGAAGGCGCGCGACCTGTGGGATGAAGTCATGATCTCCGACCTGAAGTACTTCGACGGCTCGCTGGTGAAGATCGACCGCATCCCGCAAGACCTGCGCGATATCTATGCCACCGCCTTTGAAGTGTCGCCAAGCTGGCTGGTGGAAGCGGCTTCGCGTCGCCAGAAGTGGATCGACCAGGCCCAGTCGCTGAACATCTACATGGCTGGCGCATCGGGCAAGAAACTGGACGAAACCTACAAGCTGGCATGGCTGCGTGGCCTGAAAACCACCTATTACCTGCGTACCATCGCCGCTACCCACATGGAGAAATCGACCTCCAAGACGGGCGCCCTGAACGCCGTGGCAGTCGACGGCGGCATGTCGGCCAGCGCCCAAAGTGCACAAACCAGCGCCCAGGCAGCCGTCGTGGCGGCAGCAGCAGTGGCCGTGGCGCCGGTAGTGGCAGCGGCAGCGGACGACGCCGATGGCGAAGCCTGCTACCTGCGTCCGGGTGACGATGGCTTTGAGGAATGCGAAGCCTGCCAGTAAGATTTTAGTTGTCAGCCCGGCACGGCCGGGCTGATTCAATGTTGTCAATGTCCGCATTGTCCGATACAACGGGCCTGTTGCGGATCGCCGGCTCGCCGGCATGGAAAGGAAGAAGAATATGTCGTTGTCTTGGGATGATGAAACCACGTCGGCAGCTGTGCCGCGTCCGGCGCAGCAAGCGCCACTGGGAAATACCGAATTGAACCTGCCGGCAGGTGCCGAGCCGTCCGAAGCGAACGCCGAGCAAGTGGCGCGCCGCGTGAATGCCGACGACAAGCGCATCATCAACGGCAAGACGGACGTCAACCAGCTGGTGCCGTTCAAGTACAAATGGGCGTGGGACAAATACCTGGCCGGCTGCGCCAACCACTGGATGCCGCAGGAAGTCAACATGCAGCGCGATATCGAGCTGTGGAAGAACCCGAATGGCCTGACGGACGACGAGCGCCGCCTGGTCAAGCGCAACCTGGGCTTCTTCGTGACGGCCGACTCGCTGGCCGCCAACAATATCGTGCTGGGCACCTACCGCCACATTACGGCGCCGGAATGCCGCCAGTACCTGCTGCGCCAGGCGTTCGAGGAAGCGATCCATACGCACGCCTACCAGTACATCGTCGAATCGCTGGGTCTGGACGAAGGCGAGATCTTCAACGCCTACAACGAAGTCAAGTCGATCCGCGACAAGGATGAATTCCTGATTCCGTTCATCAACACCCTGACCGATCCGGCGTTCGTCACCGGCACGGTGGAAAACGACCAGAAGCTGCTGAAGTCCCTGATCGTGTTTGCCTGCCTGATGGAAGGCCTGTTCTTCTACGTCGGCTTCACGCAGATCCTGGCGCTGGGCCGCCAGAACAAGATGATGGGTGCGGCGGAGCAGTACCAGTACATCCTGCGCGACGAATCGATGCATTGCAACTTTGGCATCGACTTGATCAACACGATCAAGATGGAAAACCCGCAGCTGTGGACGGCCGCCTTCCGCGAAGAGATCAAGGACCTGTTCATGAAGGCCGTGGAACTGGAATACGCGTACGCGGAAGACACCATGCCGCGCGGCGTGCTGGGTCTGAATGCGCCGATGTTCAAGGGCTATCTGCGCTTCATCGCCAACCGCCGCGCGCAGCAGATCGGCATCGAGCCGCTGTTCGCCCAGGAAGAAAATCCATTCCCATGGATGAGCGAGATGATCGACATGAAGAAGGAACGCAACTTCTTCGAGACGCGCGTGACGGAATACCAGACCGGCGGCGCGCTGAACTGGGAATAAGCCAGCCGATAGCGTTACCAGTCATGTCACAAAGGCCTCGCGGATGCGGGGCCTTTTGCCATGTGGCGAGCTTGTTGCAGCGGGCTTAGACGGTCGGGATGGTGCCGCCGTCGATCACATACTCGGCGCCGTGGATCGACGCGGCGCGGTCCGAGGCCAGAAAGGCAACCAGTTCGGCCACTTCTTCCGGCTTGCCCGGGCGGCCGATGGGAATGCCGCCCAGCGTCTGCATCAGCTTCTGGCGGGCCGCATCTTCGGTGGTGCCGGCGTGGCCAGCCCAGCGCCGTATCATCGCGTGGGCCGCCGTGGTTTCGATGAAGCCCGGCGAGACGGTATTGATGCGGATGCCCTGCGGGCCGAATTCCTTCGACAATCCCTTGCTGTAGTTGCTCAGCGCAGCCTTGGCGGCAGCATACGCCAGCGTCGACTCGTACAGCGGCAGGCTGCGCTGGATCGACGAGATGTGGATGATCACGCCGTATTGGCGTGCCACCATCGCCGGCAGCAGGGCGCGGTCGAGGCGCACGGCGGCAAGCAGGTTGCCATCCAGCGCGTCTTGCCAGGCATCGTCGTCCAGGGCCAGTGCGCCGCCGCCCGCGGCCGTCGAACCGCCCACGTTATTGATCAGGATATCGACCCCGCCCAGGCTGGCCAGCGCTTCCCGGATCAGCGTGTCGGTTCCCGCGCGGGTATGCAGGTCGGCCGCGATGAAATGCACGCCGACCGGCAAGCTGCCGCTGGCGGCGCGCGCCGTGGTCGCCACGCGCGCGCCGCGCTCGAGCATCAGTTTCAGCGTCGCCGCGCCCATGCCCTTGGTGCCGCCCGTGATCAGCACGCGCTTGTCCTTGAAATCGGTATTCATGCGCTGATCTCCAGGGTCTGGATGCGGTTGCTGGCGAGCGTGAAGGCAAAGCGCAGCTCCAGCGGGCTGCCGGGGAAATTGCCACTGACGCTGCTGGTGACCACGCAGCGTGCGCCCCTGGTGTCGGCCGAGGTGGGGCTGATGGTGGCGCCGTACTGCTTGCTGCCAGCTTCCTTCCAGGCCTTGATGGCGGCATGGCCCGCGTGCGCATGGCCGTCGTCATGCACGACGCCATCGGCTGCGAAGCACTGCGCCACGGCGTCGCTATCGTGATGGTTTTCGGCGGTAAAGTAGTCGCCGACGATTGCCGGCATGAGGAGAGACATGGTGCTTCCTTTGGGGGGAGAGGTAGGGAGCGACCATCATATGGCGTCCAATTGCAGAGAAATAGTATGGCAACGGTGATAGGCTTTAAACTTCAGGTTCATTATTGACTGCGTGAGCACGCATGAAAAATAACTCTCTCGATGGTATCCGTACCTTTCTCGCGGTCGCCGAGCGCAAAAGTTTCAGCGCCGCGGCACTGCAGCTTGGCGTGACGGTGACGGCCGTCAGCAAGGCGGTCAAGGTGATGGAGCGCCAGCATGGCGTGCTGCTCTTCAAGCGCAATACGCGCAATGTCGCCTTCACCGAAGCCGGCGCGGGCCTGTACGCCAGCCTGGCCGGCGCTACCCGGCAGATCGATGACGCCTTCGCGGCGCTGACCATGTTTCGCGACCGGCCCGCCGGCCATCTGCGGCTGACGGTGCCGCGCGCGCTGGGCGCGCTGGTCATGCGCGCATTGATACCGCGTTTTCGCAGCAGCTATCCTGACGTGACCATCGACCTGTCGCTCGACGATGGCGCGGTCGATCTGCTGGCGCACGGTTACGACGCCGGCATCCGCCTGGGGCAGTCCGTGGAGCAGGAGATGGTGGCGGTGCGCCTGACGGGGGACTTGCGCTGGTCCGTGGTTGGCGCGCCCGGCTACTTCGAGCGGAAAGGGCAGCCGCTGATCCCGGAAGACCTGGTGCGCCACGACACGCTGGCCTACCGCTTCCACACTTCCGGCGCCTTGCACCGCTGGCGCTTCGTGCGCGATGGCGAGGAATTTCTGGTGGAAACCGGCGCGCCCCTGGTCGTCAACGACACCACGCTGATCGCCGATTTCGCCCGCTCGGGTCTGGGCCTGGCGTATATGCCGGACGTGGAAATCGAAGGTGACCTGGCAAGCGGCAGCTTGCTGCGGGTGCTTGAAAACTACGTGCCGCCGACGAGTGGATTGTTCCTGTACTTTCCTGCCCGTACTCAGAGCCAGCCCAAACTGCGCGCCTTCATCGATACTGCGCTGGCCCTCTCCCGGCTCGCGTCGTCCAATGACGCGCGCTAGCTTGGCCTGTTTTTATCCAGCCCGCCGCCATCGTTCTGGAGACAGGCTGCGGCATCGCATGCCGCTTTTTGTTAGCCGCTTTTTCGTGGCGCGCAGCGGCGCGGCGGCGCATGTGCATCGCATGCGGCGGCACAGAAAAGTGTGGCCATTTTTTCGCCGCATGACGCGCGCCGCGACGCATTTTTTTGATGGCGCCAATGCGCGCGAGACAGCTAGTAAATATCGTTTCCGGACACGCTGGCGGCGGCATTTGGCACGCGATTGTGCGATAGCACGCGTAACGTGCAAAAAAGCGGGCGAAAACGTGTCGTGCCGGTTGCGCATTGACAAGGTTTTCGTGTACTTTATGAGATTGCAAATGCGAGCGTTAGAATGCGGGGTTTTTTAACCAGCGCGGTAGCGAAAAAACCTCGCAAAACAGGGATACAGATTTACACGGATATGCACAAAACCACACCGTTTTCGTCTGCCGCCGTGCCCGAATTTTTTCAGGCATGGCGGTTTTTTATTTGACGCATCGGTGTTGTAGCGAGCGCGATGCGAGGAGCGAAAAAACGCACGGCATCGAAAACGAATGACCGAATTCAGACTTTGCCACCAGCTGCGAGATAAAGCAGGGTGGCACCGACGATGGCTGAAGTGCTGCAAACGTGAGGAGTTGCAGCAGTTCAGCTGGTGCCGAATTCATTAGCGCAAACGACCGTTTGCGCCGATGAATAATTCGCCTGGCCTATCCCTGTGGTGGGTCGGACGGGTTTAAATCTTGTAGCTTAAATTTCTCATCTCAGATGAAGGAGAGACAAATGGCAACAGCCGCTAAGAAATCAGAAGTAAAGAAACCAGCCGCCAAGGCTGCTCCTGCCGCGAAGAAGCCGGCAGCCGCAGCAAAGACGGTTGCCGCTAAACCAGCTGCCAAAGCCGCAGCGAAACCAGCCGCAAAACCAGCCGCCAAAGCCGCAGCCAAGCCTGCAGCAAAAGTGGCTGCCAAGCCAGTAGCGAAAGCCGCAGCGAAACCAGCGGCCAAGGCAGCAGCAAAACCGGCAGCAAAACCGGCAGCGAAACCTGCAGCCAAGGCAGCAGCCAAGCCTGTAGCGAAAAAAGCCGCAGCCAAACCGGCCGCCAAGCCAGCAGCAAAAGCCGCTGCAAAACCAGCGGCCAAGGCAGCAGCCAAGCCAGCAGTGAAAAAAGCTGCAGCGAAGCCAGCAGCCAAGGCAGCAGCGAAACCGGCCGCCAAGGCAGCAGCCAAGCCAGCAGCGAAAAAAGTCGTCGCCAAGGCAGCCGCCAAGCCAGCAGCAAAAGCTGCAGCCAAGCCAGCAGTGAAAAAAGCCGCAGCGAAACCTGCAGCCAAGGCAGCAGCGAAACCGGCCGCCAAAGCGGCAGCCAAGCCAGCAGCGAAAAAAGTCGTCGCCAAGGCAGCAGCGAAGCCGGCCGCCAAAGCAGCAGCCAAGCCAGCAGCAAAAGCTGCAGCGAAGCCAGCGGCAAAAGCAGCAGCCAAACCGGCAGCGAAGCCAGCAGCGAAAGCCGCAGCCAAGCCAGCGGCCAAGGTAGCGGCGAAGCCGGCAGCAAAAGCTGCAGCCAAGCCAGCGGCCAAGGTAGCAGCGAAGCCGGCAGCGAAAGTTGCCGCCAAGCCAGCAGCGAAAGTCGCAGCCAAGCCGGCAGCCAAAGCAGCAGCGAAACCTGCCGCCAAGGTTGCAGCAAAACCTGCAGCGAAGCCAGCGGCCAAGGTAGCAGCGAAGCCAGCAGCAAAAGCTGCAGCCAAGCCAGCCGCCAAGGTAGCCGCGAAGCCGGCAGCGAAAGCAGCAGCGAAACCTGCCGCCAAGCCAGCCGCCAAGCCAGCCGCAGCGCCAGTCGTGGCAGCCGTACCTGCAGCAGCGCCGGCAGCAGCCCCAGCGGCACCAGCCGCCGTGGCAGCCAAGCCAGCCGCCAAGAAGGCCGCGCCTAAAAAGGCCGCACCGAAGAAGGCAGCTCCTGTCGCCAAGCCATCGGCACCTATCGCACCTGTAGCAAAAACCGTGTTGGCTCCGGCTGCAGCCTGGCCATTCCCAACCAGCACCCGCCCATCGTAATTCCAACGATACGGGTGCCTGGATGAGGCAACACGCCGCTGTGTGACTCAATCACACAGCGGTTTTTTTTTGGAGAATTAGTCGTGCTGATCGTTATCCTTACATTGATCGTTGATACCATCGCCACCTTGCTGGGCGGCGTGTTGCTGCTGCGCTTCTGGATGCAGGCGGTGCGCGTGCGGCCGCCTTCGTCGGTGGCGCAATTCACGTTTCAATTGTCCGACTGGCTGGTGCGCCCCCTGCGCCGCGTGGTGCCGGGCGTGGGCGGGTATGACTGGGCCAGCCTGATCGGCGCCTTCCTGATCGTGCTGCTGGCCAGCTCGGTGCTGTTTATTTCCGGCTATCCTGTCGAAGTGGTGCTGCTCAAGTCGCTGCAACGCTTCCTGCAATGGATACTCTACGGTTTCATGGCCTTGCTGATCATCGAAGCCATCTTCAGCTGGGTCAACCCGCATGCACCGCTGGCGCCGTTTGTACGGGCCTTGAACGAGCCCCTGCTGCGTCCGATACGCAAGGTGGTGCCGCTGGTCGGCAGCCTGGATCTGTCGCTGCTGGTGGCTTTGATTCTGCTGCAGATCGCGCAGGTGCTGGTGGGGATGATTATTGTGGTGAGGTAATGCGAGAAGGTCGGCCTGGCGCTAGCGCACAAGCCGACCGGACTACATATTAATAGCGGTAGCCGAACGCCGCTTCGAACTGGTCGGCGATGCTCTCCGGCGTAAACACATGGTTTTGCGCGCCCTGGGTGGCGATCTTGATGGCGCCCAGCAGGCTGGCCAGACGGCCGCTGGTTTCCCAGCCCAGGTCGTTGGTGATACCGAACAGCAAGCCGGCACGGTAGGCGTCGCCGCAGCCGGTCGGGTCCAGCACTTCTTTGGCGGTCACGACAGGAATGTCGATGCGCTTGCCGTCCGTATAGATTTCCGACCCTTTTTCGCCACGCGTGATAATCAGCGCTTCCAGGCGGCTGGCGATGTCCGGCAGGGTCAATCCCGTGCGTTCCATCAACATTTCCATCTCATAATCGTTGGCCGATACATACGTGGCTTTGTTGATGAAATCGATCAACTGTTCGCCATTGAAGCGTGGCAACTGTTGACCCGGGTCGAACATGAAGGGGATGCCCAGCTCGGCCAGGTCGGCGGCGTGCTTGAGCATGCCCTGGTCGCCGTCCGGCGAAATGATGGCCACCTTGGCCGGGCCCGCATTGGCGATCGGGTTTTCATGCGCAAACGACATGGCGCCCGGGTGGAAGGCATTGATCTGGTTATTGTCCGCATCGGCCGTGACGAAGCACTGCGCGTTGTAGCTGTCGGCCTTGATGAGGATGTTGGCGGTGGAAATGCCCAGCTTTTGCAGGCGTTCCAGGTAGGCGGCGCTATCTTGCCCCATGACGCCGACGATGCGCGGGTCGCCGCCCAGCATTTTCAGACTGTAGGCGATGTTGCCCGAGCAGCCGCCGAACTCCGTGCGCATGGTGGGCACGAGGAAGGAGACATTCACCTTGTGCAATTGGTCGGCCAGCAGGGATTCGCCGAAGCGGCCGGGGAATTGCATGATGGTGTCGGTGGCAAGCGAGCCGCAGATCAGCGATGTTTTGGTCATGATAGTGTCTGTTAAGGATAAAAGATGGCGATATGGTAGCCAGACGCCGTGAGCTGGTCTAATGCGAAATACAGTTTGATGGTTTGTTCCGAGCGCGGCGCAAACCCCGTGCTTACGTCGATCGAGGCCGGCAGGTAGTCGCGCGGCGCGATCACGCGGCGCAAGACCGGCTTGTCATTGGCGTCGTTGAGTATCAGTTCGATGCTGGGCCAGGCTTGCACGCTGCGACTCTGGTTGCGCAGCAGCGAGACGTAGGAGAAAGTCTGGTCCTTCAAGGTCTGCAACTCGCCTTGCTCGATGGCCAGCGCCTCGATCTGCGCCGGCAAGTCGACCTGGCAGCCACTGAGCTTGCACAGCGCGACCAGGGTCGGCTTCCACTGCGGAAATTGCGCCGCCAGCGGATTGCGGAAGGTGGTCATCACTTGCAGGAATAGTAAAAGCAGCAGTACAACCGAGCCGATGGCCATGGCCACGCGCAAGGCCTTGCCGCTCTGTTCGCGGCGCCGGCCCAAGGTCACAAAGGCCGGCTCGTCGTCGGCCGGCGGCAGGATGGGTTCTTCCTGCTCTTCGGCGGCATCCGGCGCGACGGGGGCGGCGGGCAATGGCGTGAAGGAATGGTCGGCCAGCGTGGGTTCCCGGCGCGCGGGCTTGTCCAGGCTGACTTTTTCAGCGGCAGGCAATGCCGGCGCGGCCGGGGCTGCCACCGTTTCCAGGTTTGGTTCGCGGCGGCTATCGCGCAAATACGTGGCGAAGGCGGGCGTGTCATCGATCTGGCGGCGCTTGAAGGGCGCCATCGGCTGGGGCAACGGTGGTTCGGGCAGCTCTGCCGGTGTTGCAGCAGATTCAGGCAGGTCGAGCGGTGCAGCGGCAGGCGTGTCGGCCAGCGCCTCGTCAGGAAGTGCCACGTCGAGGTCCAGTTCGATGTGTTCGCCATCGTCTTCGTTGTCCTTGAGCTGCGCCGTTTCCGGCAGGATGCCGAACGGGTCGAACGAGGTGTCGAAGTCGAGGGAATAAATGGGTTCGTCGTCCGTGGCGGACGGCAGGCTGTTGTCGGCCGGATAACTGGTTGGCAGGGGAGCGGCAGTGCCGGGGCCGGACGTTAAAAACGGCGATGCCGCGGCTGGATCGATCAGCGCGGCATTGCCGTCAAACACTTCCCTGCACGTGCCACAGCGCACGATGCCCCCACGTAACTTCAATTGGTCAGCAGCGACCCGAAATATCGTGTTGCAATGGGGGCATTTGGTGGCGAGGGCCATTGCTGTGCTTATGCACCTTCCGCGCGGGGCGCAGGTGCTTGCGTGCTGCCCAGGCGGCCATGCAGAGCCACCCAGCCATCTTGCTCGGCCCACACACCCAGCTGGATGAATGGTGCGTAGGCAGCGGCCACTTCTTCCGCCTGGCGTGCCAGCACGCCGGACAGGATCAGCGCGCCGCCATCGGCGACACGGCCCGACAGCATCGGCGCCATCAGCTTCAATGGGCTCGACAGGATGTTGGCGACGACGATGTCAAACTTGGCCGTGGCGTGTGCCGAAGTGGCAAACGTGTCTGGCAAGAAATATTCGATCTCGCACTGGTTGCGTTCGGCATTGTCGCGCGCCGATTCGATCGCTTGCGGGTCGATGTCGACGCCGGCCACCGTTTGCGCACCGAGTTTCTTGGCCACCATGGCCAGGATGCCGGAACCGCAACCGTAGTCGAGCACGGTCTTGCCAGGAGCCGGATTGGCTTCCAGCCACTCCATGCACAAACGCGTGGTCGGATGGCTGCCCGTACCGAAGGCCAGGCCCGGATCCAGTTCCAGGATCAGGCCGTCAGGATCCGGTGCCTCGTGCCAGCTGGGCACGACCCAGATATTCTTGCCGATGTGAATCGGGGCGAATTGCGACTGGGTCAGGCGCACCCAGTCCTGCTCTTCGACGGGGCGCATGGCAAAGGCGGGAACTTCCGCCATGCCGACCGCTTGGGCCGCAGCGGCCACGATGGCGGCCTGGTCGGCGTCGACGTCCGTCAGCGCCACCACGCGGCTGCGTTCCCACGCCGCTTCCTTCGGTTCCATGCCCGGTTCGCCAAACAGCGGCTGCTCGGCATCCGTGCCTTCATCGGCGTCTTCCACCGAGACCGACAGGGCGCCCGCTTCCATCAACGCGTCGGACATGGCCTCGGCGTTGTCACGGGCGATCTCGATGACGATTTCCGTCCAGCTCATGCGCCCGCCTTGATTTCGGACTTCTTGGCGATGCTGGGGCTGCCGCCATTCAGGTTCTTGCCCAGGTCCGGCATGTCGGCCAGTTTCTGTTCCAGATAGTGAATGTTGGTGCCGCCTTCGATGAAGCGCGCGTCGATCATCAGTTCGCGGTGCAGGGCGATGTTCGTGTTGATGCCTTCGACCACCATTTCGGACAGGGCGATCTGCATGCGGCGGATCGCCTGCTCGCGCGTGGCGCCGTAAGCGATCACTTTGCCGATCATCGAGTCGTAGTGCGGCGGCACGTAGTAGCCGGCGTAGGCGTGCGAGTCGACGCGGATGCCGGGACCGCCCGGTGCATGCCACGACACGATCTTGCCTGGCGATGGCGTGAACTTGAAGGGATCTTCGGCGTTGATGCGGCACTCGATGGCGTGGCCCGACAGCAGGACGTCGCGCTGGCGGAAACGCAGTTTTTCGCCGGCCGCGATGCGGATCTGTTCTTGCACGATGTCGATGCCGGTGATCATCTCGGTAACCGGATGTTCCACTTGTACGCGGGTATTCATTTCAATGAAATAGAACTCGCCGTTTTCGTACAGGAATTCAAACGTGCCGGCGCCGCGGTAGCCGATCTTGCGGCAAGCTTCGGCGCAACGGTCGCCGATTTTCTCGATCAGTTTGCGCGGGATCCCCGGCGCTGGTGCTTCTTCGATCACTTTCTGGTGGCGGCGCTGCATGGAGCAGTCGCGCTCGCCCAGCCAGACGGCGTTCTTGTGTTCGTCGGCGAGGATCTGGATTTCCACGTGGCGCGGATTTTCCAGGTACTTCTCCATATACACTTCAGGGTTGCCGAAGGCCGTGCCGGCTTCCGTCTTGGTCATCGCCACGGCGTTGATCAGGGCCGCTTCCGTGTGCACCACGCGCATGCCGCGTCCGCCACCGCCACCGGCGGCCTTGATGATGACCGGGTAGCCGATCTTGCGGGCAATTTGCACGATCGCTTTCGGATCGTCCGGCAACGCGCCTTCCGAGCCGGGTACGCACGGTACGCCAGCCTTGATCATGGTTTGCTTGGCCGACACTTTGTCGCCCATCAAACGGATCGATTCGGAGCGGGGGCCGATGAAGACGAAGCCCGATTTCTCGACGCGTTCGGCAAAGTCGGCATTTTCCGACAGGAAGCCATAGCCTGGGTGAATCGCTTGCGCATCCGTCACTTCAGCAGCGCTGATGATGGCGGGCATGTTCAGGTAGCTCAGGGACGACTGTGCCGGGCCGATACAAACGGATTCGTCGGCCAGCTTGACGTATTTCGCGTCCTTGTCGGCTTCGGAGTGGACTACAACCGTTTTAATGCCCATTTCGCGGCAGGCGCGCTGAATACGGAGGGCAATTTCACCACGGTTGGCAATCAGGATTTTTTCAAACATGGTAGGTTCGCGTATGTCTGTGAGAGCCGGCTAGCCGGCGAAACAACAAGTGTGAGGGGCTAAAACTGCAAACGGCCGTTGCCGGCCGTGTGGACTGGGTTTTAGCCGATCACAAACAAGGGTTGACCGAATTCGACCGGTTGGCCGTTTTCGACCAGGATCTGGGTCACGACACCGGCTTTATCGGAGTCGATTTCATTCAGGAGCTTCATCGCTTCGATGATGCACAGGGTATCACCTTCCTTGACGGTCGAGCCCACTTCAACATAGGCGGCGCTGCCAGGAGCGGAGGAACGGTAGAAGGTACCGACCATCGGCGACTTGACCACATAGCCCGTTGGCTCGGCGGCGACCACGACGGCAGCAGCCGCTGGTGCTGCGGCTGGCGCGGCTGGCTGGTATTGGGCTTGCATGCCTTGCGGCTGCATCATGACCATCTGGTTTTGCGGCATGGCCGACGATTTGACGATGCGAACCTTGCTTTCGCCTTCGGTAACTTCCAGCTCTGCGATATCCGATTCGGCGACCAGGTCGATCAAGGTCTTGAGTTTTCGTAGATCCATGTAAAACCCCTAGGAATGTAGTTTGTTTTATGAGTGATGCGGTGATGTCCAAGAACCTATCGCCGCGCTAAATGCGTGCAGATCGCGTAGATTAACGTTTTTTAAGCGCAAAGTCGATGGCAAACCGATATCCATCGATACCCAGGCCGCAGATCGTCCCCTGCGCGATCGCGCTGAGAAATGAGTGATGTCGAAACGTTTCGCGTTGATAAATATTCGAGATATGGACTTCCACGAACGGGATGGCGACCCCGGCCAGCGCATCGCGCAAAGCAACGCTGGTATGGGTCAGGCCGCCCGGATTGATGACGATGGCATCGATCCCTTCCGCTCGCGCGGCATGGATGCGGTCGATCAGCGCGCCTTCATGGTTGCTTTGAAAGCAAACCAGGTCGGCACCGGCCGCCATGGCTTGCGCCATTGCTGCCTGCTCGATATCGGCCAAGGTGCTGGCGCCGTAGACCTCAGGCTCGCGCGTTCCCAGCAAATTCAGGTTGGGACCGTTGAGCAGAAGGAGGTTTTTTGCCATGTATGGAAGACCGTTTTAGCGAAAGTTCCGCATTTTGCCGCCAAAGATACGCATTGGCAAGAGAAAAAAGCACGCTCCGAATTTACAATTTATCCAGATCGGCGCGCAACTGATCAAATTTCAAGCGGCCCAGATAGGTCTTTTTGACTTCGCCATCGGCGCCGATCAGCACCGTAAAGGGCAAACCGCCCGTGGCATTGCCAAAATGACGCGACAGGTCGGTGCCGCTCATGCCGGACACATACACGGGATAGGCGATCTTGACCTTGCTGGCAAAAGTGGCAATATTACTGGCCGAATCGATGCCGATACCGATCACCTGCAGGTTTTTCGCCCCGTAGTGGCCTTGCACTTCGGATAACTCCGGCATTTCTTCCACGCACGGCGGGCACCATGGCGCCCAGAAATTGACCAGCACATTCTTGCCTTTCCATTGCGACAAGGCTTGCGTGGCGCCTGCCGCGTCCGGCAGGGACAGCGCATACAGTTCGTTGACGGGACCCGTCGCGCCTGGCGCGATGGCGGTCGTCAGCGGTCCCGCTTCTTTCTCCGCTTCTTTCGCTTTTTCCTTGCTCAAACCGACGTAAGCGCCCATGCCGCCAAACATCAGCGCCACGATGGCACAGGCGATCCAATTCTTTTTTGTCATAACTTTATCTATATCAATGTTAGTCGGCAGCCGGCACGCCATCGGCGAGGCTGGCGGCCAGCAGGCTGCGCAGCCCGGCGATATCGGTGCGCAGCACCTTGCCGTCCGCCTTGGCTTTCAGCGCGCCGCGCATATCGTCGAGCTCATACATGGCCGCGTGCACGCCTTCGTTTTTCCACAAGAAACTGGCTGTCTCGACCGCATCATAACGCGCTCCCTTGAAATGCGGGCTTTCCGACATGTCGAGCACGATATTTTTATTGAGCAGGAAGATGTGGATTTCCTTGGCGCTCTCGGCGAACAGCTGCAAATAGATCTCGTCGTGGGGGCCGGCCGTGCCATTGAGCACGGGGCCACTGAGCAGGGGATGAAATTGTTGCAACGCCTCCATCACCTGCAGCGCGATCGTGCGCAGCTGGAACAAT
Organism: Janthinobacterium sp. SUN128; assembly: GCF_030587275.1. Lineage (NCBI taxonomy): Bacteria > Pseudomonadati > Pseudomonadota > Betaproteobacteria > Burkholderiales > Oxalobacteraceae > Janthinobacterium > Janthinobacterium sp. SUN128. The sequence goes on along the minus strand of NZ_JAPWHY010000001.1, from coordinate 3,877,576 downwards.
CGCGCCGGCTGGCTGTCGGCCAGGAACAGGGCATTGTATTGCCGCACCTGTTCTTCGATCATGTCGTTGTCAGGCAGTATATTGGGCAGGTTCGGCGCGTCACCGAGGACTTGCCGCGCCGCCTTGCGCTTGGCGCTGCCATAGTCGGCGCCATCCTGCGCCACGAGGCGCGCGGCAGCGGCAGCGATTTCCAGGCGCAACTGCGCGCTATCGTCAAATGCATCGTTTGTCATGAGCGAGATGATACTCCGAAGCGGAAAAAGTCATGGCGTCAGGTAAAATCCTGCACTTGCTGTTTTTTATCTCACCGTCTTACTTACTTAAGCGTGCACCTTTCGCACTGATCACATGCATATTCATATTCTCGGCATTTGCGGTACCTTCATGGGCGGCCTGGCTGTCCTGGCCAAGGAAGCCGGCCATAAAGTCACTGGTTGCGATGCCAACGTGTATCCGCCGATGAGCACCCAGCTGGAATCGCAGGGAATCGAATTGATCCAGGGCTTTGATCCGGAACAAACCAAGCTGAACCCGGATTTGTATGTGATTGGCAATGTGGTTTCGCGCGGCAACCCGCTGGTGGAAGAAATCCTCAACCGCAGCCTGCCGTATGTGTCCGGCCCGCAGTGGATCGGTGAACACATCTTGCGCAACAAGTGGGTGCTGGCCGTGGCGGGCACGCATGGCAAGACGACAACCTCGGCCATGCTGGCCTGGATACTCGAAGACGCGGGCTACGCGCCGGGCTTCCTGATCGGCGGGGTGCCGATGAACTTTGGCATTTCCGCCCGCCTCAGCGGCAAAATCGACGGCAGGAGCGCCGACTCGGACTTCTTCGTCATCGAAGCCGATGAATACGACACGGCCTTCTTCGACAAGCGCAGCAAGTTCGTGCATTACCACGCGAAGACGGCCGTCATGAATAACCTGGAATATGATCACGCCGACATCTTCCCCGATCTGCACGCGATCGAGACGCAATTCCATCACCTGGTGCGCACCGTGCCCGGCATTGGCCGCCTCGTGTTCAACGGCGACGAAGCATCGCTGCAGCGCGTGCTGGCGCGCGGTTGCTGGAGTGAAAAGGAAAGTTTTGGTCAAGATGCCAACTGGCAACTGCAAGAGCAGGCCGATGGCAGCTTCGACGTGTATTTCAATGGCCAGCAGGAAGGCCATGTGGCGTGGGCGCTCACGGGCAAGCACAACCGCAGCAATGCGCTGGCGGCCATCGCCGCCGCGCGCCACGTGGGCGTGCCGATTGCCCAGGCCTGCGCTTCGCTGGCCAGCTTTGAGAGCGTCAAGCGCCGCATGGAAGTGCGCGGCGTGGTCAACGGCATCACCGTGTACGACGATTTTGCGCACCACCCGACGGCCATTGCCACCACCGTGGGCGGGCTGCGCCAGAAGATAGGCAGCAGCGGCCGCATCCTGGCCGTGCTGGAACCGCGTTCGAACACCATGAAGCTGGGCGCCATGAAAGATGCGCTGCCGGGCAGCCTCAAGGATGCCGACCTGGTCTTCGGTTTCGGCAGCCATGCCGCGCTGGGCTGGAGCCTGGGCGACGCGCTGGCGCCGCTGGGCAAGATTGCCAGCGCCTACGAAGACATCGATACCTTGGTGGCCGCCGTGGCCGCCAGCGCCCGTCCCGGCGACCAGATCGTGGTCATGAGCAACGGCGGCTTTGGCGGCGTGCACCAGAAGTTGCTGGAGGCGCTGGGCCGATGATTCTGTACCTGCATGGATTTCGCTCGTCGCCCCTGTCGATGAAGTCGCGCCTGCTGGCCGCGCAGATGCAGGCGCTGGGCCGCGAGGCCGAATGGCTGTGTCCGCAATTGCCGGCCTCGCCCAAGCTGGCCATCGAACTGGCCCTGTCGCTGGTCAAGGATGTGGCGCCGGCCGACCTGACGATCATCGGCTCCTCGCTGGGCGGCTATTACGCCACCTGGCTGGCGGAGCAGCTCGGTTGCCGCGCCGTGCTGCTGAACCCTGCCATCGTGCCCCTGATCGACCTGGAACAGCATGTGGGCGTGACGACCGAGTTCCATTCGGACAAGCCATTCGAGTTCAAGCGTGAATACATCGACGAGCTGCGAACCTTTGCCGTAGAGAAAATTACTGAGCCGCAACGCTATTTCCTGATTGCCGCCACGGGCGATGAAGTACTCGACTACCGCGACATGGTGGCGCATTATCAGGGGGCGCAGCAGTGCGTCATCGATGGCAGCGACCATGGCATCAGCGAATTTGCCGCATACCTGGCGCCCGTGCTGGCATTTTGCGGCATCGACGCGGACGCGGCCAAGTGAGGCCGGGGTCGCTGCGGCAGGCGCAATGGCATGCGCACGTGAACGCCGTCAATGCGCCGCCAGCCTTGCGCCATTGGCTCACGGGCGGCGGTTCGCTGACGGCCAAGCTGAAAGCGCATAGCCAGGCGTTCCGCGTGCAATGTTTGCATCAGAAAACATCGCGCTGTTTGATGGACGAGGCCGCCATCATTGGTTTGCACCGCGCGGGACGGGTATGGGAACGCGAAGTGCTGTTGCGTTGTGATAACAAACCGGCCGTGTTTGGCCATACCGTCGTGCCCATGCAGGCGACGGCCACTGACTGGCCCTTGTTTTCCGCGCTGGGCGAACGTTCGCTGGGCACGACCTTGTTTGGCGACCGCATGGTGCGGCGCGGCGAACTGGAATTTGCCCGCTTGCGCGCCGGCCACCCGCTGGTGCAGCGGGCGCAGGCGGCGCTGGCATTGGAAGGGCGGCGCGCCGGCGAGCAGGCGCTGTTTTTTGCCCGCCGCTGCCTGTACCAGCGTCACCAGGGATTGCTGCTGGTAACTGAAGTATTTTTGCCGGCGGTGCTGGAGTTGAATCCCTTCACTCGCACCGTTGCAACCGACACATTAATAAACAAAGCATAACAATGAATCTATTTTTTGAAGAATCCGGCGATTTCAAGGTCGGCACGGTCCTGTCGCAAGCGGGTGAAGCGTACCAGGTCGAAATGGCCAGCGGCAAGCGTACCAAGGTCAAGGTCAAGGACGTGCTGCTGCAGTACGAAAAACCGGCTCCGGCCGAGCTGCTGGAGCAAGCCAAGGCCGTTGCTGCCGAGATTGACCTCGATTTCCTGTGGGAAGTGGCGGGTGAAGACGAGTTCGGCTTTGCCGAGCTGGGCGCCGAGTATTTCGGCCATGCACCGTTGCCGCCGGAAGCGGCCGGCCTGATCCTGGCCCTGCATTCGGCGCCCGTGTATTTCTACAAGAAAGGCCGTGGCCGCTACAAGGCGGCGCCGGAAGCGTCGCTGAAGGCGGCCCTGGCCGGCATCGAAAAGAAAAAGCAGCAGGCGCTGGTGCAAGCCGCCTATGTGGAAGAGCTGAAACAGAACCGCTTGCCTGCCTCGATGCAGCCCATGGTGCTGCAGCTGCTGTTCAAGCCGGACAAGAACACCATCGAATACAAGGCGCTGGAAGCGGCGTGCACGGAATTGCACACGACGCCGCCGCGTTTGATGCTGGCTGTCGGCGGTATTGCTTCGCCGAAAGATTTGCACCTGTCGAAATTCCTCTTCGAAAACTTCCCGAAAGGCGCGGGCTTCCCGAGCGTGCCCGTGCCGTCCGTGACGGCCAAGCTGCCGCTGGCCGACGTGGCCGCCTTCTCGATCGACGACGTGACCACGACCGAGATCGACGATGCCTTCTCCGTGCAGCCGCTGCCGGATGGTACCGTGAAAGTGGGTATCCACATCGCCGCGCCGGGGCTGGGCATCCGCCCGGAAGACGTAATCGACAAGATGGCGCGCCAGCGCATGTCGACCGTCTACATGCCGGGCGACAAGATCACCATGCTGCCGGACGAAATCGTCAACGCATTCACCCTTGCGGAAGGCACGACGTGCCCGGCCCTGTCGCTGTACGCCACGCTGGACCCGAAAGCGGACTGGGCCGTTGTCAGCACGCAGACGCGTGCCGAGCTGGTGCCGATTGCCAGCAATTTGCGCCATAACCAGCTGGACGATCTGGTCAACGAGGAAACCCTGGCCAGCGGCGAAGGCGAGTACCCGCACAAGGCCGATTTTGCCGTGCTGTGGCAATGGGCGCAGCAGCTGGAGCAGGGCCGCATGAAGAAACGCGAAGCGTTCGGCTTGAAGCCGGAACAGAATAACCGCGTCGATTTCAATTTCTATGTGGAAAACGACATCGTCACCGTGGCGCGCCGCAAGCGTGGCGCGCCGCTCGACAAGATCGTCGCGGAACTGATGATTTTTGCCAACAGTACCTGGGGCAAGATGCTGCACGACCATGGCGTGCCCGGCATCTATCGCAGCCAGGGCGGTGGCAGTGGCAATAGCTGGGCGGCAAAGATGCAGGTGCGTATGGTCACCCATGCGGCGCCGCACCAGGGCCTGGGCGTCGATCAATATGCGTGGAGTACATCGCCCTTGCGCCGCTATACGGACTTGGTGAACCAGTGGCAAATCATCGCCTGCGCCGAGCATGGCGTGACGGCGCCGCTGGTGGCCCCGTTCAAGCCGCGCGATGCGAATCTGTTCGCCATCGTTTCGGCGTTCGACGCCGCGTATGCCGCGTATGGCGATTTCCAGTCGAACATGGAACGCTATTGGTGCTTGCGCTGGCTGCACCAGGAAAACGCGCGCCAGGTCGATGCCGTCGTGCTGAAAGACGAGATCCTGCGCTTGGTCGACATTCCGCTGGTCATCAAGCTGCCGGGCATGCCATCGGTGGCGCGCGGCGCCCAGGTCAAGCTGGACTTGCTGCGCTGGGATGAGGTCGACCTGAGCATCGAAGCGCGCCTGCTGGAAATCGCCGCCGTACCGGATGCGGCTGCCGATGCCGAACTGGATTACGAAGAAGAATCGGGCGACGAAGGCGCCGACGAGGGCGACGTGGCGCCGGAAGCATCGCCGGAAGCGGTGAACCAGGTCAGCGACGCCGATGCGGAAGTGGCGGAACTGGCCAGCGAAGACGTGGTCAGCGAACCCGAGGTCAAGTAAGGCCGTCGTCAGGCCATCAAGGCGGTGCTGAAAACTGTTGCCGGCACCGCCCTTTGACGTAGAATTCAGCCATCTTGTTATGGTGTGTTTGTTGCGAATTGGGTTGCGCGTGAAGTCTTTCCGAGAGAATCGTTTCCTGATGATTGCCGTGGCGGTATCGCTGCTGGCGCACGGCGCTTTGCTGGCGATGCATTTTGTCGCCCCGGCCCCGCAGCGGGCCGTGGCGACCGATCCCGGCCTGGAAGTGATCCTGGTCAACGCCAAGCATGCGAACAAGCCGCTGAAGGCCGATGCCCTGGCGCAAGCCAATCTCGACGGTGGCGGACAAGCCGACAAGGGCCGCGCCAAGTCGCCCTTGCCCGACATGCGCCAGGTGGAAGAGGGCGACAGCGTCAAGGCCAGCGCCCGGCGCATTGCCGAACTCGAGCAGAAGCAGCAGGAGCTGCTGACGCAGGCGGCCAGGCCGACGCCCTACAGCGCCGCGCCCGTCACGGAAAAAGACAAGCCCAATCCGCTCGCATCCGGTTCGGACTTGATGGAAAGCAGCAAGGCCATCGCGCGCATGGCGGCCGAGATCAGCCAGACCGTGGAAGACCAGAACAAGCGTCCGCGCAAGACCTTCATTACGCCCAGCACGCAGGAAGTCGGCTACGCCATGTATTACAAGACCTTGCAAAAGCGCATCGAGGAAATCGGCACCCTGAATTTCCCGCAAAAGAATGGCCGCAAGATGTATGGCGAACTGCTTGTCTACATCCCCATCTTCCAGGATGGCACGATTTACCAGAAGGAAGGCGGCGCCCGCGTGGAGAAAAGCTCGGGCAACCCCGCGCTCGATGCGGCGGCCCTGGCCATCGTGCGTCGCGCGGCGCCGTATGGGCGTTTCCCACCGAACATGTTGTCAAGTGATAAGGATGACCTGTGGGTCGTCATTACCCGCTTCAAATTTACGCGCGAAGAAAAAATGGAAGCTAACCTGACTGGCGGCAGCAATTGAACAAGCAAGAAATGAATCCCGATCAATATTGTGTCTTCGGCAATCCCATCGCCCACAGCAAGTCCCCCCTGATCCACGCCGCGTTTGCCCTGCAGACGGGCGAGCCCATCGTCTACGATCGCCGCCTGGCGCCGCTCGATGGCTTTGCCCTGGCGGCCCGTACGTTTGCCGCCGAGGGCGGCAAGGGCGCGAATGTGACGGTGCCCTTCAAACTGGACGCGTGCGCGCTGGCCACCGTCTTGACGCCGCGCGCGCAAGCGGCCGGCGCCGTCAATACCCTGCGTTTCGATGGCGATACCATTCTTGGCGACAATACCGATGGCGCGGGCCTGGTGGCGGACATCGTGCGCAACGCGGGCGTGAGTGTCTCCGGCAAGCGCGTCCTGCTGCTGGGCGCGGGCGGCGCGGCGCGCGGCGTCGTGCTGCCCTTGCTGGAACAGGGGCCGCAGGAAATCTTCATTGCCAACCGCACCGTGGCCACGGCCGAGGCGCTGGTGGCGCAGTTTGCCGATGCGCTGGATCAACCCGGTCAGTTGCGCGCCGGCGGCTACACGCAGCCCGATGGCGTCTTTGATCTCGTCATCAATGCCACCTCGGCCAGCCTGGCGGGCGACTTGCCGCCCGTGCCGCCGGGAATCTTCGGCGATCACACGCTGGCGCTGGACATGATGTATGGCGCCCAGCCCACCGTCTTCATGGACTTTGCCGCGCAGCATGGCGCGCAGGTGCGCGATGGCCTGGGCATGCTGGTGGAGCAGGCGGCTGAAGCGTTTTACGTGTGGCGCGGCGTGCGGCCGCGGACGCAGGATTTGCTGGCGCAATTGCGCAGTGCCCTGTGAGCGCCGGCAAGAAGGGCCAGCGCCGCAGCGGCAGCCGCTACGGCTGGATCAAGTGGCTGTTCATCGTCCCCGTGCTGGCTTTTATCGTCGTGCAACTGTATTTCTTCCTGCAAATCTGGTGGTGGGTCGAGCACAATCCGTCCAGCACGGCTTTCATGCGCGAACAGTTGTCTGTCTTGCAGGACAAGAATCCGAATGCCACGATCAAGCAGACGTGGGTACCGTACAACCGCATCTCGAACAACCTGAAACGGGCCATCATCGCTTCGGAAGACGCGAATTTTTCCGAGCACGAAGGCGTGGACTGGGAAGCCTTGCAAAAGGCATATGAAAAAAACAGCAAGAAGCAGAAGGTCGTGGCGGGCGGTTCCACCATCACGCAGCAGCTGGCGAAGAATCTGTTCCTGTCCGGCTCGCGCAGCTATGTGCGCAAGGGCCAGGAACTGATCATCACGTATATGCTGGAAAGCCTGATGGAAAAGCAGCGCATTTTCGAGATTTATTTGAACGTGGTGGAGTTTGGCACGGGCATCTTCGGCGCCGAGGCGGCCGGGCGCCACTATTACCGGGTCAGCGCGGCGGGCCTGAGCGCCGGGCAGGCGGCAAAACTGGCCGTGATGCTGCCGAACCCCCGCTTTTATGACCGCCACCGCGATACGGGCTACCTGAACCGGCGTACGGGCGTGATCCTGCGCCGCATGGGAGCGGCGGAACTGCCTTGATGGCAGCCGGCTTTCTTTGTATAAAGTTAAAGCTGCCTGATTGGCACTATTGCGGCGCAGCATCTTAATCGGCCCGGTTGGTGCAACGCCGCACTTTTTCCGTGAAAAAGCGGTGCCGGGGGTGGTCGTGAAAAGGCCTTTGCGGGTACACTTGCGCTGTTTTCATTTTTGGCGCCAGCGCCAGCACATCACGATAACCCAACATCCGGCTGAGAGCGCGCATGATCAATGTCTTTGTATTACAGAATGGCCGGCTCAACCAGGTGCCGATCGACAGCCGCGCAGACCTCGAAAATGCCGAACCGGTGTGGGTCGACCTGACCGACCCTACCGATGATGAACGGGCCTGGGTCAAGGCCATCTACAACGTCACCCTGCCGGGCGAAGACGAAGTCAAGGATATTGAAGCGTCGGCCCGCTATTACGAAGCGGAAAACGGCGACTTGCACCTGCGCACAGATTTCCTGCGCGAAGAGGACGATGGTCCCTCGCGCGTCATCACGGTCGCCTTCATCCTGGCCCGCAAGATCCTGTTTTCCATGCATACGGACGACTTGCCCGTGTTCCGCCTGGTGCGCATGCGCGCCCGTTCGCGGCCCGGCTCGATTGCCGACTACATGGACGTGCTGCTCGACCTGTACGCCACCGATGCCGAATATTCGGCCGACGTGCTCGAAGGCATCTACCAGAACCTGGAAGAAGTCAGCACGCGCGTGCTGCAAAAGGAATTTACCGATGCGCACGCGGCCGAAGCGCTGAATGCGATTGCCCACGAGGAAGATTTGAATGGCCGTATCCGCCGCAACATGATGGATACGCGCCGCGCCGTGAGTTTCCTGATGCGCGGCCGATTGCTCAATTCCGAGCAGTTCGAGGAAGCGCGGCAGATTTTGCGCGACATCGAATCGCTGGACGGCCATACCTCGTTCCTGTTTGATAAGATCAACTTCCTGATGGATGCCACCGTCGGTTTCATCAACATCAACCAGAACAAGATCATCAAGATCTTCTCGGTGGCCAGCGTGGCCTTCCTGCCGCCGACCCTGATCGCCAGCGTATACGGCATGAACTTCAAGCTGATGCCGGAACTGGAATGGTCGTTCGGCTATCCGTGGGCATGGGGCTTGATGATCACCAGCGCCATCGCGCCGTTCCTGTACTTCCGCCACCGCGGCTGGCTGAAGTAAACCGCATCGCCGGGGCGCTTTCCGCGTCCCGGTTTCAAGACGAACGCAGCGAATTCAAAAATCAGCGATAATCACTGGTATTGCGTGGTATTGAATTGGTATTTACGCGTCGACGCCTGCCTGGCGCCCGATTCTTTCCCCCGTTGGCTGCTTTTTGCAGAAAAGTATCGTCATTCAGACGTTTTCTGCGTGGTAGCGTCCGCCTGTTCCACCTATGATCATTGCGATGCCTGCCTTGGCCGGCTGGCCGCCGCATTTCCCGTCACCGTTGCCTTCTGGAGAGTCCATGCCTGATACCGCCACCACCCCACTGCGCTATACCCATTTGATCAGCGACTGCGATGGCGTGCTGATCGACAGCGAAGCCGTGGCCCTGCAAGCGCTGCTGGAATTGCTGGGACCGCGCCTGCAGAACCTGCCCGAGGGCATCACCCTGCAAGGCTTGATCGAGCCGCGCCTGGGCCAGCGCCTGGTGCCGCTGATGCAGGATATCTACAAGGAGCTGGGCTTGCCGCCATTGCCGGCCGACGAGATCATGGCCATCGGCAACGCCGTCGATGCGGCCTGCGACGCGCAGCTGCGCGCCGTGCCTGGCGTGGCGCAGGCACTGGCAGCCATTCCCCTGCCCAAGGCCGTCGCTTCGAACAGCGTCAGTGCGCGCGTGCTGTCGGCGCTCGAGCGGACCAGCATGGCGCCGCTGTTCGACAAGCGCGTCTTTACGCCGGACCTGGTGGGCCACGCCAAGCCGCATCCGGGCCTCTACCTGGCGGCAGCTGCCGCCTTCGGCGTGCCGCCAGGCCAGTGCTTGGTGCTGGAAGACAGCGTCACGGGCGTGACGGCGGCCGTGGCGGCGGGCATGACGGTGCTGGGGTTTATCGGCGGCGGGCATATCGCCGCTGGCCAGGAAGCGCGCCTGAAGGCGGCCGGTGCGCATGTCGTGTTCAGCGACATGGCCGGTTTGCCGGCGCTGGTGGCCGCGGTGATGGACACTGCGGCCGTGTAAAACGCTTATGCCAGTTTGGCAAAGACCTTGCGCGCGGCGGCGATGGTGGCGTCGATGACGGCGTCATCGTGCTGTGCCGAGACGAAGCCTGCCTCGAAGGCGGCGGGCGCGAAGTACACGCCTTCGTCCAGCATGGCGTGGAAGAAGGCATTGAACTTGCTGCGGTCGCCCGCCATCATTTCCGCGTAGCTGGTCGGCGGGGTGGCGCTGAAATAGATGCCGAACATGCCACCGATGTAGTCGGCGCAGAAGACCACGCCCGCTTCTTGCGCGGCGGCGGTCAGGCCTTCGGCCAGGCGCTTGGCCGTGGCGCCCAGCTGCTCGTAGAAGCCAGGCTGCTGGATCAGTTTCAAGGTGGCCATGCCGGCCGCCACGGCGACCGGGTTGCCGGACAGGGTGCCGGCCTGATAGACGGCGCCCAGCGGCGCCATGTTGTGCATCAGCGCCGCGCTGCCGCCGAAGGCCGCCACCGGCATGCCGCCGCCGATCACCTTGCCTAGCGCCGTGAGATCGGGCTTGATGCCGTACAGCGCCTGCGCGCCGCCCAGGGCCACGCGCAAGCCGCACATGACTTCATCGAAAATGAGCAGGGCGCCGTGCTGCGTGCACAGTTCGCGCATCGCCTGCAGGAATTCCGGCGTGGCTTTCACCAGGTTCATGTTGCCGGCCACCGGTTCGACGATGACGCAGGCGATTTCCGCGCCGAAGCTGTCGAAGGCGTCTTTCAGTTGTTCCACGTTGTTATAGTCGAGCACCAGGGTGTGCTTGACGAAATCTTCCGGCACGCCGGCCGACGTCGGGTTGCCGAAGGTGAGCAGGCCGCTGCCAGCCTTCACCAGCAGCGAGTCGGCGTGGCCGTGGTAGCAGCCTTCGAACTTGACGATCTTGTCGCGTCCCGTGGCGCCGCGCGCCAGGCGCAGGGCGCTCATGGTCGCTTCCGTGCCCGACGATACCAGGCGCACCTGTTCGATCGACGGCACCAGGCGCGTGATTTCCTCGGCCATCAGCACTTCGCCTTCCGTCGGCGCGCCGAACGACAGGCCCAGCGCGGCAGCATCCTGCACCGCCTTCACCACTTCCGGATGGGCGTGGCCGACGATGGCCGGGCCCCACGAGCCGATGTAGTCGATATAGCGCTTGTCGTCCGCGTCCCAGAAGTACGGGCCTTCGGCGCGCGTGATGAAGCGCGGCGTGCCGCCGACCGAGCGGAAGGCGCGCACGGGCGAATTGACGCCGCCTGGCGTGGTTTTTTGTGCGCGGGCAAACAGGATGTCGTTTTGTGAAGTCGTCGTCATGATAATCGTGCCTTGAAAGTGGATCGTTGTCTGTGTCGTCTGTACTTATTGGGCGCCGCGCTGGCGCTGCTGCCGGAACAGGCGGTTCGGCACCAGCTTGCCCATGCCGTGGCGCTGCGCGTGGGCCAGGGCGCCGGCCGTGAATTCCTGCGCCGCCACGACCACCTGCGGCACATCGTCTTCATCGTTCGCCAGGGCCAGCAGGGCGGTGGCGGCGGCAGACAGGGTGCTGCCGGCGCCGTTGAAGATGCCGGGCAGGTGCTGCCATTCGTCGTGGCGCACCACGCCGTCCTCGCCGAACAGGGTGTTGGCACGCAGCTTGCCTTCGGCCGTACCGGACTTGGTGGCGTCGGCCGGCATGCCGGTGACGAGCACGTATTCGCAGCCCAGGGCCACCAGGTAGTCGACGTCGTTTTGCAGGGTGTCATCCGGATCGGCGTCGCGCCAGGTCTCGGCCAGGCGCTCCAGCTCCACCGGCGAGAGCACCAGCAGGGTCGTTTGCGGGATCAGGAGCTGGCGCACGGCCGTCAGGATGTCTTCATCGTCCATGCCCTGTTCCGGCAGCGCCGAAATGAAGGGATCGAGGATCAGCGGCACGTTCGGATAGTCGGAGACGATTTCGGCGATGGCCGTGACGTTTTCCACGCTGCCCAGCGCGCCGATCTTGATGGCCGAGACGGACATGTCTTCCAGCAGCACGCGCGCCTGGTCGGAAACCCAGTCCGGGTCGACCGCCTGCACGTCTTCCACGCGCGCCGTATCGCTGATCAATAGGCCCGTGGTGACCGACAGGCCATGGCAGCCGAAGGCTGAAAACGTGGCCAGGTCGGCCTGGATGCCGATCGCACCGACCGGATCGGACACGCCGAAGCTTAATATGAGGGGAGAAGTTTGGTTTTGCACGGCGGGTAGATTAAGATACCTAATTCAGCATTTTACTTGATTGAAGGGTGGCAGAACGTGAGTAGCAACGAAACAACGCAGCAATTCCAAACGTGGATGTGTCTTATTTGCGGCTGGGTTTATGATGAAGCGGCCGGCATGCCCGACGAAGACATCGCTCCGGGCACGCGTTGGGCCGATGTTCCGATGAACTGGACCTGTCCTGAATGCGGTGCGCGCAAGGATGATTTCGAGATGGTGGCGCTGTAATCAATCGAGATCTATGGGATGCCGCTGCCGCACGCAGGTATCGCGGCTGCCTGTGCTATGGTATGAAAGATTGTCGAATAATCACATGACGCGTCCCTTTTTGCCCGAGGCGCCGTCCGATGCCGTGTGCGCCAGCGCCACGATACTCGTCATCGACGACAGCGCGACGATACGCAGCGCGGCCGCGAAGATCCTGGGCGAGGCCGGTTATCGCGTGGTGGTGGCGGAAAACGGCTTCGATGCCCTGGCCAAGATCGCCGACTGCCGGCCGGCGCTGATCGTGTGCGACATTGTGATGCCGCGCCTGGACGGCTACCGCACCTGCGCGCTGATCAAGGCCAGTGCGGCCTTCCACGCCACGCCGGTGCTGATGCTGTCGTCGAAGGAAGGCTTGTTCGACCGCGCGCGCGGGGCCATGGCGGGCGCCAGCGCCTGCCTGGCCAAGCCGCTGGCGCGCGAGGCGTTGCTGGAGGCCGTGCGGTTGCACCTGGCCGGGCATTTTGAATAAGTGTTTTTATTGATTGACAACGCAGCAAGGAAGCAGATGGCCATACACACAATTCTGATCGTCGACGACTCGCCGACAGAACGCTATTACCTGAGCGAGATGCTGGTGCGTGCCGGTTATGCCGTCCTCACGGCGCAGGATGGCGCCGACGCGCTGGCGCAACTCAAGCAGGCCAGGCCCGATCTGATCCTGATGGACGTGGTGATGCCCGGTGCGAATGGCTTCCAGATCACGCGCGCGATTGCGCGCGATCCCGAACTGCAGGACGTGCCGGTGATTATCTGCTCCAGCAAGAGCCAGGAAACGGATCGCATCTGGGGCTTGCGCCAGGGCGCGCGCGATTACCTGGTCAAGCCGGTGGTCGAAGCCGAGCTGCTGGCCAAGATCGCCGCGATTTCCTGAGAATGCACACGATGCCAGGTCACGGCGTGTCCACAGCGGCCCTTTCGCCTGCCGCTGCCATGCCATCTTTCGAGACGGGCGCGCGGCAGGGGCGCTTGCGCCAGTATCAGCTGCAATTGATCGAGCGGATACAGGCCGCGCGCAGCGGCGCGCTGGCAGCGCGCAAGGAACTGGGCGTGATGCTCGGTGGCCGGCCGTGCCTGCTCGACCTGACGCAGCTGGGCGAAATCGTCATTGCTTCCGGCGTGCAGATCCAGGGCGTGCCGCTGGCGCAGGACTGGTACCTGGGCCTGGCGGCCATGCGCGGACGCCTGACGGCGGTCGTCGACCTGGCCCGCTACATGGGCGAGCCGGCTTGCGTGTCGGACAATCACTGCCGCATCATCACGTTTTCTCCCCGTCTGGGCCTCAATTGCGCGCTGCTGGTCGAACGCGTGCTGGGCTTGCGCCAGTTGCGCGCGATGCAATCCGTGCGCGTTCACGATGCGGCGCAGGGTGTGCTCCCATCGTGGGCGGCGCAGGCGCTGCGCGACAGCGAAGGGCAGCAGTGGCTGCGCCTGGACCTGGCGCAGCTGGCGCAATCGGAACGCTTCCTCGATGCCGGCTTTGACGGCTTCCCCGAACACAAGGATATTTGCTGATGGGCGCCAATTCCCCCATTCTGGCGGCCGGCATGCCCGAAGCGCAGCACGCTGCGGACGCGCCGGCATCGGCGGCAGACCTGCCGCTGCGCCTGCGCGACGCGCTGGGACGGCGCAAGTCGCTGGCCAGCGCGCCGGTCAGCGACTTGAAGCTGCCGCTGATCGGCCATTTTCCGCTGCAAAAGCAGCTGAGCATCTTGTCGACGCTGATGGCCCTGAGCCTGGCCGCCAGCCTGCTGTTCGTGGGGCTGAACACGCGCAGCGGCAATATCGCCTCGGCACAAACGCAGCTGGCCAGCGATGCGCTGATGCATTCGCAGCGCATCGGCAAGGCCGCGCCCAACGCCGTGCAAGGCAATCCGGAAGCCTTCCGCCAGCTCGAGGAAAGCCGCAATGAACTGAACCAGGACTTCCGCCTGATGCTGCGCGGCGGGACGTATCACGGCCGCGATATCGGCGAGTCGCGTGCCGCCCTGCTGGCGGCGGTGGCCGACGCGCGCAAGAAGTGGGCCAGCAGCGACCGCGCGGCCAGCACCATCTTGCGCCTGAAACCGGAACTGGGCGAATTCGACAAGACCTTGCAGCAATTGAATGGGCTGTCGCCGGCGCTGCTGGCGCAGACCGAGGAAATCGCGGCCCTGAAGGTGCAGCGTGGCGGCAATGCGCGCGACCTGGCCGTCATCGGCCGCCTGATGATGCTGAGCCAGCGCATGAGCCGCAGCGCCAGCGAATTCCTGTCGTCGGGCAGCATCAGCTCGGAAACGGCATTTTCGCTGGGGCGCGACACGACGTATTTCCGCACCGCCGTGGAAGGCTTGCTCAATGGCAGCGTGTCGCTGCAATTGGCGCCCACGCGCGACGCCGAACTGCGCGACCGCCTGGTGGCGTTGAAAGCCAGTTTCGACACGTACCAGAAGCTGGTGTCGTCGATACTCGACCGGCTCGACAAATTCAGTTCGGCGAAAAGCGCCGAACAGCTGATCTTCAACGAGAACGAAGACCTGCGCCAGCGTTTGACCCTGCTGCAGCAGATGTATCACGTGAACCAGGAAACCCTGGGCATCGCCTTCTGGATGATGGTTGGTGGCGTGTTGCTGACCCTGATCGCGGCGGCCGGCATCGGCCGCGTGCTGCTGCAGGACTCCGTCAACCGCACGCGCGATGCCGAGCGGCGGCGCCAGGAAGCGGAAATCCTGCGGCTCCAGTCGCAGGGAAAAGAGGAAGAGGCGAAGGCCAGGAATGAGCAGAACCAGGCGGCCATCCTGCGCCTGATGAATGAATTGCAGAAGGTCGCCGATGGCGACCTGACGGTGCAGGCGACCGTGTCGGAAGACATCACGGGCGCCATCGCCGATTCCGTCAACTATACGGTGGAGGAATTGCGCGGCCTGGTGGGGAGGGTGACGGCGACGGCCGAACAGGTCAATCGCGCCTCGACGCAGGCGCAAAGCATTTCCAGCAAGCTGCTGATCGCGTCGCAGCAGCAGTCGCGCGAAATCCAGGGCGTCAGCGCCACCGTGGTCAAGATGGCCAATGCGATTACCGACGTGTCGAAGTCGGCCAGCGTCTCGGCCGACGTGGCGCGCCAGTCGGTAGCCGCCGCGCAGCAGGGTTCGACGGCGGTGGAAAACGCCATCAAGGGCATGCATGAAATCCGCGAGCAGATCCAGGATACGTCCAAGCGCATCAAGCGCCTGGGCGAATCGTCGCAGGAAATCGGCGAGATCACCGAGCTCATTTCCGACATCACCGAGCAGACAAATGTGCTGGCGCTGAACGCCGCCATCCAGGCCGCATCGGCCGGCGAGGCAGGGCGCGGCTTTTCCGTCGTGGCCGAGGAAGTGCAGCGCCTGGCCGAACGCTCGGCCGCCGCCGCCAAGCAGATCGGCGCGCTGGTGCGCACCATCCAGGCCGATACCCAGGATGCGACGCGGGCGATGGAAACGTCCACGCAGGGCGTGGTCGAGGGCGCGCGCCTGTCGGACGCGGCCGGCGCAGCCTTGAACGACATCAGCCAGGTGTCGAAACACCTGGCAGAACTGATCCAGGGCATTTCGTTCGCCACCGGCACGCAGGCCGGTTCGGCCAGCGGCGTGGCCTTGAATATCCAGCATATCCTGAGCGTGACGGAGCAGACCCAGGATGGCACGCAGCAAACGGCGCAATCGATCCATAAACTGTCGATGCTGGCGCAGGAACTGAAAAATTCGGTGTCGCGCTTCCGCGTCGCCGCCTGAACGCCGCGCCAGTCCAGGCGATTTCCTTACCGAGGCATGCATGAGCACACCTGATAGTCCACAGCAGTCCAAGCCGTTCGACAGCGAACCTTTGTCGTGGGTGATGGTGGAAATCCGCGAAGCGCTGGGCCGCTCGAAAACGGCCCTGTTCGAGGCGGGTGGCCGCGAGCGCGAGGAACGCGCCACGGCCCTGCAGCATGCACGCTCGCATCTGCACCAGGCGCATGGCGCGCTGGTGATGGTGGACGTGGCCGGCGCCAGCCTGCTGACGGACGGCGCGGAACAGGCGCTGGCGCGCTTTCGTGACGGCAGCCTCGAATACACGCTGGACCATGCGCAAGTCGTCGCCGAACTGTATCAGGCCCTGACCGAATATCTGGAAGATCTGGTGGCCGGCACGCCGCCGCAGCCGACGCGTTTGTTTCCCTACTACCGCGACCTGCAAGCCATGCTGGGCGCCGAGCGTATACACCCGGCCGACCTGTTCTTTCCGCCAGCATCGATGCTGGAAGGGCATGCCATCGCGTTGGCGCAGGCGCCCCCGGTGGCCGATTATCCGGCCTGGCGCGGACGCTTTGAAAAGTCCCTGTTGCCCTTCCTGAAGGCGCAGGATGACGCGGCGCGTCGCCAGCATGCCAGCGACTTGCACGCCACCCTGACCCTGGTGGCCGACGCGCAGCAGGAAGCGCCGGCGCGCACCTTCTGGTTCGCCATGCAGGCCTTTGCCGGGCTGGCGGCCAGCGGCGAGGGCATGGGCACGCTCAATGTCAAACAGTTGTTCGGCCTGATCAACCTGCAATTGCGCCGCCTGGCGCAGGGCACGGCCAGCCTGCCCGAATCGATGCTGCGCGACGCCCTGTTCTTCATCGCGGCCGCCACCGAGCCGACGCCGGAGGCACGCCAGTTGCGCGCCGCTTTCGCCCTGGAGGGGCAGGTTCCCGCCGACGTGGAAACGCGGCGCTACGGCCAGGTTGACCAGGATGCCTTGCAAGGCGCCCGCACGGCCCTGGCGCAGGCGCGCGCCAGCTGGAGCCGCCTGGCGCAAGCCGACCTCGATCCAGCCCTGGGCACGGATTTCGAAGAGTCGCTGCAACAGGTGGCCGCACATGTGGAGTCCTTGAAGCAGCCGGCCCTGGCCAGCCTGCTGCGCGAATGCGCGGCCGTGGCGCGGCAAGCCGTGGCCAGCGGGCGCAGCGCGGCCCTGGAAAATGAAATCGGCATGGCGCTGCTGTTTGCCGACACGGGGCTGGAGCAGCTGCGCCGCCTGCCCGACGATTTTGCCGGCAATGCGGAAACCATCGCCGCGCGCCTGCAGGCATTGCTGGCTGGCGAAGCGCCGCCGCCCGTCACGGCGGGCGAGATGTCGCGCCAGATCGAACAGGGCCAGACGGTGGCCGCGCTGGCCGAGGAAATGAAGACGGGTCTGCGCCAGGTGGAAAAGGTGCTCAACGCTTATTACGCGGATACGTTGCGGCCGGAGGGGGCGCTCGATGGCGTCGCGCCCGTGCTGGGCCAGTTGCAGCAGCAACTGGCGGGGCTGGGACAGGAAGACGCGCGCGCCGCCGTGCTGCAGGTCGACGCAGCCGTGCGGCAGCTGGCCGGTAGCTGCGCCAATGCGGAGGCGCATGCGGAGGCGCTCGACGAGATCGCGCAAAATGTCAGCGCGCTGGGCTTTTTTGTCGATATGCTGGGCCGCAATGCGCAGGCGGCCAGCGGGCGTTTCCATTTCGATGCCGCCGCCGGCACCTTCCGCGCCCTGCCATTTGAGAAAGTCGCCGCCGCCGGTGCCGTACCGGTGCCATTGCTCGACCAGACCCTGGCGCCCGCCGCGCCTGCCGGCATGGATGCCGCGCCCGCCGTGACCGATGTCGATGCGGAGATGCTCGATATCTTCCTGGCAGAAGCGCGCGAAGTGCTGGCCTTTATCGACACCACCCTGGCCCTGCCGCGAGAGCAGGCCGCCAGCGGCGACCACCTGGCCATGCTGCGCCGCTCGTTCCATACCCTGAAAGGCAGCAGCCGCATGATCGGCCTGGCGCAGTTTGCCGAAGCGGCCGGCGCCATCGAACGCGTCATGAATACCTGGCTGGCCGAGGCGCGCCCCGTCAGCGACGACTTGTTTACCTTGCTGAATTACGGCTGGTACCAGCTCAGCGAATGGGTGGCCGAACTGGAAGGCGGAGCGGGACGCGAGCGCGAGGCCGGCATGCTGCTGATGGCGGCCGAGCGCGTGCGCGAAGGCGGCCCGTTCGAATTGCGCAAGCCGCGCCCGGCCGCGCCCGTGGCCAGCAATGGCAATGTGATCGGACTTCCCCTGGCCACGGCGCCCACGCTGCACGAAGCGCCGGACGATCACCTCAAGCACGTGGGCGAACTGCGCATCAGCCTTCCCTTGTACAACATCTACCTGGCCGAAACGGATGAATTGCTGCGCGTGCTCACGCGCGACTTCGGCGAGTGGCGCCATGAACAGCGCGCCGTCAGCGCGGAGGCGCTGCAAGCCGTGCATACGCTGGCGGGAACGTCGGGCACGGTGGGTTTCCAGTCCCTGCGCGACCTGGCGCACGCGCTCGAAACGGTGATCGAGACGGTGGTGCCGCCGCTGGCCGGCCTGCGCGCCGAACAGCACGACGTGCTGGAACAGGCCACGCAGCGCATCGGGCAGATGCTGCAGGCGTTCGCGCTGGGAGATTTGGCGCCAACGCAGCCGGACATGATCGAAGCGCTCAACACCCTGTGGCGCGCCTTGACGGCGCCGCCCGGCGAAAGCAAGGAAGACCGGCTCGACGCCCTGTTTGCGGCCGCCTACGCCAGCATCGTCGGCACGCCGGCGCAGCCTGCGGAGTCGCTACCCGACGCGCCGGCCGACGCATTGGCCGAGATTCCTGTACCCCAGCTCGAGACCCTGTTCGAGGCGACGTATGCGAGCATCGTCGCCGACGCGCTGCAGCCGGCTGCTGCCGAAGTGCCGGCACCGGCGCCGATGCAGGACAGCGGCATCGGCGACGACCTGTTCGACGCCGGTTTCGAGCACGCGCCGCCATTGGAGCACGCGGCACCGGAAGCGCCGGCGCCCGCCATCATGCCGGCCGACGCGGCCGCGCTGCTGGCGGCGAGCGCCGGCATCAGCGATGAACTCGACCTCGATTTATTGTCCGTCTTCCTGGAGGAGGGCGCCGACCTGCTGCCGCAGATCGGCGAGGCGCTGCGCAGCTGGCAGCAGCAGCCGCACGACAGCGGCCAGGCGCAGATGCTGCTGCGCACCTTGCATACGGTCAAGGGCAGCGCGCGCATGGCCGGTGCCATGCGCCTGGGCCAGCATGCGCATGAAATCGAGACGCATATCGAAAACATGCTGCATGCGGGTACCGCCACGCCGCAGGCATTCGAGGAATTGCTGGCCCACTACGACCATGCGCTGCACCTGTTCGAACAGTTGCAGCAGCCCTTGCTGCCCTTGCCGGGCATGGAAGACACGCCGGCCGCCGAACCGAAGGCGGCCCTGGTGCGCGTGCGCGCCGATATCCTCGACCGCCTGGTGAACCAGGCTGGCGAAGTGTCGATCACGCGCTCCAAGATGGAAAATGAAGTGGGCGTGCTGGGCGCTTCGCTGGCCGAGTTTTCCGACAACCTGGCGCGCTTGCGGCGCCAGCTGCGCGAAGTGGAAATGCAGGCCGAATCGCAGATCGCCTCGCGCATGGCCGTCGGCAGCGAGCGCGATTTCGATCCGCTCGAATTCGACCGCTTCACGCGCTTGCAGGAACTCACGCGCATGATGGCCGAAAGCGTCAACGACGTGGCCTCGTTCCACGAAAACCTCAGCCACAGCGTCGATGCGGTAACGGACGACCTGGTGCTGCAGGCGCGGCTGACGCGCGAGCTGCAGCGCGACCTGATGCAGATCCGCATGGTGCCGTTTGCCAGCATCGCCGAACGGCTGTTCCGCGTGGCGCGGCAAAGCGCCAAGGAAGTCGACAAGCGCGTCAACCTCGACATCCGCGGCGGCGGCGTGGAAATCGACCGCAGCGTACTGGAACGCATGGCGGCGCCCTTCGAGCACCTGCTGCGCAACGCCATCGTGCACGGCGTCGAGCCGCGCGACGCGCGCCTGTCCGCGGGCAAGAGCGAAACGGGCGAGCTGCTGGTGCAGGTCAGCCAGCAGGGCAATGAAGTGGCGATCGCCTTTTCCGACGATGGCGCGGGGCTGGACCTGGAACGCATCCGCGCCAAGGCGCACGGCGCCGGCCTGGTGGCGACGGATGCGCCATTGACCGATGCGCAGGCGGCCGAACTGATTTTCACGCCCGGCTTTTCCACCGCCGACAGCCTGACGGAACTGGCCGGGCGCGGTTTTGGCATGGACATCGTGCGATCCGAAGCGCTGGCCCTGGGCGGGCGCGTGGAAACGCTGACGCAGGCGGGCCTGGGCATGCGCTTCACCATCCACCTGCCGCTGACCCTGGCCGTCACGCAAGTGGTGCTGCTGGCGGCCAGCGGCAAGACGTATGCCCTGCCATCGGTGCTGGTGGAGCAGGTGCTGCACCTGAAAGGCGAACAGCTGGAGCAGGTGCGGGCGGCCGGGCGCATCGAGTCGCACGGGCAGTCGCTGGCGCTGCACCACCTGTCGGCCATGCTGGGCGAGACGCCGGCGGCGCAGGCCACGCAGCGCTATGCGCCCGTGCTGTTACTGAGGAATGGCAATGACAGGCTGGCCTTGCAGGTCGATGACGTGGTGGGCAACCGCGAAGTCGTGGTCAAGCACGTGGGCCCGCAGCTGGCGCGCATGCCGGGCATCGCCGGCGCCACGGTGCTGGGCACGGGCGACATCGTGCTGATCCTCAATCCGGTGGCGCTGGCACAGCATCTGGAGCACCATCCGGAACTGTTGTCGCAGTATGCGCTGGCCAGCAGCGAGCAGCATGCCGCTTCCAGCGCGCTGGCCGTGCCTGTCGTGCGCGTGATGGTGGTCGACGACTCTCTGACGGTGCGCCGCGTGATGCAGCGCCTGTTCGAGCGCGAAGGCTACCAGGTGCTGCTGGCCAAGGATGGCGTTGATGCGCTGGAACAGCTGCATGCGCTGGAGCCGGCTGCCATGCCGGCCCTGCTGCTGGTCGACGTGGAAATGCCGCGCATGGATGGTTTTGATTTGACGCGCAATGTGCGCAGCGACGACAAGACGCGCGCCATCCCCGTCATCATGATTACCTCGCGCAGCGCCGACAAGCACCGCGCGCACGCGTTCGAGCTGGGCGTGAATGCGTATTTCGGCAAGCCGTTCCAGGAAGAGGAATTGCTGGCGGAAGTGCAGCGCCTGCAAACGGAGGCTGGTGCCGAATCACTGCGGCAACCATAACAGGCGTGCATCGCCAAATCAGGAAAACAATGAGCCTTCATGCCAAACTGAAAAAACTCGAAGACAAAGCCATGGCCAAAGGTGAGCATGCGGTCGCCGCGGCCGCCGCCCATCTGTTGCAGGATATCGACTCCATCGACAGGCAAATCAACCTCGTCGGGGCGTTGCATGAAGTGGGCTACCTGCAGAACTCGCTGAAGCCCTACTGGAATGCGTTCAGGGCTGATGAGCCGGCATGGATAGAACGCTGCCTGGCAAGGCTGGTCATTGCCGATCATGACTATTGGGCACTCGCCGCGCTGCTGGGGTGCGATGGTCCGGCCACCATCGGCATCGCCATGGGCAAGGGGTTCAAATCCGCCGCGACGAGGCAGTACGAACGTTTTGACAAACCCGCTGTCCATGTCGATACCTTGTATTTGTCAGGCATGGGCAAGGTGCTGCACCCCATACTGGAAATCGGCTATGACACGCGGGAAATGATCAATGTCGACGTGGGAAGGGCGCGGGCACTGAGCATCGACAATCAGTTGGACACTGCGCAATGGCAGCCAGGTGACCCGCTGGGGACGGGCGGACTATCCCTTTCCATGCAGGCGAAACTTCCGCACGGCGCCTGGCGGTCGGTGTGGACGCCGTTCACCGCACAGGAAGTCGGTGGTCCTACTTGACCACTTTGACCACTTCATAACGTTCCAGGGTCTCCTTGCGCGCCTCGTCGTGCTGCACCAGCGGTTCCGGATAATCGCGCCCCAGCATGATGTTTTTTTGCTCGAGCAGCATGCGCGGCACCAGCCAGGGGGCATGGATTTCCTTGTCGCCCAGCGCCTTCAGCTGTGGCAGGTAGCGGCGGATGAAGCGCCCGCTGGCATCGAATTTTTCCGACTGCGTGACGGGGTTGAAGATGCGGAAGTAGGGCTGCGCATCGCAGCCGGACGACGAGGCCCATTGCCAGCCGCCGTTGTTCGAGGCCAGGTCGAAGTCATTCAGGTGCAGCGCGAAATACGCTTCGCCGCGGCGCCAGTCGATGCCCAGATCCTTGATCAGAAAGCAGGCCGTGACCATGCGCAGGCGGTTGTGCATGTAGCCCGTCTGGTTCAGCTGCGCCATCGCCGCGTCCACCAGCGGATAGCCGGTGCGCCCCTCGCACCAGGCGGCAAACAAGGCATCGGCCTCGGGCCCCGTTTCCCAGGCGATGGCGTCGTAGGCGGGTTTGAAGGCGCCGCCTTCCACATGCGGGTTCTGGTACAAAATCATGGCATAGAAATCGCGCCAGATCAGTTCCGCCAGCCACACGGGCGCGCCATCGCCGCCACCGCCACGGTCCATCAGGTCGACCACGGTGCGCACCAGATAGCGCAGCGACACGGTGCCGAAGCGCAGATGCATGGACAGGTAGGATGGCCCCTTCAGGGCGGGAAAATCGCGCGCCACGTCATAGCGGGCCACGCGCGGCAGGAAATCCTCGAACAGTTGACTGGCGCCCGCCATGCCGGTGGGGATGGCCAGTTCGGCCAGGTTGCTGGCCTCGAAACCCAGTTCGCCCAGGGTGGGCAGCGGCGCCGGCGTGCCGGCGCGCGGCGGCGCCAGGCTGGCCGCATGCGGCTCGATATCGAACGGCGCCAGGCAGGCGGGTTCGGCGCGCATTTTCTTCAGCCACGCATTCTTGTACGGCGTGTAGACGGTATACGGCTTGGCCGAGAGCGTCAGCACCTCGTCCTTTTCAAAGATGACCTGGTCCTTGAAACTGAACCACAGGCGCGCGTCGCGCGTGAGCGCGGCGGCCACGCCGGCATCGCGCGCGATCGCTTGCGGCTCGTAGTCGTGGTTGGCAAAAACGGCGTCGGCGTTCAACTCGGCGGCCAGGCGCGGGATGGTCTCGGCCGCGTCCGCGTGCAGCACGATCAGGTCGCCGCCCAGCTGGCGCAGCTCGCTGGCGAGCTCGGCCACGCTGGCATGGATGAAGTCGACCCGCCGGTCGCGGCGCGGCAGCGCTGCCAGGATGGCGGTGTCGTACACGAAGACGCAATGCACGGCCTGGCTCTGGCGCAGGGCGTGATGCAGTGCAGCATGGTCAAACGCGCGCAGATCGCGCCGGAACCACACCAGGGAAGTCTTGATTGTCATTATTTTGCGTGTTCAGGGTCAAAGATAGGCGATTTTTTGCCGCCAACAGGGCTTTATGGCCGCTCGCGTCGTGCCTTTGGCGTCGCTGCGGCGGCAATTCAGTGTAAACTACCGGGTATGTTCATGGTGCTTTATGTGCGACAGCGATTTTGCAATCAATTTTACAATTGGCATTGAAATGCGCTTGCAGGGAAAGCGACGTTTCCTATCAAGCAAGTCACTCAGCGTGCAGGATGTCGCCGCATGGCACAGCAAATTGACAACTAATTTATAACATAACAAGAATAGCGCCTGGCAATACGGTTCTCGCCGCCCAGCATTCGCGGCAGGATGTGCCAGGCGTACGATAGCGGGGTAAGCGAGACTTGCCAGCAAGCCCACAGAGAGAGCATCGCGTATGAAAAAGAGTAAAATCGACCAGACTCTACCAGGACATCGTCTGATGCAGGGTGTGGGAGAACCGGCCGCGACCGGTTCCTCCACCCTGAATCTGGCCAACCATTTCCTGATTGCGATGCCGGCCATGCAAGATCCGATCTTCGGCGGCACGGTCGTGTACGTGTGTGAACATAATGAAAACGGCGTGCTGGGCGTCGTCATCAACAAGCCCACCGACATGACCATGGAAGTGCTGTTCGACCGCATCGACCTGAAACTGGCGGCCGGCAGCGACACGCCCATCATCAACGAACCGATCATGTTCGGCGGCCCCGTGCAGGATGACCGCGGCTTCGTGCTGCACACGCCGGGCGCGCGCTATTCCTCGTCGCTGACGGTGACCGATGAAGTGGCGTTTACCACGTCGATCGACGTGCTCGAAGCCGTCGCCAAGGGCGATGGCCCCGAGCGCATGCTGGTCTCGATCGGCTATTCGGGCTGGAGCCCGGGCCAGCTGGAAGACGAGATCGGCCGCAACGGCTGGCTGACGGTGGGCGCCTCGGCCGACATTCTGTTCGACTTCCCCATCGAGCAGCGCTACGTGGCGGCCATCAAGTTGCTGGGCATCGACCCCCTCATGCTGGCGAGCGAGGCCGGACACGCATGAGGTGGATGCCATAAACCTACTGCGCAGCCCACTTTCGGGCATCCGTTGCTCGCTGTACCTTCGTACAGCTCCGCTACTCAACCCGACATTGAGCTTGCTCGCTACGGTTTCTGGCACCACCTATGTTGATCTTTATTATGGAAAAATGCTGTGACGAGTGACGCCATCGACACCATCCTCGCCTTCGATTTCGGCTTGAAACGCATCGGCGTGGCCATCGGCAATACCATGATTTGCCAGGCCAAGCCGCTCAGCGTGATCACGGCCACGGCGAACGAGCCGAAGTTTGCCGCCATCGATAGCCTGATCAGGGAGTGGGGCGCCAGCCGCATCGTGGTGGGCTTGCCCAGCCATCCCGATGGCACGGAACACGAGATGAGCGCGCGCTGCCGCCGTTTCGCCAACCAGGTGCATGGCCGCTTCAACCTGCCGGTGGAACTGGTCGATGAGCGTTACTCCTCGGCCGTCATCGCCGCCAAGCGCGGTGAAGTGATCGACGACCGCGCCGCCGCCATCATCCTGCAACAGTATTTCGACGCGAATTATTAATCTGACCCTAGACTTCCTCCCTGAATGATCAAGAACTCTATGCCGCATCCTACGAATCCTTCCCAACTCGACGCCGAGGCCCTGTACGCGGTCTTGCTGCAGCAAGTGCAGAGCGGCCTGGCGGGCATCCCCAACGTGGCCATCGTCGGCATCCATTCGGGCGGTGCCTGGCTGGCCGAACGCCTGGCGCGCGACCTGAACCTGCTCGACCGCCTGGGTGTGCTCGATGTCTCGTTCTACCGCGACGACTTTGCGCAGAAGGGCCTGCATGCGGACGTCAAGCCGACGCAGATCAGTTTTGACGTGGCCGGCGCCACCATCCTGCTGGTCGACGACGTGCTGTACACGGGCCGCACCACGCGCGCGGCCATCAACGAATTGTTCGACTACGGCCGCCCGGCGAAGATCATGCTGGCCGCCCTGGTCGACCGCGGCGAGCGCCAGTTGCCGGTGGCCGCCGATTTCGTGGCCGCCTTCACAGCCGTGCCGCCGGGCCAGGCCCTGGTCCTGAAGCAAGCCGACGATGGAAAATTCACGCTCACCATAGATACCCACCATGCTTAATCCGCAACTGAATAAACACGGCGAACTGCAACATCTGCTGACGATCGAAGGCTTGCCGAAGTCTATCGTCAACCACATCCTCGATACCGCTTCCTCGTTCGTCGGCATCTCCGACCGCGATGTGAAAAAGGTGCCGCTGATGCGCGGCAAGAGCGTTTTCAATCTGTTCTTTGAAAACTCCACGCGCACCCGCACCACCTTCGAGATCGCCTCGAAGCGCCTGTCGGCCGACGTCATCAACCTGAACATCCAGGCGTCGTCGGCCAGCAAGGGCGAGTCCCTGCTCGACACGATCGACAACCTGTCGGCCATGCATGCCGACATGTTCGTCGTGCGCCATGCGCAGTCGGGCGCGCCCTACCTGATCGCCAAGCACCTGATCGACACCAAGCAGCCGCACGTCCACGTTGTCAACGCGGGCGACGGACGCCATGCGCACCCGACCCAGGGCTTGCTCGACATGTACACGATCCGCCACTACAAGAAGGATTTCACGAATCTGACGGTGGCCATCGTGGGCGACATCCTGCACAGCCGCGTGGCCCGTTCCGACATCCACGCGCTGACCACGCTGGGCGTGCCGGAAGTGCGCGCCATCGGCCCGCACACCCTGCTGCCGGGAGGCCTGGAACAGATGGGCGTGCGCACCTTCACCAACATGGATGAAGGCCTCAAGGGCGTCGACGTGATCATCATGCTGCGCCTGCAAAATGAACGCATGAGCGGCGCGCTGCTGCCATCGGCGCAGGAATACTTCAAGAGCTATGGCTTGACGCCCGAGCGCCTGGCGCTGGCGAAACCGGACGCCATCGTCATGCATCCTGGCCCGATGAACCGCGGCGTGGAAATCGATTCGGCCGTGGCCGACGGTCCGCAGGCGGTGATCCTGCCGCAGGTGACCTTCGGTATCGCCGTGCGCATGGCGGTGATGAGTATTTTGGCTGGTAATCAGGGCTGATAGCCCAAGGACGAGTAAGCGAGCATGACGACACTACATATCAAGAACGGCCACCTGATCGACCCTGCCAACGGCATCGATGGCTTGCAAGACCTGTTTATCGCCGACGGCAAGGTGCTGGCCGTGGGCAGCGCCCCGGCCGGTTTCAAGGCCGACACCACGTTTGACGCGGCCGGCCTGGTGGTTTCCCCCGGCCTGGTCGACCTGTCCGCGCGCCTGCGCGAGCCGGGCTACGAATACAAGGCGACCCTGGAATCGGAATTGCAGGCAGCTCTCCAAGGCGGCGTCACGAGCCTGGTATGCCCGCCCGACACCGACCCCGTGCTGGACGAGCCGGGCCTGGTGGAAATGCTGAAATACCGCGCCAAGACGCAGAACAAGGCCCACGTGCACCCGCTGGGCGCGCTGACCATGGGCTTGAAGGGCAAGTCGCTGACGGAAATGGCGGAACTGACGGAAGCGGGCTGCATCGGCTTCGCGCAGGCGGAAGAGCCGATCGAAGACACCACCGTGCTGCTGCGCGCGATGCAGTACGCGAACACCTTCGGCTACACCGTCTGGCTGCGTCCGCAGGACCCGCATATCGGCCGCGGCGGCATCGCCCACAGCGGCCCGCTGGCGTCGCGCCTGGGGCTGTCCGGCGTGCCCGTGATGTCCGAAACCATCGCCCTGCACACGATTTTCGAATTGATGCGCGCCAGCCGCGCGCGCGTGCACCTGTGCCGCATCTCGTCGGCGGCCGGCCTGGAACTGATCCGTGCGGCCAAGGCCGAAGGCTTGCCCGTCACCTGCGACGTGGGCGTGCACCATGTGCACCTGACGGACGCCGATATCGGCTTCTTCGACCCGAATGCGCGCGTCACGCCGCCGTTCCGCAGCCAGCGCGACCGCGATGCGATCCGCGCCGGCCTGTTTGACGGCACGGTCGACGCCATGTGCTCGGATCATACGCCTGTCGACGACGATGAAAAACTGCTGCCGTTCGGCGAAGCGTCGCCCGGCGCCACGGGGCTCGAGCTGCTGCTGTCGCTGGCCCTGAAATGGGCCGACGACTATGCGCTGGCGCAGCCACAAGCGGGCGCCCGTCCGCTGGCGCGCGCCGTGGCCAAGGTCACGGCCGACGCGGCCCGTGTCGCCGGCATCCCGGCCGGCAGCCTGGCCGTGGGCGAAGCGGCCGACATCTGCGTCTTCGATCCCGCCGCGCGCTGGACCGTGTCGTCGGCGTCGCTGGCCAGCCAGGGCAAGCACACGCCTTTCCTCGGCTATGAGCTGAACGGCATCGTCAAGGCGACCATCGTTGCCGGACAGGTGGCGTTTCAGCGTTAAAAAATCAGATCCATGGACCGGGGCATGCTGCCCCGGCATCCCTTGTCTGCTCCCGGATTTCGGTTCTGGTTTATTTGTTGGTGTGATTTGAAACTTCTGCTTACCTACCGCCTCGCGCGCATCGCCATTCACCTGGGCTGCGGCATGGCCAAGAGCGCCGTGCTCTTTCCCTGGCTGGACCTGGAGGGGCGCAACCGGCGAATCCGCCGCTGGTCGACGCAACTGCTCGATATCTGCGGCGTACATGTGGCGCAGCCGGCAGACAGCGTACCGGCACTCGACCATGCGATGGTGGTGGCGAACCACGTTTCGTGGCTCGATATCTTCGTCATCAATGCCGTCCACCCCTGCCGTTTCGTCGCCAAGGCGGAAATCCGCGCCTGGCCGATCCTGGGCTGGCTGGCGGGGCGCGCCGGCACCATTTTCATTTCGCGCGGCAGCAAGCGCGACCTGCGTTTGATTTTCCAGGGCCTGGTGGATAAATTGACGGCGGGCGAGCGCATTGCGTTCTTCCCCGAAGGCACGACCGCCGCGCAAGGACAGATCCTGCCGTTTCACGCCAACCTGTTCGAGGCGGCCATCGACGCGCAAGTGCCGGTGCAGCCGTTCGCGCTCGTGTATGTGGATGACAAGGGAGCCTTGCACCACGCCGTCGACTTCATCGGCGAGATGAGTTTTGCGCAAAGCATGGTGGCGATTCTGAGCGGCCCGCCCATCACGGCACGCCTGACCTGTCTGGCGCCAGTGGCGACGCTCGACGCGCACCGCCGTGAACTGGCAGCGGCAACGCAGGCGACTATCGCCGCCACGCTGCCGCTGGACCAGGCGGCTTAGTTCTTCACGTGCAGCCAGCGCGCATGCGCGGCGCGGGCCAGGTAGTCGAGGATGAAACCGAGTATGCCGATCAGCACGATGGCGGCCATCAGCTCCGAATACGCGAGCCGGTCGCGCGTGTCGAGGATGAAGTAGCCGAGGCCCGCCGACACGCCCAGCATTTCCGCCGGTACCAGCACGATCCAGATGATGCCGATGGCCAGGCGCACGCCCGTCAGGATATCGGCCGTAATGCCCGGCAAAATTACCTTGAAGACGATCTCGCTGCGCGTGGCCGACAGGCTGCGGGCCAGCAGCAGCCAGTTCGGATCGAGCCGCGCCACGCCGGCCGCCGTATTGAGCAGGATCGGCCAGACGGCTGCAAACGCCAGCAGGAAGTATACGGGCGCGTCACCGACACCGAGCACCATCACGGCAATCGGCATCCACGATAACGGCGAAATCATGCGCAGCAGCTGGAACAGCGGCATGGCCGCGCCGGAAAAGCTCTTCGACATGGCCACCAGCACGCCCAGCGGCACGCCGATGACGATGGCCAGTCCCAGGCCCACGGCTACCCTTTGCAGGCTCAGTACCACGTGCAGCCAGATATCCGAACCGCCCACCATCTCCTGGAACGCCAGCGCCGTGGGCAAGGGGGCGAAGGCGGTGGCGATCGGCGTGGATTTCTCCAGCGCCGTCACGCCCATGGACCACAGCAGCAAGGCACAGGCCAGCCCCACCAGGGGCAGGCCGAACTTCGTGAACAACTTGCTTGCCATCGTCAGACCGCCACGGTTTCGCTGCGCAGCAGGTTGGCCGGCAAGCCGAAGGCGGCCGGGCCGCCGACTGCCGTGATGGCCTTGCGCACGAAGCGGTCATCGACCAGGTCCCGCGCGGCGAACTTCGGATCGAGGTTGGCCAGGAAGCGCGTATCGCCTTCGACCTTGGTGCGGCCGATGGCGCGCACCAGCTCTTCCGTGTACGAGGCGAACGGATATGGCTGGAAGTCGATGCGGCGCTGCTGCCAGTTCTTGTGCACGATCAGGCCCTGTTTTTCATAGCCGGCGTAATCGGTGGTGGCCAGCACCTTCGTCAGCACTTGCAGCGGATGCGGCGTGTAGCGGTGCTCGCCCACGTTCGACAGCAGCTTGGCCGTGTCGACCTGGTTCGAGCGCGTCCACAGCTGCGCCTTGACGATGGCGTTGGTGACCTTTTGCGCCCATTCGGGACGCGTGTTGATGTCGCGCTCGGACAGGAACGTGACGCAGCATGCATGGTTTTTCCACACGTCGCCCGAGAAGCGCAGGATCTTGCCGATGCCGGCGTTTTCTGCCGCCGCATTGAACGGCTCGGCCACGATGTAGCCGGCAATCGACTTGCTGGCCAGCGCGGAGACCATTTCGGCCGGCGCCAGCACGATCAGATTGACCTCATTCGATTTGATGGCTGCGTTGCGCGCGCGCGTGACCGGGGTCAAGCCATTCGAGGACAGGATTTGCTGCAACAGGATGTTGTGGATCGAGTACCAGAACGGGATGGCGACCGTGCGCCCGCCCAGGTCGGAGACCTTGTTGATCTCGTTGGCCACCGTCAGCGCGGAACCGTTGACGTGGTTCCAGGCGACGACTTTCGCGGGGAACTTGGCGCCGTAGCGCACCCACAGGGTGGCCGGCGACAGCAGGTGGATGACGTTGACCTGGCCGGCGACGAAGGCTTCGATGATCTGCGCCCAGCTGCGGAACAGGCGCGGCGTTTCCGCCTGCAAGCCCTCGGCCTCGAACAGCTTGCGGGCGTGCGCGACGAGCAGCGGGGTGGCGTCGGTAATCGGCAGGTAGCCGATCTTCACGGGCTGGTCATCGCCTTTCGGACCTTGCTGGGCCATGGCGTCGCCGGCGAACAGCAGCGGCGAGGCGACGCTGGCCGTGGCCAGGGCCGACATGCGCAGGAAGTCGCGCCGCGTCAGGCCGCAATCGCAATCGGACGAGGCGCAGATGTGCAGGGGTTTGTTTTGGTCTTCGAATGTCATGGGAATGTTCCGGTCGATTAATGGGGAGCAAAGGCGGGCGTTTGATCCTGCTTTTGCAGCGCCTGCAGGGCGTCGAGGATGTCCATCTTGAGGGCGATCACGTCGGCGCTGTGGCCGATTCTGGGCTGGGCGATGGCGACGGGCCATTCGCGCACGATGTTGCCCGGCTTGCCGCCCATGAGCAAGATGCGGTCGGCCACGAGGATCGCTTCATCGATATCGTGCGTGACGAGCAGCACGGCCGTGTGCCAGCGGTGCACCACGTCGACCAGCAGCGACTGCATCTCGGCGCGCGTGATGGCGTCGAGCGCGGAAAACGGTTCATCGGCAAACAGCAGTTCCGGTTCGCGCGCCAGCGCACGGGCCAGCGCCACGCGCTGCGCCATGCCGCCCGACAGGGCGGACGGGTACAGTTTTTCGCGGCCCTTCAAGCCGACCGCTTCGATGGCTTGCGCCACGCGCGCCTGGTGCGCCTCGCGCGTGAGCTGCGGCTGGTGCTTGAAGTCCAGGCCAAAACCGGCGTTGCCCGTGACATTCAGCCAGGGCAGGAGGCTGGCCTGCTGGAAGACGAGGGCGCTGCGCGGATCCGGTTCGCGCATGGGCGCATCGAGGAACTGGATCTCGCCCGTCGATGGCGGCTGCAAGCCGGCCAGCACGCGCAGCAGGCTCGATTTACCGCAGCCGCTGCCGCCCAGCAGGCAGACGATTTCACGCTTGCGCACACCCAGCGAGACGTGCTGGAACACAGGCGCCGTGCCGGGATAGGCGTAGCTCAGGTCCTGCGCCTGCAGCGCCCAGTCTTGCGCTTCCGCTGCCGTCATGCCGGGGCTCCCGCCGCCTTGGCAGCCTGCTGGCTGTCGAACAGCTGCAAGGCCGCCTGCAATTGCGTCAGGCTGGGAGTGACGATGGGGATGAACGACGATTCGCGCCAGCGGCGGGCAAAGCCCTGCTGCTCGGCGTTCAGGTAGGCGCGCCCGCCCATGGCTTGCAGTTCCAGCATCAGCGCCTGCTGCAGCACGTCGGCCAGTTGTATGCGCAGGCGGAACATGGCTGGCGCCTGCGTCTGGAAGCGGCCATCATGCACGCCGGCCAGTAGCGTAGGGACGGCGTTTTCCAGGGTGGCTTGCAGCGCTTCGATGCGGGGCGTGAGCTGGTTGCGCGAGCCGGCGGAAATCTGCGCCGCTTTTGCCAGGCTGGCGCGCGCCAGGCCGATCGACAGGCCGCACTGCATGCCGAGGAACGATGGGCGCACCTGCGGCAGCCAGGCTGGCGCATTGTCGCTGATGATGTCCGCGGCGGGAATGTGCACCTGCGCCAGCTTGACGGAAGCCGTATTGCTGCCGCGCAGGGCGATCAGGTCCAGGTCTTCGCTGCGCTTGACGCCTGCCGTGCCGCTGTCGAAGGCGACGATGACGGGGGGCGCGCCGTCGTTCGGCGCCACGGCGGCCGCCGCGACAAAGCCCGCCTTGCGCAAGTTCGTCACCCAGGCCAGGCCGCCGTCGACCAGCAGGCCGTCATCGTGGCGCGCGCCCGTGATCTGCAGCTGCTCGATGCCGGACAAGAATTTCATGGCGTTCGACAAACCGCTGGCGCCCGCTTGCGTGCCTGCCAGCAGGCCTGGCAAGCGGCGCTCGGCCAACGCGCGGTTCTCGCTTTGCAGCAGGAATTCGATGAAGCAGCGCTGGCCCCAGAAAACAAAAGCTGCCGTCACCGATTGCTCGGCCACTTTGGCGATGGCGTCGATGGCGTCGCGTACGTCGCCGCCCGCGCCGCCATGTGCCTGCGGCACGCCGATGGCCAGCAGCTGGTCGCCAGCGAGGGCCGGCAAAACGGTTTCAGCCAGTTCCGATGATTGGTCAAGCTGGTCGGCATGCATGTGCAGCCAGTGATTGAGGCGGCCCATGTCAGACGGCGCCAGGCAGGTAGGGTGTCAACTGCGGATTGACGGGCGTGCCGGCCAGGCTGTTGGAGAAATTGCACAGGGTGGCCAGGCTGATGCCCAGCACGACTTCCAGCGCCTGCTGTTCCTCGTAGCCGGCGGCCAGGAAGGCTTGATATTCGGCGTCGCTGACGGCGCCGCGCGTGGCGATGACGGCCGTGGCGAAGGCGGCGACGGCGTCCAGTTTGATGTCACCCGTCGGCTGGCCGTGCTGCAGGGCGCGCACCGTGTCCGGTGTCTGGCCCGCTTTTTTCAGCGAGATGGCACTATGGCCGGCGATGCAGAAATCGCAGCCATGGATGCGCGCTGCCGTGATTTGCACCACTTCGCGTTCCATCAGGCTCAGGCTGGCGCGTCCATTGATGCCGGCGACGGTCAGATAGGTTTCCAGGGCCAGCGGTGCATTGGCCAGCACGCCGATCAGGTTGGGCAGGAAGCCATTGTTGGCGATGGCCTTTTCCACGAAGGGACGGCTATCGGCCGGAGCGGTATCGAGAGTGTGCAGCGTCAGACGGGGCATGGGGTACCTTGTTAAGTTGGTAAGTCACCCGGCCATTATATCGGCCATGCCGTGCGTGCAACAGACGTCAGCGTCGCCCTTTTGTGCTCGTTCGTCTGCGATTGTGAGATCCTTGATTTCAGCTGGCCAGCTGGCGCAGGCGCTGGTCGCGCCGGTAGGCGCCCGGCTGCTCGCCCGTGACCCGCTTGAAGGCGCGCGTAAAGGCGGCGTGCGAGCGGTAGCCCACCAGTTCGGCCGCGCGTTCGACGGAGACGCCGTCGTGCAGCCGGCGCGCCGCGATCTTCATGCGCAGCAGGAGCAGGAACTGGGCCGGCGAGTGGCCGCTGGCGCTGGCGAAATGCTTGCAGAAGCTGGCGCGCGACATGCACGCTGCCTTGGCCATGTTCTCGATCGACCAGTCGGCGGCGGGGGCGTCGAGCATGCGTTCGAGCAGCGGCGAAAACGCGGGCTGGTGCAGCAGCGACAGCAGGCCGGCCGCCACCTGCTCGCCCTGCGCCACATGGCGGATCAGGTAAAAGAACAGCAGTTCGACCAGGCGCGCGATGAGCGGCGACGGTTGTTCCGGATCGCCGCCCGCTTCCGCCAGGATCAGGTCGAACAGCGCGGCGGCGGCGCTGAAGGCGGGCGCGTCGCCGCGTATCAGCAGATATGGCGGGAAGGAGTCGACGATCAGCGCTGAGAGGGCACCGCGAAATTGAAAGAAGCCGCAGGCCAGCGCCGTCGCCGGCAGTTTCGTGGGCGCCTGCAGCGGCAGCATGGCTTGCGCGCTGACCGCCTGCAGCGGGTCGCTGTGGGGACTCAGAAAGTGCGGCAAGTCGCGCAGCAGGAAGACGCCGTCGCGCGGGCCGAGCGCGATTGGCGCCGCGCCATCGAGGTGCAGATAGCAGTGGCCATCGAGCACCAGGTGAAAGCTGCCCAGTTCCCGGCCTGCCGTGGAGGCGCGCCAGCGGCCGCAGTACTGGCCCACATGCAGGACGGCGGTGTCGAGTTCCAGGCTGCCGAGCAGCCAGCGCGCCAGTCTGTCGGTATCAGGGGACATGGGATAGCACAGGCAAAAGTTGCATCATAAGGGCCACGCGCGGCAAGGCCAACGACCGATTTCGACTAAGCATATGCGCGCCATGCTTGTCACTTACCGCTTGCCACTGTGTTGCTGGAAGGCAGGGCAGTCGACTTGCAGCAGCGAGCGGTCTTCCAGGCACACGGCCGACAGTTTTCCGCCCCACACGCAGCCGCTATCGAGGCCAATCAGGTGCGGCCGCAACTGCAGTCCCAGCGCCGACCAGTGGCCGAAGACGATGGTGTCGCCAGCGCTGCGCCGTCCCGGCACGTCGAACCAGGGCAGCAGGCCGGAGCCGGGCGGCGGGCTGCCGCTTTCCTTCATCTTGAAGTCCATCACGCCGTCCGGCGTGCAAAAGCGCAGCCGCGTCATGGCGTTGATGATGCAGCGCAGCCGGTCGGCGCCCTGCAGGTCGTCGCGCCAGGCGGCCGGCTCGTTGCCGTACATGGTGCGCAGGAACGCCACCCAGCCGTCGCTGCGCAGCATGGCGGACACTTCCCCGCTCAGCGACAGGGCCTGGGCAGCGCTCCATTGCGGCAGCAAGCCCGCATGCACGAGCACATGGCCGTCGTGTTCCAGTGCCAGTGGCCGCTGGCGCAGCCAGGCGAGCAATTCCTCGCGGTCGGGCGCATCGAGGATCTCGGCCAGCGTATCGGACGCATGCTCGGGGCGGATGCCGTTGGCCACGGCCAGCAGGTGCAAGTCATGGTTGCCCAGGACGCTGTCGGCCAGGCCCTGCCGCGCCAGCGCATGCACGTGGCGCAGGGTGGCCAGCGATGCGGGGCCGCGATTGATCAGGTCGCCCGCGAACAGCAGGCGGTAGGGGCCATCCGCTGCCGCCTGGATCCGTTCGATCAGCTCGACGGTTTGTGCGTGGCAGCCTTGCAGATCGCCGATAAAGTAAGTTTTCATATGTGCCGGGGTGAAGTGAACTACGCGCCTGCATTATAAGCATGCCAGCCCTTTGGCGTTGGGTACATTGCGGGGCTGCGAGCAATTGCGCGCATGGCCGGCGGGAAGAAAAAAGCGGATGCCGATTATGCCGCATGGGGATTTAATAGGGCTGCATTTCCCGCTGCCGTACATCGATAATAATCGGCCAGCGCGTTTGTCGGCATGGATGGCTGCGCCATGCCAGCCTTGCAAGCGGCATGCGCAGCCATTCCGGAATGCCACGCATCCTTGTTTATTTATTTTTCACGCGTGCTTTCGGCATATTCTTCATTGAATCTTAATGTTGAGCAGATAAATACGCTGATGGCCGCGATTCAATAGTTGATGGATTATTCAACGGTGCGCAGCTGTTTATACAATGTAGTATATTTCCCGTGATTTTATTATTTAAATTAATGTAAAGGATGTACCGGATGGATCTGTCAACGATGACGATGCTGGAATTGCGCAAGCTGGAAGATAATGTGAAGCAGGAATTGAACGGCCGCGAGCGCGAAGACTTGAACAAGGCGCGCGAACAGATCATGGCTATCGCGCAGCAGGCGGGCATTCCGCTGAAGCAGCTGATACTCGATGGTTTGCACCCGCGCACGGGCAAGGTCGCGGTGCGTTACCGCCACCCTGACAATGCGACCGAGCAATGGACAGGCCGTGGCCGCCAGCCGCTGTGGGTCAAGCAGTGGGTGGAATCGGGCAAGTCGATCGATCTGCTGCGCGTATAATTCGGTATACTCTTGGCGCAGTAGCAAGCTGTCAGCCGCGCGCTGCACCTTGCCAGGCACCCTACTATTCCCTTACTTATACCGCCCACACCATGCTTCCATTGTCCAGAACGATCTTCAAGGCCTACGATATCCGCGGCATCATCGCTAAAACCCTCGATGCCAGCGTGGCGCACAAGATCGGTCAGGCATTTGGCCAGGCAGCCCTGGCCAAGGGCGAGCAGCGGGTCGTGATCGGCCGCGATGGCCGCCTGTCGGGACCGGAATTGACGGCAGCGCTGGCGCAGGGCTTGCAAGCGGCAGGCATCGATGTGATCGACCTGGGCGTGGTGGCTACGCCGATGGTTTATTTCGGCACGAATGTGCTCGACACGCGCTCCGGCATCATGGTCACGGGCAGCCACAATCCGCCTGACTACAATGGATTCAAGATGGTGCTGGCCGGTGAAGCCATTCACGGCGAAGCGATCCAGGCCCTGTACCACAGCATCGTCGCGCACGACGGCAGCGCCAGCAGCACACCGGGCAGCTATGCCACGCACGATATCCGCGCCGCTTACCTGGAGCGCATCCTGGGCGACGTCAAGCTGGCGCGTCCGATCAAGATCGCCGTCGACTGCGGCAATGGCGTGGCCGGCGCATTCGCGGGCGACCTGTTCCGCGGCATGGGCTGCGAAGTCATCGAACTGTTCTGCGAAGTCGATGGCAATTTCCCGAACCACCACCCGGACCCGGCGCATCCGGAAAACCTGCAAGACCTGATCCGCTGCCTGGCCGAGACGGATGCCGAAATCGGCATCGCCTTCGACGGCGACGGCGACCGCCTGGGCGTGGTCACCAAGGATGGCCAGATCATCTACCCTGACCGCCAGATGATGCTGTTTGCCGCCGACGTGCTGACCCGCCACCCAGGCGCGCAGATTTTGTATGACGTGAAATGCACGCGCCACCTGGCGCCGTGGATCAGCAAGCATGGCGGCGTGCCGCTGATGTACAAGACGGGCCACTCGCTGGTGAAAGCCAAGCTGCGTGAAACGGGCGCGCCGCTGGGCGGCGAAATGAGCGGCCACATCTTCTTCAAGGACCGCTGGTACGGTTTCGACGACGGCTTGTATTCGGCTGCGCGCCTGCTGGAAATCCTCACGCGCGAAGCGGATCCGTCAAGCCTGCTCAATTCCCTGCCGCAGTCCGACAGCACGCCGGAACTGCACCTGGAACTGAAGGAGGGCGAGAACGTCGCGCTGATGGACATGCTGCGCCGCGACGCCGTCTTCCCCGGCAATGAACAGATCATCACCATCGACGGCTTGCGCGTGGAGTACGCGGACGGCTTCGGCCTGGCCCGCTCGTCGAACACCACGCCGGTGATCGTCATGCGCTTCGAAGCGGAAACGCCGGAAGCCCTGGCGCGCATCCAGGGACAGTTCAAGAGCGTGATCCTGGCGGCCAAGCCAGACGCTGTCCTGCCGTTCTGACAGCATGGCCGGTCAACCTGGCGCACAGGCGCCCTTGAAAATCCTGCTGGTGCGGGTATCTTCGCTGGGCGACGTGCTGCATAACTTGCCGATGGTGGCGGACATCGCCCGCCATTTCCCGAACGCGACCATCGACTGGGTGGTCGAGGAGGGCTATACCAGCCTGGTGCGCCTGAACCCGCGCGTGGCTACCATCTTCCCGTTTGCGCTGCGGCGCTGGCGCAAGAGCCTGGGCAAGAAAGAGACGCGCGCGGAAATCGCCGCCTTCTTCCGCAGCCTGCGGCAGACGCGCTACGATTATGTGTTCGATACCCAGGGCCTGCTCAAGACGGGCATCATCATGGGCGCCGCGCGCCTGGCGCCGGGCGGACAGAAAGTCGGCTTGGCCAATGGCAGCGAAGGTTCCGGCTACGAAGGCATCTCGCGCATTTTTCATACGAAAAGCATTCCGCTCGACCCGCGTACGCATGCGGTAGCGCGCGGCCGCCTGGTGGCCGCCGCGGCACTCGGCTACACGGTCGACACGCCGGCCGATTTCGGCTTGCCGGAAGTATCAGGCAGCGAGCCGCGCCCGGACTGGATGGGCGAGGCGCCTTACTGCGTGTATTTCCACGGCACGGCGCGCGACGCCAAGAAATGGGCGCCGGAAAACTGGATCGCCCTGGGCCAGGCGCTCGCGCCCATGCCGATTCTGCTGCCCTGGGGTTCGCCCAAGGAAAAGGCGGAAGCCGAACAAGTGGCGGCCGGCCTGCCGAATGCGCGCCTGCTGCCTAAGCTGTCGATGGGCGACGCCACCTTGCTGGCGCGCCATGCGGCGCTGGTGATCGGCGTCGACACGGGCCTGACGCATATCGCCGCCGCCTTTGTGCGCCCGACGGTGGAAATCTATGCCGATTCGCCGCTGTGGAAAACGGAAGGCAACTGGTCGCCGAAAATCATCAACCTGGGCGACAAGGGCGCGCCGCCCGGCGTGCCGGAAGTGCTGGCCGCGGCGCAGCGCCTGCTGGCCGAGTATCCTCCCGCCTGACTTCAACATCAAACAATCATGCGACTTCTTTATACCCTTGCCTGGTGGCTGGCCTTGCCACTGGTGCTGGCGCGGCTGTGGCTGCGCGGACGCCAGGAACCCGGCTACCGCCGGCACTGGGGCGAGCGCCTGGGCTTTTACGGGCGCCGGCCAGCCCCTGCCATGGACACCATCTGGCTGCACGCCGTTTCCGTCGGCGAGACGCGCGCGGCCGAGCCGCTGATCGATGCGCTGCTGGCCGCATGGCCCGCTTGCCGCATCGTCCTCACGCACATGACGCCGACGGGGCGCGCCACGGGCAAGTCCCTGTTCGCCAAACACGGCACGCGTCTCGTGCAAAGCTATCTGCCGTACGACACGGGCGCCATGCCGGCCCGCTTCATCCGCCATTTCGCGCCGCGCATCTGCATCCTGATGGAGACGGAAGTGTGGCCGAATCTGATCCACCAATGCAATCGCTACAAAGTGCCCGTGGTGCTGGCCAATGCGCGATTGTCGCAGCGCTCGCTGGGCAAGGCGCAGCGCCTGGGTAAGCTCATCACCGATGCGGCGCGCGGCATCACCCTGGTGGCGGCGCAGACGCAGGACGACGCCGATCGCGTGCGCCAGCTGGGCGTGCGGGACGTGGTCGTCACGGGCAGCATCAAGTTCGACGTCGTCGTGCCCGAGGCGGCGCTGGCGACGGGGGCGGCGCTGCGCGCAGCGATCGGCGCACGTCCCGTGCTGCTGTGCGCCAGCACGCGCGAAGGGGAAGAGCCTCTGATCCTCGAAGCACTGGCGCGCGCCAGCCTGCCACCTGACGCGCTGCTGCTGGTCGTGCCGCGCCATCCGCAGCGCTTCGACGAAGTGGAAAAACTGATCGCGGCGCAGGGCCTGGCCGTGCAGCGCAGGTCCGGCCTGGCGCAGGGCGATGCCGTTGCGGCGGCCACGCAGGTGCTGCTGGGCGATTCGATGGGCGAGATGTTTGCGTACTATGCAGCCTGCGATTGCGCTTTCGTCGGCGGCAGCCTGCTGCCGCTGGGCGGACAAAACCTGATCGAGCCGGCAGCCCTGGGCAAGCCCGTGCTGATCGGTCCCCACACCTTCAACTTTGCGCTGGTGACCGAGCAGGCGATTGCCGCCGGCGGTGCCGCGCTGGTGGCGGACGCCGATGCGCTGATGGCGCAGGCGTCGGCCCTGCTGCAGGATCCCGCGCGCCTGGCGGCTATGGGAGAAAAAGCGCTGGCGTTTGCCAACCAGCACCGGGGCGCCACGCCGCGCACGATAGCGGCCATCAAGCCCCTGTTGCCGTGATGGATGCACGGCCAACAATGTTGTCGGATTACGGCCTGCGGCCTAATCCGACCTACTGCCGTGATCTAGGTAGGTCGGATTAGCGCCTGCGCGTAATCCGACAGGCGACGCCAACAATGTTGTTTACGCGAACAGGACTGGCAGCTCTTGCGAGCGCTTCCTCAGCGCCTGCTTGGCGCCATCGTAGTTCGGATAGATCGATTCCACGGTGGCCCAGAAGCGGGGGCTGTGGTTCATTTCCAGCAGGTGCGACAGTTCGTGCGCCACCACGTAGTCGATCAGCGGCAGGGCGAAGTGGATCAAACGCCAGTTCAGGCGGATCTTGCGCTCGATGGTGCAGCTGCCCCAGCGCGTGCCGGCCGACGATAGCGACAATGAGTCGTAGCGCACGCCCAGCTTGTCCGCATACAGGTCCAGCCGCGCCTCGAACAGCTGGCGCGCTTCATGCTGGAACCAGCCCTTCACTTTTTCCTTCAATTGCTGTTCGCTGCCCGTGGGCGTGACCCATACGTGCAGCTCATTCGTCTCGCGCTGGAAGCTGGCGCGGTGGCGCGGCGCCTGGTGCAGTCGCAGGGTGATGTCGCCGCCGAGGTAGGGCAGCACGGCGCCATCGACCCAGGCCACGGGCGGACGCTGCTGGCGCTGCACCTTGCGCTCGCCCCGCTCCAGCAGCTTCGAGACGATCCAGCCTTGCTTGGCGCGGATGGCGTTGTCGATTTCGGCCAGGGTGACGCGCTTGGGCGCCGTGACGCGCAAGCCGTTATCGTCGATCATGAAGCCGATGGAACGGCGCGTGGAGCGGCGCAGGGCGAATTCGACGAGGTGGCTGCCCAGCTGCAGTTGGCGCAGCGGCGGGCCATCGGCGGTGCGTGGCGGGGAAGGCAGGGGAGGCGGGGCGGGACGAATGATGGGGGGCGCGGGCGCCACTACCGGTGGCGCCACGGGCGGCGCTGGCGGTGCCGTGGGGCGCACCGCCGGGGGCGTGCTGGTCGAGACGTCATGCGCGAACAAATCCAGTTGCTGGTCGCCGACCTTGATGGTCTTCATCTGCTGGCGCAGTGTCGGCTCCTGGATGACCGCGCTGATGCCGTCTAGCCAGCGTTGTAGGCGTGAGGCGAAATGACGCGCATTTCTGATTCTATCCAATTTTCCACCTGTTGCATCATGCTGTCCGGGGTTTGCCCTTCCGGCGAAATCGGTTTGCCTATCGAGACGGTGATCAGTCCCGGGCGTTTGAGGAATGACTGCTTGGGCCAGCACTCGCCTGAGTTGTGTGCAATCGGTACCACCACGGCGCCCGTGGCGATGGCCAGACGCGTGCCGCCGCTCTTGTACTTGCCCGTCTGGCCCACGGGAATGCGCGTGCCTTCAGGGAACATGATAATCCATTGGCCATCGGCCAGACGGCGCTTGCCATGCGCGACCACGCTCTTGAACGCATGCTTGCCCTGCTTGCGGTCGATGGGGATCATGCGCAGCAGCGCCATGGCCCAGCCGAAGAACGGGATGTACAAAATCTCCTTCTTGAACACATACACGAGCGGGCGTGGCAGGCTGGGAAGTAAAAAGATGGTTTCCCATGCCGACTGGTGCTTCGACAGCACGATGGCCGGCGCGTCGGGGAAGTTCTCGGCGCCCTTGACTTCATAGCGGATGCCGCAAATGACCTTGGCACACCACAGGATAAACACGTTCCAGCGCGAGGTGACCCAATAGCGCTTGTTGTAGCTCAATGGCGCGGCAAAAAAGCACACGCAGGCCCAGACGATGGTGGCCACGATCATGATGATCATGAACAGCAGGGATCGCAGGAACAGGGAAATATTACGCAATGCGGTTCTCCGAAGATTAGATACTCAATGCCACGCTGGGCGCCGCTGCGGCGGGCGCCTTGAGCAGATGGCTGACGACGGCGGCCAGGTCGGGGAAGACCTGGGTGCCAGGCGGCAGGCCACCTGTTTCGTTGGTCTTTTCGCCCTTGCCCGTCAATACCAGGTAGGGCACGCAGCCGCTGATGAAGCCGGCCTGCAGGTCGCGCAGCGAATCGCCGACGGTGGGCACGCCTTTCAGGCTGGTGTTGTAGCGCTGTGAGATTTCATGGAACATGCCGGGCTTGGGCTTGCGGCAGTCGCAATTGTCCGCGCCCGCGTGCGGGCAAAAGAAGATGGCGTCGATATCGGCGCCTACCTGCTGCGCCAGGGTGTGCATCTTCTGGTGGATCGCGTTCAGCACCGTCATGTCGAAATATTCGCGCGCGATGCCCGACTGGTTCGAGGCGATGACGACGCGGTAGCCAGCCTGGTTCAGGCGGGCGATCGCTTCGAGCGAACCGGGGATCGGCAGCCATTCGGCCGGCGATTTGATGAAGTCCGGCGAGTCATGATTAATGACGCCGTCGCGGTCGAGAATAATCAGTTTCAGCGCCGGAGTACCCATTATGCCGCCAGCTTGGAAATGTCGGCCACGCGGTTCATCATGCCGTGCAAGGACGACAGCAAGGCCAGGCGGTTGTTGCGCAGGGCGACATCCTCGGCCATCACCATCACGTCATTGAAGAAGCCATCGACATCGTCGCGCAGCTGCGCCAGGGTTTGCAGGGTGCTGGTGAAATCGCCCTTGGCGAAGGCCGCGTCGACTTCCGGCTGCACGCGCGAAACGGCGGCGGCCAGTTTTTTCTCCGCTTCGTCCTGCAGCAGCGCCACGTTCACGCCACCGGCGGCGACCTGGCTGACGGCTTCCTCGTTCTTTTTCAGGATGTTCGTGATGCGCTTGTTGGCGGCGGCCAGCGAGGCGCTTTCCGGCAGGGCGGCAAACGCCTGCACGGCTTCCAGGCGCTGCACGATGTCGTCCAGGCGGTCCGGATTTTGCGCCACGACGGCTTCGATTTCATTCGGCGAGAAACCGCGCTCGCGCAGGATGCCGCGCAGGCGGTCCAGCATGAAGGTGGTGACATCCGCGACCGGATCCTTGAAGCCGGGCACCGTTGCGAACTGCGCGGCGGCATCGGCCAGCAAGCCCTGGATCGACAGTGGCAAGCGTTTTTCCAGCAGCATGCGCAGCACGCCCAGGGCGTGGCGGCGCAGCGCGAACGGATCCTTGTCGCCCGTCGGCGCCAGGCCGATGGCCCAGATGCCGACCAGGGTTTCGAGCTTGTCGGCCAG
This sequence comes from Janthinobacterium sp. SUN128, assembly GCF_030587275.1. Lineage (NCBI taxonomy): Bacteria > Pseudomonadati > Pseudomonadota > Betaproteobacteria > Burkholderiales > Oxalobacteraceae > Janthinobacterium > Janthinobacterium sp. SUN128. Next base: position 3,834,671 of record NZ_JAPWHY010000001.1, on the reverse strand, counting down.
GGCCACGGCGGTGCCGGTGCCGGTGGTCGGCAGGCTGTCGCCGGCAAAGCGCGGCTGGTAGTGTTCGGAGGCGGCCAGCGCCACTTCTTCCGGTTCGCCGTCATGGCGCGCGTAATACGTGCCCATGATGCCTTGCAGTTCGGGGAATTCGCCCACCATGTCGGTCAGCAGATCGGCCTTGGCCAGCAGGGCGCCGCGTTCGGCCAGGGCCACGTCATATTGCAGCTTGGCGGCGATGGCGCCGGCCAGCGACTTGACGCGCTCTGTGCGGGCCGCTTGCGTGCCCAGCTTGTTGTGGTAGACAACGTTGGCCAGCAGCGGCAGACGCGCTGCCAGGGTCTTCTTCTTGTCTTGCTCGAAGAAGAACTTGGCGTCGGACAGGCGCGGGCGCACGACGCGCTCGTTGCCGCCGATGATGTGCTCTGGCGTGTCCGTCTCGATGTTCGAGACGATCAAAAAGCGCGAGCGCAGCTTGCCTTCGCTGTCCGTCAGGGCGAAGTATTTCTGGTTCGTCTGCATGGTGAGGATCAGGCATTCCTGCGGCACGGCCAGGAATTCTTCCTCGAAGTGGCATTCATACACGACCGGCCATTCGACCAGGGCGGTGACTTCATCGAGCAGCGCTTCGGGCATCAGCACCTGGTCGGCGCCGGCCTTGTCCAGCAGCTGGGCGCGGATGCGCTCCTTGCGTTCCTCGTTGCTGGCGATGACGCTGGCGTTGAGGATCAGCGAAGGCGCATAGTTTTCCGCGTGCGCGATGGTGATCGGTTCGCCGTCGGTGAGGAAGCGGTGGCCCAGGGTGGTGCGGCCGGCCGTCAAGCCCAGCAGGGTCAACGGCAGGATATTGATGCCGTGCAGGGCGATCAGGCTGTGGGCCGGGCGCACGAATTGCACGGTGGTGCCGTCCGGGCGCTGATAGCTCATCAGCTTTGGAATCGGCAGCTTGGCGCAAGATTCCGTCAATGCCGCCTGCGCGCCGGTGGCGAGCTGGCTGCCTGGCGCCGTGTAGGTGTAGAAGAAGCTTTCGGCCTTGCCGTCGACGGCGCGTTCCAGCTCGGCCACCGTCAGCTCGGGGAAGCCCAGTGCGGCCAGTTTCTTGGCCAGCGGCGGCGTGCCGTTGCCGTTCGCGTCCAGCGCCACGGAGACGGGCAGGACTTTTTCGCGGATCGATTTGTCGGGCGAGACTTCGCGCACGTTGGTGATGGAGACGGCCAGGCGGCGCGGCGAGGCGTAGCTGGTGGCGACGCTGTCGGCTTCCAGGAAGTCGCGCGCTTTCAGGCCGTTGACGATGCCGGCCGTGAAGGCGGCGTCCAGTTTGGCCAGCGCTTTCGGCGGCAGTTCTTCGGTCAGCAGTTCGATGAGCAGTGTTTGGTTCATGGTGTTCTTGTCTGGTACGGCGGTGTATGAGCTAGGCGATCAAGCGGCGGCGGGTTGGTCTGCGGCGGGCAGCATCGGGAAACCGAGGCGCTCGCGCGAGTCGTAATACGCTTGCGCCACCAGGCGCGACAGGGTGCGCACGCGGCCGATGTAGGCGGCGCGTTCCGTCACCGAGATGGCGCCGCGCGCGTCGAGCATATTGAAGCTGTGCGATGCCTTCATGATCTTTTCGTAGGCGGGCAGGGTCAGTTGCAGCTCGATCAAACGCTTCGCTTCCGCTTCGTAGTTGCCGAACTGTTCGAACAGCAGGTCCGTATTCGCGTGCTCGAAGTTGTAGGTCGATTGCTCCACCTCGTTCTGGTGGAAGACGTCGCCGTAGGTCAGCTTCTTCGTGACTCCGTTTTCTTCCCACTCGGTCCACACCAGGTCATACACGTTTTCCACGCCTTGCAGATACATGGCCAGGCGTTCGATGCCGTAGGTGATCTCGCCCAGCACGGGCTTGCAATCGAGGCCGCCCACTTGCTGGAAGTAGGTAAACTGGGTCACTTCCATGCCGTTCAGCCAGACTTCCCAGCCCAGGCCCCAGGCGCCCAGGGTCGGGCTTTCCCAGTCGTCTTCGACGAAGCGCACGTCATTCTGCGTCAAGTCCAGGCCCAGCGCGGCCAGCGAACCCAGATACAGGTCGAGGATGTTTTCCGGCGCAGGTTTGAGCACCACCTGGTACTGGTAGTAGTGCTGCATGCGGTTCGGATTTTCGCCATAGCGGCCATCTTTCGGGCGGCGCGACGGCTGCACATACGCGGCGCGCCAGGGTTCCGGGCCGATCGCGCGCAGGAAGGTGCCGGTGTGGAAGGTGCCGGCGCCGACTTCCATGTCGTAAGGCTGGAGCAGGGCGCAACCTTGCTTGTCCCAATAGGTTTGCAAGGTCAGGATAATTTGTTGAAATGTGAGCATCGTATGAGTTCGCCGCGCGGGAGACTGCGCGCTGTTAAGGTTTGCTTGAAGCCCGGACGCTGCCAGTCAAGCGCGTCCGGGCCGGGGTTTTGCTAATTTTAGCGGTTTTTACGGGCCCACTGTGACTCTTCGGACAATATCGGCCGCTTATTACTGCCCGGCGCGGCCACGGCGGGCGGCGCGCGACAGCAGGAAGGCCGCCAGCAGGGCCAGCGCGGCCAGGGCCAGCACCAGTTTGTTGCCGTACAGAATGTATGGCGTCATGCCGCCCATGCCTTGCACCTTGGCCGCCAGCGTGGCTTGCTGTTCCGGCGGCAGGAGGCTTTGCACCACGCCCTTGCCGTCGATGACGGCGGTGGCGCCCGTGTTCGTCGAGCGCAGCATGGGGCGGCCCGTTTCCAGGCTGCGCATCTGCGAAATCTGCAAATGCTGCGGGATGGCGATCGAGTCGCCAAACCAGGCCAGGTTCGAGATATTCAGCAGCACGGACGCCGACTGCTTGCCATGGCGGTGGGCGCTGGCCAGCTGGCCGGCGATTTCCTCGCCAAACAAGTCTTCGTAGCAGATATTCGGCAGCACCAGCTGGTCGCGCACCTGCAGCGGCGCCTGCACTTCCGCGCCGCGGCCCATGTCGCCCAGCGGGATGGCCATCATGGCGACAAACCAGTGCAGGCCGGGCGGCACGAATTCGCCGAACGGCACCAGATGGTGCTTGCGGTACTGGTAATACGGTCCCGGCGCCCCGTTGGGCGTGATCCCCAGGGCCGCATTGTAGAAGCGCTGCTGCTCGTCGAGCACGGGCATGCCGACCAGGATCGTGCTGCCCGTCTGCTGCGAATAAGCCGCCAGGCTGTCCAGATAGCCGGGCGGCAGCTGGTGCGGCAGCACGGTGACGGCCGTTTCCGGCGTGGCGATCAGGTCGGCCGGCGCGCTGGTGATGGAGCTCTGGTACATTTGCAGGGCGCCCAGCACGAAGCCGGGGTCGAATTTCTGCTGCTGCGGCACGTTGCCCTGCAACAGGCGCACCGTGATCGGGCGTCCGACCGGGTGCGTCCACGCCACGTACTGCAAGCCGATGCCTGCCGCGTACAGCGCGATGACGCCGCCCAGCGCAAACCAGCGCGTGCGGTGCGTCAGCAAAAGCAGGGCGCCGGCCGACAGCGCCGCCAGCCAGCCCAGGCCATACGCACCGACGATGGGGGCAAAGCCGGCCAGCGGGCTGGCATTGTGGGCGTAACCGGTGGCCAGCCACGGGAAACCCGTAAACAGCCAGCCGCGCGTCCATTCGAACAGCGTCCAGGTGGCGGGCAGCACCAGCAAGGTCATGGCGGGCAGGGACAGCACCCAGCGCTGGCGCAGCCAGGCGGCCGCGCCCATGGCCAGGGCCACGTAAATGGCCATCAGGAGGGCCAGCAGGGCCACGGCGATGACCGCGATCGGCGCGGCCATGTCGCCATAGCGGTGCATGGAGATATACAGCCAGTGCGTGCCGGCCGCGCACCAGCCAAAACCGTAGGCCCAGCCGATCAGCGCGCCGGCTTTGACGTTCGCCGCGCGCAGCACCTGGTAGAACAGCACGCCCAGGCTGAGGATTTGCAGGGGCCAGTAGCCGAAAGGGGCGAACGCCAGCACCGCGACGGCGCCGGCGATGGCGGCAGTCAGCATGCGCGCCCCTATGCTGCGGGGCGGTTTGGCGGGGGCGTTGGGGTCAGCGCGTCTGAAACGCATTTACAGCACGCGCATGTCAGAGTTCCAGTTCCGGCACGTTGGGCAGGCGCTCGACCAGCAGCACGTGCACCTGGCGCGCATCGGCGCGCAGCACCTCGAAGCGCAAATTGCCCAGGTCGAAAATATCGCCCTTGTGCGCCATGCGGCCCAGGTACTTCGACACGAGGCCGCCGATAGTGTCGACGTCGTCGTCGACCAGGTGGCTGCCCACTTCCTCGTTGAACTGCTCGATCTCGGTCAGCGCCTTGACGCGCCAGCGGGGACCGAACTGGCCTTCCTTGAGCGACAGGATGTTGTCCTCGGCTTCGTCGAAGTCGTATTCATCCTCGATATCGCCGACGATCTGTTCCAGCACGTCTTCGATGGTGATCAGGCCGGCGACGCCGCTGTATTCATCAACGACGATGGCCATGTGATTGTGGTTGGCGCGGAAATCGCGCAGCAGCACATTCAGGCGTTTCGATTCGGGGATGAAGATGGCGGGGCGCAGCATGTCGCGGACGTCGAAAGTTTCTTCTGCGTAATAACGCAGCAAGTCTTTCGCCAGCAGGATGCCGATGACCTTGTCGCGCTCGCCTTCGATCGCGGGGAAGCGCGAGTGGGCGGTGGACAGGACTTCCGGCATCCATTCCTCGATCGGCTTGCTGATGTCGATGACATCCATTTGCGAACGGGGAATCATGATGTCGCGCGCGCAGAGATCCGATACCTGAAACACGCCTTCGATCATCGACAGGGCGTCGGCGTCGATCAGCTTGCGTTCATGCGCATCGTGTAGAACTTCGAGCAATTCTGCACGGTTCTCTGGCTCGGGGGAAATGAGTGCGGTCAGGCGTTCAAACAGTGACCGGTGGGGCTTGACGTCAGTTCTGACGCCACTAGGGTGCTCGGGCATAGGAGGCGTGAGCCGTTGTTGCGAAGGGATATAGGATACACCAAAAGTGGGGGAATACCGGATTTCCCCGCTTTTGATGCAAATTTAATATGTTGAAGTGCGCCGTTGCCCGACGTTTCAGGCGTCCGCGCCCAGCACGCGCGCGCGCAATGCCGCCACGTCGGCCTGCCAGTCGGCGAAATGCTCGCTGTCCTGCCACAGCTGGCGCAGTTCCGACGCTTCCCCGCCGATCTTGTCGAAGGCCAGGCGTGCTTTTTCCAGCAACGGCGGCGTGACCTTCTTCTTGCAGGCGGCCACCCATTCGTCCACTTCCGCAGTGGCCGGGTCGTCCTCGCCCGGCTTGCCCAGCAGGCGCGCGATCACTTCCAGCGCGGCCAGCGCTTCGGCGGCGAACGGCGCCTCCAGTTGCGCTTCCTGGCTGTCGATGACGTTGTCGAGCGTCGTCTCGACCAGTTCCAGGGTTTTATATTCGTGCAAGTCCTGCGCCCAATCCATGGCGTAGTCGTTGCCGAAGGCATCCAGTGCCCAGGTTCCCATGCTCTTACTCCTTGTACGGGTCGGTAATGCCGAGTTTCGCGAGGATCTCCGTTTCCAGGCCCTCCATCTCGGTGGCTTCCTCGTCATCCATGTGGTCGTAACCCTGCGCATGCAGCACGCCGTGCACGATCAAATGGGCCGTGTGCTCTTCCACGCTCTTCTTCTGCTCCGCCGCTTCCTTCTCCAGCACGTCTGTGCACAGGATGATGTCGGCGCGCGTCGGCTCGTCGTCATTCAACTCTTCGCCTTCGTTGTAGGCGAACGTCAGCACGTTGGTGGCGTAATCCTTTTCGCGGTAGTCGCGGTTCAGGGTACGGCCTTCTTCCGCGTCGACGAAGCGGATCGTGAATTCGGCAGGGGCGAACAGGGCCGCCTTGACCCAGCGGCGCACTTTCGGGCGCGTGATCAGGGTTTCCAGGCGGGCATCCGGGTATTGCACGGACAGGGACAGTTTATTTTTTTCGGACATTTTTGGCGGCAGCTGGTTTCAACAAGGGGAGTAACTGGGCGGCGTCGGCGTTGGCCGCCTGCGCCGTTTCATAGGCGTCGACGATGCGCGCGACGAGCGGGTGGCGCACCACGTCGGTGCTGTTAAATTGCGTGAAGCCGATGCCGCGCACGTCTTTCAGCACATGCACGGCGTCGATCAGGCCGCTCGTCTGGCTCTTGTGCAGGTCGACTTGCGTGACGTCGCCCGTCACCACGGCCTTGCTACCGAAGCCGATGCGCGTCAAAAACATCTTCATCTGTTCGACGGTGGTGTTTTGCGCCTCGTCGAGGATGACAAACGCGTGGTTCAGGGTGCGCCCGCGCATGTAGGCCAGCGGGGCGATCTCGATCACCTGTTTTTCAAACAGCTTTTGCGTGCGGTCAAAGCCCAGCAAATCATACAGCGCATCGTACAGGGGACGCAGATACGGATCGACCTTTTGCGCCAGGTCGCCCGGCAAAAAGCCCAGGCGCTCGCCCGCTTCGACGGCCGGGCGCGTCAAAATGATGCGCTTGACGGCGTCGCGTTCGAGCGCGTCGACGGCGCAGGCGACGGCCAGGTAGGTTTTACCCGTGCCGGCGGGGCCCACGCCGAAGCTGATGTCGTGTTCGAGGATGTCGCGCAGGTAGGCGATCTGGTGCGGCGTGCGCCCGCGCAGGTCGGAGCGCCGCGTTTTCAGCACGGGGCTGGCGATATCCGGCTCGACGAAGGTGCTGGCGGGCGCGTTGGCGTGGTGTTCCGAGGCGGCGGACAGGCCCGCGCGCTGTTCCACCAGGGCCAGCTGCACTTCTTCCAGCGGCACGACCTTGTTGGCGATGGCGTAGAACTGCTCGAGGATTTCCACGGCGCGTTCGGCATTGCTGCCGCCGACGATGAATTTCTCGCCGCGGCGGAAGATCGTCACGTCGAGGGCGGCGGAAATCTGGCGCAGGTTTTCATCGAGGGGGCCGCACAGGTGCGCCAGGCGCGTGTTGTCCAGCGGCTCGGGGATGAAGTAATGCGGCTGTATCGGGGCTTTGGTTTTCAACTGGCTCTTTTCAATGCGGGTGCGCTGGCGACGAGTTCGCCGCGCAGGGTGTAGGAATGGCTTTCGGTGATGCGCACGTCGACCAGCTGGCCGGTCAATTGCAAGCCGTCGGGACCGGCGTCGAAATTGACCACGCGGTTGTTTTCCGTGCGGCCTTGCAGTTCGCTATCGTCTGTATCCTTTTTGGAGCGGCCTTCGACGAGGATGGTTTGCACCGTGCCCACCATGGCCAAGCTGTATTTGCGCGTGTTGGCGTCGATGGCCGCCTGCAGCTGCTGCAGCCGGGCCAGCTTGACTTCGTGCGGCGTATCGTCTTCCAGGCTGGCGGCCGGCGTGCCGGGGCGCTTGCTGAAGATGAAGCTGTAACTGTTGTCGAAGCCCACGTCGGCGATCAGCTTCATCATGGCGTCGAAGTCGGCCTGCGTCTCGCCAGGAAATCCCACGATGAAGTCGGACGAAATCGCCATGTTTGGGCGCACGGCGCGGATGCGGCGGATGATGGACTTGTATTCGAGGCCCGTGTAGCCGCGCTTCATGGCGCCCAGAATCTTGTCGGAACCGTGCTGCGCCGGCAGATACAGGTGGTCGACCAGCTGCGGGATCTTCGCATAGGCGTCGATCAGGCGCTGCGTGAATTCCTTCGGGTGGCTGGTGACGAAGCGCATGCGTTCGATGCCGGGAATGTCGGCCACGTATTCGAGCAGCAGGGCGAAGTCGGCGATCTCTCCGCCTTCCATCGCACCGCGGTAGGCGTTCACGTTCTGGCCCAGCAGGGTGATTTCCTTGACGCCCTGGGCGGCCAGGCCCGCCACTTCCGTCAGCACGTCCTCGAAGCGGCGCGACACTTCCTCGCCGCGCGTGTAGGGCACGACGCAGTAGCTGCAATATTTGCTGCAGCCTTCCATGATGGAGACGAACGCCGAGGCGCCCTCGACCTTGGCCGGCGGCATGTGGTCGAATTTTTCGATTTCCGGGAAGCTGATGTCCACTTGCGAGGCGCCGCTGGAGCGGCGCAACTCGATCATCTGCGGCAGGCGGTGCAGGGTTTGCGGGCCGAAGACCATGTCGACATACGGCGCGCGCTTGACGATGGCGTCGCCTTCCTGCGACGCCACGCAGCCGCCCACGCCGATCAAGAGGTGCGGCTTGGCCAGCTTCAGGTCGCGCAGACGTCCCAGGTCGGAAAACACTTTTTCCTGCGCCTTTTCGCGCACGGAGCAGGTATTGAGCAGGATCACATCGGCATCTTCCGGCGTGTCCGTGCGCACCAGGCCATCGGAGGCGCCCAGCACGTCGGCCATCTTGTCCGAGTCGTACTCGTTCATCTGGCAGCCGAAGGTTTTAATGAATACTTTTTTCTGCATGGAGTTGGGCGCTTATCGGTAAATGTGGCGGCAAACAAGATGGCTGGGCGGGATGTTGCAGCGCAGGGGGCCGCTCAGGGCGGGCGCGGTGGATGACCGGCTTGGCGCCTCTGGCTGCCCGGCGGCAGGCTCGCTGCAAGTTCAGGCGATAGTTTAGCGTAAAACGCCGGGGCGGGCCATGTTGTGCTTACCTTGCCGACAAGGTTGCCGCCTGCATATGCCGCCATGTGACGTGATGCTCAAAAGCATTTATTGCCGTGCGACACCATTGATTTGTAACAAGTTGCTGCAAAGCCTTGTGTGCGCCCGCTGGCATCCTAATGTGTTGAAATAGCATCGTTGCCAAGCCAACCAGCAGCTTGATTGATATTTAACAATCAGGAAGTTTGCGCGAGGCGCAGATGCTGCGTGTTTGGGCTAGTATATTGCCTTATATGCAATTCATTTTTGGCGAGTCATACGTGCTTTGAGTGTCTTTATTCACGCGGCAAGTTGCGTACGTTGGCTGGGCGTGGCAGTGCGAGTCCTGTACAGGCAGTGCGATAAGGAGGGAGGGCTGAATCCGATGGAAGACGTTTATTTGAACACTCTAAGCCAGCCTTAAGTTCGTATCGGCATTATTTTCTACATTCACCAGACGAGGAAAAATCATGGCACATCATGCATTAGCATCGCAAGAGAGTTACAACCCGAACCACCTGCTGGACATTCTGCTGAGCAAGATGCAGCTGAAAAACGATGCAGCCCTGTCGCGTCTGCTTGAAGTGGCGCCACCGGTCATCAGCAAGATCCGCCACCACCGCTTGCCGGTCGGCGCCTCGCTGCTGATCCGCATGCACGAAGTGACGGGCATGAGCATTCGTGACCTGCGTGACTTGATGGGCGACCGCCGCACCAAGTATCGTCTGTCCGACGCCCAGGGCCGTCCAAAAGCGGAAGACCGCGGCGATGCGCAAGAATCGAATTACGCGCACTGATGTGGTGGTTGTACGCTGACTGTGCCGCTTGCGTAGCTGCTGGCGGCAACAGGCTGGCGTGGACCGGGCAGCATGGACGTACCGCAGTACCTATAACGGCTTTCGCCTCGCAGCGAGAGCCGTTTGCGTTTGCGGCTGTGCCTGCCGAGTTCGCTTAGCTTAAGCAATCAGCTTAGCAAGGCCGAGGTGATTTCATCGTAACGCAGCTCCGTTTCGCGGAACAGCTGCAGATACGTGTCTTCGCCCAGGCCAAGCGCATCCCAGGCCACCGGCGAGACGCGCGGCACCATGTCGTCGCCCGCCTGCGCCAGGTCGAGCGCGCAAACAAGCGCATTGGCCACGTGGATCAGCGATGCGAGGAAGCCTGCCCCCGGCGTTTCCGGCTGCAGGTAGTTGGCCAGCGTCAGGCGCATGGTATCGGAAAAATTCCAATGTTCGGCCAGCGCCACGCCGGCCTGCACGTGGTCCACGCCCAGCACGGTTTGCTCCGCTTCGAGCAGGCTGCAATCGTGCGCCGCCTGGTGCGCGATGACTTGCGCGTAATGCGCGGGAAAGCTGCTGACCAGCACCAGGCGGCCGATGTTGTGCAGCAGGCCGGCCGTGAACGCGTAATCCTGGTTGAAGCGGATCTGCCGCGCCAGCACCTTGGCGCAGGCGGCTGTCGCCACCGAATGGCGCCAGAAGGCCTTGTCGTCGAAGCCGGGGCAGCGACCTTCCGGGAAGCAGCCCGTGATGGCGGCCGACGTGATCAGGCTGCGCGTGGTCTGGAAGCCCAGGTACGTGATCGCCTGCTGGATGGTGGTGGCCTTCACTTGCAAGCCGTATTGCGACGAGTTGGCCAGGCGCAGGGTTTTCGCCGTCAGTGCCTGGTCGTACGACACTTTTTTGGCCAGCACGGAAATATCGACGTCTTCCTGGTCGATGCTGTTGAGCAGTTCCATGACGACGGCGGGCAGCGAGGGCAAATCGTCGAGGTGGGCGACGATGTCGTCGAGGGTCAGCTGGGTGCTCATGCGGCCTCTCCCGTGCCCAGGCGGTACGCCGTGACATAGCTGCGCAGCAAGGTGGTGGCCGCGTCCAGGGGATCCTCCGGGTCATGCTTGCGGAACAGGTAGGCCAGCCGTTCGCTGTCGGCCGCCTGTTGTGCGGCGATTTCTTCGGGCGACGGTGGCGGCGCCTGGATCGGCAGCATGTCGATGTTGTGGCGCGGCATCAGGGCCAGCATGTTTTCAGTCAATACCGCGCCTTGCGGCAACAGCACTTGTCCATGCGCATCGAGCAAGACATCCGACAAGACCATGCCAGGACGAACTTGTTCCAGGGGTAGATGTTGATGCATGACCGCCATGACGACTCCTTAGATGATTGCGGGATATTACCATTGCCATGACGCAATGTCTCAACCTGTATCAAGGCTCTGTGGAAAACGGTATTGCTGTAAATCTTGCCAATAAGCATGTCATACCGTACATTTGATTCAGGCTGTTGTCCGCTGACGTATCTGCGCCCGCGCCGCGGGCCGGCGACCGGCCTGGCCCGGGGAGTGTTGATTGATGGTGAGTATCCAAGTCCGGCTGACCCTGCTTTTTGTCGTGATCGTCACCCTGGTGCTGGGCATTTCGGGTACCTATACCCAATATACCTTGAGCAAGGAACTCGAATCGGGCAGCGCGCGTCTGCGCAGCGGCGTGCTCACGCGCTTGCAGACGAGTTTGCCTTCCGCCCTGTGGGATCTCGATAAATCCAAGGTCGACAGCATCGTCGCGGCCGAAATGCTGCCGCCGGAACTGGTCGGCATCCGCGTCTACGACGCCTCCGTCGGCCTGTTCGCGGGCGAAGTGCGCGATGCGGCGGGCACCCTGGTGCCGCTGACGGCCGACGTGGCCATGGGTGGCACGCCCGTCGAGGCGCCGCTGGTGTTCCGCGACGCCGTGGCCGCAGCCACGGGTGGAAAGCCCGTGATCGTCGGCAAGGTCATCGTCAATTTCAGCCGCGCCCAGATCGATGCGGCCCTGCGCGGCGAAGTGCGGCGCAAGGTGCTGGAAGTGTTGCTGCTTGACATCATTCTGGTGGGCGCCCTGGCGCTGAGCCTGCGCATCGTCTTCGGGCCCTTGAAACAGTTGCGCGACGGCTTGTTCGACCTGGCCACGCGCGGCAGTGACGATGTCGAAGAGCTGCCGGAAAACCGGCGCGACGAGCTGGGCGACGTGATCCGCGGCTTCAATGCCGTGCAGCGCAAGCTCAAGTCCATCATCGAGGGCAGCCGCGAGGCGGAAGACATGGCGCGCCGCTCGCAGCAGGCAACGGCGCAGGCCATGGACGAGCTGCGCCGCGCGCAGGAATCGTTGCTGCAGTCGGAACGCCTGGCCTCGCTGGGCAGCCTGGTGGCCGGCGTGGCGCATGAAATCAACACCCCGGTCGGCATCGCGCTGACCAGCGCCTCGGTGCTGAAGGAGGCCACCGATGCCATCAGCACGGCGGTGGCCGGCGGCAGCGTGAAGAAGACCGATATCGTGCGCTACCTGGAAACGGCCGGCGAAAGCGCGCGGCTGATCATGAACAATGCCTATCGCGCCGCGCACCTGATCCACAGTTTCAAGCAGATCGCCGTCGACCAGGTCAGCGAGGCGCGCCGCTTGTTCGAATTGCGCGACTATATCGGTGAAGTGATTTCGAGCCTGCAGCCGACCCTGAAAAAGACGCGCATCCGCATCGCTATCGATTGCCCGCCCGGCATCATGCTCGACAGCTATCCGGGCGCGCTGGCGCAGGTGCTGACCAACCTGGTCTTGAACTGCGTCGAGCACGCCTTTGATGCGGATACGGACGGCCATATCTATATTGGCGTGCTTGGCGATAACGACTGGATCGCCATGCAGGTGCGCGACGATGGCCGCGGCATCGCGCCCGACATGCTCGACCGCGTGTTCGACCCGTTTGTCACCACGCGGCGCGGACAGGGCGGCACGGGCTTGGGCTTGAATATCGTATTCAACTTGATTGCCAAGCAGTTTGGCGGCACCATCACGGTCAGCAGCACGCTGGGGCAGGGCGCGACGTTCCTGCTGCGCCTGCCCAAGGTGACGCCATTGCCGGAAGGCGCCGCCAGCGGTCCTGCCGGCTAGGCATAGGCAAGGAGACAATACATGGCACAGATGGAAAACAGTCAGCAGGTGGCGCTGTTGCGCGGGATCAATGTGGGCCGCGCCAAGCGCGTGGCCATGGCCGACTTGCGCAAGTTGCTGGGCGACCTGGGGTTTGCGCAGGTGCGTACCGTGCTCAACAGCGGCAACGTCGTGTATGACGGGGGCAAGGTTGCGCCGGCCGATGCCGCTGCCCGCATCGAGGAAGCGCTGGTGCTGAAACTGGGCGTGGCGGCCAGGGTGACGGTGCTGTCGGCCAGCCAGTTTGCCGAACTGATCGAACAAAACCCTCTGGCGCCGGCGGCCGATGCGGCCCGGCTGCTGGTGCTGGTGCTGAACAATCCGGCCGACGTCCAGCGTCTGGCGCCCCTCTTGCAGCAGCCGTGGCAGCCGGAAGCGCTGGCGCTGGGGCGATGGGCCGCGTATGCCTGGTGTCCCGATGGTGTGCTGGCCAGCAAGGTGGTGGCGGCCCTGGGCGTGCTGCTGGGCGATGGCGTCACCTCGCGCAACTGGGCCACCATGCAAAAATTACATGCGCTGCTGAACGGGCCGGAAGCGGCAGTCACATCGACCAAGGAGTACTGATGCCTTTCATTACCGGAACCTTTGACGTCAGCATCACCCCGGAAACCTTGTCGGACACGGCCGCGCAATCGGGGCTGGGGCGCTTGTCGCTCGACAAGCGCTACCACGGCGCCCTCGACGCCAGCGCGCAGGGCGAGATGCTCAGCGCGCGCGCCAGCGTGGCCGGTTCGGCAGGCTATGTGGCGCTGGAGCGGGTGGAAGGCAGCCTGGACGGGCGCCATGGCAGTTTTTATTTGCAGCACAGCGGCACCATGACGCGCGGCGCGCCCGCCTTGTCGGTGACGGTGGTGCCCGATACGGGGACGCAGCAGTTGCAAGGGCTCACCGGCAGCCTGGCCATCCGCATTGAGGACGGCAAGCATTATTATGACTTTACGTATGACATTGTTGAGACGCAATGAACTGGGATATCGTCAAGGGGGTCTTGATCGTGCTCGTGGCCATCAGCGTGGTGGTGACGGCCTTCGTGCTCATTTCCGCCTCGGGCCCGGACAAGGCGGGCTGTATCGCGCGGGCCCTGAAGTCGGGCATTCCGGTGGGGAATATCGAACGGGTCTGCCGCCTGCTGGACAAATGATGACGCCATAAAAAAACATTCCGCACCAGGCGGAATGTTTTTCAGCAGCGCCTTGCCAGTGCTGGCGCCGTCAGTTATCGAATTTTTCCTGTTTTTCGCCGTGCAGGCTCAAGGCCACCAGGCCCAATCCCACCAGCAGCATCGAGTACATGCTCGCTTCAGGCACGGGGGCCGGCACGTGGGTTTGCTGTGCGGGCGCGGCCGTCATGGGCCTGGGCGGCGCCAGGGCCACATGGTGCGCGCCACTGGTGCTCCAGTGCGGTGCCGCAGCCGCGCTGCTGGCAAGCAGGCGTGCATACGGCAAGTCCGGCGTTTCCCAGCCGGGATTATTATTCAAGCTGATGCTTTCATCGATCGCCACGCGTTCACCGGTTTCCTGCTGCTTGCCGGCCGCCGTGTCGCTGACTGCCGCCACGCTCCATGTGCTGGCCGACAGCGCCAGCAAGGCCACGCATAACGGCTGATAGATACTCATCGTGCTCTCCCTGTTGTTCACCGCGCGGCGCAGCCGAAACCGGCTTGCGCATGGACGGATAATTCGCCTGTACGGGGGCGTATCATGGTTTTTCTGCTGTTCTCCCATTACAGCACAGATCGTGACAATTTTGATACGTTTATTTCTTCTTTATTACGAATATTTGTCATTTTGATAGCGTAAACATGATCGTTGCCGCACACTTTGCATGAGCACGCTATCGCCAAAAAACACTGTTGTTTTTTTGTGCGAATCGCCAGCAGGAAAACAGTATATTGATTAGTATATTGTTTATCGCATGATGATCAATATGACCGCCTGTGGGAGGGCAAGATGGAGACAGTCGCAACACCGCAACACGCATACAACCTCGACGCCATGCGTGGCTCGGCCTACAAGGCCAGCTCGCTGCTCAAGGCCATGGGCAATGCCGACCGATTGATGCTGCTGTGCCAGCTATCGCAGGGCGAGCATTGCGTCAGCGACCTCGAACAAAAAGTGGGCATCGGCCAGCCGACCCTGTCGCAGCAGCTGGGCGTGCTGCGCGAAGAGATGCTGGTGGCCACGCGGCGCGATGGCAAGCAGATTTATTACCGCGTCGCCAGCCCGCCCGTGCTGGCCGTGCTGCAAGTGCTGTACGCGCAATTTTGCGCGCCGCGCCCCGCCTTCAACGACGAAGCGGACTGAACGCTGCCATGAGCATAGCCTGGCAGCACTTCACGCCGTGGGCCTCGCTGGCCGGCGGCATGCTGATCGGCCTGGCGGCTGCCCTGCTGATTCTGTTCAATGGGCGCATCGCCGGCATCAGCGGCATCCTCGGCGGCTTGCTGCGGCCGCGCAGTGGCGACCTGGGCTGGCGCATCGCCTTTCTTGCCGGCCTGATCGGCACGCCCCTGCTGTACCAATTGTGGCAAGCCTTGCCGCCCGTGCAGATCGACGCGGGCACGCCCGCCCTGATCGTCGCGGGCTTGCTGGTGGGCGTGGGCGTGCGCTATGGCGCCGGCTGCACCAGCGGCCACGGCGTGTGCGGCCTGTCGCGCCTGTCCCCGCGTTCGCTGGCGGCCACCATCGCCTTCATGGCGGCCGGATTCCTCACCGTCTATCTGTTGCGCCATCTGTGAGCAAGCTTATGAGCAAGCTGATCCTTTCCCTGTTGAGCGGCCTCCTCTTTGGCCTGGGCCTGATCGTCTCCGGCATGGGCAATCCGGCCAAGGTGCTCGCTTTCCTCGACCTGGCCGGGGCCTGGGATCCGTCGCTGGCGCTGGTGATGGGCGGCGCCATCGGCGTGGCCCTGCCAGCCTTCTGGCTGGCGCGCCGGCGCAGCACGGCACTGTTGGGCGAGCCCATGCAGTTGCCGGCATCGCGGCGCATCGACCGGCGCTTGCTGCTGGGCAGCCTGGCCTTTGGCGTGGGCTGGGGCATCGCCGGTTTTTGTCCCGGTCCCGCCCTCGTATCCCTGCTGGCGGGCCAGCCGAAAGCGTGGCTGTTTGTGGGCGCCATGCTGGCCGGCATGGTCCTGTTTGAAGTGCTGGAGCGCCGCAAGCTGCCCGCGCCGGTCTGAGACGGTACAATCTGGCGCATCGCCACTTTGGATACTGCTTACATGAAGACCGTGATTTTCCGCGCCGGCGCGCGCGCCGCCCTGCTGTCCAGCATGCTGGCGCTGGCCGCCTGCGGCAGCTTGCTGAAGAAGGAAGCGCCGCCCGCTCCCGTGCCCGTGGCCGACACCTTGCCCAATCCGCAAGTCTTGCTGCTGGGCGAAGTCCATGACAATGCGCAAGGCCAGCGCCTGCGCGTCGAAGAATTGCGCCGCCGCCTGGCAGCCGGCTGGCGTCCCGTGATTGTGATGGAGCAGTTCGACCGCGAAAACCAGGACTTGCTGACGCGCGCCGCGCGCGATTGCGCCGATCCCGACTGCATCATCCGCGTGATGGAACAGCCGCGCTGGGACTGGAGCTTGTACCGGCCCGTGCTGGACCTCGTCATCAGCTACCAGCTGAGCCTGGTCGCCGGCAACCTGTCGCCGGCCGATGCGTCGCGTATTGTGCGCGACGGCATCCAGTGGTCCATGCCGCCCGCCATGGTGGCCACTTACCTGGCCGTACCCGTGCCGGCCGATATCCTGGACGGGCAACAGAAGGAAGTCCAGGCGGCCCGCTGCAATATGCTGCCCGACATGATGATCAACGGTGTCGTCAACGCCCAGGTGGCGCGCGATATCTGGATGGCCAAGCTGATCCGCGACCAGGCGCCGCGCGACGTGGTGCTGATCGCCGGCAATGCCCATGTGCGCAAGGATATCGGCGTGCCCCGCTGGCTGAAGCTGGCCGACCCGCAGCTGAACGTGCGCAGCATCGGCTACCTGGAGCAGGGCGGCAGCGGCTACAAGGGCACGTTTGACCTGACGCAAACGATGCCGGCGCAGCCGCGCGCGGACCCGTGCGCGAAGTTTAAGAAATAAGGTTTAGGAAATAATCACTGCTGCACCCGCACCAGGGCGCTGACCCGGCTTGCCGTCTCGAGCAGTTTCGGCAAGCTGTGTTCCAACAGGTGCGCCACGGACGGCCCCGCCGTCTGGCCGCTGACGTTGATGGCCGCCACCACCTTGCCAGCCCGGTCGAACACGGGCGCGGCCAGGGCGATCAAGCCCTGTTCCAGCTCTTCCTGCACCAGGCACCAGCCCTGACGCCGCACTTGCGCAATCTCATCCATCAAGACGTCGATATCGACCTTGGTCGCCGGCGTGATTTTCAGCAGCGCCATCTTTGACAGCCGTGCGTGCAGCACGTCGGGCGCCAGGCCCGCCAGCAACACCCGTCCCATCGAGGTGCAGTAGGCGGGCAGGCGGCTGCCGATGCCCAGGTTGATCGACATGGTGCGGTGCGCGGACAGGCGCACCACATACACGATGTCATCGCCGTCGAGCACGGTGGCCGAGCACGACTGGCGCAAGGTCTGCATCAATTCTTCCAGCAGCGGCTGCGCCTGCGTCCACACGGGCAAGGACGACAGATAGGCGTAACCGAGGTCCAGCACCTTGGGCGTCAAACGGAACAGCCGTCCATCCGCTTCCACATAACCGAGATGCAGCAAGGTGTGCAGGATGCGCCGCGCGCCCGCGCGCGTCAGCTGCGCCCGCTCCGCCACTTCGCTCAGGGTCTGTTGCGGCGCGTCCGCGCCAAAGCTGCGCAACACGGCCAGCCCCCGCGCGAACGATTGCACATAGCTGTCGCCGGGACGCGGTGCGCCGTCGGCGTCGAGGGTGTCTGCGGCGGAAAGGGGCGTGCTGCGGAGGTCGGTCATGGCAATTCCAATTGATCAAGGTGGCAATTATAGCCATGGCGCTGGCGAAAACGGCAAATTGACAAGCGCCCCGATCAGGCATATTCTCACGAATAAGTTCTAAATACGAATATTTGTTCGTTATGCGAACAAATAACAGATGGCTTTGATTTGGAGGAAGCAGGCAATGATCGACAAACTGCGTTCCAGCGTGCTTGATGCGCTGGCCGATATCCACGATGGCGCCACCGTCATGATTGGCGGCTTTGGCGGCGCCGGCCAGCCGGCCGAGCTGATCGACGGCTTGATCGCCCAGGGCGCGCGCGACCTCGTCATCGTCAACAATAATGCGGGCAATGGCGATACGGGCCTGGCTGCCCTGCTGAAAAACGGGCAAGTGCGCAAGATCATCTGCTCATTTCCCCGCCAGACCGATTCCCACGTCTTCGACGCCCTGTACCGTGCGGGCAAGCTGGAGCTGGAGCTGGTACCGCAGGGCAACCTGGCCGAGCGCATCCGCGCCGCCGGCGCCGGCATCGGCGGCTTTTTCACCCCCACGGGCTATGGCACGGACTTGGCCAAAGGCAAGGAAACGCGCGAGATAGATGGCCGCATGTATGTGTTCGAGTCACCGATCCACGCCGATTTCGCGCTGATCAAGGCGGAGCAGGGCGACCGCTGGGGCAACCTGACCTACCGCAAGACGGCGCGCAACTTCGGCCCGATCATGGCCATGGCCGCGAAAGTCAGCATTGCTTCCGTGCATGAAGTTGCCGAGTTGGGCAGCATCGATCCCGAGCACGTCATCACGCCGGGCCTGTTCGTGCAGCGCATCGTGCAAGTGCCGCGCACGGCCACCGGCCCCGCCGGCTTCAAAGCCGCCTGAGGAGTATCAAGTGAATAAATGGAATCGAGATCAAATGGCGGCCCGCGTGGCGGCCGACATCCATGAAGGCAGTGTCGTCAACCTGGGCATCGGCTTGCCGACCCTGGTGGCGAACCACTTGCCGGCTGGCGCGGACATCATCCTGCACAGCGAAAACGGCGTCATCGGCATGGGCCCCGCGCCCGCGCCCGGCGAGGAAGACTACGACCTGATCAACGCGGGCAAGCAGCCCGTCACCCTGCTGGCGGGCGGCAGCTATTTTCACCATGCCGACAGCTTTGCCATGATGCGCGGCGGCCACCTGGACATCTGCGTGCTCGGGGCGTTTCAAGTGTCCGCCACGGGCGACCTGGCCAACTGGCACACGGGCGCGCCGGACGCCATTCCCGCCGTGGGCGGGGCCATGGACCTGGCCATCGGCGCGAAAAAAACCTGGGTCATGATGGAATTGCTGACCAAGACGGGTGAAAGCAAGCTGGTGCAGGCATGCACGTATCCGCTGACGGGCATCGCCTGCGTCAGCCGTATCTACAGCGACCTGGCCGTGCTCGACCTGTCGCCTGCCGGCGCCACGGTCGTCGAACTGGTCGACGGCTTGAGTTTTGAGCAGCTGCAAGCCTTGACGGCCGTGCCGCTGACGGACGGACGTTAGTTCGCCATCAATACGTCACCATCAATACGTAACGATCAATACGCAAACTACTTTCTTGGAGGAAAGAACATGACCCATGCATATATCTGCGACGCCCAGCGCACGCCCTTTGGCCGCTATGGCGGCGGACTCGCCGGCGTGCGCGCCGACGACCTGGGCGCCGTGCCCATCCGTGCCTTGATGGCACGCAATTCGCACGTGGACTGGACGGCTGTCACCGACGTGCTGTACGGCTGCGCCAACCAGGCGGGCGAGGATAACCGCAACGTGGCGCGCATGGCAGCCTTGCTGGCCGGCTTGCCCGACAGCGTGCCGGGCGCCACCCTGAACCGCCTGTGCGGCTCGGGCCTGGACGCCATCGGCAGCGCCGCCCGCTTCATCAAGAGCGGCGAGGCGGGCTTGCTGATCGCCGGCGGCGTGGAAAGCATGAGCCGCGCGCCGTTTGTCATGGGCAAGGCGGACAGCGCCTTTGCACGCGGCATGAAAATGGAAGACACGACCATCGGCTGGCGCTTCATCAATCCCTTGATGAAGGCGCAGTACGGCGTCGATTCGATGCCGGAAACGGCGGAAAACGTGGCCGTCGAGTTTGGCATCAGCCGTCTTGATCAGGACGCGTTCGCCCTGGCCAGCCAGGTCAAGGCGCTGGCGGCGCAGCAGGCGGGCGTGTTCGACAGTGAAATCTGCCCCGTCAGCATCGCGCAAAAGAAGGGCGACCCTGTCATCGTGGTCCGCGACGAGCATCCGCGCGCCACCACGCTCGACACTCTGGCCAAATTGAAACCCGTCGTGCGCGCCGACGGCACGATCACGGCCGGCAACGCGTCCGGCGTCAACGATGGCGCGGCGGCCCTGCTGCTGGCCGATGAAGCGAACGCGGCCCGCTTTGGCCTGACGCCACGCGCCCGTGTCGTGGCCATGGCGACGGCCGGCGTGGCGCCGCGCATCATGGGCATCGGCCCCGCGCCCGCCACCCTGAAAGTGCTGGCCATGACGGGCTTGACCCTGGCCGACTTCGACGTCATCGAACTGAACGAAGCGTTCGCCGCCCAGGGCCTGGCCGTGCTGCGCCAGCTGGGCTTGCCTGACGACGACCCGCGCGTGAACCCGAATGGCGGCGCCATCGCCCTGGGCCACCCGCTGGGCGCGTCGGGCGCGCGCCTGGCCATGACGGCCGTCAACCAGCTGCACCGCACGGGCGGCCGCTACGCGCTTTGTACCATGTGCATCGGCGTGGGCCAGGGCATCGCGCTGGTGCTGGAACGGGTCTGACCTCCAGCGCGTCCGGGCAGGCGCCATGCACTGTGCACTGACACAAGATGCGGCATTGGCATCGGCCAGGGCATCGCGCTGGTGCTGGAACGGGTCTGATTCCACCCGCCCGCAGGTGAAAAAAAGTTGCCGGCGATACGTATTAACGCGTATGCCGGGCGGCTTTTTGACCCCGATCAAGGGCGTATGATGCAAAACCAGCCCGGGCAACCCGGCTGGCGTTGGCTTTTTCACACGAACAAGAAGACTGATATGACATCCCACGATACTCCGCATGACGTTGCGCAGCTGACTTCCCAGCAGCGCATCAAGGCCATCATTGGCGCTTCCTCCGGTAACCTGGTCGAATGGTTCGACTTCTACATTTACTCGTTCTGCGCGCTGTATTTCTCGCACGCCTTCTTCCCGTCCGGTAACCCGACGACGCAGTTGCTGCAGACGGCCGGCATCTTTGCCGCCGGCTTCCTCATGCGTCCCGTGGGCGGCTGGCTGTTCGGCCGCATCGCCGACAAATACGGCCGCCGCCAGTCGATGATGATTTCCGTGCTGATGATGTGCGGCGGCTCGCTGATGATCGCCGTGCTGCCCACGTATGAAACCATCGGCGCCTTCGCCCCGTTCCTGCTGCTGGTGGCGCGTCTGTTCCAGGGCTTGTCCGTGGGCGGCGAATACGGCACCAGCGCCACCTACATGAGCGAAGTGTCGGAATCGGGCAAGCGCGGCTTCTTTGCCTCGTTCCAGTACGTGACCCTGATCGGCGGCCAACTGCTGGCCTTGCTGGTACTGGTGGTCTTGCAGCAATTGCTGACCCTGGAAGAATTGCGTGCCTGGGGCTGGCGCATCCCGTTCGTGTTTGGTGCCCTGGCGGCCCTGGTGTCGCTGAACCTGCGTAAATCCCTGACGGAAACAACCACCGCCAGCGAGCGCAAGGACAAGGACGCGGGCAGCCTGCGCGGCTTGCTCAAGCACAAGCGCGCCTTCATCACGGTACTCGGCTTTACGGCCGGCGGCTCGCTCGTGTTCTACACGTTTACCACCTATATGCAGAAATACCTAGTCAACACGGCCGGCATGGACACCAAGACGGCCAGCGCCGTCATGACCTGCGCCTTGTTGGTATATATGGTGCTGCAGCCGGTGTTCGGCGCCCTGTCCGACCGCATCGGCCGCCGCACCTCGATGCTGTTCTTCGGCGGCCTGGCCACCCTGTGCGTGCTGCCGATCATGCATGCCTTGAAGGACATCACCAGCCCGTACGCGGCGTTTGGCCTGATCATCATCGCCCTGGCCATCATCAGTTTCTATACGTCGATCAGCGGCTTGATCAAGGCGGAAATGTTCCCCGTCGAAGTGCGCGCGCTGGGCGTGGGCCTGTCGTACGCGGTCGCCAACGCCATGTTCGGCGGTTCGGCCGAATACGTGGCGCTGCAGTTCAAGGCCTGGCACGTGGAAGAGTATTTCTATTGGTACGTGACTGTCATGTGCCTGATTTCCTTCATCGTCGCCATCCGCATGCCGGACCCGAGCCGCTCGGGACTGTTGAAGTAAGCTTGCCGTAAAATGGGGGACACTGCGGTGTCCCTTTTTCATCACCGTTATCGTGCCGATCAGGAGTCTTCATGTCGTATGTCATTCCCGCAGCCATCCAGCCCAGCGTTCCCGTCACGGGCAGCGCCGACAGCTTTCCCGTCCACCGCATCTATTGCGTGGGCCGCAACTATGTCGACCACGCCAAGGAAATGGGCCACACGGGCCGCGAGGCGCCGTTTTTCTTCATGAAACCAAACGACGCCGTGCTGCCCGTGCCTGCCGGCACGACAGGCGAGCTGCCGTATCCGGCGCAGACGCAGGATTTCCAGCATGAGATGGAACTGGTGGTGGCCATCGGCAAGGGCGGCAGCGACATCGGCGTGGCCGATGCGCTGAGCCACGTGTGGGGCTATGCGATCGGCCTGGACATGACGCGCCGCGACGTGCAGGGCGCAGCGAAAAAGCTGGGACGCCCATGGGATACGGGCAAGGCCTTCGAGCATTCGGCGCCCATCGGCCCCATCACCCCGGCCGCGCAGGCGGGCGACGTCAAGCATGCCGCCATCACCCTGCACGTGAACGGCGAGCTGCGCCAGGGCAGCACGATCGACATGCTGATCTGGAACGTGGCTGAAACCATTGCCGACCTGTCGACCTACTTTACCTTGCAGCCGGGCGACCTGATCTACACGGGCACGCCGGCCGGCGTGGCGGCCGTGCAGCGCGGCGACGAGCTGGTGGGCGCCATCGATGGCCTGGAGACCTTGCGCCTCAAAGTGGTCTAAGTTTTCAAGGAGAGCGGCATGATGCACGATACGTATTCTGTAGCGCAACCGGCGCGTGCCGAGATCGACGCGTTGACGGGGCCGGCCCTGCTGGAATTTGGCACGGACTGGTGCGGCCACTGCCGCGCCACCCAGGCGCCGCTGGCCGCCGCGTTTGCGCAGCACTCCGCGGTGCCGCATATTCGCGTGGAAGACGGTCCCGGCCGCGCGCTGGGGCGTTCGTTCCGGGTAAAACTGTGGCCGACCCTGATTTTTTTGAAAGATGGCCAGGAAGTGGCGCGCCTCGTGCGGCCGCTCGACAGCCGCGAAATTAAGCAGACTTTTGCATTGATTGATGCGTAGGTCGGCTTAGCGCAGCGTAAGCCGACACCACCGCACATGCTCCATCACAACTTCTTGCCGCACTGCACCACTGCGCGTATCATAAGCCGCTTACAGCAAGATCAACCGCATCCTTCGTGATGCAGGCGCGATCATCGCCGGCCCGCTCCACCCGGAGGGGCCGCAGGCAAGGATTCACCACAAATGACCGATGCCGCGATGTCGACGCGCGGGTCTGGTACGGAATGCCTGGCGATACGCCGGGTCTGATACACGTCGCCCATCCCCTGACGCCTTTCCTGCCGTGCCCCGGGTAACCGGATGGCGCACGACCGTTGTTTCTCTAAATCAGCACTGATCACGGCGCGATAGCGCGCGTTGCCGGCAGTTCGCTACGGCAACTAAAACCGTTGTTTTTTGTTTGCAAATTTAATAGCAAATGCGCGGCAAATGCCTGCGCGCAAGGCTATGATATGCGAACGACACGGAGACAACGTGCTGTGCTGCTGCCTGAAAAAACATCCAGAGAATGGCCTTTAGACACCCTCCCCAAGGAGCGCAGTAAATGAGCACCCCCCCCAAGAAAAATTCCCCCGGCACGGTGCTGTTCGCCAGTTTGATCGGCACCACCATCGAGTTCTTTGACTTTTATATCTACGCCACCGCCGCCGTGCTGGTGTTTCCGAAACTGTTCTTCCCCGCCGGCGACCCGTCGGCCGCCGTGCTGCAGTCGCTGGCCACGTTTGCCATCGCCTTCTTCGCCCGCCCCATCGGTTCGGCCGTGTTCGGCCACTTCGGCGACCGCATCGGCCGCAAGGCTACTCTTGTGGCAGCCTTGCTGACCATGGGTATTTCCACCGTCATCATCGGCTTGCTGCCGACCTATGCCGCCATCGGCACCCTGGCGCCGCTGCTGCTGGCGCTGTGCCGTTTCGGCCAGGGCCTGGGCTTGGGCGGCGAGTGGGGCGGCGCGGTGCTGCTGGCCACGGAAAACGCGCCACCGGGCAAGCGCGCCTGGTACGGCATGTTCCCGCAGCTGGGTGCGCCGATCGGCTTCTTCCTGTCGGGCGGCATTTTCCTGCTGCTGAGCGAAACCATGACCGATGAACAGTTCTTCAGTTATGGCTGGCGCATCCCGTTCCTGGCCAGCGCGCTGCTGGTCATCGTCGGCCTGTATGTGCGCCTGAAGATCACGGAAACGCCGGACTTCCAGAAAGTCATCGACAAGAAAGAGGTCGTCAAACTGCCGGTCGCCACCGTGTTCCGCCAGCATGGCCGCATGTTGTTCCTGGGCACCATCATCGCCCTGGCCACTTTCGTGCTGTTCTACCTGATGACGGTGTTCGCGCTGAGCTGGGGTACGACCAAGCTGGGCTTCACGCGCAAGGAATTCCTCATCGTGCAGCTGTTTGCCGTGCTGTTCTTTGCCCTGACGATACCCTTCTCGGCCGTGCTGGCCGACCGACGCGGCCGCCGTGCGACCATGATCTGGGTCTCCGTCGCCATCGCCATCTTCGGCCTGGTGCTCGCGCCCATGTTCGGTTCCGGCGTGACCTGGGAAGTGACGGTCTTCATGGCCGTCGGCCTGGGCCTGATGGGCATGACCTACGGGCCGCTGGGCACGATGCTGTCCGAGCTGTTCCCGCCTGAAGTGCGCTACACGGGCGCCTCGCTGACGTTCAACCTGGCCGGCATCCTGGGTGCCTCGCTGGCGCCGTACATCGCCACCTGGCTGGCCACCAACTACGGCTTGCAATACGTGGGCTACTACCTGTCGCTGGCGGCCGTGCTGACACTGGGCGCGCTGCTGATGGTGGGCAAGCCACGCGCGGGCAAGGAAGCCTGGCAGTAACACGCCTCTGATCCCGGAGCCCCCGAAAGCCGCCAGCTGTACGCACAGCTGGCGGTTTTTTTTGTCGGTAAAACACCACGCCGCACGCCTGCCGAGATTCTTGTTGACAGTCAAAATCGGCTGGTGGTAAGGTGTGCACACGTGTGCAATGCAGTGCAAGTCTTGAAAAAGCACATCCCGGGACAGTGACACCGCAAGATAGCGGTGCGGTCTGAAGTACCACAACGACAACAAACTTGGAGTGAGACGATGAAGATGCGCAATGTTGCGATCGCTATAAGCCTGGCCCTGCCGATGACGGCCATGGCCGCCGACGAACGCCTGTCCGTGCTGTGCTCGGCCGACATGGAATGGTGCCAGCTGATGAAGAACCGCTTCGAGGCGGAAAGCAAGATCAAAGTGTCGATGATCAGGAAGAGCGCCGGCGAGGCGTATGCGAAGATCCGCGCCGAAGCGTCGAACCCGAAATCGGACATCTGGTGGGGCGGCACGGGCGACCCGCACCTGCAGGCCGCCGCCGAAGGCTATACGGAAGAATACAAGTCGCCCACCCTGCCCAAGCTGCAGCCGTGGGCGCTCAAGCAGGCCGAGACGGCCAAATACCGCACCGTCGGCATCTACATCGGCATCCTGGGCCTGGCCTACAACGAAAACGTGCTGAAGAAGAAAAACCTGCCGCCGCCGCAATGCTGGAAAGACCTCGTCAAGCCCGCCTACAAGGGCGAGATCGAGATGGCCAACCCGAACTCCTCGGGTGCCGCCTACAACGCGCTGGCCACCGTGGTGCAGCTGTTCGGTGAAGAGGAAGCCTTCGATTTCCTGGCGAAAATGGGCCAGAATGTCAGCAAGTATCCGAACGCGGGCGTGGCGCCCGGCGAGGACGTGGGCCGCGGCGAAGCGGGCGTGGCCATCGGCTTCATGCATGACCTGATGAAACTCACCGTGGCAGGCTTTCCCGTGAAAGTCTTGCCGCCTTGCGAAGGCACGGGTTACGAGATCGGCTCGATGAGCATCGTCAAGGGCGCGAAAAACATGGAGCAGGCAAAGAAATTCTATGAATTCGCCCTGCGTCCCGACGTGCAGAGCGAGGCCGTCAAGGCGCTGGCCTTCCAGATCCCGTCCAACGTGGCCGCCACCATTCCCGCCGCCTCGCCGCGCCTGGAAAACATCAAGACTATCAACTACGATTTCGCCAAGTATGGCGCGTCGGACACGCGCAAGCGCTTATTACAACGCTGGACGACGCAGATTTATTCTGCCGGCAATTAACGCGCGCCAAAACTTACTGCGCGTCGCGATTTGCAGCCTGCGATGCTCACTGTGCTAGCGCACAGCTGCGCGTCTCGGCTACAACTCACTGCCGCTCGCTACAGTTTTGGCAGGCGTTAAACCTATATAAATTGTTCAAAACGTCTGGAAATCAAGGCGCACCGCGCAACAGAATTTCAGACGTCCATAGTTGGATGAAACTCATGAAAAAAATATTTTACGGCTGGCTGCTGGCCGCCCTGGCAGCGTTGTGCCTGTTGCCCTGGCAGCAGCAGGAAGCGGGACTGTTCGCCGGTGAATGGCTGCGCGACGGCCAGTTCTTCGCGGAGCGTGGCGCACCGGCCGTGCTGCACCTGCTGTCGTTCGGCGCCTGGCCGCTGGGCGTGTTCTTCGCTCTGCTCGCCGCCAGCGCCGCGCTGGTGGCCGCCAATCCCCACCGCAAGACCCTGGGCCTGGGCCAGATCGCCATCGGCGGCACCGGCATGCTGTGGCTGGCATGGCTGGGCTGGGGCCCGCTGGCCGCCGGCACCGGCCTGGGTTTCGGCGCGCTGCTGCTGGCGCTGTGCCTGCTGTTCCTCCTCACGTCCGGCGCGGCCGCCTGCGGCGTGTGCCGCGGCGACGCCTTCGTCGCCGGCGCCATCGGCCTCATCATTTGCCTGATTTCCCTGTTCGTGCTGTTCCCCGTCGCGCTGATCCTCGTCAGCGCCGGCCAGCCGATGGACGATGGCGGCACGGGCGCCGCCGCCCTGGCGCGCCGCCTGGCGGATCCGGGCATCTGGAGCCTCAATTGCGTGTCCGGTCCCGGCCGCTGCGGCGTGGCCTGGAACACCCTGGCGCTGGCCTTGCTGACGGGCGTGTCGGCCACCTTCCTCGGTCTCGTGTTCGCCCTGCTGGTGACGCGCACCAATGGCCGCTGGGTGCGTCCGATGCGCGCCATCACGATACTCCCCATCGTCACGCCGCCGTTCGTGCTGGGCCTGGCGCTGATCCTGCTGTTCGGCCGCAACGGCGCCATCACGGGCCTGGTCGGCGACCTGTTTGGCATCGAACAAAGCCGCTGGCTGTACGGCATGACGGGCGTGTGGCTGTCGCAGATGCTGGCCTTTGCGCCGATCGCCTTCATGACATTGATAGGCGTGGTGGAAGGCGTCAGCCCTTCGCTGGAAGAGGCGTCGGGCACCCTGGGCGCGAGCAGCTGGCAAACCTTCGTCAAGGTGTCGCTGCCCTTGATGCGTCCCGGCATCGCCAACGCCTTCCTGTTGTGCTTTATCGAAAGCATGGCCGACTTCGGCAACCCGATGGTCTTGGGCGGCAACTTCCACGTGCTGTCGACGGAAATCTTCTTTTCCGTGGTGGGCGCCTCGAACGACCAGGGCCGCGCCGCGACGTTGGCCATCGTGCTGCTGACCTTTGCCGTGGGCGCCTTCTTCATCCAGAACCTGTGGCTGGGCAAGAAATCGTATGTGACGGTGACGGGCAAGGCCGACCATGGCGGCCACGCCTCGCTCAACCCGCGCCTGAAGACCACCCTGTGGACCATCGCCCTGCCATGGTTCGCCTTCACGGCCCTGGTGTACGGTACGGTAGTGGCGGGCGGCTTCGTGAATAACTGGGGCCAGGACAATGCCTTCACCTTGCGCCACTACATCGACGCCTTCGGCATCACGGCGGGCGCTTCCGGCTGGCACTGGACGGGCCAGGCCTGGCCATCGCTGTTCACCACCCTGACGATCTCGGCCATCGCCGCGCCCTTGACGGCCTTTGTCGGCATCCTCTCGGCCTGGCTGCTGGTGCGCCAGCAATTCGCCCTGAAGAGCGCGTTCGAGTTCGGCACCATGCTCAGCTTTGCCATTCCCGGCACCGTCATCGGCATCAGCTACATCCTCGCGTTCAACTCGGCGCCGATCGAGTTGACGGGCACGGCGACGATTTTGATCCTGTGCTTTGTCTTCCGCAACATGCCGATGGGACTGCGCACGGGCATCGCCGCCATGCGCCAGCTCGACGGCAGCCTAGACGAGGCCTCGATCACCCTGGGCGCCAGCAGCTGGACCACCATGCGCAAGGTCATCCTGCCGCTGCTGCGTCCGGCCATCGCCTCGGCCCTCGTGTATGGCTTCGTGCGCTCGATCACGTCGATCTCGGCCGTCGTCTTCCTCGTCAGCGCCGACTATGACATGGCCACGTCCTACATCATCGGCCTGGTGTCGAACGGCAACTACGGCACGGCGATCGCCTACGCCACGGTCTTGATCGTCGTCATCCTGCTGTGCATCCAATTGATCCACCTGCTGGTTGGCAAGCGCCGCCTTCGCCGCGTCAGCGCCGAAAAAACGCTGCCGGCCGCCGTTCCCAACCTGGAAAAGAGCTACGCATGAACCACTTTACTACCCATGAAACAGCCATCGCTGCGCTGGAATTCGACGGCGTCACCAAGCGCTACGGCAAGGCCCTGGCCGTGAACGACGTCTCGTTCACCATCGCGCCGCGCACCATGGTCACCCTGCTGGGGCCCAGCGGCTGCGGCAAGACCTCGACCCTGCGCCTGATCGCCGGCCTGGAACGCGTCAGCGCCGGGCGCATCCTGCTGGCCGGCGAGGACGTCACCTTGACCTCCGCCGCCGAGCGCGACGTCAGCATGGTGTTCCAGTCGTATGCGCTGTTTCCGCACATGACGGTGCTCGACAACGTGTGCTACGGCTTGACCGTCTCGGGCGAGACCAAGCCGCGCGCCATCGAACGGGCGCAGGAAAGTCTGCGCCTGGTGGGCCTGGCCGACTTCGCCGCGCGCTTCCCGAACGAACTGTCGGGCGGCCAGCAGCAGCGCGTGGCCGTGGCCCGCTCGCTGGTGCTGCAGCCCAAGGTGCTGCTGCTGGACGAGCCGCTCTCCAACCTCGACACGAAACTGCGCCGCCGCGTGCGCGACGAGATCCGCGACATCCAGGTCAAGCTGGGCTTGACGGCCGTGTACGTCACGCATGACCAGGAAGAGGCGCTGGCCATTTCCGACCAGATCATCGTCATGAACCGGCAAGTGATCGCGCAAAAGGGCACGCCGCACGAGCTGTTCGAGTCGCCCGCCGACAAGTTCGTCGCCGACTTCATCTGCAACGCGAACATCGTCGATGGCGTGATCGAATCGGTGGCCGACGGCAAGGCCGTCTGCGTGATGGGCAAGCTGCGGCTGCGCCTGCCATGCCGCGGCCAGCGCAGCGGCGAAGCCAGTTTCGCCGTGCGCCCGGAAGCCATCCTGCTGTCGCCCGCGCAGCCCGACAGCGCCATGGTGGTGCGCGTGGCGCGCGCCACCTACCTGGGACGCGAAATGCAATACACGCTCGACACGCCCGTCGGCGAACTGTTTGCCGTCTCGCACGACTTGAGCCAGGTTTTCACGCAAGGCACATCGGTCGCCATGACCGTACACGAACATGGCGCAGCCATCATTGGAGGACAAGCATGACAGATATGACACAGGCAGCACTGGCCGATGCGGCCACGCTGGAACGCTATGCCTATGCGCGGCACATCATCCGCCAGGCGGGCGAGATTGCGCTGGGCATGTTCCTGCGCCGCACGGAGCTGGTGATCGAGGAAAAGGGCTTGCAGGACATGGTCAGCATCGCCGACCGCATGGTGGAGGATTTCCTGCGCGCGCAGATCGCCGAGCGCTTCCCGGAAGACGCCGTGGTGGGCGAGGAGCGCGGCGGCGGCGCGTCCGATGCGCGCTGCGTGTGGGTCATCGATCCCATCGACGGCACTGCCTGCTTCGTCAACGGCATGCTGGCCTGGTGCGTGTCGATCGGCGTGCTGGTCGACGGCCAGCCCGCCATCGGCGCCGTGTACGACCCGAATGCGGACGAGCTGTTCCATGCTTGCCTGGGGCAGGGCGCGCACGTGACCGCGAAGGCGGGCGAAACGCGGCTGCGCGTGAACGACGTGGCCAGCTTGCAGGGCGGCGTGCTGGGCGTGGGCTTTTCGCACCGCGTGGGCACCGACACCTTTTTACCGTTCCTGCTCGACGTGCTGGAAGTGGGCGGCATGTTCATCCGCAACGGTTCCGGCGCCTTGATGATCGCCTACGTGGCGGCCGGGCGCCTGATCGGCTATTTCGAGCCGCACATCAATTCCTGGGATTGCCTGGCGGGCATCGTGCTCGTCAACGAGGCGGGCGGGCGCTGCAATGATTTTCTCGCCGATAACGGCCTGGAAAAGGGCAACCCCATCCTCGTGGGCGGTCCCCGTTTGTATCCGCAACTGGAAGCGCTGGCATTGCCGCGCTGCCAATAAATCATCTACTTTGAAAGGGAGGGAAGGCGTCCAGCGGCGGGCGCGCGCAGGAGCAACACACTGTTGAGCATCATGAGTAATCCACCACCATAAAAACAAGCAGGAGACAAGAATGAAAAACGGGATGAAAAACGAGATGAACACCATGCAGTTGAACAAGATCGCCGCCGCAGTATTGCTGCTGGCCGCCTCAGGCTGCGTCCTGGCCGAATCGAGCGTCGTCGTGTATGGTCGTATCCATGCGGGCTTCGACCGTATCGAAACGTCGAGTTCGGCCACGGCGCCGAATGGCGAGTCCGTGTCGCGTGTGTCGGACAATTCCTCGAAGATCGGTTTCCGGGGACGCGAAGATTTGGGCAGTGGCAACACGGCCTTCTTCCAGATCGAGGGCAACGCCAAGCTCGACGATGGCACGGGCGCCATCAATAGCAAGGATACCTTTGTCGGCCTGGAAAACCCCGCCTATGGCCGTATCGCGCTGGGCCGCTTCGCCACGCCGATCCGCCAGATCAACGGCTACACCAACCGTTTCGTGGGCGAAGGCATCCAGGACGACGCCAACATTTCCCAGCTTGGGGGCGAAGGCTTCAACCGCCGCAGTTCGAACGCCGTCAGCTATCGCACGCCCGTGGTGCAGGGATTCAGCGCCACGATCTACCGCGCCAGCGAAAACGAGGCGTCGAATGGCGACCGCATCTATTCGGGCATCGTTCAATACGTGAACGGTCCCGTCAAGGGAGCCGTCGGCTATGAAAAGCACAAGGATTTGCGTCCCGGTTTCAGCGAAAAAATGTTCCGCGCCGTGGGCAATTACAACTTCGGCGGCGGCGATGTGGGCGTGGCCTGGAACCGCCTGGTGTATGACGTGGCCGGCGGCGACTTGCAGCGGGACTATTTCACCATCACGGGTGCCTACAAGGCGGGCGGCGGTTCCTTCATCGGCCGGTTCGGTGTGGCTGGCGATGTGTCCGGCAGCGCGCCCAACGGCAGCAGCGTGACCATCAAGGCGACCACCCTGGTGCGCGGCGATGACAGCGGCGCCAAGCAGGCCACCCTGGGCTACGAGTATTACTTGTCCAAGCGCAGCACCGTGTACGCCTACTACACGCAAACGAATAATGACAAGAATGCCAACTACACATTTGGCGGCAATGCCTTCGCCGCCACCAAGAAGGGTGCCAAGCTCAGCGGCGTTATGCTGGGCGTCATTCACTTGTTTTAACCTTTTTTGCCTGAATTTGCACACGTGTGCATTTTCGGGCAACGTACTTCCGACTATCAAGGAGATGGAAATGATTCAAGTGGCATTGTTCGGCGCCGGCCGCATCGGCCGTATTCACGCTGGCAATCTGGTGCGCCAGCCCGGCGTGCGCCTGAAATACGTGGTCGACGTGCATGCGGGCGCGGCGGCGGAAGTGGCGGCCCTGCATGGCGCCAGCGTCGCCAGCGTGGAAGCCGTGCTGGCCGACCCCGAAGTCAAGGCCGTGCTGATCGCGTCGAGTACGGACACGCATGCGGACCTGATCGTGCGCGCGGCCGCCGCCGGCAAGGCCATCTTTTGCGAGAAACCCGTCGACCTGACGCTGGAACGCGCGCGCGCCGCCGCCGCCGCCGTCAAGGAAGCGGGCGTGCTGTGCATGATCGGCTTCCAGCGCCGCTACGATCCCACGTTCGCCGCCGTCAAGCAGCGCATCGCGGCGGGCGAGATCGGCACGCCGGAGTTGCTTATCGTTACCAGCCGCGATCCGGGCCCGCCACCCGTCAGCTACATCCAGGTGTCGGGCGGCATCTTCAAGGATATGCTGATCCACGATTTCGACATCTTCCGCTGGATACTCGATGACGAAGCCGTCAGCGTGCACGCGACGGGCAGCTGCCTCGTCGACCCGGCCATCGGCGCGGCGGGCGACCTCGATTGCACGGCCGTGACCATCCGCACGGCACAAGGCCGCTTGTGCCAGATCAACACCACGCGCCGCGCCGCCTATGGCTACGACCAGCGCTTCGAAGTGCTGGGCAGCGCCGGCATGCTGCAGGCAGGCAACCACAAACCGACGGAAGTGACGGCGTATGGTGCCGTCAACGTCAGCGTGGACCGTCCGGAAGATTTTTTCCTGGAACGCTACCGCGCCGCCTACGCCAGCGAGATGGCGCACTTTTTCGACGCCTTTGCCCATGGCGCGCCCCTGCGCACCACCGTCCACGACGGCTTGAAGGCCCTGGAACTGGCCGAAGCGGCCACCGTGTCGTGGCGCGAGCAGCGTATCGTGCAACTGTCATAAGGAAGCAATGCCATGAAGAATACGACTGAATTTGCCCAGGGCCGCGCGCTAGACGTGATCTGCCTGGGCCGCCTGGCGGTGGACCTGTACGCGCAGCAGATCGGCAGCACCCTGGAAGACGCCACCAGTTTCGCCAAGTACCTGGGCGGCTCGTCGGCGAACATCGCCTTCGGCACGGCCCGCCTGGGCCTGAAGTCCGCCATGCTGTCGAAGGTGGGCGACGACCATATGGGACGTTTCCTGACGGATACCTTGTCGCAGGAGGGTTGCGACGTCAGCCACGTCGACATCGACCGCGAGCGCCTCACGGCCCTGGTGATGCTGGGCATCAAGGATAAAAACACGTTTCCCCTGATTTTTTACCGTGAAAATTGCGCCGACATGGCCATCGAAGCATCTTCGGTGGATGCGGCCTTCATTGGATCGAGCAAGGCGCTGTTGATCACTGGCACGCATTTCTCCACGGCCGCCATGCACGCCGTCAGCACGCAGGCCCTTACATTGGCCCGCGCCAGCAACGTGCGCACCGTGCTCGACATCGATTACCGGCCCGTGCTGTGGGGCTTGTCGGGCAAGGCCGATGGCGAAACGCGTTTCGTCTCGAACGAAGGCGTGACCAGCCACTTGCAGGCGATCCTGCCGCAATTTGATCTGATCGTCGGCACGGAAGAGGAATTCATGATCGCCGGTGGCGGCGCGGACATCATGGCGTCCCTGCGCGCCGTGCGGGCCGTGAGCGGTGCCACCCTGGTCGTCAAGCGCGGGCCGCTGGGCTGCGCCGTCATCGAGGCGGGCATTCCTGCCAGCCTCGATGCGGCATTCAATTATCAGGGCGTGCGCGTGGACGTGCTGAACGTGCTGGGCGCGGGCGACGCTTTCCTTTCCGGTTTCCTGAAAGGCTGGCTGCGCGGCGAGGATTACGCGGCGTGCTGCCGCTATGCGAATGGCTGCGGCGCCCTCGTCGTGTCGCGCCATGGCTGCGCGCCGGCCATGCCGTCGCCCGTCGAGCTCGACTATTTCCTCGCCAACGCGGCCAAACTGAGCCGTCCCGACCAGGACGCCACGCTGGCGCGCCTGCACCGCACGACGGTGGCGCGCAAGCAGTGGAATGAGCTGTGCGTGTTTGCGTTCGACCACCGCACGCAATTCTTTGAGCTGGCGCAGCAGGGCGGCGCCGACGAGGCGAAGATTGCACGCCTCAAGCAATTATTCGTGCAAGCCGTGGGCCAGACGGAGGCGGCGC
Organism: Janthinobacterium sp. SUN128; assembly: GCF_030587275.1. Lineage (NCBI taxonomy): Bacteria > Pseudomonadati > Pseudomonadota > Betaproteobacteria > Burkholderiales > Oxalobacteraceae > Janthinobacterium > Janthinobacterium sp. SUN128. The sequence continues at coordinate 3,800,878 of NZ_JAPWHY010000001.1, read as the reverse complement.
GTGGATTGCAGGGCGGCACGGGTGTGCTGATCGATGACCGCTATGGCGCCGATGCGCTCAACGACGCGACGGGGCGCGGCTGGTGGATCGGGCGTCCCGTCGAGATGCCGGGCTCGAACCCGCTGCAATTCGACTGGGGCCGCTCGCTGGCATCGCGCCTGACGCAGTGGCCCAAGGAACATGTGATCAAGTGCCTGGTGCAGCTGCACCCCGACGATACGCCGGAAAACCGCCTGGAGCAGGAAGCGCAGATCAAGGGCTTGTACGACGCCGCGCAAATCACGGGCCATGAATTGCTGCTGGAAATTATTCCCGCCAAGTCGCTGCCGCAGCACGACGACACCGTGTACCGCGCCGTCAAGCGCCTGTACAACCTGGGCATCTATCCGGAATGGTGGAAGCTGGAAAGCATGTCGGCCAAGCAATGGCAAGCGATCGATGCCCTCGTGCACGAGCGCGATCCGTATTGCCGTGGCGTCGTCCTGCTGGGTTTGAACGCGCCGATTGCTGCCCTAGCCGACAGTTTTGAGCAAGCCAGTGCCAGCACGACGTGCCGCGGCTTCATGGTGGGCCGCACCATCTTCCAGGAACCGAGCCGCCGCTGGCTGGCGGGCGAACTCGACGACGCGGGCCTGATCGCCGCAGTGCGCGCCAACTTCGAGCAGCTCATCGCCTTGTGGCAGCGTACGCGCAACCGCCTGGAGCGTGCAGCATGAGCGCCACGATCAGATTGACCATGGCGCAGGCGCTGGTGCGCTATCTGGCCGCCTTGCGGGTGGAAGGGGGCGAACCTTTGTTCGGCGGCGCCTTCGCCATCTTTGGCCACGGCAACGTGGCGGGACTGGGCGAGGCGCTGTACCAGTACCGTGACAGTTTCCCGACTTATCGCGCCCACAACGAGCAGGCGATGGCACACGCGGCCATCGCTTACGCAAAAGCGCACATGCGCCGGCGCATGATGGCGGTGACCAGTTCCATCGGTCCCGGCGCCACCAACTTGCTGACGGCCGCCGCCCTGGCGCACGTGAATCGCTTGCCGGTCTTGCTGTTGCCCGGCGACGTCTTCGTCTCGCGCGCGCCGGACCCGGTGTTGCAGCAGCTGGAAGACGCCGGCGACGGCAGCGTGTCGGTGAATGACGCCTTCAAACCTTTATCACGCTACTTCGACCGCATCGTCTATCCGGAACAGTTGCTGACCGCCTTGCCACGGGCGATTGCCGCCTTGACGGACCCGGCCGCCTGCGGCCCCGTCACTTTATCTTTGCCGCAAGACGTGCAAACGATGGCGTATGACTATCCTGCCAGCTTTTTCGAACCGAGAGTCGTGCGTTTCCGTGCCTTGCCGCCTGTCGAGCAGGAGCTGGAAGAAGCGGTGTCGCTGTTGAAAAACGCCAAGCAGCCGCTGATCGTGGCTGGCGGCGGCGTGCTGTACGGCCAGGCCAGCGCCGCCTTGCAGGCGTTTGCCGAGCGCCATGGCATTCCCGTGGCGGAAACCCAGGCGGGCAAGAGTGCCTTGCCATGGGACCATCCGCTGCAACTGGGCGCCATCGGCGTGACGGGCTCGCCTGCCGCGAACGCGCTGGCGGCGGATGCGGACGTGGTGCTGGCCATCGGTACGCGCCTGCAGGATTTCACCACCGGCTCGAATTCCCTGTTTGCGCAGGCGCAGCTGGTCAGCTTGAACGTCAACAGTTTTGACGTACTGAAACGTCGTGGCCTGGGCTTGCAGGCGGACGCGACGCTGGGCTTGCAAGGCCTGTCGCGGCTGCTTGGCAGCTGGAACAGCGCTGGGCAATGGATGGACCGCGCGCAGCAGGCGGGCAACGCCTGGCGCGCGACGGTGGCCGCCATCACCGGCAAACGCGAGGTGGCCGGCTTGCCGTACGACGGCGAAGTCATCGGCGCCGTGCAGCGTTCCGCTCCCGATTCCACCAGCCGCGACATCGTCGTTTGCGCGGCGGGGACTCTGCCGGCCGAACTGCACAAGCTGTGGCGCACGTCGACGCCGGGCGGCTACCACATGGAATACGGCTATTCGTGCATGGGCTATGAAATCGCCGGCGGCCTCGGCGTCAAGATGGCGAAACCGGAAGCGGAGGTCGTCGTCATGGTGGGCGACGGCAGCTATCTGATGATGAATTCGGAAATCGCCACTTCCGTCATGCTCGATAAAAAACTCATCATCGTCGTGCTCGACAACCGGGGCTATGGCTGCATCAACCGCCTGCAGCAGGCGTGCGGCAATGCTTCGTTCAACAATATGTTGCCCGATAGCGCACCGCATATCGACTTTGCCCTGCATGCGCAATCGCTGGGCGCGCTGTCCGAACATGTGGGTTCGATTGCCGAACTGGAGCAGGCGATGCTGCGCGCCCGCGCCGCTACGCGTACCTATCTGATCTGCATCGATACGGACGACACGCGCACGACCGAAGAGGGTGGTTGCTGGTGGGAAGTGGCCGTGCCCGAGGTCTCCACCCAGCCCGGCGTGCAGCTTGCGCGCGCCCGTTATGAACTTGACCGCCAAGGACAACAACAATGAACGCACCGACATGGAATGTGAAGATCGGCATCAACCCGATCTCGTGGATGAACGACGATTTGCCGTCGCTGGGGGGAGAAACCCCGCTGGAAACGGCCCTGAAGGAAGGCGCCGAGATCGGCTACGTGGGGTTTGAACTGGGCAACAAGTTTCCGAAAGATGCCCCGGCCTTGAACGCCGTGCTGGGCAAGTATGGCCTGGCGTGTGTTTCCGGCTGGTATTCGGGGCGCCTGGCGCACCGCTCTGTCGAGGAAGAGATCGCCGCAGTGGCATCGCATCTGCGTTTGCTGGCGGACAGCGGCGCCACCGTGATGGTCTACGGCGAAGTGGCCGACGCCATCCAGGGCGAAGCGCGCGCCCTGTATAAGCGCCCCCGTTTCCAGTCGCAGCAGCAATGGCAGGAATATGCAAACAAATTGACGGCCTTTGCCGCCCACCTGCTGGCGTATGGAGTACGCCTGGCCTATCACCATCACATGGGCGCTTACGTGGAAACGCCGGCCGATGTGGAGCAATTGATGGCCTTGACGGGACCCGAGGTCGGCTTGCTGTTCGACACGGGCCACATCACCTTTGCCGGCGGCGATGCGCTGGCAGTGCTGAATAAACATATCGATCGCATTTGCCACGTGCATTGCAAGGACGTGCGCCCGAATGTGGTGAAACTGGCCCGCAATGGCCACTGGAGTTTCTTGCAGGCCGTCATCAATGGCGCCTTCAGCGTGCCGGGCGACGGCAGCATCGACTTCCCGGCCATCCTGACGTGGCTGTATTTGCACGGCTACGAAGGCTGGCTGGTGGTGGAAGCGGAGCAAGACCCGGCCGTCGCGCCCAGCTACGAATACGCGAAGATGGGCCACGATTACCTGGCACGCCTGGTCGATGCGATTCCCCGCCTGGGCCGGGAGGCGGCATGAGCCCGCTGCTGGTGAAGGCCCGGCCCGGTTCCGCCATCGTCGAGGTGACGCCAGAGTCGGCCGGCTGGACGCATGTGGGCTTTGCCGCGCACCGGCTTCAAGCGGGCGAGTCATTGAACCTGGAGACAGGCAGCCGCGAACTGTGCATCGTCGTGCTGACGGGCACGGTGACGGTGCGGGCCGGTGAACAGACCTGGGAAGCCATCGGCAAGCGCCAAAGCGTCTTCGAGGAGCGCTCGCCGTATGCCGTGTATGTCCCATTGGAAACCAAGGTCAGCATCACGGCGGTGAGCAACGCGGAAGTGGCCCTGTGCAGCGCACCGGCCACGACCCAGCGTCCGGCACGCCTGATCGAGCCATCGTCCATGACGCGCTCTGTGCGCGGCAAGGGTGCCAACACGCGTTATGTGTGCGACATCCTGCCGCAGACGGCCGAGGCCGACGGCTTGCTGGTGGTGGAGGTGGTGACGCCATCCGGCCATTCGTCGAGCTATCCGCCGCATAAACACGACAGCGACAATGTGCCGCTGGAAAGTTCGCTCGAGGAAACCTATTACCACCGCCTGAACCCGGAGCAGGGCTTTGCCTTCCAGCGGGTCTACACGGATGACCGTTCCATCGATGAAGCCATGGCCGTGGAAAACCACGACGTGGTGATGGTGCCCAGGGGCTACCACCCCGTGACCGTGCCGTATGGCTACGATGGGTATTACCTGAACGTGATGGCCGGCCCGCAACGCGTGTGGCACTTTAAAAATGATCCGGCCCATGAGTGGCTGATGAATAGCAAATAAAGGAACTCCAATGACAATGCAACAGATCGGCCACTTTATTGGTGGCAACCCGATGGCTTCGCGCTCCGAGCGCATGAGCGACGTCTTCAATCCCGCTACGGGCGCCGTGACGGCGAAGGTGGCGCTGGCGACGCCTTCCGAATTGAACGCGGCCGTGGCCGCCGCCCATGCGGCATTTCCCGCCTGGTCGCAAACCTCGCCCCTGCGCCGCGCCAGGATCATGTTCAAGTTCAAGGAGTTGCTGGAGCAAAACGCCGACAAGCTGGCTGCGCTGATCACGGCAGAGCACGGCAAAGTGTTCACGGATGCCAAAGGGGAAGTGACGCGTGGCATCGAAGTAGTGGAATTTGCCTGCGGCATCCCGCAAATGATGAAGGGGGAGTATTCGGAGCAGGTGGCCGGCGGCATCGACGCCTGGTCCATCCGCCAGGCGCTCGGCGTGTGCGTCGGAATCACGCCCTTCAATTTTCCCGTGATGGTGCCGATGTGGATGTTCCCGATGGCAATTGCCTGCGGCAATACCTTCGTATTAAAGCCGTCCGAGCGCGACCCGTCGGCCAGCCTGCTGCTGGCGCAGCTGTTGACGGATGCGGGTTTGCCCGATGGCGTCTTCAACGTGGTGCAGGGCGACAAGGAAGCCGTCGATGGCTTGTTGCATCACCCGGACGTGCGCGCCGTCAGCTTTGTCGGTTCCACGCCGATCGCCGAGTATATCTACGCCACCGGCTGCGCGCAGGGCAAGCGCGTGCAGGCGCTGGGCGGCGCGAAAAACCACATGGTGGTCATGCCGGACGCGGATATTCCGCAAACGGTCGATGCCCTGATGGGCGCCGCCTTCGGTTCGGCGGGCGAGCGCTGCATGGCCATTTCCGTGGTGGTAGCGGTGGGCAATGTAGCAGACCAGCTGGTCGAGGCGCTGGTGCCGCGCATTGCCGCCCTCAAGATCACGCAGGGCATGGATTTAACAGCGGAAATGGGGCCTGTGGTGACGCAAGTGCACAAGGAGAAGATTGCCGGCTATATCGCCACGGGCGTCAAGGAAGGCGCCAAGCTGGTCAGTGACGGGCGCGGTTTCGTCTTGCCAGGCCACGAAAACGGCTTTTTCCTCGGCGGCAGCCTGTTCGACCATGTAACGCCCGAGATGACGATCTACAAGGAGGAAATCTTCGGCCCCGTGCTGTGCATCGTGCGCGTGCCCGATTTTGCCACGGCGCTGGACCTGGTCAATGCGCATGAGTACGGCAATGGCACGGCGATCTACACGCGCGATGGGAATACGGCGCGCGAATACACGCACCGGGTGCAGGTGGGGATGGTGGGCGTCAACGTGCCGATCCCCGTGCCGATGGCTTTCCACAGCTTCGGCGGCTGGAAGCGCAGCCTGTTCGGCGACCACCACGCGCATGGTCCGGAATCCGTGCGGTTCTACACGAAGCAGAAGGCGGTGACGCAGCGCTGGCCCGCTTCCACGGCTGCCGGCGCCGAATTTTCCATGCCGACCCTGAAGTAAGGTGCGATGGCGGCGCGCAGCATCAGCGCGTCAGCGCGCCGCCACGTGGCCGTAGCAGGTTTTCAGTTTCGCATAGTCGTAGAAGACGCTGCCGGGCGCGATGCGGGCACCGTCGCAGGCAGCCTGGAAGTCGGTTTCCTTTTCGTTGTACAGCAAACGCACGATCAGCCGGCCTTCGCCGTTGCGGTACACATCCCACTGCATGTTGGCCGCCAGCGGCGAGAAGCTCTGGCCGCGCCACGGATTCGTCTCATAGCTGTAGCTGGCCGATGCCGGCAAGGGCGCCAGCACCTGCTTCAAGCCCATGGCCGAAGCGAGCGGAATGAGCATCTCGGCGTGCGTGAAGCGCAGCTTGGCCGCGTGGCGCAAGTCTTCCCTGGCCAGCGCATCGACTTCCTTGAAAAAATCCTCGCGCAAGGCCAGCGCGAAACGCCAGGTCACGCCGCTGCTTTCCGTGGTGGCCGGTCCCTTCTGGTAAAAATCCTCGTAGTCGGCGACATACGCGTAGTAGCGCGCATCTTCGACGGGCATGTAGCGGCTGAAATCGGCCGGCACTTCATGCCGCATGCCGGCGGCGATCGCATACAGCTCATACAGTTTCGTGGCGGCCGCATTCAGGCTGCGGATGACGGTCTTGCCGCTGCCCGTCATGGTGCGCGTGAGCTTGCCGTCCTCGCTGGTGAAGGTGTAGCTGCCCGTGTCCGCATAGCTGGCGCGGCCGCCTTCAAACTGGTCGAGGAAGGCGGGCGCAAACAGCCGTTCGAGCACGTGGCGCGCATGCGCGGCCGCTTCCGGCTGCCGTGCTGGTGCATCCATCAGCGCATGCAGCTGCTTGGTTCTTTCATAGTACTGGTAGGCCTGGCTGGCGGCATAGGTGGCGTAATGCGGGTTGGCCCGATCGGTGACGCGGTCCGTCTGCGGCGCCAGCTTGTGCGCATACAGCAGGAAGCGGTTCACGCCACCGGGCTGCGCCACTGCCTTGCGTCCTTGCGGGTAAGGTGCCGGCGCGGGCGGCAGGTATAACAAGGGCGCCAGCGCGGGTGCGTGCTCGAGCAGCGATTGCGTGAAGAAGCGCGAACTGTCGCGCGCGCGGTCCACGCCCGAGTTGATGGTGACGAGCTGGCGCGGTGCCGTCGCCGCCGCCTGCCCCACTTGCGCGAACAGGGCGGGCAGGCGCGCCAGCATGCGCGCTGCCAGCTGCCGGTGTTCGTCGATGCCCGTCTGCGACAGATTGCCATAGCCGGCTTGCTCGATGCCGGCCACGCCATAGCCGAGCAAGGCATTTGCCTTCATCAGGGCCAGGATGTCGGGACCCAGTTCGCGTCCCAGGGGAGTGAGCGCATCCTGGGCGGCGGCTTGCTGCCACATCGCATACAGGGCCGCATCGTTTTTCATGCTGGTGAGCCCCCGCGAGCCGTGGCGTGCCACCAGCTGCGTGAAGATGGGCTGGAAGCCGTCCGGCGGCGCGGCATAGGTGGCCGGGTCCTGCTGCGGCGCATACGGCGTCTTGGTCTGGTAATAGCCTTCGATGGCCAGGGCGGGGCTGGCGCAGATGGCGAGTGCCAGGGCCAGCATCTTGCTGGTAGGGGTAAGTGGTGGGCGCATGGAAGTCCGTAGCTGAGTTTAATTTCCTACGTGCAAGCCTAGCACCAAACGTGAAACAGGCGGGCACGGATGCCCGCCTGCGTTCCCTGCTTACTGTCCCACGTGGCCGTAGCAGGTCTTCAGCTTCGCGTACACGTAGAAATGGCTGCCGGCGGCAAAGCGGGCGCCATCGCAGGCGGCCTGGAATTCCGTTTCCTTTTCGTTGTACAGCATCTTCACCAGCACATTGCCGCTGCCGTCGCGGTACACATCCCACTGCATGTTGGCGGCCATCGGCGCCACATACAGGCCGCGCCAGCTGCTGTTGTCATAGCTGTAGGTCTGCGCCGCCGGCAGCGTGCCGACGACGGTCTTCAGTCCCATGGCCGTGGCCAGCGGGATGATGGCTTCGGCGTGCGTGAAGCGCAGCTTGGCACCGTGCGACAGGTCGCCGCGCGCGATGGCGTCCACTTCCGTGAAGAAGTCTTCGCGCAGCGCGCGCACGTAGTTCCAGGTGACGCCGGCGCTTTCCGTGGTGCCGGGACCCTTGTTGTAAAAATCCTGGTAGTCCTGCACGAAGGCCTGGTACTTGGCCGCGTCCGACGGCATGTACTGTACGAAATCGGCTTTGACCTCGTTCGTCATGCCGGCCATGATGGCGTACAGGTTGTACAGCACGGAAGCGGCATCGGCCAGGCCCTTGATGGTGGTCTCGCCGTCGCCCGTGACGGTGTTGGTGAACTTGCCGTCGTCGCTGGTGAAGCTGTAAGTACCCGTATTGGCGAAGCTGTAGGTGCCGTTGTCGATCTTGTCCACAAACGCCTTGGTAAACAGGCGTTCCAGCACTTCGCGACCCAGGGTGCGCGCCGTGGCGTCCGTGTCGATGGCCGTGTATTTGGCCAGGAAGTCGGGGCTTTTCAGGTAGGTCTGGTAGGCCTGGCTGTCCTGGTAGGTCTGGTAGTAGCGGTCGAGGGTATCGGTGACCAGGTCCGTCTTCGGCACCAGCTTGTGCGCATACAGCAGGAAGCGGTTGGTACCGGCCGGCTGAGCCACGGGCTTGCCGGCCGGGTAGCCGGCGGGGGCGGGCGGCAAGGTGATCAGCGGGGCGACGGCCGGCGCAGTGCTGGCCAGCGACTGCGCGAAATACGCGGCGCTGTCCTTGGCGCGGTCCACGCCGGAACTGACGGTGACGATCTGGCGCGGCGCGCTGGCGGCATTGCTACCCAGTTGCGTGAACAGGGCGGGCAGGCGCGCCAGCATGCGCACGGCCAGCTGCTTGTGTTCATTGATGCCCGTCTGCGACAGGTTGCCGTAGCCGGGCGCCGTGATGCCGTCCACGCCGTAGCCGAGCAGGGCGTTGGCCTTCATCAGTTTCAGGATATCGGCGCCCAGTTTTTGTCCCAGCGGCGTGAGCGCATCGTCGGCGGCGGCCCTTTGCCAGACGTTGTAGAAGGCGGCGTCGTACTTCATGCTCGACAGGCCGCGCGAGCCGTGGCGCGCCACCAGTTCGGTGAACACCGGCGCGTAGCCGGCTGGCGCGGCTTCGTAGGTGGCGGCTTCCTGTTGTGGCGTGTATGGCGTCTTGGTCTGGTAGTAGGTGGCGGGCGGTGGCGTCACCGGGGGCGTCACCGGCGGCGTTACCGGTGGCGTGACCGGTGGCGTGACAGGGGGCGGCGTATCATCGCCGCCGCCACAGGCGGCCAGGGCGAGCATCAGGAGGGACAGGGGAAGATGGCGTGCGTGCAGCATGGCGTTTCCTTCAGGTGTGGTTAGCCCGGGTGCTCCGCGCAGGACGGCGTACCCAGGGTAGACAGGCAGGGGGGAGTTACAGCTTGAGGGCCTTGGCCAGGCTGTTGGCACGCGCATCGCGCTCGCTCAATGGCGCCAGGCCGTGCCGTTCCTCGATGAACTTCAGGATCGACACGGTTTCATATTCGGTATGGTCGATATGCCCGCCTTCGCTGAAGGGCGAGATCACCAGCGCGGGGATGCGCGTGGCAGGGCCGAAGCGGTCGCCTTTCGGTGGCGAGACGTGGTCCCAGAAGCCGCCGTTTTCATCGGTGGTGACGATGACGACGGTGTCCTTCCATTGCGGGCCTTCCATGATGGCGCTGATGATGGCCACACCCTCGTCGTCGCCGGCCGCCACGCTCGATTTTTCCATCCCCGGGTGCATGTTCTTCTTGCCCATCGGCTTGTAGAACGAGACGGGCGGCAGCTTGCCGGCCTTGATGTCGGCGATCATGTCGGAGCGGTCCTTCAGGTGCGTGGCGCGCTGCTGCGGACTGTCGATGAAGCGTTTGAAGTAGGTGAACGGCTGGTGGTGGTACGAGAAATCCTCGGCCTTCTTGCCCGACTTGGTCGAGGCGACGGCGATGTCGTAGCCGTCGGCATAGTAGACCCAGGAAATGCCCTTGTCCGTCAGGCGGTCGCCGATGGTGGGCATGGTTTGTGGCGGCAGGAAGGTCTGCTTCTTGGTGGGGTCGAACAGCAGCGGGCCTTGCATGGTGTTGACGGCGTAGCCATCCTGCGTCACTTCCGCCTCTTCGCCCTTCTTGTGGCCCGTGCCGCGGTCATCCTGGGCGACGATGGACTTGGGCGCGTTCGGGAACACGGGCGTGCAGGCGCAGGTCAGCCACATGTGGTTGAGGAAGGAACCGCCGTAGGCGGACTGGAAGAAGCGGTCGGCCAAGGTGTAGCGCTGCGCCAGCGTCCACAGTTTGAGCTTGCTGCCGTCGAAATAGCCCATGGGCAGGGCGCCCGTATTGCCCTCGACGACGAAGCGGTCATTCTTGCCGTCGTTGATCTGGCGCTTGTGCGTCCAGAAGGCATGCACGGGACTGGCCGTCTTGTCGCCCAGCGAGACGCTCGGCTCCATGCGGAACGGCTGGTTGCCGATGTCGCCCTTGAAGCGCGGGTCCAGGCCGCCCTTGTCGAACGCCACGGCGGGCAGCAGGCGGTACGGCTTGCCATCGGGGCCTATCTGCGTGGTGGTGTCGGGCGCGTGGCCATTGGCGATGCCGTCGGCGCCGGGGAAGGTGCCGAACAGATGGTCGAAGCTGCGGTTTTCCATGTACACGACGACGATCTGGCCGATCTTCGCCAGCTTCGGATCGGCGGCGACCGTGGCGGCCATATCTTGCCGCGTGGCGGTGGGGGTGGTGCAGGCCGCCAGGCCGATGGCCCCGGCGCCGAACAGGGCGATTCTTAGAACGTGGTTCAACATAACAGTCTCCTGATACGCCTCCGCGGACGGGGCGTTTTTTTAATGGTGTGGCCAGAACTGGCCTGTTTGAAGAAATTGCACACGTGTGCAGTACGCGTGTGCAAACAGTAACCCGGATTTTTTTTGATGTCAACAAGTACAGGTGGGGGATGAAAAAGTGTGGAAAACGGGGAACGGCGGGCCGTGGCGGGCGGGCAGACGGCGCGGCGCCATCTGCCGTGTTGCATCGCTTAGCGCGTCGTGCCGCGCCGCACCAGGGTGACGGGCACTTCCTTCAGGCGGCCCGGCATGGCAAATTTTTCCATGCGCTCGACCAGGCTCTTGACGGCGCGGCGCGCCAGTTCGCCCGCATCCTGGCGGATGGTGGTCAGCTGGTAGGCGTCCAGCGCCGCCATGGGAATGTCGTCGAAGCCGATCACCTGCAGTTGCGCGGGCACGTCGATGCCGTACTTGCTGCGCGCCGCATCGATGAAGCCGCAGGCGATCAGGTCGGTGGCGCAAAAGACGCCGTCGGGCAACTTGCTTGATGCGAGCAGGGCGTCGGCAGCTTCCTGGCCCGCCTGGTAGCCGATGGCGTCGGCCAGGTATTCGCCGGCCGTGCAGCGTTTCTTCGCCACGGCCGGCGCCAGGTGGTCGAGGAAGGCCTTGCCGCGCGCGATGCCGCTGAAACTGCTGGCGCGCGTGTTGACGAAGGCCAGCCGTTTGGCTCCGCTGTCGAGCAGAGTGCTGGCCGCCAGTTCGCCGCCATGACGATTGTCGCTGTTGACCACGTCCACGCCTTTCAGGTCGCGTGCGCGGTTGATCATGGCCACCGGCACTTGCCGCTGCAGGTATTCCGTGGCGACGGCGGACGGCGGCGAGCCGGACGTCATGATGACGCCGGAAATCTTGTAGCTGAGGAGGATGCGCAGCAATTCGCTGAGGCGCTCGGGGTCTTCCGCATTCATCAGCAGCGGCACCAGCGCATGTTCGCTCAGGCTGCGCGTGATTTCGCCCAGCAGGGCCACGCGGAACGGGTCGGTGAAGCCCGTGATGACGACGCCCACCAGGTTGCTTTGTCCCTGGTTCATGCTGCGCGCCAGGATGTTGACCTGGTAGCCCAGCGACTGCGCCGCTTCCATCACGCGGGCCCGCGTTTCGGGCGCCACGCTGGCGCCGGGCGTGAACGTGCGCGAGACGGCGGAGCGGGAGACGCCGGCCCGTTTGGCGACGTCCACCGAAGTGACCCAAGACTTGTCTTTTTGTTCCATTGACGGTGTAGATGAATGAGAGGCTGATGCACGATGCGGTGCGGCGCAATGCCGCGCCATCATCTTAGCCGAAAATCCCGGCCGCGGCGCGAACTGAATGCCAGTCCCGCGCCATGGCCAGCGTGCCGGTGCTCAGCTTCTCAAGCGTCTTACCACTTCGGCGTGTACTTCAGGGTGAACTGCACGTTGCGCGGGTCGCCATAGTAGTTGTTCGAACCGGTGGTGTTGTAGGACGGGATGATGTAGCGCTTGTCGAACACGTTGTTGACGTTGAGCGACAGGGCCACTTGCGGTGTGGCTTGCCAGCCCAGGCGCGCGTTCCAGATCGAGAAACCGGCAACCTTGAACGTGTATCCGGTATCGACCGTATGGCTTTGCAGGTTGGCGCCGGCGCCCACGCTGAATTTGTCCCAATCGCCAGGCAGGGTGTAGTTCGACCAAAGGCGCAGCATGTGCTTGGGCGTCCACGTCGAGAAGACCTGGCCCTTGTTGTCCGGATCGTCGAGGTAGGTCGTCGTCGTATAGGCGTAGCCGGCCGACAGTTGCAGGCCGCGCGCCACTTCGCCCGACATTTCCGCTTCCAGACCCTGGCTGCGCACCTTGCCCGAGGCGCGCGAGCAGTACCAGCCATCGCAGGCGAAACCGGCGGCGTAATCGGTGACGGCGCGGTCCTTGTGGTCATAGCGGAACACGGCCAGCGAGGTGTTGAGCTTGCCGTCCAGCAGTTCACCCTTGATGCCGCCTTCGTAGCTGCTGCCCGTGATCGGTTTGAGGGTCCGGCCTGCCACATCGTGGTTCGTCTGCGGCTGGAACACGTCCGCATAGCTGGCATAGGCCGACCATTGCGGCGTCAGTGCATAGATCAGGCCCACCGATGGCGTGAACTTTGCCGTGGCGCTGGTGGCGTCGCGGTAGCCGTCCGGCGTGGCATACAGGAAGTCGTACCAGTTGAAGCGCCCGCCCAGCAGGACCTTCAGATTGCTCGTCAGCTGGCCGTTCCAGGTGGCGTACAGGCCTTTCTGGCGCATGTCGTAGGTGCTGTAGCTGGTCACGCCCGCTGGGCGCGCGGCGATGGTGTCGAAGTCCTGCCACGGGCGATGGTGGTTGATATTGAAGATATCCGCACCTGTTTCCCACGCGCGCGCATAGCGGTCGGTCGACGTGAAGCTGGCATAGCTGGCGCCGACGACGACTTCCTGCGCGATGCCCAGGCCATTGAATTTGCCGCGCACGAAAGCGTCGATGCCGCGCTTGCGGTTGTCGAAATCGGTGGAAAAGTCGCCATAGCGCGCGCCGCTGCCATCGGGATTGATTTCAAAGGCCGTGCGCTGGTGCGTGGAGCTCGTGCTTTCATTCGTGCCCAGCGCCGAGGCTTTCAGGCTCCATTGCGTATTGAAATGGTGTTCCAGATCCAGGTAGACGGTGCTCTGCTCAACCTGGCTGCGGTTCCAGTCGGCGCCCGTGAAGGTAGAGCGCGGCAGTGGCAGTGCGCTGCCGTCCTTGTAGCGGGGCAGGCCGATGAAAGTGGGACGGCCGTGGGCCTTGACATGGCTGGCGGCAAGGCCCACGGTGGTGGCGGGCGCCAGGTCGTAGTCGAGCGCCGCGTACAGGGTGCGGTTCTTGCTCCACACCTGGTCGATGAAGGAGTGGCTATCGTCTTCATCGACGATGGCGCGTCCGCGCAGGGTGCCTTCCGCATTCAGGGGGGTGCTGATGTCGACCTGGGCGCCATAATGGTCCCAGGAACCGGCGCGGCCCGTCAGCGTGATCGCGCGCGTGGCCAGTGGACGCTTGCGCACCAGATTGACTGAACCACCGGGGCTGCCCGTGCCGACCAGCATGCTCGAGGCGCCGCGCAGCACTTCCAGGCGGTCGTAGATGACCATGTTTTCCTGGCCCCAGTTGCCCAGCGCATAGGTGTTGCGGTCGATCGGCACGCCGTCGTACTGCCATTGGTCGATCTGGAAGCCGCGCGCCGTGATCACCACGCCCGGCCCCACGCCATGCACGCCCACCACGCCCGTGACGTTATTGACGGCTTCGCGCAAGTCCGTGATGCCCTGGTCGTCCAGGCGCTGGCGCGTCAGCACGCTCACCGATTGGGGGATGTCCTTCATCGACTGCTCGCCCTTGCCGATGGTGATCTTGCGTGCCGTGTAGGAGCCGCTGCCTTCGGTGGTGGCGCCTTGTTCGGCCTGGCCGACGATGGTAATCGAGGGCATGGTGCGCTCGGCAGCCGAGGCGGAGGTAGCGGCCGCTGTGGGCGCGGTTGCCGGCGCGGCCACCAGCACATAGCCGGTCGGGGTCTTGCCGATGGCGTAGCCGCTGCCGCGCAGCAGCACGGCGAAACCGTCATCGATGGCATAGCTGCCCTGCAGTCCGGCGCTTTGCAAGCCTTGCACCTTGGCGGCGTCGATGACGATGGAGACGCCTGCCTGCTGCGCATAGCGGTTCAGGGCGCCGGCCAGCGGGCCGGCGGGGATGGCGTAGCTGGCGACAGCCGGCACGGCCTGGGCGACTGCCTGGGCGTGCAGGCCGGCGCCAGCGAGCAGCATGGCGGCCAGGGCCAGCGGGCGCAGACGCGTGCGCAGGGTGTTCGGGGAGGAAACGGCAACGACTTGAGCGTACATGTGACAGCCTTTTTTGAATGATCTCAGCTGCCTTGACGCACGAGATGCGCACAGTGGAACCGCGAACGCGAAAAATTCTCTATTTATTTTTTGCGGCGCCGCTGGCGGGGGCGTCGACCATCACGAGATAGCGCGTCAGCATGCGGATGCGCAGTTGCGGGAAATTGTCGATCAGCAGTTGCAGCGCCTTGTCCGTGTCGTCCAGCGGCAGCACGGCGGCCACGCGGATGCCGGCGATCTGCGCGCGGTCGTAATGCAGCTGGCCGGGGCGGTGGCGCGCCAGCTCGTCGAGTACTTCGGTCAGCGGCAAGTCGTCGACCACCAGCTGGTGCGCGCGCCACGCTTCCTGCACGCTGGCCGCATCGATGGCCACGATAGGTCCCACGCCATCGTCCGTGATGCGCGCGCGCTGGCCCGCCCGCACCACGACGGCCGGATGTTGCGGCACCTGTGCCAGCACTTTCGACTCCAGCATGCTCAAGGTGGTGCTGCCGCCTTCCTTGCGGACGCTGAAGCGCGTGCCCAGCGCGCGGATTGCCGCCTGGTTGCTGTCGACGATGAAAGGGCGCTGCGCATCCTTGGCCACGTCGACGAGGATGTCGCCGCGTACCAGTTCCACATGCCGCTCTCCCGCATTGAAGCGCACGTTGACGGCGCTGTGGCTGCCCAGGGTCAGGCGGCTGCCATCGGCCAGGGTGTGCATCTGCCATTGTCCCGTGGGGCTGCGCAGGTCGGCCAGCAGGTAGGCGGGGCGCTCGCTGATGACCAGCGCGCCGGTCAGCGCCAGCACGGCCACGGCGCTGGCGGCGGCCAGCTGGCGCAGACGCTGGCGCTTTGGGGCGATGGCGGCCAGGGCGGCGCGCGCGGGGCGATGGTCGCCGCCGGCCGGCTCGCGCACGGCGCTCAATTGAAGCAGCAGGTTTTCCATGCCGGCGGCGACTGTCGCGTGCAGCGGGTCGGCCGCCTTCCATGCGGCGAAGCCGGCCCGCGCCGTGTCGCGCTCGGACGGGTCGTCGGCGCTCAGGCGCACGATCCACCGTGCGGCCTGCTCGGCCGCCACGTCGGTGCGCGTGCTGTTCATGCCGCCATGGCCGGGCAGGCGTGGCGGCAGGCCAGCAAGGCTTGCACCAGGTATTTCTGTACCATGCGCGTGGAGACGTTCAGCTGCGCGGCGACGGCGGCCTGCGGCTGTTCTTCCAGGTAGTGCAGCAAAAAAGCGTCGCGCGCCTTGGCGGACAAGCCATCCAGTGCCGTGGCGATCTGCTCGAGCGCCTGCACGGCCATCAGGATCTCGTCCGGCGAAGGTGCGCCGGGCAGGCTGTCGGCCAGCAGGGCCAGTTCCGCCAGGTAGCTGCGCTCGAGTATCTGGCGGCGCGCGCGGTCGAGCAGCAATCGCTTTGCCGTGGTGGACAGATAGGCGCGCGGCTCGCGCATGCCGAACAGGGCGTCGCGCGAGGCGATGATGCGTACGAACGTATCTTGCGCCACGTCGGCTGCGCCATGCGGACAGCTGAGTTTTTTGCGCAGCCAGCCGACCAGCCAGCCGTGATGCTCGCTGTAGAGCGAATGCACTTGCTGTTGCAGGCTGGGCTGGATGGCGGACATGGGTGATGAGTAATATAAATGAGAATTATTCTCATTGTAAGCCGCAGGGGCCGCTTGCCACAATCCCCAATGCATGCGCAGAGGGCAGGTGTTGCGTGGAGGCCGCATGCGCGATGATGGCGGAAATGAAAAAACCCGCCGCTGCACGGGGCAGGGGCGGGTTTATCAATGCTGCAAATTCTTGGTGGTGATAGGTGGACTTGAACCACCGACCCCAGCATTATGAATGCTGTGCTCTAACCAACTGAGCTATATCACCAAACAGACCGGTCAGACCGGATGCTGGTTGCGACCATGGTGATACCATGATCCTTGTTCTTTGGTGGTGATAGGTGGACTTGAACCACCGACCCCAGCATTATGAATGCTGTGCTCTAACCAACTGAGCTATATCACCCAACAGCCGAGCATTATCCAGTCTTCCCATTTCCTTGTCAATGCCGGCGCAAAAAAATGTGCGGATTTTTCACGCGCCAGCACAGGCATGATTATTTTTGTAACGGCGTCAGCAAGGGCTGGATCTGCGCCAGCATGGACGAGGCCGGATCAGCGCCCAGGCAATCGATGACGATGCGTTCCGGCATCGAGCGTAACCAGGTGAGCTGCCGCTTGGCCAGCTGGCGCGTGGCGATGATGCCCGTCTCGCGCAGGGCGGCGCGGTCGATGCGGCCATCGAGATACTCCCAGGCCTGGCGGTAGCCCACGCAGCGCATCGAGGGCAAACCCGGGTGCAGGTCGCCGCGCCGGCGCAGCTGCTCCACTTCATCGAGCAGGGCGTCGTCTTTCAGCATGAGGTCGAAGCGCGTGGCGATGCGCGCATGCAGCACGGCGCGGTCCGACGGTTCCAGCGCGAACGATTGCAATTGAAACGGCAGCACGGTCTTTTCGCGCCGCGCCAGCAGGGCCGACATGGGCTGGCCGGACAGCGCGATGATTTCCAGCGCGCGGCCGATGCGCTGCGCATCCTGCGGCGCCAGGCGCGCGGCCGTGACGGGATCTTGTTCGGCCAGGCGCGCATGCATGGCGGGCCAGCCGATGGCGGCCGCGTCTTCTTCCAGCCGGGCGCGCAGGACGGGATCGGCGCCGGGCAAGTCGTCGAGGCCATCGGCCAGGCCCTTGAAGTACAGCATGGTGCCGCCGACGAGCAGCGGCAGCTTGCCGCGCGCCGTGATCTCCGCCACCAGGCGCAGGGTGTCATTGCGGAACTGCGCCACGGAATACGCGTCGAGCGGGTCGATGATGTCGATCAAATGATGCGGTACCTGGGCCAGTTCTTCCTTCGACGGCTTGGCCGTGCCGATATCCATGCCGCGGTAAACGAGGGCGGAATCGACGGAAATGATCTCGGATGGAATGGCTTGCGCGATGGCCAGCGCACTGGCCGTCTTGCCGCTGGCCGTGGGGCCCATGATGGCGACGGCCAGGGGGAGGTGTGGGGTGTTTTGCATGTTGACTTTTGTAAGGTGATGCGTAGGTCGGATTAGCGCAAGCGTAATCCGACGTGATGCCGCCGCCGCAGTGTCGGATTACGCTGCGCTAATCCGACCTACTGTCTATTGGCCGCGCAGGAACAGTTTATCGAGTGCATTGATCTCGACCTGTACCCATGTCGGCCGGCCGTGGTTGCACTGGTCGGCGCGTTCCGTGCTCTCCATCTGGCGCAGCAGGGCGTTCATTTCCTGCACCGATAAAATCCGGTTGGCGCGCACGGCCGTGTGGCAGGCCAGGGTGCCCAGCAATTCGTTCTGGCGCTCGATCAGCACGCGCGAGCCGCCGTATTCGCGCACGTCGCGCAGCACGTCGCGCGCCAGGGTTTGCGCGTCCGCGTTTTTGAGCAGGGTCGGCACGGAGCGCACGGCCAGGGTGGTGGGCGACAGGGCGGCGATGTCGAAGCCCAGCGCCTTCAATGTGTCCTGGTTTTCATTCGCCGTCGACACTTCGATGGCGTCCGCGTAGAACGTCACGGGTATCAGCAGCGATTGCACCTGCATGTCCTGGCCGGAGACTTGCGCCTGCAGCGCGTTTTTCAGCTGCTCGTACAGGATGCGTTCGTGCGCCGCGTGCATGTCGACCAGCACCAAGCCCTTGGTGTTCTGCGCCAGGATGTAGATGCCATGCAGCTGGGCCAGGGCAAAGCCCAGCGGATATTCTTCGCGCGCCATCGCTTCGGGCGAGGCGATGTACGGTTCCACCTGCGTGATCGGCGAGGATGCGCCGCCGCCGAACAGGGCGCCGTAGGCGGACGTGTCCTGCGCCACGCCAGGCGCGTCGGCAAAGAAGGGACGGGCCGCGCCGGGCGAGGCGGGCGCGAAGGTATTCGTAAATTGTGCGCCGAACGAGGTCTGCGTCTGCTCGCGGCGCCAGATGCCAGGTCCACCCAAACCCGCGCCCGCGGTATCACCGCCGAGGCTGGAGGCAGCCGGCAGGGGCGCCGGCACGCTGCCGAACGCCGTGGCCGACGTCTGCGCCAGGGCGCGCTGTACCGCGTGGAAGACGAACTGGTGCACGGAGCGGCTGTCGCGGAAGCGCACTTCGATCTTCGACGGGTGCACGTTGACGTCGACCAGGGCCGGGTCGAGGTCGAGCGCCAGCACGTAGGACGGAAAACGGTCGCCATGCAGCACGTCCTGGTAGGCCATGCGCACGGCGTGCACCAGCAGCTTGTCGCGCACGAAGCGCCCGTTGACATAAAAGAACTGGCCGTCGGCGCGCGCCTTGGACGCCGTCGGTAAGCCGGCAAAGCCGTGAATGCGCAAGGTGCCGGCCGATTCGTCCAGCGCCAGGCGCGCTTCGGCGAAGTCGTTGCCCAGGATGTGGGCGCTGCGCTTGGCCAGTTCGCTGATATTCCACTGATCGATGGTGCGGCCATTGTGCGACAGCGAGAACGACACGTCCGGCCGCGCCAGCGCGATGCGGCGCACGACTTCGGCGCAGTGGCCGTACTCCGTCTGCTCGGACTTGAGGAATTTGCGCCGCGCGGGCGTGTTGAAATACAGGTCTTGCACGTCGACCGTGGTGCCGTGCGCGCCGGACGATGGCGAGACGCTGCCATTGTGCGAGCCGACGATTTCCCAGGCGTGGGCCGCGTCCGCCGTGCGCGACGTCACGGTAACGGCAGCCACGGAAGCGATCGAGGCCAGCGCCTCGCCGCGAAAGCCCAGGGTGCCCACGTTTTCCAGGTCGTGCAGGGACGCGATCTTCGAGGTGGCGTGGCGCGCCAGGGCCAGCGGCAGCTGGTCCTTGTCGATGCCGCGGCCGTTATCGGTAATCGCGATGCGTTTCACGCCCCCTTCTTCCAGCCGCACGGTGATCTGCGTGGCGCCCGAGTCGAGCGCGTTTTCCAGCAGCTCCTTGACGACGGCGGACGGCCGCTCGACCACCTCGCCGGCGGCGATTTGCGAAATCAACTGGTCAGGCAAGGCCTGGATCGGGCGGTGGGGCGTGATGGGAGCGTTCATGCCCTGATTATAACGGGTTCGCAAGGGGAGGCGCTGCTGTGCTGATGCCTGAAACCCAAAACGAAGGCTGGGGTCGTACCCTGAGGGTACGACCCCGGAATTTGCCCTTCGGGTCGTTTATTTTGCCATTTCCCGCACCGGTATCGGCGCATTGCACAGGTCAATATGGCCGGCCGTGACCTTGCTCCACGGGCCGCCGCGGTGGCGCTGGGCGTCCAGCACGGCCTGGTAGGCGGCGCTGTCGGTGCGCATCACTTCCAGATTTGCGCGCTGTGCCAAGGGCACGCTGGCGGCCAGGCGGATGGACTTGATCGGCACGTTTTTCTCGGGGCTGTCATAAAAGCCCATGGGGCCCGTGCCGCGCGGCAGGGTCGACAGCAATGGCATGCCGGAGACGACTCTGCCGACGACCGTGATGTCGCGGTCCAGGTGGCGCGGCGACTGGCCGATGACGGCGTACAGTTCCGTGCCGCCGCCACTGTCGCTGGCGCTGTCGCGGCCCACGCCAACGGTGGCGTAGCAATGCGTGAGCCAGGCCGTGCCGGTTTTCGGGTCGCGCGCGGACGGGAAGCCGTTCGAATGCCCCACTTGCGGCGCATAGCCATCGACGTCCGGCAGGCGCGTGAAGCTCTTGACGTTTTTCAAGGGCACGGTGAATTCGCCGGGCAAGGTGCGCTGCGCATGCTGGATCGGCTTGGGATTTTTCTCGTTCGGATCGCCCCACTGCGCCACCCAGTTGTCCTGCGCGCGCGTGATGGCCAGGCCGTCGTAATACTGTTCGGCCACCAGGGCCTTGATGTTGGCCACGTGCTTCGGTGCGAAGTCTGGCGCCAGTTCGATCACCACGCGGCCGGCGGGAATGTCCAGGTACAGGGTGTTGTCCGGATCCAGCGGACGCCAGTCGGACGGTTTCGAAGCCTTGATCACGTCGGCCAAGCCCGCTTTGGCGGGCAGTTCGGCGGGCGCCTTGATCTGCACAGACGCCGCGTGGGCAGTCAGATGCGCAAGGCCCAGTACGGTGGCCATGGTCAGGCCGCTCAGTGGGTGTCGATACATGTTTTCTCCTGGTCGGCGCGGGTTGCGCCGGTCAGAAAGTGTATACCGGAATGGCAATATTTCGCTGAAAAAACGTTGCGCGGGCCGAACATGGTATGCCAGCAGGAAAACTGGCCTGAGCGAGTTGGCGTCGGTAATTCCTTAACCTTTCCTTAAAATGCCACACGCGCACGGGCACCGCATAATTAATCCTGAAATATCGGGCCGGGGACTGCCGTTGCGCTGGCCGGGTGGTGTATGATTCCGCCGCTACCTTTAGGGAAAAATATATGGATTTTGTGCAATTCCTCGACATGATCGTGCATGTCGACAAGACGCTGGGTCTCTTGATCGAGCAGTACGGTACCCTCGTGTATGCGGTGCTGTTCGCCATTATTTTTTGCGAGACAGGCCTCGTGGTGCTGTTTTTCTTCCCTGGGGATACCTTGCTGTTTATCGCCGGCGCGTTCTGCGCGACGGGACAGATGCACCTGGGCTTGCTGATCTTCCTGCTTGTCACGGCGGCCATCACGGGCAACACGCTCAATTACTGGATAGGCGAGGCCATCGGGCAAAGGGTGTTTACCCACGATTACCGCTGGATCAACAAGGATGCCATGCGCCGTACGCACGAATTCTTTGAAAAGCACGGCGGCAAGACAATCATCCTGGCCCGTTTCGTGCCGGTGGTGCGTACCTTCGCGCCGTTCGTGGCTGGCATTTCCGACATGACGCATGCGCGCTTCCAGATGTACAACGTGACGGGCGCCCTGTTGTGGGTGGTCGGTCTGGTGACGGCGGGTTACTTCTTCGGCAATATCCCGTGGATCCGCGACCACCTGACCTTGATCGTGCTGATCGGTGTCGGCGCCGCCGTCGTGCCGGTGGTACTGGGCGGCTTGTGGAAACTCTACAAGCGCATGGTCGGCAAGTCGGCGTAATGCCGCATGGATCCGGGGCAAGCGCGCTGCGGCACAGCCCGCAGCCGGCCCCGGATCCCGTTTTTCTCTGCCTTGTTTTTGTTTTACTCCCGCGCTGATTCAAGTTTTGTTGCTTTCCAGCCGTAAACCAGAGGGTATTCTCACTTTCTGGATTTCCATGCGACATTTGAGCGCCCTGTTAGCTTGCAGCCTTGCCGCGATGACGGCCATGGCAAGCGCCAAAGATGCCCCCGCCCCGGCGAGCGCCGCTGCATCCGCGCCCATGTCGGCGTCGGCGCGCGCGGCCGCCATGAAAACCTTGACCGAATCGGTGAAGGGCAAGGAGGCCAAGGCGCCTGTCGTCGTCGCACCCACGGCGCGCGAAAAGGAAGAAGCGGCCGAAGTCGACCTGTCCGAACGCATCGCGGCGCGCCTGGCGGAAATGCGCGCGACCCAGGCGGCCCGCGCCGCCGCCCGCGCCAAGCGCGCGGCCGTGGTGAAGGCCGCGCCGCCGCCACCGCCCGTGCCGCGCGGCACGCACTGGTCGTACGAGGGCGACAGCGGCCCGGCCCACTGGAGCAAGATCAATGTCGACTGGGCCAAGTGCGGCAATGGCAGCCGGCAGTCGCCGATCGATATCCGCGACGGCATGAAGGTGGAACTCGAGCAGATCAGTTTTGACTACCATCCGTCGTCGTTCAATGTGGTCGACAATGGCCACACGGTGCAGGTGGGCGTGAGCGGCGGTAATTACATCACGGTGCAGAACCGCATGTTCGAGCTGCAGCAATTCCATTTCCACCGCCCGTCCGAAGAGCGCATCAATGGCAAGGCATTCGAGATGGTGGTGCACCTGGTGCACCGTGACGCGGAAGGCCGGCAAGCCGTGCTGGCGCTGCTGCTGGAGCGGGGCGCGCCGCAGGCGACCATCCAGACCGTGTGGAACAACCTGCCGCTGGAAAAATTCGAGACCATGCAGCCGACCATCCTGCTCGACCCGGCCGAGATGCTGCCCACGCGGCGCGAGTACTACACGTACATGGGATCGATGACGGAGCCGCCTTGCAGCGAAGGCGTGCTGTGGCTGGTGATGAAGCAGCCGGTGCAGGCTTCGCCGGCGCAGATGGCGCTGTTCAGCCGCTTGTATCCCTTGAATGCGCGTCCGATCCAGCCTGCCAATGGCCGCATCATCAAGGAGTCGAATTAACAGCGCCTGAGAAAAGCCCATGGCGTTGTTGCCTTGCCTCGTCGTACATGCGTACTGCCTTCGGCAAGGCGCCTAGCCCTGGACTTTTTCAGTCGCTCTTATGTAAATGCGAGATGCTGGCGGCCCGTCCATTCGGCGCCGGCGGCCAGCAGGTCGGGCTGGATCAGGGCTGGCTCGATGCAGATGAAACGCTGGTATTCATCGTCGGCCAGGTCGGGCAGGGCGGCCGCGTCTTGCGCGCCCGGGTTCCACACGACGGCGTCCGTAAAGCCCTGCTGTTCCAGGCGCAGCGTATGGCCGCCGGACTGCAGGCTCAAGGCGCCCGGCAGCTGGTAGTAGATGCGGTCCAGCTTGTCCGCGAATTGCAGCAGCTCTTCCGCCTGCAAGGCATCTTGCGGTGTTTCGTCCGAATAGCGCACGCGCTGCAAGCCGCCGACGCGCGCCTCGCTCAATTGATCTATCGAAAAATAGCTGTGCAGGGCCGCCGAGAATGGAAACGCCTGCTCGCCCGTGTTATGCACGGACAGGTTCAGTTCCAGCGTCTGCGCCTTGACGGCCACGCGCAGGCGCAAGGTGAAGGCATAGGCCCAGGTGGCGGCGATCGCTTCCGGCAAGTCAGCCTGGGTCAGGGCAAATTGCGCCCATGCGGCGCCATCGGTGTCGCCGCTCGATTCCAGCTGCCAGGTCGCCACGCGCGCAAAGCCGTGGCGCATGCCCGTGCCGCGCGCGCCGAACTGGGGAAAGATCACGGGCACGCCGCCACGGATGGCGCGGCTACCATCCAGCGCGGAATCCCGGCTGCAGAACAGGCGCTCCTGGCCATCGCTGGTCCGCCACGAGACCAGGTGGCCGCCGTACAGGGTGACGGTCGCTTGCGCGCCGTCGGCGGCGCGGATGGTCACGGCCGGCAGCTGGCCAAAGATACTCTTGCTCATGCTAGGCTTTCATGTCAGGTCAGGCGGCTTTTCGCCAGCGGCGGATTCTTGGCAAAATAATTCTTGATGCCCGTGACGATGGCGTCGGCCATCTGGTCCTGATAGCCGTTGTCGGTCAGCTTGGCTTCTTCTTCCGGATTCGAGATGAACGCCGTCTCGATCAGGATGGAGGGAATGTCCGGCGCTTTCAGCACGGCGAAGCCGGCCTGCTCGACGGAACCCTTGTGCAGACGGTTGATGCCGCCGATTTCGCGCAGCACGGCCTTGCCCAGCTTCATGCTGTCATTGATCTGCGCCGTCGTCGACAGGTCGAGCAACACGCTGGCCAGCTGCTTGTCGTGGTTCTTTACGTTCACGCCGCCGATCAGGTCGGCCTGGTTTTCCTTGTTGGCCAGCCAGCGCGCGGCAGTCGAGGTGGCACCCTTTTCGGACAGCACGAAGACGGACGAGCCGCGCGCCGTCGGCTGGATGAAGGCGTCGGCGTGGATCGAGACGAACAGGTCGGCCTGCACCTTGCGCGCCTTTTCCACGCGCATGCCCAGCGGGACGAAGAAATCGGCGTCGCGCGTGAGCATGACGCGCATGTTCGGCTGCAGTTCCAGCTTGGTCTTGAGGCGCTTGGCGATGGCCAGCACCACGTCTTTTTCGCGGCTGCCCCGGCTGCCCATGGCGCCAGGATCTTCGCCGCCGTGGCCGGGATCGAGCGCGATGGTAATCATGCGCACCACTTTCTGGCCCGGCAGGGGCCGCGCTTCGGGACGCTGTTCCGGGCGGATATCGGGCACGGGCGGCACGATGGGCGCTACCGGTGGCACGACGGCGGCCACGGGCGGCTTGCCGCTCTCGGGGAGGGGCAGCGCGGGCGGCGGCGTATGCGTGCCGGCCATTGGCGGTTTGGCAGGGTCGCTCGACCAGTCGCCCTTTTCGATCATTTGCGCGATCAGGTCCGGCTCGTGCACGGGATACAGGTCGAAAATCAAACGGTGGTTGTAGGAGCCGGCCGGCGGCAGCGTAAACAGCTGCGGCGTGACCTCTTCCTTCAGGTCGAACACCAGGCGCACGACGTTGGGCCGGTTCTGGCCCACGCGCACCTGCTTGATGTACGGGTCGTTCGACTGGATCTTCGCCACCAGGCCCTTGAGCGTTGGAT
The DNA here is from genome assembly GCF_030587275.1 of Janthinobacterium sp. SUN128. Taxonomy (NCBI): domain Bacteria; kingdom Pseudomonadati; phylum Pseudomonadota; class Betaproteobacteria; order Burkholderiales; family Oxalobacteraceae; genus Janthinobacterium; species Janthinobacterium sp. SUN128. Next base: position 3,776,115 of record NZ_JAPWHY010000001.1, on the reverse strand, counting down.
TGAGTTCCAGTCCTTCGATGTCGACCACCAGGCGTTCCGGGTCCTTGACGATGAAGTGGGTCGCCTTAAGGATGCTGTCGTTTTCCAGCGTGACGCGGGTATAGTCCTCGGCCGGCCAGACGCGCACGGCGAGAATTTGCGCCGCCATCGCCGACATGGGCGCGAAAACGGACAGCAGCAGGGTGCCGCCGGCCTTGAGGACCGTGCGCCGGGTGATGGGCGAGGAGATCAAAGGTTCGGGGCGAATTTGAGACGGTGAAGGCATGACAGACCCAATTCAGAAGACGCTTGCAATTCTACATCACGTCCTGTACCCGCAACGTTCAAATAAATATTCAGGTCCGCCGGCGGCAGCACCGGCTCGGCTTTCTCCGGCCATTCGACGATGCAGATATTGCGGCCGTCGAAGTCTTCGCGAAAACCCGCGTCGAGGAATTCCTCGGCGCTGCCCATGCGGTACAGGTCGAAATGGATGACGTTGACGCTCTGGCCATCGAGCTGCACCGTGTACGGTTCGGACAAGGTATAGGTGGGGCTTTTCACGTGGCCCGCATGGCCGGCCGCGTGCAGCAGGGCGCGGGTGAGGGCCGTCTTGCCGGCGCCCAGGTCGCCGTGCAGGTAGATCGCCAGGCCCGGCGCCAGTGCGCGCGCCAGCGCGGCGCCCAGCGCGGCGGTGCCGGCTTCGTCGTGGAGGTGGGCTTTGAAGTGTTCGGTCATTATCTTCGGTATCGCATAAAATGGAGGCTGCTGTCATTGTAACCGCCCGCGCGCCTGCCGTTTTCCGTAAAGTCCCCTATGTCCGCCACCGTCACCGATCTCGCCGCCTTGGCGCGCACCATTAAAGAATGGGGGCGCGAGCTGGGTTTTGCCGAGGTGCGTATCGCCGACGTGGACCTGTCGCACATGGAAGCGCCCTTGCAAGCCTGGCTCGATGCAGGGTATCACGGCGAAATGGATTACATGGCCAGCCACGGCATGAAGCGCGCACGCCCGGCCGAACTGGTGCCGGGCACGGTGCGCGCCATCAGCGCGCGCATGAATTATCTGCCACCGGCGCTGGGGCCAGACTGGCGTGAGCACGAGGCGGCGCGCGATGCCGATCCCGCGGCGGCCGTGATCTCCGTGTATGCGCGCGGCCGCGACTATCACAAGGTCATGCGTTCGCGCCTGCAGCAGCTGGCCGAGCGCATCAAGGGCGAGATCGGCGACTTCGGCTACCGCGTCTTCAGCGATTCGGCGCCCGTGATGGAAGTCGAGCTGGCGCAAAAGGGCGGGCTGGGCTGGCGCGGCAAGCATACCTTGCTGATCAACCGCCAGGGCGGCTCCTTTTTTTTCCTCGGCGAGATACTCATCGACGTGCCGCTGCCCGTCGACCCGCCGGAGACACCGCGCTGCGGCCAGTGCTCGGCGTGCATCACGGTGTGCCCGACGCAAGCCATCCTGGGGCCGTACAAGCTTGACGCGCGCCGCTGCATCTCCTACCTGACGATCGAATTGAAGGGGGCCATTCCCGTCGAGATGCGCCCCTTGATCGGCAACAAGGTGTATGGCTGCGACGATTGCCAGACCGTCTGCCCGTGGAACAAGTTCGCCCAGCGCGCCGTCGTGCCGGACTTCGACGAGCGCCACAGCCTGGGCAGCGCCGGCATGGTGGAACTGTTCGCCTGGACGGAAGAGGAATTCAACCGCCGCATGGAAGGCAGCGCGATCCGCCGCATCGGCCACGAACGCTGGCTGCGCAACCTGGCCGTCGGCATGGGCAACGCGGCGACCAAGGCCCGGGGCCAGGCCGACATCGTCGCGGCTCTGCTGTCGCGCCGCGAGCATCCGTCGGCCATCGTGCGCGAACACGTCGAATGGGCGCTGGCGCTGCACGGCATCGCTTGACCTGCGTTTATTTCTGCGTTTAAGCCTGCTTCAGGCGCAGCGCCGACCACTGACTATCGATGGCGACCATCGCCACGCTGTCGAGGCCCATGGTTTGCGCAAAGTCGCGGATATCGTCGCGGTGGATGTCGCTGCCCGCTTTGATTCCGCCCTTGCGGTATGCCACCCAGACCGCGCCGCCGGGCGCCAGGCGCGCCCGCGACGCCGGCAGGTACTGCTCCAGTTCCGCGCGGCTGCGCGCAAACAGCAATATCCAGTCAGCATTTTCACCTTCCCGCACCAGCCGCTCTGGCGGCAACTGCGCCAGCAATTCCCCATGCTCGCCGCCATCATTGAGCACGGCCAGGGCCGCGGCATTTTTCACATACATTTTTTCTGGGACAGTTTTTTCAGGCATGGCAAGGACGTGTCGATTGCGGAAAGACGAGCATAACAAATTTCTCCTTGACTTATCGATATATCGTTATAAAATGACGATACCTACTAACGATATATCTTTAAAGAGAAAACATGAGAAACTCACACCACGCAGAACACGGCCATCACGGCCACCACCATCATCACGGCCATTGCGGCCAGCAGCATTACCATGGCGAACACCGCCACGAGCACCGCAGCGAATACGCCATGCATGGCCGCGGCCCGCGCGGTTTCGACGAGCGCGGCGACGGCATGGGCCATGGCGGCCCCGGTGGCCCAGGTGGACGAGGGCGCGGCGAACGGGCCGAGCGCGTCTTCGGCCGCGGCGACCTGCCGCTGATCGTGCTGGCGCTGATCGAAATCAGCCCGCGCCACGGCTATGAAATCATCAAGGCCATCGAAGAGCGTTGCGGCGGCGCCTACGCCCCCAGCCCGGGCGCCGTGTACCCGACCCTGACCCTGCTGGAAGAGCAGGATCACGTCACCTCAAGCGAGAGCGCCAGCGGCAAGAAGCTCTACACGATCACGGACCTGGGACGCGCGTATCTCGACGAGAATCGCGCCCAGGTGGATGGCATCCTGGCCCGGCTCGACATGTTTGCCCGCGTCCAGGCGCGCAACGCCTTGCCCGAGCGCGTGCGCCAGGCCATGCACACCCTCAAGCATGCGCTGTTGCTGAACAAGACCAGCTGGAACGACGCCGAAGCCGAGCGCGTCTCCGCCGTGCTGGAGCAGGCGGCGAATGCCATCGTCGACGGCCACTGAGCCTACTTTACAAGGATAAGCAATGACTACTGCATCACCTACAGCACCACGTCCGCATGCCATCGAGCGCGTGCGGCATGACTTGAAACTGCGCGTGCTCACCGTCGTGCGCACGGAGCAGCTGACGCCGCACATGCGCCGCATCACCCTGGCGGGCGATGACCTGGATGGCTTTGTCTCGCCGGCGCACGACGATCACGTCAAGCTGTTCTTCCCCGCCCCGGGCGAGACAGCGCCCGTGTTTCCCGTGCTGGGCAATGGCCCGAATCCCATCCAGTACGCGGAAGGCGCGCGTCCCATCGCCCGCAATTACACGCCGCGCCGTTATGACGCCGCGCGGCGCGAGCTGGAAATCGACTTCGTGCTACATGGCGACGGCCCCGCGGCCAGCTGGGCGGCGCAAGCGGCGCCCGGCCAGACCCTGGGCGTGGGCGGACCGCGCGGCTCCATGCTGGTGCCGCTCGATTTCGACTGGTATGTGCTGGTGGGCGACCAGACGGCCTTGCCGGCCATTGCCCGCCGCCTGGAGCAGTTGCCGGCCACGGCGCGGGCGATTGCCGTGATCGAGATCGTCGAAGACGGCGAACAGATCGCGTTGGAGTCCGCCGCGCAGCTGGACGTGCGCTGGGTAGCGCGCAATGGCCGCAAGGGGCCGCTGCTGCTGGAAGAATTGGCGAAGGTCGCCTTGCCGCAGGATGGCGACGGTTACGTGTGGGTGGCGTGCGAGCATGCGCAGGTGCAGGGCTTGCGCGGGCATTTCATCGATGCTGGGGTGCCGAAGCAGCATCTGCATGTGGCCAGTTACTGGAAGCATGGGGCGGCGGAGCATCACGAGCACCATGATGCGTGATGGCGGTGGTGTCGGGTTACGCGCTGCGCGCTAACCCGACCTACCCGACCTACATTGCAATGTAGGTTGGATTAGCGGCGCGCCAGCGCCGCGTAATCCAACATGGCTGCACTACTTCAACAACCCCGCCAGCTCCACCGCCGTCTTGACCTGCATCTTGTCGAAGATATGCGCGCGGTGGACTTCCACGGTGCGCATGCTGATGCCCAGCTTGTCGGCCACCACCTTGTTCATCTTGCCCGCCAAAATCAGGTCCAGCACTTCGCGTTCGCGCGTCGACAGGGTGGCCAGGCGCGCATGCACGGCGGCCAGTTCGCCCGCCTGGCGCGAGTTGGCCAGGCCCTGCTGCACGCGGTCCATCAGGTCGTTGTCGTTGAACGGCTTTTCAAAGAAATCGAAGGCGCCCCGTTTCAGGCTGTCGACGGCCATCGGCACGTCGCCATGGCCGGTGAGGAAAATCACGGGCAGGCGCGCCGTCAGGTCGCGCTTGACCAGCTGGTCGAACAGGGCGATGCCGTTCATGTCGGGCATGCGCACGTCGAGCAGCACGCAGTCGCCGGCGGCGTCGAAGCTGCCGTCCAGGCTATCGAGGAATTGCTGCGCGCTGGCATAGTTGCGCGCCTCGATGCTGCGCGAGGCGGCCAGCCAGGACAGGGAGTCGCGCACGACCTCTTCGTCGTCAATGATGTGTAGCATGTGGTCTCCGGCTTGTCGTTATGCGTTATTCGTTAAGGCGAGTGCGGCGCGCGCGGCGCGGCCGGCACGCTGAATGTAAAGATGGTACCGCCAGCGGGGTTGGCGCCGAAGGTCAGCGCGCCGCCATGAAATTCGATGGCGGTGCGGCAGATGTTCAAGCCCATGCCCATGCCTTCGGACTTGGTCGAGAAAAACGGCGAAAACAGCCGCTCGGCGACGTCCTGGGGAATGCCATGTCCATGGTCGATCACGTCCACCGTCACCATGCCCTGCTGCGCGTCGTGGCTGGCCCGCAGGCGCATGATACGCCGTCCCGGCGCCGCATCCTGCATCGCTTCGATGGCGTTGCGCGTCAGGTTCAGCAGCACCTGCTCGATCATCACGGGGTCGGCGCGCAGCAGCGGCAGGTCCGGTGGCAGCTCTTCCTGGATGGTGACATAGTATTTGCGGGCCTGCAGGTCGATCAGCGCGCGGATGCCGTCGATCAGGGTACGGATGGAGATGTCCTGGCGCTGCGGCTCGCTCTTGCGCACGAAATCGTGCACGCTGCGGATGATCTGGCCGGCCCGCTGCGCCTGCGCGCTGGCTTGCTCCAGTGCCGGTTTCAAGGTGCCCGGATCGACGGGGGCGTCATGCTCGATGGCGCGGCGGATCAAATTCAAGGCTCCCGTGGTGTAGCTGGAAATGGCCGCCAGCGGCTGATTCAATTCGTGCGCCAGCATCGACGCCAGTTCGCCCATGGTGGCCAGGCGCGAACTCGTTTGCAGTTTTTCCTGCTGCTGGCGATTCAGTTCCTCGACCCGCTTGCGGTCCGAGATATCGAGCACGGAACCCATCCAGCCCGTCTGCTGGCCGTTCTTGTCCACCAGCGGCGCTTCGAAGATCAGCACGGCCACGCGCGTGCCGTCGGGGCGCTGGAAATAGGTTTCGAACTGCGGCGTGGGGTTGCCGGCCAGGGCCTTGACGAAGCGCTGCTGGTATTCCTCCAGCGCCTCGGGCACCCAGTAGGGCATGGGCGGCAAACGCCCCAGGATTTCCTCGGGCGGATAGCCGACGATCTGGCAAAACGCGGGATTCACATATGTGACTCTTCCTTCGAGGTCGCGCGCGCGCATGCCCGTCACCAGCGAGTTTTCCATCGCCGTGCGAAACAGCATCTGCTGGCGCAGCGCGCCCTCGGCCACCAGGCGGCGCGAAATATGCCGCCACAGGGCCAGCAGGCTCCATAATAAACCCAGCGAGAGGGCGATGACGGAGCCGACCAGCAGATTGGGCAGCAGCTTGGGCTGGCTTTTCACGCTGTCGGTAAACAGGGTGATGGTGGCGCCGGGCACGTCGAGCGCGCGCTTGTGCGTGTACACGCCGTGGCCGGGACCGGCGGCGGCGCGCCGCGCCAGCACCTTGTCGTCGCGGTCGATCAGCGAAATCTGGTTATCCTGCGCAAACCACCACGGCACCATTTCATCGAGCAGGCTGCTGATCTGGTAGGTGGCCACCAGGCTGCCGACATAGCGCTGGCCATCGAACAGGGGCTGGTGGTAATCCATCAGCATGGCGCCCGGCGGCGCGTCGGGAAAGCCGCTCTGCTGCGAAGGCTGGGCGTACTGGCCCCGGTGCAGGCGGCGCGCATTGTCGGCCGCCGTCAGCGAGGCCGGTGAAAACGACAAGGCATGCGGCAGGCTGTTGTCGCTGGTGGCCAGCACCTTGCCGCTGGTGTCGAGCCACAGCACGCGTTGCAGTTCGCGGCCATTGCGCAGCATCTGCTGCAGCCGTTCGTGCACTTTTTCCGCGCCCAGCGAGGCGCTGGCGATATCGACACCCAGGTTGAACAGGCTTTCCTCGTTGCGCGCCAGCTGGAAGCGGATGGTCTGCTCCACCCACAGGGTGTCGGCGATCAATTGCTCCTGGCGCTCGTTGCTTTCCATCTGGCGCGCCTGCCAGGGCAGCCAGAACAGGATGGACAGGAACAGCAGCAGCAATATGACGGGCAGCAGCCAGCGCATCGGGCTCGATAGCTTGAAGCGGCGTGCAAGGGTGGGGGGAGTCGGCATGGCTGGCAGGGTAGCGGCTTATCGGGAGCCGGCTATTGTGGTTAACCACAATAGCCGAAGCAGTTTCTTTGGCACAATATCCAAGTAGACAAATAATAAAGTTTTTCTAAAAACCATCCAGGAGACAAAAATGCAGATGAAAACCATGTTCGTCGCGCTGTGCGCGGCCATAGGCGCCACCGCCGGCGTGCACGCTTACGCGCAAGCCCCCATCGTCATCAAGTTCAGCCACGTCGTGGCGACGGACACGCCGAAAGGCCAGGCCGCCGAGCGTTTCAAGCAGCTGGCCGAGAAAGCCACGAATGGCAAGGTCAAGGTCGAACTGTACCCGAACAGCCAGCTGTACAAGGACAAGGAAGAACTCGAAGCCCTGCAGCTGGGCGCCGTGCAGATGCTGGCGCCCTCGCTGGCCAAGTTCGGCCCGCTGGGCGTGAAGGAGTTCGAAGCGTTCGACCTGCCCTACATTTTCCCCACCAAGACGGCGCTGTACAACGTTACCGAAGGCGAAATCGGCAAGAGCCTGCTGAAAAAACTGGAACCCAAGGGTATCACGGGCCTGGCCTACTGGGACAATGGCTTCAAGGTGATGTCGGCCAACAAGCCGCTGCACAGCCCGGCCGACTTCAAGGGCCTGAAAATGCGCATCCAGTCGTCCAAGGTGCTCGACGCGCAGATGCGCGCGCTGGGTGCCAATCCGCAGGTGCTGGCCTTCTCGGAAGTGTATCAGGCGCTGCAGACGGGCGTGGTCGACGGCACGGAAAATCCGCCGTCGAATATGTACACGCAAAAGATGCATGAGGTGCAAAAGCACGTGACCGTGTCGAACCACGGCTACCTGGGCTATGCCGTCATCGTCAACAAGAAATTCTGGGATGGCTTGCCGCCCGATATCCGCGCCCAGCTGGAAAAAGCCATGCGCGAAGCGACCACGTTTGAAAAAGCCATCGCCCAGCGCGACAACGACCAGGCCCTCGACGCCATCAAGAAAGCGGGCAAGACGCAGATCTACACCTTGACGGTGCAGGAACAGGCCGAGTGGCGCAAGGCGCTGGCGCCCGTGCAAAAGACCATGGAAGCGCGCATCGGCAAGGACCTGATCTCGGCCATCAACAAGGAAAGCGCGAAGTAATAGCGCTGGCCGCGCCACCCGGTGCGGCTTTCAGGGGCATCCCTGTCTTTCTGTAGCAACGGCACCTGCGCGTCCTGCGCGGGTGTCAGCGTACCCGCATTCTTTGAAAGTCCACCATGAAATTTCTGGATCACCTGGAAGAGTGGCTGATCGCGACCCTGATGGGCGCAGCCACCTTCATCATCTTCGTCGCGGTCGTGCACCGCTACCTGGCAGGCTTGCCGATACCGGTCGTGCAAGACTTCCTGATTCAAATCAATACCAGCTGGGCCCAGGAACTGTGCATCTACATGTTCGTCTGGATGGCCAAGTTCGGCGCCGCGTATGGCGTGCGCACGGGTATCCACGTGGGCGTCGATGTCTTGATCAACCGCATGAACCCGCGCTGGCGCGACCGTTTCATCGTCTTCGGCCTGGGTGCCGGCGCCCTGTTTACGGGTGTCGTGGGTACCCTGGGCGCCAGCTTCGTGTGGTCGATCGGCCACACGGACCAGACCTCGGCCGACATGGAAGTACCGATGTGGCTGGTCTACCTGGCCGTGCCGCTCGGTTCCTACCTGATGTGCTTCCGCTTCCTGCAAGTGATGGTGCATTTCATCAAGACGGGCGCCTTGCCGAAACACGACCATTCGCACGTCGAGGGCCTGGAAGACGAACTGACGGCTGAAGAAAAAGGAGCCAAGGCATGAACGCGCTGATCATTTTTGTGTTGCTGCTGGCGTTGATGCTGACCGGCATGCCGATTTCCATTTCGCTGGGCCTGACGGTACTCACGTTCCTGTTTACCATGACCAGCGTGCCCATCGAATCGGTGGCCCTGAAGATTTTCACGGGCATCGAGAAATTCGAGATCATGGCCATCCCGTTCTTCATTTTGGCGGGCAACTTCCTCACGCATGGCGGAGTGGCGCGGCGCATGATCAACTTCGCCAGTTCCATGGTGGGCCACTGGCATGGCGGCCTGGCGCTGGCCGGCGTGATGGCGTGCGCGCTGTTTGCTGCCGTTTCCGGCTCCAGCCCCGCCACCGTGGTGGCGATCGGCTCCATCATCCTGCCGGCCATGGTCAAGCAGGGCTACCCGCGCGGTTTCGGCGCTGGCGTCATCACCACCTCGGGCGCGCTGGGCATCCTGATTCCGCCATCGATCGTGATGGTGATGTATTCCGTCAGCACGAATACCTCGGTGGGCAAGCTGTTCATGGCGGGCGTGATTCCCGGCATGATGCTGGCCATGCTGCTGGGCCTGACCACGTGGTTCTTGGCGCGCAAGCACAATTATCCGCGCATGAAGAAGGCCAGCTGGACGGAACGCTTCGTCACCTTCAAGAAAAGCGCCTGGGGCCTGCTCTTGATCGTCATCGTCATGGGCGGCATCTACTCGGGCGCCTTCACGCCGACGGAAGCGGCCGCCATGGCAGCCGTGTACGCCTTCATCATCGCCGTCTTCGTCTACAAGGACTTGAAGATCAAGCAAGTGGGCAAGGTCTTGCTCGACTCGGCCGCCATGTCGGCGATGCTGTTGTACATCATCACGAATGCCGTGCTGTTCTCGTTCCTGATGACCAGCGAAAACATCCCGCAAGCGATGGCCGAATGGATCACGGGCAAGGGCCTGGGCGTGATCAGCTTCTTGTTGGTGGTCAACGTGCTGTTGTTGTTGGCTGGTAACGTCATGGAACCGTCGTCCATCGTGCTGATCATGGCGCCGATTTTGTTCCCTGTCGCCATGAAGCTGGGCATCGATCCTGTGCACTTCGGCATCTTGATCGTGGTCAATATGGAGGTCGGCATGTGCCATCCGCCCGTGGGCTTGAACCTGTACGTGGCGTCCGGCATTACCAAGATGGGCATTTCGGAGCTGACCGTGGCCGTGATGCCGTGGCTGCTGACGATGCTGGGCTTCCTGGTGCTGATTACCTACGTACCACAAATCTCGCTGTGGCTGCCAAATTTAATTTACAACTAAAACAGTTGTCCCCGTCATGGTGCAAAAAAAGTCGATCCGGCCGAATAAATGCGCTATGATGGGCAGCCTTAAGGGGAAACACGTATATGCATATACGCCCAGGTAGCAAGGCTGAAATACAGAATTGGCAACAAGGTTAGTGGGGGAGTGGTCTATAAAAACGGTATTGATACCGGGGATATATTGAGGAGACACACGTTTCACAGAAGTTGTTGAGTCATAGCTGTCTGCGGCCACAAGCCGGCACCGGCGGACCCAAACGACCGGGAACGTGAAGCAATATTTGAAGCGCACCGACTGGTGCGCTTTTTTTTCGTCCCCGGGAAACGTCCGCCGGCACGCCCAAAGTCGGTGCATAATTCCCGTGGCGCTGTTTCCGGCGCCGGCAGGTTGCATATATGCCACACTTGAATAATGATCAGCAGATGAAAAAACAACAGGGCAGTGAACTGTTCAGCGCCATCGTGGCCGCGCCGTTCGGCGCCATGGGCGTGCGCACGCAGGATGGCCAGGTATGCGAGCTGGTGTATCTGCCGCCGCACTTTGCGGAAAAAGACGCGCAGGATGCCGTCTCCGAGCGGGCGTGCCAGCAACTGACGCGCTATTTTATCGATCCCGATCATGTCTTCGACTTGCCGCTGGCAGGCGCGGGCAGCGCCTACCAGCAACGGGTATGGGCGGCGATCGCCGGCATCCCGCGCGGCCAGGTGCGCACCTATGGCGACGTGGCGCGCCTGATCGGCTCGGCGCCGCGCGCCGTGGGCCAGGCCTGCGGCGCCAACTGGTTTCCCGTGGTCATACCCTGTCACCGGGTCACGGCCGCTGGCGGCCTGGGCGGCTTTGCCCACCATGACGATGCGACGGGCTTCCACCTGGGCGTGAAGCGCTGGCTGCTGGCGCATGAAGGCGTGGCGGGCATGGGGTGGTCAACACGATGATGAACAGCCTGCTGGCGCCCGACAACACTACCCTGATCGATGAATTCTGCGACAGCCTGTGGCTGGAAGACGGCCTGTCGAAAAACTCGCTGGACGCCTACCGGCGCGACATGCGGCTGTTTTCGCGCTGGCTGGAAGTGGCGCGGCCCGGGCGCGAGGGCCTGTACGACGTGTCCACGGCCGATATCGAGGCGTATTTCGCCGCCCGCCACGACGAGAGCAAGGCCACGTCGTCGAACCGGCGCCTGTCCGTGCTCAAGCGTTTTTACCAGCTGGCCCTGCGGCACAAGCATATCGCGGCCGACCCGTGCCTGAAGATGGTGTCGGCCAAGCAGCCAGCGCGCTTCGTGCATACCTTGAGCGAAGCGCAGGTGGAAGCGCTATTGGCGGCGCCCGACGTCAGCACGCCGCTGGGCCTGCGCGAGCGCACGATGCTGGAACTCATGTATGCGAGCGGCTTGCGCGTGTCGGAACTGGTGGACTTGAAATCCGTGGAGCTGAGCCTGAACGATGGCGTGCTGCGCATCACGGGCAAGGGCAGCAAGACGCGGCTGGTGCCGTTCGGCGAGCAGGCGCGGCTGTGGATCGAGCGCTACCTGAAGGAAGCGCGCGGCGTGATTCTCGACGGCCAGATGGACGATGCGCTGTTCGTCACGCGGCGCGGCGGCGCCATGACGCGGCAAATGTTCTGGGTCATTATCAAAAAACACGCGCTGAACGCCGGCATCACGGCACCGCTGTCGCCGCACACCCTGCGCCACGCGTTCGCCACCCATTTGCTGAACCATGGCGCGGACTTGCGCGTTGTGCAATTGTTACTGGGACACTCCGATATTTCCACCACGCAGATTTACACGCATGTGGCCCGCGAACGGCTGAAACTGCTGCATGCGCAGCATCATCCGCGAGGCTAAACATTTGGTGTTTGGTCCAACTACGTCATAATGTGGCTTATATGCTTATCTGTAACATCTAAAAACTAAAGAGGTAGTAAATGGCCAAGACAAATTTCCAATACGAAAAACGGCAAAAAGAGCTGGAAAAGAAGAAGAAAGCCGAGGAAAAAGCCAGGCGCAAGCTGGAAGCGAAAAACAATCCGAAGCCGGCCGACGGCGGCGAGGGCGATGAGCCGGAAGCGGACGACGCCGACGTCGACGCCGATCCGGCCGCCGAAGGCGACGCTCCCGCCCAGCCCCAGTAATTCTCCGTTCCTGACGACCGGTGCGGCATGGCCGCGCCGGTATCTCCTCGTTCTCTCCTTCCCCGCTACAAGCGCGGCCGCTGGCCGATCGCCAGTTGCAGCTGCGTGCTGGCGATGGCCGCATCGGCGCGCGCCTGCACATAGCCCTGGTACGCCTCATCGGCCGAGCGCTGCGCCGCCAGCCATTCCAGCAGCGAGGCATTGCCGCTGAAGTACGACAGGCGCATGCCATCGACCACCTTTTGCGCATCGACCAGCACGCCGTCACGGTAGCGCGCCAGCCTGTCCTGCGCCGCCCGCAGTTGCCGCTGCGCCGTGCGCACTTGCGTTTCCGCTGTCAGTTCCGCCTGGCGCAGGGCCAGCATCGCCTGTGTCACGCCCGCTTCCGCCTGTACGATGTCGCCCTTGTCGCGCCGCGACAGGGGAATGGGGATGGCCAGCGAGATGGACAGCGCACGGGAGCGGGGCGCGCCTTCGACGGGATTGCCGCTGGCGTCGATGCCGTCATGGTAGCCGCGCGCGGCGGCCAGGCCCAGCGTCACGGTCGGGTCGACGGCGCGGTTGGCGCGCACCAGCGCCGCGCCGTCGCGCAGGTTGTCCAGGGTGGCGCGGGCGATGCGCACGTCGCTGCGGGCATCGAGCGCTTGCGGCACCAGCATACCGGCATCCTGGTTCTCAAACGCGGCGAAATCGCATACCAGCTGCGCCTCCGGAAACAGCGCGTCGAACCGGCGCCCCAGCGGCGGCGACAGGGCCAGCATGGCGCTATCGGCCTCGCTGCGCGCCTGCGCCAGGTCGGCCTGGAACTGGTCGCGTTCCACGCGCGACTGCAGCAGCTCGATGCCGCCCACATCGCCCGCCTTGCGCCGCACGGCGTTCGCTTCCACGACTTTCGACAGGGCCGCCATGGTCTGCTCCTTGCGCGCGAGGACCTCGCGCGTGCGGCACGCTTCCGTGAACGCGGCGGCCGCCGTGCCATACAGTTCGCTTTTGAAGCCTGCCACCGTTTCCTCGGCCAGCGCGACATTGCTGTGCGCGGCTTTCAAGCGCGCGGCGCGCTTGCCGCCCGTCTCGATGGCCATGCTGATGGCCGGGTTCCACGTGACGGGCCGATGTTCGACGCTGCGCACGGTTTCGCGCGTGGCGCCCAGGGTGAATTCGGGATCGGGACGCAGGCCGGCGATGCCGATGCCGGCCTTGGCCGAGACGATGCCTTCCTGCTGCGACTGCAGCTCCAGGCTGTGGCTTTCCACGGCGGACAGATAGGTTTCAAAGCTCAGGGGGGTGGCGATGGCGCAAGGGGCGATCAGCCAGGCTGCCAGCAGTACATTAAAACGTGTCATGGGTCTTTCCTTCGGTATCGGTCCGGCGTTTGTGTACGTGCGCCTCGATCAGGTAATACAGGGCCGGCAACAGCAGCAGGGTCAGCGCCGTCGCCGTCACCAGACCGCCCACCACCACGGTGGCCAGCGGGCGCTGCACGTCGCTGCCCAGACCCGTGGCCAGCATGGCCGGCGTCAGGCCCAGGGCGGCCACGGTGGCCGTTATGAGGACGGGGCGCATGCGGTCGCGGGCGCCTTCCAGCACGGCGTCGCGCAAACTGCGGCCTTCGTCGGCGCGCAAGCGGTTGATCTGCGCCAGCATCAGCACGGCGTTCAGGACGGCCACGCCGAACAGGGCGATGAAGCCGACGGCGCTCGACACGTTCAAGGTCATGCCGCGCAGGTGCAGCGCGGCCAGGCCACCGAGCATGGCCAGCGGCACGGCCAGCAAGACCAGCGCGGGCTGGCGCAGGTTGCGGAACTGGCCAAACAGCAGCAGGAACATGGCGCCCAGCGTCATCGGCAGGATCAGGGCCAAACGGCTTTGCGCGCGCTGCAGGTTCTCGAATTGGCCGCCCCATTCGACGCTGATGCGCTGGTGCTCGCCTGCCACGGCTTGCGCCACCAGCGGGCGCGCTTCGGCCAGGAAGCCGGCCAGGTCGCGTCCGCGGGCATTCAGGCGCACGATGATGTGGCGCCGGCCCATTTCGCGCACAATCACGCTCTCGCCCGAGGTGGTGCTGATGCTGGCCACCTGCGCCAGCGGGATCTTCGCGCCATTCGCCGCCGTGAGTTTCAGGTTGGCGATGGCGTCCGGGCTGGAACGCGTAGCGGGCGGGAAGCGCACGGCGATGTCGTAGCTTTTCTCGCCCACGTACACCTGGCCGATGGGCGCGCCGCCGATGCCGGTGGCAATCAGGTCGGCCACGTCGGCCGCATTGATGCCGTAGCGGGCCGCCTTTGCGCGGTCCAGTTCCACCTTCAGGTTGGGTAGCGGCGGTTCCACGTCCACGGCCACGTCGGAGGCGCCGGGGACACCTTTCAATACGTGCGCCACCTTGCCGGCGATGGCGCGCACTTCATCGAGGTCGTTGCCGAAGATTTTCACCGTCAGGTCGCTGTGCGCACCCGACAATTTATCCTGCACACCATCGATCATCGGCTGCATGAAGGCCACCGTAAAGCCGGGCATGCGCGCGAAGCGCTCATTCATTTTCGCGATCAGCTGCTGCTTGCTCATGCCCGATTTCCAGCTTTTATACGGATGCAGGCCCACGCTCGCCTCGATGTGCGACGGCGTCCAGTAATCGGTGCCGTCGTCGTTGCGCCCCGTCTGCGTGACGATGGTCGACACTTCGGGAAACTCCAGCGCGGCGCGCCGCAGTTCGCTGGCCATGTCGGACGCCTTGTCGAGCGTGATCCCGGGCGGCATCTGCACCTGCAGCCACAGGGAGCCTTCATCGAGATAGGGCAGGAAGTCCCGTCCGATGGTAGTGCCCAGCAAAGCCAGGCATGCCAGCGAGGCGGCGCACACCATCGCCACCCAGCGCTTTCTGCCCACCATGCGCTCGAGGAAGCGGCCGTACGCGGCCGCCAGCTTGTCCAGTGCGCGGTTATGGAAGGTGCGGCGCGGCTTGCGCAAGGCTAGCCAGGCCAGGCCGGGGATCAGCACCAGGGCCACCACCAGCGCGCCCACCAGCGCCGCGCCCACCGCATACGCCATGGGAGAGAACAGCTTGTATTCGATGCGCTGGAAGGCGAACAGTGGCAGGTAGGCGGCGATGATGACGGCCATGCCGAACATGATGGGTCGCGCCACCTGCAGGGTCGCGCCGATGGCGTCCTGCAGGGTGAGGGGCCGTTCCTGTTCCCGCTCGCGGCGGCGCAGCATGTTTTCCAGCACCACCACGGAACCGTCGACGAGGATGCCGAAGTCGATCGCCCCCAGGGACAGCAAATTGGCGGGAATTTTAAAGTGGTGCATGAAGATGAAGGCGATCAGCAGGGCCAGAGGAATCGTCAGCGCGACGATGGCGGCTGCGCGCGGGCTGCCCAGATACAGCAGCAGTACGAGGGCGACCAGCAGCATGCCTTCGCCCAAGGTATAACTGACCGTGTGCAGGGTGGCGTCGATCAGCGAGCTGCGGTCCAGGTAGGGCACCACTTTCACATCTTTCGGCAGCAGGTTGGTATTGAGGTCATCGACGGCCGCGTGGATGCCGGCCAGCGCCTCGGACGGATTGAAATCCTTCAGCAGCAGCGTGATGCCTTCGATGGTGTCGGGGTTGTCGTCCTTGCCGAGGATGCCGCGCCGCTCCACGTTGCCATAGGCGAGCTTGCCCAGGTCTTTCACCAGCACGGGCACGCTGTCCTTGCTGCTGACGACGACGTTGCCCATGTCGTCGAGCGAATGCAGCAAGCCCACGCCGCGCACCACGTACGATTGCTGGCCACGGTCGATGACGCTGCCGCCGCCGCTGATATTGTTGGCGTTGATGGCGTCCTTGACCTGCGCCAGCGAGAAACCGTAGCTGTCGAGTTTTGCGGGATCGAGTTCCAGCATGAATTGCGTCGTCAGCCCGCCGAAATTGCTGACGTCGGCCACGCCGCGCACCTGCTGCAGGCGCGGAATCACCGTCCAGAACTGCAGCTCGGACAGTTCGCGCAGCGAGCGTGTTTTCGATTCCAGCGTGTAGCGGTAGATCTCGCCCGTGGGCGAGGTATAGGGATCGAGTCCCGGCTTGGCGTCGTACGGCAGGTTCACGCTGGCCAGGCGTTCCTGCAGCCGCTCGCGCGTGAAGTAGCCATCGCTGCCATCCTCGAACACCACCGTGATCAGCGACAGGGCGAACAGGCTGCGCGTGCGCAGCACGTGCATGCCGGGCGTGCCGAGCAGGGCGCGTTCCAGTGGAATGGTGATCTGCTGCTCGATTTCCTCGGCGCCCAGGCCCGGCACCTGCGTGACGATCTGCGAGGTGACGTCGGCGATGTCGGGGTAGGCTTCGATGGGCAGCTGCTTCCAGCAATAGACGCCGTAGACGGCGACGAACAGCAGTACCAGCCAGACGATGCCGCGCCGCTGGCAGCAGGTGGCGATGAAACGGTCAATCATTGAGCAGCACTCCTTCCTTGACGACGATGCGTTCGCCCGCGCGCAAGCCCGAGACGATTTCCACCTGCCCGCCATGGCTGGCGCCCACTTCCACCGTGTGCGGCGAGAACACCAGCGGGCTGCGCTCCACCATCACGCGCGTCGATGGCCCACTTTGCAGCACGGCGGCCGCCGGCACGAGGAGGGCGCGGCGGGAAGCGCCGGCGAATCCCGCGTGGGCGAACATGCCCGGCTTGAAGGCGCCGGCGCGGTTGTCGATGGCCACGCGCACCTTCACCGTGCGCGTCTCGGGATCGAGCACGGCGCCCACATACGCGACCTTGCCCTCAAAAGCCTTGCCGGGCCAGGCGTCGACGGTGATGCTGGTCTTTTGTCCCACGGCCACCTGCGCCAGGTCCCTCTCGGCCACGTTGGCCGACAGCCACACGGTGGACAGGTCGGCCACCGTCATGACGGGCGCGTTGATATCGTTCCAGTAGCCGCCCTGGGCGCCTTCCATGGCGATCACGGTGCCGGCGATCGGCGAGCGCAAGACATAGTCGCGGCGCGAACCGCGCACGCCGGCACCGTACTGGGCCAGCTTGTCGGCGCTGGCCTGGGCATCGCTGCCGGCCTGCGCAAAAGCCGCCTGCGCCGCTTCGTACTCCTTGCGCGCGGCGATTTCCGCCTCGAACAGGGTTTTCTGGCGCTCCAGTTCCTGGCGCGCCTGCAGCAGGGCGGACTTCGCCTTGCTGTCGTCCGCGTAGGCGGCGCTCAGTTCCGCCGAATCGAGCGTGAACAGCGGGTCGCCCGCCTTCACGCTGTCGCCCAGCGTGCGCTGCAAACGCGTGATCCGGCCAGCCAGCGGCGGCGTGATTTTCACCAGTTTTTCCGGCATCGCTTCGATGCTGCCTGGCGCATCCGTCTGCGTGGCGATCTCCTGTTCCTGCACGGCGGCGACCTGCAGGCGCTGGCGCAGCGGCGACATCTTGTCGACGGCGATGCTGCCGTCGTCCAGGTGCCTCGATTGGGCGGGCGGCGTGGCTGCCGCCGTCGGTTTGGCGCAGCCGGCCAGGGCCGAACAGGCGAGAGCGAGGGCGCAGCTGGCGCCCAGGGCGTTGCGGGTGGTCGTGTTCATCCCGTGTTTCCTTGTTATTGATGGTGATGGGGCATGCGTGGATGCCGTGCCCAGGCGGGCGGTCAGAAGGGGCGCGGGCAGAGATATGACAGCGCCGGAAAAGCATAGCAATGTGGTCCTGAAGAAGCGCCCAAGAATGCCTGAATCATTCTTCAGGTTCGGTGCGCGCGCGGTGGAGCGCGGTAAAATGCCAGCATGGAAAACAGGGCGCGACGCGAAAGGCTGGCATGAGAATCCTCCTGGTGGAAGACGACCGCAAGGCGGCGCGCCTGCTGGCCCGCGGCTTGCAGGAAGAAGGCTTTGTTGTCGACGTGGCGCATAGCGCCGAGGAAGGCGAGGATGAAAGCTACGCCGTCGACTACGACGCGATCGTGCTGGACTGGATGTTGCCGGGCAAGCAGGGCATCGATTTTTGCCGCGACTTGCGCGCGCGCGGCATCCAGACGCCCGTGCTGATGCTCACGGCGCGCGACGCCACGGCCGACCGGGTGGCGGGCCTGAACACGGGCGCCGACGATTACCTGACCAAGCCTTTCGAATTCGAGGAACTGCTGGCGCGCATCCGCGCCCTGCTGCGCCGCTCCGACATCAGCCGCCCGCTGGTGCTGGCGCTGGCCGATTTGACGCTCGATCCCGTCAGCCACCAGGCGACACGGGCCGGTGCGCCGCTGGTGCTCACGCCCAAGGAATACGCGATTCTGCTGATCCTGCTGCGCCAGGCGGGCGAAGTGGTCAGCCGTGCGCGCCTGGCCGAGCAGATATGGCAGGCGGACCTGATCGGCATCGACAACCTGATCGACGTCCACGTGCGCAACCTGCGGGGAAAAGTGGATACGCCGGGCTTGCCGCCATTGATCCATACGGTGCGCGGGCGCGGCTTCCGCCTGGCGGAAAACAACGGTGGCTAGCTTTCGCAAGCGCCTGCTGCTGGTGCACCTGGCCGTCATCCTCGCCATCGTCGCCTGCACGGCGCTGGCCGGCTACTGGGGCCTGTCGCGCGCCGTGCATGGACAGCTCGATGCGGCCCTGCTGGCGCTGGCCGAGACGGAAATGGCCATGCTGCCGGCCGCGCCGCGCCAGCCCGTGCAGGTGCACGAGGTGGCGCCTGGCCTGGCGCAACCCTCGTTGACGCGCCTGGACCGCCTGGTACAGATTATCGATGGCGAAGGCCGCGTGCTGGCGCGCAGCCGCAACCTGGAGGCGGCGCAGCTGCCGGCGCCGCCCGCCCTGCTGGCGCGCCTGGCGGCCGGCGAGACTGTCTTCGAGACCCTGCCCAAGTTTGGCGAAGAGCCGCTGCGCATGGTCTCGATTCCCGTGCCATCTTCCGGCGCAGGCCTGGCGGTGCAGGTGGCCGGTTCGCTCGACGACGCCAACCACGTGCTGGCCGCGGCCACGGTGCTGTTTGCCGCCATGGCGCTGGCCTTGCTGGCGGCCGTGGGCTTGGCCGGCGAAATGCTCACGCGCCGCGTGCTGGGCGCCATCGACGACGTGGTGGACCAGGCGCATTCGATCGGCGAAGCCAGCCTGCACCAGCGCCTGCCCCATCCCGGCACGCAGGACGAGATCGGCCGCCTGGTCGATACCCTGAACGCCATGCTGGACCGACTGGAGCATGGCTATGATGCGCAGCGCCGCTTCACGGCCGACGCCTCGCACGAATTGCGCTCGCCCCTGTCGCGCCTGCGCACGGAAATTGAAATCACCCTGCGCCGCCCGCGCGAGTCGCCCGAGTATGTCGATGCGCTGGCTTCCTGCCTCGATGAAGTGCAGCGCCTGACGACCCTGGTGGAAGAATTGCTGATGCTCACCCGCCTGGACGTGGGCCAGGAGCGCAATGCGGTGGAAACCATCGCGCTCAATCCCCTCGTGCGGGCGGCCGCGCAGCGCCTGGAAAAGGCGGCGGCGCAGCGCGGCATCCGTATCGTCTTCGATGACAGTGTGACCGTCCAGGCCAAAGTGGCAGCTGGCCCGGTGGACCTGGTGCTGGCCAATCTGCTCGATAACGCCGTGAAGTTTTCGCCGCCAGACAGCGTCATCACGGTGCGCGTGGTGCGCGACGGCGAACAGGCGTTTGTGAGCGTGGCGGATGCGGGGCCGGGCATCGGCGTGGACGATTTGCCGCATCTGTTCGAGCGCTTTTACCGGGGCGCCCAGGCGCGTGCGGGCGAGGCACCGGGCTTCGGCCTGGGCCTGGCCCTGTCGCAAGCCATCGTGCACGCGTATGGCGGCAGTATCGAGGCGCGCAACCGTCCGGAAGGCGGCGCGCTGTTCATCATGCGCCTGCCCGCCTCAGATTGACGGTGCGACGCCTTCCCAGCGCACTTGCCGCACTTGCGGCCAGGCGCCCGCGCGGTTGACGAAGCGTACCAGCACGGCGCGCTGCACGGCCTGGCACAGCACCGTGGCGATCAGTTGCACCACCTGCCTGGCGTCGTCCCAGCTGCGCAGCATCTGCGACGGCGCCAGACCTGCGCCCTTGAGTTCGGCCAGCAGCAGGCGCACCACATGGTCGGCTTGCGCCGCGGGGCAGGTGACGGTCAGGCGGTAGGTGGCCACGACAGGCGCTTGCCTGGCAAACCAATGGAAGAACTTTTTCATCATCATACCCCCCGCTCGGCGACAAATTCCGCGTTGTTCACCAGCGCCCAGCGCACGGCCGAAACGCTGCCTTCCAGACTCACCTGGCTGACGATCTGCTCCAGCAATCCCAGGCTGGACAAAGGCGTGAGCAGGTCGGCGCGCACTTCGATGCGCCCCGCGTGCGCGGCATCCTCGCTGTGCAGCGATTGCAGCATCAGCGCCGGCATGCCGCTGATCAAGCGCAGCATCAGCTTGCGCACTTGGACTTCCTGCTCCGCCTCGCACACGGCCGTCACGCGGTAGATACTTTCCGTTTCGATGCCCGCTTCGCTGCCATGCGCGTTGATGCGTTGCGCCAGATGGCGCAGCACCAGGTTAGCGATCAGCACGAAGCCCGTGCCGATGGCCGCTTCCAGCGCGAAGCCCAGGCCGCACAGGATGCCGATGGCGGCCGAGCACCACAGGGTGGCGGCCGTGTTCAGGCCGCGCACCGTCATGCCTTCTCGCATGATGACGCCGGCGCCAAGAAAGCCGATGCCCGAGACCACTTGCGCGGCGATGCGCATGTGGCCCGAGGCATCGCCTTCGAGCACGGAAACCATCACGAACAGCGAGGCGCCGACGGATACCAGCGCATTCGTGCGCAAGCCCGCCATGCGCTGGCGCAGCTGGCGTTCGGCGCCGATCATGGCGCCCAGGGTCAATGCCGCAGCAACGCGCAGCGCAAAGTCAAATACCACCATTATTTCTCCCGGCTGGGGAGGAACAGGCGAGTGCCAGGGCGTGCGGAAACCGCCCGGTAAAGGGGGCAGCAGACGATAACGGTGGAACGATGAGGAGGGAAGTGCGGCGAATGGACATCGCCGCTGGTATAACCGCACCTTGCCATGGGCAGGGCGGGCGGAATGCGCGCGTCTTGCCTAAGGCCGATCGCCGATGGTCAATCGACTACTGTCACTGGAACAAGCACCCACGAGTCACTCCATATCATTGATAACGGAGACAGTCTAGCCAGTGGGGCAGCTTTGGTCAACTGAAGCTCTCTTCAGAAAGCCGCCGCGTCGTCCCCGCCAATGCGGGGACGGTGAAGGCGACCGGTCAATCAGTGGGCGTGTGCCTTGCCGTCGTCGGCGGATGCGGCATGCTCGCCGCCGCTGCCACCAAAGAAGCGCGCGGCGCGCTTGCCCAGGCTGTCGAGGTAGGTGTAGGCGACTGGCACCACCACCAAGGTCAGCAAGGTCGAGGTGATGACGCCGCCGATGACGGCGCGGCCCATCGGCGCCTGCGATTCGCCGCCGTCGCCCATGCCGATGGCCATCGGCAGCATGCCGAAGACCATCGCCAGGGTCGTCATCAGGATGGGGCGCAAACGTACTTGCCCCGCTTCCATCAGTGCCTCGAACTGTCCCAGGCCTTCGCGCTGGCGCTGGTTGGTGAAGTCGACCAGCAAGATCGCATTCTTGGTGACCAGGCCCATGAGCATGATGAAGCCGATCACGGAGAAGATGTTCAGGGTGCTGCCCGTGATCAGCAGGGCGGCCAGCACGCCGATCAGCGACAGCGGCAAGGACACCATGATGGCGATCGGCTGCAGGAAGCTGCCGAACTGCGACGCCAGCACCAGGTAGATGAAGATCACGGCAATGCCCAGCGCCATCATCGCGCCGCCCATGGTTTCGGCCATCTGCTGCGCATTGCCGGCCACGTCGAAGCGCACGCCGGGCGGCAGGTCGATGGACTTGATGGCTTTCTGCACGTCGGCGTCGACGTCGCCGGCGGGGCGGCCCTGCACGCCCGCATAGATGGCGACCCGGCGCTGCAAGGCCTGGCGTTTCAGCACTTGCGGGCTCGATGACGGCACGAATTCGACCACCTGGCGCAGCGGAATCATGACCGGCTTGCCGTTCGCGTCAAACTTGCTGGACGCCAGCGACAGGTCGGCCAGGTCGGCCACTTTCTGGCGGCCCGATTTCGGCAGCTGCACGTTGACGTCGTAGTTCTGTCCGTCGCTGGCTAACCAGTGGCTGACCGTGTCGCCCGCTACAAAAGGCCGCAGGGCATTGCCGATCTGCTGCACCGACAAGCCCAGGTCGCTGGCCAGCTCGTTATTGATTTTCACGGTGGTCGACGGATTGGCGCCTTCCTGGCTGTACTCCATGTCGGCCAGGCCCTTGATGGTGCGCATCTTGTCCATCAGGCGGTGCGCCACCGCATCGAGCTTGCCTTCATCCGTGCCGAGGATGGCGATGAAGATGGGACGGTTGCCGACCGACAGGGTGATGCCGGCGATCGGCGCCAGGCGCTCGCGGATCAGCTTTTCCAGTTCCTGCTGCGAGCGGCGCTTGTGCGTCTTGAGGTCCGTCAGTTTCAGGTTCACCTCGGCCGCGTTGCGTCCATCGGGCGTGCCGATATTGGCCACCAGGCTGTCGATCTCGGGAAACTCCTTCAGGGCCGTTTCGATCTGGCGCACTTTGCTGTCCGTGTATTCGAGGCTGGAGCCGACGGGCGTCTTGAAGCGCAGGTTGACCCAGCCCTGGTCCGTCTCGGGGAACATCTCGCCGCCGATCATCGGCACGAGCATCAGGCTGCCCGCGAACAGGGCCACGGCCGTGGCCAGGGTCGTCTTGCGCCAGCGCAGGGCCACAGCCAGCACCTTGCCGTACCAGACGTGCAGGCGGTCGATGCCCGTCTCGATCCAGGCCATGAAGCGGCCCAGCCACGGCGCATACTTGAAGCGGTCCTTGACGGGGTCGCGCCAGACGGACGACAACATGGGGTCGAGCGTGAAGCTGACGAACAGGGAGACGAGAACGGCGACCGCCACGGTGATGCCGAACTGCAGGAAGAAGCGGCCGATGATGCCGTCCATGAAGGCGACCGGCACGAACACGGCGACGATGGCGAACGTGGTGGCCATCACGGCCAGGCCGATTTCATTGGTGCCGTCGTTGGCCGCCTTGTAGTGGTTCTTGCCCATGCCCAGGTGGCGCACGATGTTTTCGCGCACGACGATGGCGTCATCGATCAACAGGCCAATGCACAAGGACAGCGCCATCAGGGTCAAAAAGTTCAGGGTAAAGCCGAAGGCCTTCATGGCGATGAAGCTGGCCAGCACGGAGATCGGCAAGGTCAATCCCGTGATGATGGTCGAGCGCCACGAATGCAGGAACAGGAAGACGATCACCATGGTCAGCACGGCGCCTTCGATGATGGTGCGCTTGACGTTATTGAGCTGGCTTTGCACGCGTTCCGATTCGTCGTCCAGCACGCGCAGCTTGATATCGGGCGGCAGCGTCTTTTGCAGGTCCGCCGCCACTTTCAGGATGCCGGTACCCACTTCGACCACGTTGGCATCCTGCACCTTGGTGATTTCCATGGTCACGGCTTGCTGGCCGTTCATGCGCGAGATCGACAGTTCTTCCTGTTCGCCGTCGACCACGGTGGCCACCTGGTCCAGGTAGACGGGGCCGATGGCGCGCCGCGCGACGATGATCTTGCCGAATTCGCGCGCATCCTTGATCTTGCCTTCCACGCGCACCAGCTGTTCGGCCGCGCCATGGCTGATCGAGCCGGCCGGCAAATTGGTATTCGTCGCCTGGATGGCGCGGATCACTTCATCGACACCGATGCCCTGGGCATTGAGTTCGATCGGTTTCATGCTGATGAGGATCTGGCGCGCGCGCAAGCCGCGCAGCTTGACTTGCCCCACGCCGGCCACGCCCTGGAAGCGCTTGCTGATGATCTGTTCCGTCATGGTCGACAGCGAGCGTAGGTCATGCCCGGTCGAGGTCAGCACGATGGTGGCGATGGGGCGTTCGTTGTCGCCTTCTGCGCGGGCGATGAACGGGTCCTTGGCTTCTTTCGGGAAGCGGGGGCGCACCAGGGCCACCTTGTCGCGCAAGTCCTGCATGGCCTTGTCCATGTTCGTCGACAGCTCGAATTCCAGGTAGACGCCGGCGCGTCCTTCCCACGAGTTGGCGCGGATGGTCTTGATGCCGCTGACGGTGTTGACGGCGTCCTCGATGGGGCGCGTGATGTCGTTTTCCACGGCTTCGGGCGAGGCGCCCGGGTAGTTCACTTCAATGGCGGCGAACGGGAACTGCACGCTGGGCATGCTTTCCACGCCCAGGCCACGGTAGGAGAAGATGCCCAGCACCACCAGCGCCACCATGACCATGGTGGCGAAGACGGGATTTTGAATACTGACTTTGGTCATCCACATGGCTCAGTCCTTCCGTGCCAGCACGGCTGCCGGCGCGGCAGGGGCGGCAGCCGGTGCGGCGAAGGTCACGCTGTGGCCCGGCTTGACGCCATCGAGCTTGGCGATGAT
The DNA here is from genome assembly GCF_030587275.1 of Janthinobacterium sp. SUN128. Taxonomy (NCBI): domain Bacteria; kingdom Pseudomonadati; phylum Pseudomonadota; class Betaproteobacteria; order Burkholderiales; family Oxalobacteraceae; genus Janthinobacterium; species Janthinobacterium sp. SUN128. The sequence continues at coordinate 3,751,751 of NZ_JAPWHY010000001.1, read as the reverse complement.
GACTTTCGCGCCCGGCACCAGGCCGGACGTCACTTCCGCATAGCCTTCATCCTCGTTGCGCAGTCCCAGCGTGATGGGCTGGGCGACCACCTTGTTGTTCACCAGCGCATACACGACGGGACCTTGCTTTTCATTGCGCACGGCCGTCAATGGCACCAGCGGCGCCACGGATGAGCGCTCGGTGACGATGCTGCCCTTGGCGAACATGCCGCCGCGCAGCGCGCCATCGCCATTGTCGACGGCGATGTAGACGAGCATGGCGCGCGAGCCGCTCTCGGTGGTGGGGTTGATGCGCGTGACCTTGCCGGCGAAGTCGCGCGCGCCGAAGCCGTCGACCTTGAAGTGCACGTCCTGGCCCAGCTTGATGCGGGGGATTTCCGCGCTGGGCACAGGCGCTTCCAGGGTCAGCTGCGCCAGGTTGACGATGGTGTAGACGGGCATGTCGGGCGAGACTTTTTCGCCGGCCTGCAGGTGGCGCTTGCTGACGATGCCGGCCATGGGCGCGCGAATCACCGTGTCGGCCAGCGCGATGCGGGCGATGTCGACCATGGCGGCGGCGGACTTGACGCTGGCGCGCGCCAGGTCGACCGAGTTTTGCGTCGTGTCGTAGGCCGTTTGCGAAATGTACTTTTGCTTGAGCAAGGCCTGGCTATTGGCCTCGTTTTTGCTTGCCATCGACAGGCGCGCCTGCGCTTCGTCGAGCATGGCTTGCTGCTGCGTCAGGCGGGCGCGCTGGTCGGCCGCATCCAGGCGAACAAGGATTTGCCCATTCGTCACATGCTGGCCTTCCTGCAAGGTCGTTTCCTGGATCACGCCGGAAACCTTGGCCTTGATGGTGGCCTGGGTCAAGGGCGCCAGCGAGCCGGACAGGGGCAGGCTGATTGCCAGCGCGCGCGCATCGATGGCGGCCACGTCGCCCTGCGCCAGTTCATGCACGGGCGTCTTGTCCTGCTCCTTCTTCTTGCTCGCTTGCAGTTCGGCAGCCTTGGCGGCTTGCTGCTTCGATTGCATCACCGTCCAGCCGCCGCCGGCCAGGGCCAGCACGACCAGGATCAGCACGGGGGTGCGCCAGCGCCGGCGGCGCGTGGCGGCAAGGGGGGAGGCAGGGGGCAGGGTCTCGTTTTTCATAGGTTTTTTAGTCAGGAGCGGCGCAGGGGTTCGGCGCCAGGTCTCGGTGCGGACCCGGCCTGTCGCTGGCCGGGAGAATTCGGGTAGCGCATCACCGTGGCGGCCGCAGGCAGCACGCCTGCCGCTGCGGTCGTTCACGGCGATACGCATGTTGCCACTTTAGGAAGATTCAAGTCTGGCCGCCATCGCCGTGCGACAGATTGCACAAAATCGGGGCTGGAATGCAAAAAACGGCGACCGGAAACACTGCCGGCATGCCCGCGGTGCGCGTCACGATGCTTGCGCATCCTCAAGAAGCCGATTCGCGGGCGCGCAAGAATGGTCGGGATGGTTGCGCCACCGGACAGGCCATCCGCCTGCCGGTTGCCGCGCTGCCGCGCCACGGGGGGCCTGATGTCTGATCGGATTGTCGGAGCCGCCCCGTCGCCGGGCCGTTTGCTGGCCGCTGCCGAACCGCAGGCGGGGCCGGCCGGCAAGGCGCTCGATTTGCTGTCCATCATTGTTGCCGCCGTCGAACAGGCGCCCGGCCTGGCCGTGCGCGGCATCGACCGCGATGGCATCGTGCGCTACTGGAGCTTTGGCGCGGCGCGCCTGTATGGCGTGACGGCGGAGCTGGCGCTGGGCCAGCCGTGGGCCAGGGTGGCCGCTTCGCTACCGGACGCCGCCACCGTGGCCGAGGAGGTTGCCGGTGAATTGGCGGCCGTGTGGGAGAGCGGCAAGGCGCGCAGCACGCGCTTGTGGAAGCTGGATGCCGATGGGGCCGCGCCGCGCTGCATCTGTTCCACCGTGTTTCCTGTCATGCAGTCCGGAAGAGTGCGGCAAGTGGTCTGCATCGATGTCGACATCACGGCCAGCGGCCAGGATGGCGCCGCGCAGGGCGCCTTGTTGCTGATGGGCGACAATTTCCGCCAGCTGTACCAGAAATCCGCCGATGCCATCCTGCTGCTGCGCGACGAGCATATCGCCGAGGCGAACCCGGCCGCTATTGCCCTGTTTCAATGTGAAGACCGGCAACGCCTGCTGGGGCGCCGCCTCAGCGACTTTTCGCCCTTGCGCCAGCCCGATGGCGAATTGTCATCGTTGAGCGGCACGCAACTGGCGGCGCAGGCCCACGCCGACGGCAATTGCCGCTTTGACTGGCGCTATCAGACGTGCAGCGGCGAGCTGTTCTGGGGCGAAGTGCTGCTCACTTCCGTCACGCTCGACCACACCTATCTGTTTTACGCCGTGATCCGCGATATTTCCTCGCGCAAATTGGCCGAACGGGCCCTGTACCTGTCGATGCAGGTCATCGAGCATGCAAGTGTCGCCATCGTCGTGATGGACCCGCAGCAGCGGGTCGTCAGCATGAATCCCGCGTACAGCGAGATCAGCGGCTACAGCCTGGACGACATGCTGGGCAAGCCCTTCGTCCTGCACGGCGTGGAGCCGGATGCGCCGGCGTTTTTCGACCACGTGTGGGACGAGGTCGATGCGAATGGCTATTGGCAAGGCGATATCATGGGCCAGCGCAAGGCGGACGGGCGCTACCCGGCCTGGCTGTCGCTGACGGCCATTCGCGACTCGCAAGGGCAATTGAGCAATTACCTGGCCATTCTCAGCGATATCAGCGAGCGCAAGAAAAACGAGGAGCACACGCGCCACCTGGCCGAGCACGATTTCCTTACCGACTTGCCGAACCGGGTGCTGCTGCTGGACCGGCTGTCGCTGGCCCTGGCGGCCGCGCGGCGCAAGCTGAGCATGCTGGCCATCCTGTACCTGGATCTCGATCATTTCAAGCACATCAATGACAGCATGGGCCACCACGTGGGGGACTTGTTGCTCAAGGAAGTGGCGCGGCGCCTGGTGCGCTGCGTGCGCGGCGTCGATACGGTCAGCCGGCATGGCGGCGACGAGTTCGTCATCATCCTGGCCGAGGTGGGCGGCATCGACCAGGTGGCCCATGTGGCGTCCAGCCTGCTGCATGCCGTGACGCAGGTGTACCAGCTGGGCGAATACGAACTGCATGTGTCGACCTCGATCGGCGTGGCCATCTTTCCCAGCGATGGCGACAGCATCGATACCCTCGTGCATAACGCCGACATCGCGATGTACCATGCCAAGGAAAGCGGGCGCAACAATTTCCAGTTTTTCAATGCCGAGATGAATGCGCAAATCGTCGAGCGGGCCAGCCTGGAGCAGGGCTTGCGCGAAGCGCTGGGACGCGATGAATTCGTGCTGGAGTTCCAGCCCGCGCTCGATGTTGCCAGCGGGCAGATCGTTGGCGCCGAAGCGCTGCTGCGCTGGCGCCACCCGCAACTGGGGGTGCTGCCGCCCGAGCGCTTCATCGCCGTGGCCGAGGAATGCGGCTTGATGGTGTCGATTGGCAACTGGGTGCTGCACCATGCCTGCCTGCGCGCGCGGGCCTGGCACGATGCGGGCCATGCCTGGCACGTGGCTGTGAATCTGTCGCCGGCGCAATGCCTGCACAATAATTTATTGCTTGGCGTACAAGAGGCACTGACCGCGTCGGGTTTGCCTGCCGGCTGCCTGGAACTGGAAGTGACGGAGTCCTTGCTGATGAAGGGCGGCGCCCGCCTGGCCGGGGTGCTGGCGCAGCTGCGCGCGCTGGGCGCCAGGCTGGCCATCGATGACTTCGGCACCGGCTATTCGCGCCTGGCCAATCTGCGCCATTACCCGGTGGATAAACTCAAGATCGATCCATCGTTCCTGCCCGCCGCCGCGAATGGTGCGGCAGGCGAGTCCGACACGGTCGTCGCCGCCACCATCATCGCCATGGCGCGCGCGCTGCAATTGACGGTGATTGCCGAAGGCGTGGAAACGGCGCAGCAGCTGGCGTATCTGCGGGGGCAGGGCTGCCAGCAATACCAAGGCCGCTATGCCAGCGCGCAAGTCGAGGGCAGCGCGCTGGCGAGGTTGCTGCATTAGTGGATATTTCCCAGCAGCTTGATGCGTGCCAGCACCTGGCCATGGTCGGATGCATGCGGCAAGCCCAGCAGCAAATGGTCGTTGAGATAACCCACTTCCTGCACCACGCCGATGGCGCGCGGCGAGGCGGCGTGGAAATGTTCGGACACAAGGATGTGGTCGATCGTCATGTAGGTGCTGTCGTGGATATTCGTGTAGCCCACGTGGCGCAGGGCATCCTGGCGCAGCTGGATGGCATTGGCGTCGTACAGGCGCGCGCGCATTTCCGGCATGTCGCCATGTGGTTCGCACGGCCCGCCCGCCCCCATGACGATGGCCGTGGTGACGGCATTGGCGATGTCGTTGAAGTCGCCCAGCACAATGCGGGGGCGGCCGCTGTGGCCCAGTTCGCTTGCCAGCACGCGCAGGGCCACGGCTTCCGCGCCGCGCCGCTGCAGCGAGCGCAGGTTGGCCAGTGCGTAGGCGATGGCATCGTTGCCGTCGCCATGGCGGTAGTCGGGCCGGCGTGATTTCAAATGCACGACGACCACGTCCGTGAGTTGTCCGCCAGGCAAGATGACCTGGACGTGCAGGGGCGCGCGGGCGAAGCGGCAGGCATTGTCATCTTGGACATGGCTGTCGGCAGGCACGCTCACGCCGGCAGGGAAATTCGCCCAGGCAACACCAGCGCCGGCCAGCGGCAGGCGCGACACCAGCGCCACCGTGGGCAATATGCGTCCGGCGGCATCCATCGCATCGTAGCCGGCCAAGGTGGCTTCGCGGTAATGGCGCGTGCGCGACAGTACGTCGCGCAAGGCCGCTTGCGAGAAAATTTCCTGGAAACCGATCACGTCGGCGTCGAGCAGGTCGATCTGCCGCGCCGTCCACTCCGCCTTGGCCGCGTATTGCGCCGGGCTCAACGGTTCCAGGTTGTCATACAATTTCGCCCCGGCAGGGGCCAGGTTGCAGACATTGAATGTGGCAAAGCGGATTTCTTCCTGCATAATTAGCACTCCTCACTGAACGATCAGCGTATCACGCATGGCTAAAAAAGAGCATATTTCCGAGACCCAGGCGACGCAGTTGCTGCGCAAGCATCAAGTTTCCTTCGATGAACACCCGTATCCGTACGAGGAGCACGGCGGCACCAGCGTCTCGGCGCGCGAATTGAACGTGCCCGAGCATGCGGTGATCAAGACCCTGGTGATGCAGGATGAGGCGGCCAAGCCGATGATCGTGCTCATGCATGGCGATTGCAAGGTCTCGACCAAGAACCTGGCGCGCGCCATCGGCTGCAAGTCCGTCGAGCCGTGCAAGCCCGAGGTGGCGCAGCGCCATTCGGGCTACATGATCGGCGGCACCTCGCCGTTCGGCACGAAAAAAGCCATGCCTGTGTACGTGGAGCAATCGATCCTGGCGCTTGAACGCATCTATATCAATGGCGGGCGGCGCGGCTTCCTCGTCTCGCTGGCGCCGCAGGTGCTTGTTGATTTGTTGCAAGCCAAGCCGGTGCAGTGCGCCCTGCAGGATTAATGAAATGGACGACGGGCTGTTACCGGGCATCGGCCATGGTGTATATTCTGCTGCGCCAGCCTCGATGCTGGTGTAATAAACACAATAAAGGGAAGAAATGAATCCAGTAATCACAACCGTGGCAATGACAGTGGCCGCTTACTTGCTCGGCTCGATATCGTTTGCCGTGGTGATGAGCAAGGTCTACGGCATTGCCGATCCGCGCACCTATGGCTCGAAAAATCCGGGCGCCACCAACGTGCTGCGCAGCGGCAACAAGGGCGCCGCCATCATGACCCTGCTGGGGGATGGCGCCAAGGGCTGGCTGGCCGTGTTCCTGGCCGACCATTTTGCCACTGCGCTGGGCGTGGGCGACACGGCCGTGGCCCTGGTGGCCATCGCCGTTTTCCTCGGCCATTTGTGGCCCGTGTTCTTCCGCTTTGTCGGCGGCAAGGGCGTGGCCACGGCCCTCGGTGTGCTGCTGGGCATCAATCCATGGCTGGGCCTGGCGACCCTGGCTACCTGGCTGATCATCGCCTATGCCTTCCGCTATTCCTCGCTGGCAGCGCTGGTGGCGGCCCTGTTCGCGCCGTTTTACTATGGCTTGCTGTTCGGCGTCGATCCCATCTTGCTGTCCGTGATCGTCATGAGCGTGCTGCTGGCTTACCGCCACAGCCAGAACATCGCGAACTTGCTCTCCGGTAAGGAAAGCAAGATCGGCGGCAAGAAGGATGTGGCCAAGGCGACCGTCAAGAAGAAGTAAGCGCTTGATTTCCCGCGGCCCGTACGCATATGCTGTGCTTGCGGCGCCGCGCGGTGCGGCCGCCACCGACTCGCGCAAAGGCTGCCCACCATGAGTTCCACTCCCGCCACACCCACCCCCATCCGTATCGATTTCGTGTCCGACGTTTCCTGCCCCTGGTGCGTGGTCGGCCTGAAATCGCTGGAGCAGGCGCTGGCCAAGCTGGACGGTACCGTCCAGGCCGATATCCACTTCCAGCCTTTCGAATTGAACGCCAATATGCCGCCCGAAGGCGAGGATATCGGCGAACACATCGCCCGCAAATACGGCTCCACCCCGGAACAGATGGCGCAGTCGCGCGAAGCCATCCGCGCGCGCGGCGAGCAGCTGGGCTTTACCTTTGCCATGGACAAGCGCGGCCGCATCTACAACACCTTCGATGCGCACCGTCTGCTGCACTGGGCCGGGCTGGAAGGGCGTCAGAAGCAACTCAAGATGGCGCTGTTCGATGCCTATTTCACGCAGGGACAGGATCCATCCTCGCATGCGGTGCTGCTGGCCGTGGCCGGCAAGGTGGGGCTCGATAGCGTGAAAGCGGCCGAGGTGCTGGCATCGGACGCCTACGCGGACGAGGTGCGCGCGCAGGAACAGTTCTACCAGCAGAACGGCATCAACTCGGTGCCTGCCGTCATCATCAACGAGCGCCACCTGATTTCCGGGGGCCAGCCGCCTGAAGTGTTCGAGCAAGCCTTGCGCCAGATCATCGCCGGCGCTTGAGCGGGGCGCCAATGGCGCGCGCCATGGCAGACTTTTTGCGCTACACTCGGCGCAGAAGGAGGATAGTCAAATGCCAACAGCCAGCTGGAATGGCGCTGTCATCGCGCAAGCCACCGATGCGCAGGTGCAAGTCGTTGAAAACAATGTATATTTTCCTTTATCGTCGGTGACGCAGGAATACCTGCGTCCCAGCAGCCACACGAGCATCTGCCCGTGGAAGGGCACGGCCAGCTATTACGACCTCGTCGTCGATGGCCAGACGAATGCCAACGCGGCCTGGTATTACCCCCAGCCCAAGGATGCGGCCAAGCAAATTGCCGGCCACGTCGCCTTCTGGCGCGGCGTGAGCGTCGAGCGCTGACCTGACTCCCCCAATTTCCTGACAAAGAAAGCAGACGATGGATTTACGCCTCGCCGTGTACCAACTCGCCTCGGACCATGCGCTCGATGCCCTACAAACCCGGCAGTTGCAGGAAGTGGCCGGCTTCCAGCGCGAACCCGCGCGCCTGGCCTACTGGCTGCCGCGCGGCGTGGCCGTGCTGGGCGCCGCACTGCTGGGCATGGGCTTGATCTGCTGGGTGGCCGCCAACTGGGAAGCGCTGGGCCGCATGGGCCGTTTTGCCCTGCTGCAAGGGGTGCTGGCCGCCGCCTGCGTGGGCGCCTTCGCCGTGCCCAAGGCGCGCGTGCCCTTGCTGCTGCTGGCTTTGCTGGCCATCGGCGGCCTGTTTGCGTATTTCGGCCAGACGTACCAGACGGGCGCCGACCCGTGGCAGCTGTTCGCCCTGTGGGCCGTGCTGGCCCTGCCCCTGTGCCTGGTCGCGCGCAGCGACGTGCTGTGGACGCCATGGATGCTGATACTGTCGACGGCCGCCACCCTGTGGATGCAGGCGCAGGCGCGCCACAGCTGGCGCATCGATTCGGCCGATCTGTCCATTTTCGTCAGCGGCTGGCTGGTCGTGCTGCTTGCCTGTGCGTTTGTCTCGCCCCTGCTGGCGCGCTGGACGGGCGCGGGCAGCTGGGCCTTGCGCCTGGGCCTGGTACTGGCCACCATCCTTATCACGGGCACGGGCGTCAGCGCCCTGTTCGGCAATGATATCGAATCGCCGTACTGGGCGGGACTGGGCTTGCTGGCCGTCGCCGGCGTCCTGCTGGCCACCGGCCGGTTCTTTGATGTGTTCGGCCTGAGCGCCGTCGCGCTCGGTATCAACACCTTGCTGGTGGGAGGGCTGACGCACGTGCTGTTCAACGGCCATGGCGATGGCGTCGGCGCGCTGGCCATGCTGGGCTTGCTGGCCGCCGTGCTGCTGGCGCTGACCGTGCAAGGCATCCTGTGGCGCACGCGCCGGGAGGCGGCATGAACACTATCCATAGTCAACGAGCCGATGCGCTCGCCACCCTGATCGACGACGCCACGCGCGCCGGCCTGCTGCCGCCCAACGCCACCCGTCCCGTGCAGGATGTACGGCCGTGGCCGCTGGTGCTGATGACGGCCTTCGGTGCCTGGCTGGCCGCGATTCCCCTGATGATTGCGCTGGGCGTGGGCCTGGAAAGCGTCGTGCGCCACGGACCCGGCGCGTATGTCGTCGCCGCCATCGTGCTGGTGGCGGCCGTGCTGCTGATCCGCACGCGCGGCGTGGCGCTGTTCGTCGAGCAACTGGCCGTGCCATGCCTGCTGGTGGGCGGCGGCTTGCTCGGTTATGCCCTGTACCGCGACTATTCCACGCAGACGGCGTCGCTGCTGCTGTGCCTGGCATGCCTGGTGGTGGCCGCCGCCTTGCCGCGCGACTGGCTGCGAGTGCTGCTGGGGCTGGTCGCCTGCGGCTTGCTGGGGCTGGGCATCGTCGATAGCACGCGCGACTTTATTTTCGAAAACGACCCCACGCAACTGTATCTGGCCTGGATGCTGGCCCTGGCCCTCTGGCTGGGCGCCCACTGGCTGCAGAAGCAAGCCTTCAACGATGGCCGCGGCGCGTCCGTCGCCGCTTTCCTGGAATCGCTGTCGACGGGGTGGGTCCTGGCAATCTTGCTGGGACTGGTCTTCTGGTCCGGCATGACCTTCATGCTGGGTGGCGCCTTGGGCGGTGGTTTTGCCGGCGAAGTGGCGCGCGAAGTGACCCGGCACCAGGCCGGCGCCTGGTATGCGCAAGCCTTGAACGGGGTGTCGCTCGTGCTGGCCATGGCGGCTGCCGCCTGGACGGGATGGCGCTGGCCGGCGTTGCGCCAGTTGCCCGCCATCGGCGTGGCGCTGGTGCTGGTCGTGCTGTCCTGGTTCATGCCGGCGCTGGGGCCCGTGCTGCTGATCCTCGCGTATTGCCTGACGAGCGGGCGCTCGCGCGTGGCCGTGGCGGCCGCGCTGGCCGCCGCATGGATACTCGGCAGCTTTTATTATCAGCTGGCCTGGCCGCTGGCCAGCAAGGCGGCGTTGCTGGCCGTGGCTGGCGCCGTGCTGTGCGCCCTGTCGTGGCTGGCCATGCGCGGCGCCGTGCTGCACCTGGTGGAAAGCAAACCGGCGGGCGTGGCCACCGAACACCGCGCCGCGCGCCTGGGCGTGCTGGGCGGCTTGCTGCTGGTGTTGCTGGTCGCTAATGGCGGCATCTGGCAAAAAGAGCAGCTGATTGCCAAAGGGGAAGCGATCTTCGTGGCGCTGGAACCCGTCGATCCCCGCTCGCTGATGCAGGGCGACTACATGCGCCTCAATTTCGTCAACCTTGGCGTCTTGAGCACGCTGGCCAGCGTGGACCGGGCGCCTGGCCGGCCTCTCGTCGTGGCCACGCGCGATGCGCGCGGCGTGGCGGAACTGCTGCGCCCGTACACCAGGGAAGCCCTTGCGTCTGGCGAATTCCTGCTCGAGCTGACGCCGAAGGATGGGAACTGGGTGCTGGTCAGCGATGCCTGGTTCTTCAAGGAAGGCGAGGCGGCGCGCTGGGAAAAAGCCCGTTATGGCGAGTTCCGCGTGATGCCGGACGGGCGCGCCTTGCTGGTCGGCATGCGTGGGCCGGAGCTGGAAAAGCTGTAGCGCACGCGCACGCGGGGGCGGGCGTCCTGTAAAATTGCCCGATGGATAATATTACGCATTCGGTCATCGGCCTCGGGGTCGGCGAACTGGTACACCGCAGCCTGCCGCCCGAGCCGCAGGCCCCCGCCCAGCGCACCCGGCGCGCGCTGTTTCTCTTTACGGCCTGGTTTGCCAGCAACGCGCCGGACCTGGATCTGGTGCTCACCCGATTGCTGCCGCGCCCGTTCGGCTACATGCTGCACCACCGGGGCCACACGCATACCTTGCTGCTGGCCTTGCCCCAGGCGCTGCTGTTGCTGGCCCTGTTGTGGCTGCTATGGCCCGGTGCGCGCCGGTTGCTGAAAAGCAGCGTGCCCGCCCGCATCGGCCTGGCGGCTTGCCTGTTGCTGGGATTCTGTTTGCACATGGGCATGGATTTCCTCAATTCCTATGGCTTGCACCCGTTTTACCCGTTTGACAGCCGCTGGCTGTATGGCGACATGGTCTTCATTGTCGAGCCCATGTTCTGGGTGCTGCTGGGCGTGCCCGTGATCATGTCCTTGCACTACGGCATCGTCAAAAGCGTGCTGCTGGCGGGGCTGGCGGCGGCCCTGTGTTTCTTCACCTATAAAACCTACCTGGCGCCGGCTTCGCTGGCCATACTGCTGGGGCTGGGCGTGATTCTGGCCGTGCTGCAGGGCCGGGCCGGCGAGCGGGGACGCGGACCGTTGCTGCTGGCCTTCGCGCTGGCCGCCACGTTCATCGGCACGCAGGGCGTGGCCTCGGCCCTCGGCCGCGCGCGCATCGAGGCGGCCGTGCAGCGCCTCGATCCCGGCACGCGCGTGTGGGACGTGGCGATGACGGCGTTTCCCAGCAATCCGCTGTGCTGGATCTATGTCTCGCTCGACAGCAAGACGGACGTGTACACCTTGCGGCGCGGCACCCTGAGCCTGCTGCCGGATGCGCTGGCGCCCGCTGCCTGTCCGGCCGGCCTGGTGGAAACGGGTAGGCAAGGCCAGCAGCTGGCGCCCGGCATCGCCGTGTCGGCCAAGGCGGAGGGCAGCCTGGCCGCCTTGCGCGCGCTGCAGGAAGACAATTGCTATGTGGACGCCTGGTTCCGCTTTGCCCGCATGCCCAGGTTGAATGCGGACAAGCTGACGGACGTGCGTTTCAACCCCGGCATGCTGCCCAATTTCACGACCGTCGAACTGCAGCAGTTCCGCAACCGGCCGTGTCCCGCCTACGTGCCGGGCTGGGACCGCCCCCGCGCGGACATGCTGGCGCCGCCGCAAGCGGTGCGTCCGTAGCGATTTTGTTGCCTTGTGGCAAAATATCGTGTGTGCACTTACTTCGCCATGGCCGCGCATGCGACACGACCAATTCAGCATGAATGATATTTAGTTAGGATTATTTTGGAAGAGCAACACGCCTTACCGTATCTGCGGGAAACCCTGCTGTTTCTCGCCCTGGCCGGGATTTTTATTCCGCTATTGCAACGCCTGAAGGTCAACCAGGTCCTCGGTTTCCTGGCCGTCGGCGCCCTGTTCGGCCCGTTTGGCTTCGGCCTGTGGGCCGGCGAGTTCACGTGGCTGACGTATTTCTCGTTTGTCCGCGCCGAGCAGGTCAGCGGCCTGGCCGAGCTGGGCGTGATGTTTTTGATGTTCATGATCGGCCTGGAACTGTCGACGGAACGGCTGTGGGCGCTGCGGCGCTGGGTATTTGGCGCGGGCGTGGGGCAAGTGGCGGTCAGCGCCTGCCTGATCGGCAGCGTGGCGTATTACTTTGGCCTGTCGCTGGAAGCGTCCATTGTGCTGGGCCTGGTGCTGTCGCTGTCGTCGACGGCCGTGGTGATGCAGTTGCTGACCGACCAGCGCTCGCTGCAGACGCCGGCCGGCCAGGCGGGTTTTTCCATTTTGATGTTCCAGGATCTGATGGTGGTGCCGCTGTTCATCCTGATCGACGTGTTCGCCAGCGGGCGCAGCGACGACCTGGCGTATCTGCTCAGCTTTGCGGCCGTGAAATCGGCCGGCGCCATTCTGCTGATCTATCTGCTGGGCCGCCGCGTCATCCGTCCGCTGTTCCAGTTTTTCGTCAAGAAACGCCAGCCCGACGTGTTCATGGCATTGACCCTGCTCAGCACTCTGGGCATCGCGGGATTGACCTATCTGGCGGGCTTGTCAATGGCGCTGGGCGCCTTGCTGGCCGGCCTGCTGCTGGCGGAAACGGAATTTCGCCACGAAGTGGAAGTGACGATCGAGCCCTTCAAAGGCCTGCTGATGGGTTTGTTCTTCATGTCCGTGGGCATGCAGATCGACGTGCGCGAAATCCTCAAGTCGCCGGTGTTGATTCCCCTAGCCGTGCTGAGCCTGTTTGCCTTGAAAACCCTCGTCATCAGCGTGATTTTCCGCATCGGCGGCTTTCACTGGGGGCGCGCCGTGGAAACGGGCGTGCTGCTGGGGCAGGGCGGCGAATTCGCCTTCATCGTCGTCGCGTATGCGCTCGGTACCAAGCTGATCGGACCGCAGGTGGCGCAGTTCGTCATGCTGGTGGTGGGTCTGAGCCTGTTCGCCACGCCGGCGCTGGCCAAGGCGGCGCGCGCCTTTGGCAACTGGTGGGAGCAGCGCCACCACCATCAGCTGGCCGACCTGGCGCACGGCGCGCTGCCGCCGCAGGGCAACACCGTCATCATCGCCGGTTTCGGCCGGGTGGGGCAGTTGCTGGCCAAGGTGCTGACGGAGCAGGATATCGCGTATGTGGCCATCGAGAATGATGCGCGCCTGGTGACGACCTTGCATCCGCGCGGTTTCCCCGTGTATTTCGGCGATGCGTCGCGCGCGGAACTGTTGCAAAAGGTCAATGCGGACCGGGCCGCCGCCGTGGTGCTGACCATGGACCATGCGGCGTCCGTGCTGCATGCCGTGAAATCGATCCGCCGCGAATATCCGCAGCTGCCCGTGTATGCGCGGGCCCGTGACGAGGCGCATGCCGTGGCCCTGATACAGGCGGGCGCTACCCTGGTCGTGCCCGAGGCGCTGGAATCGGCGCTGCAGCTGACGGCCACCGTGCTGCACACGGTGGGCATCTCGGAAGCACGCACGACGGACATCGTGCAGGCCGAGCGCGACCGGCGCAATGCCGTGCTGCTGGCGAAAAAGCTGTCGTAGTGTTGTTGTAATGAAACCTGTAGCCCAACCGTGCGTGTCGCCGTGCTTTGTCAATTATCTATACAATAATAGTATATGAGCACACTACCCACATGAAAGCCGCGACGAAGAGCGGCGCGGCGCCCCTGACGCCGCAGCAACTGGCGGCGCAGGAAACGCAGCAGAAATATGGCAAGCCCGAGCGGGGCTGGCGCGAGCAGGTGTACACCGTCATTTTCGAGGCGGAAACGCGCACGGGCCGCGCCTTCGACCTGCTGCTGATCGCCGCCATCCTGATCAGCGTGACGGTGGTCGTGCTCAGCAGTGTCGCCTCCGTGGCCGAGCGCTATGGCACCTGGCTGACGGCGCTGGAATGGTTTTTCACCATTTTATTTACCATCGAATATTTCGCCCGCCTGTCGTGCCTGCAGCATCCTGTGCGCTACGCCAAGAGTTTTTTCGGCATTATCGACTTGCTGGCCATCGTGCCGACCTACATCGGCTTGCTGCTGCCGGGCGCGCACGTGTTGATCGACGTGCGCATTTTGCGCCTGCTGCGCATGTTCCGTATCCTCAAGCTCACGTCGTATGTGCATGAATACACGGTGCTGGGGCGGGCCTTGCTGGCCAGCCGGCGCAAGATTCTCATTTTCTTGTCTTTTGTCATGATGGTGGTCTTTCTGCTGGGTACTGTGATGTACGTCGTGGAAGGGCCGGAAAACGGTTTCAGCAGTATCCCCACGTCGATATACTGGGCCATCAGCACCATGACCACGGTCGGTTTCGGCGATATCACGCCCCGCACCGACATCGGGCGCACCATCGCTTCGCTGATGATGTTGCTCGGCTGGGGCATCCTGGCAGTGCCTACCGGCATTATCAGCGCGGAAATGACGGTACAGCGCAGTTCCAAGCTGGTGACCACGCGTACCTGCCCCACGTGCCTGAAAGAAGGGCTCGATGACGATGCCAATTTCTGCAAGAACTGCGGCGTCGATTTGCCTCCGCTGGCACGCGATTAGCGCATAGACCATACATCAACCGTATTTACTTTACTTTTTTAAGGCCAACATGATTCCAGTTCGCCTGATCGCGACGGGCAAGGCCGTGCCGTCGCATAGCGTGACTTCCGCAAGCCTGGACCTGACATTGGGCCATCCAGCCGGCTACACCCTGCGCAAGAGCGGCGTGCTGTCGCGCTTTGTCGCCGCGCCCGATGAGTCGCAAAGCCAGCTGGGCGCCGCCGCCCTGCTCGATGCTCTGAAGAATGCCAGCCTGCGTCCGGCCGACATCGACCTGTTGATCTGCGCCAACGGCGTGCCCGAGCAAGCGTTGCCGAATACGGCTTGCTTCGTGGCCGAACATGCAGGATTGCCACCAGGCACGCAAAGCTTCGACGTCAATGCCAGCTGCCTCAGCTTCATGGCCGCCTTCCGCGTGGCCGCGTCCATGCTGGCCGGTGGCGCCTACCGGCGCATCGCTATCGTTTCGTCCGACCTCGCCTCGCGCGGCGTCGACTGGAGCGAGCCGGAAGCGTCGATGATCTTTGGCGACGGCGCCGCCGCCGTCATCGTCGAGCGGGGCGATGGCAGCGCCGGCATCCGCGCCTACAAGATGGGCACGTATCCGGAAGGGCGGCGCTACTGCGAAATTCGCGGCGGCGGCACCGAGCGCAACCCGCGCAATGGCTGCGAACCGGGCGATTATCTGTTCCGCATGGATGGCAAGGCCGTGTTCCGCCTGGCCGTCAAGGTGATGCCGGATTTCCTGGCGGAACTAATGCTGGAATCGGGCGCGGGACTGGAAAGAGTCGACGTGGTCGTGCCGCACCAGGCCAGCCCATTGGGGCTCGCGCATGCGGCGCGCATCCTTGACGTTCCCGATGCTAAAATCATCAAGATCTTTGAAACGCACGGCAACCAGGTGGCCGCGTCCTTGCCTACCGCCCTGCACGAGGCGGTAATGACGGGGCGGGCCGTGGCAGGCCAGCGTTTGCTGATGATGGGGACGGCCGCGGGCCTGACCATCGGCGGCATGATTCTTGACCTGTGAAGGTGGTGTAATGAGGCGGATACTGGTCACGGGAGCGACGGGCGGGCTGGGGCGCAATGCCGTGCGCACCCTGCTGGCGCAGGGCGTGGAAGTGCGCGCCACGGGCCGCAACGCCGCCGTGGGCCGCGAACTGGAACGCATGGGCGCGCAATTCGTCGCGCTTGATCTGGCGCAAGCATCGCCGCGCCAGGTCGATGAGCTGGTGCGCGGCATGGATACCGTCTGGCACTGCGCCGCGCTGTCGTCGCCATGGGGGGCCGAGCGCGATTTCATCGCCGCCAACGTCACGGCCACGGCCCAGCTGCTGCGCGCGGCCGCCAGCCTGCACGTGGCGCGCTTCGTGCATATCTCCACGCCGGCCATCTATTTCGACTACCGCAACCGCTACGACGTGCCGGAAACCTTCCGCCCCGACGCCTTCGTCAACGCGTATGCGCGCAGCAAGGCGATGGCGGAAAAACTGGTGCAGGACTGCGTCGACCGCCACCGCGGCATGACGTGCGTGATCCTGCGCCCGCGCGCCATCTTCGGCCCGCACGACCAGGTGCTGATTCCGCGCCTGGCGAGGGTGCTGGAACAGCGCGGCGGCAAGCTGCCGCTGCCCAATGGCGGCGCGGCCACCATCGACATCACCTATGTCGACAATGTCGTGCATGCGATGTGGCTGGCCACCGTGCACAAGACCATCGCTTCCGGCGCCGCCTTCAACATCACGAATGGCGAGCCGGCGCGCTTGTGCGACATTTTGCGCACCCTGTTCTGCGACCATCTGCAGCAGCCGTTCGAGATCGTCAGCGTGCCGTACCGCGTGCTGGCGCTGGTGGCGCGCCTGATGCAGTTTGCTTCGCGCTTTACACGCCGCGAACCGGCGCTCACGCCCTACAGCATCGGTGCGCTCAGCTTCGACATGACGCTCGACAGCGCCAAGGCGCGCAAGGTGCTCGGTTACCGTCCCATCGTCAGCCTGCAGGACGGCATTGCCCGCACGGCGCAGTGGATGCGCCAGGAAGCGGCGGCGCACAAGATGGGCAAGGAGCGCAATGGCTAGCATCACCGCGTTTCGCGTCGGTCACTGCACGCATCCTTCGTGCATGGTTTTGAAAGGCAGCGGGCTGGCCAGCCGCTGCTTCCCCTCGCGCGCCTACCTGATCGAAACACGCGCGGGCCTGTACCTGTGGGACACGGGTTACGCCGAGCACTTCCGCGCCGCCACATCGAAGGGCGTGTACCGCATGTATGCGTGGGTGACGCCGATTTCCTTCGAAGAGCGTGAATCGTTGCAGGGCCAGCTGCGCGCGCATGGCGTGGCGCCCGGCGATATCCACACCTTGCTGCTGTCGCACTTCCACGCCGACCATATCGCGGGCCTGCGCGACTTTCCCGGCGCGCGGCTGATGGCCTCCAAAATGGGCTGGGACGCCGTGCGCGGCCTGTCCGGCGTGGCCGCCGTGCGCCAGGCCTTCGTGCCCGAGCTGTTGCCAAACGATATAGCCGACCGCCTGGATTTCGTGGAAAGCGTGCCCGAGACGGCCTTGCCGGCCGCCCTGCTGCCATTTACGCACGGGCGCGACGTCAGCGGCACGGGCGAAATCTACATCGTCGACCTGCCCGGCCACGCCATCGGCCACCTGGGCGCCTTCGTGCTGCAGGAGAGCGGCTGGACCTTGCTGGCGTCCGACGCGGCCTGGGTGCCGGAAAGTTTCCAGCAGCTGCGCGGACCGTCGGAACTGTCGTTTATCATCCAGCACAAGCGCGCGCCGTACTACGCCACCCTGAACCGGCTGCACCAGTTGCACCGGTCAGGCAATGCGCAGATCCGCATCACGCACGAAGACACGGCGGACTATGTTCCTGTGGCGGGCCGCCCGTGAAGCGTATCTTCTGGCTGTTGCTGTCGTACTGGCGTACGCGCCGCCTGCACTTTGCGGACCGCGCGCAGCTGCACGCATACCAGCAGCGGCAACTGGCCCGTTTCATTGCGGTGCTGTGCGCGCGCAGCGCTTATTTCACCCCGTACCGAGATATGCCGCTGGCGCAGTGGCCGACGATGAACAAGGCGCTGATGCTCGAGCATTTCGACGCCATGAATACGCAAGGGGTGACTTTGGCGCAAGCGATGGACGCGGCCATGGCGGCCGAGCAGAGCCGCGACTTTACGCCGGCCGTCGGCGACATCACGGTGGGCCTGTCGTCCGGCACCTCGTCGCGGCGCGCCGTGTTTACCGTCAGCCCCCGCGAAAAGGCCCAATGGGCGGGCGTGATGCTGGCCAAGGCGCTGCCCGATGGCCTGTTCTCCGGCGAGCGGGTCGCGCTGTTCCTGCGCGCGAACAGCAATCTGTACACGGCCGTGCGCTCGCCGTGGTTGACCTTTGCCTTTTACGATTTGTTCGAACCGTTCGACAGCCTGTGCGGGCAGCTGGCGCAATATCGGCCTTCCGTCATCGTCGCGCCGGCCCAGGTGCTGCGCCAGCTGGCCTTGCGCGTCATCGATGGCAGCCTGGCGCTGGCGCCGAAAAAAGTCATCTCGGTGGCCGAAGTGCTGGAAGCGCAGGACCGCGCGCTGATCGTGCAGGCGTTTGGCGCCGTGCATGAAATCTACCAGGCCACCGAGGGTTTTCTCGCCAGCAGCTGCGAGCACGGCGTGCTGCACCTGAACGAAGAGTACGTGCATATCGAGCCGCAGTGGCTCGATGGAGAGCAGCGGCGCTTCGTCCCCGTGATTACGGACTTCACGCGCATCACGCAGCCCATCGTGCGCTACCGCCTGGACGATATCCTGATCGCGCGCGCCACGCCATGCCGGTGCGGCCGCGCCACGCGCGCCATCGATGGCATCGAAGGACGCTGCGACGACATGCTGTTCTTGCCATCCTTGCCATCGGCGAACGGCGGTGCACCCGTCGCGGTGTTTGCCGACGTGCTGACGCGGGCCTTTGCGCAAGCCTTGCCGCCCGACGCCGATTACCGCCTGGTGCAGTCGGGCGACGCATCCCTGCAACTGCATGCAGCCCTGGACGAGGCAGGACTGGCCGCCCTGCGCGCGCACCTGGCAGCGGTGCTGCAGGGCCTCGGCGTGGCCGTCGACGGCCTGGCCTGGACGACGAGCGCTGAACTGCCTCCCTTTGATCCCACCATGAAACGGCGCCGCATCCGGCGCCTTGCGACCGCATGAACCCTTCTTCCATGACCGTACGCGGCCGCCTGCTGCATTTGCTGGCCGGCTGGGGCAGCGTCGGCCTCGTGTATTTTTCCAGCGACTTGCTGCAAGGGCAGGGCGTGCTGCTGCCGGAAACGGCCATCGACCGCGCCATTCCCTATACGGACGCTGCCATCTGGCTGTACCTGTCCTTCTTCATCCTGATCCCCTACGCCTACCTGGCGGCCGATGCGGCGCGGGTGCGCTGGCTGGCGCGCGCCATGGCGCTTTCCGCCGTCATGTGCGGCGTGGTGTTCCTGCTGTATCCGACCACCCTCGCGTATCCGCCCGTCGATGCAGGCAATGCCTGGAGCACGCAGGCGCTGCGCATGCTGCAGGCGGCGGATTCCACGCAAAACTGCCTGCCGTCGCTGCATGGCGCCCTGACATTGCTGTGCGTGTGGGCGCTGTGCGGCAGGCGCCATCTGCTGCGCTCCGCGCTGGCCGTGGCGCTGGGCCTGGCCATCTGCTATGCCATCATCGCGCTGCGCCGGCACGTGAGCATCGATCTGGCTGCCGGCCTGGCCGTTGGCATCGCTGGCGGCATGCTGGCCAAAATGCAGGTATCCTTGGCTGCCCGCCGCGCCGTTTCCATGAAAACCGCACCATGATGAATCCATTTGCCCTATCGTTTTTGATCATGCTGGCCTTCGTGCTGGCCGAACTGCTGATCCTGAAATGGGTGCGCAAGACCCCCGTGCCGTGGAAGGACGTGATCTTCAACCTCAATTCGGGGCACATATTGATGTGGGTGTTCCGCGGCGTGGAAGTGGCGGCCTTCGCCCTGCTGCTGCGCCATGTGAGCCTGCACATCGTCGACCAGTGGCCCGTGGCGGCGCAATGGGTCTTCGCTTTTTTTGCCTGGGATTTGTGCTTTTACTGGATGCACCGGCTGCATCATAAAATCCCTTTGCTGTGGGCCGTGCACGTGGTGCACCACCAGGGCGAGCATTTCAACCTGTCGCTGGGCGTGCGCAATTCCTGGTATTCGTCGCTGACGAATTTCCCCTTCATCGCCATCCTGGCCGTGCTGGGCGTGCCGCTGGAAATCTTCCTCGTCGTCTCGTCCCTGCATTACACGGTGCAGTTCTATAACCACAATGCGCTAGTGAACAAGTCCGGCATTCTCGACAAATTCATGGTCACGCCGTCGCACCACCGCGTGCACCACGGCACGGATAAACGCTATATCAACCGCAATTTCGGCGGCACCCTGCTGCTGTGGGACCGGCTGTTCGGCAGTTTCCAACCCGAACTCGAGGGCGTGGAAATGCGCTATGGCGTGAGGGGCATGACACCCACGCACAACCCGCTGCTGGCCAGCAACGGCAAACTGTTCACATGGCTGCGTGCGCGCTTTCCCCACTGGCAGTCGCGCGGCACTTTCCACGTGCCCGAGCTGTTCATCGGCATCGGCGGCGTGATCCTGTTTGGCCTGGTGATCTATTACGTCAATCACGAAGCGGTGCTGGCCGGCGCGCAGCAGGCCATCCTGTTTGCGCTGATCTTTGGCGGCACCCTGGCGCTGGGCGGCCTGTCGGATGCGCGCCGCTGGGGCGCCATCGCCTGGGTCGCCATCGCCGTGGCCATGCCGCTGCTGTTCCTGGGCTGGTATGGCGCGCGCGATGCGTGGGGCGTGGTCTTCCTGGCTGCGCTGCTGGCGCATGGCCTCGACGGCGCGCGCCGCCTGTGGTGGCCGGCAGCGGCGGGGACGCGCGCGTGACGCAGCCTGTACCTTCGCTGCCGCCGCTGCGCTTCCAGCCCGCCCGCGATTCCGCCTTCCGCCGCGAATTGCGCGCGCGCGCCGACGCCTACCTGGCGGATGAAGGAAGACACCGTTTCGGCGACGCGCGCCTGCATGCGAAAACCGTGTTTCTGGCCGCGCTGACGGTGGGGCTGTATGCGCTGGCCTTGAACGCCGGCAGCACCTGGCCGTTCGTCGCCAGCTATGTGGCTTGCCTCGTCGCGGCCATGGCGCTGGCCATGAATACCCTGCACGACGCGGCCCACAGCGCCATCTTTCGCCAGGGAGCCTGGAACCGCGTGCTGATCCGCCTGGTGGGCTTGCCCGTGGGCGTGGACACGGATTTCTGGACCATCCGCCACGTGCACTTCCATCACACGTACGCCAACGTGGAAGGCTATGACCTCGACACGGAGCCGAATCCGTTTTTGCGCCAGACGCCGTTTCAACGCTGGTCGCCGCAGTACCGCTATCAATATCTGTACTGGCCCGTGGTGGCGGCCCTGTCGCTGCCTTATCTGAACTGGTATGGCGACTGGCTGGACCGCTTTGGCAAGACGCCAGTGGCCGCGCACAGCCGCTTGCAGGGATGGCGTGGCTGGCTGTCCTTCCTGGGCTGGAAGCTGGGCCACGTGGCGCTGGTGCTGGCGCTGCCCATGTGGGTGCTGCAGCAGCACGGCATCGGCTGGGGCGTGGTGCTGGGCGCGTATTTCGTGGGCCAGATGCTCGCCTCGTGCGCGCTGGTGGCGCTGATCCTCGGCACGCACTGGGCCGAAGTGGAGTTTTTCCAGCCGGGGCAGGACGGCACCCTGCCGCACGACTGGTACCAGCACACGTTTTATACGGCTTGCGACTGGACGCCGAGGCCGCGCGCCCTGCGCTGGCTCGGTTACTGGCTGGGCGGCTTGAACCTGCACCTGACGCACCATTTGTTCCCCACCTGGAACCACCGCCATTACCCGGCGTTGGCGCGCATCCTGGCCGAACTGGCGCCGCGCCACGGCCTCGTGTACCGCGAACTCGGTTACGGCCAGCTGCACGCCTCGCAGCAGCAATTCCTGCGCGCCATGGGCCGGCCACCGGCAAAGCCCTGACGAATCGCGCTTGACTCGGTTTCCGTTTCGTCTTAAATTTCTGTAACGACAGAAATGAGAGAAAGCAATGGAACTGAGTCCAACTACGCAAAAGTACATTCTTCATTGGGGCGAGATGGGCACCCGCTGGGGCGTCAACCGCACGGTGGCGCAAATCCACGCGCTGCTGTTCCTGGCGAATGAACCGCTGACGGCGGAAGACATCGCGGCCAGCCTGAACGTGGCCAGGTCCAACGTCAGCAACAGCCTGAAGGAATTGCAAAGCTGGGGCCTGGCGCGCATCACGCATGTGATGGGGGACCGGCGCGACCATTTCGTCGCCCTGCAGGATGTGTGGGAAATCTTCCGCGTCATCATGGAAGAGCGCAAGCGGCGC
The DNA here is from genome assembly GCF_030587275.1 of Janthinobacterium sp. SUN128. Lineage (NCBI taxonomy): Bacteria > Pseudomonadati > Pseudomonadota > Betaproteobacteria > Burkholderiales > Oxalobacteraceae > Janthinobacterium > Janthinobacterium sp. SUN128. The sequence goes on along the minus strand of NZ_JAPWHY010000001.1, from coordinate 3,730,085 downwards.
GAGATCGATCCCACCCTGACGGTGCTGCGCGAGTGCGCGATCGAGGGCGAGCACGATGCGGCGATACCGCCAGAGACGCTGGCGCGTATGGGCGAGGTACTGGCGTTTTTGGAGATGCTCAGCAGCACCTACAGCGATTATAAAAACCTGCCGCCCGCCACCCTGCAGCGCATGCTGTCGATGGGCGGCAAGGTGGCCAAGTTCCTCAGCCCGGAAGACAAACCGGGCAAGCGTGGCAAATCATGAACGGCCCCTCGGAAGGAGAACTGTTCAAGAAGGTGATGGGCGCACAGTGGCTGACCCTGCACCCGGATATCCGCCGCCGCTTCGAGAAAAATCCCGCGCCGGGCCAGCCCCTGTACTACCGGGGCGAACTCAGTGAACTCACCAGCTCGCGCATGGGCAAGGTGCTGGGCTGGCTCACGCGCCCCTTCATCAACGGCGCGTTGATTCCGTACGACGACCACGGCTTCCCCGTGGATATCGAAGTCTATTCGCGCCCCGGCTGCCCCTTCATCTTCAAGCAGCGCACCTACCGCCTGCACGGGCGCGCACCGATCCGCTTCACCTCCTATATGGCCGAAAGCGCGAAGGGCGAAGTGCTCGAATACGTGGGCATGGGGTTGGGCATGAAGCTGGTGCTCCACGTCGAGGATGGCAACCTGCACTTCACCAGCGATGGCTATTTTTGGGATCTTTTCGGCTGGCGCATGCCGCTGCCCGGCGTGCTCACGCCCGGCAAGACCTATCTGTGCCACCGCAACGACACGCCGCAGCAGTTCAATATCCGCATCGAGATCCGCCACGCGCTGTTCGGCACCACGTTTACGCAAGTGGGCGTGTTCCGCGAGTCCGCCGCGCCGGAAATGAAGGAGACACCATGAATACGCATCTGCTGGCCCTGCAACTGATGGCGGCGCAAGGCTGCCTGGGCGCCTTCGACACCATCTACCACCATGAAATCACGGAGGCGCTGCCGCAAAAGGCCTCGGCGCGCCTCGAATTGAGCATCCATGCGACACGCGCCCTGATCTACAGCCTGCTGTTCGTGGGCCTGGCCGCCTGGGAGTGGCATGGCGCCTGGGCCTGGGTGCTGGTGATCGTCTTTGGCGTGGAAATCGTGCTGACCCTGTGGGATTTCGTCGTGGAAGACCAGACCCGCCTCTTGCCGGCCACGGAGCGGGTCACGCATACGGTGCTGGCGATCAATGCGGGCGCCTTTATCGCGCTGCTGGCGCTCAATAGCAGCGAGTGGGCCAGCTTGCCGACGGCACTCGTGTGGCAGCCGTATGGCTGGCTCAGCGTCTTCCTGGCCCTGTGCGGCGTGGGCGTGGGCCTGTCCGGCCTGCGCGATGCATATGCCGTGTGGCAGCTGGGCCGGCGCAAGGTGCAGGAGACGGCAGAGCAGGAGAAGCGCCTGAGCTTTGCCGCTGCGCCGCAGTCCGTGCTGGTGACGGGCGCCACGGGTTTCATCGGCCAGCAGTTGGTCAGCGCCTTGCTGGCCGACGGCCATGCGGTGACGGTGCTGACGCGCCAGCCGAAGCAGGCTGCATGGACATTTAATGGCCAGGTGCGCTGCATCCAGGCGCTGGACGAATTGCCGGATGCGCAGCGCATCGACATGGTCGTCAACCTGGCCGGCGCGCGCATCGTCGGGAAGCGCTGGACGGACGCGCGCAAAGCCACTTTGCGCCGCAGCCGCGTGGCGCTGACGCAGGCACTGGTGGCATGGATCGCCCGCGCGCAGCATAAGCCACGGGTGCTGCTGTCGGCGTCGGCCATCGGCTATTACGGCGTGCAGCCGCAGGGCGATGCGACGCAGCTCGATGAAGACAGCGCGCCGCAAGCCATCTTCATGTCGCAGCTGTGCCAGGAATGGGAAGCGGCCGCGCGCCAGGCGGAGAGATTTGGCGTGCAGGTGGGCTGCATGCGCTTTGGCCTCGTCTTCGGCCACCAGGGTTCGCTGCCGCAGATGCTGCTGCCGATCCGCTTCGGCGTGGGCGGCCCCCTCGGCAGCGGCCAGCAGTGGGTCACGTGGGTGCATGTGCGCGACGTGATCCGCGGCATGGCCCATCTGGCGCGCCGCAGTGAGCAGGGCATGGTGAGCGGCGCGTATAACTTCTGCGCGCCGGAAGCCATCGAGCAGCGCCGCTTCGCCCAGGTGGCGGGCGCCGTGCTGCACCGGCCCAGCTTCCTGCCCACGCCGGCCTTCGTCATGCGCGCCTTGCTGGGCGAGCAGGCCGACTTGCTGGTGGAAGGCCAGCGGGTGGCGCCGCGCCGCCTGCTGGCCGAGGGATTTGCCTTCCGCTATCCGCAGCTGGAAGGGGCGCTGCGCAGTTTATAAGTTGGCGTAAGATGGGGATGGGAGGAACCGAACCATGCCCCGCTTCAGCCATACGATAGACAGCCAGGTTTACCAGTTCGCCAGCCTGAAAACGCTGCTGGCGAAGGCCACGCCGCCCCGTTCGGGCGATGTGCTGGCCGGCGTGGCGGCAGCCAGCGCGCGCGAGCGGATGGCGGCGCAGCTGGCGCTGGCGGACGTGCCGCTGTCGCTGTTTCTCAACGAGGCGCTGGTGCCGTATGAAGACGATGAAGTCACGCGCCTGATCATCGACACCCACGAGCGCGCCGCTTTTGCGCCGATTTCCCACCTGTGCGTGGGCGATTTTCGCGACTGGCTGCTCGATGACGCGACGGATACACAAACGCTGTCCGAGGTCGCCGCCGGCATCACGCCGGAAATGGCGGCAGCCGTCTCAAAAATCATGCGCCTGCAGGACCTGGTGCTGGTGGCCCGCAAGTGCCGGGTCGTCACATCGTTCCGCAATACCCTGGGCCTGGAAGGCCGCCTGTCCACGCGCTTGCAGCCGAATCATCCGACGGACGATGCCACGGGCATTGCCGCCTCCATCCTCGATGGCCTGCTGCTGGGCAGCGGCGACGCCGTGATCGGCATCAACCCGGCCACCGACAATGTGGCGCAAGTGGTGTCGCTGCTGCAGCTGCTCGACGCCGTCATTGATCAATATCAGATTCCCACGCAGTCGTGCGTGCTCACGCACGTCACCAACACCCTCGAGGCGATCCGCCGCGGCGCGCCCGTCGACCTGGTATTCCAGTCGGTGGCGGGCACGCAGGCGGCCAACCGCAGCTTCGGCATCGACTTGTCCCTGCTGGCCGAGGGGCAGGCGGCGGCCCTGTCGCTGGGACGCGGCACGACGGGCAACAACGTCATGTATTTCGAGACGGGGCAGGGCAGCGCTCTGTCGGCCGGCGCGCACCACGGCATGGACCAGCAAACGTGCGAAGCGCGCGCGTATGCGGTGGCGCGCGCCTATCAGCCGCTGCTGGTCAATTCGGTGGTGGGCTTCATCGGCCCCGAGTATCTGTACGACGGCAAGCAGATCATGCGCGCGGGGCTGGAAGACCATTTCTGCGCCAAGCTGCTGGGACTGCCCATGGGCTGCGACGTGTGCTACACCAACCATGCGGAAGCGGACCAGGACGACATGGATGCCTTGCTGACCATGCTGGGCGTGGCCGGCTGCAATTTCATCATGGGAGTGCCGGGCGCGGACGACATCATGCTCGGCTACCAGAGCACCTCGTTCCACGACGCCCTGTATGCGCGCCGGGTGCTGGGCCTGCGTCCCGCGCCGGAATTCGAAGCCTGGCTGGCACGCATGCGGATCACGGATGCGCAGGGCCTTTTGCACACGGCGCTGGCGCCCGCCTTCCAGGCGGCCCTGCTGCGCCTGGGCACCTAGGGAGGAAGTATGGGCGATACCGATTCGTGGCAAGCCCTGCGCGCGTACACGGCGGCGCGCATCGCGCTCGGGCGCCGTGGCGTGAGCGTGCCGACCCGCGCGCAGCTGGCGTTCCAGCTGGCCCACGCGCAGGCGCGCGACGCCGTGCACCTGGCGCTCGATGGCGAGGCCCTGGCAGGCGTATTGGCCGCACAGGGGCAAGACTGCGTGCAGCTGCACAGCGCGGCCGCCACGCGCGCCGACTATCTGCAACGCCCCGACCTGGGGCGCCGGCTCGACGACGCTTCACGCCTGCGGCTGGCCGCCGGTGCCGTGGGCGTCGACCTGGCGCTGGTGGCGGCCGATGGCCTGTCGGCGCTGGCCGTGCAGCGCCATGCGGCACCCTTCCTGGCCGCCTTGCGCGAACGGCTGGCGCTGGAAGCGTGGACGCTGTCGCCGGTACACATCGTGGCGCAGGGACGGGTGGCCATCGGCGACGAGGTGGGGGAATTATTGAAGGCGCGCGCCGTGCTGGTGCTGATCGGCGAGCGGCCGGGCTTGAGTTCCCCGGACAGCCTGGGCCTGTACCTGACGTGGGCGCCCGAAGCGGGTTTGCTGGACGAGCGCCGCAACTGCATTTCGAACGTGCGCCCCGCGGGGCTGGCGTATGCGCAGGCCGCGTACCGGCTGCACTACCTGCTGTCGCAGGCGTTCAGCCGGCAGCTGTCGGGCGTGGCATTGAAGGATGAAACGGTGGAAGAGGGCGCGGCCCTGGCGGGCGCGCGCAACTTCCTGCTGGCGTGATCAGACTTCGCGGATTTCGTCCAGCGGCCAGCGCGGGCGCACGTTGAACGAGTAATCGTGCTTGGCCGCCTGCGGGTTGATTTGCAGGCGCATGGCGCCGGCAAAGGCGATCATGGCGCCGTTGTCGGTGCAGAATTCCAGCTCCGGGTAATACACTTTAAAACGCTTCTTGGCGGCCGCCGCGTTGAGCGAGGCGCGCAGTTGTGCGTTGGCGCCCACGCCGCCGGCGATCACCAGGCGTTTCAAGCCCGTGTGCTTGAGGGCCGAGACACACTTGGCTGTCAGCACGTCGACGATGGCGTCGACGAAGCCGCGCGCGATATTCGCCTTGTCCTGCTCGCAGATATTCGCGATGACTTTTTCTTCATGGTTTTTCACCACCGTCAGCACGGCCGTCTTCAAACCGGAAAAGCTGAAGTTGAAATCCTTCGAGTGCAGCATGGGGCGCGGCAGCTTGTAGGCCAGCGGATCGCCGAATTCGGCCAGGCGCGAAATGGCGGGGCCGCCCGGATAACCGAGACCCAGCAGCTTGGCCGATTTGTCGAACGCTTCGCCGGCCGCATCATCGAGCGTTTCGCCCAGCATCGTGTACTGGCCCACGCCATCGACGCGCATCAGTTGCGTGTGGCCGCCCGACACCAGCAGGGCGATGAAGGGGAATTCCGGCGGTTCGGACGCCAGCAAGGGGGAGAGCAGATGGCCTTCCAGGTGGTGGATGCCCAGCACCGGCTTGTTGATGGCCAGACCCAGGCTGCAGGCGACGGACGATCCGACCAGCAGCGCGCCGGCGAGGCCGGGCCCCTGCGTGTAGGCGATGGCGTCGATCTCGGGCAGGGTGATGCCGGCCTTGGCCAGGGTTTCTTCCAGCAGCGGAATGGCGCGGCGGATATGGTCGCGCGACGCCAGTTCCGGCACCACGCCGCCATATTGCTCGTGCATGGCGACTTGCGAATAGAGGGCGTGCGACAGCAGGCCGCGTTGCGTGTCGTACAAGGCCAGGCCGGTTTCGTCACAAGAGGATTCGACGCCAAGAACAATCATGAAGGTGCTAAATAGGGAGGAGTAATCCGCCATTGTAAAGGAAAGCCGGGCAGTCCACCGTGCGGCCGGCGCACCATTTCGGCGGCAGTGTGCACTTGCGCAGTGCGCCGCTGGCCGGTTTTCCCCCGGTTTTTGGCCATTCTTCGCCTGTGCGGCACTGGCACCGCTCTTGCTTAGAGGTGCATGTGCCTTTCTCAAGGGAGCTAGCGATGTCGGAACAATGGAAAATGATTTGCCGCCTGAAGGACATGCCGCTGGCGGGCGCGCGCATGGTGCAACGGGGCCTGGCCTGGCAGGATTTGCCGGGCGTGGCGCTGTTCCGCGCGGCTGACGATACGGTGTATGCCTTGCTCGACACGGTGCCTTGTCTGGGCGGCCCGCTGGCGCATGGGGTGCTGATGGAGAAAAACCTGATGGGGCCGAAGAACAGCTGGATCATCGAACTCGATTCGGGCCGCCTGGTGGCGCCCGTGCAGGGCATGGCGCGCCTGTACGCCGTGCGCATCATGGACGGGCGCATCTACCTGGATGTCAATGAACTCAATATCCCGGCCAGCAAGGCGGAACAGGCGCTGGCGGGATCGTTCGCCGTGCTGCCGCATGTGCAGATGGCTTGATATGTCTCTTGGTGGTGTCGGCTTACGCGCTGCGCGCTAAGCCGACCTGCGCATTGACGCGCCCGTCGGGTAGGTCGGATCAGGCCCCCAGGGCCGTAATCCGACAACATTGTTGGCCGTAATATTTTACGCCGGGCGATTGACGAGGTGCGCATGCGCATCGCGCAGCATGGTCGCCGTCGTGTCCCAGTCGATGCAGCCGTCCGTGACGGAGCAGCCGTAGGTCAGTTGCGACAGGTCTTGCGGGATCTTCTGGTTGCCGCCAACGATGTTCGATTCGATCATCACGCCCACCAGCGAGCGGTTGCCCTGGCGGATCTGGTTGACCACGTCGGCCATCACCAGCGGTTGCAGTTCCGGCTTCTTGTAGCTGTTCGCGTGCGAGCAGTCGACCACCAGGTTGGCCGGCAGCTTGGCCTTGGCCAGCGCCTGTTCGGCGATGGCGATCGACACGGAATCGTAGTTCGGACGGCCGTCGCCGCCGCGCAGCACGACGTGGCCATACGCGTTGCCGCGCGTGCGCACGATGGCCACATTGCCTTCGCCGTTAATGCCGAGGAAGGAGTGCGGGTGCGCCGACGACAGAATCGCGTTGACGGCGATGCTGATGTCGCCATCGGTGCCGTTCTTGAAGCCGACCGGGGTCGACAGGCCCGACGACATTTCGCGGTGCGTCTGCGATTCCGTGGTGCGCGCGCCGATGGCGGTCCAGGCGATCAGGTCGCCCAGGTATTGCGGCGAGATCGGGTCCAGCGCTTCGGTGGCGGTGGGCAGGCCCAGTTCGCACACGTCGAGCAGGAACTGGCGCGCCTTTTCCATGCCTTCGTTGACCTTGAACGAGTCGTCCATGTACGGGTCGTTGATATAGCCTTTCCAGCCCGTGGTGGTACGCGGTTTTTCGAAATACACGCGCATCACCAGCAGCATCGTGTCCTTGACTTCCTCTTGCAGCGCTTTCAGGCGGCGCGCGTAATCGAGGCCGGCGACGGGGTCGTGGATGGAGCACGGGCCGACGACGACGAACAGGCGCTGGTCCTTGCGGTCGATGATGTTGCGCAGCGCTTCGCGGCCGCGGCTGACGGTGTCGAAGGCGCTTTCCGACAGGGGCAGCTTGGCGTGCAGTTCAGCCGGTGTCGGCATGGGCGCGAAGGAGGTGACGTTGATATTTTCGATGTCTGGCGTATTCATGATTCTGGCTCGGCTTTCGCTATTGCGTTCTTTAAGAGGCAATAGTGTAGCGGAAATGCGGCCTGGCGGCGGGGATGGCGCCAAAACGGGAATGCCTCAGTTGTTTTTATGGCAGGGCCGGCACGCCGCCGGCCCCCTGTGTGCTCAATGGCCGCCGGCCAGGCTGGCGCCAAAGGTGTAGCGGGCGATGCGCTGGTAGTTGCCGGCCAGCTCGGGCGGCCGGGGCAGGCCGGGATGGCGCCGCACATGGTCGAGGATGGCGCTTTCGTGCTGGCGTATCTGTGCGTCCAGGCAGGCGACCTGCTGGCGCACGAGGGCGTGCAGCGCATGCTGGCCGGCCTGCAGGTGCGCATCGAGGCGCGCCGATTCCTGCCGGCGCACGCCTTCCATGGCGTGCAGGCGGCGCAGCCACAGCCGTAGTTCCACATAGGCGGGCGAGGGCGGCGTCCAGCGCGCGGGGCGCCTGTGCTCGCAGTAGTGGGCCAGCACCGCGGCGCTGTGCGCCGCGTCGCCGGGCAAGCCATGGCTGCGGATATATTCTTCCAGCTGCGCGGGCTGGGCATCGCAGACCAGCATGCCCATGTCGGCCAGCATGCGGGCCGGCGCGTCGCTGTACGGCATATCGAGGCGCATGCAGACGCGCAAGCCCATGACGGGCACGTCGTTCCTTTGCAGCCAGCTGCGCAGCCAGCGGTAGCCGGCCACGTCGTTTTCCAGCACCTTGCACAGCATTTCGCCGCCCGAGAGCAGCACGGCTTTCAGCTGCAGCTTGCTCGTCTCGATGCCGACGAAGGCGCTTTCCCTTTTGCTTGCGTGTTCCATGATGAGTCCCCCCTGTGCAGTCATATACGCAGCGGTGGCGCGTTTGGATGCAGTCGCGATGTAAATTCGTCCAAATTCGTCCCCAAAATAGCGTGAAAGACTGTTGCATTGGCGCCTATGGCGTCTTCCAGCCCCTCTGCAAGGGGAAAAATCCGTGTAAGCTGGCGCCATGACGACTGTTTCCATCCCCCATACCGATGTGGCCGGTGAGCCATTTCCCGCTGCACGTTTCATCAAAGAAATAGGACGCGGCAAGAACGGTGCGCGCAGCATGACGCGCGACGACGCCTGCGCCCTGTACCGCGCCATGCTTGAGGGCCGCGTGTCGGACCTGGAACTGGGCGGCATTTTGTTATCCATGCGCATCAAGGGCGAGTCCGTGGATGAGATCGCCGGCTTCCTCGACGCTGCCGAAGCATCGTTCGCGCCGCTGGCCGCGCCGGCCGGCGAATTTGCCCCGATCATCATTCCCAGCTACAACGGCGCCCGCAAGATGGCCAACCTGACGGCGTTGCTGGCGCTGCTGCTGGCGCGCGCGGGCGCACCCGTGTTCGTGCATGGCGTGACCAGCGATCCGGGCCGCATCACCACGGCCGAGGTGCTGGCCGCGCTGGGCGTGCCCGCCTCGCCGGACCATGCGCAAGCCGAGGCCGCCATGGCGCGCGGGGAAGCCGCCTTCCTGCCCATCGCCGCGCTGGCGCCGCGCCTGGCGCACATGCTGTCCCTGAGGCGCGTGCTGGGCGTACGCAATTCCACGCATACCCTGGTGAAAATCATGCAGCCGTTCGCCGGGCCGGCCCTGCGCCTGGTGTCGTACACGCATCCGGAATACCTGGAAATGCTGGGTGAATATTTCCTGACGGCCTCTGATCCTGCACGCGGCGACGCTTTCCTGATGCGCGGCACGGAAGGCGAGACGGTAGCCAACGCCAACAAGGCGCAGCAGATCGACTGGTTCCATGGCGTGGAGCGCACGGTGCTGGTGGAAAAGCAGTTGCTGGTGGACGAGTTGCCGCATTTGCCGGCCGAGCGCGATGCGGCCACCACGGCCGCCTGGATCGCTGCCGTGCTGCGCGGCGAGGTGCCCGTGCCGCCATCGATCGTCGAGCAGGTGGAGCAATGCCTGATGGCATCGCGGCAGATTGCAGCACGGCCGCGCTAGCCGCGTCGCCGCAGTTTACAATGGCGTCTTTGTAATCAGCGGTGACCGGAATTCTTATGGCAAAACAATTTGATGTGGCAGTGATCGGCGCGGGCGCGGCCGGCATGATGTGTGCGGCTGTTGCCGCCCAGCAAGGCAAGCGCGTGGTGCTGATCGATCACGCGGCCAAGCTGGCCGAAAAGATCCGCATCTCGGGTGGTGGACGGTGCAATTTCACCAATATTAACGCCACCCCGCAAAATTTCCTCTCGGAAAACCCGCATTTCTGCAAGAGCGCGCTGTCGCGCTACACGCCGCAGGATTTCCTCGCGCTGGTGAAAAAATACCGCATCGGCTACCACGAGAAGCACAAGGGCCAGCAATTCTGCAATGAGTCGGCCGAGCAGATCATCGACATGCTCAAGGACGAGTGCGCCGCTGGCGGCGTGCACTGGCGCATGCCGTGCAAGATCGACAATGTTGTCCAGCAAGATGACGGTGGCTTCGTGCTGCAGACCGATAGCGGCGACATCGAGACGGCCAGCATCGTCATCGCCACTGGCGGCCTGTCGATCCCGAAGATCGGCGCGACGGATTTTGCCTACCGCATCGCCAGGCAATTCGATTTGACGATGGTCGAGCCGCGTCCGGCCCTGGTGCCGCTGACGTTCGATGCGGCCAGCTGGGCGCCGTTCGCGGAACTGTCCGGCATCGCCCTGGAGGTGGATGTGGAGACGGGCAGTCTGAAAGGCCGCAAGGCAACGGGCGCGCGTTTCCGCGAAGATTTGCTGTTCACCCACCGCGGCCTGTCGGGTCCGGCGATCCTGCAGATTTCCAGCTACTGGCTGCCGGGCGAACCCATCGTCATCAATCTGCTGCCGGAAGTGGACGTGGCGCAGACCTTGATCGAAGGCAAGGGAACCTTGAAGAAGCAACTGGGCAATATCGTCGCGCAATGGCTGCCGCAGCGCCTGGCCGACTGCTTGCTGGCCGTCAACGGCCTGGCGCCGGACGCGCGCATCGCCGACATGCCCGACGCGCAGCTGCGCAAGCTGGGGCTGGCCATCAATGCCTGGTCCATCGTGCCGAACGGTTCCGAAGGCTACCGCAAGGCGGAAGTGACGCGCGGCGGGATCGACACGCGCGAACTGTCGCAGCAGACCATGATGGCCAATAAAGTGCCGGGCCTGTATTTCATCGGCGAAGCGGTTGACGTGACGGGCTGGCTGGGCGGCTACAACTTCCAGTGGGCCTGGGCTTCCGGCGTGGCGGCAGGTATTGCCTTGCAGTAACAATCAGTTGTCATTTTGGCGCGGCAAGTGATTATTGGTGACAATGTTCTTGACTTCGATCAAGTGATGTTGAATACTTGGCATGTAAATTAATTTTTAGACATTTTTCATGCCTGGTGGTAATTAGTCAGGCATTCCCCTGACCATGCCCTGGAGTCGCCATGAAACGCCTGATCGCCACCGTCGCAGCAACCGTACTCACCAGCGCCGCCTTTGCCAGCACCCCCGTGCTGAGCAACGGTGGCTTTGAAAACAATTCTGTCGGTGGCGGCTACGTCTATGGCAATGTGGCGCCGGGCTGGAGCTTCACGGGCGGCGCCGGCGTGTCGGCCAGCTACACGGCGTGGAATGGCGTGGCGCAGGAGGGCAACGCCTTTGCTTTCCTGCAAAATACGGCATCGATCTCGCAAAGCTTCGTCAGCTCGGGCGCCGCCGACTACTCGTTCGCCTTCAACCTGGCGCTGCGTCCCGGCTACGATCAGGGCCAGGCCGTGACGGTCAGCCTCGATGGCAGCCTGCTGGGCCAGTACGCAGTGACCAGCACGGGCTGGACCGGCTTCAACGTGAACGCGCTCAACATCGGCGCCGGCAGCCATACCCTGAGCTTTGCCGGCATCAACCCGAACAATGCCTACGATACCTCGGCCTTCCTCGATGGCGTCAGCATGAACGTCAGCGCCGTGCCGGAACCGGGCACGTACGCCATGCTGCTGGCGGGCCTGGGCCTGCTGGGCTTCATGGCGCGCCGCCGCAAGAGCGCCATTTGAGGTAAACTGCTGCCAGGATGCGTGGTTTACACCACAGCCGGGCAGCAATCTCAGGCTGCATGCCGCACGCAAGTGGGGGAGGGGCTTCCCTTTCCGATTAAAAGCTGCTACTATCTATCTCTTCCTATACACCACCTCAACGGTTTGAATTTTACATGACCACTATTCGCCTTAAAGAAAACGAGCCGTTCGAAGTCGCAATGCGTCGCTTCAAACGCACCATCGAAAAAACGGGTCTGCTGACCGAATTGCGCGCTCGCGAATTCTACGAAAAGCCAACAGCTGAGCGCAAGCGCAAGCTGGCAGCTGCTGTAAAGCGTCATTACAAACGCATCCGCAGCCAACAACTGCCGAAAAAATTATTCTAAGACTGTTCAGTCAGAACCAACCCGGGTAGTTCGGCGCATTGTTCGCCACGGGTTTTGTTTTGATTCGCCTGGAGTGATACTTCAGATGAGTCGCATACCCGCTCCGGTTCGCCGCAGCGGGTTTTCGCTTTTGTGGCTGCCTGCTTGGAGTGCCTGACAGAACCGTAGCGAGCGGCAGTGAGTTGCGGCTGAGAAGCGTAGCTGTGCGAATGCACAGTGAGCATCGGAGGCCGCAAATCGCGACGCGCAGTAGGTTATGTCAGGTACTCTTAGTCTGCGCACATTAGCATCGAGCCCTACTTACCAACACGAGGATTGCCATGAGCTTGAAAGAACAAATTACCGAAGACATGAAAAACGCCATGCGCGCCAAGGAAGCGGGCAAGCTGGGCACGATTCGCCTGTTGCTGGCGGAAATCAAGCGCAAGGAAGTCGACGAGCGCATCGAATTGACGGATGCCCACGTGACGGCCATCGTGGAAAAGATGATCAAGCAACGCAAGGATTCGATCACCCAGTTCGAGGCCGGTGGCCGTGCCGATCTGGCCGACATCGAAAAAGCCGAGCTGGTGCACCTGACGGGCTACATGCCTGCCGGTCTGTCCGACGAAGAAGTGGCGGCCGAAGTGGCTGCCGCCGTGGCCGCCTCGGGCGCCGCCGGTCCGCAAGACATGGGCAAGGTCATGGCCATCGTCAAGCCGAAGCTGGCGGGCCGCGCCGACATGACCGTGGTGTCCGCCCTGGTCAAGAAAGCCTTGACGCCGGCAGCGTAAGCATACAATAGTAGCAAGGGCTGCCAGCCATCGCGCTGGCAGCCTGTTAACAGCCCACACGTTGACCTGGCTCAACCTCAGGCCGCGTGCGGTAGTATAGTCTGACCTATAACAAGACCCGCCCTAGCCAGTGATACCTCAATCCTTCATTTCCGATTTGCTCAACCGCGTCGATATCGTCGATGTCGTGGGGCGCTATGTGCAACTGAAAAAAGGTGGCGCCAATTTCATGGGCTTGTGCCCGTTCCACAGTGAAAAATCGCCCAGCTTTACCGTCAGCCCCACCAAGCAGTTCTATCACTGCTTCGGCTGTGGCGCGCATGGCACCTCGATCGGCTTTTTGATCGAATACTCGGGCATGGGCTTTGTTGACGCCGTCAAGGACCTGGCGCAGAACGTGGGCATGGTTGTGCCGGAAGCGGACGACAAGATCCCGCCGGCCCAGCGCGCGCAGATCCAGGCGCAAAGCATGGCCCTGTCCGACGCCATGACGCAGGCGTGCGATTATTACCGCGGGCAATTGCGCCACGCGCCGGAAGCCATCGCCTACCTCAAAAACCGGGGCTTGACGGGCGAAGTGGCCGCTCGCTTCGGCATGGGTTTTGCGCCCGGCGGCTGGGATAACCTGCGCTCCGTCTTCCCCGACTACGACGTGGTGGCCTTGGCCGAGGCTGGTCTCGTGATCGACAAGGTCGATGAAGAGGGCAACAACCGCAAGCGCTACGACCGTTTCCGCGAGCGCATCATGTTCCCGATCCGCAATACCAAGGGGCAGGTCATCGCCTTTGGCGGCCGCGTGCTCGACCATGGTGAACCGAAATACCTGAACTCGCCGGAAACTCCCTTGTTTTCCAAGGGTTTTGAACTATATGGGCTGTTCGAGGCGCGCCAGGCCATCCGCGACGCCGGCTATGTGCTGGTGACGGAAGGCTATATGGACGTGGTGGCGCTGGCGCAGATGGGTTTCCCGCAAGCGGTGGCGACCCTGGGTACGGCGTGCACGCCCACCCATGTGCAAAAACTGTTGCGCCAGACCGATAACGTGATTTTCAGCTTCGACGGCGACAAGGCCGGCCGCCGCGCCGCCCGCCGCGCGCTGGAGGCGAGCCTGGCCCATGTGTCGGACAATAAAACCATCAAATTCCTGTTCTTGCCGTCGGAGCACGATCCGGACAGCTACATCCGCGAATTCGGCGCCGAAGGTTTTGAACAGCAAGTGCATGAAGCCATGCCGCTGTCGCAATTCTTGCTGAAAGAAGTGTCGGGCGAGCATGATCTGTCGGAACCGGAAGGGCGCGCCCGCGTGCAGTTCGACGCCAAGCCCCTGCTGCAGCTGATGGCGCCATCGTCGCTGCGCCTGCAGATCGTGCGCGGCCTGGCGCAGCTGACGCAGTCCACGCCGGCCGAGATCGAAGCCCTGTTCGAACTGGCGAAACCCGTTGCCGTGGCGCGCCGCGCGCCGCCGAAATCGGGCCGCCCTGTGCCCGTGGGCCTGGAATTGAAGATCATGCGCATGCTGGTGGCGCATCCGCCCCTGACCATGCGTATCGACGAGGCCGCTCTCACCGCCTTCCAGCACCTGGGGCCCGATGCGGCGCACAGCCTGGGGCAACTGGTGGCCGTGGGCCAGGCGCTGGGCGAGCACGGCAGTTTCGCCGCGCTGGCGCAGCAGTTGAAGGAGCTGGGCAGCGAATACGACGAGATCATCGGCGAGATCGCGGCCGGCACGGAATCCGATTACGACAGCGAATTGTCGTGGCTGGTGAGCACCATCCGCGAGATCAAATTGAATGCCTTGAAGGCGGAATTGCAGCAATTGTTCGCGTCGGGTTTGCCATCGGAGAAAATTGGTGTACGCTACCGCGAAATCATGCAGGAGCAAGGCGACCTGGAGCGCGAGCGCGATGCCGAGTTGGTGAATCGCTAACCTTGCCTTGAGGGTATGGCGCGCACTGGAAAAACATTTTTCGCGTGCTATAATTAAATGCTAAGTATTGTGTGCTTTGGCAAGCTAGTTCTGTTTCGTAAATAGTATTTGTTTTCAGTAAGTTAGGCTCTTGATCGGCGCGGTGGATCGTGTCGGCAGCCAGGGCCAACTGGCGTTTTCGGCGTTGCGGGCAAGGGCTCGCAGACGCTGGCAAGCCGCGCCAGGCTCTCGCTCCCAACGCGGTCGATGCAGGAATTTTTGCCGAGACGGCTGGCAACAGCCGGTGGACAGGAATTGCTGCGCTTCCCGCGGATCGTGGCCGATGAGGTGTAAGTAACGTAACAGTGTCGAATTTGCGTAGTCGGCAGGTTCGAAGATGGTGGTTCCCGCAGGTAGACAGGGAACTGGCAGCAAACTTTATCCTAATCCACCGTAAAGCAAGTCGTTGTGTAATCGAAAGCGCCTGTGCCAATCAAGAAACCCGAATCCAAAGCGGCTGTAAAGCCCACTAAAGTTACCACGAAAGCCGAAAAGGCGCTCGACCGGCCAGAAGCGCGCGTCACCAGCGCGCCCGTGGTCAGCCAGACCACCGATGCCGCCACCCTGGCGGCGATCGATACGTCCGGTTATGTCTTGCCGTCGGTAAAAGTGCCAGGCCGCCGCGGCCGTAAGCCAAAAGAATTCCAGCCAGAAAATGATGAAGTCGCCGCCCTGAACGCCGTCGAGCGGGCCGAACTGAAGGCCGTCGACAAGGCCAAGGCGAAGGATCGCAAGGCGAAAGAGCGCGCGCTGCTGAAGGACGCTTTCTCGTCCGACACGGAAGCGAGCGAGGAAGAACTCGAGCGCCGGCGCCAGAAACTCAAGACCCTGATCAAGTTCGGCAAGGAGCGCGGTTTCCTGACCTATGCGGAAATCAACGATCACTTGCCCGAAAACATCGTCGATCCGGAAGCCATCGAAGGCATCATCGGTACCTTCAATGACATGGGCATCGCCGTCTACGAGCACGCGCCCGATGCGGAAACGTTGTTGTTGTCCGATAACGTTGCCGTCGTCACCAGCGATGACGAGGCGGAAGCGGCAGCCGAGGCCGCATTGTCGACCGTCGACTCCGACTTTGGCCGCACCACGGACCCCGTGCGCATGTACATGCGCGAGATGGGCTCGGTCGAGCTGCTGACGCGCGAAGGCGAGATCGAAATTGCCAAGCGGATCGAAGATGGCTTGAAAGACATGATCCAGGCCATTTCCGCCTGTCCCGTGACGATCGCCGAGATCATTGCCGCCGCCGACCGCATCGCCAACGAAGAGATCAAGATCGACGAAATCGTCGACGGCCTCGTCGATGAAAACGAACCGGTCGCCGCCGCGCCTGTCGTGGCTGCTCCCGTCGAAGAAGACGAGGAAGAAGGCGAAGCGGAAGAAGAGGAAGTCGAAGAAGAGGAAGAGGCCAGTGCTTCCGGCGCAGCCGGTTTCTCGGCCGAGCAGCTGGAAACCCTGAAGCGCACGGCGCTGGAAAAATTCGCCATCATTTCGCAGCAATTCGACAAGATGCGCCGCGCCTTCGAAAAGGAAGGCTACAACTCGAAACCCTACGCCAAGGCGCAGGAAGCCATTTCGCAAGAGTTGCTGGGCATCCGCTTCACGGCCAAGGTCGTGGAAAAGCTGTGCGACACCCTGCGCGGCCAGGTCGATGAAGTGCGCCATATCGAAAAGCAGATTCTCGATGTGGCCGTGAACCGCTGCGGCATGCCGCGCGCCCACTTCATCAAGGTCTTCCCGGGCAATGAAACCAACCTCGACTGGGTCGATGGCGAAGTCAACGCAGGACACGCGTACAGCGCCATCCTGGGCCGCAACATTCCGACCGTCAAGGAACTGCAGCAGCGCCTGATCGACCTGCAGGCGCGCGTCGTCTTGCCGCTGCCGGACTTGCGCAACATCAATCGCCAGATGGCGGCCGGTGAAATGAAGGCGCGCAAGGCCAAGCGCGAAATGACGGAGGCCAACTTGCGCCTGGTCATTTCGATCGCCAAGAAATACACGAACCGCGGCTTGCAATTCCTCGACCTGATCCAGGAAGGCAATATCGGCCTGATGAAGGCCGTCGACAAGTTTGAGTACCGCCGCGGCTACAAGTTCTCCACGTATGCGACCTGGTGGATTCGCCAGGCCATCACGCGCTCGATCGCCGACCAGGCGCGCACGATCCGTATTCCCGTGCACATGATCGAGACGATCAACAAGATGAACCGGATTTCCCGCCAGATCCTGCAGGAAACGGGCGCGGAACCCGATCCGGCCACCCTGGCGATCAAGATGGAGATGCCCGAGGACAAGATCCGCAAGATCATGAAAATCGCCAAGGAACCGATCTCGATGGAAACGCCGATCGGCGACGACGACGATTCCCACCTGGGCGACTTCATCGAGGACAACAACACCCTGGCGCCGGCCGACGCGGCCCTGCACGCGTCCATGCGCGGCGTCGTCAAGGACGTGCTCGACTCCCTGACGCCACGCGAAGCGAAAGTGCTGCGCATGCGTTTCGGCATCGAGATGTCCACCGACCACACCTTGGAAGAAGTGGGCAAGCAATTTGACGTGACGCGCGAGCGCATCCGCCAGATCGAAGCCAAGGCGCTGCGCAAGCTGCGCCACCCATCGCGCTCCGACAAGCTGAAAAGCTTCTTGGAAGGCAACTAGAAGCCAATAGGGCTTGACGCGCGCCCCTGATACCCCTATCCTCGCGTGTCCGTTTCCAAAACGGCCGCGCGAGGCGGGCTTCAACAGCGCCGCCACGCCGCAGTCCCCGGGCCTCTAGCTCATGCTTGGTTAGAGCAGCGGACTCATAATCCGTTGGTGCCGTGTTCGACTCACGGGAGGCCCACCATTTATTTCCGCTTGCAGATCTGCAAGCGTCGTCTCTTCAGGACTGATCCACAGATAGCTAAGAAGTTCAGCACGCTTCTGTGGGTCAGCTTCTCCTTCAGCTCCCGCCAGTGCAATTGCTCTGTCCGTATCGGCCCCGATGATTGCAGCCATTTTCGCCGCATAGTACGCCGACAGGTGCTTACGCTTCTTCCATGTGCTAATCGCCGCTTCATTGATCCCTAATCCCTGAGCGATAGTCTTAGCCTTATGGATTTTCAAAACTTCATTTAATAATTCAATCGTGCTATTCATTGTTTTTGCTCGCAGGAAAACTTCTCATGATGTAATATCTTCTCATCGTGATAAGTAACTTCTCACGATGTAAGTAAACGATAGCACATCTAGGTTGAATGTAAACCGCTCAGTCTCCGGCCCAAGGGCCGCCTGTTTGCCCACTGGTACGCCTTGGGAGGTTTTTTCGGCTGTTGTGCAAAAACCAATCGCTCTAGCGGGCGACTCACTCCAAGGAAAAGACCATGAAAAACACCATCCAAATTTTGCATGTCACCCAAGTGGCTGGCCGTTCGAAAAAAACCGGCAATGACTACGATATGCGCATGGCGCAATGCATCGTCCACAAGCCAAACCGCGATACCGGCGTCATCGAGCCGTTAATCGGTGAGCTGGTCTTGCCGGAGCGCTTCAAAGACACTCAACCGGGCATGTATGAGGTCGAATTCGAAGTATCGATCTCGCAGGACAAACGTGTCGGCGCGCAGGTCTTTTCCATCACTCCTACCTCCGCCGGTTCGCAAGCAAAATCTGCTGCAGCGGCTCCCGCCGTCAAGGCGAACCCAGGTCAACAAACCGCTTCGTAATTTTCTATGCCTGTCTGCGTTGAAGGAATGTCTTTAGCTACGACCCCGCGTACGCCGGGTCTGTCTCCTTACATTCCTGTTCCCTTTCGCAATGATCCCAAAGCCTGTACTTGGGTCATTCAGACCGGCAATGAATTTACGGAGGCTCAGGCTGCTCAGCAGGAGTTAGAGGCTATGTTTTTGCCGTGCATTTTGGTCGTGATTTTCGTGCTTGGCTGGATTGCAGGTGCGCAGCGATGAGTGCTCTTTTTCAGAGTGTTTTGCCGGTGCTGTTGTTGCTGGCTTTGTTCGTCGCCGCTGTGCATCTGGTCAAGTTTTTGATCATTCGTATCGTGAGGCAAAAATGACTATTGCAGCTGCTATTGGTTACGCGCTTTCTGCTTTTGGCATCGGTTATGCGGCAGGTTCTGTTCAGCGCATTATCCGTCGCTCCATTGAGGTACTGGATTAGTAGCGCTTCTGGCGATTGGTCGTTGCCAGATTCTATGTAGGCCACTTTTTAAAGGGAGTTTTATATGAATAAAAATGTTCAACGCGGTTTGGCTATGGTTGGCGTCCTGGCTGCTTCCGGTTCGGCAATGGCCGCTGATGATCCCGGCATCGCCGCTATCACGGCACTGTCCGGTACTGCGACTTCGTACATTACGGCTGCTTTCGCGGTCGCCGTGCTCGTCGCGGGCGGCTTCTGGGGTATCGGCATGATGAAAAAAGCTTTCTCCAAAGCCGGTTAATTCCGGTTTCGGTGGTGTGGGCGGCTTCGGTCGCCCTTTTTTTATGCTTTTTTATACCTTCGGGGCTACGGCGATGCGCACTTTCATTTATCTCTGTATTGCGGTTACGTTGCTTTCGGTCGTTGGTCTTGCCCGCGCTGATGATGATGAACCGGTCATGTGGGCTGTTTACGAGGAGGCTTCAGGTTCTCAGTATTCCCCTCCTTTTTCTCCGTTGTCGGTCAAAGGTCTTGAGGCTGCTTTGAAAGCGCAGGGTAGTTTGGGCGTGGAGGGGAGTTGTATGGGGAGGGATTTGCGCACTCCTGTTACTTCTCTTGCCATTGGCACTTTTGTAAATTGCAATGGTGTTTCGGGTGGTGGTGGTGTAGTTCGTGTTTGGAAGTCGCCTTGCAAAAAGGGTGATTCCGTTGGGATTTTGCATGTGCCGATGAATTACGAATCGGTAGACAAGGACAAAAATCACACTGTCCTACAGACGCTCAACACTATGTCCACAAATTTTTGCGCAGATATTTGCGAGGTCAAACAAGGCAGTTCAGCAGATTGCCATTACACGGCGTATAAACCCGGAATTGATCTGTATGAGTGCTTCGTCGAGGGCACTAAAACAGGCAAAATTTGTAAGGTCTCGCCTGAGACTCCTTCTGTTCCGTCAGGCCCTCCAAAACCATATGACCCTGATGCTCCGACTACTCCAACAGACCCTTCTAATCCTTCGCCCGGTTCCCCTGGTTCCAGTGGCGGCACTGGTACGGGTGGTGGTGGCGGTGTCGGTGGTGCCGGTGGTGTCGCTGGTAAGGACGGAATGGGCGGTGCTGGTGGTGCTGGTGGCGCTGGTGGCGCTGGTGGCGCGGGTGGCGCTGGCGGTGTGGGTGGTGCTGGTGGTGCAGGTGGTGTAGGTATTGGTGGGCCGGGTGGTGCTGGTGGTGCTGGCGGCGGCGGTGGTTCTTGCGGTGGTCCCGGCCAGCCAAAATGTCAAATCGATGAATCAGGTGTCAGCGGTGGAAATGGCATTTGGGACTCGTTGGGCGATATGTTTGGTCAAGGCAAGGATGGTAAGCCTGGTGAGCTTGGTGACACGGGTGTGTCTGGTAGCCCGTTTTATATGCCGCGTATCGCTGGTGCGGTGCCTACTGGTTCTTGTGAAAATCCTACTGTAAGTCTTCCGTTTGGTGGCATTTCTTTGCAAGTGGACGTTTGCAAGTATGTTCCGATCGCTTCCGCGATGTTCGCTTTGCTTTGGCAATTTTTGTTCGTTTACGCCTGTCTCGGCACTCTTTCTCGTGCTACGTCTAAACCTGTAACGTAGGAGCTTCTCATGCCAGCATTAGCTGCTTTATTGGTCAATCTCGTTGTCGGTTTCATCGGCTTCCTGCTCAAATATTTCACTCAAAAGGTTGTTGTTGCAGGGCTCATTGTGACGTTTGTTGTCTCGATGTTCTATGGCTTTATGAGTACTTTTACTGGCGTTATCAATTCCGCGATAGTTGGCGCAGGTTCTGTTCATCCTATGTTTGGTGCTGGTGTAGCGATGGCGGTTCCTCCGCAAACGGCTTCTCTGCTTTCTGCGTATTTTGTTTTTTATGGCCTTTGCGAGGTCTACAAATACAAACTCGCGCTCGTCGCTCTTTGGTCAAAAACATCATGAATATCATTCACCTCATTGTCATGTGCGGCTTTTTTGTTGCTGTGATTTGGTTTGTTTGGTGCCATATCGCCGCTGATTTGCCTGCCGATTTTCTTGCAAAGTTCGTCAATGATGCTAAGAAGCGAGGGGGCAAATAATGGCTGTGTACGCCATCACGGGCAAGCTTGGGAGTGGTAAGGGTAAAGCGGCTATAGATCAGTTGCGCCGTTATCTTCGTGCCGGTAAGCGTGTTGCTACGAATTGTGATGTTTTTATCGAACATTTATTGCCTGGGCTTGATAGGTCTAGCGTTATTCGCATACCTGATAAGCCGTCTGCCGTCGATCTGTACATGGTTGGTAGCGGTAATAAATTCATTCAGTTTGAGACTACCTTTAAGTACACCGATGCGTGTATTACGGCTGTTCCTCCTTCTCCTAAGCTTCTTCCTGGCTTTGATGAATGCCATAACGGCGCTCTCATTCTTGATGAGTGCGGCTCCTGGCTCAATACCCGGAATTTTCAAGACAAGGGCCGTGCTGAGTTGCTGGAGTGGGCTATTCATGCGCGCAAGTACGGCTGGGACGTTTTTTTTGTCATGCAAAACGTTTCTCAGATTGATAAGCAGTTGCGCGATTCTTTGCTGGAATACGTCGTTCGCATGAATAGGCTTGACCGCATGAAGGTTCCTTTCATCAGTGCCGGGGTGAAATTTCTTACCGCTGGTATGTCGGAGGGGAATTTGCCGCGTCTTCACGTGGGTGTTGTTCGCTTGGGTTCTTCTCCTGATGGTCTTGTTGCTGATCGTTGGGTGTTTCGTGGTGATGATCTCAACGCCGCCTATAACACGACTCAAGTGTTTTCGGACGCTTACCCGCATGGTACTCATTCGCTTTTGTCGTCATGGCATTTATCTGCTCTTGTCGGTGTTCCTGCCGATTTCATCGGCCCATTGCCGGCATCGCCGGCCGCTCTTGCGCTTCTTCGTCCTCGTCTTTCGCCGTCTAAACCTTCTTGGACTCGTATGATTAAATTTACTGTTTGCGTGCTTTGTTTTGGCCTTGCTGTCGGTGGCCTTGGCGGCCGCTATGCGTACATGCACGGTTTTGGTGTTGACGCTCCCCAGGACAAGCCTATCGTTTATGAAAAGGGTATTCAGGGTTTGGGCTACTTTTCTGATGGTTCCGTTTATACCGTTTCTCTTTCTGACGGTAGGCTTATGAAGGCCTTGCGTTTCCGTCGCGAGACCGTCGGATGGTCTGCCATGATCGAGCCAGACGTATGGGTGCGAGGTGGTGTATGAAGCGCTTTTTTGCTGGTTTTCTGCTTTGTGTGGTGGTTTGTACTGCGCGGGCTGAGGTGGTGTCCTTTGACTTCAATTCGGTTTCGCTTGTGGCGTTTGCTCAGGCTATCTATCGCAATATGCTTCGGCGTGATTTTGTGATTTCCCCTGATGCGTTGTCCCTTGATCGTAAATTCTCGCTCTCGTTGCGCGCTATAGATTCGGCTAAGGTGCCTGCGTTGGTCGACGGTATTTTGTTGCAGCAGGGCGTTGTTAGCGTGTTGCGCGATGGCGTCTACTACCTTGATTTGTCTAAGGATGCGCGCACGGCGCTTATGGTTGAGAAAAACGCTGCTCATGGCGTATTTTCTTCGTCGGATACTCAAGGTCTATCCGGGCCGTCTGCGCCTCCTGTCGGCCCTGCTGGTGCCCCTGCGGCCTCATCTGGTGCCGCTCCTGATCTTTCCAAGGCGTCGCTCCCTCTGCGTGCTGCTGCTGATGTTTCGCAGGTCTATGAGTCGGAGAATAGGTCTGTTGAGTTCTTGGTCGATGTTATCAAGGCCGCTTTCGGTGATCGTGCGGCTGTGGTTGCCGGTGGTCAGGTTGTTCTAAGTGGTACGGCGGACGATGTTGAGAAAATGTTTGTGCTGCTTCGTGCAATCGATAGGTTGCCAAAGATGGTCGATGTGTCTGCATCTTGGGTTGAGGTTACTGAGACTGGCTCTGATCAGCAGGGCATTTCAATAATGGCGAACGTCCTTGGGGCAAAGTTCGGGCTTGCTCTTGGTGTTCAGTCTGGCTCTAGCGCTATTAGTTTGAAGGGTGCAAATTTCGGGCTGGTTCTCGATGCGCTTCGGACTGACGGCCGTTTTCGTCAGGTATCAAATTCTCGTATCGTCGGTGATGACTATCAAAAAATGACACTGATTGTTGGCGATGAAACGCCCACGATTGCCAGCACTGGTAAAGATAATTCCGGTAATACCGTGCAAAACGTTGTCTATCGGGCTTCGGGGGTCATTGTTGATGTGCTGCCTAAGGTTTTGGGTAGCGGCAAGGTCAATCTTGCTATCGATGGCCAGATTTCTAGTTTTAAGGCTACGGCTACCGGTGTAGTTGGTTCTCCCACTTTGATCAAACGGCAGGTTAAAACGGCTGTGACGGTGGCGGACGGTGATGTGTTGCTCATCGGTGGCTTGAACGACAGCCAGGACGATCAGCGCTCCAATGGTTTGTCTTTTCTTCCTGCTGCTTGGTCCTTGAAAAACAATACTAAGAGCAGGACTGATCTAGTTTTGGTGTTGAGTGCGCAGGTTTCCCGCACCTCAGAAAAACAGTGACTTGTCACGTTAATTTCGTTGTGACAGCACAAGCGGCCCGAAGGGCAAAATCTTTGAGGGCCTATCGAAGTCGGCGTTTGATTTTGAAGTAAAGGCTTCTCATGGCCTGTGCGCATCGGAGCGAGGAGCGACACGTTTTCAAAGTTTTAGCGGGTAGTCCGCTGTCTCGTTTAGGACCTTACTGTCACACGTTGGCTGCCGCTGCCCACCTGAAAGACTGTTTTTGAATTTTCCTTGATGTTGCTCAATGCTAGAGCTAGCTTGTTTTGATGTTGCCGGTTGCATCCTAGAGAAACTTAGATCTTTTCGGGGGCTCAAATGACAGAACTATCTTTTAATTGCATCGCAGTATGCAAGCTTGCTTTGGAGTATCAACGTAAAGGACTGTTCGACGCTATGCATGTTGTCGACGAAATGCTGGAGCGCATCCCTCAAGGTGACGAAAAGCTCTCGCCGTGGATAGACAAGCGTGTGCAGCAAGCGCTACAGCTGGTGGAAATAAATAGAACTATCGCAGAGTTGAATTCATATGAAGCCTCCAAAGCTTGAGCAAGAGCACGACCTGTTTGGCCCGATTAGAAGGGGAAGGGGGCGTCCTGCCACTGGTGCGGCTAAGTCTAGTGCGCAACGTCAGAAAGAGCGTAGAGAACGCTTGCGTGATGACGGCAAGGCTTTTTTAACGGTGCATGTAGATGCCACGTTGCTGGAAGGATTGAAAGCGTACATCCGCTTCAAGGACATTACGCCGGATCAGGTGATAGAGAAATTATTGCGTCAGCAATTGCTGCGCAAACGATAGCGGAAAGCTTGGTGCCGCTATCTGCGCGCAGCGCGGGTGGCGGCGCGAAGCGCCGCTAAACTTGTATTAGGGACACTTAAGAACACAGCAGTAGAAATCGCAGTTACGGGCATGTGCAGTACAGGATTTCAAACCAGTTTTTGGATGGACAAAAAAAAGCCCCAGGCATCTACTAAATGCCCGGGGCCTTCGATAAACCTGCCGTTACAGGACTACCGAATGACCGAATTAGATTATGAAAACGCTTTAGCGTCAATTGATTTCTCGCCTGTAGACCAATGTGCGCAACATCGCCCGGAGTGGTGGGACGATGAAGGGATCAAGAACACATGGAACGACAACTATACGGCCCGTAAGCGCGTTTTTCCTGACGGACAGTGCGAAGTGACAGTTACCAAGGAACGGCACTTTGTAGGCCCTGCTAGGCTGCTTAAAACGAAGGCCAAGCGCGGCGAGTCCGAGAATCGTGAGGCAAACGATGATGACGCTGGCCGCCGTGCGAAAAAGAACGTGAAACACTGCTGTAAACAGATCGGCGCTGATCGCATGGTCACGCTGACGTATAGAGAAAATATGGTGGATCGTGAGACAGCACTCAAGCATTGGAAAGCGTTTTGCCGCAAGCTCGGCAAGCACAAACAATTTCACTATGTCGCCGTCATTGAGGAGCAGGAGCGCGGCGCGCTGCACTTCCATGTGGCGGTCGCCGGTCGGCAAATGTATGCGCTCTTGCGCTCGATCTGGCAAAGCGTATTGGGTCGTGGGCCGAACGGTGAACAGATGGGACAAGTCAACGTCCGCGATCCGCATCGCTTTGGTTTTGGTGTCACTGGCGCGCACAAGATCGCCAGTTACATTGCCAAGTACTGCGGTAAGGAAATGCAGTGCAGGGCGCTCGATCAGAAACGTTATTTCCGCTCTAAGGGCATCGTGGTGCCCGAAGTCCACTCATGGCGCTTGTTGGGCTGCACGTCGATGCTTGGTGCAGCACAGGCCGCTTTTCGGGCGATTGAGGGGCATTGCATGGACGGATTGCAAACGTGGTGTAACAACGGCCTTGGCGTCGTCTACCTTGCGACTGCTCCGGGCTTGCCCGATGATGTGCATGAATGTCCGTTTTGAATGTTGTATAGTTTATTCATGGCAACATTTGGAGTTACCTGGCTATGGGAGTTTCGGAGTCGTCGCAGTTGGTTTTTTCGGTGGATGGTGTCATGCAAAAAACTTGGGATGACGCCGTTGCCCGATGGTTGATCGAGAAAGCTGATAAGGCATCTTTGAAGTCGGATCAGTGCATTATCCGGTGGCTTGATCGCTATCTGAGTGGCCTTCCGATTGTTGATATCACACGGCCGGTAGTGGACTCATTGGCACACAAGAAAATTGCTTCGGGTGTAGCTAACGGTACTGTTAACAGGATGCTCGCTTTACTGCGCTCAATCTTGATTCGAGCCTCTGTGGATTGGGAGTGGTTGCCTGTAGTTCCGAAAGTTCGTCTTCTGCGTGAACCGGTGAGACGTGTTCGCTATCTCACTAAAGCTCAAGCAGAGGCTCTTCTGGTGCAGCTACCGCCACATCTTGCTGAAATGACAGCTTTCTCTTTGGCCACAGGCTTGCGTAAGAGTAATGTAACAGGGTTGACCTGGTCTCAGATTGACCTATCTCGGAAGTTAGCCTGGATACATCCGGATCAATCAAAATCGCGTAAAGCGATCGCTGTGCCATTGAATGTGGACGCGTTGCGAATCATTACGCTACAGATCGGTAAGCATCCGGTGCGAGTTTTTAGCTTCAAAGGAGAGGCAGTAGCACAGGTAACAACTGCCGCGTGGTATAAAGCATTGAAGAGATGTGGAATTGATGATTTTAGGTGGCATGATTTACGTCATACATGGGCAAGCTGGCACGTCCAGAATGGTACACCGTTGAACGTCTTACAGGAGCTGGGCGGCTGGGAAAGTGCACAAATGGTGCGGCGCTATGCACATTTTTCTGTTTCACATTTGGCTACATATGCAGATATGCTGCCATCGTTTACTACTTAATATTATTGTTTTTTGTAGAGTATAGTTTATTTGTTAATTTTTGGTTTTGGAAAATTTAAATTATTTAAAGAATATTTACAATATGATCTCAGCCTCATTGAAGTTGGATTTGGAATCTTTGATGCCAGTAGAGCAGGTTTTTCAAAAGCATATAGTCGATGGTGCTAGTCATTTTTTTAAGAATACAATTAACTTGCCAGATTTTGAGTATGGTCTTAGGTATGATTTGGCGCAAAGATTGGGAATTAGTATAAATGACGTAATTATAGTTGGATCGGCAAAAGTTGGATTTTCCGTAAAGACTGAAGCATTTTCTCCATTTGATAGCAAATTTATAGAAACTGGGTTAGAGCGAGAGAAATCTGATATCGATGTCGCCATTGTCAATAGGAATTTATTCGATTCAATAAATCGTGAGATATATGGCCTCTCAAGACATTTCGATGCAGATTGGATTGCGCAGAAGTGGAAGATGAATTACTTCAATACTACGCCTTCTGATTTGCATAAAAGATATGCTGTCTTTCTTGCAAAAGGTTGGTTGCGTCCAGATTTAATGCCATTAGATTATTATAGATCGGCTGCCTGGGTGCCAGTTGTGGAGCATTGGAGAGAGAAGTTGGAGAAAAGAAAAATAGCATTAGGGTTCTATTCTGATTGGTACTATTTAAAGCATTATCAGATGGATAATTTGAATAGGCTGAGAGCCAAGCTTATGACGTTGGAGGTTTGAGTATGATTAGTGTTGCGCCACTTGATTCAAGTATTCCGGCTAATAATCAAAAGATTATTGAGATTTATAATAAGATGAGGCAGGGGCAGCTTCTCGTGAATAAGGATTATCAGCGAAAATTGGTATGGAAAAGAAATCATAAGTTGGAGTTCATTGATACTGTTTTGAAAAATTTTCCTTTTCCAGAAATATATCTGGCACCTGGCAATTTGGATCAAGCAAATCTTATACTTACAGACGAAATAGTGGATGGTCAGCAGAGGCTAACAACTATTCGAGACTATATTGAAGGTACGGATATTTTTGCATTGGATGATTTGTCAATTCAGAAATTTTCTGACCTAACTGTGCCTGAACGAACTGCATTTTTAAATTATGAAATTTCTGTTCGTTATTTGAAAAATATGAATGCCGAACAAGTTAGGGAAATATTTCAAAGGATAAATAAGACTGATTATGCTTTGAATTCTACTGAGCGTATTAATGCGCAATGGGGTGATAGTGAGTTTGTTTTGTTTTCGAAGCAATTAATTGAGCCAGAATTTGAATCTGAGAGTGTGCAGTATATTATTGATTCTTCTGAGCGAAGAGAATTTGTTAACTTTTTCCTTGGTGGTGAGGATGAGGATGATAATGTTGGGGTTTTCTCGGAAACAGACATGTCAAGAATGTTTGCTCTGCAATATATAATGACACTGGTTGTAACTTTGGATGATGAAGTATATTTCGCTAGAAATGATAAAATAAAGAATTATATTGAGGGCTTTAATGAGGGATTCGGTCAAGGTGCGGCGATTAAAGATAAGTTGCTTTCGGTTATCCGGTTTATATCAAGCCTAGGTCTGGGGCGAACCTCTCGTTGGTATAAAAAAGCAAATCTATTTTCATTGATTTGCGAACTTGCTAAACTTGATGTGAGTAAAATTGATAAGGATCATTTTAGTATGGCTTTATCTTATTTCGACTATCGTGCAACCATGCATGAATTCCATCTTTCTGATCCTACTTTGGAATTGAATAGAGATGAATTGAGATATTTGGATTATGCTAGAGAAGCTGTGAATCAGAAGGCTGCTCGTGATTACAGAGGTGAGTTTTTGCGAAAACTTATTCTTGAATCTATTCTTTAACAAGAAAATTTCAGCATGAATAATTTCATGGGAAATTTTATATTTTTTAGTGTTGTATAAATTGCATTTGTAAAAATATCTAATTTCACGAATATTTCTTGTGGTCGGTAGAGCATGTGTCTCATAATCCGTTGGTGCCGTGTTCGACTCACGGGAGGCCCACCAGAATTTGTAGTAGTGATCGAAGCCCCGGCGGGCCACTGCCGGGGCTTTTTTCGTGCTGCCGTACAATCACGGCATTGCGATTGATGAAGGGTAATTCGAGATGACGGCTGAAGTGAAGATTGAAGACATCGTCGTTGGTGACGGCAAGGCGGCGGCGCGTGGCGCGCTGGTGACTGCCCATTACCGGGGCTGGCTGGAAGATGGCACGGAGTTTGACTCGTCGCACAAGCGGGGCGAACCGTTGCGTTGTGTGTTGAGCAATAACAAGGTCATCCAGGGCTGGATTCTGGGTTTGCAGGGCATGCAGGTGGGCGGCACGCGCAAGCTGTGGGTGCCGGCGGCGCTGGCGTATGGCGAGCGGCAGGTGGGCTTGATTCCACCAAACTCCAATTTGCTCTTCGAGATTGAATTGCTGGAAGTACTGACGCGCGATTGATGTCTGGATGGCGTAATCAGACAGATACGACGTCGGCTTTTTGCGCGAGCAGTTGTCCGGCATCGGCGCGCAGCGCCTGCTGCGAGGGGGCGGTGGCATCGCGAAAGGCCAGGTAGCCGACCAGCCTGAGCTTGCCCGCCTGGCGCTTGGCCAGCATGGCAAAGAACAGGGTCAATGCCTCGATGGCGAGCAAGACGGTGCAGGAAGGCATGGGCAGGCATCAGGATGGACGAGTCCTGATGGTACGCGAACAGCGATGTATTTTCGTGCCGCTATCAGCGTATTTCAGGTGGTGCGCTTGTGGTAGATCAAGCCTGTTTCAGTTTGACTTGCATCATGTCCAGCATTGGCACGATGTCATGCAGGCTGGCCACTTCACAGGTGGGGATGGCAGTCGAGGTATTGGCCATGTTGTCCGGATTGAACCAGCAACTGTCGATGCCATAGCGGTTCGCGCCGAGGATGTCGGCGTCCAGCCGGTCGCCGATGATGATGGTCGCGTCCTTGCTGCATGCGCGCGCCATGTTGGCCGCGTATTCGAAGAAGCGCACGTCCGGCTTGGCGTGACCGCACGCTTCCGAGGTGGCGACGAAGGAAATGTAGTCGCCCAGGCCGGAGGCGGCGATGCGGCGGTTCTGGATGGATTCGACGCCATTGGTGATGATACCCACTTCGCCGATGCGCGACAGGGTTTCGCACACTTGTTTGGCGCCGTCGATGAGCACGACCGTGTCCGGCAGGGAGTCAAGATACAGCCGGCTGGCCAGTTCCGGATCGATGGCGATGCCGTTCAATGTAAACGTCTTGCGGAAACGTTCTACCTTCAGGAAATCCTTGCTCACGTCGCCCGTTTCGAAACGTTTCCACAGGTCGATGTTGATCGCCTGGTATTGGGAAAACAGCGCGTCGATGCCCTCGTGCAAGCCCAGTTCGTCCATGGTGTGCAGGAACGAGCGTTTTTCGGACGCCCGGAAGTCGAGCAGGGTATCGTCGAGGTCAAACAGGAATAGCTTGTATTTCATGGCGTGTCATTGAAAGGAACTTGTCTTGCATCGTAGCACGTAGCGATGAGTTCGGTTGCGCTGAGGAGTACTAGCGAGTCGTCTATTTGCACTGAAACCTGACCATTTTCGTGCGCTATTCAAGGGCCACGATGCACTGTTTGACTCTTGGCAAATCCATGCGCAGGTAGCGCTCGGTGCCGGCACGTGTCCCTTCGCTGGGCGGAGCCAGGATAGGCAAGGCCTCGGCGTTCGCCGGCGGCTGATTCGCCGGATGGGACAGCACGCGCATACCGTCGAGCCTGGCGGCGGGCAGGTTCCAGGTCGAGGGAGCTGCTTGTGGGCAAGAAACGGCGGCAACGGGCAGCATCGTCGTGGCCGCCATGGCTAATGCCAGCGGCTTCATCCGATGCCCGCCGCCGAACGGCCGAAGTAGATCACGCGGGCGCCGGGTTTGTGATTGCGCCATGGGCCGAAAATTTCAATGCCGCCAGGCACCTGGCGCATGAAGCGCGCCGCATGGTTGGCCCTGCCGCAGGTTCTGATAGGCTTACATATCCACCCACCAGTTGAGCAAGGTTTCATCATCGTCGTCATCGAGGTTGACGTAGATATTGGCGAAGTACCATTCGACGCCCGTCGCTGTGCGGAAGGCGTCGAAGGGGGCGTTGACGTTGTAGATGCCGTGGTGTCCGGGCACGCTGAAGGTGAGGTTGCCCTTGTACTGGCCATCCATCGTGCCGCCCAGCTGGCTTTGCACATCGCGTTCGAGCTGGTCCACTGCTTCTTGCGGCACGTCGTCGGCATAGATCTGGATGCAGAAGTTGCCGCCGCGCTTCAATACTTCGGCGGGGGCGAGCGGGTCGGCGATGTTGACGATGTCGCCACGCGCCAGGTTCAGGGTCAGGCCAGGCGAGGCCAGTAGTTCGTAGACGTGCTCGTCAATCTGGCGCGCGGGCAGGGTTTCATACACGGGACCCTTGGTGTTTTCGCCTGCCAGTACGCGGATGTGCGGCAAGCCTTCGCAATTGATGTCTTCCATTCATTCTTTCATAGTGCCGGCGTCACGCACTTTGGGCTGCGCCAGGGTGGGTTTATGGCAATATTGTACCGGGTACGTGCCGGCTGGCCGGGTACGCAGCGCTGCAAACGAGGAGATGCAATGGAGAATGTGGTGCAAACAGGCGGCTGTTTATGTGGCGCCGTGCGCTTCGAAGTGACGGGCGAGGGCGGCAATCCGCACAGCTGTTCCTGCCGCAATTGCCAGCAGCACACGGGCGCGCCAACGGTGGCCTGGGTGGAGTTTGCGCGCGATCAAGTGCGCTGGACGGGGTCGTCCGGTGGGCCTGCCACCTACCGTTCTTCCGAATATTCCAGCCGGGCTTTCTGTGCCGCTTGCGGCAGTTCTATCGGTGCCATCGACGATGCGCCCACGGTGGCCTTGCTGGTGGGCAGTTTTGACGATCCTGCCCAGGCGGCCTTTGCACCCGAATATCACTCGTTTGACGATGTCAGGCCGGGCTGGTGGCACTTCGATCCAGCCGCCGCTGTACCCGGGCCGGGCGCCGCAGGCAAATAGCCTGCGGTGCGTCAGACTGGCGGCGTGGCCAGGAAGGCGGGCAAGGTTTCCGCCGAGCGAGTGTAGGCGTGGATGGCCGGGTAATCGCTGGGTTTGACGATATCGGGCGTTTCCAGCTGGGCGAAGCTCCAGCCGACGGCGATGGTCACGCCCGCCTGGTCGATACTGCCAGTCTCGCCAGGCAGGGGCAGGTGCGCGCATTCCTGTTCCAGCGCGTTCCAGGCGGCATGCAGCTGCATGCTGACCCGTTCCAGCCACGGCGCATGTTGCTTGTCGAGCGGACGCAGCTTGCGTTCGTAGACGATTTGCACGGCTTTTTCATAGGCGGCCAGCGCCAGGCCCGTCAGGCGCAGCGCGCGCACGCTGTCGGCGAGGGCGGGGACGGCGGTGCCCGGACGCAGCAGCGATAGATAGTGGAGTATCAAGGTGGAATCCATCAGCACTTGCCCGTCGTCCAGTACCAGGGTCGGCACCTTGATGACGGGGTTGATCTCGCGCACGGCATCCATGTTGCGGAACACGGATAGCGGCAAGTGCTCGTAGGAAATTCCCTGCAGTTGCAAACAGACGGCGACCCTGCGCACATAGGGCGAGTCGAGCATGCCGATCAGTTTCATGGCCAGTCTCCGGGGTAGTCAGGAATATCTACGATACCCGCTTGCCTGCCCGTTTGCCAGCGTCGTGCTTAATTGTGTGCGCTGATGCCGCTGCGGAACTGTTCAAAACCGGCGCGCGCTGCCTTGTAGCAATTGCCGGCGGCCGCTTCCAGGCCTTCGCGGTCGAGCACTTCGACCGTGCCGCGGCGGTACTGGATCAAGCCTTCGTCCTGCAGTTTGCGGGCCGTGACGGTGACGCTTTCGCGGCGCACGCCCAGCATGTTGGCCATGGTGTCTTGCGTCACTTTTAATTCGTTCGACAGCGAACGGTCGAGGCGGTCCAGCAGCCAGCGGCACAGTTTTTGTTCGATGCTGCAATGACGGCCGCCCACCACGTTCTGTGCCATTTGCGCGAACATGGCGCTGGTGTAGCGCATCAGCAATTGTGCCAGCGCGCCGCCTTCATTGAACACTTCGCGCAGGAAGGCTGTTTTCAGGCGGTAGCCGTAGCCGGCCGTTTGCACGATGGCCGTGCAGGTGGCGCGCTCGGCTTCGTAGAGCACCACGCCAGCCACGCCTTCGCGGCCGATGACGGCGATCTCCGTGGTGGCGCCGTCTTCCATCACATACAACAGGGAAACGATGGCGTTGGTGGGGAAGTACGTGTATTCAATCTTGCCGCCGCAATCGAACAGGTGCTTGCCGGCAGGCAAAGCGACCAATTCCAGTTGGCAGAACAGGCGCTCCAGATCGGTGCGCGACAAGGCGCGCAGCAATTCGTTCTGTTGTGCGCCCGTGATGCTGATCATCGGGGTGGCGGGAGCGGCTTGCCAGTTGTGCTGGGCGGCGGCGTGGTTATTCGTTGCTGGGGTCAGGTTGCTATAAGCTTTGTACATGGTAGGGCCTCGTCTTCTGATTTTGTTGGATGGCGCTGCTTTTCTGGCTTGCTAGCGTTGTGCTGAATCTTGTATCCACTATAGGACCAGGGGCCGCGGACGGGCATCGGATGAGCCGACGCGCTTATGTAGGCTAGGAACATTGCCTCGTGTCATCCGACTCCTACGCCTGCTGCTGCATTTTTCCCTGTAGAAACAACGTTGCCTGGAAAAAATACGCCGCCTTGCCCGCTACCCGTGAACTTTGGCCGCATACCTTGATCAAACCCCTCTGCACTGCAGTACGACGGTGATAAGATGTTGCGCTGCGGAAATTCGACTGGTGTTTCGGGATGCGCTGCTGTCCTTGCCCTCCATCACTGTTTACTTCCGCTGCAGCCTGCCCTCACTGCCCGCGCCGTGCATTTGCCGGAGCGCGGCCATCTTGTCCCGTTTACCCGTCTAATGAAGGAACGCAACGCATGAAATGGTTTTTTGATCTGAAAATTGCCACCAAGCTGATCTTGTCGTTTGGCGCCGTGCTGCTGTTGACGGCCGCGCTGGGCGTGTCGGCGATCTTTTCCATGGCGCGCATCAATACCGCGTCGACGGACCTGTCCGCCAACTGGATGCCCAGCGTGCTGGCGGCCATGTCCATGCGCAGCGATGTCAGCGATTTCCGCCGCTGGGAACTGGCGCACATGCTGGCCGCGCAGGATGCCGACATGGCGCAGAACGAAACGCGCATGACGGAAACCCAGGCCAAGCTGAAGGTGGACGGCGACAAGTACCGCAGCCTGATTTCCGAACCGGGCGAGCGGGAAGTATTCGAGCGCTTCCTGGCGCTCAACGATGAATTCATGCGCCTGCATGCAACCATGCTGAGCCTGTCGCGCGAGATGAAGAAGGAAGAGGCGCGCGCGCTGGCCGTGGGGCCGTCCGCCAAGGTCATGGCGGACATGATGGCGACCCTCGATAAGCTGGTGTCGATTAACACGGATGGCGGCGTGCGCTCGAGCGCCAGCGCTGATGCAACGTATGCGGCCTCGCGTGCCAGCCTGATCGGCCTGCTGGTGGGCAGCGTCGTCATCGGCATGCTGCTGGCGCTGTGGGTGGCGCGCAGCGTGGCGCGTCCGCTGATCGAGGCCGTCGGCGTGGCGCGCCAGGTGGCGGCTGGCGATTTGACGGCGCATATCGTTGTGCAATCGCAAGACGAAACGGGGCAATTGATGCAGGCCCTGAAAGACATGAATGCCAGCTTGCAAAAACTGGTGGGCCAGGTGCGCAGCGGCACCGATACGATTGCCACGGCGTCGAGCCAGATTGCCGCCGGCAACCAGGATTTGTCGTCGCGCACGGAAGAGCAGGCCAGTTCGCTGGAAGAAACGGCTTCGTCGATGGAGGAGCTGACCTCGACCGTGAAGCAGAATGCGGACAATGCGCGCCAGGCCAACACCATGGCGCTGACCTCGTCGAGCATCGCCATCGAGGGCGGCAAGGTCGTCGGCGAAGTGGTGGGCACGATGGCGTCGATCAATGCCTCGTCGCGCAAGATCGTCGATATCATTGCCGTCATCGACGGCATTGCTTTCCAGACCAATATCCTGGCCCTGAATGCAGCCGTCGAGGCGGCGCGCGCAGGCGAGCAGGGGCGCGGCTTTGCCGTCGTGGCCACGGAAGTGCGCAACCTGGCGCAACGCTCGGCCGCCGCGGCCAAGGATATCAAGGTCCTGATCGGCGATTCGGTCGAGAAAGTCGAGGCGGGGTCAAAACTGGTGGACCAGGCGGGCCGCACGATGGATGACATCGTGGCCAGCATCACCCGCGTGACGGATATCATGAGCGAGATCACGGCCGCCAGCAGCGAGCAGAGCGCCGGTATCGAGCAGGTTAACCAGGCGATTGCCCAGATGGACCAGGTGACGCAGCAAAATGCGGCCCTGGTGGAAGAGGCGGCGGCAGCGGCCGAATCGATGCAGGAGCAGGCCGCCAGCCTGAGTGAAGTGGTCAGCATCTTCAAGCTCGACGTGGCCAGTGCCGCCGCAACCCGGCCGCGCGCGCCAGTCCTCGGCAAGGCGCCGGCCGCCGTGACGCCGGCAGCGGCGCCGCGTCAATTGGCCGACACGGCGCGTCGCACGGCGCCAGTGGATGAGTGGGAAAGCTTTTGATTAAGCGCGCTTGCGCGGTTTTTTGACGCCCTTAGTGGTGGGCGCGGTAGCGGCTTGCTGGCGCTGTTGCCACGCCCTCAGGGCCTCTTCGTAGGCGGCCAGGTCTTCCTGGTACATTTCCAGTACGCAAAAGGTGCAACCGCTGTGGCAACATTCGTCATTGCCCGGTTTGCTGGGCGCTTGCGGTTGCGGATCGTGGGGTAAAGGCGGGGTGGGCATGGTGAGGGCAGGGGGCGGCGGAAGAGGTATCGGAGCTGGCATCGCAGTTGCCATCATACGGCATCCCGGCGTGCCGTTGCTGGAACGCTTTTTGCTCAAAAATCACGGTTTCCGTGTACAGTTGCGGTGAATTAGGGTATCGTTTACAGCACTGATATTGTATCTTCTGCGCGCGATGTTCCGCCGGCGCGATCTCCGCCGCCATCGCAGCACATCTCTTCGACGCTCCCGCATACGCCATACAGCATGTCCCGGAGCACGGAGGTGCCGCAAGAACAATGATCCATGGCTTGCAAGACGGAGCTGCCTGTGCCCCGAAATGTTGTTTATTGAGAAAGCATGGCTTCCGCAGTGCGGAGGCACACCAGAAAATTTATGTCTGAAACCGAATCGACTCCTACGCCCAGCCCGGCGATTGCCCCTGAAGCGGCGCCCGTCGCCGCTGCGCCTGCACCAGCACCTGCCGTATCCGCTGCTCCCAGCCTGACCTTTGCCGACTTTGGCCTCGCGCCTGAAATCCAGCGCGCACTGACCGACCAGGGCTACACCCATCCGACACCGATCCAGGAACAAGCGATCCCCGTGGTGCTGCAAGGCCGCGATGTGATGGGTGCCGCGCAAACGGGCACCGGCAAGACGGCCGGTTTTTCCTTGCCGATCATCCAGTTGCTGATGGCGCATGCCAGCAGCAGCATGTCGCCGGCACGCCACCCGGTGCGCGCGCTGATCCTGACGCCGACCCGTGAGCTGGCGGTGCAGGTGGCCGAAAACGTCAAGGCTTACGCCAAGCACACGCCGCTGCGCTCGACCGTCGTCTTCGGCGGCATGGACATGAAGCCGCAAACCGTCATCCTGCGTGGCGGCGTGGAAATCGTCATCGCCACGCCGGGCCGCTTGCTCGACCATATCGAGCAAAAGAACATCAGCCTGAGCCAGGTGCAGATGCTGGTCATGGATGAGGCCGACCGCATGCTGGACATGGGCTTCCTGCCGGACTTGCAGCGCATCATCAACTTGCTGCCGAAGCAACGCCAGAACCTGATGTTCTCGGCCACGTTCTCGCCAGAAATCAAGAAGCTGGCTGCCACGTTCCTTAACGATCCGCTGACGATCGAAGTGGCGCGCAGCAACCAGACGGCCGACAAGGTCACGCAAGTGGTCTATAAAGTGACGGAAGACCAGAAGCATGCCCTGGTCGCCCATCTTCTGCGCCAACGCGACCTGAAGCAGGTCATCGTATTCTCGAATACCAAGATCGGCGCTTCGCGCCTGGCCCGGGTGCTGGAACAGGAAGGCATGAGCGCCACGGCGATTCACGGCGACAAGAGTCAGCAGGAGCGCATGGCGGCGCTGGAAGCGTTCAAGAAGGGCGAGATCGACGTGCTGGTCGCCACCGATGTGGCGGCGCGCGGCCTGGATATTTCCGACTTGCCTTGCGTCATCAACTTCGACTTGCCGTACAACGCGGAAGATTATGTGCACCGCATCGGCCGCACGGGCCGCGCCGGCGCCTCGGGCGACGCCATTTCGATCTACTCGGATAAAGACGAGCGCTTGCTGGCCGACATCGAGAAACTCATCAAGCAAAGCATCAAGCGCGGTGAATTGACGGGCTTCAACCCCGCGCCCGCCCGCAGCAGCGACAGCGAGCGCCGTCCGCCGCGCCGCAGCGAAGGTGGCGAGGCGCGTCCCGCGCGCGCCCCGGAGAGCCGCCATGCTGGCGACAGCAGCCGCGACAGCAGCCGCGACAGTCGCTCCGCCGAGCGCGGTGCGCGTCCCGCCTTTGGTCCTGGCGCCCGCCGCGAAAAGGCCGATCCCTGGTTCCTGAAGCCATATGAGCCCGCCAAGGCCGCAGCCCCGGCTGCCGCCAGCATGGCGCCTGTCGCGGCAAAGCCGAAGCAGAAGGTGGCAGCGTTGCTGGGTGGATTACTTAAGCATTAATATTGTTGCATTACACTTCATTGCGCTTCAATGTCTGGCACGGTTGCTGATCGTTGATCGGTAGTCGTGCTTTTCATTGCTTGATCGCCATTGAGTTTGGCCGATACGGCATTAACTTTGGCCGAGAGGCAAAACTGCGCAAGCGCCTTCGATCATCGAAGCCGAGAACGACCGGCGTAGCCGATCGCAACGTTCTGCAGTAATGTCAGGTGTCACCAGGTTTTTCTTATGCGCAGTTTATTCCGTGACAAGTTACCCTTACCGTTGTGGTACACGCCCTTTTCATGCGTAGAGCATCGAAATAATTGATGATATTTTTACCACTTCTATTTGTAACAAATATATCTAATTGTAAAATATTATCCCCGCTGTTTTTGCTATCGCTATCCTTTGCCACCGAATAACTAGGCACACGCACTGGCTGCGTGGGTTTCCCGGATGCTCACCCTGAATACCGTATAGATGTGTATGGGGCTGAATATTGATGCCGCCTGAGCTATGGCTCTCTGCAATCCATGAGCTTTTGTTGCTGTGTGGATTGTGTGCGGAGCTAGTTGTCTATGCGTCAGTCCACTCCATGTCAGCTTGATTTTCTTGTGCGCCTGGAAGATGCGCATGTCTTTGGGTGCTCGGTTCTTGGTTGAGCCCAGGTGTATCCAACTGTTTCTTTATTGCATTTTCAAATTGTCTAAATTGCAATTTTCATACTTTTGAAGTGGGAATTTGTAGTAATAACATCGCTTTTCGTTTATAATTGATAGCTATCATTCGAATTTTGGTTTTTAGTCGGGTGTGTAATGCACATATTTGTGCAGGTTGAGAAATTGGCCTTATTAGATATCACAATTCTCAGTTGTAGTGGTTTTGATATATAAACTTCACGATGTTCGATATTAAAAAATCAGATATTTCTTGATGTTTTAGGCGCAATATTTTTAATATTTAGCTCCAATAAAATATTTATTATTTTATAAATTATTAGAATATTTTGAAATAATAATAGATAGTAATAATATTGTTATCAGGGGATATAGATGCAGCGTAATTTTCTGTCGTTCTTGCTGGCCATTTTCGCCGTGGTTTCATTTGCCGGTTGTGGTAATCAACGTGCAGAAGTTGTGCCTGTAGTCGAACACGACGCGCAGACGCGAGCCCTTGGCTTGCTCAAGATGATGACGCTCGATGAGAAGATTCAGTTGGTACATGGTGTTGGCAATGGCGCATCTCCCCTTGATGGTGCCGCTTTTATCCCAGGCATCAAGCGGTTGGGCATTCCGGACATTGATATCGCAGATTCATCCACAAGCGTCCGTGTGGCGAAGGCGAACGCTACGATCATGCCATCGACTTTGGCGCTGGCCGCCAGTTGGGATCCAGAATTGGCGCATGAGTATGGTGCGGCGATCGGTCGCGAACTGCGTACCTTGGGCTTTGTGGAAGGATTGGGTGGTGGTATCAATCTGAGCCGTGAGCCAAGAGGCGGCCGCACCTTTGAATATATGGGCGAGGATCCTGTTCTGGCCGGCCATATGGTGGCGCAGCGTACCTTGGGTACGCAAGAACAAAAAGTTATCGCGACGCTCAAACACTATGCGCTTAATAACCAGGAAACCAACCGTTTTGTGTCCAATTCAATCGTGGATGAGCGGACCATGCGACAGTTATATTTATTGGGGTTTGAAATTGCAGTCAAGGAAGGGCGCCCTGGGAATGTGATGTGTGCATATAACCTGGTCAATGGCGTGAAGGCTTGCGAAAGCGCTTATCTGTTGCAGACTGTGCTTAAAGACGAATGGGGGTTTGACGGTTTCGTGCAATCCGATTGGTCCTACGCTGTGCGCAATACGGTACGCGCAGCCAATGCTGGTCTTGATGAGGAACAACCAGGCTCACTTAATGATTCCGTTGGTGCTGGTGGAGAGCCGACCCATTTTAATCAGCGTTTGAAGGCTGCGGTCGAGTCGGGGGCAGTGTCGATGTCCAGGTTGGATGACATGGTTTTGCGTAAGCTGCGTACCATGTTTCGCGTTGGTATTATGGATGCGCCTCCCAAGCCCGGAGGCCGGATAGACAAGGATGCTGGTCATGCTGCGGCAAAAAAAGTGGCGGCCGGAAGTATCGTATTGTTGAAAAACAAGAATCAAGAAACTGCTGCGCGCGCCATATTGCCGCTTGATGCCGCGCTCTTGAAAAAGATCGTCGTCATTGGTGGGCATGCCGATGTGGGGGTGATGGCCGGTGGTGGTTCTGGTGGACCAATGGCTGCCGTGAACAATCCGGTAAAGTGCCTGCTTCCAGAAAAAATGTATACCGAATGTGCACCGTTTTCCGCCTCGTCACCTTTTGCAGAAATACGGGCCAAGGCAAAATCGGCGCAGGTGCAGTATTTTGACGGTAAGGATAGTGTTGCTGCCGCTAACGCTGTGGCTAATGCTGATGTGGTAATTATTTTTGCGACGCAATTTAGTGGTGAAGCGCGTGACTTGACCTCGCTGGGACTGCCTGACCCGAGCAGTGATCCCGCCAATCAAGCCTTCGACCAACGAGCCTTGATTGAAACAGTGGCAAAAAAGAATGCCAATACGGTTGTTGTGCTGGAACATGGTACAGCCGTTACCATGCCGTGGCTCCCATCGGTTGCTGCTGTGCTTGCGTCATGGTACCCGGGTGATCAAGGCGGTGCGGCAATCGCTGACATTTTGTTTGGCGACATTAATCCATCTGGAAAACTGCCGATGACATTCCCGCGCAGTGAAGCTGATTTGCCGCAAAAATATATTTCCGCAACGGATTTGAATGTGTCCTATAGCGAGGGATTGATGGTGGGTTATCGCTGGTACGATGCGCAGAAAATTGATCCGCTTTTTGCATTTGGCTATGGTCTTTCATATACTACCTTTAGTTATGCGGATCTGCGCTTGTCGCGCACGTCAACCGGGAATGTGAAAGTCAATTTTACGTTGACGAATACAGGCGCGCGCGCTGGTTCTGAGGTCATGCAAGTATATGCTGCCTTGCCTGTAAATGCCGGCGAACCGCCGCAGCGATTGCTCGCATGGAAAAAAATCCAATTGGCGCCAGGTCAGAAGAAAAACATTGAAATTGATGTGGCGCCCGAGCGTTTGAAGGTGTGGAACACGGCTGAAAAGCAATGGACCCTGCCGAAAGGAACGTACGAATTTCGTTTAGGTAACTCGTCACGTGACGCAAATGTATTGCGCGCTGCTCAGACCTTTTAATGGCGAACTGTAGTCGTCCATACGTGTGACAGCAGTTTCTGTATTTTAAAAAATAAATTTACCTATATGAGCTTCTATTTTTGTTGGGGGCGGGCATGATTTCCCGGCAAAAGTTAAACGTCCTGTATTTGATGGGGAACCAGGGCGTCAACTACATCATGCCATTACTGGTGTTTCCTTTCTTGATGCACGTGTTAGGCCCGAAAAAATTTGGTTCACTTAGTTTTTCGCTCGCAACTGTTCAGTTTTTAATCCTGCTCACTGATTATGGATTTAATTACAGTGCGACAAAAAGCATTTCCATTGCCGGGCAAGACAAACAAGTGATCTCGCAGGTATTTTTTAGAACAATGTGGGCGAAAATTCTGTTGTGCCTGATTTGTTTTATTGCGCTGTTGGTTATGATTGAGATGCTCGATACCTACGCTGCGATTAAAGATTTGCTGTTTATAAATTTCTTGGCAGTTGTTGGAACGGTTATCTATCCTCTTTGGCTGTACCAGGGGTTGGAGCGCATGGGGGCTATTACCTTGTTTTCCGTGCTGTCACGGGGTTGTGTACTGATCTGCTTTTATTTTTTGGTAAAAAATGAGAATGATATTAATGCCGCGATGTTGCTGTTGGCTGTGCCAAACATCTTAGCGGGGTGCTTCGCACTGGTCACCATTTATCGTGAGAAACTGGTTTTTTGGGTCGGTTTTTCAGTCGACGAGATCAAAAAAGCCTTACTGGAAGGCGGTCAGGTCTTTTCTTCGACATTGCTGACCAGCATGTATACCCTGATGACTCCGGTGGTCATGGGGTTTGTTGCCGGCCCAGTCTCGGTTGGCTACCTGAACGTGGCCAATACTGTGAAGCAGGCGGTATGCGGGGTTTTTTCACCCTTGTTACAAGCATATTTTCCGCGTGTTAATGCGCTGTATGTAACCGACAAAAATGCCTCCAGAGCATTGGCAAGCAAAATTTTCAAATATGTGATGTCGATGTTGATTTTTATTTCTGCTGGATTGTTTTTGATGTCGGGGTTGATCGTAGAGAAAGCATTTGGCGCACAGTATGCCGCAGCCATTCCAGTTCTGAAAGTGTTGGCATTTGCACCGTTCTTTATTATGGCCAATTCTGTCATGGGCTTGCTTTTCATGATCCCACGTGGCGACATGAGAGGTTATTTGCGATCGATCGCTGCTGGTGCTGTTTTTAGTTTAATTATTGTCGTTCCGGCTGCCTATTATTTGAAGGAAAGCGGTGGGGCACTTACATTGCTGCTGGTAGAGATGGTTGTGAGTGCATTCATGATCTTTCGAATTCGACAGTATAAAAA
Organism: Janthinobacterium sp. SUN128; assembly: GCF_030587275.1. Classification (NCBI taxonomy): domain Bacteria; kingdom Pseudomonadati; phylum Pseudomonadota; class Betaproteobacteria; order Burkholderiales; family Oxalobacteraceae; genus Janthinobacterium; species Janthinobacterium sp. SUN128. The sequence continues at coordinate 3,688,620 of NZ_JAPWHY010000001.1, read as the reverse complement.
GAACCAGTAATGGCAGGAAAATATATGAATGTATCGGTAATTATTCCTTATTGGAAACGCGAGAAGCAAATTGAGCTGGTGTTGCAAAGCCTGGCTAAGCAGGTTCCAGAAGGTATGCAATTCGAAGTACTGGTATGTGACAGTCATAGTGGTGACAGGGTCGGCGATATTATTCGTCAGGCACAAAGTATCTATTTGAACATGACTGTCAGGCATCTGCAGTCTGAAAATATCGTAGCGCAGAAACGCAATGATGGTATTCGGCACGCAAGCCATGAATTGTTGATTTTTCTTGATGATGATTGCGTGCCGCGCCTTGATTATTTGCAGAGCGTGTTGTCTGATCTTGAAAAAGTAAATGGCGGCATCTTGTGTGGCGAAGTGCGTTTTCCCGAGGATATGGTGAGGGCAAGTAATTACTACCGCTATCGTGACTCCAAGCATCCGAAGTTTTTGGATGCCCCTTTCTGTGCACTGGACCAGTGGAGTTTTGTCTCCATGAACATGGTGGTGCGCAAAGCTGACCTGGCGGAAGCAAAGCTATTCTATGATGAACGCTTCATTGGATATGGTTGCGAAGACCATGAGTTTCCATGGCGCTTGCTGAAAGGTGGCCTGCCAATCCGGATGGGAAGTTTTTGTATCGACCATCACGAGTATGATGGAGATATTGCCAAGTATAAACGCAAGATATTTTGCACCGCGCGTGATGGCATGTATATGCTGGCCAATATTGCCCCGGAAATTGTCAAATCGCATAAGAAGTTAGCACGGATAGAGTCCATTTATCACAAGAAAACCTTGCTTGCTGCGGTCGCGCGTATGGGAGTTGCCATGATATTCAATACTCACGTTTCGCGTTTGATTGAAGTAGTGTTGAAAAAAACAGACGGGCAGCGGGGTATGTATTGCCCAAAACTATACCGTTATGTACTGCTGAGCGACTATCTGGCCGGGGTCCGTTCGCGAGATGGACGTTTGAAGGTAGCGGGGCGGGGATGGTATGACTAGATATTACAATGCCGCCATTCTCTTGTTGATATGGTCGATCTTCTTTCATTTGTTGCGTAATATTAGTGGTGCGTACGTTGCATTGCAGGGCGGTGTTTTTGTACTCTGTGCCATATTGTTTTATTGTAGATATGAATTGCTGAAAAGTGAGGGACTGTTAATCGTCGTCTTGTTTAGCCTGTCTTTTTATGTTGTGACGCTTTCAGTAATTTATAACGAACAGTACGGCGAGGCCGCACCCGGTATATTTAGGTTCATCAGTTTGATCATTTCACTGCTCAGTGCTCTGATTATTGTGCGTAGTGGTAAGGTGGGATTGTTTTGGCGCTGTTTCAGCCTGTTTGTCGCCCTCTGTGCTTTGTCGCTATATTTTCAGTTTGTTTTTGGTGCGATAGGTTGGTTCGCCGAAGCCAGCGAGCGTGCAGGCTTTTCCCGATATGCTTCTCTGGCGGGAAGTTTAACTGTATATGGTGTAGTGTGTGGTATGGCAATCATTTCCAGCTTCTATTACTTCATGGGATGGAAGCGCATTTTTTTGATTGCAGTGATTGTGTCTGGCGGATTTATTTCTTTACAGAAAGCTGCGATTGCAAATGTAGTGCTTGCGGCAATTTGCATCGCAGTAATGCAAAAAGTTTCTTTTAGGAATGTTTTTCGCCATGGTCTGATGATCGTGGTACTGGGTATTTTGGTATTGTGGAGCAGCGGGTTGACAGACATTGCGGAAATCGCATTCAAAAGCTCGGTTGGGGCCGCTGGCGATGGGTTGCAGTCGGATGTTTCTTTGCTGCAAAGCGCATTTGACAGGTTGGTGGAGCTGCCGGGTATTGTGTTTGATTTTTATGGTTTCAACCGGATGTTCTGGGGAGTTGGCGTGTTCGGAGGGGCCGGTTCACTCGGTTATTCGGAGCTTCCGATGATGCACAATGCCTATTTTGATATCGTATCCATTGCCGGCATTCCTGTATTTATTGGCTTGCTGTTGTACTTTTTTTCGTTGTTATGGAAGGCATATCGATACTGGCGTAGCGGCGCGATACATCATGTTGAAACCAAGGTGGTTATATTGATATTTTTTATGTCAATGGTGAATATGTTTTTTGCGAGTGGAAATTTCTTTCAACCAGTTATCGCAATTGTGTTGTGGGTTAGCGTTATTTGCGTTGCACGCTTGCGGATGTAATTCATAAAATTTTATATACAAAGAAAATTATGTTTAAAGATAAAGTGTTGCTGATTACCGGTGGAACCGGTTCGTTTGGAAATGCCGTATTAAAACGGTTTCTGGATACGGAAATCAAAGAAATCCGGATTTTCAGTCGCGATGAAAAGAAGCAGGATGATATGCGTAAACAATATAATCATCCGAAGCTGAAATTTTACATCGGCGATGTACGTGATTCGTCCAGCATCCTGAATGCAACGCGTGGAGTGGATTTTATTTTCCATGCGGCGGCCTTGAAGCAAGTGCCGTCGTGTGAATTTCACCCGATGGAAGCGGTCAAGACAAACATTATTGGTACGGACAATTTGCTGGAGGCGGCGATTCAGAACAGCGTGCGTCGCGTGGTGTGCCTGAGTACCGACAAGGCCGCCTACCCGATTAATGCTATGGGTATTTCCAAGGCAATGATGGAAAAGGTCATGGTGGCCAAGTCGCGCAACGTCGACGATGCGAAGACGGTTATCTGTGGTACCCGTTATGGCAATGTCATGGCGTCGCGCGGCTCGGTCATCCCGTTGTTCGTCGATCAGGTACGCGCTGGCATGCCGCTTACGATTACCGATCCGGCGATGACGCGTTTCATGATGACGCTGGAAGATGCTGTTGACCTGGTGCTGTATGCATTTGAACATGGCAAGAATGGCGATATTTTTGTACAAAAGGCACCAGCAGCGACCGTCGAGGTGCTTGTGCAGGCATTGTTGGGATTGCTGGGCAAACCTGAGCATCAGGTCGATGTCATCGGCACGCGCCATGGCGAAAAATTATACGAAACGTTGTTGAGCCGTGAAGAAATGGCTGCTGCACAAGACCATGGAGATTATTTCCGCGTACCGCCGGATTTGCGTGATCTGAACTATGGCAAGTTTGTCGAACAAGGAGAGCAAAAAATTTCCATGTCGGAAGATTACAACTCACACAATACGCAGCGTCTGGATATCGCCGGCATGCAGGCATTGCTGATGAAGCTTGAATTTATCAAAGCCATTTTGCGTGGCGAAGATTCCGCTCTGGAGAGCTGAGGCCATGAAAGTACTGGTTACCGGGGCCAATGGCTTCATCGGAAAAAACCTGTTGGTGCATCTGCGTGAGCGGGGCACCGATGCGATCGAGGTGATGACCTTTGTGCGCGGCGATACGTTCGACTCTTTGTCCATGAAAGTGGCGCAAGCAGATTTCATTTTCCATCTGGCTGGTATCAACCGGCCGAAAAATGATACCGAATTTGCCGAAGGAAATACAGATTTGACGCGCCATCTGTGCGATATCGTCAAGGCAAGCGGCCGTGCTGTTCCTATCTTATATACCTCATCGATTCAAGCAATGCGCGATAACGCGTATGGCTTGAGCAAGCGGGGCGCGGAAGATGCGCTGTGTACGATGAGCGCGGACACTGGCGTGGCCAGCTATATTTATCGCTTGCCAAACGTATTCGGCAAGTGGTGCCGGCCGAATTATAATTCGGCGGTAGCCACGTTCTCGCATAATATCGCGCATGGCTTGCCGATCCAAATCAACGATCCTGGCGCCATGCTGCAGCTCGTGTATGTCGACGATGTCATTGCCGACTTCCTCGCGGTGATGGATACGCGTCCACCTGCTGGCGAGCGCGAGGTTGCGCCTGTGTACAGTATTTCAGTGGGAGAGCTAGCGCGGCAGTTACAGGCATTCAAGGATAGCCGCGACTCGATGGTGGTCGAGGCTGTCGGTATGGGCTTGATACGTGCGCTGTATTCCACCTACATCAGCTATTTTACGCCGGACCAATTTACCTATCCGTTAACCAAGCACGAAGATCCGCGTGGGGTGTTTGTCGAAATGCTGAAAACCAAGGATGCCGGTCAGTTTTCGTATTTCACCGCCCATCCTGGCATCACGCGTGGCGGTCACTATCATCATACAAAGACCGAAAAATTCCTGGTTATCAAAGGTTTGGCACGCTTCGGATTCCGTCATATTGAAACGGGGGCGACCTATACGCGCGAAACGAGCGGTGGTTTCCCTGAAGTGGTCGAGACCATTCCAGGCTGGTCCCATGATATTACGAATATTGGCTCGGACGAAATGATCGTCATGCTGTGGGCAAATGAGATCTTTGACCGCCAATATCCAGACACCATCACGCACAAGGTTTAGCAATGAAAAAGTTAAAAGTATTAACAGTTGTTGGCACGCGCCCTGAGATTATTCGTTTGTCGCGCGTGATGGCTGCGCTTGATCAACATTGTGATCATGTGATTGCGCATACTGGCCAAAACTATGACTATGAATTGAACGAGATCTTTTTCCAGGATCTGGAAGTACGCAAGCCGGATCATTTCCTCAATGCAGCTGGCGCAAATGCTGCGGAAACTATCGGTAAAGTGATTATTGCTGTCGATGCAGTACTGGAACAGGAGCAACCCGATGCGATGTTGATCCTAGGCGATACCAATAGTTGCTTGGCAGCCATTCCTGCAAAACGCCGCAAGATTCCGATTTTCCACATGGAAGCAGGTAATCGTTGCTTTGACCAGCGCGTACCGGAAGAAACTAATCGCAAGATTGTCGATCACACTGCCGACATCAATTTGACGTATAGCAGTATTGCGCGTGAATATCTGTTACGTGAAGGCTTGCCGCCAGATCGTATCATCAAGACTGGCAGCCCGATGTATGAAGTCTTGCATCATTATTTGCCGGGCATCCATGCCTCCGACGTAGTGGCCCGCCTTGACTTGGTGGAAGGTCAATACTTTGTCGTGAGCGCACACCGCGAAGAAAACATCGATTCTGATCTTAACTTCGGTAAGCTGGTCGCGACATTGAATGCGGTCGCAGAAACCTATCAATTGCCCATTATTGTGTCGACGCATCCGCGCACGCAAAAGAAGGTCGATGCCAAAGGGGTCTCGTTCCATCCGCTGGTGCGTCTGTTAAAACCGCTTGGTTTTAAGGATTATGTCAAATTGCAGGCCAGTTCGAAGGCAGTCTTGTCGGATAGCGGTACCATCAGCGAAGAGTCTTCGATTCTGAATTTCCCGGCATTGAACATTCGCGAAGCGCACGAGCGGCCGGAAGCAATGGAAGAGGCTGCGGTCATGATGACTGGCTTGGACGTTGGACGTGTGTTGCAGGCGCTGGCAATTCTACATACGCAAGCGCGTGGCGACAAACGTGACTTGAAGCTCGTTGACGATTACAGCGCTGCTAATGTATCCGACAAAGTGGTGCGCATTATCCATAGCTACACGGATTACGTGAATCGCAAGGTATGGCATAAAGCTGGATAAGTTAAATAGTGAAAATACTTATCGTTAGTCAATATTTTTGGCCAGAGAACTTTCGTATTAATGACTTGGTACGCGATCTGACCTCTCGTGGGCATGAGGTCAGCGTGCTGACGGGCATGCCCAACTATCCTGAAGGCAGCATACACGAAGACTTCAAGCGGTCGCCTGAACGCTACCGCGACTATCACGGCGCCAAGGTCATACGGGTACCGCTGATACCGCGTGGTAAAAGGCCGATACAGCTGATGCTCAATTATTTGAGTTTTGCTATATCCGCATCGCTGATTGGTCCTTTCAAGCTGTCGGGCCAACAATTTGATGTCATTTTCTGTTACGAGCCATCGCCTATCACGGTAGGTTTGCCGGCCATTCTCATGAAATGGATCAAGCGGGCGCCGCTGGCGTTTTGGGTGCTGGATCTATGGCCCGAATCATTGAGTGCAGTGGGCGCGGTGAAATCGCCATTGATCTTGCGGATGGTGGGAGGTCTGGTACGTTTCATTTATCGCCACTGTGATTTGATACTGGCGCAGTCGAAATCCTTTATTAGTGGTATCGGAAGATATTGCGACGATGCCGACAAGATCAAGTATTTTCCGAGCTGGTCGGAAGATCTTTTTAATGATGGGGCAGTGACCCATGCGCCGGAATTGACGCGCCGGGAAGACTTGTTTAACGTGGTTTTTGCCGGAAATATCGGAGATGCACAGGATTTCCCCTGCATTTTGAAGGCTGCAGTATTGTTGCGCGAGCGTCGCGATATTCGCTGGATTATCGTTGGGGATGGCCGCATGGCGACCTGGGCGCAGGAGCAGATCGTGCAGCATGGTTTGCACGACACTGTTGTCATGACAGGGCGTTTTGCGCTGGAGAGGATGCCGTCTTTTTTTGCACATGCAGATGCGTTGTTGGTGACGTTGAAAGCCAATGATATTTTTGCGATGACCATCCCGGGGAAGCTGCAGACCTATCTGTCCTCTGGCCTGCCTATTGTCGCGGCGCTGGACGGCGAGGGGGCCTTAGTCGTCACGGAGGCGCAGGCTGGCTATGCCAGCAATGCGGGCGATGCGGAAGGCCTGGCTGCATCAGTTGCACGTCTGGCAGGATTGAGCAGCGAGGAGCGCGAAAGTATGGGAGCGGCGGGGAAAGCCTATTATGAAGCGCAATTTGCGAAAAAAATGTTGATTGATACCTTGGAAAATGATTTGCGTAATTTGGCGGGAATCAGTTCTTAAATAAAAATGCATAAAATACTTATCACCGGTGCTAACGGTTTTGTCGGTAGTGCCTTGTCTCACGCCTTGGAAGAGCGAAAAATTCCTTTTATTGGTGCCGTGCGCAAGAATTGCCTGCCGGGGCAAATGCAGGTTGGTGAGCTTAACGCGTCTACTGATTGGCGTGCCGCGCTCGCCAATTGCTCCGCAGTCATACATCTGGCGGCACGCGTACACGTCATGCACGAAACGGAGGCTGATGCGCTGAGTGCCTACCGCGAGGTGAATGTCGCTGCCAGCCTGAATCTCGCGCGGCAAGCCTGGGAAATGGGCGTCAAGCGTTTTGTTTTCGTCAGCAGTGTGAAGGTAAATGGCGAGGCAACGTACGGTACACCATTTTGCAGCAGCGATATACCCGCGCCGCTCGATCCGTACGGCGTGTCAAAACTTGAAGCCGAACAGGCATTACGGCAATTCGCCCTGCAAAGTGGCATGGAGTTGGTGATTGTCCGCCCGCCTCTTGTTTATGGACCTGGCGTGCGTGCGAATTTCCGGCGCCTGATGGAATTGGTAAGAAAAGGCTGGCCATTACCCTTGGGGGCCGTGAGCAACCGGCGCAGCATGGTTTCGATTGATAGCCTGACGGACTTGCTTATTGTCTGCAGCCAAGATAGCCGCGCTGTAGGGCACGTCTTCATGGTGTCCGACGATCACGATGTCAGTACCGCAGACTTGTTGCGTATGCTTGCGTGTGCGATGGGTAAACGCCCAAGGCTGTTGCCTGTGCCACACGCCATGTTGCAAGCCGTTGCCAAGGTGCTGGGGAAGTCGGCGCAGGCGAGTCGTGTACTCGGATCGCTGCAAGTCGATATCAGCCATACCAAGCAGGTGCTGGGATGGGCGCCTGTCATTGGCATGCAGCAGGCGCTGGACAACACGGTATCGGATTTCTTGGGCGCTATATCATTACAGGATTGAGATGAAGAGATTATTTGATTTTTTGCTGGCATTCATGGTGATGTTGGTATTGTTGATACCGGTCGGACTAGTCGCCATATTTGTCAAACTCAGTTCCAAGGGGCCCGCCATTTATTGGTCAGACCGCGTCGGTCGGCGTAACAAGATTTTTCGGATGCCAAAATTTCGTACCATGCGCGTCGATACACCGGCGGTGGCGACGCATTTGCTATCCGATCCGAAGCAATTCTTGACACCCGGAGGGTCGTTTCTGCGCAAATCTAGCCTTGATGAATTACCGCAATTGTGGAGCATACTGGTCGGCGATATGAGTTTCGTCGGACCGCGTCCTGCTTTGTTTAACCAGCAGGATTTGATTGCCTTGCGCACGCAGTATGGAGTCGATGCCATCTTGCCGGGCCTGACCGGTTGGGCGCAGGTGAATGGACGCGATGAGTTACCCATTCCTGAGAAAGTCAAACTGGATGTTGAGTATATGTCACGCCAGTCTTTTTTATTTGATGTCAAGATAATAATATTAACGGCTTTAAAAGTGGTTCGGCGTGACGGTGTTGCACATTAACTTTACTGTGCCGAACAGCTGTTTTTTTTGCGTGAAAATTATTATTTTATCCATTCGAATGCATGCGTCCTAAGCGGCATGCATTCCATTAAGCAAAAAAATAAAATGAAATCCTTCCTTGATTTGCCGCGTTTTCAAAAGCAGATGATTGCGATAATCGCAGATTGTATCTTTCTGCCTTTGATTTTCTGTTTTGCAATCTATTTTCGATACGATGCATCCAGGGGCGAAGTTTTCGCCCACTACCTGTGGCTCATCTTTGCAGTACCGCTCGTCTCCATTCCCATCTTTATTCGCCTGGGTTTGTATCGTGCGGTGATCCGCTTCATCGACCAGAAAATCATTTATGTCGTGGTGGCTGGGGTAACCCTGTCGGTGGCCATGCTGGTAGCAATGGCAGCGTTTGCCACACATATGTCGGGTTTGTCGCGTGGTGTTTTCGCGATGTATTGGGTGACGGCCATCATGTATGTTGTCATCAGCCGTTTCCTCGTGCGCGGCGTACTATTGATGCCGGAAATTAAGCGTGATGCAGTGCGTGTCGCCATTTATGGCGCTGGCAGCGCAGGTTCGCAGTTGGCGAATGCCTTGCGGGCCAGTAAGGAATATCTGCCCGTTGTATTTATTGACGATAAGAAAGAACTAAAAGGGGCGACCATCGCGGGGGTCAAGATTCATTCTTCATCGATGCTGCCGGAATTGATTCATAAGGCCGGTATCCGGGAGGTATTGTTGGCGATGCCATCGATGACGAAAGCCCAGCAAAAAGAAATTCTGAACAAGCTGGAGTTATTGAAGGTCAAAGTCAAGGTTACGCCGCCTGTGGCCAGTCTGGTCAGCGGCGAGAGGCGCTTGCAGGATGTGCGTGAAATTGAGATTGAGGATTTGCTTGGGCGGGACCAGGTAGCGCCGAACCCGAATTTGTTATCGGGATGTATTTCCGGGAAAACGGTTCTGGTCAGCGGGGCGGGTGGTTCAATTGGATCGGAGCTGTGTCGTCAGATTATCCATTTGCGTCCTAAACGCTTGATTTTGCTTGAGATGTCAGAATTTGCACTGTATTCAATTAAGCAGGAGTTGAAGGGGAGCAAAAATACACATGGCATGGATGTAGAAATATTACCATTCCTGTGCTCGGTACTCGATACGGCCAAGTGTCAGAATATCATGAGGAGCTTTGAGGTCGATACCGTCTATCATGCCGCAGCTTACAAGCACGTTCCACTGGTAGAGCATAATCCGGTGGAAGGTGTACGTAACAATGTCTTTGGCACCTTGAGCATTGCCAAGGCTGCAATGGCTAGCGACGTTAAATGTTTCGTCTTGATCTCGACTGACAAGGCCGTGCGGCCGACCAATGTGATGGGATCCACCAAGCGCCTGGCAGAGCTGATTTTGCAAGCTTTTGCCCGACAGCAAAGCAAGACACGCTTTTGTATGGTGCGTTTTGGCAATGTGCTCGGTTCGTCTGGTTCAGTGGTCCCCTTGTTCCGCAAGCAAATCCTGGCCGGTGGCCCGATCACTATCACACATCCTGAAATAACACGCTATTTCATGACTATTCCTGAGGCGGCGCAACTGGTGTTGCAGGCCGGCGCGATGGGTGAGGGCGGCGATGTTTTTGTGCTGGATATGGGCGATCCGGTCAAGATCGTGGATCTGGCGAAGCGGATGGTGCACCTGAGTGGCATGGAAGTGAAAACGGAGCAGACGCCGGAGGGGACTATCGAAATTCAACATGTCGGTCTGCGCCCTGGCGAAAAGCTGTATGAAGAATTGTTGATTGGCGAAAATGTTGAAGGCACGGAGCATCCATTGATCATGCGTGCACAGGAGGCTGAGATTGCCTGGCCCCAGTTGGAGGCGTTACTCAATGAGATGCGTACGGCGTGCGACCAGTTTGACCATGAAGCGGTGCGCGCCATCTTGCTGCGAGCAGTTGCCGAGTATGCCCCCCAGTGTGGTATCGAAGATTTGATATGGCTGGTCGAAAGCCGGCGCGCATCACCGAGCAGCAAGCCTGTGTAACACTTGCCGGTTGAGATCGATACGGCCATACAGAGACTGTGTTGGCCTGGATAGTTAAGCTGTTACTAACTGCAATAAGATTTGTGAATGAATCTCGGTGAGCTTATCGTACTGTCTTGTATCGTGCGGCGTGCTGCAGGTGTTTTCTGACGGGAAGTTACTAGATGCACGCCACATCGATGATTGTCTAGGTAGTACGATTTCGTGAGGTCCTGTTCCTTACCAGATTTCAATAGTATTCAGCCGCCAAGTGCAATACCTTTTTAGGGAGTTGCCTACGGTGATAAGTCAGCCGCACGCCGGGGCTCTGAGATGTTTATTTAATGAAATATAAAGTAAATTTATGAAAAGATTCGATGAAATGGGCGCATTTAAAAAGCGCAGCAATGATGAGCCTATTATCTGGAACGACGTTTTTGCCGCTTTATGGCAAGGACGCAAATTGTTGCTGGGTGGTACAGCCTTGGTCATGGTGCTTGGCGTGTCGGGTTCGATGCTGCTCTCTAAATATCGCAGTGATGGATTTTTGCAATTTGGCGATGCCATCCCTGTTCCCCTGAAGAAGTCGGATTTACGTTTGGCGAAGGAAAAAGAAGCGCCCAACGGCATTGCTTTGGCCGATTTCAAGCGTTATGTCGCAGCTTATAGTACCAGTGGGCGATTTAACGATTTTGTCGTGCAAAGTAAATTGGAGGGGGCGCCAGGGATCAGCGAAGTGCGCAAGGCATTTTACTCGCGGGATGGCATCGGTAAAATAATCGAACCGGTATACCCGTTTACCAAGCTGGACGCCAAGGAGTTGCTTGAGCCATCGAAGGAGAGTGAGAATAATGTCATTGGCCTACGCATCAGCTTTGAAGCGAGCAGTCCGGCCGATGCACAAGCCGTGGTTTCGTTCTTGGGACGTTATGCGATGGATAGTATCGTATACGTGATTTATTCCGATGCGTTACGCTTCAAGCATGCTGAACTTTCCACCCGGATCACGGAATTGGACAATCAGATTATCGATTTGAAGGAAAAGCTCGCAAGTTATCGTCGCCAGGGCGGTGTACTGAAGCAGATCGTCAGTCGTTACCCTGATGCATCAGGTCAAGGAATGCGTCAAGTTGTGAGCGTGACCGAAGAGAATGCCCGCTACCTGTCGCCGGCTACGCATCTGATGTCGACCGAGGTCGAGGCATTGGCTGCCGATGAGTCAATTCTCAAGTTTGAACGCGAGAAAAAACAAAAGATGATCATGCGCGAGTACTTTGACAAAGCCAAGGTCCTAATCGATAACAACAAATCAGGTGAGGTGATTTTGCGCTCGTTGGAGGGTGTCAAAGAGGGCGTCTTCAAGAATAAGGATTTAAGTGAAGAGCTGATCAAGGAAGTATATAACCAGATTACTATCGATAATCAAACTGCGATCAATGTCTACCTGGAAAAGAGCCGCTTCATTGCTGGTCCGAGCTTGCCGGAAAATCCGGCAATGCGCCTGTCGACAGCCTTGATGATGAGTTTCCTGGCCGGCGTACTATTATCCGGGTTGTTCATTCTTGGTCGTAATTGGGTGGCATCCCTGCCAAAAAAACCGGCTGCTTGAGCCGGTGATGGATACCCGCGCGCCACAGGCGCCGGGTTTACTTGGTGTGCTTGTCGTAACAATGCGGGCAAGACACCTCATACACATATTCCGGCGCCAGCTGCTGGCGAGGCGTGACGACGGCGCGGCAGACAAAACACTGCACCGTTTCCGTCGGTTCCAGTTTCGGGTTCAGCGCCGTGCGGTAGTCGAAGACGAAGCAGTCGCCAGTGTAGTGCTCGCCGCCCACTTCCTCGAAATATTTCAGGATGCCACCGTCGAGCTGGTACACGCTGTCGTAGCCGATTTCCTTCATGTGGATGGCGGCCTTTTCGCAGCGGATGCCGCCCGTGCAGAAGGTGACGACAGTCTTGCCTTCCAGTTCATCCTTGTGGGCGGCCGCCACGGCCGGGAATTCCGTAAATTTGTCGATGCGGTAATCAAGCGTGTTGTTGAATGTGCCCACGTCCACTTCAAAGGCGTTGCGCGTTTCCATCATGACCACGGGTTTGCCCGCATCGTCGACGCCGGCGTCGAGCCAGCGCTTGAGCGTATGCGCATCGACGGACGGGGCGCGGCCCAGTTCCGGCTTGATCAGCGGCATGCGCATGGTGATGATTTCTTTTTTCAGCTTGACCAGCATGCGCTTGTGCGATTGCTCGTTCGACAAGCTTTCCTTCCATTCCAGATCGGCCAGACGCTCGTCGCTGCGCACCCAGGCGAGGAAGGCATCGATATGCGCGCGCGTGCCCGACAGGAACATATTGATGCCTTCCGGCGTCAGCAGGATCGTGCCCTTCAGTTCCAGCGCCAGGCATTGCTCCTGATACAAGGGACGCATGGCTTCCGTATCGGCTAGCGTGATGAATTTATACGCGGCGATATTGACAAACGTGGCGGCGGGCGCACTGACGGCGGCGGAAACGGCGGGTGTGGCAGGGGTGATGGCTTGCATGATGGCGATCGGGTTAGACTGAACAGCCGATATTATAAGCCCGACAGGCCAGGCAGGATACCCGGCCAGCCACGTTTTGCCGTGCCGGCGGGCTGTGCACGGCAGGATTTTCTTGCCCGCAACCGAGGGCCGCACCGCCGGTCCGGGGCCGCGACGCGGTAGAATAGACCCCATTGAATTTTGCACGAAACGGTACACAGGATGGAAATGGTAATGCAAGAGGCCGGCGCTCCGGCAGGTTCACAGCAAGCGATGCAGCCCGGTCCTGCCTTCGTCCACTTGCGCGTGCACTCGGAGTACTCGATCGTCGATGGCCTGGTGCGCATCGACGACGTGGTCAAGGCGGCGGCGAAGGACAAGCAGGTGGCGCTGGCCGTCACCGACCTGTCGAACCTGTTTGGCATGGTCAAGTTCTACAAGGAAGCGCGCGGCAAGGGCATCAAGCCCATCGTCGGCGTCGACGTGTGGATCACGAATGACGACAACCGCGAAAAACCGTCGCGGCTGCTGCTGCTGGCGAAGAACCGCATGGGCTATCTGCAGCTGTGCGAACTGCTGTCGACGGCCTGGCTGACGAACCAGTACAAGGGCCGCGCCGAACTGCGCATCGAGTGGCTGCAGGCGCTGGCGACGAATACCTACGACCTGTACCCGGGCGAAAGCGCGGCGAATGGCTTGATCGTGCTGTCGGGCGCGCATTTCGGCGATGTCGGCACGGCCATCGAGAATAGCAACCTGGCCCTGGCCGAGCGCAATGCGCAGCGCTGGGCCGAGATTTTCCCCGGCCATTTCTATATCGAAATCCAGCGCGGCGGCCAGGCCAACCAGGAGGCGCAGGTACGCCATGCGGTGGCCCTGGCGGCCAAGCTGGGTTTGCCTGTGGTGGCCACCCATCCCGTGCAATTCATTTCCCCTGAAGAATTTATTGCCCACGAAGCCCGCACCTGTATCGCCGAAGGCGAAATGCTGGCCAACGCCAAGCGCGTGAAACGTTTCAATGACAGCCAGCGCTTCCTGTCGCAGGCCGACATGGCCGAACTGTTCGCCGACTTGCCGGCCGCGCTGGCCAATTCCGTGGAAATCGCCAAGCGCTGCAACCTGACCCTGACCCTGGGCAAGCCGCAGCTGCCGAACTTCCCCACGCCGGACGGCATGACGATCGACCAGTTCCTCGTTGCCGAGTCGCAGGCCGGCCTGGAAAAACGCTTATTGCAGCTGTATCCGGATCCCGAGCGCCGTGAAAAGGAGCGCCCGCGCTACGAGTCGCGCTTGAAATTCGAGACGGACACGATTTGCAACATGAAATTCCCCGGCTACTTCCTGATCGTGGCCGAGTTTATCCAGTGGGCCAAGGAAAACGGCGTGCCCGTCGGCCCGGGCCGCGGTTCGGGGGCGGGTTCGCTGGTGGCGTATTCGCTGCTCATTACCGACCTCGATCCATTGCAGTACAACCTGCTGTTCGAGCGCTTCCTGAATCCCGAACGCGTCTCGATGCCCGACTTCGATATTGACTTTTGCCAGGAAGGGCGCGACCGCGTCATCCAGCACGTCAAGGATTTGTATGGCAAGGAGGCGGTCTCGCAGATCGCCACCTTCGGTACCATGGCGGCCAAGGGCGCGATCCGCGACGTGGGCCGCGTGATGGACTTCGGCTATAACTTTTGCGACGGCATCTCCAAGCTGATCCCGTTCAAGCCGGGCAAACCCGTGTCGATCGCCGACGCCATCGAAGAGGAACCGCTGCTCAAGGAGCGCCTGGAAAACGAGGAAGAGGTCAAGCAGCTGCTGGACCTGGCGCAGCAAGTCGAAGGCATCACGCGCAATATCGGCATGCACGCGGGGGGCGTGCTGATCGCTCCGGGCAAGCTGACGGATTTCTGCCCGCTGTACACGCAGGGCGGTGATTCCGGCGTCGTGTCGCAGTACGACAAGGATGACGTGGAAGCCGTCGGCCTGGTGAAGTTCGACTTTTTGGGCCTGACCACGCTCACCATTCTCGACCGCGCCGTGCGCTATATCAAGCAGCTCGATCCGGCGCAGGCGAATTTCGACCTGGCGACCTTGCCGCTGAACGACAAGCCGTCGTACGACTTGTTGACCAAGGCCAAGACCGTGGCCGTGTTCCAGCTGGAGTCGCGCGGCATGCAGGGCATGCTGAAAGATGCGCGTCCCGACCGCTTTGAAGACATTATCGCGCTGGTGGCGCTGTACCGTCCGGGCCCGATGGACCTGATTCCCGATTTCTGCAAGCGCAAGCACGGCGAACGCTTCGATTATCCCGATCCGCGCACGGAATCGATTCTGTCCGAAACCTACGGCATCATGGTGTATCAGGAGCAGGTGATGCAGATGGCGCAGATCGTCGGCGGCTACTCGCTGGGCGGCGCCGACATGCTGCGCCGCGCGATGGGTAAAAAGAAAGCCGAAGAGATGGCCGAGCACCGCGAGATCTTCCGCGCCGGTGCCGCAAAAGACGGCTTGACGGCGGAAAAGGCCGACGAGATCTTCGACTTGATGGAAAAGTTCGCCGGCTACGGTTTCAACAAATCGCACGCCGCCGCCTATGCCTTGCTGTCGTACCACACGGCTTACCTGAAAGCGCACCATACGGCCGCCTTCATGGCCGCCAACTTGTCGCTGGCCATGGACGACACGGACAAGATCAAGATCCTGGTGGAAGACTCGCTGGAAATCTGCAAGCTGACCTTGTTGCCGCCGGATATCAACGAATCGGACTACCGCTTCACGCCAAGCGGCGCGGCACCGTCCGTGAGCGGCAAGAAAGTCACGCAGATCCGCTATGGCCTGGGCGCCGTGAAAGGTTCCGGCCAGAACGCCATCGAAGCCATCATCGCCGCGCGCGAGGCGGGCGGGCCATTCACGAGCCTGTTCGACTTCTGCAAGCGCGTGGACAAGAAGCAGATCAACCGCCGCACCATCGAATCCCTGATCCGCAGCGGCGCCTTCGACTGCCTGAAGGTCGACCGCGCCATCCTGCTCGCGTCCGTGGCGTTCGCCATGGAGTGCGCCGACCAGGCCGCCAAGGCGGCAAACCAGGTGAGCCTGTTCGGCGGCGACGACAGCGACATGGTGGCGCCGCCCGAGTACGTCAAGGTGCCCGTGTGGACGGATAAGCAGCGCCTGACGGAAGAAAAGATCGCGCTGGGCTTCTACCTGTCCGGCCACCTGTTCGATTCGTATGCGCCCGAGGCGCGCCGTTTTGCGCGCACGAAATTGTCGGAACTGTCGCCCTCGCGCGAACCGCGCATGATGGCGGGCGTCATCACGGGCTTGCGCACGCAGATGACGCAGCGCGGCAAGATCCTCATCGTCACCCTGGACGACAAGAGCGGCACGGTGGAAGTGACGGTGTACGGCGAATTGTTCGACTCGAACAGGAAAATCTTCAAGGAAGATGAATTCCTGGCCGTCGTGGGCAAGGTCTCGGAAGACCGTTTTTCGGGCGGCTTGCGCATCACCGCCGAGAGCGCCTTCGACATCATCGCCGCGCGGGTGCAGTATGGCCGCCAGCTGGGCTTGACCTTGCCGGCCACCCTGGACGCCAAGCGCATCCGTGAGGTGATCATGCCGCACCGCGCCGAGACGGGCTTGCCGATTGCCGCACGGGTCAGCCCGCAAGGCGTCAGTTGCGTGCTGCAGTTTGGCGACGAGTGGAAAGTGGCGCCATCGGATGAGTTGCAGATGGCGCTGGAGCAAATGCTGGGTGCGCAAGAAGTGGCGGTCGAATACTGACCGGCACCGCCCGGCGCATACAACAAAGCCAAACCGCGGACACGCTGGTTTGGCTTTTTTCGTTTACATGTCTTTCAGGCCCGTGATCGCATAGCCCTTGGCGGCGATCTGCTGGTGCGGCTGTTCGATATGGTAGTTGGGCAAGGCCTGGGCATCGTCGGCCACTTCGCTGGCGCGTACTTCCAGCTGCCAGTCGGTATTGGTAACTTCTTCCGGAATGAGCTTTCCTTCCGGCACGGCGAGGTAGGAAAAAATGCCGTCGTGCTCGGCCCGGCGGTAGATGTCTACGCGCATGACTTGCCTCCTAGTAAGCGTTGGGGGAACCGGCGCACCACATGTGCATACCGATAGCGCTAGCGTAACAGGATTGTGCCGTGCACGGGTTGAAGCGTGTGCCGCAGGAGGAGGGGCGGTGCTCAGGCGGCGGCGGAAGCGTAGTCTTCGTCGTCCAGATCGGCCGCTTGCCGTGCCTCGTTGGCGGCTGCCGCAGTGCCTGCTGTGGCGACCTGCAGCGGGCTGCGATGGGCGTCGAGGCCGCTACGCAGGCTGCCGATCATGGCCAGCGTCAGTTCGTGGCGTTTGCGTGCTTCCGAGCGTTTTTTTGACGGAATGTCTTCCAGTGCAGGCAGGGGCAGATTTTCGCATGGCAGCTCAAAATCGCCATCCTTGCGTGCCTGGGCGCCAAGTTCTTGCCAAAGGGCATTGTAGTCGGCGAACAAACGGCCCTTTTTGGCGGAATGGTGGACGGCGCGGTTGGCGTTACCTACAAGTATCATGTTGCGGCAGCCATGTTCATGTCCCAGCTGGCGCACCAGGCGCACCATCAGGGCCTTGGGGCGCATGCCATGCAGATCGCGCGTGGCCTCGCGCACGCGGCGCAAGCCTTCCGCACCGCGCGGACCCTGGATGCAACCGATGCCCACGCCCATGCTGGCGCGCGCGCGGGAACCGAAGAAGGTAAAGGCGACCGAGTAGATCACGTCATCGCCATGTGCCAGCTGCAATACCATCTCGCCTTCGCGGTCCATCGGTTGTAGCGAACACAGCTGCAGGTGGTAGGGTGCGCCCGATTTTCCCGGTACGGTACCCAGGCGCACGGGCGCGCGCGCCGCCTGCGTCATCAGCTTGCCCCAGCCTTGTTGCAGGATGAAATGATAGTGCTCGACCAGCAAGGCGACGCGCTGGCGGCACGACAGGTTCGTGCTCAGGTAGTGGCGGTACACCTTGTGCATCATGCGCGGATAGGCTTGCAGCAAGTCCTGGAACACGGGATGGGAATTGAGCAGCTGCAGCCAGATGCGCGTCTGCCGGCGCTGCAGCTGTGCCCGCAATTGCAGCTTGAGCAGCTCGCGCACGCGTGACATGCCTGGCGGCATATTGCTCAGGCCTGCGTGCAGGGTAATGGCTTGTGTCATCAAAGGGTTCCATGTGTATGTGGATGGGCCTGGCGCCGGCGGCGCTTCAGGCAGGCGGCGGTCCGCTCATGCCGTCGGTATCGGCCAGCAAGACCGTGGCGCTACGCGTGGCGCGCGCCAGCCTGCGTGCCAGCGCTCCGGCAAAGCGGCGCTGCCAGGGACTGTGCCGCAGGGCCGGCAGGACGATTTCGTGGCAGCCGAGCAGTTCAGCCGTATCGAGGATCGTAAACAGCAGCTCGCCGGCGACAATATGCGTGCTGAAGGCGAGCTGCGAACGGCTCAGATACAGACCCGCCTCGTGCATCATCTGCTGCGTGGCCGGGTCCAGCGCATGGCATGCGCCGGCGCTGTGCCGGGGCAAGCCATCGGCCTGGCGCGGTGGCGCCGCTGTCACGTGCAGCAGGCTGACGCTGACCTGGATGCCCCATTCCTGCAAGCGCCTGGCGTAGCGCGCGCCGTAGATGATGTCGCTGGCGCGCTTGACGGGCAAGAGCAGCAGCAAGGTATCCTGGCCCGGCTTGCCGCCCGCGCCCGCGGCGCTGTCTGGGGCGCGGTGACGTTGCGGGGCAAGGCGCGATGCATGCATGGAAGGGATGGCCATAGTCGGAAAACCATGTCATGTTATCCATGCCACCCCCCTGTGTAAATTGGCGAAACAGCGTACGGGTTCCCCTTATGCCGTCCCGGTCTTAATAGCGGTAGGTGACATACACGGCGCCGATCGGCGATGTCTTGCGCTGCACGATGGGGCTCTTGGCCGCGTCGCCCAGGCGGCTCTCGACGCCGACCAGGGTATTGATGCCCCAGCGCGCATCGAAGCGGTGCTCCCAGTTGATGGTGGCCTGTGCTTCATAGAAACCGCCCTTGGGCGTGTATTGCTTGAACGAAGTATTCGCCGCCTGGGTGGCCGTCACGCCATACATGGTCTGCACGTACTTGCGCTCGCCCCAGCCCAGCTGGCCACTGATGTTCACGCTGTCTTGCTGCACGCCCTTGGCATCGGCCCGGCCGTAGATCTGGCCTGTCGCGCCGAAATGCACGTTGGCGCCGTTTTCGCGGTTCGACAGGGGAATGTCGCTCGACACGCTCAACGACAGGCCCGGCAAGGGCGAATAGCCTGCGCTGAGCAGGGCGCTGGCGTTGCCCTTGACTTCGCCCATGCCCTTCAGATAATCGCTGCCGCCCCAACCGTTGGCACCATTGCGCTTGTGGTCTTCGCGATTGCCGCGGTAGCCCAGCGCGGCGCTGTAGCTGAAGGGGCCTGCCTGGCCGCCATAACCGATGCCGCGCGAAGTGCTGAAGAACAAGCCATTGGCCATGGCGTAGTCGAGGATGATCAGCGGCGAGGCCGACAGCTTGTCAGCGCCGGAATAGCTGGACACGGCAGCGACGCCGCCGCCGATGGTGAAGACATTTTCCGCCGCCGGTTCGGCCGCCGCGGCGGCCAGGGGATTCAAGCTCAGGCCGCAGGCCAGTGCCAGCGAGGTCAACAAGGTTGTAGATGCGTGCATGGAGTTTTCCGTCAGGTGGAGAACCGAGTCCGGAGTGGCTCGATTGACAGCCGACAGTATCCATCCTTGCCATGAAGGAAAAATGAGCCTTTTATTAAGATTGTATGAAGAGCGCTTCTTTACCCATTCTTCAGCTTGCGGTGGTTTAATACTCCCCATGAAGATACTGCTGATTGAAGACGATATGGACCTGGGCAATGGCGTGCGGATTGCCCTGCGCGACCAGGGCATGCAAGTGGTCTGGGTGCGCAGCCTGGAGGATGCGGCGCGCAGCATCGAGCACGACAGTTGCGAACTGGTGCTGCTGGACCTGGGCTTGCCCGATGGCGATGGCCTCGATTTGCTGGCCCGGCTGCGCGCGGCGCGCCTGCCGGTGCTGATCCTCAGCGCCCGCGATACGCTGGAACAGCGCTTGCGTGGCCTGGACGGTGGCGCCGATGACTACCTGGTGAAGCCGTTCGTGTTGGCCGAGCTGCTGTCGCGCGTGCGCGCCCTGGCCCGCCGCAGCTATGGCTTCGATGGCGATACCATCGAATTGCGCGGCTTGCTGCTGCAAGTGCCCACGCGCAGGGTCAGCGTGCATGGCCGGCCCGTGGAGCTCACGGCCAGTGAATATGCCCTGCTGAAGACCTTGCTGATGCGTGCAAACCGGGTCATCACGCGTCGCGTGCTGGAAGAGCACATCCTGCCCGGCGGGCTGGCCAATGCCAGCAATACCCTGGATGTGCATATGGGCAACCTGCGCCGCAAGATAGGCGAAGGTTATATCCGTACCGTGCGCGGCGTTGGCTATGTCATCGACCAGCAGGGCGAGACATCCACCCCGCCGGGTGCTGGCGCATGATGGGGCGTTTCTGGGCCATGCTGCGCCGGCCTACCCTGGTGCGCCGCCTGATGGTCGCGCAAATGCTGATGCTGACCGTGCTGTGGAGCCTGGCTGTGGCGTATGTACTGGTCGAGGGCGCGGGCGAAGCGAGCAATGTGACCCGCGGCGTCCTGCACGCCATTATCAGCGTGGCCGATAACCTGGCCGAGCAGCCGCAGCGCCAGGAGCAAAGCTTGCGCGCCATCGACGAAGCCTTGCGCGAGGAATTTGAAATGGGCCAGGTGCCGGAACTGGCGCCGCGCATCCTGGTCTGGCGCGAAGGCAAGCTGGTCTACAAGTCCCCCGATGCGCCCAGCGGCATCCGCAGCGCCGGCCCGGAGCAGATGGAAGTGGTGTATATCAAGGGCCAGGCCTGGCGCAGCCGCAGCCTGGCCGAAGGGGGGACCCGCGTGACCGTGCTGGAGGTGGGGGGCGCCTGGCAGTTTTTCATCACGATCAATTCACGCGGCTACTACCTGCTGCCGTTGCTGATCAGCCTACCGTTCCTGCTGGTGCCGGCCTGGCTGTCGATCCGCCTTGCCATGCGCCCGTGGCGCAAGGTGGCGCAGGAGGTGGCGGCGCGCGGGCCGCAGGATTTGCGTCCGCTGGCGTTCAAGCCGCCGCATGGCGAACTGGCGGCGCTGGTCGACAATATCAATGCCCTGCTGCAGCGGGTCGATGCCAGTGCCTCGCGCGAACGCAGCTTCATCGCCGATGCCACGCATGAGCTGCGCACGCCGCTGGCGGCCATGCGCGTGAATGTCGAGGCTTTGCAGGGACAGGCGCATGATGCACGCCAGCAAGAGCTGCTGGACGGTATCTTGAACAGCGGCAACCGGGCCGCGCGCCTGGTGGGCCAGTTGCTGCAGCTGACGCGCAGCGAAGTGCAGGCGGGCGGGGGCGAGTTGCCGCGGCGGCAGGCGCTCGATACCTTGCTGCAAGACCGGCTGGCGGCCTTGTCCGGCCTGGCCCAGGCGGGCGATATCGAACTCGAGTTGCAAGCCAGCGTTTCGCTCAACGTGGCCGGACAGCGCGAGAGCCTGGTCTCGCTGATCGACAATCTGGTGGAAAACGCCATCAAGTACAGCCCACGCGGCAGCAGCGTGACGGTGTCGCTGCATGCGGAGCGGGGCCAGGCCGTGCTGCATGTGGCCGATCAGGGGCCGGGCATCGCGCCGGCCCTGTATGAACGCGTGTTCGACCGCTTTTTCCGCGCGCCGCAGCAAGTGCAGCCAGGCAGCGGCCTGGGCTTGTCCATCGTAGCTTCCGTCGTGCGCCAGCACGGCGGCACGATTCAGTTGCACAGAGGTAATGGCGGCCTGGGCTTGCTGGTGGAAGTGCGCTTGCCATTGGCCGAAGCCTGACGCTGCCTGCGTGCCTTGCGATATTGCATTAAAATTATTTCATGTGCTTATAACGCAAGTTGGCATGGCGTGGCGCACGCTTGCGATGCATAATGCGGGACAGTTAAAAAAACACCGTTATGCGCCTATTTCTGTCCCGCTACCTGCCGTATCCCGCCTTTGTCGGCTTGTATCTGCTGTTTGACTGGGCCACGTATATCGACCCGATGTACGGGCTGAACATCACCCCCTGGAATCCCGATCCCGCGCTGGGCCTGGTATTTTGGCTGATCCACGGCCGCAAGGCGGCGCTGCCGTGGTTTATCGCCCTGGTGGCAGGCGAGGTACTGGTGCGCGGCATGCCGGCAGGCTTGCCCCTGACCTTGCTCTGTTCGGCGTGGCTGGTGCTCGGCTATGGCAGTATGGGCGCAGTCTTGCGCCGCAGTTTCAGCAGCAGCGACATCTTCGACAACCGGCGCCGCCTGAGCGCCTGGGTCGCCATCGTGCTGTTTGGCACCGTGCTCAATGCGCTCGGCTATATTTCCCTGCTGTCGCTGACGGGACGCATCCCGGCCGGCGAATGGGGGACGGCAGTCTGGCGTTTCGGCATCGGCGACATGGTCGGCATGCTGGTGTCGATGCCGCTGATCTGGGTGCTGTTCAGCGAACGGGGGCGCGAGCGCCTGCATGCCGCCGTCTGGCGCTGGGAAACCCTGGCGTATCTGGCACTCGCCAGTTTTGTGCTGTGGAGCCTCTTCGGTTCCATCGTGCGTTCCGAATACAAGCATTTCTACTTCCTGTTTCTCCCCGTGATCTGGGCCGCCTCGCGCCAGGGATTGCATGGCGCCGTGCTGGCCGTGTTTGTATTGCAACTGTGCATTATCACCCTGGTGAAATGGACGCATGCGGTCGATATCCAGTTTTATGAATTGCAACTGCTCGATGCCGTGCTGGCGCTGGTGGGATTTTTTATCGGCATCGTCGTCGATGAGATGCGGCAGGTGGCCGACGAACTGAAACACACGATGCGCCTGGCGGCCGCAGGAGAGATGGCGGCCGCGCTCGCGCATGAGCTGAACCAGCCGCTGACGGCCTTGTCGACCTATGGCAAGGCGTGCGAATACTTGCTGGAGCGGGGCGAAACGGGCGCCTTGCTGCAGGGCGCGGTGGGGCACATGATCGTGGAATCGGGACGCGCCGCGGACGTGGTGCGCCGCCTGCGCGACTTTTTCCGCACGGGCGCGATGCAGCTTGAAGCGGTGGAGGCGAGCGCCTTGATCGAGGGCATGGCGCGCCAGTTCACGCCGCTGTTCCATGAACATGGCATCGAACTGGTGCTGGTGCCGCCGTCGCCGTTGGCCGTCAACGCCGACCGCCTGCAAATCGAGCTGGTGTTACGTAATTTATTGGCCAATGCGCAGGATGCGGTGATGGGTCAGCCGCGCGGACGGCGCCGCATCACGGTCTCGGCCGAGCGGCTCGAAGGCGGGCGGCTGCGCCTGTCCGTGGAAGATAGCGGCCCCGGCATTTCCAATAACCTGGCGGCGCGCCTGTTCGAACCGTTTGTCTCGAGCAAGGCCAGCGGCCTGGGTCTGGGGCTGGTGCTCAGCCGCAGCATCGTCGAAGCGCATGGCGGCCAGTTATGGGCCGAAGTGGGCAAGCATGGCATTTTTCGTTTTGTCCTGCCCCTGGCACGCGCCAGTGCGGCCGCTACAGGAGAGTATGGTGACAAGTAATTTGACGGTGTTTATCGTCGACGACGATCCCGCCGTGCGCGATGCGCTGGGTTTGCTGCTGGGCATACGCGGCTACCGCACGGCCCTGTTTTCCTGCGGCGAGGATTTCCTGCACAGCTGGCGTCCCGAGTGGGCTGGCTGCCTGCTGGTCGATATCCGCATGTCGGGCATGGATGGCCTGAGCCTGCAGCGCCGCTTGCTGGAGCTCAAATGCATGCTGCCCGTCATCATTATCACGGGACACGGCGACGTCGCCCTGGCACGCCAGGCCTTCAAGGCGCAGGCCAGCGATTTCCTGGAAAAACCGTTTGACCACGACAAGTTGCTGGCAGCCATCGATGAAGCGTTTTCGCGCGAGGCGCATGCGCGCGGCCAATTGCTGCGCCAGGTGGAGGGGCAAGCCTTGCTGCGCGCCTTGACGCCGCGCGAGCGGGAAGTGATGCATCTGGTGGTAACAGGCCAGCACAACCGAGATATCGCCCCGGCACTGGGCATTTCCGTGCGCACGGTGGAAGTGCACAAGGCGCGCCTGATGGACAAGCTGGGCGTCGACAATGTGGCCGACTTGGTGCGCATCAGCATGCTGGGCACCGGTTAGCCACTGCAGCGTTGTCTAGGCGATGGTCTGCAATACCTGGTCGACCGAGATCGCCTTGACCCAGTCGCTGCGCCGCGCCACCGTGATGACGGTGCTGTTGGCGCTGTCGAACGGCGCCCATTCCGGATTCTTCTTGCGCATCAATGCCACCACCGGCACATGCACGGCGTTCGCCAGGTGCATGATCGATGTTTCCACCGAAATGATCAGGTCGCATTGCGCCAGCATGGCGGGCAGCTGGAAAAAGTTGTCGACAGCGCTGAAGGCTTGCGTGCGCGGCAAGCCACGCGCCTGCACGACCGCATCGACCTTGGCCAGTTCCTGCGGCATGGCATTGATCAGGAAGCAGGCATTTTTCCACTTCGGCATCGCTTGCATGCGCGCGATCAGTTCGGCGATGCGTTCCAGCGGCCAGCCGCGCTTGTGCGACTTGGCAAACGGGTTCAGGAGTACGAGCGGACCCTGGCGCGGGGCAAAGCCCCAGGTGGCCAGCTGCGCCTGCGCTTGCTGCAGCGCCTGCTCGGGAATGTGCACGAAGGGATAGCGTTCGGCCACGGGAATGTCGATTCCCGTCAATTGATGGAACCAGTCCGCATACACGCTGCTGATATGGTGCTCGCCGGCATCCTGTCCCGCATACGAGGCCAGCACGGCATCGATCTTGCGATAGGCCAGGTAATGCCAGGGACGCAGTGGGCTGAACGGCTTGCGCGTGCCGATCACCAGCCCGTTCGGGCTGATCGCGCGGGCAAGATCCGCGTACTGCTGTGGCCGTACGTGGGCCAGTGACACGACGACAGGATAGTGTTCCGCCTTGGCTTCGCGCAGTGACTCTTCGTAGAGCGCCGGGCTGTAGGTCTTGCGGTACACCTTGGCGAACAGGCCAGACTGCTCTACCCAGTCATACAGCGAATAGGTGCGCAGGCTTTCCCATTGTTTCGCGTCGGACGTGCGGCGCACTTCGTCGACCCACAGGTGGATCTGAATATGGGGATAGGCCGCGGCGAAGGCGCGGAAACCGTTTTGCAGGTAGGTAAAGTCTCCCAGCGCCAGATGGGCGATGAAAAGAATTTTGTCCGACTTTTGTAGAAGTTCGGCGGGAATCAAAGGCGTCATGTATCAGTACGATTTCAGGTATTCATTCGATGGTGTCAAGCCACTTGCTGGGAAAATTGCAGGCGATGCAGATTGGCATAGGCGCCGTTGGCATCCAATAATTGCTGGTGACTGCCGGTTTCCATTATTTTCCCATGTGACAATACCACGATACGGTCCGCACGTTCAATTGTTGATAGCCGATGCGCAATAACGAGGGTGGTTTTACCTTGCATCAGATGTTCCAGCGCCGCTTGCACGGCCCGTTCCGCTTCCGTATCCAGTGCCGAGGTCGCTTCATCGAGGATCAGGATGGGCGCATCCTTGTAGATCGCGCGGGCGATGGCCACGCGCTGGCGCTGGCCGCCGGACAGGCGCGAGCCGTTGTCGCCCAAGCGCGTTTCCAGGCCGTCGGGCAAGCCGTCGATGACGTCCGACAGGAACGCGGCGGCCGCAGCCGCTTCGATGCGTTGCCGGTCCGGCGCCGCATCGCCATACGCGATATTGGCGGCCAGGGTATCGTCGAACAATACGACTTGCTGGCTGACCATGGCGATCTGGCTGCGCAGGCTCGTCAGGGCGATGGTATCGATATTCTGCCCATCGAGCAAGATCTCGCCACTGCTGGCCGAGTAAAAGCCGGGCAGCAGGCTGACCAGGGTTGATTTGCCGCCGCCGGACATGCCGACAAAGGCG
Source organism: Janthinobacterium sp. SUN128 (assembly GCF_030587275.1). NCBI lineage: Bacteria > Pseudomonadati > Pseudomonadota > Betaproteobacteria > Burkholderiales > Oxalobacteraceae > Janthinobacterium > Janthinobacterium sp. SUN128. Next base: position 3,662,796 of record NZ_JAPWHY010000001.1, on the reverse strand, counting down.
ATCGTTTGTCCTGGCGCAATGCTCAGATCGATGTGTTGCAGCGCCGGTTCCGGATGTCCGGGATAGGCAAAGCTCACGTCCCTGAACTCGATGCGGCCTTTGCTGCGCCCGGCGAGCGGCTGGCCGCCCGTGCGCTCCGGCGTCTTGTCGATCAGCAAAAAGACTTCTTCCGCGGCGGCCATGCCGCGCTGCAGGGGGCCGTTGACTTCGGCCAGTTGCTTCAAGGGCGTCAGCAGCATCAGCATGGCCGTGATGAAGGACACAAACCCGCCGACCGTGATCTGCCCCTGCTCCGACTGGAACAGGGCCATCACGATGACCAGGGCCACGGCGGCGGCCGTGATCACCTGCGTGATGGGGACGGTGGCGGAAAAAGTGGTGGTCATGCGCATGCTGTAGCGGCGCAATTGCTCGGCACGCTCTTCGAAGCGCGACTTTTCGTAGTCCTGGCCGCCGAAGATCTTGATCACTTGCTGGGCGCGCGTGGTTTCCTCGATGACCTGGGTCAGCTCCGCGTTGACGGCCAGGGAGTCGCGGTTGAGTTTTTTCAGGCGCTTGCCCGTCGTGCGCACGACGATGGTCAGCAGGGGCAGCAGCACCAGGGTCACCAGCGTCAGCACCCAGTTCAGGTACAGCAGCCACGCCAGCAGGCCCAGCACGGTCAGCGAGGAGCGCACGATCGACGTAAACACCTTGGTCACCATCTCGATGATCTGCTGCACTTCGAACATGATGGAGTTGATGACTTTGCCCACCGTGTGGGTGTTGTAGAAGTCGATGGGCAAGTTGAGCATGCTGGCAAACATCCTGCGCCGCAACTCGTTGAGGATGCGCGTGGAGACATAGCTCATCAGGTAGCTGCTGGCAAACGTCGACGCGCCGCGCATGGCGAAGATGCCGATGACGATCAGCGGCACGAGCCAGAAGGAAAAATTCACCTTGCCGCCAAAGCCATTGTCGAGCAGCAGCTTGAGCGCATACGGCAGCAGCGGTTCCGTCGCCGCCGTGACGACCATCGCCAGCAAGGCCAGGGCCAGGTGTTTCTTGTAGGGCGCGTGCAGTGCGGTGAGGCGCTTCAGGTCGGGCGTGAGCATCGGTATGGTTCCTTGCAGGGGACAGCAAAAACGGTCAGGCGGAAGCTCAGGCAATGCGTTCTTGCTGGCGCAGCATGGCCCACAGTATCACCATCGGGAAGACCAGCATGATGATGCCGATATTCAGGGTGAGCGAGTTCGTCGTCAAGCCGAACGTGATATAGCAGGAAAGCAGGATGACGCCGGCCAGCGCATAGGGTTGTGTCGTTTGTCCATGTCCTGCCGCCCGCAGGGACTGGGTGAACAAGCGCAGCGGGAGGAAAAACAGCACCAGCAATGCTAACAGGCCCAGCATGCCGCGCTTGACCAGCGAATCGATATAGTCGTTGTGCGCATTCGTGAAGTCGCGCGCCACGGCATTCATCTTGCCTTCGGCTGCCAGCTCCTGCTTTTGCGCCAGATAGCCATTGCGGCCGATGCCCAGCAACAGGTTTTCATCCGACATGCGCAGCGCGGAGCGCCACATTTCCACGCGTTGGCCAACGGAAGAGTATATGTTGCCGGAATCATTGAAACTGTTCAGTTCGTTGATGGCGGCGACGCTGCGCTCCCGGACCGGTGAGTTGGGGAGGGCATAGACGAGGGTGCCGAATACGACAAAGGCGGCTGCGACACTGAAAAGGTAACGTTTGCCGTGTTTTCTAGCATGATGCAGGGCGATGATGCAGACACAGATCGGCAATGCCAGCCAGCCGCCACGGCTACCGCTGATGATCGAACCGGCAATGCCAGCGATGCAGCCGCACAGCATCAGCACTGTCCACAGGCGCTGGCGCGATTGCGCGCGTGCCCACGTGACGCCGCATAGCGAGAGCATGCCCAGCAGCATGCTCACATTGCCATAATGGATGGCGTTGCTCGTGGCAGCTTGGGGACGAGCAATGTCATGGACAAAGAATTGCCAAAAAGCCAGTGCAGCGCCGCCGATGGCACCAATGGCAACACCGCTCCACCACGCTTCCGGCCGCGGCGGATAGGCAATCAGCAGCAGCAGCACGGGCGCGGCCAGCAGGGCCCGCAGGGGCATGTCGAGTTCGCGCGCCGGATCGGCGTGATACAGCATGTTGGCGGTAAAGATGAAGAAGTACAGCAGCAGCGTGCCGAGCATCAGGTAATCGCGGCGCTGCAGATTCAGACGGGGGCGTTTCCACAGCAGCCAGCTGCTGGCCAGCAGCAGCACCAGCGCGCCAAGGGAATATCCGCTGTTGACTGCCAGCGCCAATGCCGAAAAGAGAAAAACACAAACAGAGGTCAGGCCGAGCATGAATATCCTTGGTAACGCACGACGTCGCCATTATGGCAACTGTAGCAACATAAAGTAGGCGTCATTGTAATCGAAGGGGGCAGCAAAAACGGCACCCGGGAATTTACTCTTCGATAACTATATAGGCGGTCTCAAGGGGGAAATGAAAAAAACCATGGTTTTCAGCCATGGTTTTTTTGTAAGCAATGGTAACTTGCTGTTATTTTGCCAAGGCAGGATCGCCTGCCACGCGTATCAGGCGACTGCTGGCACGCGGGTGGCGACGCCGGTGGCGATGGCTGCTTGCGACACGGCAGGCGCGACCCAGCTGCGCAGACGCTCGTCGAACGGCGACGGTATCAGTTGCAGCGGCGTCAGGGCGCTGCTTTCGTGACCCGGCAGCGGCTCCTTGGCCAGCGCGGCGATGGCGCGCACGCAGGCCAGCTTCATTTCTTCATTGATGGTGGTGGCGCCCACGTCGAGCGCGCCACGGAAGATGTACGGGAAGCACAGCACATTGTTGATCTGGTTCGGGTAATCCGAGCGGCCCGTGGCGACGATGGCGTCGTCGCGCACGGCGTGCACTTTTTCCGGCGCGATTTCCGGATGCGGATTGGCCAGGGCGAAGATCAGCGGCTTGGCGGCCATCGATTCGACCATCTGTGCGCTGACCACGCCGCCCTTCGAGACGCCGATGAAGATGTCGGCGCCGACCATGGCGTCGGCCAGGTCGCGGTCGCTCGTGTCGTTCGCGTAGCGCGCCTTGTTCTCTTCCATGCTGGCATCGCGGCCCGGGTAGATCACGCCCTGGCTGTCGCACACTTTCAGCAGCGACTTGTTCAGGCCCAGCGAGACGAGCAGGTCCAGGCAGGCGATCGACGCGGCGCCAGCGCCCGAGACGGCCACTTTGACGTTGCCGATGTCCTTGCCGACCAGTTCCAGGCCGTTCAGGATGCCGGCCGCGACGATGATGGCCGTGCCGTGCTGGTCGTCGTGGAAGACGGGAATATTCATGCGCTTGCGCAATTGCTGTTCGATGTAGAAGCAGTCGGGCGCCTTGATGTCTTCCAGGTTGATGCCGCCGAAGGTCGGCTCCATGCGCACCACGGTGTCGATGAACAGGTCGGGATCGTTCTCGGCCAGTTCGATGTCGAACACATCAACGTCGGCGAACTGCTTGAACAGGCAAGCCTTGCCTTCCATCACCGGTTTGCTGGCCAGCGGACCGATATCGCCCAGGCCCAGCACGGCCGTGCCATTGGTGATCACGGCCACCAGGTTGCTGCGCGACGTATAGATGCCGGCCGTGCGCGGATCTTCCACGATGGCTTCGCAGGCAAAGGCCACGCCCGGCGAGTACGCCAGGGTCAGGGCGCGGGCGTCGCCCAGCGGTTTGGTTGGCGTGACGGAAATCTTGCCTGCGCGGGGTTCCGCATGATAGGCGAGGGCGGCTTCTTTCAGGTTGAAGGTTTCGCCGTTCTGTTCGGCGTGCTTGCTGTGCGAAGTAGACATAGGAATTCTGTGAGGGGCAACCAGGCCCGAGTGGTAAGTCCGAGCCATGGTATGCAAGCGTTTGCACGCTGTCAAGGCTGGATTGTACTAAAGCCTGTCAAAACCGCTTTGGGCGTCGGCTTTATTTCAATGCAAGCGTTTGCTCGGTTTTTGACGGAATAGGGAATTTTTACGATAAAATCACGGTATTGCGATCCGGGAAGCCCATGACAAACAAGAACCCCACCTTAAGCGACGTCGCGCGGGCCAGCGGCGTGCACTTTTCCACCGTCTCGCGCGTGATGAACCCGGCAACGCGGCAAATGGTCAGCGCCGAGGTGGCCGCGCGCGTGCTGGCCGAAGCGGGCCGGCTCGGCTACCGGCCGAACCGCGCCGCCTCCACCCTCGTCACCCGCAAGTCGCGCATCATCGGCGTGGTCTTGCCCGACATTACCAACGCTGTCTTTCCACCGATCCTGCTGGGCATCGAGGAAGGCTTGCGCAAGCATGGCTACCTGGCCATCGTTGCCAACGTGGGCGCTGACGAGGAAGAGCAGCTGTTCGTCATCAACCGCCTGCTGGGACAGCAGGTCGACGGCCTGATCCTGGCTACGGCGCGGCGCGACGATCCCGTCATCAAGATGTGCATCGACCAGAATGTGCCTGTCGTTACCGTCAACCGCAGCGACGAGACGGGCGTCGCTTCCTGCGTCGTCAGCGACGACGTGGTCGGCATGCGTCTGGCGGTGGAACACTTGCTGGCGCTGGGCCACCGCCATATCGCGCACATCGCCGGCCCGGAAAACCTGTCCACGGGCCACGTGCGCCGCCTCGGTTTCCTGGCCGCCATCCAGGCCAGCGAACTCGATCGTTCGCAAGCGTTCGTGTTTGAAAGCAGCGGCTATTCGCGCGAATGCGGCAAGGCGGCCCTGCTGGAACTGCTGCGCCAGTCGCCGCGGACGACGGCCGTGGTGACGGGCAGCGACCTGGTGGCCCTCGGCTGCTACGACGCCATCCGCGAACTGGGTTTGAGTTGCCCCGAAGATATTTCCGTGGTGGGCCACAACGACATGCCCTACATGGACATGATCCGTCCGCCCCTGACCACCATCCGCATCCGCCACCACGGCATCGGCACGGAAGCGGCCCGGCTGATCCTGCAAACCATAGCTTCGCCCGATTCCCCGGTGCTCGACGTGCGCCTGAAACCCGAACTGGTGGTGCGCGAATCGACGGCGGCGCCGCGCGCCTGAGTCTGCCGCTTGTTGCCCTTCTTTTGCTGGAGTATGTTTAAATCTTGATATTGATAATGATCAAGATAACCCCATGCAGACGACATATAGGCGACAACGGCGGCATGCACAGCAGGGAGGCCGCTGATGCCGAAGAATTTCGGCATGCCTGGCAACGCCTGGCGCTATGCGCTGGGCAGCGACTATGGTTATTGCTCGCCCTTGCTTGACGGCATAGAGTTTGAAAACGAGTGGGTGACGATACGCGAATCGGCGATCCGCATCCGCGCCGGCTATGCCTGGGATGGCTGTTCGCCCTGTATCAGCGTGCTCGGCCTATTTTATGTGGGCACGCCCGATGGCGCGCAGCACCTGGGCTTGCCGGCGACGTATCATGCCAGCCTCGTGCATGATGTGCTGTGCCAGTGGCGCGCCGACATTCCCGTCACCCGCGCGCAGTCGATCGCCATTTTCCAGCAGTTGCTCAGGGAGGTGCGCTTCCCCCTGGCGGGGCTGTATGCGGGCGCCGTCTTCCTGTTCGGGCCACGACGCGACTTCATGCGGCCTGGCGCGCGCGCCGCAGTGGCCGCTCCGCACCCGCCAGGGGCAACATTAAAGCGGCGCTGAAGCTGCCGCCGACGCGCCATGATGTTAAACTGGCGGCCCTCAACGTATTTTGCCCTCCATCGCCATGACCAAAACCAACACGCCCTCCCCGAAACGCCGCGAAGAGGGCGTCGCCAAGCTGACCGTCAATCCCTTCCTCGATGCCGAGTTTTACGCGCGCATGCGCGACTACACGGAACGCGATGCGGCCATCATCAAGGAATTGAAAGCGATCGCCGAGATCCGCGCCGGCAACAAGCAGCCCGATCCCCGCCTGGCGCCGTCGCTGCAAGCACTGCGCGATACCGTCAAGAAAGGTCTGACGTTTGGCGAGATGCTCGAGCGCATGGCGGCCGGCAAGGAAAAAGGCTTGTGGGAACCGTGGATGACGACCTTCGGCATTGAAATCCGCGCCGTCAACTACGGCGCCGGCCCGCGCAACGCCTGCCTGGTGCTGGACCTGGCGGCGAATGCCCCCGCGCACGCCATGTTCGCCAAGGTCGGCATCCAGAACTGGCGCAGCCTGGCCGCCGACGACTGCTCCGTCGTGCGCTCGGAAAAAGCGACGGAAACCACGCCCTTGAAAGTGTATGCCGTGTTTTACCTGGATCCGCTGCCAGCCTGATCCGCTAGCAGCACCACCGCCAGCACGATCAGCATCACGCCCGACAGCCGTTCCAGCGACGGCAGCGCGCGCGCAAAGCGCTGCCGCAGGGCGCTGCTGCCGATGGCCAGCGCCACCGCCATATCCCACGCCAGCACGGCAAAGACCATCCACGCGCCATATGCGACCATCGCAGCGGGACTCGTCTGCCTGGAGGCCAGCACGGTGGCCAGGCTGACGTAGAACAGCGCATTTTTCGGATTCAGGATGGCGGAGACAAACCCCGTCACGACACCGCCGCGCCAGCGCGCCTTGCCGGTGGCGGGCTTGGCATCCAGGCCGCTCTTGCCCGCATGGCGCAAGAACAGCCAGCCCAGGTACAGCAGATAGGCGCATCCCGCCAGCCGCACCACCATGAATGCCGTACTGCCCGCCCGCAGCACCGACAGTCCTCCAAATGCCGCCACGATAAACACCGCATTGGCCACGGTAATGCCCATGCACGTGCCGGCGGCGGCGCGCCAGCCGTGGGCCAGCGAGGTGCGCGCGATCAGGAAGAAATCGGGCCCGGGCGACAGCAGGGAAAGAAAGTGGGCGGCGGCGATCAATAAAAAGTCCTGCATGGCTTGCGCTCCGTAACGATAGGGAGGCGAGTATGCAATGCTGCTGCCGGCGCGTATTGAAGAAAATTGCAGGCTAGCGGTAGCGCCCGGGCGTGATGCCCGCATGCGCCTTGAAGACGCGCTGCAGGTGGCTCTGGTCGGCAAAGCCCAGCTCATGCGCCAGCTGCGCCAGCGCCGTCCCTTCCTGCAAGCGGCTGCGCGCGCGGTTGACGTGCATATTCAGCTGGTAGGCATGCGGCGTCAGGCCCGTGGCGGCGCGAAAGGCGCGGATCAATTGATAGGGGCTCAGGCCAGCCGCCTCCGCCAGTTGCCGCAGGCTGGCCGAGGGCTGCGCCTGCAGCGTTGCGAACACGGGCGCCAGCTGCTGGGGCAGCGGCTTGCGTTCCGACGGCAGCACGTCTGCGCAGGCGCTGGCGCAAGCGCCAAGGAACGCCAGCAGCGCCGCATTTTTCTCCGCCGCGCCGGCCGTTGAAAACAGCAGCGCATTCATGGCGCAAAACTGCGCATACAGCAGCGGGCAGTGCAACACCGTCGCCGTGTCGCCATCGAGCGCCGGCGCGTGTGCCTGCAGCCACCGCGCATCGAGATGCAGCATCTGGTAGCTCCACAGGGCGTCAGGCAGGGGATTGCAGGCGTGTACGCAGCCGGCCGGCACCAGCACCAGGCTGCCATTGCCGAGGGCGACCTTGCCGCCTTTGCTGCCCGTAAAGATGCTGCCGCCAGAGTCGACGGCGCCGATGGAAAACGTGGGATGGCTGTGCGGCTTGTAGCACGCCCGGCTGTGGCAAGCGCGCCGGCTCTCCACATGGAGGAGAGATGGGTCGCGCCAGAAGGCGGTGCTGCCCGGCATGACTACATCAGGATCACGTCGTACTGCTCCTGGTGGTAGGCATTCTCCACCTGCAGCGAGATTTTCTTGCCGATGAAATCACCGAGCATGGCCAGGTGCTGCGATTCTTCTTCGAGGAACAGATCGACCACTTCCTGCGAGGCGAGGATGCGGAATTCGCGCGGGTTGAACTGTTTCGCCTCGCGCAGCAGTTCGCGCAGGATTTCATAGCAGATGGTGCGCGAGGTCTTGACTTGTCCCTTGCCGGCGCAGGCGGGGCAGGGCTCGCACAGGATGTGGGCCAGCGATTCGCGCGTGCGCTTGCGTGTCATTTCCACCAGGCCCAGTGGCGAGAAGTTGCTCACCGAAACCTTGGTGCGGTCGCGCGACAGCGTGCGTTTCAGTTCGGCCAGCACGGCGTTGCGGTGCTCGGCATTGTCCATGTCGATGAAGTCGAGGATGATGATGCCGCCCAGGTTGCGCAGGCGCAGCTGGCGCGCGATGGCGTGCGCCGCTTCCAGGTTGGTCTTGAAAATCGTGTCGGCGAAATTGCGCCCGCCCACAAAACCGCCCGTGTTGACGTCGATGGTGGTCATCGCTTCCGTCTGGTCGACGATCAGGTAGCCGCCCGATTTCAGGTCGACCCGGCGCCCCAGCGCGCGCAGGATCTCTTCTTCCACGCCATACAGGTCGAACAGCGGGCGCTCGCCCGTGTAGTGCTGCAAGCGCGTCAGTTCGCTGGGCGTGTAGATTTCAGCGAATTCGCGCAATTTGACGTAGTTCTCGCGCGAATCGACCTGGATGGTGGCTGTTTCATCGCCGACGAAGTCGCGCAGCACGCGCTGCGCCAGGCTCAAGTCCTGGTGCAGCAGGCTGGTGGCGGGACGCGTGCGCGCGCCGTGCGTGATCGTGCTCCAGGTCTTGCGCAGGTAGTCGACGTCCGCCTTCAGGTCCGCGTCGGAAGCGTCCTCGGCCATGGTGCGCACGATGTAGCCGCCTTTTTCATCGGGCGGCAGCAGGCTTTGCAGGCGCACGCGCAGCTGCTCGCGCTCCGCTTCCTTTTCGATTTTCTGCGAAATGCCGATGTGCTTGTCCTGGGGCAGGTACACCAGCATGCGTCCGGCGATGGAAATCTGCGTCGACAGGCGCGCGCCCTTGGTGCCGATCGGGTCCTTGATCACCTGCACCGTCAGCACCTGGCCGTCGAAGAGGATTTTTTCGATCGGCGCCGGTGTCGCGTTCTGGCCGTCGTGGCCGCGCGCTTCCCAGATGTCGGCCACGTGCAGGAAGGCGGCGCGCTCGAGGCCGATGTCGATGAAGGCCGACTGCATGCCCGGCAACACCCGTACCACTTTGCCGGAATACACATTGCCGGCCAGGCCGCGCGTGAGCGTGCGCTCGATGTGCAATTCCTGCACGGCGCCCTGCAGGATGAGGGCGACGCGCGTTTCTTGCGGCGTGATATTGATCAGGATGTCTTCGTTCATGGAGGCGGGGAAGTGGAGGCGACGAATGACATCATACCCGGGATCAGGGCAGGGGCAAACCTGCTTCACGCAGCAATTGCGCCGTCTCGTACAGGGGCAGGCCCATGATGCCGGAATGGCTGCCTTCGATATGCTCGACGAACAGGGCGGCGCTGCCCTGGATGCCGTAGCCGCCGGCCTTGTCGTAGGGCTCGGGCGTGGCGCAATAGGCGGCGATGGAGGCCGGCGAGAGCACGCCGAAGCGCACTTGCGACACCTGCGTGCGCTGCTCGGCGAAATCCTTGTAGTGCACGGCGATCGAGGTGAGCACCTCGTGCGTGCGGCCCGACAGCTGCTGCAGCATCGCCACGGCCTCAAGGCGGTCGGCCGGCTTGCCGAGGATGATGCCGTCGATGGTGACGGTGGTGTCGGCTGCCAGCACGGGGCGCGGGGTCAGGTGGCGGCGGCGCACCAGGTCCCAGGCGAAGGCGGCTTTTTCATTCGACACGCGGGCGACATAGTCGAGCGCCGATTCGCCGGGCAGGACTTCCTCGGTGACGTCGGCGCCGCGCGGGCCGTCGCTGCGCAGCAGCAGCAATTCGAAATCGATGCCGATCTGGCGCAGCAGTTCGCGCCGGCGCGGGCTTTTGGAGGCAAGGTAGATCTTGTGATCAGCCGTTTTCATGGGGGAGTTCAGACGCGGTGATAGGGGTGGTTTTGCGTGATCGACCAGGCACGGTACAGCTGCTCGGCGAGGATCACGCGCACCACGCCGTGCGGCAGGGTCATGCTGGAAATGCGCAGCATGCCTTCGGCACGTGCCTTGAGTTGCGGATCGAGGCCGTCGGCGCCGCCGATCAGGAAGGCGGTGTCGCGGCCATCCTGCTGCCACGCCATCAACTGCTGCGACAGGCCGACACTGGTCAGGTCCTTGCCGCGTTCGTCGAGCGCGATGATGCGCACGCCCTTGGGCAGGACGGCTTCGATGCGTTCGCGTTCCAGCGCCATCGCCGTGGCGGCGGTCTTGCTGCCGGAACGCTCCACCGGCTTGATTTCTTTCAGCACGATGCGCAATTCCGGCGGCATGCGCTTCGCGTATTCCGCGAAGCCCGTCTCTATCCAGGCCGGCATTTTATGGCCGACCGCAGCGATGATGAGCTGCATCGAGGCTTACGCTTCGACTTTTTTGATACGCTTGATCACGGTTTTTGCCGGTGCAGCATCGGCTGCCGGCTTGGCCGCGCGTGGGGCGCGCACTTTTTTCTCTGGCAGCGCTTTCAAGGCTTTCACGGCAGCCGCTTCGGTCTTGGTTGGCGCGACTTTCACGGTCTTGCCGACAGCTTTGGAAGCGGTGGCTTTTTTCGCCGGGGCTTTCTTGGCGGCGGTGGCGGCCGTGGCTTTCTTGGCCGGTGTCTTTTTCTCGATCACGGGCGAAGCTTCCACATTGGCCTTGCTCGCTGCCAGATGGCCGCTGACCTTTTTCGGCTCGTCGCCGGCCGCTTTTTTCGGCGCGCGCTTGGCGGCACCCAGCTTGACCGGCGTGTCGCCCCAGATTTCTTCCAGGCGGTAGTAGGCGCGGATAGGCGCTTGCATGATGTGGACGATCATGTCGCCCAGATCGACCAGCACCCATTCACCCGTTTCCTCGCCTTCCATGCCGATGATGTCGCCGCCGGCGTCCTTGACCTTGTTGCGCACCGAGGCGGCCAGCGCCTTGGTTTGACGGTTCGAGGTACCGGAAACGATCGCGATGCGGTCGAACAGGCTGGTCAGGTGACTGGTTTCGAAGACGGCGATGTCTTGGCCTTTGACGTCTTCAAGGGCGTCAACGACGAGGGTTTGCAGTTTTTTGATGTCCATTTAGCTTTTGTATAAATTATGTTGTTCAATATAGTCTAGCACTAGCGGGGAAACAAGCGAGTTTGCCCGATTCCCCCGTTGTAATGCCGCACGTATTTCGGTGGCGGAGATATCCACCGCGAAGTCCTGTGCCAGATAAGTCAGACCGTGCGGCGTGTTGCGGATGCTTTCCAGTGACCCCAGGCGGCGCGAAAATTCTTCGGCAACCACTTGCGGCACTGCGGTGTCATTCAGCGCGAAGCCGGGGCGGGCCGCGACGCAGATATGCGCGTATTCAAATAATTGCTGCCATTCGCGCCATGTCGCGAGCCGCTGCAGCTGGTCGGCGCCCATCAGGAAAACGATGGATGCGCGCGCTCCCAGCTCGGCGCGTACCTGGCGCAAGGTATCGATGGTGTAGCTGGCCTGGCCATGTTCGCTGCGCTCGATTTCCTGGCGGTCGATCACGACCGGCACGGGCAGGCCGGCAAACGCCAGGCCGGCCATCTCGGCGCGCTGCTGGCCGGTGGCGCCCAGGTTGCCCTTTTGCCAGGGCGCGCCGGCCGGAATCACGCGCAGTTCATCGGCGTGCAGCAGGCTGGAAAAATGCGTGCCCAGCGCGACATGGCCCATATGCACCGGATCGTAGCTGCCGCCCAGCAGCGCCACGCATGGGGTATTGCCGGCGATGCCATGCGTCGTGCTAACTCCGGTCACGCCTGCAGCCAGTCGCGATGCACGAGGAAGTCAGTATATAACGCCGCTTCGGGACTGCCCGCTTCCGGGTGCCAGTCGTAGCGCCACTTGACCACGGGCGGCATCGACATCAGGATCGCCTCGGTGCGTCCGCCCGACTGCAGGCCGAACAGGGTGCCGCGGTCGAACACCAGGTTGAACTCGACATAGCGTCCGCGCCGGTAGCACTGGAAATCGCGTTCGCGTTCGCCGTAGGGCGTGTCCTTGCGGCGCGCCAGGATCGGCACATAGGCTTTGACGAAAGCGTCGCCGGCGCTGCGCATCATCGCAAAGCTGTCGTCAAAGCCCAGGGCGTTGAAATCGTCGAAGAAGATGCCACCGGCGCCACGCGCTTCGCGCCGGTGCTTCAGGTAGAAATAATCGTCGCACCACTGCTTGAACTTCGGATGCAGTTCGTCGCCAAACGGCGCCAGCGCATCATGGCACACCTGGTGGAAGTGCTTTACGTCGCCCGCGTCGCCATAATACGGCGTCAGGTCCATGCCGCCGCCGAACCACCATACGGGTTCGCCATCGGCATTGACGGTGCTGAAAAACCGCACATTCATGTGCACCGTGGGCGCATACGGATTACGCGGATGCAGCACCAGCGACACGCCCATCGCTTCCCACGCCTTGCCACCCAGTTCAGGGCGCGCGGCCGCTGCCGATGGCGGCAATGCGGCGCCGGTAACGTGCGAAAAGTTCACGCCGCCCCGCTCGAATACATTGCCTTCCTCGATCAGCCGCGAAATGCCGCCGCCGCCCTCGGGGCGCTGCCAGGCATCGGTCAGGAAGGGCTTGCCGTCCTGCGCTTCGAGTGCCTGCACGATACGGCTTTGCAAATCGAGCAAATAGGCCTTGACGGCCGAAGGAGAGGGAGTTGACGACATCGCGTGGGCCGACGAGGCCGAAATAAAAAAGTAAGGACGGATTGTACCCTGTTACGGATTTTTGTGATAGCAAAACCGGCGCTGCTGTTGCCGGCCCTGCTTTACCGAGGCGGCTGGTCCTGCACCACATGGACATCGTATTGCACGCTCTCATGGCCCGGCTGGCGGGCGGCATCGAGTGCTTGCGCCGCACGCTGCTGCCGGTCGTCGCGTTCCACCGTGTCGGCCGGCTGCGCCAGCGGTGCCGCAGGCGTTGGCTGCTCGCGCTTGAACCACAACGGCCCCGCTATCGCCACGAGCATCAGCATTAGCAGCATCAGCACTATCATCAGGACGTTGAACGGGCGCGCGGCGCGCCGGCCATACTGGACCGGCGGTTTGCCGGCAGCATCGACGATCACGCGCGCCAGTGGCGAGCCGTTCGCGCGCGTGCGCGCTTGCAGCTCCTGGTATTGCAGCGGCGATAGCGTGCCCTGTTTCAGCATATGCCGCAAGGCCGCGACGGGCGTGGCGGCCAGGTGACCGGCAGGCAGGCTGTCGTGGGCGGCGTCGCGCTGCCACGGGTTGATCAGGTTATGCTGGTACAGCGCGTCGACCGCCTGCCGGGTCACCTGCTGCAGCGCGGCGCTGGCCAGGTGCCGGCGTGGCTCATCGGCGGGCAGCTTGCGCAGCATCTTGAAAAAACGGTCCTCGGGCACGAGTTCGGCGCTCAGCAGCCAGGCCAGCGTCCCGATCTGGTCGGCATTCATCGCCAGCTCCGGCACATCAATGTCTTCGGCGGCATTGTGCGCGCGCTGCAGGTCGATGATCTCCAGTTCGGCCAGCGTATCGTCGTATTCGTCGCTGGTGATCAGGCCGAGGCGCAGCAGTTCCGCCAGCGGCAGCAGGCGTGGATCGGTGCTCATGGCCGCAGGCTTCCGGTAAACAAGCCGTACACGACGGACATGACCAGGATCAGTCCCAGCACGATCAGCGCGCCTTTCCAGGCCGGTGGCCGCTTGTACGGGATGCGGTCGTGGCCATGGCGCAGCCTGGACGCTTCCATGATGTCGCGCGCCAGTTCGCTGCCATGTTCACGCACGTGCACTTCCAGCGCTTCGAACTGCGCCGTCGGCAGGATGTTGTTTGCCACCAGCCAGCGCATGGCGATCCAGGGCGTATACAACATGTGGTCGGCTGGCGCCGCCGCGTGTGCCGCATCGCGCTGGAACTGGTTCAGCAAATCGAGCTCGTACAAGGCGTCGACCTCGCGGCGGTTGTAGTGCCGCACCCCCTCTGCTGCCAGTGCCTGTTGCCGGGGTGGCAGTTTGGCCACGCGCTTGTCGAAGTCATTCTTGGGCAGCAGATCGGTCAGCAGCAGCCAGCCCAGGGTGCAGGCCAGATCGGCGTCCTGCGCCAGTTCCGGCATGTCGACGGGATCCTCGGGCGGGTGCAGGCGCTCATGGGCGGCGATATCGCGTTCCGAGTTGGCCTCGTCCAGTTCCTGCGCGGTGATCAGGCCAAGCTGGTGCAACTGGCCCAGCGATGCGTGGGGCGGTTCGATATGCATGGACTTACTCTGTTACTTTGGCCAGGCGCAGTTCGCCGGCAAATTGCGGCGTCACCGACCAGCCATTGCCGGCCGCGTCGCGCTGGCGGCGCGTGAGCAGCTTCAGCACATGCAGCGCCTCGACGGAAGTATGCGTGGGCACAGGTGGATCGCTTGTCATCGGGAGTGGGTTTGTGAAGAATTAAGATGGTAAATTTTACAATGCAATCTCGTTTCTCCAGCGCACTATTGAAGTTGCGCCTGCTCCAGTTCTGTCTTGAACCGCGGTGTTACCGACCAGTTCTTGCCATCCTCGCTGCGCTGGAAAGTAAAGTCGCCTTGCTGCAGCACCGACACTGCCAGCACCTTTGTTGCGGCAGCGGGCGCAAGGTCGTTGCGGGCCAGCAGCAGGCGGCAGGAAACCACGCCGGGCAATACTTCCTTGCATGGTCCCAGCGCTTCAATATCGCCGATTTCACGGTAGTGCTGCGGCGACACCACCGCGTTGAGATTGACATGGTAGAGCGGCTTGCCGCGCAGTGCATCCATGCCGGCCAGCATCGCATTCTTCAGCCCATCGCGCCCGATGGGCTGGCCCTGCTGCGCAAAGCCGCCATGCCAGGCGATGTCGGCAAAGCGCGTTTGCACGATGCCCGGATGCGCATGGTCATACTCCAGCCGGCTTTTGCGGCGGCCTTCCACGCGCGAAATGGTCCAGGCGTATTGCATCGGCTTGCCGTCCTGGATGACGGTAGCCAGGCAGCCACGGGTTTTTTGCGACCAGGCATAGCCAGCCTGCTTGATAGCGTGCAGGCTGAATTTGCCATCCGTGACCGCGGCCACGGTTTGTCTGGCGTCACAGCGTGGTAAGGCATGGCTGCTGAACCAGTACCAGGCCAGGCCGGCAACGAGCAGCGAGGCAAGCGTCAGCCAGGTCAGGGGGCTCACCGGGGCATCGTTGTCGGGTGCGGCAAGGCCGGGTGGAATGGTCATGGCGAGGAATGGGGGAGGCGATCAAAATGAAAACGGGCCGGGGCGGATGCATTCCGCGCCGGCCCGCCGTGTGATCGTTATGGGGCGATCAATGCTTCAAACCGCGCCAGCCGATGTCGCGGCGGTATTGCGCGCCGTCGAAATGGATCTTTTCCACGGTTTCATACGCCTGCTTCTGCGCCATCTTGATGCTGTCGCCCAGGCCCACCACGCACAGCACGCGGCCGCCGTTGGTGACCAGGCGTTCGCCCTCGATGCGGGTGCCCGCATGGAAGGTGACGGAATCGACGGTTTCGGCCGGGATGTCGCCGATGGATGTGCCCTTGACAGGATCGTCCGGGTAGCCGGCGGCAGCCATGACGACGCCGACGGCCGTGCGGCGGTCCCATTCCAGTTCCACGGCGTCGAGCGTGCCGTTGACGGCGTGTTCCATGACGGTGACCAGGTCGGTTTTCAGGCGCGCCATGATCGGCTGCGTTTCCGGGTCGCCCATGCGGCAGTTGAATTCCAGCGTCTTTGGCGTGCCCTTGTCGTCGATCATCAGGCCCGCGTACAGGAAGCCCGTGAACGTGATGCCATCCTTGGCCATGCCCTGGATGGTCGGCACGATGATTTCGCGCATGACGCGCGCATGCATGGCCGGCGTGACGATAGGCGCCGGCGAATACGCGCCCATGCCGCCCGTGTTCGGGCCCTGGTCGTGGTCTTTCAGGCGCTTATGGTCCTGGCTGGTGGCCAGCGGCAGAATGTTCTTGCCGTCGCACATGACGATGAAGCTCGCTTCTTCGCCGGCGAGGAATTCCTCGATGACGATGCGCGCGCCGGCGTCGCCGAACTGGTTATCGGCCAGCATCATGTCGACCGCCTGGTGCGCTTCTTCCAGGGTCATGGCTACGACGACGCCCTTGCCGGCGGCCAGGCCGTCGGCCTTGATGACGATGGGTGCGCCCATGGCGTCGATGTAGGCGTGCGCGGGAGCGACATCGGAAAACGTCTGGTAGGCGGCTGTCGGGATGCCGTGGCGCTGCATGAAGGCCTTGGCGAAGTCCTTCGACGATTCCAGCTGCGCCGCTTCTTTCGTCGGGCCGAAGATTTTCAGGCCGCGCGAGCGGAACAGGTTGACGATGCCCGCCGCCAGCGGCACTTCCGGACCGACGACCGTGAGGCCGATGTGTTCCTGTTGAACGAAATCGGCCAGCAATTGCGGGTCGCTGATGTCGAGATTGACCAGGCGCGCATCGCGCGCGGTGCCGCCATTGCCCGGCGCGACATACACCATCTGTATGCGTTCGGACTGGGCCAGTTTCCAGGCCAGGGCGTGTTCGCGGCCGCCAGAGCCGACTACCAGAATTTTCATAGGTACCGTTCGTTCAATGTGGGTTGCAGGGCGGCGGTGCCGCCCTTGAGGTGTATAGCTTATTTTTTGCTTAGTTCTCGATCAGGGCGTTCGTAAACACTTCCTGGACATCGTCCAGCAGTTCCAGCGCATCGATCAGCTTTTGCATCTTGATGGCGTCGTCGCCCGAGTAGACGGTTTCCGTCGCCGGCTTCATGATGACTTCGGCCACTTCGGCCTTGAAACCGGCCGCTTCCAGCGCTTCCTTGACGGTGGCGAAATCGTGCACGGGAGTGACCACTTCGAAGCCGCCTTCTTCATCGGCGATGACGTCGTCGGCGCCCGCTTCCAGTGCCGCTTCCATCAGCTTGTCTTCGTCGGTGCCCGGCGCGAACAGCAGTTGGCCGCAGTGCTGGAACATGAAGGCAACCGAGCCTTCATTGCCCATGTTGCCGCCATTCTTGTTGAAGGCGTTGCGCACTTCGGCCACCGTGCGCACCTTGTTGTCGGTCATGCATTCGACGATGACGGCCGCGCCGCCCACGCCGTAGCCTTCGTAGCGCACTTCCTCGTAGTTGGCGCCGTCGACGCCGCCGCTGCCGCGGTTGATCGCGCGCTGGACGTTGTCTTTTGGCATGTTCGCATCGGCCGCCTTGTCGACGGCCAGGCGCAGGCGCGGATTGGTGATGGCGTCGGCGCCGCCCATGCGGGCCGCGACCGTGATTTCCTTGATCAGGCGCGTCCAGATTTTGCCGCGCTTGGCATCGGTGGCAGCCTTTTTATGCTTGATGTTGGCCCATTTGCTATGTCCTGCCATGTCGAATCTTCCTTAGACGGGTGTTCAATTGTGGCCGACATTTTAGCATATCGGCCCCCTGCGAAGCGGCATGGCCCGGTCATCAAGCGGACACATTTTGTTGTTAAAGTGACGCGCTTTCATGTTATGCATCATCCCACCACTCCAATAATCAAGATTAAGGGCGCGACATCATGGCAAGTCAAATGGATAGGCGGCAATTTCTGAAATTGGGCGGCTTTATCACGGTCTCCGTGACGACCGCCGGCCTCGCCGCCTGCGGCAGCACCGATTACAGCGATCCTGGCGTGCCGCTGGCCTCGGGCAGCGACTGGAAATTCCCGCAAAGCGTGGCCTCGGGCGACCCGCGCGCCGACAGCGCCATGCTGTGGACGCGCGTCGTGCCCGCCAGTTTCGATGCCGTCGCGCCCGCCGTGGCCGGCAAGGACGAGGTCGCCGTACGCCTGATCGTCAGCGCCAGCGACAATACGGCCGCCCTGGGCGGCAATACGGCCCTGGCCGGCACGCCCATCGTCGATGCGAAATTGCCGCTGAAAGCCGATTTCGACAATACCCTGCGCCACAAGGTGACGGGCTTGCAGCCGGGCCAGGTGTATTTTTACCAGTTCATCGCCGGCGACGTGCGCTCGAACGTGGGCCGCTTCAAGACGGCGCCCGCCGCCACGGCCGACGTGCCGCAGCTGCAGTTCGCCTACCTGACGTGCCAGGACTGGAGCATCAACCACTGGGGCGCGCTGTCGCACATCGCCGCCAATGAAAGCCTGGATTTCATCGTCCACCTGGGCGATTACATCTATGAAACGGTGGGCGAGGCCTTCCAGAGCGGCGCCGTGGAAAGTCGCCACGACCAGCTGAAACTGCCGGACGGCACGTATAAAAGCGGCACGTCCGGCGCGAAATATGCCACCACCGTGGCCGATTACCGCTACCTGTACAAGAAATACCGCACCGATGCGCGCCTGCAAGCCGTGCACGAACGCTTTGCCTTCATCGCCATCTGGGATGATCACGAATTCACGGACGACGCCTGGCAGGACGCGTCCACCTACGAGGGCATCGTGGCCGCCGACGGCAGCGATTTGCACCAGCCGGCCCGCCGCCGCAGTGCCAACCAGGCGTGGTTCGAATACATGCCGGCCGACGTCACGTTCGATGCCGCCGCGACAACGTTCCAGAACATCCAGATCTACCGCGATTTCCAGTTCGGCAAACTGATGCAGCTGGTGATGACGGACGAGCGCCTGTACCGCGCCGACCATGCGATCGCCGAAGCGACCATCAATCCCGCCACGGGCAAGCCGCTGGGCAGCATCGGCAGCCGCTATCTCGTGCCGCAAGCGCTGTTCGACAGCGTGGAAGGGCAGAAGATGGCCGCCGCCACCAAGGCCGGCGCCGACCCGCTGGCGGCCGTCGGCATGCTGGGCACGACCCAGCGCGACTGGTGGAAAAGCAAGATGAAGGCAGCGACCTCTACCTGGAAGCTGTGGGGCAATGAAGTGTCCTTGCTGCGCATGGGCTTGAATGGCACGGATGCGATCGCCACCTTGCTGGCCCTGAGCGCCATGTCGAACGTGGGCAAGGCCATCGCCAGCACCCTGCCTTTGGTGGGCGGCAGCGTGCCACTGGCCTCCAGCATCGTGGCCGCTTCCACGGCGGGCGCATCGGCGACCCTGGCGCAAGCGGCGGCCATGGCGATTGCCGCTGCGCCAGCCAATGCCGGCGCGCAGGGCGCCGCTGCCGTGGGCGCCGGCTTGAGCGCGGCCCAGGCCGGCATCACGGTGGCTGCCTACAACAGCGGCTCGCCGGCCGCCGCCGCGCAAGTGATCGCCTTCGGCTGGATCAAGCCCGACGTGCAGGCCAAGGGCGCCGCGTCAAGCTTTGTCGCCGCTTCCGGCCAGCAGGCGGCGCTGGCGCCATTCTTCACGCGCTTCCTGCTCAATTGCGACCAGTGGGATGGCTACAACAGTGAGCGCAAGAATCTGATGGCGCACCTGAAAAACAATGCCATCGGCAACGTGGTGGCGATTACCGGCGATATCCACTCGTTTTTTGCGGGCACGGTCAGCGACGACTTCGACGCGGCCAGCGGCGGCACGCCCGTCATGGTGGACCTGGTGTCGGCCGGCGTCAGTTCCGATTCCTTCTTCAGCTATCTGAAGTCGGCCGCCGGCAGCATGGGCGATATCGGCACCCTCGTCAGCTATCCGCTGGCCATTCCCGTCACGGGCCTGGGCACGGTGAATCTCGACATCAATCTGCTCGACTACACCATGGGCAAGGCGGCGCCCACCATCGACAGCCTGCTGGAGCAATTGCGCGTGCAGCTGCGCGGCGCCCTGGCCGCCAAGGGCGTGCCGGAGGCGCAGCTCGATGCCACGGTAGCTTCCGTGCAGGCTGGCTTGAAAGCGAGCACTGACTTCAGCGCGACCCTGCTGGGCCTGGCGCAGCAATTGTCCGGCCTGGGCAACAACCCGTGGATCAAGCATTTGAATACGGATGCGCAGGGCTACACGGTGGTCACTTTGACGCCGGGCAAGCTGGTGGCGCAGTTCAAGCAGGTAAATAAACTGATCGGCACGGCGGCGCCAAGCAATGTGATTGCGCGGGTGACGACGGCGACGGTGACGGCGGGCGCGGCGGCGGTGGTGGTGTCTTAAAATTATTTATTAAACGTCAAGCCCAAAGCAAGGGCTGGGGTCAGACCCTCAGGGTCCGACCCCGGTTTTTGCCGTCGGGCTTATCAGCCGCCTGTCGCTTTTGCCTTACAATCTGGAGATGAGCTCCAGTTCCCCGCAAGCATCTCCTCCCTCGCTTCCCCGTTCCGTCTACCTCGGTGGCCTGGCCATCGCCGTGGGCGGGGCGGTGCTGTTTTCCACCAAGGCCATCGTCGCCAAGCTGCTGTACCGCTACCAGATCGACGCCGTCACCCTGATCGCCTTCAGGATGATTTTCTCGCTGCCCGTATTCGCCGTCATCGCCTGGTGGAAGATGCGTACGGAGCCGCCGCTATCAAACAGCGACCGCTGGCGCCTCGTCGGGCTGGGGCTCGTCGGTTACTACCTGTCCAGCTATCTGGATTTTCTGGGCCTGCAATACATTTCCGTGGGCCTGGAGCGCTTGATCCTGTTCCTTACGCCCACCTTCGTACTGCTGATTACCACCGTGTATTTCAAGCAGCGCATCAGCCGCCTGCAGTGGCTGGCACTGTTCACGTCCTACTGCGGCATCGTGCTGGTGTTCGTGCACGACTTGCAGGGCGGCGCCAGCAATGTGGCGCTGGGGTCGACTCTCGTGCTGGGTTCGGCTTGCGCGTATGCCGTGTATCTGCTGGGCTCGGGTGAACTGGTCAAGCGCATCGGCTCGATGCGCCTGGTTAGCTATGCGATGTGCGTGGCCAGCTTTGCCTGCATCTTTCAATTCTTCATCCTGCGTCCCGTCGAGCTGCTGATCCAGCCCATGCCCGTGTATGGTTTGTCTTTGCTGAACGGCATCTTTTGCACGGTGATGCCCGTCTTCATGACGATGATCGCCGTCGAGCGCATCGGCGCGCCCGTCGCCTCGCAAGCGGGCATGATCGGTCCCGTGTCGACCCTGTTCCTGGGCGCCATGATCCTCGATGAACCGATCACCAATTGGCAACTGGCTGGCACCAGCCTGGTCTTGGCCGGCATCTACTTGCTGTCGAAAAAGAAATAATTCATCCACCCACTGAAATGGTCCTCACCATGAAAACACGCATCGCCCTGATTGCCCACGACAAGAAAAAAGATGACATGATTACCCTGGCGGGCGAATACCTGGACTTTTTGAAGGGTTGCGAACTGTCGGCCACGGGCACCACGGGCGGCCGCCTGATCAACGAATTGGGCCTGGCGGTCGAACGCAAGCATTCCGGTCCGTTCGGCGGCGACTTGCAGATCGGCTCGCTGCTGGTGGAAGGCTTGATCGATTGCGTGATTTTCCTGCGCGACCCGATGACGCCGCAGCCGCACGAGCCGGACATCAACGCCCTGGTGCGCGCCTGCGACGTGCACAACGTGGCGTGCGCGACGAATCTGTCATCGGCGCACCTGGTGCTGTCGCAGTTGCAGGCGCGGGCCAGCGCGGCCGCCTGATTCACCCAGACAAGGAGATGAGCATGAGTGCAACGATTACCACCAAGGCCATTCGCGTGCAGCGCGTGGGCGGTCCGGAAGTGATGGAATATGTGGACGTGGAACTGCCGCCGCCCGGACCCGGCGAGGCGCGCGTGAAACACGAGGCCATAGGCCTCAATTTCATCGACGTGTATTTCCGCACGGGCCTGTACCCGCAGCCGCTGCCGAATGGCCTCGGTGTCGAGGGCGCGGGCATCGTCGAGGCGGTGGGCGAGGGCGTCACGGAAGTGAAAATCGGCGACCGGGTGGCGTATGCGGCGCGCATCAATGGCGCGTATGCGCAGCAGCGCAACTTGCCGGCGGCGCTGCTGCTGGTGTTGCCCGAGCGCATCGCTTTCGATACGGCCGCCGCCATGATGCTGCAAGGCTTGACGGTGCAATACCTGTTCCACCGCACGGTGGCCCTGAAGGCGGGCGATACCATCCTGTTCCACGCGGCCGCGGGCGGCGTGGGCCTGATCGCCTGCCAGTGGGCGAAAGTGCTGGGCGTGAACCTGATCGGCACGGCCGGTTCCGATGAAAAGGCGGCGCTGGCCAAGGCGCATGGCGCCGCCCACGTCATCAACTACAACACGGAAAACTTCGTCGAGCGCGTGCGCGAGATCACGGGCGGCAAGGGCGTCTCCGTGGTGTACGATTCCATCGGCAAGGATACGTTTACGGGTTCGCTCGACTGCCTGGCGCCGCTGGGCATGATGGTCAGTTTCGGCAACGCGTCCGGTCCCGTGCCGGCCTTCACCCTCAGTGAACTGGCGTCGCGCGGCTCGCTGTTCCTCACGCGCCCGGCCCTGTTCAGCTATGCCTCGAACCGCGCCAACCTGGAAGAAATGGCCACCTCGCTGTTCGGCGTCGTCAGCAGCGGCGAAGTGCAGATCGAGATCAACCAGCGCTACAGCCTGGCCCATATCGCCCAGGCGCACACGGACCTGGAAGGGCGCAAGACGACCGGTTCCACCATCATCGTGCCATGAGTGGCGGCAATGATGGCACGCCGAAGTTCGGCCGCCTGCTGATCGTGCTGTTATTGGCCGTGGCCCTGATCGGCGCGCTGACCTTTGCGGCAGAAGCGTATTATTCGTAGGCATAAAAAAACCGGCTGACGCATCGCTGCACCAGCCGGTTTTTTGTATTGCCACGTAACTATTCTACCTTGACTTCCACCTTGCGGGGAACGCCGCTTTGTCCGGGGAAGTCGGCAAAGGCGCTGGCGACCATGGCCGGCATCACCTGCGACGTGGCGCGCTTGTTGCTGGTCGATTGCACGGTCACGTCATACAATTTCTTGCCGTTGCGGTCATTGATCGTCACGCGCAATTCGCGTTCGTATTTGTGGCGCACGGTTTCTTCCATGTCCATCGGGCCATACCAGTAGGGGTTATAACCAAAGCGACCATAGCCTGGCCATGCGCCGTAGCGGTAGCCGTAGCGGCCAGGCCAGTAGCCGGGGCCATACCAGAATGGATCGGACGCCTGCAGCACGCGCTCAGGATAGTCGACGGTGGAAAACTGCATCGCCACGCGCAAATTGGCTGCCGCAGCGCCGGAAGCTTCGCCGAAGCCGTGCTTGGCCAGTTCCGCGCGCACCAGGTTCTGGTAGCTGCGGTATTCCAGCGTATCGTTTTCCGCCGCTGGCGCTTCAAACGCATACGATTTGTCCTGCAATTGCGCAGGCCACTCGTGGAAGACGGTGACGTCGCTGCGTATGGTGGTGGCGCATCCGGTCAGCAACACGGTCAATGCGGCCATCATGATGGTGAGATAACGTTTCATTGCATGACCTCCTGATAGTAGACACAATTCATCGCTTAGTATTATAAGAATAGTTCTATTTGTTTCTATTCATTATTACAGAATGTTACCGAGCATGTCGGCGTGTAAGGGAATCCAACATTCCTGGCCTGAATCGCGACTATCGGGGGCTGGTGTTGGTAAAATAGGCTTTTGCCTCCGCTCCCACCCAAATCCCTATGCGCACAGACAGCCCTCAGACGATTTACCGCAAAGATTACACGCCGCCCAGCTTCCTGGTCGACAGCGTCGAACTTGGTTTCGATCTCGATCCCGCCCGCACAGTGGTGGCGAGCCGGATCCGCATGCGCCACAATCCGGCCAGCACCAGCCGCAGCATCGAATTGCACGGCGAACATATTGAACTGGTGCAAGTCCGCCTGAACGGCAAGCTGCTCAATCCGTCGCAGTACAAGCTGACGGCCAGCATGCTGACCATTCCCAAGGCACCGGACGATGTTACGCTCGATATCGAAACCGTGCTGGCGCCGCAGGACAATACCTCGCTGTCCGGCCTGTACGTGTCGAACCATAATTTCTTCACGCAGTGCGAAGCGGAAGGCTTCCGCCGCATCACCTTCTTCCCGGACCGTCCGGACGTGATGGCCAAGTACACGGTCATGCTGCGCGCCGACAAGGAGCAATATCCGGTACTGCTATCGAACGGCAACCTGATCGAAGAGGGCGACCTCGGTGACGGCCGCCATTACGCCAAGTGGGAAGACCCGTTCAAGAAGCCGTCCTACCTGTTCGCCCTGGTCGCCGCGCGCCTGGTGTGCCAGGAAGAGCGCTACACCTTGAAGTCGGGCCGCGAAGTGCTGCTGCAAGTGTGGGTGGAAGACGGCAACCTCGATAAAACCGACTACGCCATGCAGTCGCTGAAAAACTCGATCCGCTGGGACGAGGAGCGCTTCGGCCTGGAACTGGACCTGGACCGCTTCATGATCGTCGCCGTCGGCGATTTCAACATGGGCGCCATGGAAAACAAGGGGCTGAACATCTTCAATACCAAGTATGTGCTGGCCAATGCGCGCGTGGCGACCGACGTCGATTACGCGGGCATCGAAGCGGTGGTGGGCCATGAATACTTCCATAACTGGACCGGCAACCGCGTGACGTGCCGCGACTGGTTCCAGCTGTCGCTGAAGGAAGGCTTGACGGTGTTCCGCGACCAGGAATTCTCGGCCGACATGATCGGCACGGATACGGGCCGCGCCGTCACGCGCATCGACCAGGTGCGCACTCTGCGCCAGGCGCAGTTCCCTGAAGACGCGGGCCCGATGGCCCATCCCGTGCGTCCCGATTCCTTCGTCGAGATCAATAACTTTTATACGGTCACGATCTACGAAAAGGGCGCCGAAGTGGTGCGCATGTACCAGACCCTCGTGGGCCGCGACGGCTTCCGCAAGGGCATGGACCTGTATTTCGAGCGCCACGATGGCCAGGCCGTCCAGTGCGACGACTTCCGCGCCGCCATGGCCGACGCGAATGGCCGCGACTTCAGCCAGTTCGAACGCTGGTACAGCCAGGCCGGCACGCCCATCGTCACCGCTTCCACGCGCTACGATGCCGCCAGCCAGACGTTCGAGCTGACCCTGGCGCAAAGCTGCCCCGCCACGCCGGGCCAGCCGAAAAAACTGCCGTTCCACATTCCCGTCACCGTCGGCCTGCTGGCTGCCGATGGCGGCGACCTGCCGCTGTACGTGGATGGCGTGGCATCGAACGGTGCCACCAGCGTCGTGCTGGAATTGACGCAGGCGTCGCGGACTTTCCGCTTCACGAATGTGACGCAAGCCCCCGTGCCGTCGCTGCTGCGCGACTTTTCCGCGCCCGTGGTGCTCGAATACGGCTATACCGACGCCGAACTGCTGCACCTGTTCCGCCACGACAGCGATCCCGTGAACCGCTGGGAAGCGGGTCAGCGCCTGGCCATGGAGCGCCTGCTGAAACTGACCGGCGCCGTCGCCGCAGGCGAAGCGCTGGCGCTGGACGACACCTTCATCGAAGCGCAGCGCGCCTTGCTGGCCGATGAAACGCTCGATCCTGCCTTCCGCGAGCTGGCCTTGATCCTGCCGTCGGAAACCATCATCGCCGAGCGCCTGGCGCAAGTCGATCCGCAGGCGATCCATGCGGCGCGCCAGTTCATGCGCCGCACCATCGCTGCCGCGCTGAAACCTGAGCTGCTGGCGCAATACCACGCCAACCAGACGCCGGGCGAGTACAGCCCGGACGCCCTGTCGGCCGGCAAGCGCGCGCTGAAAAACCTGGCCCTGTCGTATCTGCTGATTGCGCCCGCAGCGGCGGAGCTGGACCTGGCGCGGCTGCAGTTCGACAATGCCGGCAACATGACGGACCGCGCCGCGGCACTGGCGGCGCTGATTCATTCCGGCTCGCAGCCGCATGCGCAGGCGGCCCTGGCCAGCTTCTATGGCGATTTCGAGAACGAGGCGCTGGTGGTCGACAAGTGGTTCGCCATGCAGGCGGCCGCGCCATCGACCGATGTGCAAGCCGTGCGTCAACTGATGACGCATCCGGCCTTCACCCTGAAAAACCCGAACCGCGCGCGCAGCTTGATCTTCAATTTCACCAACGCCAATCCGTCGCAATTCCATGCGGCTGACGGCAGCGGCTATGCCTTTTGGGCCGAACAAGTCATCGCGCTCGACGCCCTGAACCCGCAAGTGGCGGCCCGCCTGGCGCGCTCCATGGACCGCTGGCGCCGTTACGTGCCCGCGCTGCAAAGCCACATGCGCGAGGCGCTGGAAAAAGTCGCCGGCCAGGTCAGCCTGTCGAATGACGTGATGGAAGTCGTCAGCAAGGCATTGGCCAATTAACACCGCAATAATCATCAAAACAGAGGGATTTCATGAAACGCATCAGTCTTACGCAATACCTGGTTGAAGAGCAGCGCTCGAACAACAGCATTCCGGCCGAACTGCGCCTGCTGATCGAAGTCGTCGCGCGCGCTTGCAAAACCATCAGCCACGCTGTCGGCAAGGGCGCGCTCGGTGAAGTGCTGGGCACGGCCGACACGGAAAACGTGCAGGGCGAAGTACAGAAGAAACTCGACATCATCTCCAACGAGATCCTGCTCGAAGCGAATGAGTGGGGCGGCCACCTGGCGGCCATGGCGTCGGAAGAGATGGAATCGATCCACCCGATCCCGAACCGCTATCCGAAGGGCGAATACATGCTGCTGTTCGACCCACTGGATGGTTCCTCGAACATCGACGTCAACGTGTCGATCGGCACCATCTTCTCGGTACTCAAGGCGCCGGACGGCATGGGTCAGCCGACCGAACAGGACTTCATGCAGGCGGGCAGCAAGCAAGTGGCGGCCGGCTATGCCGTGTACGGCCCGCAAACCATGCTGGTACTGACCTTCGGCAATGGCGTGAACTGCTTCACCCTGGACCGCGAGATGGGTTCGTGGGTCCTCACGCAAAGCAATATGCAGATTCCGCCGACGACGAAGGAATTCGCCATCAACATGTCGAACGCGCGCCACTGGCATCCGCCCGTGAAACGCTATGTCGATGAACTGCTGGCCGGCGACACGGGCCCGCGCGGCACCAACTTCAACATGCGCTGGATCGCTTCGATGGTGGCCGACGTGCACCGCATCCTGAACCGCGGCGGCATCTTCATGTACCCTGCCGACCTGCGCGATACGTCGATGCCGGGCAAGCTGCGCCTGATGTACGAAGCGAACCCGATGGCCTTCATCGTCGAACAAGCCGGCGGCGCAGCCACCGACGGCCAGCATCGCATCATGGACATCGCCCCGCACAAGCTGCACCAGCGCGTACCCGTCTTCCTCGGCTCGAAAGACGAAGTGGCCCGCGTGACCGCCTACCACGCGGAGTAAAAAGCCGCACTTTTCCACGATTTTTAGCGGCCCGCAGCCGGGCCGCTAAAAAAATGCAAAAAAGTTCGCGTTGACACTAGCAAATTTTGTGCATTGTTTGTAGAATGTGGGTCTTCGCCGTTGTAGCTCAGTTGGTAGAGCAGCACATTCGTAATGTGAAGGTCGCCAGTTCGATTCCGGCCAACGGCACCAAGTTTCATCAGAAAACCCGCTTGCTTGCAAAAGTCAGCGGGTTTTTTGTCGTCCTCGATTTCAGCGCCATGGCTGACGGGACCAATCTGTATTGGAAGCAGGCCGCGAGCTCGAACCCGGGCGCGGTGCTCCGCTGGCATATACGTCTGCAGGCTACAATATTGCATTGGCTTTTACATCAGCGGAACTCTACCCATGCCCGAAAAACTGTCCCAGTACCTGGCCTCGCTCGACGCCTACGATGGCGATGCGCCACCCGTGATTGATCTCGATCTCTACTTTGCAGGCAATACCGACGAAGAGTCGATCGCGCCGAACCAGTGGGGCTATGGCCGCCCGCCGATTGCGCAGTTGTATGAAAGGTTCCGCGAGATCGCCGCCAGGCCGGACGTGGAAAAGGTGCTGGTCGGCTTGCACCAGGATTGGTGCGACTATGGCGAGGCGGACGTGGACGCGAAACGTTTTCCGCCTGCGGAAAACGTGCATATCTTCACGTCCGCACGCCAGGACGAGGTGGAGCGCTGGATCGCCGGCATGGAAGCCGACGGCGTCATCCCCGGCTGGCCTTACGGCAAGCCCGACAACGCTCCTGACCCGTCACAGGGCTATGCCGTACTGTCGGTCTGCTGGGACTGAGCGCCGCTCAGAAATTGTGCCTGATCCCCAGCGCCACACCCGACATGGTGGCGCCCGCCCTGCCTGTTTCGTGTCCCAGGCTGTTGATGGCAAAGTCGGCGATGCCGTGGCGGCTGTTGGCCAGGCGCGTGTAGTAGGCATACAGGCTGCTGCGTTTCGACAGCTGGTAGTCGTAGCCGGCGGTGGCGTGGGTGGCGCCCGTATCCGCTCCCGCACGCACCGTGCCGATGCTTTCCAGCGCGCCGCCGCTGGCGCTTTGGGCATGCGCCAGGCCGAAACGCAGGCCGTGGCGGCCGAACTGGCGCGTGGCGGAGACATACACCGTGCGGCGGTGCAGTTCGCCCGTGGGCGTCGCATAGCGCAGGCTTTCCAGCGCCAGCGCCAGCTGCGTGGCGCTGTCGACGCGCCAGGCCAGGGCCAGCTTGCTGCCACGGTCGGAGAGTCCGCGTCCCTGATAGTCGTGGTGTGCCTCATGCGCCAGGGTGGCGTACAGGGTGCCACCGTCATAAAGCAAGGCGGCCGAGGTCAGTGCCGGATGCGCGCCGCTGGCGGGTCGTTCTTCCCCCATGCCGCGCGCCACGCGCAGCGACCAGCCTTGCCACTGCGGCGTCCAGTAATGCACGCTGTTTTGCTGGCGCCGGTCGAAGGAATACGTGTTGCTGGTATTGCTTTCGGTGGCGCCCGCGCCGTTGCCCATCAGGCTCATGTAGCCGGCCGTGGTGGGGTAGAACGGGTCGAGCGCGGACGTGGCGCTGTTGTAGGGCAGGGTCCAGTTGCCGGCAAAGAGCGTGCCCCACGGTCCGGCAATACCGACGCGCGTGTCGCGCGCGGCGATTGATCCTGCGCCCGTATCGGGCGACAAGGTGCCCTCGACCTGGAACAGCGCCTGCCAGCCGCCGCCCAGGTCTTCGCTGCCGCGAAAACCGAGTACCGAGCGGTTGTTGGATACGCGCTGCACGCTGTCGCCGCTGGCGGACGAGTGCATCGCTTCGAGCGCCACGTTCAGGCGGCCGTACAGCTGCACATTGTCCTGTGCCGCGGCGGGCAGGGCAGCCGCCAGCGCGAGCGCGCCGGCCGCCAGCAGGGGCAATCGCGTCAGCATGGCCTCAGAACGCAAAGCAGCTGCAGCCCAGCGCGCCCCAGAAGCCGGAGTGGCTGGAGACGGGCACGGAACTCTTGCGCGCCACGTCATGGGCGTGGGAGTGCACGCCGCAGGCGCCCTGGCACTGGTGCTGTTGCATCACGCTGCTCTTTTGCGGCGGCGCGGTGCGGTAGTGGCCGGCCACGTTTTTCACGGGCGACCAGTCGGGCAATACGGGGATCGGAGGCGGCGCCAGATTGGAAAATTCCGCCTGGCCGTAGACGATCTTGCCGCCGACGATGGTGAGCACCGATTCGATGGACTTGATCGCCTCTTCAGCTATGCTGAAAAAATCCGCGCTCAGCACGGCCAGGTCGGCCAGCATGCCTTCCTGGATGCGGCCCTTCTTGCCTTGCTCGCTGGAGAACCAGGCGCTGCCCGCCGTCCACAGTTCCAGCGCCGTGTCGCGCGACAAACGGCTGCCCGCGTCGTACAGGCGCAAGCCGCCGACGGTGCGGCCCGACACCAGCCAGTACAGCGCCGTCCACGGGTTGTAGCTGGCGACCCTGGTGGCGTCGGTGCCGCCGCCTACCGGCACGCCCGAGGTAAGCATGCGCGCGATCGGCGGCGTGGCCTTGGCTGCTTCGGCACCGTAGCGGTCGACGAAGTACTCGCCCTGGAAAGCCATGCGGTGCTGGATGGCGATGCCGCCTCCCAGCGCCTTGACCCGGTCGATGTTTTTCGGCGTGATGGTTTCGCAGTGGTCGAACATCCAGTGCAGGCCGTCGAACGGAATGTCGCGGTTGACCTTTTCAAAGACCGTCAGCATGCGCTCGATCGATTCGTCATAGGTGGCGTGCAGGCGGAAGGGCCAGCGTTTGGACACCAGGTGGCGCACCACCTTTTCCAGTTCGTCGTCCATGCCGGGCGCCAGGTCCGGGCGCGGTTCGAGGAAATCCTCGAAGTCGGCGGCGGAAAACACCAGCATTTCGCCGGCGCCGTTATGGCGGTAGTAATCGTCGCCCTGGCCCGGCGTGACCATCTCCGTCCATTTTTCAAAATCCTCCAGTTCGCGGCCCTTGTTTTGCGTGAACAGGTTGTAGGCGATGCGTATCGTCAGCTGCTCTTTTTGCGCCAGTTCCTCGACCACCGCGTAGTCTTCCGGATAATTCTGGAAGCCGCCGCCCGCGTCGATGGCGCTGGTCAGGCCGAGTCGATTGAGTTCGCGCATGAACTGGCGCGTGGAATTGACTTGCAATTCTCGCGGCAGGGTCGGACCCTTGGCCAGGGTCGCATATAAGATCATGGCGTTTGGACGGGCGATCAGCATGCCAGTGGGGTTGCCGGCAGCGTCGCGCACGATTTCGCCGCCAGGCGGGTTCGGCGTGTTCTTGTCGTAGCCGACCACGCGCAGGGCGGCGCGGTTCAGCAGGGCACGGTCGTACAGGTGCAGGATGAAGACTGGGGTGTCGGGCGCGGCCGCGTTGATTTCATCGAGGGTCGGCATGCGCTTTTCCGCGAACTGGAATTCGTTCCAGCCGCCCACCACGCGCACCCATTGCGGATTCGGCGTGCGCAAGGCTTGCTCCTTGAGCATGCGCAGGGCGTCGGCCAGCGAAGGCACGCCTTCCCAGCGCAATTCCAGGTTGTAGTTCAAGCCGCCGCGGATCAGGTGCAGGTGCGAGTCGTTCAGGCCGGGAATGACCGTGCGGCCACCCAGGTCGATCACGCGGCTGTCGGGCGCGCGGTGGCGCATGACGTCTTCAAGATCGCCCACGGCGAGGAATTTGCCGTCGGCGATGGCCACGGCGCTCGCTTGCGGGCAGCTTTTATCGACGGTATGGAAGCAGCCATTGAGCAGGATCAAGGGTGCGGCGGCGGGGAGGGTGTGTTCTGGCATGGTGCAGCTCCATGGTTGCGGTGCAGGGGGGGAGGGGGCCGGCGTGCGCGGCGCGAAAGTCACGTCGGCCAGTGTAGCGGACGTCCCGCGCTTGAACACGGGCCAAAAGATCAGGTGGCGCGTCGCGCACTGGCCGAATGGCGGGGGCGGCGGCCGGCCGCATGGCTTACCATGCAGGCAGCGGCGCCGGGGCGCTTCCCTGGCGCGTTTTTCGTTTTTTAGTGCATTGCACGGTATCAGGAGTCATTCGATGGATCAGCCACCACATAGCCGTTTATACGGCACCAGCCTGGGCTTTTTGGCCGGGTATGTCGATACGCTGGGCTTTATCGCCCTCTTCGGCCTGTTTACGGCCCATGTCACGGGCAACTTCGTGCTGATCGGCGCCGCCCTGGCCGAACCGACGCGCATCCCCATCCTGCTGAAAATCCTCGCTTTTCCCGCCTTTATCGCCGGCATCGTCGTCACGCGCCTGATGGTGCTGGCCATCGAGCGCCGCGGCGGTCCGGCGCTGACGCTGGCTTTCCTGCTGCAATGGATCTTGCTGGCCGGTTTCATGGTGTTCGGCATCCTGGCCGAGCCGGTCGGCAAGGAAGTGGGCACGCTGGCGATGTTCGCCGGCTTGCTGGGCACGGCCGCCATGGGCGTGCACAGCGCCACCAGCCGTCTGCTGCTGGCGCACCTGGCGCCGACCTCCATGATGACGGGGAACGTGACGCAGATCGTGCTCGACACCGTCGACGTGCTGCGCGGCGCGGCCGACGAGGGCACGCGCGCGCGCTGCGGCAAGTTCTTCTGGCCGCTGCTGGCCTTTGCGCTGGGCGCCATCGCTGCCGGCTTTGGCTACCTGGTCTTCGGTTTCGCGGCGCTGGCCGTGCCGCTGGTGCTGCTGGGCGGCCTGATCGTCGTGGAGCAGCGTAGCGGTCGGACCGCCGTGCCCGTGCCCTGACAGCCGCGATGCGCGCCTTCCTGCTGTGGCTGATGTTCATGCTGGCCAGTCCTTGCGGGCTGGCCATCGATGCCGCACGCGGCATCCATCAGCTGCAGCACACGCGCTGGATGGCCAGCGACGGCGCGCCCGACGATATCATCGTCATGGCTCAGGGCAATGACGGTTTCCTGTGGCTGGGCACGCATGCGGGCGTGCGCCGTTTCGACGGCCTGCGCTTCGAGCCCGTGCGCGCGCGCCAGGGCAGCTTTCCCGACACGGTGGCGCTGGCGCTCAAGCGCGCCTCCGACGGCGGCATGTGGATAGGCTGGCAAGTGGGCGGCATCAGCCACGTCAAGGATGGCGTGGTGCGCAATTACGCCGAAGCGCAGGGCGTGCCGGCGGGCGCCATCTGGGGCTTTGCCATCGGCGGCGACGGCGCCTTGTGGGCGGCCGGCGTGTCCGGCATCTCGCGCTTCGATGGCCTGCGCTGGCAGGCGATGGGACCGGCGCAGGGCTACACGGCGCAAAAGGCGTCCGCCGTGTTTGCCGACCGCGATGGCCGCATCGCCGTGTTCAGTGAAAACGGCCTGTTCATGTGGCAGGCGACGCAGTCGCGCTTCGCGCCGCCCATTGGCCGGCTTGACCTGCGCGCGCCGCCGCAGCAGGGACCCGACGGCCGCATTTATTTGCTGGAGATGCGCGGCATCCGCATCATCGAGTCGCTGGAACGCTATGAGCAGCTCGATCATCGGTGGATTTACCGCGATACGAGCGGCACCAGCGGCAGCATGCTGGTCGATCGCGCGGGCACCTTGTGGTTCGACAGCCAGTACGGCTTGCACCGCACGCGCAGCAGCGGCGCGCTGGCGCCGGGACAGCTGGGCATCAGCGGCGACACGGAATCGTTCCTGCCCCGCGATGGCTTGAGCAATGTCCTCGTCGGTTCCATGTGCGACGACAATGAAGGCAATGTCTGGGTTGCCACGTACGGAGGCCTGGACCGTTTCCGCCAGGCCGCGCCCGTGGTCCTGCGCACGCGTGCCGCGCCCGGCGTGGCCGAAGTGTTCCGTACCCAGGAAATGCTGGCCGGACCGGCAGGCGCGATGTGGCTGTCGCGCGATGACGTCCTGGGGCCGCTGCTGCTGGCGCGGGCCGACGGCACGGTGCTGCGCGCGCCGCGCCTGGGCCCCATCAGCGCCATCCTGGAAGCGCCGGGCGGCCCGTGGGTGGCGGCCCGCGCCGGCCTGCAGCAGCTGGCCGGCGAGGATGGGCGCGTACTGCGCACGATCGCCTATCCATCTGGCGCTGCCGCGGTCAAGCGCATGCGCGCCGGCGTGCTCGCGCCCGATGGCAGCATCTGGGGCGTGTTCAGCGGCGCCGGCGTTTTCCAGTATCGCGACGGGGTCTGGCGGCGCGAACCGCTGCTGCCCGGTGGCGGCGCGAAAGTGCCGCTGGCGCTGCTGGCCGACGCGGCCGGGCGCCTGTGGCTATCGTATGCCGATGGCAGCGTCGCCATGCTGGAACGGGGGCGGCTGCACGCCTTCGGTCCCGCGGAGGGCCTGGACCTGGGCAAGATTCCCATGCTGATCGAATACCACGGGCAGGTGTGGGCGGGCGGGCAGCGTGGCGTGGCGCTGTGGCGCGGCAGCCGCTTCGTCACCCTGCGCGGCGAGCCGGCCAGCGCCACTGAGGGCGTGGTGGGCCTGCTGCGCGCGCGCGACGGCAGCCTGTGGCTCAATCACGGCAGCGGCGCCGCGCACATTCCGGCCGCGGAAGTGGACCTGGCGCTGCGCGACGCCGCCCATGCCATGCGCGCCACCTCGTACGACGCCGTCGATGGCTTGAACGGCAGCATCGGCATGCTGCACAACCGCTCGGTTGCCGAAGCGGACGATGGCAAGATCTGGTTTTCGCGCCAGAGCGCGACGTTCTGGATCGATCCGCGCCAGACGCTTGCTCCCTTGCCGGCGCCACGCGTGGAAATCGGCGCGCTGCTGGCCGACGGCCGACGCGTCGATCCGCCCGCAAGCGCCGGCCTGCAGCTGGCGGCAGGCACGCGCGACGTGCAATTCCATTACAACGCCGCCAGTCTGGGCACGCCGGAGCGTTTGCAGTTCCGCTACCGGCTCGACGGCTACGATACGCAGTGGCAGCAGGCGGGCGGCCGGCGCCTGGCGCAGTACACGGGCCTGGGGCCGGGCAGCTACCGCTTTGAAGTAATCGCGGCGAATGGCGACGGCGTGGCCAGCACGGTGGCGCAACTGCCGTTCCGCGTGCTGCCCGCCTTTTACCAGACCTGGTGGTTCCGCAGCCTGTGCGCGGCGGCGCTGCTGGCGGCCACATACGGCGTTTGCCGCTGGCGGCTGGGCCAGCACGCCGCGCGCCTGCAGGCGCGGATGGAGGCGCAGCAGGCCGAGCGCGAGCGCATCGCGCGCGAGCTGCACGATACCCTGCTTCAGGGCACGCAGGCGATGATCCTGCACTTTCACAATGCCAGCATGGCCATCGCCGAGGATGACCCCGCGCGCGCCGCCATGCTGCGCGCGCTCGACGATGCCGACCGCATGCTGGGCGAGGGACGCGACCATGTGCACGACCTGCGCGCGGGCGACGATGCGGGCGCGCGCTGGAGCGCCATCCTGCGGCGCGAAGGCGAGCGTCTGGCGGCGCAGCACGGCATCGTGTTCCGCTATGCGGAGGAAGGCGAGGCGCGCATGCTGCATGCGCGTGCCGCGCATGAAATCTACCGCATCGCCAGCGAAGCGCTGCGCAATGCCTTCCAGCATGCGCGCGCGCAGGTGGTCGAGGTGGCGGTGCGCTATGCGTGCGGAGGCATCGAACTGCTCGTGCGCGACGATGGCCAGGGCTTGCCTCCGGTAGTCGCCGCGAACGGGCAGATTCCCGGACACTGGGGCATGCCCGGCATGCGCGAGCGCGCGGTGAAACTTGGCGCGCGCCTGACTGTGGGCGGGCGCGATGGGGGCGGCACGCAGTGGCGCCTGCGGGTGCCGGCGCACCGCGCCTGGCCGCTGGCGCACGGCCCGCTGCGCCGCTGGTGGCAGCGCTGGCGCCGCTCAGGCGTCGAGGATGCCGCGCCGTAGCGCGATGGTGACGGCGTGGGTGCGGTCCCGGGCGCCCAGCTTGGCCAGGATGGTGCTCATGTGCGCCTTGACGGTTTCTTCCTTGATTTGCAGCAGGGCGCCCGTCTCGCGGTTGGAATTGCCTTGCGCAACCTGCTTGAGCACGTCCAGTTCGCGGTTCGACAGCACGTCGCTGCAGGCATACAGCGCCAGTTCCGCCTCGATCTCGGGCGTGATGTGGCGCCGCCCCGCATGCACGTTCTGTATCGCCGCCAGCAATTCGTGGCGCAGCGCGCTTTTCAGCACATAGCCGCATGCGCCCGCGCGGATGGCGCGCAGCACCTGCGTGTCGCCCTTGTAGGTGGTCAGCACGATGATGCGCGCCTGCGGATGGCGTGCGCGGATGGCGCCGATGGCGTCAAGGCCGTTCATGCGCGGCATCTGCAAATCCATCAGCGTGACATCGGGCTGCAGCGCGTCAAACTGCTGCACCGCCTGCTGGCCATCGGTGGCCTGGCCCACCAGCGCCACGCCGGGAAAGGCGCGCAGCAGGGCCGCGATGCCGTCGAGCAGTAACTGGTGGTCGTCGGCAATGAGGACGCGTATCGCCGCCGTATCGCTGCACATGATGTTGCCTGGCAAAGAGGAGTTATCGATCAAGAGTCGTCGGAGCATGGTGAGCAAAAGGTATTTTACCGCAGCGCCCGCCCTCCTGCAGGGGGCATTTCCCGGAGGCAGCCTGCATGCCAGCCTATATTTAGATAGTGGTGCGGGAACGCCGCCAGGCATACGATGCACGGCAGTACCCACTCAACCCTTTCTTCATGGATGACATCATGACCAATCCGAAACTGGAAGTCCTCACCCCCGATAATTGCCAGATCATCTTCATCGACCAGCAGCCGCAGATGGCGTTCGGCGTGCAGTCGATGGACCGGCAAGCGCTGAAAAACAATACCGTGGGCCTGGCCAAGGCCGCCAAGGTATTCAACATCCCCACCATCATCACCACCGTCGAAACGGAAAGCTTCTCCGGCCATACCTATCCGGAACTGCTGGACGTCTTCCCCGGCAAGGATATCCTCGAGCGTAGCTCGATGAACTCGTGGGATGACCAGAAGGTGCGCGATGCGCTGGCCGCCAACGGCAAGAAGAAAGTCGTCGTTTCGGGCCTGTGGACGGAAGTGTGCAACAACAGCTTTGCCCTGTGCGCGATGCTCGAAGGCGACTACGAAATCTACATGGTGGCCGACGCTTCTGGCGGCACTTCGAAGGAAGCGCACGATTACGCCATGCAGCGCATGATCCAGGCTGGCGTGGTGCCCGTGACGTGGCAGCAGGTGCTGCTGGAATGGCAGCGCGACTGGGCGCACAAGGAAACCTATGACGCCGTCATGGCCATCGTGCGCGAACATTCGGGCGCCTACGGCATGGGCGTCGACTACGCCTACACGATGGTGCACAAGGCGCCGCAGCGCATCCATGGCGAACACGCCACCCTGGCGCCGGTGCCGGCCAAGTAAACGCCACGCGGCAGTGCCATGCGCCGCGCGCCTGACCGCGCGCGGCGTTTTTTTCATCGAAAGGAATGCGCCATGAAGTTATATGTGATTTCTCTGGCGGTGGGTTTGCTGGTTGGCATCATCTACGCCGTTTTGCAGGTGCGCTCGCCGGCGCCGCCCGCCATTGCCCTGATCGGCCTGCTGGGCATGCTGATCGGCGAACAGATCGTCCCCGGCGTCAAGCGCCTGATGGCGGGAGAAGCCATCACCGTGTCGTGGCTGCGCAGCGAATGCGTGCCGAAGATCAGCGGCGTGGAAGCGAAGCCGACATTGGCCAAGGCCGAGCCGCAGCAGAAGGACGACAGCGCCGCCTGATCTTCCCGGCAGCTAGAACGCGCCCAGCAAGCCGCGCCGGGCGGCCACCGTGGCCGCCTCGGTGCGGCTTGATACGTTGAGCTTGGTCAAAATATTATTCACATGAAATTTGACGGTGCCCACCTCGATGCCGGCGCTGCGCGCGATCATCTTGTTGCTCTTGCCCGCTGACAGGTGCAGCAGGATGTCGTGCTCGCGTTTCGACAGGCGGTTCGCCTCGATGCGGCCGGCCTGCTGCGCGGCCAGTTCCGGCGGCAGGTAGTGCCTGCCGGCGGCCACCTGGCGGATGCACTGCGTCAGTTGCAGGAAGCCGGAATCCTTCAGCAGGTAGCCGCGCGCGCCGGCGCGCAATGCCCGGTGCACGCTGTCCTCGCCCTGGTAGGTGGTGAGGATGACGATCTTCGCTTGCGCGTCGTCTGCGCAGATGCGCTCGATCGCCTCGACGCCATGCATTTCCGGCATGTTCAAATCCATCAGCACCACGTCGGGCCGCAGTTGCCGGTACAGCTCCACGGCGGCGCTGCCCGTGCCGGCCTGGCCCAGCAGGAGTAAGCCAGGCAGTGATGCGATCAGCGAGGCCAGGCCGGCCAGGATCAGCGGGTGGTCGTCGGCGATCAGGAGGGTAATCGGCGGATCGGCCGGGGGCATGGTCGTGTGCATGGTTGTGCTCATGGCGCTGGCAAGGTGAAGTGGAAGACGCTGCCATGGGGCGCGCCGGGCGCATGCCACAGGCGGCCGCCATGCGCGTCGAGGATGCGGCGGCAGATGGCCAGGCCCATGCCCATGCCGTCCGGTTTGCTGGAATACAGGGCGTGGTACAGGCGGCCGGCCGCCTGCGGCGCGATGCCGGCGCCATTGTCGGCAATGCTGAAGTGCTGCACGCTGCCATCCAGGCGCGAAGACAGCAGCACTGTGCGCGGCCGGCCGCCGGTGTCGCGCAGAGCCTCGATGGCGTTCATCAGCAGGTTCAGGATGACTTGCCGGAATTGCACCGGGTCGGCATGCAGCAGCGGGCGGCCCGGCGCCAGCTGCGTTTCCAGATGGATGGCGTGGCGTTGCAGTGGCGCGCGCAACAGCGGCAGCAGGTCTTGCACGGCGTCGTCGGCTACAAAATGACCGTGGCTGTCCGGCGAATTGCAGGCCAGGCCATGCACGCTGCGCAGCACGGCGCTGGCATGGCTGCCGGCACTGGCGACCAGGGCCAGTGCCGCGCGCGCCTCGTCGAGGCGGGGCGGATCGTGATCGAGCCAGCGCAAGGCGGCATCGGCATTGAGCGCGATGGCCGCCAGCGGCTGGCGCACCTCGTGCGCGACCGATGCGGCAAATTCGCCCATACCGTCCATGTTGCCCATGCGCTGCGCCTGCGCCGGGCCGGGGTCTTGCTTCTGAGGGAAATAATGCATGCTGGCCATCGCGGAACTCCTGTCGTTCGCTGCGGCGTATGCCGCGCTGCAACAAGTATGCACGGCGCATCAGGCATGGCAGTTATACGAATGGGGGAGGCGGGCGGTTTTTTTTGCGCGGCGGGGAAGAGTAGCACCGCCGGGCGGGCCGGCGGTGCGGGAAGCGCAGAACGGTCAGGACTTGATAAAGGCCAGCAAGTCTTCGTTCAGGCGGTCCTTGTGGGTGGCCGGCAAGCCGTGCGGCGCGCCTTCATAGATGACCAGCCTGGCGTTCTTGATGAGCTTGGCCGCAGCCTTGCCGGAAGCGTCGATCGGCACGATCTGGTCGTCGCCGCCGTGCACCACCAGGGTGGGCACGGAGATTTTCTTCAGGTCGGCCGTGAAGTCCGTCTCGGAAAACTGCTTGATGCAATCGTAGGCGTTCTTGATGCCGCATTGCATGCCCTGCAGCCAGAAAGTGTCGCGCATGCCTTGCGACACCTTGTTGCCGGGACGGTTGGCGCCGAAGAACGGCACCGTCAGGTCCTTGAAAAATTGCGAACGGTCGGCCAGCACGCCGGCGCGGATGCCGTCGAAGACGGACATCGGCAAGCCGCCGGGATTCGTCTCCGACTTGACCATCTGCGGCGGCACGGCGCCCACCAGCACGGCCTTGGCCACGCGCTTTTCGCCATGGCGGCCGATATAGCGCGCCACTTCGCCGCCGCCCGTCGAATGGCCGACCAGGGTCGCGCCCTTGATGTCGAGCGCGTCGAGCAGGGTGGCCAGGTCGTCGGCGTAGGTATCCATGTCATTGCCCTGCCATGGCTGGCTGGACAGGCCGTGGCCGCGGCGGTCGTGCGCGATCACGCGGTAGCCGTGGCTGGCCAGGAACATCATCTGGTCTTCCCAGGCGTCGCCCTGCAATGGCCAGCCGTGGCTGAAGACGACGGGCGTGCCGCTGCCCCAGTCCTTGAAGTGGATGACGGTGCCGTCCTTGACGGTGACGCTGTTGACGGTGAGCTTGCCCGGTGCCACTGCAGTGCTGGCGGCTGGCTTGGCGGCGGCGCTGGCGCCACCGGCGGCCAGCAGGCCCGCGCCGGCGGCGACACCGGCGACGCTGACGAGCAGCTTGCGGCGGGATGTGACTTCTTCGGCTTCGATTTTCTTCGACATATTGCATTTCCTTCGGGGATGGGGGAGGGACCAGTTACGGCCTGAGCCAGTAATGGCATCGGCCAGTCTAGGCCTTCGCGCGGGCCGGCGCCTCTGCCAAAAGACCAGTCGCGCCCAGGCGCCCGCCTGCCTATGATGGCTGGCAGCGGCGCGCCGCGCCGCCTGGCTTTCCCACTGGAGCAATCATGAAGAAACACTGGATGGCGGCGCTGGCCGGCCCCTTCTTGCCCGATGCGGGCTTGCTGTTTGCGCGCGTGACGGGCGCGCTGCTGGTGCTGCACGTGCACGGCTTGCCCAAACTGCTGCACTTCTCCGATGAACTGGCGCATATCGACGACCCGCTGCACCTGGGGCGCGCCGTCACCCTGTACTGCGCCCTGTTCGCGGAAATCCTCTGCCCGCTGCTGGTCGCCGCCGGCTTGCTGACGCGCCTGGCCTGCCTGCCATTGCTGTTCCTGCTGGGCGTGTCGATGCTGCTCGTGCACCCGGACTGGAGCATCGCCGATGGCCAGTTCGGCTGGCTGCTGATCATCGTCTTTGGCACGATTGCCATCAGTGGCGCGGGCAAATTTTCGGTGGATGCGCGGCTGCGCCGTTAAATGACGAATTCCCGGGGCAGCGCCGGCTTGTGCGCCAGCAGCAGTGATAATTTCTTTAATGCGTTGGCCAGGCGCGCGCGGTCGCGGATGCTGCCCAGCGAAATGCGGATGGCGTTCGGCGGACGGTTGTCGTAGAAGGCGTCCGAGGCCGTGACGGCCACGCCCTGGGCGCGGGCCGTGGCGGCCAGTTCGCGCGAGGTCCAGTAGCTGGGCAGTGAATACCATACGTGGATGCCGTTGCTGTGCGGCTGGCTGGTGCCCGTCAAAATCGTGCGGATGACGTCCTGGCGCGCGTCCGCTTCGCTGCGTATGCCGGCCAGCAGCGCGTGCGCGGAGCCGTCGTGTATCCATTGCGTCGTCAGCGCCGTCGTCAGGGGCGTGGCCATCAGGGAAAACGAGCGCATGGCCTGCAGGAAGCGTTCGCGCAGCTGCACCTCGGCGATCAAGGTGTAGGCCATGCGCAGGCCCGGCGCCAGGCATTTCGACAGGGTGGCGATATACGACACGTGGGCGGGCGCGTAATGGGCCAGCGGGGGCGGTGCGTCGGACGCCAGCAGCCAGTACGGGTCATCCTCGATGATGTGCATGCCGCAGCGCTGCACCACCTCCGTGATGGCCAGGCGGCGCGCGGCCGGCATGGTGTGCGCTGTCGGGTTTTGCAGGGTCGGGTTCAAATACACGAGGCGCGCCTGGTGCTTGCGGCACGCCTTTTCCAGCGCTTCGGGCAGCATGCCGTCGGCATCCGTTTCCACGACGATGGCCTTGCGGTTCAGCTGGCTCGCCGCCAGGCGCAGGCCCGGGTACACGGCGCTTTCCGTCAGGATGCTGTCGCCGGGCCGGCTGAG
The DNA here is from genome assembly GCF_030587275.1 of Janthinobacterium sp. SUN128. Classification (NCBI taxonomy): domain Bacteria; kingdom Pseudomonadati; phylum Pseudomonadota; class Betaproteobacteria; order Burkholderiales; family Oxalobacteraceae; genus Janthinobacterium; species Janthinobacterium sp. SUN128. Next base: position 3,621,955 of record NZ_JAPWHY010000001.1, on the reverse strand, counting down.
AGTCAAGATCAGCGCCGCCAGCGCCGCCTGCGCGCCGGGACAGGCCACCACATGTTCCGCATCGACGTCGCCGAACATGGGCGCGAGCCAGACGGCGCCCGCCGCGCGGTCGGCCTTGCCGCCGCCGCCCAGGTGATAACTCATCAACAGATCGCTGTCCGTGCGCATCAGCACTTGCGCCACGCCCTGTTTCAGCAAGTCGCCGAAATCCACGCCCACGGGCGGCGGCGGGATGTTCATGCTCAGGTCCAGCATCTGCGTCAATTCCACTTTCGGCGCCGCCACATAGGTGCCGCGCGCGCCATGTCCCTCCAGCAGGTTGCGGCGCTTGGCTTCGTCGTAGGCGCGCGTTACCGTCGTCAGGTCGACCTGGTACAGGGCGGCCAGGCGGCGCTGCGGCGGCAATCGGTCACCCGGGCGCAGGCTGCCGTCGGACAACGCGCGCTCGAGCATGTCGGCGATCTGCAGGTAGCGCGGGCCGCCGTGCTGCACGAACGGCGTGATCCACGCACTGGTCTGGCTTTCTTCTTGTATGGATTTGGATTGGGGCATTTTGTTTTATGTATGGGTATTGCTTCTCGTAATTATGGGCTGAAGCCTTGAAAAAATCCATACATTTATGCGTGGCGGGCTGTATCTTCAGGAAGATGCATGACGGATGGTTTGCCCGCCCGTCCCGCCAGGCCGGCGGGGATTGCTATTTCCAACAGGCATTTAAGTCTGCGTCTCAAGGTGTGGCAGCGCACGGTGGCGCGTGGCGGGGGCGGTTAAGGTAGTACCAACAGCTTGCTGCTGATCCACTGTTTGATATGGCTCAGCCCGGCAGCGTTTAGCCGCTTCTTTTTCCCCGAAGCGAGGAGAATCATGATTCGGTCACGGCATCGAGCATGGTTGAGATTATTCACTGTTAAAGGAAACCATCATGAACGCGATTGAAAAAACCAGCTCCGATTTGAACGGCACCGTCCAGGATACCCGCCAGGATTTGCACCGCACCATCGACAAGGTGGCGAGCCAGGCCCAGCCTCTGGCCGACAAGGTGGCCACGCGCGCCCATGACGGCGTGGACCAGGTGGGCGACCGCATCGGCCAGGTCAGCGACACCGTCAACAAGGCTTCCGAAACCTTGATGGCGCGCGGCAAGCAATTGGGCGCCGCCTGCCAGCGCGCCGGCGAGACGGGCCGCGATTATGTGCGCGAGCGTCCGGCCGTGTCCTTGCTGATTGCGGCGGCAGCCGGTTATGGCCTGTCGAAACTGCTGGGTTCGCGTAAGTAACTGTACGCAGCCAGGCAAGGTCGTTGTCGTGGGCGCTGGCCCGGTCTGCCTTCATTGCGGGCCGTGCCAGCGCCCACGCGCACAAGGTAGCAGCAAGCGGTAAAGGAGAGTGATGATGCGCTCCATTTTGTTGTGGTTGATCGGCATACCTATTCCCATCATTATTTTGATTGCCCTGTTCGTGCGCTGAATGAGGGAGTTGTAGCGTTACTTCCCGGGGCAAATTACTCACAGGAGATGTAATGGCTAGCAACAAGAAAACGCCGTCCACGGACGGTGCGGGTTCCGTATTGAGCAGCATGTCCGGCCCATCCGACAGCAATGCGCCGCACAGCCTGGGCGCGGACAACGACGTGGCCCGCGCGCTGCTGCAAAAGACGGCCGCCGGCCAGCAGCTGGCCGCCGCCATGGCCGTCAATCCCAAGGAGGATGGCCAGTATGGCGAGGCGGCGCGCACGCCGGTCGAAGGCGTGCATGTGGCGACCGGCGAAGCGCTGGCCACGGCCAGCACCACAGGCGAAACGCTACCTTCTCCGAAGACGGGTGACGGCCAGCCCGCGCTGGGCGAGAATGCGCTGAATAGCTCGCTGGATGGCGCCCGTAGCGACGATAGCGGCTGCGTGCTGACGACCAACCAGGGCGTGCCCGTGGGCGACAACCAGAACTCGCTGAAGGCGGGCTTGCGCGGCCCCACCCTGATGGAAGATTTCATCCTGCGTGAAAAGCTCACGCATTTCGACCATGAGCGCATCCCCGAGCGCGTCGTGCATGCGCGCGGTTCGGCCGCCCACGGTTACTTCGAATGCTACAAGGAGCAAAGCAAGCATACGCGCGCCAGGCTGTTTGCCAAGGCGGGTAAGCGCACGCCTGTCTTCGTGCGCTTTTCCACGGTGGCCGGCGAACGCGGTTCGACCGATACGGCGCGCGACGTGCGCGGCTTTGCCGTGAAGTTTTATACGGACGAAGGCAACTGGGATTTGGTGGGCAATAACATCCCCGTCTTCTTCATCCAGGATGCGATGAAATTCCCCGACCTCGTGCATGCGGTCAAGCCCGAACCGCACAATGGCATGCCGCAGGCGGCCAGCGCGCACGACACCTTCTGGGATTTCGCCTCGCTGTCGCCGGAAATCACGCACATGCTGATGTGGGCCATGTCGGACCGCGCCATCCCGCGCAGTTACCGGATGATGCAGGGCTTCGGCGTGCATACCTTCCGCCTCGTGAATGCCAAGGGGCAGTCCGTGTTCTGCAAATTCCACTGGTCGCCCATGGCCGGCACGCACTCGCTCGTGTGGGACGAAGCCGTCAAGATCAGCGGCGCCGATTCCGACTTCCACCGGCGCGACCTGTGGGAAGCCATCGAGTGCGGCGAGTATCCCGAATACGAGTTGTCCTTCCAGGTCTTCACGGAAGCGCAGGCGGAAGCGTTCCCCTTCGACGTGCTCGATCCGACCAAGCTGATTCCCGAAGAACTTGTCCCTCTTGTCCCCGTCGGAAAAATGGTCTTGAACCGCAACCCGGACAATTTTTTTGCCGAGACGGAGCAGGTGGCGTTCTGCACGGCGCACATCGTGCCCGGCATCGATTTCTCCAACGACCCGCTGCTGCAGGGACGCATCCATTCCTATGTCGATACCCAGCTGACGCGCCTGGGCGGCGCCAACTTCCATGAAATCCCCATCAATGCGCCGCTGGCGCCCGTGCACAACAACCAGCGCGACGGCATCCACCGCCAGGCCATCAACCGGGGCCGGGTCGCGTACGAGCCGAACTCGCTGGCGGGCGGCTGCCCGTTCCAGGCGGGCGCGAAGGGTTTCAACAGTTTTCCCGCTTCCGCCGAAGGCGACAAGGTGCGCGGCAAGCCCGAGAAATTCGCCGAGCATTATGGCCAGGCGCGCCTGTTCTGGATCAGCCAGACGCCGGTGGAACAAGACCATATCGTGCATGCGTTCCGCTTTGAGCTGAGCAAGGTGCAGACGGTGGCGATCCGCCAGCGCATCGTCGCCATGCTGCGCAATGTCGACGAGACCCTGGCGCAGCGTCTGGCCGATGGCCTGGGCCTGGCGCTGCCGCCCGTCATGCCGCGCGCCTCCCTGGAGCCGCTGCCGGCATATCCGCCATCACCAGCCCTGTCGCTCTTTTTCCGTCCCGGCAAGACGGGTATCCATACCTTGCGCGTGGCCATCCTGGTGGGGCCGGGCAGCGATGGCGCGCAAGTGCGCAATATCTATGCCTCGCTGCTGGCCGATGGCGCCGTGCCGCGCCTGATGGGCAGCCACCTGGGCAAAGTCGACACCAGCGGCGGCGCGCCGCTCGACGTGGAAATCTCGCTCGAGGCGGGACCGTCCGTGCTGTTCGACGCCGTGGTGCTTCCCGACGGCCAGGGCGCCGTGCAGCAGCTGGGCAGCGACGCCAACGCGCTCGACTTCCTGCGCCTGCAATACCGCCACTGCAAGCCGATGCTGGCCAGTGGCGCCGGCAAGGACTTGCTGGACAAGGCTGGCGTACCGGCGACCCTGCCCGATGGCAAGCCGGATCCCGCCATCATCGTCGCGCCTTCCGGCGACGTGGTGAAAGTCGTGGCGGCCTTTAAAAAGGCGCTGGCCGCGCACCGGGCATTTGCGCGCGAGACGGATCCGCCGAGGGTGTGAGTGGCGGCATCAGCACGGGGGCCGGATCCGCCGGCCCCGTTGCCTACGCTGTTTGAGCTGCATGCGCAACGCCCTGCAACAATGTAAACAATAAAAACGTCCTGCGGTGATATGCTGCTGACTAGAACTGTTCATTTGCAACTATTTGCTTGAAGGAAGCAGAACAGCAGCAAGGAACGGCTTCAGCAAACCGGATCGCGATTACCGCATGGACAAGTACACACCTCGCACCTGGGGGCCGGGCGAACGCCCGACCTTGCCCGGGTCGCCATCGATGCCCGAACATTCGACGCCCAAGCGTGTCGCGTATTTCATCGTCGGCCTGATCGTCGCGCTGACGGGGGGACTGGGCAACGGCCTGGTGACGGCCAATTTGCTGAACCTGCAAGGTTCGCTGGCTGCCTATGCCTACCAGATGCAGTGGCTGCCGGCCGCCTACGTGATGACCATCGTTTCCATGAATCTGCTGCTGGTGAAGTTCCGCCAGCAGTTCGGCCTGCGCCTGTTCACGGAAGCGTTCCTGGTGCTGTATGCGCTCGTCACCTTCGCCCACTTGTATGCGAATACCTTGCCGTCCGCGATCGCCGTGCGCGCCGCGCATGGCATGGTGGGCGGCGCGCTGGGCGTGCTGGGCCTGTACTACACCCTGCAGGCGTTTCCCGCGCGGCACCGCCTGAAGGGCGTGGTGCTGGGCCTGGGTTTTGCCCAGCTGGCGCTGCCCCTGGCGCGCATCTTCACTTCCGAACTGCTGCAGATCGGCGAATGGCATGGCCTGTACCTGTTCGAACTGGGACTGGCCCTGCTGGCGCTGGGCTGCGTGCTGGCCCTGAAACTGCCGCCCGGCGACAGGGTGCAGACGTTCGAGCCGCTCGATTTCCTCACCTTCATCCTGTTCGCGCCCGGCGTGGCCCTGCTGTGCGCCGTGCTGGCGCAGGGGCGCACGGCGTGGTGGCTGGAATCCGAGTGGGTGGGCGTGTGCCTGGCATGCTCGATCGTGCTGATCGCCGCCTCGCTGGCCATCGAGCATAACCGCGCGCGCCCGCTGCTCAACACGCGCTGGCTCACCACGGGCAAGATCGCCAAGCTGTTTTTATCCGTGCTGCTGTTTCGTATCGTGCTGTCCGAATCGACGGGCGCCGTCGGCTTCCTGCAGGCGCTGGGCTTGAACACGGACCAGATGCAAAACCTGTTCGTCGTGGTGCTCCTGGGCAGCGTGGCGGGCCTGGTGGTCAGCGCGCTGACGATCAATCCGGCGACGTTGAACCGCTCGCTGATGTTCGCGCTGTTGCTGATCGCTGCTGGCGCCCTGATCGACGCGCATGCCACCAGCCAGACGCGTCCCGTCAACATGTATGTCAGCCAGTTCCTGCTGGCCTTTGGCGGCACGTATTTCCTCGGTCCCACCATGGTGGCCGGCATGGGCGCCGTCATCGCCGAACCGCGCAACCTGGTGAGTTTTTCCGTGATGTTTACCATGACGCAGAATCTGGGCGGCCTGCTTGGTGCGGCCATCGTCGGCACCATCCAGACGGCGCGTGAAAAATACCATTCCAGCTACCTGGTCGAGCATCTCACCATGCTTGACCCGCAAGTGGCCGCGCGCGTGCAGTCCGGAGCCGCAAGCTATGGCGGCGTGCTGATGGACCCTGCCTTGCGCAGCGCCCAGGGCGTGGCGCGCCTGGGCGCCATCGCCACGCGCGAAGCCAATGTGCTGGCCTATAACGATGTTTTTTTGATGATCGCCGGCGTCGCCATCGCCACCCTGATCTGGATGCTGGTCAGCCAGTCCTGGACCCGCATCACCACCGGCGCGCGTCGCCTGGTCGGCCCCGTGCGCGATGCGCAGACGGCCATGGCCATCGTCCCCATTACCAATTCGGAACCGAGCAATGACAGAAAATAACACCACGCCGCCAGCACCAATACCAGCACCCGCTGCGCCACCTGTCCCGGCGCCCGCTGCAAGCAGCACGCCGCCGCAGCCGGACCGGCGTCACCAGTGGCTGTCCGCGCTGGCCTTTGCCGCCGTGGCCCTGGTGGGCGTGCTGATCGTGCTGTATGCGTGGCGGCTGCCGCCGTTCACCAGCCCCATCGTCACGACGGAAAACGCCACCGTGCGGGGCCAGGTGACCATCATCGGCACGCAGCTGTCGGGCTATGTGGTGGAAGTGACGGTGCAGGACTTCATGGACGTCAAGGAAGGCCAGCTGCTGGTGCGCATCGACGACCGCATCTACCAGCAGCGCTACGAACAGGCGCAGGCCCAGCTGGCCGCGCAGCAGGCGGCGCTGTCGAACTGGGCGCAGCAAAAGGCCAGCGCGCAGGCGGGCATTTCCGTCAGCGAGGCCGTGATGGCCAATGCGGAAGCGCAGGCGCGCAAGGCCAGCGCCGATCTGAATCGCGTGGAGCAGCTGGTGGCAGACGGTTCCCTGTCGCAGCGCGAACACGACCAGTCGCGCGCCGCGCAGGCGCAGATGGCGGCGGCGCTGGCGCAGGCGCGCGCCAACCTCGACATCGCCCAGCAAAGCGTGCACAGTGTGGTGGTCAACAAGCAGGCGCTGGAAGCGGCCGTGGCGAATGCGCAGGCGGCCGTCAAGGCGGCGAAGATCGACCTCGATAACACGCGCATCGTGGCACCATCCGATGGACAATTGGGCCAGGTGGCGGTGCGCCAGGGCGCGTACGTGAATTCCGGTGCGCAGCTGATGGCGCTGGTGCCGCGCCAGATGTGGGTGATTGCCAATTTCAAGGAAACGCAAATGAATGGCGTGCAGGAAGGGCAGAGCGCCACCTTCCACGTCGACGCGCTCGATGGTGCCGTGCTGACGGGCCAGGTGGAACGGATCTCGCCGGCCACCGGCTCCGAATTTTCCGTGCTGCCGGCCGATAATGCGACGGGCAACTACCTCAAAATCGCCCAGCGCATTCCCGTGCGCATCCGCATCGATGCGGGCCAGGCGAATGCGCGCCGCCTGGTGCCGGGCATGTCGGTGGTGGTCAGTGTCGACACGTCGGCCGTGCTGAACGACTCGGCGGACAATCCCGCGCCACCGCCTGCACCGAAAAAGGCGACTGCGAAGGCCAAGCCATGAGGCGCCGCCTCCTGCTGATTGCCGGCGTGCTGGCGCTGGCGGGCTGCGCCGCCAACGCGCCACCGCAGCCTGCATCGGCCCTGCAACTGCCGTCCGGCTGGCGCGCGCAAGGCGAGGGCGGCGCAGCGTCCGCGCATGGCACACAGGTGGAACAGCTGTGGTGGCAGGCGTTCGGCGATCCGGTTTTAAGTGATCTGGTGGGCGAGGCGCTGGCGCGCAATGGCGACTTGCGCGTGGCGCGCGCCCGCGTGCAGGAATACCGCGCGCGCCTGGCGCAGGCCGATGCGAACCGCGCGCCCAGCCTGGCCTTCGATGGCTCGCCGACGCGCACGCGCACCCTGGCGTCCAGCGGCAAGCCGTATGTGACGAACGTCTTCCAGGCCGAACTGCAGGCCAGCTATGAAATCGATGTGTGGGGCCGGCTGGCCAATTTGAGCGATGCAGCGGGCGAGAGCTACCGTGCAGAACAGGCCAGCCTCGATGCGGCAGCCCTGTCGATCGCCGCCAGCGTGGCGACGAGCTACCTGAACTTGCGGGGCCTCGACGCGCAGCTGGCGCTGACGCAATCGACCCTGCAGCTGCGCGAACAGTCGCGCGAGCTGGCGCGCAAGCAGTTCGAGGTGGGCTACAGTTCGCGCTTGGAATGGCTGCAGGCACAATCGGAATACCATGCGGCGGCCGAGCAGGTGCCGCAGCTGCAGCGGCAGATCTTCGAACAGGAAAACGCGCTGGCCGTCCTCGTTGGCGGCAATCCCGGCCCCATCGCGCGCGGCTTGCCGCTGGCCGAGCTGGCGGCGCCTGGCGTGCCTGCCGGCCTGCCGTCCGAATTGCTGCGCCGGCGGCCCGACATCGCGCGCGCGGAACACAACCTGGCGGCAGCCAACGCCAGCCTGGCCGCCACGCGCGACCAGCTGCTGCCCTCGTTCAAGCTGACGGCCGTTGGCGGCGGGCAAGCCACAACCCTCACCGATTTCCTGCATGCCCCGACGGCCCTGTGGCGGCTGACGGCGCTGGCGGCCGGTCCCCTGTTCGATGGCGGCAGGGTGCAGGCGCAGACGGATGCGGCCGGTGCGCAGCGCGACCAGCTCGTGTACGCGTATGAAAACGTGGTGCGCAACGCCTTCGCCGAAACGGAGAACAGCCTGGGCGCCATCTACCGCCTGCGGCAGCAAGCAGTGGAAAACGAGGCGCGCCGCGCCACCGCGGCCGATACCCTGCGCATCGCGCACAACCGCTACCGCAATGGCTACGCCTCGTATCTGGAAGAACTCGACGCCCAGCGCACCCTGTACAGCGCCGACGTGGGGCTGCTGCAACTGAAGACGCGCGTCCTCGTCGCCTCGGTCGACCTGTACCGGGCCATGGGCGGCGGCTGGTCCGCCAAGACGGAATAGGCGCGCGTGCACGGCGCGGTCGTTTGCCGTGGCCAGTGTAATATTCTGACCGGGGAAAGCGGCGGCATGGTGCCAGCTGCTCCCGTCACGAACGAGGTCGCAGCATGACGATTTTTGGCATAGGCATCCATATCCTGATCGCGGTATTTTTTGCGGTTCACGTGGTGCGCAACGGGCAGCAGCTGTACTGGCTGCTCATTTTATTCATGTTCCCGCTGCTGGGCAGCGTGGTGTATTTCTTCGCCATCTACCTGCCCAATTCGCGCCTGCCGCAAGGCGCGCGCAAGGTCGCTTCGGTGGCCGTGCAAGTGCTCGATCCGAACCGCGAACTGCGCGAGGCGAGAGCCGCTTTCGAGTACACGCCGACGGCGCAAAACCAGATGCGCCTGGCCAGCGCGCTGCTCGAAGCGGGCGATGCGCAGGAAGCGGCATCGACCTACGAAGCCTGCCTGCGGGGAGCGTTTTCATCGGACCTGGAAATTCGCCTGGGCGCGGCGCGCGCCTATCTGGAATGCGAACGGGGCGCCGAGGCCTTGACGCACCTGGAATTTATCCGCCGCACGGATATCCATTTCCGTCCCGAGATGGTGTCCCTGCTGACGGCGCGCGCGCTGGCGCAAAGCGGGCGTCAGGTGGAAGCGAAGGCGGAATTCGACGATGCGCTGACGCGCTACAACAGTTTCGAGTGCCGCGCCGAGTGCGCGATCTGGGCATTGCAGCAGGGCGACAAGGTGTTGTCGGAACGCCTGCTGCTCGATATCGACAGCGCCATGGCCCGCTGGAGCAGCCATACGCGTGCCATGTATGCGCCGCTGCTGGTGCGCCTGGAGGCGGCGCGCAGGTAGCTGGCGTGCGTGGGATCGGACCCGGCGGGTCCGACCCCGTCAAACGCCAGGCACCGTGTTTTTCCCTTCAATTAATTTATATCCCTTGCCATCGAAAGCATAGCGCGCGTGTCCGTTCAACGGCGTGGCGATGCGCGGCGGATCTTCATCCGGCTTGACCGTGACGCCTGGCTTGATCTTCTCGGAGGCGCCCTTGAAATCGATCAGCAAGTCATCGTAGGCGCCGCCATTGCGCGCGGGGGCGAAGCGCCACTTGCCTTCGACCATCCAGCATTCATCCATGTCCGGCGTGCAGGCGCCCATATTGTCCGAGTACAGGTCCATGCCGCCATCGAGCGCGGTTACCTTGCCGTCGCCGATTTCAAACAGGGCCAGTTGCGTGATGGTGTAGCCCTGGCCCGTATAGCCATGGCGGATCGCCAGTCCCGGCTTGTTCGCGCCCAGCATGACCCAGTGGACTTCACCGAGCTGCCCCGATGAACCGAGGGCGGCGATGTTTTCCAGGCGTTTCACGACTTGCCACTGGCCGTCTTCCGGCTGGCCCTTGGGCGCCAGGAAAAACACATTCAACAGTCCCGACGAGGCATGTGCCGATTCCGCCGTGCCTTCCGTGTTGGCCGTTTCCGCATTCGCCACCAGGATGGCGCGGCCATCGGGCAGGAGCTTGTGGCTGACGGCACTGACCACGTAACTGAGTTTGTCGACATGGTTGTCAGGATCGGGCAGGTCGGCCAGCGCATCCTCGCTGTCGCTGCGGTAGTCCTTGCCGAAGACGGCGCGCATCATGCCCACTTCACGCTCGCGCGCCTGCGGCGTGTTCATCGCTTCCGTCCTGGGGGCGGTGGCGGCCGGCGGCGGCACGTGTTCGGCCGATGCGGCATCGTCAGCGGCTGCGGCTGCGGCTGCGGGGACATCGCTTACCACGTCAGCGGCCAGGTCGGCGCTGGCGGGAGCGGTCTTTTCCGAGCAGGCGCCGAGCAGCGCGGATACCAGTAGCAGGACGAGCGGGGTACGGTAATTCATAGGCAGGGCAGATTGCGTTCATGGAGAATGGGCGCAGTATGCCAGATAGATGGAAGCGAGGGAGCGCGGCCTTGCGGCCGGTCCTTCGCTTCCTTGCCCGCGAGGGGCGATTTTGCAAACAATGGCGACGCCTATTTTTCCAGCGCCACCTTGTCATCGCGCCGCAGCGGCGCCTTCTGACGGCGCAGTCTGGCCATGCCGCGCTTGAGCAGGTGCTCCAGGTCGTCGATGTAGGTGAACACGGCCGGCACCACCAGCAGGCTCAATAGGGTCGACGTGATCAGGCCGCCGATCACGGTAATGGCCATCGGCGAACGGAAGCTGGGGTCGGCGCCCCAGCCCAGCGCCAGCGGCATCATGCCGGCGCCCATGGCAATCGTCGTCATCAGGATGGGGCGGCTGCGCTTGTGGCAGGCATCGACCAGCGCATCGAAGCGGTTCATGCCGGCCTGGCGCGCCAGGATCGCATAGTCGACCAGCAGGATCGAGTTCTTGGTGACGATCCCCATCAGCATGATCAGGCCGATCATCGATGGCATCGACAGGGCGCTGCCCGTGATCAGCAGCGCCACGAAGGCGCCGCCGATTGACAGCGGCAGCGCCGCCAGGATGGTCACTGGCTGCATGAAGTCCTTGAACAGCAATACCAGCACGCAGTAGATGCACAGAACGCCGATCAGCATGGCCAGGCCGAAGCTGGCGAATAGCGAGGCCATCTCCTGCGCGTCGCCCAGTTCGGCGATCTTCACGGATGGCGGCAAATTCTTCATCGATGGCAGCGCGCGCGCTTCCACGTTCAATTCACCGAGGGTGCGCGAACCGAGTTCCACGTCGAGGGTCACGTTGCGGCTGCGGTTCAAGCGGTCGATCTGCGCCGGGCCGCTTTCCATCGTGACGCTGGCCACGTTCGCCAGGCGCACGGGGCCATTCTTGCCGGGCACCGTCAGGCGCTCGATGGCGGCCAGGTCGGCGCGCACGCTGTTGGGCAGCTTGACGCGGATCGGCACTTGCCGCTCCGGCAGGTTCATTTTCGTCAGGTCCGTGTCGTAGTCGCCGGCCGTGGCCACGCGCACGGTCTCGCCGATGGCTGCGGCCGTCACGCCCAGGTCCGCCGCCTTGGCGAAATCGGGACGCACGATGATTTCCGGGCGCACCAGCGAGGCGCTGGAATTGACGTTGCCGATGCCTTTCAGGCCGCGCAGTTCGCGCTCGACCTTTTGCGCCGCCGCCATCAGCGCCACCGGGTCTTCCGAGCGCAGCACCAGCTGCATCTTGACGCCCGTGTCGGGCGGCCCCACCGTGAAGCGGGCGCCGGGGATCGTATCGAGCTTGTGGCGCAGCTGCGTTTCCAGGTCCGCCATCGATTCCTTGCGCTCCGTGCGGTGCACGGTGGTCAGGGTCAGCACGGCGCGGCGCGCTTCGGCCGCCGCGCCGGGGGCGAAGGCGTCGCCGCTCGAGCCGCCGCCTATCGAACTGAAGACGCCCTTGACGCCCGGCGTGCGCATGGCCGCATCGCGCGCCAGGGCTGCCACGGCCTGCGTTTCACCCAGGGTGGAACCGGGCGGCAGTTCCAGGTTGATCTGCGTCTGCGCGCGGTCGGCGGCCGGCACGAAACCGGTCGGCAGCAGCGGCACGAGCGCGATGGCGCCGACAAAGAACAGGGCCGCGGCGATGGCCGTGATGCCGCGGTGGTTCAGGCACCAGCGCATGACCGTCAGATAGCGCGTCATCAGCCAGCCATCCTGCTCTTCCTTGTGCGGCAGCGGTTTCAATATGTAGGCTGCCATCATCGGTGTGAGCAGACGCGCCACCACCAAGGATGCCAGCACGGCCAGCACGGCCGTCCAGCCGAACTGCTTGAAGAACAGGCCTGGAATGCCGCTCATGAAGGCCGTCGGCAGGAATACTGCCACCAGCGCGAAGGTGGTGGCGATCACCGCCATGCCGATTTCGTCGGCCGCTTCCATGGCCGCTTCCATGGGCGACTTGCCCATGCGCAGATGGCGCTCGATGTTTTCGATTTCCACGATGGCGTCGTCGACCAGCACGCCGACGACCAGGGCCAGCGACAGCAGGGTGACGGTATTGAGCGTGTAGCCGAACCAGTAGATGCCGAGGAAAGCCGGCATCACGGACAGGGGCAGGGCGGCGGCGGCGACCAGGGTGGCGCGCCAGTCGCGCAGGAACCACCACACCACCAGCACGGCCAGCAGCGCGCCTTCGTACAGCAGCTCCATCGAGCCGTCGAAGTTTTCCTCGACGGGGAAGGCATTGTCGATCGACTGCTGCAGCACCACGTTGGGGTTTTCCTTCTGCAGGTCGGCGATGGCGTCGCGCGCGCCCTTGGCGACGGCCACTTCACTGGCGCCCTTGGTGCGGAACACTTCAAAGGCGACGACCGTCTTGCCATCCTGCTCGGCCAGCGCGCGCGGTTCGGCGACCGTGTCGCGCACGGTGGCCACCTGGTCCAGGCGCACATGGCGGCCGTCCGGCAGCGGCACTTCCACGCGCGACAGTTCATCGGCCGTTTTCACGGTGGCGATGGTGCGCACCGACTGCTCGGCGCCGCTGATGTCGCCCCGGCCGCCAGGCGCTTCGCGCTGGACCAGGCGCAACTGGCGCGAGACGTCGAGGGCGGAGACTTTCAATGCCGCCATGCGCGCTTCGTCGAGTTCCACCTGGATCTCGCGGTAGACGCCGCCCACGCGGGTGACGGCGCCCACGCCGGGCACGGTCAGGAGGCGCTTGGCCACCGTGTTGTCGACGAACCAGGACAGGTCGGGAGAGTCGAGCGGGTTGTCGACGCCCGGCTTCGCCGTGGCGATAAAGGTCAGCACCACGCGCCCGGCCGTGGACGCCTTGGTGACGGTGGGGTCGCGCAGCTCGGCCGGCATGTCCGCCTTGACTCGCGCGACGGCATCGCGCACATCGTTGACGGCTTCGGCAATCTGCTTTTCCAGGATGAATTCGACGGTGACCGTGACGACGCCATCGAGCACCTTGGTGTAGATGTTTTTCACGCCTTGCAGGGTGGCGACGGAGTCCTCGATCTTGCGCGCCACTTCCGTTTCCAGCTGGGCCGGCGCGGCGCCTGGCAGCACCGCGCTGACGGTGACGATGGGCAGTTCGATGTCGGGGAAATCCTGCACCGGATTGGCCTTGTAAGCCAGCAGACCGGCCAGGGTCAGCAGCGCGAACAGCATGATGGCCGGGATCGGATTCTTGATCGAGAGGGAGGAAAAATTCATGGCCTCTCCTTACTTTTTCGCTGCGGCCGGCTTGGCTGCTGCTGCGACCGGGGTTGCTACCGGGTTTTGAACATTGCGTACCAGGTCGCCGTCATTGAGGAAGCCTGCGCCGCTGACGACGATGGTCGTGTCGGCCGTGATGCCGCCTAAAATCTCGATGCGGTCGCTCAGGCGCCGTCCGGCCTGCACCTTGATCTGGCTGACCCGCTGGTCGGCATTCAGGCGGAAGACATAGCTGAAGCCATCGCGCACGGCGATCGCCTGCTGCGGCACCGTCAGCGCGCCCGAGTTACCCAGTTCGAATTCGCCGCTGGCGTACATGCCGGCCTTGAACGGCGCATTGTTGCCGGCGCTGGCCGGCAGGTCGACATACACGAGGGCGGAACGCGTCTGCGGATCGACGGTAGGGGCGATCATGCGCACCTTGCCCGTCAAAACGCTGCCGTTGGCCGCCTTCACCTGCGCCAGGGTGCCCGGTTTCAGGCTCATGAGCTCGGTTGCCGTCACTTCGGCGCGCCATTCGAGGCGGCCCTGGCGGATCATGCGGAACAGTTCCGTGCCGGCACCGACGACGGAACCGACGGTGGCCGAGCGCGAGGAAATGATGCCGCTGTCGGGCGCCAGCACCTGCGTGTATTTCAGGCGCAGCTGCTGCGACGCCAGTTGCGCCTTGGCGGACGCGATGCGCGCGTTAGCCGTCTGTTCGGCCGTCAGGTACTGGCTGATCTGCTGCGCGCTGATGGCGCCCGTGCTTTGCAGCGAGCGGGCGCGCTGCGCGTTGGCGGCCGCTTCTGCCGCATTCGCTTCCGCTTCCAGCACGGCGGCCTTCGCCTGCGCCACGTCGGCGTTCACCGTGTCGTTCGAGAACACGGCCAGTACCTGGCCGGCGCGCACGACGTCGCCGACATTCACGCGCACCTCGGTGAGGCGCAAGCCGTTCGATTCGCTGCCGATGACGGCTTCCTGCCAGGCGGCCACGTTGCCGTTGGCCTTCAGCTTGATGGGCAGGCTCGCCGTTTGCGGCTTGGCCGTGGTGACGGTGAGCGCCGGCTTTTGCGCCGCGTTCTTATCCTTGGCGTCGTCGGCCGCCGTGGAGGAAGGGGAGTACAGGGCCACGCCGGCGCCCAGCACAACGCAAAGGGCGGCCAGGGCGAGAGCCATCGGTTTCAGGGTCATTTTTTTCATGTTGTCGTATCCGTCAGGGGGCATTGTTGGCGATGGCGATGGCGCTGCTGCTGCTGCTGCTGCTGCTGCTGCTCCAGCCGCCGCCGGCGGCGCGGTACAGCGCCACCCAGGCGGCGCTGCGTTCGCGCTCGAGGTTGACCACCGTGTTTTCGGCGGCCAGGCGCGTGCGGCGCGCGTCTTCCAGTTCGATCAGGCTGGCCAGGCCATTCTTGTAGCGGTCCTCGGTGGTGACAAACGACACGCGGTAGCCTTCCAGGGCCGTTTTCGCATGGCCGCTACGCGCGTCCGTGCTGGCCAGGTTGACCAATGCCTCTTCCACTTCGCGCACGGCCTGGCGCACGCCGGCGCGGTATTTCACGACGGCTTCGTCGTAGCGCGCCGTGGCCGCGTCGACCTGGGCACGGCGGGTGCCGCCGTCGAAGATGGGCAGGCTGACGGCCAGCGGGCCGATGCTCCAGGTACTGGCCGTGATGCTGGTGCCGCCGGCGCGGATATTGCCCTTGCCGATGGAGCCGGCCAGACTCAGGCGAGGGTAGCGCTGCGCCTGCGCGCCGCGCACTTCGAAGCTGGCGGCCGCCACTTCGCGTTCGGCGCTGTAGATGTCGGGACGCTGGCCCAGGGTTTGCGCCGGCAGTTGCGCAATCGCCACGGGCGAGGGCAGGACCGCCGGGCTGGCCCCCAGCTTCTGGCGCAGCGAGTCTTCCGGCATGGCCGACAAGGCCACCAGCGCCTTGATATTCACGTCGCAGGCGGCGCGCTGTTCGATGGCGCGGCTGGCGCCTTCGGCGGCGCTGGCACGGGCCAGGGCGGCATTGGCGGGCGGCTGGAAGCCGGCGCCGGCGCTCAGTTCCGTCAGGCGTGCCGAGTCGCGGCGCGAGACGGCATCCTGTTCGGCCACGGCCTGCAATTGCTGGCAGGTGCGCAAGGCGTAGTACTGGTTTGCCACTTCGGCGGCGACCGAGACGCGGGCCTCATGCCAGCCGGCGCGGGCACTGTCGTAGCGTTCTTGCGCCGCATCGCGCGTGGCGCGCCTGGCCCCAAACACATCGATTTCCCACGACGCCTGCAAGGCCGCCTGCGAGGTGGTGCCGCTGGGCTGCGCCGATTGCTGGCTGGTGCGCACCACGCTGCCTGTCGCATCGAGCGTGGGCGCCAGCGCGGCGCCGCCGGCGATGCGATCCGCGCGCGCCTGCACGATGCGCGTGCCGGCGGCGGCGATGGTCGGGCTGACCTGCTGTGCGTCGGTGATCAATTCCACCAGCAGGCTGTCGCCCTGGCCCTGCCACCAGCTGGACAGGTCCGTCAGCTTGCCGTTATGCGGCAGCGGCGCCTGCCACTGCGCGGGCGTGCTGGCGGCCACCGTTGCGGGCGGCCCCTGCAGGGCGCAACCGCCCAGCGCCAGCACGATGCTGGCGGCCAGGACGCGTTGAACGGTGCATTGAATAGTCGTCATGCTTGTCCTTCTGCTTGTCGTTGAGCGGTGGGGGGAGAGGGAGGAATGGCCAGGCGCCGGCGCTCCACGTCGGCCATGGCCAGCGCGTAGTCGGTCATGCGCGCCAGCCAGGCATCGATCGCGTGCGGCGTTTCCATCAGTTGCGGGCGCAAGGTGTGCAGCACCTCGGCGCCGACCATGTGCTGCAGGGCCAGCGAGGCGATGGAAAAGGCCAGCCGGTGCATGTCGTCGCTGTCGTCGGGCGCGTCCAGGTGGCGTGCCAGCACGCGCGTGAGCGCCTCGTGTTCGGCACGGATGTTCTGGTCAACCTCGCGCGCCCACAGGCCCGTCGGTTCGAGCATCTCGCGGCACCACAGGCGCATGCAGTCGCGCGCGATTTCTCCCTGCTGCATGGGGGCGAGCAATTGCGCATAAAAGCCTTCCAGACTTTGGCGCAGGGTGAAATGGGGTTGCTCGTACAGGGCGATATTGTCTTGTGGATTCGATAGTTGATGGGAGAAGGCGGCGCGGTACAGGCCCGCCTTGTCGCCAAAATAGTAGCTGATGGCCGCCGCGTTGGTGCCGGCCGCCTGCGCCAGCTCGCGCGTGGACGTCTTGGCGTAACCCTGTTCGGCAAACAGGCGGATGGCGCTATGCAGCAGCCGCTCGCGCGACTGTTCGCCATCGGAACGGGGCTTGCGCCCGTCGTCGGCGTGGGAGGTGGGGATGGCGTTTTTTTCAATCATGCCGGAGATTTAAACATATATCTCAAACGATTGATATAACTAAATCGTTTGATTTAGTTAAGAAAGGATGAAGATGCGTGAAAAACGCAGGCAAAAAAAAGCCCGCGGTTGTATTCGCGGGCGGAATCCAATGTTCGGAGAACGAATTGGAGGAGACAGTTCTACTATAGCGCCGAAAATGGTGCAGTGCAATACCGTAGAACTACTGTATCGGTCTCTTCTGGATGGCAAAAAGTCAGCATTCCATGCTGCGGCGCACAGAAAGTCAGGCCTTGCTGCGCAGTGCCAGCGTAAACGTGCTGCCGGAACCGTAGTCGCTGTTGAAGAACAGCGCGCCGCCGATGGCGTTGGCCAGGTTCTGGCACAGGTACAGGCCCAGTCCCGCGCCTTCCACGTGGCGCGTGGAGGTGGAATCGAGCTGCGAGAAGGCCTGGAACAGCTTGGCCTGGTCTTCTTCCTTGATGCCGGCGCCGCTGTCGGCGATGCTCATTTCCGTCACCAGCACGCCGTCTTCGTCGCGCTGGGACAGGCTGATGCGCACCGTGCCCTGTTCCGTGAATTTGATGGCGTTGTTGAGCAGGTTGATGAGGATTTGCGTCAGCGCGCGGCGGTCCGTGTCGATGATGGCGGGCGGCTGGCCCGCTTCTCCCAGTGCCATTTCCAGCGCCAGGCCTTTTTGCTGGGCCAGGGGGCGCAGCGTGTCGGCCACGTCTGCCATCAGCTCCTGGCAGTGCACGGGCTCGATCGACAGGGTCAGCTTGCCCGCTTCGATCTTGGCGACGTCGAGGATGTCGTTGATCAGCGAGAGCAGATGGCGCGCGCTGGCGCGGATGGTATTGAGTTGCTTGTCCTGGTCGGACGTCAGGGGGCCGGGCAGTTTCATCAGCAGCGCGCCCGTGAAGCCGATGATGGCGTTCAATGGCGTGCGCAGTTCATGCGACATGTTGGCGATGAAGGCCGACTTCATGCGGCTCGCTTCGGCCAGTTCCAGGTTTTTCAGGGCGATTTCGCGGTTGATGGTTTCCAGTTCGGCCGCATGGTGCGCCAGGCGCATGTTCAGCTCGATCACCTGGCGTTCGCGCGCCTGCAGCTCGCCGTTGACCTGCACCGCCTGCTCATACGTGGAGATCAGCAGGTCGAGGATTTGCTGGCGTTCCGCATTGATGAAATGCTTCTGGTCGCCCAGATACAGGGCGATGCCGATTTCCACATTCTGGTTCTTGCGCAGCTTCTGGTTCATCAGCATGTGGCTGATGCGGTTGAGCAGATAGTCTTCCGCGTAGGGCTTGCGGATGAAATTGTCGGCGCCGCACTCGATGCCGCGGATGATGTCCTTCGGATCGTTGAGCGAGGTGACGAGGATCACGGGGATGTCGCGCAGGGTCGGATCGGACTTGATGGCGCGGCACAGGTCGTAGCCATTCATTTCAGGCATGACGATATCGGACAGCACCAGGTGTGGCTTGCGCTCGCGGATGGCGGCCAGGGCCAGCTGGCCATTCGCCGCCACGCGCGCGTTATAGTGCAGGGACTGGATCAGGCGGCGCAAGCGCTCCGCCTGGGTCGGGCTGTCCTCGACGATCAGGATCTCGATTTCGTCAGGCTTGATTTGGTTGTTGGAGTCCACAGACCTCTCCTAGGATTTCAGTGTGGTGATGCTGGGCGCAGTGAGCGCACAATATCGACATCGTATGACTATATCGGATTTAGGTCTGCAAAAGTAACTTCCAAGTAACTATTTTGGCCACAGGGAATGCTGTGGCCGCTTGTCAGTTTTCGCCCTGGAACTGGCCTGCGCGATAGGTCAGCACGAGCGTATCGCGGTGGCCATGTTCGCCGATGGGCTGGATCGGCGTCGATTCATGGATCACGGCGGCATCGTCGAGCAGCAGCAGCGACCACGGTTCGGTCAGGGTAAAGCGCTTTCCGTTGGGGCCGTCTGCTTCGAAGATGCGCGTCTCGCCGCCCTTGACCTGTTCGCGCCCGATCAGCAGCACGGCGACGAAATCGACGCCGTCGCGGTGCGCGCCTTCCGGCGTGGGCCGGCCGATGCCATCGGTCGTATCGATGCGGAACTGGTGCGCCTCGATGAACCAGGGCTGGCTGCCCTTCACCTGCGAGCAGGCGTCGCCCAGCGCGCGGATCAGCTGCTGCCAGGCCGCTTGCGCGACGATAGCCGCTTCGACCGGTTCGAACAGGCGGTGCATGCCGCCGTGCAGGGCGTTGTATTCCACCGGTTGCCAGTGCGGACGGTGCGCCGTCTGGGTCAGGCGCTCGCCATCCTGCACGAAGCACGAGTGGCGCCGGCGGCGATAGCGGCCGCCATCCTTCAGGTAATTGTCCAGCGCCAGGGTATTCCAGCTCGGCTCCAGCGCGCGCAGCGCGGCCAGCGGGCAGCCGGCCAGCGCGGCCACGTCCTGCGGGCGCAGCACGGCATAGCCGTCATCGCGCAAGGCATCCTTGACGTGGGACGGGTCGGTAAAGATCGGTGCGGAAGTGCTCATGGCGGTGCTGGCCGCAATGCGGCCTGTCTCAGTTTATCCAGCCTGGCATTCTACGACTTCGCGGCGTTTCCTGTGCAGTGCGACAGGAATTATTCTTGTTGAGTTAAAAATTCTTTACCAGGGTCAGGCGCAGCGAGCGCGATTCCACCGGATGGAAGTGGATGTCGTCGATGGGCTGCGCCTCGCCGGGCAGGCGCGAGGCATAGTAGTAATCGATGGCCGAGTCGCGCCGGTTGGCCAGGTTGTAGCCTTCCAGCTCCACGCGCAAGGTCTTGTCGATCTGGTAGGCGATGCGCCCGTTCAAGCCCACGCTGGCCGCGGAGCGCACGCTGTTGTCTTCAATCAGGGGGCGCGGACCGAAGTAGCGCAGGCGCAAAGAACCCGACCACGGCCCCGGCGGCGTCACCGTCATGGCCAGCTGGGCTACGCCTTCTATGGCACCGGGGATGAAGTCGCCCGCCGGGTCGCTGCCGCGCGAGCGTGCGCGCGCATACGCCAGGTCCAGGTCCAGCGACAGCCAGCTTGCCGCCTTGTAGTAGCTGGAAAACTCGATGCCGTAGCGGCGGCTGGGGCGGCCCGCCTCGGTGGCGCCTGCGTCGCCGATGAACAGCAGTTCGGAATCGAAGTCCAGGCGGTACAGCGACAGCGAGGTTTGCAGGCCGGCGATGGCGGCGCTGCGCAAGCCCAGTTCCAGTCCCCGCGAGCGCGCCAGAGGCGTGACCTTGTCGGCCGCTACACCCGTCTTCGGGTCGACCGTGATCGTCGTGCCGCGCGCATCGTTGCTGTGAAAGCCATTGCCGATGTTGAAATACGCTTCCGTATCGCGCCACGGCCCGGCGATCACGCTCAGGCTGGGGCTGAACAAATGGTCGCTGGTCTTGCCTGAATTGGCGGCGCGGTCGCTGCGCACGTCGAAGCGGTAGGCGTCCGCGCGCAGGCCGGCCACGGTGCGCAGCCAGCGCGACCAGCGCGTGCTGTTTTCGCCATACACGCCGAGGCTCGATTCGACGATATGGTCTTGCCGCGTGGTTGACAGGATCTGCCGCTGCCGCGTGTTGTACAGGCCATTGTGGATATTGTCGTTCTGTAGCTGCAGGCCGATGGTGGTGTCGCTGCTGCCCCTGTCCGTGTGGCGGTGCCAGGTGTGGCTGGCGTTGATCCCGGACGTCACGCGCCGGTCCGGCTGGGCGAACTGGTCGCCGTTATCGGGGTCATCCATCGCGTACGTGAAATCCGAGAACAGGGCCAGGCGGTTGGCGATCACATATGCGCTGACCCTGGACGACATGTCGTCCGTTGTCTGGCGCCAGGCGCCCGAGAGGCTGTAGCGCTGCGCCTTGCCGCCATCGCTGGCATCGATGGCGTCGAAGCGGCCCAGCGTGCCGTCCTGCACGGCGCGCAGCGGAATCTGGTCGGTGGCGTTCCAGCTGGCGTCATACGCCATGGCCGTGACGTTGAAGCCGTTGTTGGCATAGCCTTCGCTGTAGCGCAGCACGCCATTGAGCTTGCGGTAGCGGTCCGGCTGCGTGAACGGGCCATCGTTGTGCTGCGCTTCGAGCGCGTACAGCAGGCTGCCGTCGCCCGCATCGAGCGAATCGGCCAGCAGGGCGCGGCGAAAGCCGTTCTGCCCGATGCCCACGCTGGCGATGCCTTGCGTCAGGCGGTTCGCGTAGACGACGGACGCCGCGCCGGCCGAGGAGAAATCGCCTTGCTCCGCCGAATACGGCCCCTTTTTGTAGTCGAGACGCATGGCCAGTTCGGGGATCAGGAAGTTCAGGTCCGTCCAGCCTTGGCCGTGGCCATGGCTGCGCTGGTTGACGGGCATCTCGTCGACGGTGGTGCGCAGATCCGTGCCGTGATCGAGATTGAAGCCGCGCAGGTAGAACTGGTTGGCCTTGCCCTCGCCGCTATGCTGGCTGACGATCAGCCCCGGCACGGCTTCGAGCAGTTCGCCTGGCCGGTAGCTGGTGCGCGCGTCTAGCTGCTGTTGCGTGACGCTGCCCGCGTTGGCCGAATCGGCCACGCCCAGCTGGTTCAGGCGCGAACCGTCGACCAGCACGCGCTGGAAGATGTCGTCGGCGTGGGCGGTCGCTGCGGAAAACAGGGCGGCGAGGAGGAGGGGAAGATGGCGTGGCGTCATGGGTGTGGTGGGACTTGGCGGATCGGCAGTTCCGTGTTCTGGCGGTCGAAGATCAACGTCTGGATGCTGCCGCTGTCCTGCACGTTGAGGGTATTGCGCTGGCTGGGCAGGAAGTCGATCAGCAACTGGTTATGGATGCGCGTGGCGGGGGCCAGGCGCGTGCGTTCGATCTCCTGGAAGATCACCACGTTGTCGGCATTGACCTTCATGCCGACCCAGTTCAGGCGCAGGCGCTTGCCATCCGGCCCCACGAGGTAAAACTGTTTTTCGACATAGCGGCGCAGGGCCGCTTCGCTGTCCTCCTGGCCCAGGTCGAACTGGCGCTGGTACAGGTTCGTCAGCAGCGCCTCGACGTCGTGGCCCGTGTAGGTGTGCACCACTTCCGTGCTCCCGCTGGCCGCGTTATAGCTGATGTCGGCGATACCCATGTGGAAATTATGGGCGCCGGCCGCCATGCTGGCGCAGGCCAGCGTGGCGCAAGCCAGCGCGCGCCAGCGCTTCATGCCTCGTCGCCCTTGGCCGAGCCGCCATTCTTGCCTTTCAATGGCGTATGAAAGTCGCGCATCAGGTTATCCTTGGGCGACTTCTCGCTCTTGAACAGTTCCAGGCGCGATGGCGTGATTTTTCGCGGCCAGCTATTGTTGCTGGTGTCGATGTCGGCCGTTTCCCAGTACGGGTCCTGCACCAGGCCCACCATCGGCTCGTCCGTGATGACGACCTTGGTGATTTTCTTCGGCGAATAGCGCCACACTTCGGCCGGCACGCGCTCGACGTACTTCTTGCCGCTTTTCAGTTCGATTTCGAGTATCAGCGGCATGACCATTCCGCCCACGTTCGACAGGTCGACCAGGTACAGGTGCTTGCCCTGTTTCAGCAAGTCCTTTTCCCACGGTTCCAGAGCGGCCAGCGCCTCGGCATAGGAGTTGCGGTCCTTGTTGGTCACCGTGAAATCGTCGTGCTGGTTGTAGAAATCCTTCAGCTCCGGATGCGCGTCGACCCGGCGCGGCATGCCCTTGTTGGCGCGGCTCGTGACGGATTCCGGCTGGGCGTCCTTCTGCGCCTTCTTCCAGGCCTTTTCCGTTGCCGGATCTTTTGAACTTACGCCGTATTCGCTGATGCCGTCGATGCTGATGTCGACCGGGTCGGTGGTATAGAACCAGCCGCGCCAGAACCAGTCCAGGTCCGTGCCGGAAGCGTCTTCCATGGTGCGGAAAAAATCGGCGGGCGTGGGGCGCTTGAATTTCCAGCGCTGCGCATATTCCTTGAACGCGTAGTCGAACAGCTCGCGCCCGAGGATGGTCTCGCGCAGGATGTTCAGGCCCGCCGCCGGCTTGGCGTAGGCGTTGTTGCCGAACTGCAGCAGGGATTCGGAATTGGTCATGATCGGCACCTGGTCGCGGCTACGCATGTAGTCGACGATTTCGCGCGGTTCACCGCGCGAGGCAGGGTAGTTTTCTTCCCACGCCTGCTGTGCCAGGTATTGCACGAAGGTGTTGAGGCCTTCGTCCATCCACGTCCACTGGCGCTCGTCCGAGTTGATGATCATCGGGTAGTAGTTGTGTCCCACTTCGTGGATGATCACGCCGATCAAGCCATACTTGGTGCGCTTCGAATACGTCAGCTCGCCCGTCTTTTTGTCTTTCACCGGGCGCGGGCCGTTGAACGAGATCATCGGATACTCCATGCCGCCCACGGGGCCGTTGACGGAAATGGCCGTCGGATACGGGTAGTCGATGCTGTACTTGTTGTATTGTTCAATCGTGTGCACGATGGCTTGCGTGCTGTATTTTTCCCACAGCGGATTGCCCTCTTTCGGATAGTAGGACATGGCCATCACATCGCTGCCGCCCTTCTTGTAGCCCTGCGCATCCCAGATGAACTTGCGGCTCGAGGCCCAGGCGAAGTCGCGCACGTTGGCCGCCTTGAAGTGCCACGTCTTTTGCGCGCGGCTGACGGATTTTTCGGCCGCTTCCGCCTCTTTTTGCGTGACGATGACGATGGGCTTGTCGCTGCCGCGGGCCTTTTCCAGGCGCTCGCGCTGTGCGGAAGACAGCACGTCCTGCGGGTTCTGCAACTGGCCCGTGGAAGCGACGATATGGTCGGCCGGAACCGTCAGTTGCACGTCGTAGTCGCCGAATTCCAGGGTGAATTCGCCCGAGCCGAGGAACTGCTTGTGCTGCCAGCCGGCCGCGTCGTAATAGGCGGCCATGCGGGGGAACCACTGCGCCACTTCGAACAGGGCGTTCTTGTCGTCGAAGACTTCATAGCCGGCGCGCCCGCCCAGCACCTTCTGTTCGTTGATGCGGTAATCCCAGTCGATCTGGAAGGCGAAATCCTGGCCCGGTTTCAATGGCTGCGGCAAGTCGATGCGCATCATGGTGCGGTTGATAACGTACGTCAAAGGCCGGCCATCGGCGCCTTTCAGGGCGCGGATATTGAAGCCGCCCTGGAAGTCGCCGCGCGCCAGGAGGCCGCGCAAGCCTTCGAATTTCATCGTGTCTTCGCCCGCCGTCCTGGCCCATGCCTGGCGCGACGGCGCCGTGGTCATGCGGCGCGCGTCGGAATCGGGCTTGTAGATATTCTGGTCCAGCTGCACCCACAGGTAGCCGAGGGTGTCGGGCGACTGGTTATGGTAGGTGATGGTGCCGCTGCCGGCGATCTCGCGTTTGGCTTCGTCCAGGGTGGCGCGCAGCGTGTAGTCGGCGCGCTGCTGCCAGTAGGCGTGGCCCGGCGCGCCTGAGGCGGTGCGGTAGGTATTCGGGGTAGGCAACACCTCTTCGAGTTGGCGGAACTTGTCGTCGAAGGGTTCGGCGGCGAAGGCCGATACGGTAAAGCAAAGAGCCAGCGAGGCTACGGAGCCGAAAGGTATGCGCATATTCACCCTGATGTTGTTGTAAGGAAATAGTGGCAACTATTCTATACGCAGGGTGAGGCCATCCATGTATCGATTTGTAATAAAGAAAGGCGGATTTTGCGCCAGCTTTTGCCTTGCGCCGTCAGGGCAATGCTTTACCTGATTTTGCTCGGAAAAGCGGCGTTTTTACTCACTTTTCATCAGGCTGTCGCGCAACTGGTTCAGCTGTTGTTTCATGTCCACAACTTGCTCTACGCTACAGTGGCTGGCCGTCAGGATGGCTTCGGGCAGCAAGGCTGCTTCATGGCGCAGCTGGTCGCCTTGCTGCGTGAGGGAAATGATGACTTGCCGCTCGTCGCTGGCGGCGCGCGTGCGCGTCAACAGGCCCGACTGCTCCATGCGCTTGAGCAGGGGGGTCAGGGTGGCCGAGTCGAGGAACAGGCGCTCGCCCACTTCCGACACCGTCAAGCCGTCGCGTTCCCACAACACCATCATCACCAGGTATTGCGAATAGGTAAGGCCGAGCTTGCGCAGGAGCTTGCGGTACAGCTTGTTCATGGCAAGCGAGGTCGAGTACAGCGCAAAGCACAGCTGGCTGTCCAGGCGCGGCACCTGGTGCAAGGGGTTGGGGGAGGTGGTGGTATCCATGGGCACAGTATATATAGCGCGCTACTTAATGACAAGCATGGCTGGTATGCACGTGTGCACCGGACCGGCTGGCCCGGTGCATGGAGAGTGCCTGTGACGAACTACTGCGCGTAACGCGCGCGCAGCAGATGCAGCATCGCGACGTTCTGTTCCCAGGCATCGCTCACGGGCTGCTGCGTCCAGGGCAGGGTTTGCGTATATGGCGCGGGGCCGAATTCCGGCGTGAACGTCATGCGCTCGGCGCCGGCGGCGCGGCGCAGGGCGACGATGGCGTCCCACCAGGCCAGGTGGGCGTCGAGCGCCGGTTTCGCCTCCGGCGCGCGGAAGTCGGCTACCTGCGGACCCTGCGCATGGCCCACGCGGGCATGCACGTGGCGCACCAGCGGCAGTACTTGCGCCAGCGTCTGCGGCTGGTCTTCCAGCAGGGATTCGCAGGCGCAGCACCAGTGCGACAGGTCGGCCGTCAATGGCAGCTCGGGATACTGCGCCAGGTAGGGCAGCAGCAACATCGGGTGGCCGGAAAAGCGGCTGCGGTGGATTTCATGCGCGATGGGCACGCCGTGTTTTTTCGAGATGGCGGCGGCCAGGTCGATCAGCTGCGCGTTTTGCGCCTGGCTGTAGTAATCCTTGCCCGTGTGGGTGTTGACCAGCACGGGGCGCGCCAGGCAGGCGTTTTCCAGCAGTTCCGCCAGGGCGGCGCGGTGCTGCTCGAAGTCGCTGTGGAACACGGTTTCCCACTGCGCGGCGATCAGCTGCAGTCCCGCCTTGGCGATACGGTCCGTCCACTCCTCGCGCAGTGCCGCGTCCAGCGGCAGCGACATTTCGATGCCGTCGAAGCCGGCCGTCGCTACCCTGTCGATGAAGACGTCCGGCGGCAGCTCGTTATTGCCCCAGTGGGCGGCAAAGACGTCGATGCGCATCAGACGAAGCCCCGCACGGGGAAGGTATCGTCGCGCTGTATCCAGTTGTGGGCCGCGTATTCCGTCTGGCCGTCCGTGGCGTGCAAGGTGTAGGCGTGGCGCGAGACGGGCGAGCGGTTCGGCGCGCTGTAGTGGGGCAGCAAGCCGTGGAAGCAGACGAGGGCGCCGGCCTTCACTTCGAGTGGCACGGCCGTGCTGTCGTCGGGCCAGGGCATGGCATCGAGTTTTTCCACGCGCACCTGGTCGCCGTTGCGGATGAAGCGTTCGCGCAGGGGGCCGCGGTGGCCGCCCGGTTCGGCCCACAGGCAGCCATTGTCCAGGGTGGCGTCTTCCAGCGCGAACCAGAAGGTGGTCACGCTGACTGGCGTGGTTTCGAAATACGTGGCGTCCTGGTGCCAGCGCACTTCGCCGCCGATGCCGGGCTGCTTGAAAATGTACATCGATTGCCAAACCTGCGCGTCCGCCAGGCCCAGGTCGCGCGCCACTGCGGCCAGTTTTGGATCGGCAGAAAAGCTGCGGAAGACGAGATCGAGGTCGTGCATGGCGTGGCCGATCTTGTTGATCGACAGGGACTTGGCCTGCTTCAGCTGGCCGTCCGGACCAAACGCCTCTTCCTCGAAGAAGCAGCGGATGGTGTTGTCGGAAGCGAGGAAATAATCGTTGGTGTTCTTGGCCTGGTCGCGCGTGGTGAAGATCGATTGGCTGACGCTGGGATCGAATTCGTTGACAATCTGCTCGGCGCGCGCGCGCAGGGCGGCGATTTCGTCCGCACCCTTGAAATCGGGCAGGATGATGTAGCCGTCGCGTTGGTATTGTTCTTGTTGCGGGATTGTCAGCATGGCGGCGGCTCCGGAGGTCAATGGAAAGCGCCATTGTAGGATGGGCGAGGGCGGCAAACAATTGCCCAACGGTTGACAGATTGTCGCCAAAACGATGACAATCTTTGACATGGATCAATTAAAAGCGATGGAAATCTTTGTCGAAGTGGCGCGTCAGCGCAGCTTCACGCTGGCCGGGCAGCGCCTGGGCCTGACGCGGGCCATGGTCAGCAAGACCATCATGCAGCTGGAGGAGCGCTTGCATGCGCGGCTGCTGCACCGCTCCACGCGCGAAGTGAGCTTGACGGATGCGGGCCGCGCCTATCTGGCGCCGTGCATGGCCACCGTCAGCCAGGCGCAGGAGGCGGCGCGCATGGTGGCGCACGTGGCGCAGGCGGGAGCGGGGGCGGAGCTGGCCGGGCCGCTGCGCATCCAGGCGCCATCGAGTTTCGGCAGCGCGTGGCTGGCCGATGCCGTCGCCCGTTTCAGTTTGCTGCACCCGCAGGTGCAGGCCGAGTTGTTTGTCGACGATGCGCTGCTCGACCCGATACGCCACGGTTTTGATTTGACCATCCGCGTGGGCGGCATCCCGGACAGCAGCGCGCTGGCCATGCGCCCGCTGGCGCCGTGCCGCGCCGTGCTGTGCGCCAGCCCCGCCTATCTGGCGCAATGGGGCGTGCCGCAGACGCCGCAAGAGCTGTTGCAGCACCAGTGCCTGCATTTCAGCCACCTGACGGATGGCACGAACTGGCATTTCCAGCGTGGGGAAGGCGGCAAGCAAGAAGCGGTGAGCGTGCGCGTGCAGGCGGGCTTCACGGCGAATAACGGCCTGGTGCTGCACCAGGCGGCGCAGCGGGGACTCGGCATCGTCTACAGCACGACGTTTCTCGCCTGGCGCAATCTGCTCGATGGCAGTCTGCTGCCCGTGCTGTCCGGCTGGGAGCTACCCCTGAATCACTTGAGCGCCCTGTATCCGGCCAGCCGCCAGCCGTCGCCCAAGGTGCGCGCGCTGATCGATTTCCTGGTGGCCGAATACCAGCCCGTGCCGCCGTGGGACCGCGAGCTGGCAGCGGCAGGTTTTTTCAGCTGAGGGTCAATTGAGGCTCAGTTGAGCGCGAGGGGTTCCACCGTCCACGCGCCATCCGCGTACACTCTTTCGTCGTCGAGGTAGACGGCTTCGGTGACGGCGAAGATGTCGACGTGGTAGCGCGCATCCTTGCGCTTGAATTGCGGCTTGGCGTAGACGCCGTGCTTGGCGCCCAGCGACAGGTGGATGCCGCACATGCGTTCATACGTGCCGATGTCGTTGACCAGCTGTTCGCGCGAAAAGGCGCGGTTCATGCCGAAGCCCAGTTCGCGCACCCATACTTCGCCTTCGTGCGCGCGGATGATCTCCAGCATGGCGGTAAATTCCGGCGTGGCGTGCTCCGTGCCCGTGACTCTGCCCTTTTCGATGATCAGGGTGATCGGCGTGTCGGGGCGGTTGACCATGAAGTGCGTGTCGCCGAAAACAAAGATGCGCACGCGGCCATTGACCGCTTCCAGGTCCTGCGCTTCCGTAAACACTTCGCCCAGCGGGAACTGGCCGCCGATATTGTTCATGCCGCTGTAGTCGCCGATATTCAGCTTGGCCGATTCGAACGGCGAGGCAAAGACCAGCTGCTCGCCGCCGCTGTCGACCATGCCGTGGCGGGCGCCGTCGATGCGCGCTTTCAGTGCATGGCCCACGCCCCGGTAGTAATCGGGATCGTACGCCAGCGAAGCGATGTAATGCAGCCCCTGCACGCCGGGCATGCGCGACAGGTGCACGTGCTCGATGACCTTCAGGCCCCGCTTGAACAGCTCGATGCGGATGCGGAACGCTTCCAGGCGGAAGCTGGTCGACTGGATCAGCACGACGAGGCTGCCGGCCGGCAGCTCGGCAAAGGCAGCCAGCACGGCATCGGGCGTGACCTCGTCGAAATCGATGAAGGTCGCGTCGGGCAAGGCATGGCGATACGCTTCCGTCAACACGACATTGAGCCAGCTGCGCTTGTCGCAGACGATCAGGGACGGTTCATCCGGGCGGTGGCAGATGGCCATGGCCAGCAGGTCGGCCACGTTTTGCGCGGCCACTTCGGTGGCGGCGGCGCTGATGGCGTCGAGCCGGCTGGTGTCATTCTCGGGAAGCGTCATGGTGCGGAGGTGGGGACGTGAAGTAATCGCAGCATTATAAGGCGATTGCCGCTGGGCACACCATTCCCCATCCGGCGGAGGACAAGCGGCTGCCGCGTCCCTGATTATCTTGTGTAGTGCTTTACGGCAATGTATTATTTGACAAACAGCCTGGAAGCGGCCCGGCGCAGCGGCAAACGCGCGCATGCGCATGGCACGCTTTCAGTGATGCAGGGACAACAAGCCAGCAGGCGATGACTAAGAGTGTGATGTGATGAGCATAATCGGACAAGATATTCCCATGGAACGGCCGGATACGGATGGGCGCGCCGCCGTCTTCGTTCCCGTCACGGGCGTGAAGGAAGATGTCCTGTTGACCATACGCAAGGGTGCGGCCATCGTCGGCTTTGCCAACCACGACCGCACCATCACCGTGTATTTTGAAAGCAACCGTTTTGACGATCCCGTGCTGGCCAAGTGGGAGAACAAGGCGCGCAAGGCCTACGACCGCTTGGTCGACAATGCGCCCACCGTATCGAAACTGACCACCAGCCCCGCCAATTTCGAGCAGATCGGCTATATCAATGGCAAGGGCATCACCATCCGCCGCATGGAAAGCCTGCAGCGCTGGCTCGCGTATTCGGATGCGATGGAGTCTTGCCCGGCAACGGATATCATTCCGCGCACGCTGATCGCCAAGCCCGAAAGCGTTAAAGTTTAAGAGCGGTTGATACAACACCCTCGGTGTTGTTGCCTGCCCTGCATTTACTTACTGTACTGAAGTACTGTCTTCGGGGCGGCGCCTAGCCCTGAGCATTTTCTCAGCCGCTCCTGGTGTGCATACGGGAGCCAACGATGTTGTCGGATTACGCAGGGCTTTGCCCCGCTGATCCGACCTGCGCGACCTACGCCTGACTTCGCTCACGCCCCCCTCACACCACGACGATATTCGCCTGCGCCTTGAGCGGACAGGGCAGGGTGTCGTCGAAGGTGATCTCGATGGCGCTGGCGATGAACATGCCGCCGATGTGCTGGGCCGCGATTTCCGGCGGCGTGCCGGGCTTGGTCAGGTTGACGTCCTGGGCGAATACGAAGACGCGCCAGGTGCCGTAGACCTTCTGGTCGTATTGCAGCAGGGTGCGGTAAGCCCGCTTCAAGTCCAGGCTGCCTGCGTAGACACCATCGTTGGCGCCCGGGTCGAAGCCCAGGCCGTCGTCGGTCAGCGATTCCACGAAATACAGGCCCTGCGGCGCCTGGAACAGCACGAAGGCATACAGCTCCGTGCCGCGGAACACATTGCCATTGTCGCGCTTGAAGCTGGCGCGTATCCACAGCGGTTCATAGGCTTGCACGACGGCGGGCGTATCCGTTTCCACGGGCCCCGCCACATGGATGTTGACCTGCGTTTCGGTGACGGCATGCTGGTAGGTGGCGCCCGTCGTGAAGCGTTGATACTCCCAGCTGATGTCGGCCGTGTAGGGCAAGCCCGCGTTCGGCGCTTCGGGCAACACCCATTTCGCCACCACGCGCTCGGCCAGGGTCAGTTCGCCGGCGGCCGGTGATGTTGCTTCCTGACCACGCCAGAACGGATCCGCGATATCGGAGCAGGCGACGGCGATGGCGCCCGAGGCGATGGCCGAGGCGACGCCCGCTACCGTGAATTCGGGCTGGCCCGAGCCGGCCCCTTCCAGTGAGCAGCAGTCGACGCTGGGATCGGTTTCCTCGAAGGTGCCGCCCACGCTGAAGCTGGCCTTGCCGGATCCGAGGGCGGCTGAAATGATGGCCACCAGGGCGGCGATGATGGCGATGATGATGGCCAGTATCTTCCACCACGGGTCGGCAAACGGCAGCTCGCCATGCGTGCCCGCGTAGGCGGGGTTCGGCGTCCAGACGAGGGTCATGCCGGTCGGCACGATCGGCCCCAGGCCGGGCGGACAGCGGCAGTCTTTCCCGTCGCCGCCCGTGCTGCCCCAGCGCTTGCCGGGCAAATGGCCTTGCGGCTTGGACAGTTCCAGCGTGCCTTCCTCGACCGTGCACGTGTACGTATTGGTGGCGCTGTCGAAGCGCGTCTGCGAGACGAAGATTTGCTGGATCGAGCGGTGCGGCGTATAGCCGTCCGCCTTGGCGACGAAGCTGACGAGGCGCTTGCCGGGCGCCGCATGCTGGAAGTCGGCATCCCACATGACCAGCATGGCCGCGCCGGCGGGAATGCTGGCAAAGAAAAAGGTGCGCGCCACGGGCACGATGCCGGGGTCGCCCACGCTTTCCAGGTACACCGTGACATTGTTCAGGGCGCTGCTGGACATATTGGTGACGTGGGCGGCGATGCGCAAGCCATAGATGGCATTGTCGAAGATGCCATCGGGCAGCATGATATTGGTGACGGGCTCGATCGCGAACGGCCGTGTCAGCACCTGCAGGGGGGTATCGCTCATGATGCTTGCTCCTCGGGGCTTTGCTGCTCTTGCGCTTGCTCTTTCTCCAGGTCGGTGACGATATACGTGATGCCGCCCATGACTTCGCCGTCCTGGCTCTCCAGTACGCGCAGCAGCGCGTATTGGCGTGGCGGCAAGGCTTCGGCGCGCACGCTCAGGTACACGGCCTGCGCCTGGCCGCGCGGCACCTCCAGCGCCAGCTTTTGCTCGCCGGGCGCGTCGCCATTGCAGTGGGGCGTGCGTGCCAGGCCAGCGACCAGGCGCGCGTCCCTGGCCGGCTGCCATCGCTCCAGCCCCAGGGTGGTCAGGAGGTGCTCCGGCAGCTCGCCGCCCTGCTCGATCTGCAGTTCCACCTTTTTCGTTGCGCGGGGCAGGGCCGCCACCGCGATGCTCAGCAATTGCGCGCGCCGGGCCGCCAGCACCACGGTGACATTGCGCTGGGCGATCTGCTCGTGCTGCTTGGGCTGGAAGGGATAGCCGCTGGGCAGGGGATCGGGCAGCGGGTTGACGTCGCCCGGGCCGTGGGCCACGGCCAGCAGGCATTCGTGGCCGCCATTGACGATGACGGGGATCCACGGCACCAGGCACAGCACTTCCTGCGTGGCGCCGGGCGGCAGGTCGGCAAAGGCGGAGCCGATCTGCGTGGCGGCGCCGACGGCGATCTGGCCGGACGGGTCGGCCCAGTAAAAATCCACGCGCACGCCGTTCGAGGCGCTGTTGCCCGTGTTGTGCACGCGGCCCCACAGGTAGTTGGCGGTACCGGCGATGGGCGCGCCCGGCGGGCCATTCGGATCATTGCCCGGCACGACCCAGATATCGGCGCTGTCCCACCATGAGGGCTGGCCGTCTTCGATGATCAGGTGGGCTGGCATGGCGTTCTCCTTGTCCGTGGCCGCTGCTTGTAGCTTAGGCCGCAGCGGCGTATGCTATTTGATCGGTATCAAGGCCATGGAACACGGCGCCGGTGCGCCGTTGCTGTGCTTGCGTAAGGTAATATTGCGGCAGAACGCAGTGGAATGACTCCAGGAAAAGGTTGTAATGTGCTTGAAACAGTGAATGACGTTTGCATCAACGCCGCTTGCGGCCGGACCTTGCCGCTGCGCGTGGCGCATTGCCCGTTTTGCGGCGCGCGCCAGGCGGCGCAGGCGCCTGTTCTGGAGAAAACCGTGGCAGTAGCGCCGCCGCCCGTGCCGCGCATGCCGCCGCCGGTGCCCGTCGCTCCGCCTCCGCCCATTCCTGCGCCCACCCCCGTGCCGCAGCCCGCACCCGTTCCCCAGGCAATCCCGCCAGCGCCGTCCGCGCCAGCGGCTGCGCCGTCCAAGGCGCCGCCCGCCAAAGCGGCCACCAGGGGTTCGGTGCCGCCACCGCGCCCGCCCGTGCGCCTGCGCACGTGGATCGCGGCGGCGGCGGTGCTGACCGGTATCTGGTTCTTCAACAAGCCCGCCGACAAGCCGGCCAGCGTGGCGGAACAGGTCGAGGCCGCCACGGCGCTGGCGGCACAGTGCGACCTGGATGGGGCGCGCAGCGCGCTGGCCGTGCTGAAAAGCGCCAAGGCGCCTGCCGCGCAGCTCAAACGCTTGCAGGCGAGCATCACCAAGTCCGCCGCCACCTGCGACAGGCAACAGCAGCGGGCACAGGCGTGGCTGGCGCTGCAAGGCAGCGTCAACCAGGCCCTCGATGCGGGCAAGCCGGACGTGGCCGCCACGCGCCTGGCCGCGCACGTCAAGCGCTGGGGCGACGATCCCGACACGCTGGAACTCGATGCCAAGGTGAAAGTGGCGCTGGCCAGCGCCCAGCTCGACCTGGCCGACGCCTGCCTGGCGCGTTCGGACCGGGTGTGCCTGGAAAACAGCCTGATCGCCGCCGAACGCTACAAGCGGCCGGAACTGGCGGCGCGCACGCAGGCGCTGCGCACGGCGTTGTCGCAATTGCTCGAACGTTCGCTGCTCGATGCGTCCCCCGGCCAGTAGCGCCAACATGTAAAACGCCCGCCGGGGTCAAGCCGGGCGGGCGCATTTTACTCAGCCTTACTCTTGCGGCACCAGCGCCAGCGCCGCGCTGAAGTCGCCCATCGGCTTGCCGCCATGGGCTACCAGTGCCTTGTCGCGCGTGCTCAAGCCATCCAGTACGGGCAGGGCGAAGCGGTGCGTGATGGCGCGCAGGATGGACGCCGAATCATATTGCGTATGGTCAACTAATCCCTTTTTCACGTAGGGCGAAACGAGGATGGCCGGCACGCGCGTGCCCGGACCCCAGCGGTCGCCCTTCGGCGGCGCGGCGTGGTCATAAAAGCCGCCGTTTTCATCGTAGGTGACGATGACCAGCATGTTCTTCCACTGCGGACTCTTTTTCAGCTGGGCGATGACGCCGGCGATGTGCGCGTCGCCGTCGGCCACGCTGGCGTAGCCCGCATGCTGGTTCAGGTTGCCCTGCGGCTTGTAGAAGGCGACGGGTGGCAGCTTGCCGGCGCTGGCGTCGGCCAGGAACTGGCTGTCGAAGTCGCGCAGGTGGGCGGCGCGGTAGGTGGGCGCCTTCACGGGGTCCATATTCGCAAAGTAATTGAAGGGCTGGTGGTGGAACTGGAAGTTCGGCGGATTCGGGAAGCTGCCGGCGCGCGCGCTGGCCGTGGCCAGGGTCGTCGTGTCCTTCCAGGCGCCCGCATACCAGGCCCAGTCGATGTTCTTGCCAGAGAGCAAGTCGCCGATATTCGTCTGCGTTTGCGGCGGCAGGGTGGTGGCCTTGCCCGTGTCCGCATACAGCTTGCTGCTGTCGCCCGAGGCGGGCGCGTTGCTGCTGGGCTGGAATGGCGGTTGCATGGTATTGACGGCGTAGAACATGCCCGTGCTGTCGGCCGGCGTCAGCGCGCCGTCGTTGGCATAGGCAGGCGCGCCGTTCAGGACGGTGCTTGGCGCCGTGGCGGACGGCGTCAGACGCAGGAAGTTGCCGTTGGTGTCGACGTCGATCTTCGCGATCGAGCCCTTGGCCACCGAGGTGTCCGCGTTCGGATAGGTGGGCGCGCAAGCGCAGATCAGGTACTGGTGCGTGAGGAAGGAGCCGCCGAAGGCGCCGATGAACAGGTTGTCGGCCAGCGCATACTGTTTGGCGATGTCCCACAGCTGCATCTTGCTGCCGTCGTAATAGCCCATGCTCAAACCGCCCGCATCGGAATACGCGGCGAACTTGTCGTTGGCGCCGCCGTTGATCTGCATCTGGTTGTTGTAGAAGCGATGGACTAGGTCGCGCGTGATGACCGATTGCGGCAGGTACAGGGGGCTGTTGGCATCATCGATCTGGAACGGCTTGTTGGGCAGGTTGGCCGATTGCGCCTGGGTGATGACGGTGCCCTGGCCGGCTGCCGTCATGCCGCCCCAGGTGGGTGGCAGCACGGGCAGGGTGCTGCCGTCGACGTCCTTCTGCGGCACGTAGGTGGA
Source organism: Janthinobacterium sp. SUN128 (assembly GCF_030587275.1). Classification (NCBI taxonomy): domain Bacteria; kingdom Pseudomonadati; phylum Pseudomonadota; class Betaproteobacteria; order Burkholderiales; family Oxalobacteraceae; genus Janthinobacterium; species Janthinobacterium sp. SUN128. The sequence goes on along the minus strand of NZ_JAPWHY010000001.1, from coordinate 3,587,156 downwards.
GGTCGACGTGGGGTTCACGCCCGGCACGCCGTTGGCCCCCGGGAACAGGCCGTACAGGTTGTCGAAGCCGCGGTTTTCCGCGTAGATGACGACGATGGTCTGGATATTGTTCAGCGCCAGCGCGCCATTCAGCGCGGCCAGCGCGTCGGCGGGCGCCGCCTGCGCGCTGGCGCTGGCGATCAAGCTCGTCACGCTGGCGTTTTCCGCCTTCAGTTTCGCCAGCTCGTCGCCGCTGGCCTTGTTGAAGTCGGACGCCAGGCCCGCTTCGGACACGCCGAGGCGCGCGGCCAGCTTACTGCTGGCGGCCGCAAAGTCGCCGCCGTTGCCGTCCATGACTTGCGCCAGTTCCGTCGACAGGGCGCTGACGAAACCGCTGTGCCCGGCGGGAGCGCGCAGCAGCAGTTTTTGCGTCACCTTGCTGCCCGCGTCGCCGATGGCGTCATGGCGGATCGCATCCGTGCCGATGGTCACCAGCACGGCGCCCTGGCCGTCGAGCGTGTAGCTGCCGTCGGCGGCCGTGCGCACGGCGGCGGAGGCGCTGTCGCACGTGAGTCTGGCGGTGGCGCTTTCCAGGCACACCTGGGCGTTTTCATAGTAGCTGCCGATCACCTGGCCATGGGTGCTGGGCGTGATCGCATAGTTGCTGCCGCAGGCGGCCAGGCCCAGCGTCAGTAACAACGGCAGGGGCCGTAAAGAGGTTTTTGCGTGCAAGTTCATGTTCATGCCTTCTGGGTGGAAAACGTCGCATGCTAGGCAGGCAATATGTCAGCTGCGTGACATATCAGCGCCTGTTACATGACGTAATGTACGGACTTGATACATGAGGTTTTGCAGGGTTTTGTCACGCAGCTGTCACATGCCGTTGCTACGCTGCCAGCCCATGATGAAAACGAATCCCTCCCTGCTGCTTGCCGCCGTGGCTGCCTGCCTGCTGGCCGCCTGCCATCCGGCAGCGCAGAAAGAAGCCGCAGCCAAGCCCGCCTATCTGTCGGGCGCATACGCCCCCACCCTGCAACGCCAGCCTTCCGTGGCCCAGATGACGGCCATGGGCCGCGCCATGTTTTTCGAGCCCAGCCTGTCCGTCTCGGGGAAGATGTCGTGCGCCAGCTGCCACAGTCCGGATCACGCGTATGGCCCGCCAAATGCCCTGGCGGTGCAGCTGGGCGGCCCCGAACTGAAGGATGCGGGCACGCGGGCCGCGCCGTCGCTGCGCTACCTGCAGACGGCCCCAGCCTTTACCGAACATTTCCATGACGACGATGGCGACGACAGCGTCGACGCGGGCCCCACCGGCGGGCGCAACTGGGATGGCCGTGCCCAGTCCGGCCACGAACAGGCGCTGGCGCCGTTGCTGTCGCCGCGCGAGATGGGCAACCGCGATGCGGCCGCCGTCGTCGCCAAGTTGCGGGCCGGCCCCCTGGCGGCGCAGTTCCGTCAGACGTATGGCGCGGATATCTTCGAACAGCCGGGCCAGGCGCTGCGCTGGGCGCTGATGTCGCTGGAAGTGTTCCAGGAAAGCCCGTTGGATTTCTATCCGTACACGAGCAAGTACGACGCCGTGCTGCGCAAGCAGGCCGTCCTGAGCCCGCAGGAAGCGCGCGGCCTGGCCCTGTTCAATGATGAGCGCAAGGGCAATTGCGCGTCCTGCCATATCAGCCAGGTGAGCGCCGGCGGCGCCTTTCCCCAATTTACGGATTACGGCTTGATCAATATCGGCGTGCCGCGCAATGGCAAGCTGCCCGTCAATGCGGACCCGGCGTTTTTCGACATGGGCTTGTGCGGCCCGGACCGCACCGACTTGATGGAGCACAAGGAATACTGCGGCAGCTTCAAGACGCCATCCTTGCGCAATGTCGCCCTGCGCAAGGTGTTTTTCCACAATGGCAGCTTTGACAGCCTGGAGCAGGTGTTGCGTTTTTACGTGCAGCGCGATACGGCGCCGCAAAAATGGTATCCGGCAGATAAGAACGGCAAGGTGCGCAAATACGACGACTTGCCGCCCGGCCTCGTGGCGAACGTGAACGTGGAAGCGCCGTTCGACCGCCAGCCGGGCCAGGCACCCGCCCTGAACGAAACGGAGATCGCCGACGTGATCGCCTTCCTGCATACCCTGACGGATGGCTATCAGGCACCCCGCCCGGCACAGGGAAAACATGGCTGAAAAGATATCAAGATACCATTGCTTACAACTACGCCACAAAAGCCTGTTTTTATGTGCGTTAGCGCACGCTAGAAAATTTTAGGCAGGTGTATATTGCGAACTGATCTGTGTCTTTTGATAACAATGAAAGGGAATATCATGAAAGTAAGCAAAAATTGGATGACCGTGTGCGCCGCCGGGATGATGGTTGTGGCACTGGCTGCCTGCCAGAAGAAGGACGATGTCGCTGCAGGCCCTGCTGAACAGGCTGGCCAGAAGATCGATGCGGCCGCTGCCAAGGCTGAAGCCGACATCAAGGCCGCCGCTACCAAAGCTGACGCTGCCGTGAGCCAGGCCGCTGCCGATACGGGCGCCAAGATGGACCAGGTCGCCGCTGACGCCGACAAGAAAATGAGCGAAGCGGCCGATGCCGTCGGCAAGAAAGTGGAAAAAGCCGGCGAAAAGATGCAGGAATCCGCGCACAAGTAATCATCGTAGCAAGCGCGCCAGGCGGCCACCTCCGGCCCGGCCCCCGCAGCTGTCGTCAGGTGATGGCGGCTGCGGCGACGCCATCGCTGGCCTGGCCGCCTGGCCTCTTCTGCCCCGCCGTCTCCGTTTTGTCCACCCCGTCCGCTCCTCCCAGTACCACGCTCAAATCGACAAAGCCGTCGCGCCACGCGCGTTCCAGGTCTTGCTCCACCGCTTCCAGGGTCGTTCTTTCCACCTGCTGAAAACCGCGCAAGCCATACGCCCGGTTGCGCCCGTGCGCCTTGGCCAGGTACAGCGCCATGTCGATCAGGTTGACGCTGCGCTCCCACGTGAGCGGCCGTCCCAGCGGCGCCAGCGGATAGGGCGCAAAGCCCACGGACACGTGTACCTTGATGGCTTGCCCCTGGTAGTGGATGCTTTGCGCCGCCATGCCGTTGAGGATGCGCCGCGCGATATCGTCGAGTCCGTCGCGCGCGACGGCTGGCAGGAAGGCGAGGAATTCTTCGCCGCCCCAGCGCACTATCATGTCCGTTTCGCGCAGCACTTCGTGCAGGGTTTCGGCGATCGTCGTCAGCACCAGGTCGCCTGCCGCATGGCCGTAAGCGTCGTTGATGTGCTTGAAATGGTCGACGTCGAGCAGGAACAGCGCGCCCACGACATCGGCGCCGCCATAGGACGGCTGCGGCTTGCCCGCATGGCTGCGCATGAATTCCTGGAAATGGCGGCGGTTGTACAGGGCCGTCAGCGGGTCGCGCGAGCTCTGGCGCTTGAGTTCCTGGTTTTTCACCTTCAGCTGCACGTTCGCGTGGCGCACCTTGCGGTACAGCAAACCGACGATGACGGAGGCCATGGCCAGTACCAGCGCCAGCAGCCACCATACGCGCTGCTGCAGGCGGCGGTTGTCGATTTCCGTGCTCTTGATCTGATTCTCGCGGCTCAGCAGCTCGATCTGGCGCTGTTTCTTTTCCGCCTCATACTTTTCCTGCAGCTCATATACGGCCTTTTGCCGCTGCTTCTCGAACAGCTGGTTCGAGATGCCCCGTTCGCGGTGATATGCCGTGACGGCGCCGCGCAGGTCGCCTGCCTTTTCCAGCGCCATGCCGTATTCCAGCATCACGGCCTGCATTTCCGGCTGGTTGGCCGTGCGTTCGTAGTAGGCCAGGCCCGTGGCCACGCTTTGCTTGCCTTCCTGCAAACGTCCCTGGCCGATCAGCGCCTGGCCGATGTTCAGGCGCGCCGTTGCCTCCACCTGTTCATTGTTGACCAGGCGCGCCGCCGTGATGGCTTCATTCGCAAAGCGCAGGGCGCGCGTGTAGTCGCCTTCCTTCAGGTAGCTGTCCGACAGATTGACGAGGGTGACGGCGACCATGCCGCGCGCGCCCAGTTGGCGTTCCAGCGCCAGGGCCGCCAGCAGGGCGCGCTGGCCCCGCTGCGGCTGCTGCGCGTCGAGCGCCAGCCCGTATTCCGTATTCTTGGCCTGCGCCATGCGGCCCGGCGATGCCAGGGTGCCGGACACGGCCAGCAATTCGTCGAGCACCTCGAAGCCCTTGTCGTATTCGCGCATCTGCGTGTACAGCAGGGTGAGGGCATTCAGCGCGGCGGCCAGGCTGGAGGGGGAGTTGCTCTGGCGCGCCAGGTCGACAGCCGCCTGCAGCTTGGCCAGCGCAAACGGGAAATTGCCTTCCTCGGCCCAGGACTGGCCCGCGCTGATGGTGGCCTGCACGCGCACGGGCAAGTCGTCCGTGCGGTTGGCGATGCGTTCCGCCTCAAAGGCCAGCAGGTGCGAGGCGCGGCGCTCGTTCATGGCGAACGTGACATAGGCCTTGCAGAGGATGCCTTTCGCCAGCGCCACGTCGCTCTTGTTCTGGCGGGCGTAGGCGATCAGTTCCTCGGCCAGCCGCATGGCGATATCGTTCTGTCCCAGGCGCATGCGGACGGTACTCAGCTGTGTCAGGAATTCCGCGCGCACCAGCAGGGGAGCGTTGCGCGCCTGCGTTTCCACCTCCTCCAGGCGCTGCAGGGCGCGCGCGGGGACGAAGCGGCCATCCTCGCGCACGGCGGCAATATGCTGTTCCAGCTTGCTGACCTGGGCATGGCTGGCGGGCGGCAGCAAGCAGGCCAGTACCAGCAGCCAATGCGCCTTTCGCCATGATGCCCGATTCTGTCTGCCTGCCAACGTCCCGCTCCCGCAATGACACCTGTCTGTAACAGATTATATTCTGTTGCAATCAAGAAATATCATGCGGGGTACAGAAATTTGCGAAAGTGCACACTGCCGGCATTGACAAGGCCCCCTTACTGCGCCAGCTGCTGCAGCAGGTACAGGCGCTGGTACAGGCCGCCTTCGATCTGCATCAGGGCATCGTGCGGCCCCGCTTCCGTGATGCGGCCGTGGTTCAGCACGATGATGCGGTCGGCCTCGCGGATGGTCGACAGGCGGTGGGCGATGGCGATGATGGTGACCTTGCCGCGCAACTCGTTGAGGGCCTGCTGCACGATCTGCTCCGTCTGGCTATCGATGCGCGACGTCGCTTCGTCGAGCAGCAGGATGCGCGGCTGGCCGGCCAGCGCGCGGGCAATCGCGATCAGCTGCTTCTGCCCCGATGACAGGCGCGAGCCGCCTTCGCCCAGCGGCGTGTCGTAGCCGTGTTCCAGCGCGGCGATGAAATCGTGCGCATGCGCGGCGCGGGCGGCCGTCTCGATCTGCGCCTGCGTGTAGCCGCGGCCCATGTCGATGTTTTCGCGCGCCGAGGCCGCCAGCAGGAAGGGGTCTTGCGGCACCAGGCCCACGTCGGCGCGGAAGTGCTCGTTGTCGATGCTGTCGAGGGCCACGCCATTGATGGCGATGCTGCCCTGCGCGACGGGATAAAAGCGCAGCAGCAGCGACAGCAGGGTCGACTTGCCGCTGCCCGTATGGCCGACGATGCCAAAGAAGGCGCCTTGCGGAATCGTCAGCGACAGGTCGTGCAGCACGGGCTGGTTTTCCACGTAGGCGAACGTCAGGTTCTGGATGTCCACGGCGGGCAGGTCGCTGCCCGCTTTCGTCTGCCGCAGGGCCGGTGTTTCCCTTCCCTGTGCATGTTCGAGCGCCTGCGCTTCGTCCAGCAGGGCCGAGACGCGGGCCGTGGCCACCACCGATTGCTGCAACTGGCTGAACTGCATGGTGATCTGGATCAAGGGTTCGATCACGCGCGCGATGTAGCTGATGAACGCGTACAGCACGCCCACTTCCACGGCGCCCATCTCGCGCCGGCCGAAGCTGAAGATGACGACGGCCAGCAGCACGATGTTGAGCATGTCGAGCGCGGGGCGCAGCAGCCAGGCGTTGGCGCGCAATTCCTGCATGCGCGCCGTGTAGTGGTCCTGGTTGATGCCCGTGAAGCGCGCGCCGAAGCGCTTTTCCGCGTTATTCGCCTGCAGCACGCTCATGCCGCCGATCGATTCGGCGATCTGGCCGTTGATCTCGCTGCGCAGGGCGCGCGCGCGTGTGACGGCCGGCGCGCTCCAGCGCTGGTACAGGAAGACGATGACCAGCACGGCCGGCAGCAGGGCCAGCACGATCAGCATCAGCCGCCAGTCGAGGAAGGCCATGGCGGCCATGGTGCCGACCAGGACGATGGAGCTGTCGAGGATGACGAACAGCACCTGCACGTACAGCGATTTCACCGCTTCCGTGTCATTGGTGACCCGGCTGACCAGTTGCCCCGTGATGGCGCGGTCAAAGAAGGCCATGGGCAGGCGCAGCACGTGCTGATACACGGTTTCGCGCAAACGCTGCACCGAGCGCATGGCCAGGCCGGACAGGCGCACCAGCTGCAGATAGCGCAGGCCGGAAGCGACCCAGCCCGTCAGCAGGCAGCCGCCCAGCAGCAGCGACATGCGCGTCCAGTCCAGGTTGCGTGGCAGCAGATGCTGGTCGATCAGGGCCTTGCCCAGAATCGGGCCCGTCACTTCCAGGGCGGCGGCGAGGATCAGCCAGAACGTGGCCCAGTACAGGTGGCGCAGGTCGGGCGCGGCGGCGCGGCGCAGCAGGCCGATGGCTTGCGCGGCCTGGCGGCGCACGGATTGCGTGGCGGTGGTGGCTTGGTCGGTCTTAGATGGCATCGAGGCTGGCCTCCAGTTGTTGATAGCGCCACTGGCTGGCATACCAGCCATCGCGCTGCATCAGCGCGTCGTGGTTGCCCGTTTCCGTGACGTGGCCGTCGCGCAGCACCAGGATCAGGTCCGCGTTGACGACGGCGCTCAGGCGGTGGCTGGCGATGATGGCGCTGCGTTCGGGGCGCTTGCGGCGCAGTTCTTCCAGGTGCTGCAGGATGCGCGTTTCCGTACCCGTGTCGACGGCGGACAGCGCGTCATCGAGCAGCAGCAAGCCGTTGTCGGCCAGCAGAGCCCGGGCAATCGCCACGCGCTGGCGCTGGCCGCCGGACAGGGTGATGCCTTTCTCGCCCACGTGGGTGGCATAGCCGTCGGGAAATTGCAGGATATCGGCATGGATGTCGGCCAGCTGCGCCGCCCGCTCCACTTCCTCGCGCGTGGCGCCGGGACGGGCCAGGGCGATATTGTCGGCGATGGTGGCGGAGAACAGGAACGATTCCTGCGGCACCCAGCTGATGGCCGCGCGCAGCGCGTGTAAGGTATACGCGTCCAGCGGCTGGCCATTCCACGTGGCCGTGCCCGATTGCGGCGTGACCTGGCGCAGCAGCACCCGCAACAGGGTCGACTTGCCGCTGCCCGTCGGGCCCACTAAACCCAGGGTCTGGCCCGGGTCCAAATGCAACGAAATGCCGGACAGCGCGGGTGCCGTCTGGCCCGCGTAGGCGAAGCCGACGTCCTGCAATTGCAGCGGCCCTGGCGTGAGGGTGGCGATGGTGCCATGGTCGTCGATGGCCAGCGGTGCATCGAGCATCGGCTGCAAGCGCTGCCAGGCGGCACGGCCCCGTTCGATCAGGGAGAGCACCCAGCCGGCGGCGAACATGGGCCAGATCAGCTGGCCCAGGTACATGGAAAAGCTCGTCAGCGCGCCGATGGTCAGCTGGTCTTGCCACACGAGGTAGCCGCCCAGGCCCAGGGTCAGCGCCGTGGCGGCCGTCAGCGTCAGGCCGACGGCCGGTTCGTATGCCGCTTCCCAGCGCTGCGCCGTCAGGCTGGCGTTCGCCGCGTGGCCGGCCAGGACGGAAAACTGCTGGCTGCTGCGCTCTTCCAGGCCCAGCGCACGCAGGGTGCGCACGCCCGACAGCGATTCCTGCACATGGTCGTTCAGCGCGGAAAAGCGCTTCAAGGAATCCGTCGACGCCGTGTGGATATGGCTGGAAATGCGCCAGAAGGCCAGTCCCATCAGGGGGAAAGGCAAGAGGGCGATGCAGGCCAGGCGCCAGTCCACGCCCAGCAGCATGATGCCCAGCACCATCAGCAAGGTCAAGGTGCCGTCGAAGCCGGCCAGCATGGCTTCGCCGGCGGCCATTTCGATGGCGTCGATGTCGTTCGTCGCCAGCGCCATCAGGTCGCCGGTGCGCTGGTTCTGGTAGAACGACGCGCCCTGCTGCGACATGCGCGTGTAGAAGCGCGTGCGCAGCATCACGCCCAGCTGGTAGGCGGCCTTGAACAGGGTGATGCGCCAGCCCACGCGCAGGAAATAGATGACGACGCCGACGGCGAGCAGGGTCAGCAGCTCAAGCCACAGTTCGGCAGCCGTCATGCGGTGCGCGGCCAATGCGTCGATGATGGCGCCCACGCGGCGCGGGATCCAGACGGTCAGTGTTGCCACGCCTGTCAGCATGACGGCAGCGGCGGCATACGCCGGCCAATGCTGACGCACGAAGCCGGCGATGAGCCTCGATAAACTCATGGTTACCTTTTGTTTTTAGTAATGGGGTGTCGCGGGGCGGAAGGACGGGCACGCGGACGGAAAGTACGCGTAGGATACAACAAGGTAGAAAAGCGCGCTGTGGACGGGCACGCAAAAAACGGGCCGTAGCCCGTTGTTTTGCTGCATCAGTGCGGCGCGCGACGCTTACTTGCGACCGCTGCCTTTGCCGCCCAGCATGTCGAGCTGTTTCGATGGCGTGCCTTTGGGGGCGGCCTTGGCTGCCGGCTTGGCGGCTGGCGCAGGAGCGTGCTTCACGGCGGCCTTGGCCACGCTCTTGCCGACGGCGCTGGCCGGCTTGGCGGCTGGTTTGGCCGGTGCTGGCGCGGCGGCTTTCGCTGGCGCGGCGGCGGGTGCAGGTGCGGGCTTGGCCGCTTCAGGCTTGGCAACCGGTTTGGCTTCGGCCGCTTTCACGGCGGGCTTGTCGGCGGCCTTCTCGGTCACCTTGGCCGGCGCTGCCGCCGGTTTGGCTGCGGGGGCGGCGACAGGCGCGGGCGCTGGCTTGGCGACAGGCTTGGCCACTTCGGCAGGCTTGGCGACGACGGGCGCTGGTGCCGCTGCTGGCGCAGGTGCAGCGACAGGGGCAGCGGCAGGTGCGGCGATGGCCGGCGCAGGCTTGGCTGCGGCAGGGGCAGGGGCAGGGGCCGTTGCGGCGGCAGGGGCGGCAGCATCGAGGCGGGCCTTGGCCGAGGCCAGCAATTCCGCCTGGGTGCTCGAGGCGATGCCGAACAGCTGGCGGCTGTAGGCCAGCACGCTCTCGATGTTAGGCTGCGCCTGGTTGCTGCTGTAGCTGAAGAAGTCGCGCGGGTCCTGCGTTTCCAGCAGGTGCTGCGCCGTTTCCGCTGTCTGCGACAGGGCGGCCTTGCTTGCGTTCAAGTTCAGGGCGATGATTTTCTCGGCGCTTTCAAAGACTTTGCTGGTCAGCGTGCTGAAGATCTGCAGCTGGTTTTCCAGTTGCGACTTGGCGGCGCTGGAAATTTGTTCAGGAAGCGGAAACATATTTACTCCTTTGTACGGATTAAAATGCTGGCAAAACGCTCTGCAAAATCCCGAAAACCAGAGTTGGCCGCGTTTTGTAAAGCGGGTAGCGTGCTGAATAGCTGATCATAGGCTGATTTTGATGCAACGCAATATGAATATTCTAGCGGTGATTCGAGTTGGTTGAAAGTTATTTTTATCGCGCCGCCCTGTCATGGCCGCATAGTATTCATCAGCTTGTTGCTGTCTGACGAATGTTTGCGCCCGCGCAAGGCGCGCATCGTGATTCTATGGCTATGTTTTTGCCAGTCGCTATATTTTTGCACTGCAGCATTCGCACGGAAGTAGATGTAATGGCAATAATGTCATTGCCCCCAAGTAGCCAACAGAAGGAGTGTCCGCATGGACCTTGTCATCCGCAATGCCAGCCTGCCCGACGGGCGCCGCGCCATCGATATCGCCATCGAGGGCGGCCGCATCGCCGCCGTCGGCCCCGCCTTGCCCGTGGCGGGCGCGCAAGAGATCGACGCCGCCGGCGACCTCGTCACGCCGCCGTTCGTCGATGCCCACTTCCACATGGACGCCACGCTTAGCTACGGCTTGCCGCGCGTGAACGCCTCCGGCACCCTGCTCGAAGGCATTGCCCTGTGGGGCGAACTGAAGCCGCAATTGACGCAAGATGCTCTGGTGGAACGCGCCTTGCAGTATTGCGACTGGGCCGTGGCGCGCGGCTTGCTGGCCATCCGCTCGCACGTGGATATCTGCGACCCGCGCCTGCTGGCCGTTGAAGCGCTGCTCGACGTCAAGCGGCAAGTGGCGCCGTATCTCGATTTGCAGCTGGTGGCCTTCCCGCAGGATGGCATCTTGCGCAGTCCCGGCGCCTTCGACAATCTGAAGCGCGCGATTGACATGGGCGTCGACGTGGTGGGCGGCATCCCGCATTTCGAGCGCACCATGGCCGATGGCGCGGAATCCGTGCGCCTGCTGTGCGAATTTGCCTGTGAACGTGGCCTGATGGTCGACATGCACTGCGACGAGTCGGACGACCCGCTGTCGCGCCACATCGAAACCCTGGCCTTCCACAGCCAGCGTCTTGGCATGCAGGGCAGGGTGACGGGGTCGCACCTGACGTCCATGCATTCGATGGACAATTATTATGTCAGCAAACTGCTGCCCCTGATCCGCGAGGCGGGTGTGGCGGCCATTGCCAACCCCCTCATCAACATCACTTTGCAGGCGCGCCACGACACGTATCCGAAGCGGCGCGGCATGACGCGCGTGCCCGAGATGCTGGCCGCCGGCATTCCCGTCGCCTTCGGCCACGACTGCGTGATGGACCCGTGGTACAGCCTCGGGTCGGGCGACATGCTGGAAGTGGCGCACATGGGTTTGCACGTGGCGCAGATGACGGGCCAGCAAGCCATGCACGACTGCTTCCTGGCCGTGACGGAGACGCCGGCGCGCATCCTGGGCCTCGATGGCTATGGCATCGCTCCCGGCTGCCATGCGGACTTGCTGATCCTCGATTGCGGCTCCACGGTGGAGGCGCTGCGTCTGCGCGCGGCGCGGCGCCTGGTGCTGCGCCGCGGGCAGGTCGTCAGCGAGTCGCCGCGCGCCAGTGCGCGTCTGCAACTGCCGGGCCGCCCCGGGACGGTCAATTTTCGCCTGGGGCGCTGATACAATCAGCCATCACTTGTTATCGGGAGTACCGCTTTGAAAGAAATTGATATCCGCCCGGCCAACGAAGCCGACTTCGACGCCATGTGGCCGATCTTCCAGACCCTGGTTGCCGGCGGCGACACCTATACCTTCCCCGCCGATACCACGCGCGAAGAGTGCCATGCCTACTGGTTCGGCCCCGGCGTGCAAAGCTTTGTCGCCGTGATGGGCAGCGAGCGCCTGCTGGGCATGTACAAGCTGGTGGCGAACCAGCCGGGCCATGGGTCGCACGTGGCCAATGCCTCGTTCATGGTCGACCCGGCCGCGCAGGGCGTGGGCGTGGGCCGCCTGCTGGGCGTGCACTGCATGGAAGAGGCACGCCGCGCGGGCTATCTGGCGATGCAGTTCAACTTCGTCGTCAGCACCAACCTGGCCGCCGTCACCCTGTGGAAAAAACTGGGCTTCACGGTCGTCGCCACCCTGCCGCTGGCCTACCACCACGCGCAGCTGGGCTATGTCGATGCCTACGTGATGTACCAGCTGCTGACCGACCCGATGCAGTGGCCGGCATGAGCGGCGCCATGACAGAGCCGATCACCGTCATCGAGACGCCCCGCTTGCGCCTGCGCACCGCTACCCTGGACGATGCGGCCTTCTACATGGAGCTGGTCAACGACCCTTCGTGGATCGCCAACATCGGGCAGCGCAACATCCACACCCTGGAAGCGGCCCGCGCCGCGCTGGAAACGGGACCCATGGCGCAGTTCCGCGCGCATGGCTATTCGCTGTACATCGTCGAGCGCCGCAGCGACGGCGCGCCTGTCGGCATGGCCGGCCTGGTGCGCCGCGACAGCCTGCCCGGCCCCGATATCGGCTATGCCGTGCGCCCTGCCTACTGGGGCCAGGGCTATGCCTGGGAAGCGGCGGCCGCCATCGTGCAGCATGCGCAGCACGTGCTGCGTCTGCGCACCCTGTACGGCATCACTTCACAGCAGAACCAGGCGTCGATCAACCTGCTTAACAAGCTGGGCCTGCGTTTCGAGCGTTTCTCGCGCCTGCCGCCGGATGGCAGGGAGACGAATGTCTACCGCAAGGATTTTCGCCAGTTTTCGTAGTGCGAACGTAAATATTGAATAGGGTAAGGAAATAGATGGCCACAAGTAAAAAAGTCGTTCCACCTCTCGAAACTATGCTTGTTGAATTGCAAGATCTAGCCAGTCGAATAGCCAATGTTGACGCAGGTACTGATGCCCGTAGTGTCAAAAAAATCCGTTTGGAACTAGAGCGGGCGGTGTCTGAGATCAAGGCGACCACGGAAAGGTTGGACCCCGTTTGGCGTCCGGAATCGATTTTTGATCCATCCGATCCTAATACTGCGGGCAGGGTAGTAGCCTTGACCTTGCTTGCGCAGGAAAGGCATTCGTTGGCGGCTATCCCTGAATTCTATGGTGCCGGGGTGTATGCGATCTATTATCGAGGCGATTTTTCACCTTACTTACCATTGAAAGATACTGATCATCCTATCTACGTGGGAAAAGCTGACCCTGATCGACAAGGCGCCAAGGATGCTGTAACTCAAGGAACAAAGCTATCGGCACGACTCAATGAACATGCCCGCAGTATTCGAAAAGCAACTACTACACTGAAAATTGAAGATTTTGAATGTCGTTTTTTGATTGTGCAAAGCGGGTATCAAAAGTCGGCCGAAGATTATTTGATCAACTTTTTCAAGCCGATCTGGAACTCGGAGACGAAGATCTGCTTTGGTCTTGGGAAGCATGGAGACAGTTCCGATACGCGTGTCAATAAGCGCTCACCCTGGGATACCATGCATCCAGGACGAGAATGGGCGGATAGAACTTTTGAGAACCAGAAATCGATCGAGGTGATCAATGACCAAATTGCTGGTCACTTGTCAGTACATACGCCTTACACAGATGTCCATCAAATTTTTGAGCGGATCATGGCCGATATGCGTCAGATTAACCGGGAGCGTTTCTTTACTCCTGCAAAAGGTGGTGCTTTGTTCGATCAGGTAGCCGCCGAGGTCATGCCCCCTTCAGAGTAGTGGCGCGATTTTTTGACTCGGATGTATTCTTTAAAATATGGCGGAAGGGCAGGGGCTTTTGGTACACCTCTTGCATTCTTCCTGCCATGCTGGGATCCACTTTTATTCTCGCAGAAGTGCGCATACACCGCGTGCCATTACTGCCGCTAACTTTACAGGAACCGCGTTGCCTAGCTGGCGCATGGTCTCGGACCATGTACCTTCAAATATGAAATTGTCAGGGAAGGTCTGAATACGTGCTGATTCCCTGACAGTAAAGTACCTAACTGAGCCGTCAGTGCGGCGTAGCATATTTTCACCTCCAGGAACCCCATGGTCACCTGCTTTGAGTGCCTTTGCTGGTTCATCAATCGGGCTCCCTGTATGCCCGGCGTAAGCTCTTGCGCCTGGCTGAAAGCGATGTGCTTGCGCCAACTCCAATTCCTTTGTGGAGGATCTCTCAGGGTCGGGGAGATCTGAGATAGCGTCTCTGACGGTTTGCCAGGCAAGCATGTTTGCGCCGTCATCAGCATCTAGAATTTTTTGGATCTTTTTATCTATGCCTTCGGGCCGCGGCGGACGCTTCTTGGATGCGACGCGGTGACGTTCCCAGTAGCTCCCGTTTGCCCATTTTGTCAGCACTAGCGCATCACTACTATGTGTTTCAGCTGGAAAGTCCCAAGGCTTGTGAACATCAGCCCTGAAACCAACGAAAAAGATACGCATACGCTTTTGCGGAACACCATAATTGGCGGCATTGACCAGACGGTGATAGACATGATATTCGCTCGGCGCCCCCTTGGCCTTGTATGTTTGCAGCCTTGCCAAGTGTTCTGTCCACAGCTCTTTCGTTTTGGAAATTTGTGATGGAAATTCAAGTTGCAGAAGGATGTAGTTGAAGTAGTCGGCGAATGCCGCACGTTTTAGACCTTGTACATTTTCAAAGGTAAACGCGCGCGGCCGGGCCTCTCGGACAGCACGTATCGCTTGCGGGAACATATCTCTCTCGTCGAGAAATCCGCCGTGCTTCCCACCCATGGAAAAAGGTTGGCATGGTGGGCCTCCGGTGATTAGATCGATATTGATATGACTTGTATAGTTAAAATCACGTACGTCACCTTCTATGACATCAGGCCAATGACTTATCGGTTCCACTTGCTGAAGTTTGTTATTGCGCAAGGTATTGCACGCATGGCTGTTCCATTCGACAACTGCGCGATGCTGAACATCATTGCTGGAAAAACCAAGTGCCAGTCCTCCCGCCCCTGCGAATAGTTCAATTGACTCAATGGTACGAGCATTTGTCACTAGTGTGTCTGAAGGGACTAAGAGGGCGGGCGTGTTATACATGGTCATTTGGGGCGGCTGAAACGCTGCTGCTTTTTCGGTACATTATTGAATCGATGTGGTTGATCGTAACCTGACGTTGCAGGGTGGCAACTGCCACTCTCGTCTGCATGCGATGGTGTGTATAGCAACTTCTGTGTGGATACATTTAAGTAGTGCAGCAGTATAAAGCAATGAACACAAGAGGAACAAACTGAAGGAGGTAGCTGCACGCCATATGCTTCAATGTCCATCTCTCTGTAGACCTCATTTTACTGTGTTTTTGTACAGTGCTCAATGGGCTGATTTGTTGTGACTCAAACTACCCGTTGAAAATGCCAGGAACGGCACTATTTTTGCACGGTTTCATGAGGTGCATTATGGTTGACACTATAGATCAGCCATCGCGTAGCAGAGTGATGGCACGGGTTAAAGGCAAAAACACTGGGCCAGAGCTGTTGGTTCGAAAGCTGGTGTTCGCAGTTGGATATCGCTATCGAATTCATGTCAAGAATCTGCCGGGATCTCCCGATTTGACATTTCCTCGCAGGAAAAAAGTCATCTTCGTACATGGATGTTTTTGGCACCGGCATGAGGGTTGTGATTTGGCTCGCATGCCTAAGTTACGAATCGATTTTTGGGACTCAAAATTGAGCGGCAATAAGTTACGCGATGCACGAGCAGTCGATGCCTTGCGTCAATGTGGATGGGATGTCATGGTCGTGTGGGAGTGCGAGCTTCGTGATCCCCAGAACGTAGCGAAAGCGATACAAGGATTTCTCGGCGCACCTTGTCGGCGTGTCTTGCCTGAGGTGTGAGTCCTCGAGCAAATGAGGATATCTTGGATCTTGACGATCCGCCAGCAGGTGAGGGATGGCTGAAAAAAAGTATTTAGAAACCCGCGCCTTTTGTAGTGGTGGCGCGCGGTCTTTGTTTTTATAGTTGGCATACCGGTGGAAAACCGCCGGACTATAAAAATGGAGACGTGTTATGAAAATCATGACTGCTGTTGCATGGGGCGCCCTCATGTCCGCCGGGTTCGCAGACGCCTCGGCGCAAAGCTGCTCGGTGCCTGTGCTCAAGGTGCTGGCGCAAAAAAGCCTGGGCCTGACCGTGATGGAAAAGACCCTCGCCGAGTATGAAAAGAAAAGCGGCACCAAGGTACAAATCAGCTATTTCGGCGAAAACGACCGCCGCTCCAAGGCCAGGCTCGATGCTTCCACCAAGGCCGGTTCCTACCAGATCTATTACATCGATGAAGCCAACGTGGCCGAATTTGCCACGGCAGGCTGGGTCGTCCCCCTGCTCAAATACCTGCCCAAGGAAGCTGACTACGACGACTTCCTGCCGGGCCGCCGCGCCGTCGCCTCGTACAAGGGCGTGGCGTATTTCGCGCCCCTGATCGGCGGCAGCGACTTCCTGTTCTACCGCCGCGACCTGCTGGAAAAGGCCGGCATCGCCGTGCCGAAGACGCTCGACGAACTGGTCGCCGCCGTGAAAAAACTCAACAGCCCGCCGAACGTGTATGGCTGGGCGGCACGGGGCCAGCGCGGCTCGGGCATGAATGTGTGGCGCTGGTCGCCGTTCATGCTGGCCGCCGGCGGCAAGTGGGAAAAGGATGGCGTGCCGACCTTCAATTCGCCGCAGGCCGTGAAGGCCACCACCTTGTACCGCGACCTGTTCAAGTATTCGCCGCCGGGCGGCGCCACCTACGACTGGAGCAATGCGCTCGAAGCGTTCAGGTCGGGCAAGGTGGCCTTCATGATCGAGTCGACGCCGTTTGCCGACTGGATGGAAGACCCGAAAAAATCCTCGGTGGTCGACAAGGTTGGTTATGTGCGCCCGCCTGCGCCGCTGGCATCGGCCGCCTATGGCCATGGCCTGGCCATCTCCGCCACGGGCGCGAAGGATGAATGCACGCGCCAGGCGGCCGGCAAGTTTATCGCTTTCGCCACGGGCAAGGAACAGGAGCAGGCGCGCCTGAAGGACAACGTCTTCAGCGACTACAACCGCAGCAGCACCATCGCCAGCGACTACTTCCGCAAGCACGTCAAGCCGCAGATCCAGGCGGGCCTGACGGACACCACGCCCGTCTCGCGCGTCACGATCTGGCCTAGCCCCGAGTGGCCGGACATCGGCGACAACCTGGGCGTGGTGCTGGAAGAGGTATTTACGGGCACGCGCGGCGACGTGCAAAGCGCGCTCGATGAAGCCAATGAGTACGCGACGGAAGTGATGCAACGGGCCAGCAAAAGAAAGTAAGCCGCATGCCGTTCAGCCGCCGCCCGCGAAGGCGGCGGCCAGCTTCCCTGTGCCTGACAGTCCGTTGCGAGAGTCTCTCCTATGCCACACACTATCCGTAAAAAACGCCATACCTGGCTGCCGGCCGTGTTTCTGACGCTGCCGCTGCTGGTCCTGCTGATACTGGGCCTGGTGCCCAGCATCGCCGCCATCAACCTGGCCCTGCAAAACCGCGTGCTGCGCTACAGCGACAGCGATTACGTCGGCTTTGCCAATTTCATCCGCCTGTTCGGCGACCGTCGCTTCGTCAATGCCGTGCAGGTATCGGCCATCTGGGAAGTGGTCACCGTGGCCGGCTCGCTGATCGTCGGCGTGCTGCTGGCCGTGTTCCTGTTCGAGAGAGTCAAGGGACGCACGCGTGACGTCATCGCGCTGCTGCTGATCGTGCCCGTGCTGCTGCCGCGCGTCTCGGCCGCCTTCATCTGGAAGTTCATGTATTCGCCGCTGATGGGCATCCTCAACTGGCTGCTCGAGTGCGTGGGCCTGGGCGGCACGGCCTTGCTGTCCGATCCCGCCACGGCCCTGTATGCGGTGGCGCTGGTCGACATCTGGCAGTGGGGCCTGTTCTTCGGCGCCGTCATCCTGAAGCTGCTGGAAACCTTGCCCGCCGAACCGCTGGAAGCGGCGCGCCTCGATTACGCCAGCACGCTCCAGGTGTATGCGTATATTGCGCTGCCGATGCTGAAGGTGCCCATCATGAGCCTCGTGTTCATCAAGATGGTCGAGTCGCTGCGATCGTTCGACCTGATCTACGTGATGACCAAGGGCGGCCCCGGCATCTCCACCGAAACCCTGGACATGTACGCGTATGCGCAAGGCATCGGCCTGATGGGCAAGGTGTCGTATGCCTCCAGCATGGCCGTGCTGATGATGCTGGCCACGACTGTCATCTTCACTTTACTCTGGAAGCGGGTCGCCAAATGGGAAAACTGACTGTTCGGCGCGGCATGGACCATGCCGCCACCACCGCCATTACCACCGCCATCGTGCTGGTGGCGCTGTTTCCCATCCTGTGGGCCGTGCTCAATTCCTTCAAGGAGCTGATGGATATCGTCACGCCCGTGCCGCGCTTTTTCTTCAGCCCGACCCTGGCCAATTACAAACAGGTGCTGGCCAGCCCCGAAGTGCTGACGGGACTGGGCAACAGCGTGGCCATCGTCGGCGTGGCCGTGTTGCTGGGCGCCGTGCTGGGCGTGCCGGCCGCGTATGCGATCGCCCGCTATCCGATCCCGGCCAAGAAGGATATCCAGTTCTTCCTGCTCTCCCTGCGCTTTTTGCCACCCGTCGCCGTCGCCATTCCCTTGATCTCGATCTGGATCGACCTGGGCCTGTACGACTCGCGCCTGTCGATGGTGGTGACATATCTGCTGGTGACCCTGTCGACCATCATCTGGCTGTCGATTCCCGCGTTTGCTCGCATCCCGAAAGAGATCGAGGAAGCGGCGGCGCTGGACGGCTACGGCCCTTACCAGGTGTTCTGGCACGTGGCCCTGCCGGTGGCCTCTAAAACCCTGATGGGCGGCATCGTCTTCAGCTTCGTGCTGGTGTGGAACGAACTGATGATCGCGCTGGCGCTCACCTCCTCGAAAAGCATGACCCTGCCCGTGGTGGCGTCGGCCTTCACGTCGATGGGCCAGGAAGTTCCGTGGGGCGTGGTGAACGCTTCCACCGTGCTGCTGGCGCTGCCGCCGCTGCTGTTCGTCGGCATCCTGGGACGGCTGCTCAACTCCATGCTCAAACATAAATAAGGAAGGCTATCATGCAAGCACTCGTACTGGAACAGGCGCATTCCATCACCCTGCGCGATATCGACGTGCCGCTCGCCGTCGGCCCGCGCGATGTGAAAATCAAGATTCATACCGTGGGCATCTGCGGCAGCGACGTGCATTACTTCAAGCACGGCAAGATCGGCCCCTTCGCCGTCGAAGCGCCGATGGTGCTCGGCCACGAGGCATCCGGCGTGGTGGCCGCAGTGGGCGCGGAAGTCACGCACCTGAAGGCAGGGGACCGGGTCTGCATGGAGCCGGGCGTGCCGCAGTTCGATTCGCCGGCCACCATGCGCGGCCTGTACAACCTCGATCCCGCCGTGCGCTTTTGGGCCACGCCGCCCATCCACGGCTGTCTCACGCCATATGTCGTGCATCCGGCCTCGTTCACCTTCAAGCTGCCCGATAACGTCAGCTTCGGCGAAGGCGCCATCGTCGAACCGCTGGCCATCGGCCTGCAGGCGGCCAGGAAGGCGGCCATCAAGCCGGGCGACGTCGCCGTGGTGATCGGCGCCGGCACCATCGGCGCCATGAACACCCTGGCCGCGCTGGCGGGCGGCTGCTCGCGCGTGATCCTGGCCGACCTGGTGCCGGAAAAACTGGCCCTGTTCGCCGGCAATCCCGCCGTCACCACGGTCGACGTGCGCCAGGCCAGCCTGGCCGACACGGTGCGCGAGGCTACCGATGGATGGGGCGCCGACATCGTCTTCGAGGCTAGCGGCAGCATGCGCGCCTACGACAACATCATCGATCTGCTCTGCCCGAACGGCTGCCTGGTGCTGGTTGGTATGCCGCCGGATAAGGTGCCTTTGGATATCGTCGCCATCCAGGCCAAGGAAGTGCGCATCGAGTCGGTGTTCCGCTACGCGAACATCTTCCCGCGCGCCATCGCCTTGCTGGCCTCCGGCAAGATCGACGTGAAGCCCTTCATTTCGCGTACCTTCGGCTTTGCCGACGGCGTGCAGGCGTTCGAGGAAGCGGCCAAGGGCCATCCGCGCGACGTCAAGATCCAGATTGAACTGTCAGGAGACTAACCATGGCAAATATCGCCTGCAGGCAGCTGCACAAGACGTATGACGAGAAGACGGCCGTGCTGCAGCCGTTCGACCTGGAAATCGATGACGGCGAATTCATCGTCCTGCTGGGGCCATCGGGCTGCGGCAAGTCGACCTTGCTGCGCATGATCGCGGGCCTGGAAGACATCAGCGGCGGCGAGCTGCTGATCGGCGGCGCCGTCGTCAACGACTTGCCGCCCCGCGCGCGCAACGTGGCGATGGTGTTCCAGAATTACGCGCTGTATCCGCACATGACGGTGTACGACAATATCGCCTTTGGCCTGCGCCGCCTGAAGGTGCCGAACGACGAGATCGAGCGCCGCGTGCGCGAGGTGGCGGCCATCCTCAGCCTGGACAGCCTGCTCGAGCGCAAGCCGCGCGCCATGTCGGGCGGCCAGCAGCAGCGCACGGCGATTGCGCGCGCCATGATCAAGACGCCGCAAGTGTTCCTGTTCGATGAGCCGCTGTCTAACCTGGACGCCAAGCTGCGCGCGCAGCTGCGCGCCGATATCAAGCGCTTGCACCGCCGCCTGCGCACCACCACCCTGTACGTCACGCACGACCAGCTCGAAGCGATGACCCTGGCCGACAGGGTGGTGCTGATGAAGGGCGGGCATATCGAGCAGATCGGCACGCCGGCGGAGCTGTACAACCACCCGCGCACCCTGTTTGCGGCCGGCTTCATCGGCACGCCGGCCATGAATTTCATCGACGGCGTCATCGAAAAAGAGAACGGGCAAACGGCGCTCGTGTGCGCCGGTTACCGCTGGCCATTGATTTCGCCCCGCTTCGCGGCGCTGCCGGCCGGCATGCGCGTGGTCTTCGGCCTGCGGCCGAACCACTTGCGCGCGGCGCTGCCGCAGGAACATGCCGGCAGCCATGGCCTGGCGTGCGCCATCGACCTGGTCGAGCTGCTGGGCGCCGAAGCGTTGATCAGCTTTCAGTGCGGCTCCCTGACCTTGTCGGCCCTGCTGCCGGCGAATGCGGCCAACAGCGCGGCGCAGGTAGGGCAGACCCTGGCGCTGGCCTTCGACGAAGAGCACATGCATCTGTTCGACGCCGACAGCGGGCTGGCCGTGGCGCCCGGTGGTCAGTAAGTGGTTAGAATAGGGTGACCAAGACCGTGCAAGGGAACTGCCGTGACGCCTGACCTGGAACTGATCCATAAACCGATCCATGAATCGTTTCGCGCGTGGGCGCACGGTTTTCCGCACACCGTGGCGAAATGGCATTTTCATCCCGAGTACGAGCTGCACTTCATCATCACATCGAATGGCAAATTTTTTATCGGCGACCATATCGGCAGTTACGGGGCAGGCAATCTGATCCTGACAGGACCGAACCTGCCGCATAACTGGGTCAGCGAACTGCCGGAAGGCGTGGTCCTGCCCGAGCGCGACCTGGTGCTGCAGTTTTCCAGCGACTTCATCGAACGTTGCGCGCTGCTGTTCCCGGAGATGGCGCCCCTGAAAGCCCTGCTGGCCGAGGCGGGCAGGGGCTTGCAATTTCCCGATGCGCTGGGCCTGCGCCTGGTGCCGCTGATGAAGGAATTGACGACGGCGCAGGGCTTGCGCCGGGTCGAACTGTTTACGCGCCTGTTCGGCGAGCTGTGCGACTGCCGCGAGCGGCGTCCACTGGCCAGCGTCACCTACCTGGCGCAGGCGGGCCGCTACATGTCGTCGACCATCAACCTGGTGCTGGCCTATATCAAGCAGAACATCACGCTCGATTTTTGCGAGCAGGACGTGGCCGACGTGGCGGAGATGAATACGCTCAAATTCACGCGTTTCTTCCGCAAGCATACGGGCACCTCGTTCATTCAATATGTCAACCAGGAGCGCATCGCGCTGGCCTGCGAGCTGCTGATGAACACGGACATGAAGGTCACCGATATCTGCTATCGCACGGGCTTCAACAACCTTTCCAATTTCAACCGCCAGTTTTTGGCACACAAGCAGATGTCGCCGTCGAAATTCCGCTCCTGCCTGCTGATGAACATGCCCGAGCCGTCAGGCGACGGCCATTCTTAACTTTCTTTTGGAATCAAATGACTTATCTCGGTATCGATATCGGCACTTCCGAAGTCAAGGCCATCCTCACCGATGACGCCCAGGCCATCCTTGCCAGCGCCGGCGTGACCCTGCGCGTCTCCAGCCCCCATCCCGGCTGGTCGGAACAGAATCCCGAGGACTGGTGGCACGCCACCCTGGACGTCATCGCGGCCATCCGCGCCGCGCAGCCGGTGGCGTTTTCCGGCCTGCGCGGCATTGCCCTGTCGGGCCAGATGCATGGCGCGACCCTGCTCGACAAGCAGCAGCACGTGCTGCGCGCGGCCATCCTGTGGAATGACACGCGCGCGTTTGCCGAATGCGTGGAGCTCGAGGCGCTGGTGCCCGAGTCGCGCGCCATCACGGGCAACCAGGCGATGCCCGGCTTCACGGCGCCCAAGCTGCTGTGGCTGCAAAAGTACGAACCCTCGCTGTTCCGCGCCACGGCCAAGGTCTTGCTGCCGAAGGATTACGTGGCGCTGCGCCTGACGGGCGAGTATGTGTCCGACATGTCCGACGCTTCCGGCACCCTGTGGCTGGACGTGGCCAGGCGCGACTGGTCCGAGCGCATGCTGGCCGCTACTGGCCTCACGCGCGAGCATATGCCGCGCCTGGTCGAAGGCAGCGACGCTGCGGCGCAGGTGCGCCCATCCCTGTGCCAGGAGTGGGGCATCGCGCATCCGGTGCTGCTGGCCGGCGGCGCGGGCGACAACGCGGCCGCCGCCGTGGGCCTGGGCGTGGTGGAGCCGGGCGCCGGCCTGCTGTCGCTGGGTACCTCGGGCGTGCTGTTCGCGGGCAGCGATGGTTTTGCGCCGAATCCGGGCCAGGGTGTGCATGCGTTCTGCCATTGCCTGCCCGAGCGTTGGCACCAGATGAGCGTGATCCTCAGCGCCGCGTCCAGCCTCAGCTGGGTGGCGCGGCTGACGCAGTCGAGCGACATCGGCGACCTGGTCAGTCTGGCGGAAAATGTCGAGGCGCGCACGGCGCCGGTCTTCCTGCCCTACCTGAGCGGCGAACGCACGCCGCATAACGATGCCTCCGCGCGCGGCGTATTTTTCGGCTTGTCGACGGAACACGGGCGCGCCGAACTGGCCTACAGCGTGATGGAAGGCGTGGCCTTTGCCATGGCCGACGGCAATGCGGCCTTGCGCAGCGCCGGCACGCGTCTGGAAGAAGCGTCGTTCGTCGGCGGCGGCTCGCGCAGCCGCTTCTGGGCGCAGCTGTGCGCGAATGCCTCGGGCTTGAACGTGCTGCGCCACGACCACGGCGTGGCCGGCGGCACCATGGGCGCGGCGCGCCTGGCGCAGATGGCGGTGACGGGCTTGCCGCCCGCACAGGTGTGCACGCGCCCGCCCGTGCAGGAAACGGTGGCGCCGCAGGCGTCCGCCATGCTGGACGACCGCCTGGCGCGCTACCGGCGTTTGTATCCGCTGCTGCGCGAGGAGTTCGCGGGAGCCGCTGTGGTGGCGCGCTGACGCTGCCAGCAAGCTTGCCCGGATGACCATAACGGTGACGGAAAATCATGACCATCCAGTCAACCTTGCGCTGTAATTTGTTGTTTCTATGTTGAAAGTGTTTCTCTAACGAAAGCGCTGCTTGGTTTTTCACGGGGCGCGCCGCATGATTTCCCTATTTGGTGAGAATTGGATAGTTTTGGTGGCGTCTTTGTTGCCATCCTGTTCTTGCCGCCGGGAGAAACACATGCAACTCGCGAATCTGAAAATCTCCGTCCGCCTGGGTCTGTTGGGCGCCTTCTTCTTCCTTGCGCTGGTGTTCGTGGGCGCGCGTGGCTGGAGCGCGCTCGACGCGGCCAGTGCGCGCAGCGCGGACGCCATGCAGCGTTCAGTGGCCCTGACGGAAGCGGTCGACGCGGCGCGCAGCGCGCAGGTGGAATTCAAGATCCAGGTGCAGGAATGGAAAAACATCCTGCTGCGCGGCGGCGATGCTGCCGCCTTCCAGCGCTACCGCGAAGCGTTCGTTGCCAGCGGTGCGCAGACGCGCAAGGAATTGAAAAGCCTGCAGGCGATGATGGGCGCATTAAAACTCGACACGGCGTCCGTGGAGCACGCGCTGCAGGCGCACGACGCGCTGGGCGTCAGCTACCTGGCGGCGCTGCAAAAGTATGACGGCGCGCGCGCCGACAGCGCGCAGGCCGTCGATGCGCTGGTGAAAGGCATGGACCGCGAACCGACGCGCCAGATCGACGCCATCGTCGCGACCATCGGCAAGCAGTCGCACACCCTGATGGCGCAGATGAAGGAGCAGGATGCGGCCGCGCACCGCAGCGCCAGCATCGCCATGCTGGCCACCGTGCTGGTGACCCTGGTCGTCGGCAGCGTGACCGTGTGGTGGCTGATCCGCAGCATCACCGTGCCGCTCGGTGCGGCCGTCGGCATCGCCCAGCAAGTGGCGGCGGGCGACCTGCGCGCCGTGGTGGCCGACGGCAGCCGTGATGAAATCGGCGACCTGCTGCGCGCCTTGAAAGCCATGAGCGGCAACCTGGCCGCCATCGTGGGACGCGTGCGCGCCGGCACGGACGCCATCGCCACGGCGTCCGGCGAAATCGCCAGCGGCAATATGGACCTGTCGTCGCGCACGGAAGAACAAGCCAGTTCGCTGGAAGAAACGGCTGCCTCGATGATCGAGCTGACGTCCACCGTGCGGCAGAATAACGACAACGCGGACCAGGCGCGCCAGCTGGCCGGCGGCGCCTCCGACGTGGCGCAGCGCGGCGGCGAGGCCGTGGCGCAGGTGGTGCAGACCATGAGCCATATTAATGCCTCGTCGAAGCGCATCGTCGATATCATCGCCGTCATCGACGGTATCGCTTTCCAGACGAATATCCTGGCTCTGAATGCGGCCGTGGAAGCGGCGCGGGCCGGCGAGCAGGGACGCGGCTTTGCCGTCGTTGCCACCGAGGTGCGCAACCTGGCGCAACGTTCGGCAGCGGCGGCCATGGAAATCAAGCAGCTGATCGGCGAATCCGTGCGCACGGCGGAAGAGGGCAGTGTGCTGGCCGGCCAGGCGGGGCGCACGATGGATGACGTGGTGAGCAGCGTGCAGCGTGTCAACGCCATCATTGGCGAGATCGCCGTGGCCAGCGTGGAGCAGCGCGACGGCATCGAGCAGATCAGCATCGCCATCAGCCAGATGGATGGCGTGACGCAGCAGAATGCGGCCCTGGTGGAGCAGGCCGCCGCCGCTGCGGACGCGCTGCAGCAGCAGGCGGCCAGCCTGGCCGACGCCGTCAGTATCTTCAAGCTGCATGCGGAGCCCGGCGCGGCGGCACCGGCGGGTGCCACGCTGGCCCGGAGGCTGTCGCTGGCCTGACGAAGAGCTGCCCCGTGCCGCTTGATGCCAGTCAAGCGGCCCCCGATCAGGCAAATATCGCGCCCAAATTCTTATACTATTTCCTTTCCGCATGGTTCTGCGCCCGGCCGCATGGCGCGCGTTGCAAAGGAAAAGCATGTCTTCCAAATCTTGCCTGCCGGGTGACGCATGACGGCGCTGCTGCTGGCGCTGTGCCTGGCCCTGGCCGTGGTGCTGAGCTTGCTGCTGGCCTGCCAGTGGCAGGCGGCGCGCGCGTGGCGCCTGCGCCATGCGACGGGCGTGGTGCTGCAGGCGGCGCAGGGCCAGCGCATGGCCGATGCGCTGGCCCTGTTGCAGGCGCTGCCGGCGGCCGTCATCGGCACGGACCACGATGGCGTGGTGCAGTACCTGAATCCCCGCGCCAGCGCCATGGGCGGACTGCTGGGCGACGGTGGCCTGGGCCAGCCCGTGACGCAGCTGCTGCCCCTGTTCCATGACGGCACGCCCATCGATGCGGCGCGCCAGGTGCGCGACTGCGTGGCGCAGCAGGAAGTGCTGGAAGTGGCGCGCGGCGCCGTGCTGCTGCGCCATCTCGACGGCAAGCGCATCGACGTGCAGTACAGCTGCGCGCCGCTGGCGCAGGGTGGCGCCGTACTGCTGCTGCACGATGTGTCGGCGCGCCGGCGCGCCGAGCAGCAGCTGGAATTCATCGCTCACCACGACGGCTTGACGGGCTTGCCAAACCGGCTGCATTTCCAGATCCGCTTCGAGCACGGCATCGCCTACGCGCGCCGCCACCAGGCGTTGCTGGCCGTGCTGTTCGTCGACATCGACCGCTTCAAGTCCATCAACGACAGCCTGGGGCACGACGTGGGCGACCAGGTGCTGACGGAGTTCGCGCGCCGGGTGCAGCAGTGCGTGCGCAAGGTCGACACGGTGGCGCGCCAGGGCGGCGACGAATTCATCATCCTGCTGACGGAACTGCGCACGGCGCACGATGCCGAGCGGGTGGCCGAAAAAATCGTCGGCGCCATCGCCGCCCCCTTCGTCATCGGCGAATACAGCCTGTCGGTGGCGGCCAGCGTGGGCGTGGCCCTGTACCCGGACGACGACGACGACGTCAATGCGCTGATCGAAAAGGCCGACCTGGCCATGTATGCGGCCAAGCGCCACGCGCCCGGTACCTGCCTGCGCTACGCGCCGCGCATGCAGACGCAGTCGTATTCGCGCACCATCCTCGAGACGGCCCTGCGCCACGCGCTCGAACGCGATGAATTCGCGCTGTACTACCAGCCGCGCATGGACTTGAAGATGCGCAGGATCACGGGCGTGAAGGCACTGCTGCGCTGGAAGCACCCGGAACTGGGCCTGATGATGCCGCTCGACTTTTTACCGGTACTGGAGGAAAGCGCCTTGATCCTGCCGGTGGGAGCGTGGGTGATGGCCACGGCGGTGGAGCAGGCGCGCAGCTGGATCGCGCAGGGGCAGATGCTGACGGTGTCCGTCAGCCTGTCGGCGCGCCAGTTCTACCAGCGCGATATCGCACGCAATTTCGCCGCTGCGCTGCAGGCGGCCGGCGTGCCAGGGCATTGCATCGAACTGGAAATCGCCGCCGGCATTCTGATCGCCCGCAACCAGAACTGCGAACTGATACTGAGCCAGTTCCGCCAGCTGGGCATGGCGATTGCCATCAGCGATTTTGGCACGGGCGACGCTTCGCTGAATTACCTGAAACGCTTTCCCACGGATGCCGTGAAGATCGAAAAGTGTTTTGTCGACGACGTGGGAAAGCCGGGCGGCGACGGCGCCATAGTGCGCGCCATCGTGGCGATGGCACGCACGCTCGGACTGCGCACCATCGCCGGCGGGGTGGAAAGCGGCGAGCAGCTGGAACTGCTGGCCGAGATGGGTTGCGACGAGGCGTTTGGCTACTACCTGGGCCGCGCCATGGCGCCCGAGGGTATCGAGGCGCTGCTCAAAAGTGGCGAAGCCATTCAGAACTGATAGCGCAGCGACAGCATGGCGTTGCGCGGATCGCCGTAGTAGCCGCCCATGCCCGTCGAGTAGTAGCGCTTGTCGAAGACATTGTTGACGTTCAGGGTCGCCACCAGTTGCTTGCTGACCTGGTATTGCGCCATCAGTCCGGCCACCGCATAGGCCTTCTGCGTGAAGCGTTCGCCATTCGGTCCGCGGTCATCCATGTAGATATCGCTTTGCCAGTTCACGCCGCCGCCCAGCACCAGGCCCGGCACGCCTTGCGCCAGGCGCCAGGTGCTCCACAGCTTGGCCATGTTCTGCGGCTGGTTGGTCTGAATGCGTGCGCCAGCGGCATTACGGATGCGGCTATAGGCATAGCTGGCCGTAAGTTGCCAGTCGGGACGCAGCTGGCCCGAGACTTCCGCCTCGAAGCCGCGCGTGGTGGCGCCCTTGACCGTGTGGTAGGCGTAAGAACCGCCGCCCGTGCCGATGATCCAGACATTGCCCGGATCGGCTTCGGCCAGGTTTTCCTGCTTCAGCTGGAAGAGGGCGGCGCTGGTGGTGAGCTTGCCGTCGAAGAATTCGCCCTTGGCGCCCACTTCGTAGTTCTTGCCTTCCAGCGGCGCGAGGAAGCGGCTGTTGACGTCGCGCTGGCTTTGCGGCGTGAAGATGCTGGTGTAGCTGGCATAGGCCGACCAGTGCCGGCCCAGGTCGTAGACGAGGCCCGCATACGGCGTGATCTTGCCGTTTTCGCGCATCGCGTCGTACAAGTCCGTGTCGGCATCGTAATCGCTGCGGATGTCGCGCTTCCAGTACGACAGGCGCGCTCCCAAAATCACCGATAGCGCGTCCGTCGGGCGCAGGCGCAGGGTCGAATACAGGCCGCTTTCGCGTTCCTTGTCGTACGAGCTGCCCAGGCGCGTGCCGCTGTAGTCGGGCACCGGCATGGCGCCATTCCAGGCGTGGATATCCGGCACCGTGTAGTCGTAGCCAGTCAGGCGCCAACCCGGATAGATGGGACTATTCGTCTTGAGTTCCGAGGCGCTCACGCCCAGCACCAGTTCATGCTTGCGGCCGAAGGCCTGGAACGGGCCGCTGACGTAGGCGTCGAGCGAGGACTGTTGCGGCTTGCTGTGCCAGTTGGCCAGCCACAGCTTCATGCCGCCGCCCGTCATGCGGTCCGGGTAGCCGTTGCCGGAAAAACCCTGCAAGGCATCGTACTGGTTGCTGCTGCGGCTGACGGCCACCTTGGCGATCCAGTCATTGTCGAAATAATGATCGAGCGTGGCGAACAGCATGCTCTGTTCGCGGTCATACGTGCTCCACGCGGCCGTGCCGTTCATCGAGCGGGAAAAATGGGTTTGCGAGCCGTCGGCATAGAACATGGGGAATTCGCGCCCCGCGCCCTTGAGTTTTTCCTGCTGGTAGTTGATGCCGGCGCTGAGCACCGTCGACGGCGTCAGGTCCGCTTCGACGATGGCGTACAGCACGTCCTTTTTCTGCTGGTAGCGGTCGATGAACGAGCGCTGGTCTTCATGCGCGGCGACGATGCGCGCGCGCACCTTGCCGTCCGTCGTCAACGGCGTCGAGACATCGCCTTCGATGCGGTAGCGGTCCCATGAACCGAGCTGCGCGCCGGCCGCGGCGGCAAACGCGCGGCCCGGGCGCTTGCGCACCAGGTTGATGGCGGCCGACGGGCTGCCCGTGCCGCTGATCAGCCCCGTCGCGCCGCGGATGATTTCGACGCGGTCGTAGATGGCCATGTCGTAGGTGCGCGCTTCCAGGTTCTTGCTGGTCGGAATGCCGTCGAACATGTACGACGTCACTTCGAAGCCGCGTGAAAATACCTGGTCGTATTCGCGCGTGCTCGACGAATGGTCGACCGTGATGCCGGGCGCCTGCACCAGCACGTCCTGCAAGGTGCGCAAGCCCTGGTCCTCGATCTGCTGGCGCGTGATGACGCTGACGGCTTGCGGCGTTTCGCGCAGCGACAGGTTCAGGCGCGTGGCGCTGGTCAGGCCCGCGTAGCCGCGCTTGCCTTCCGTGGTGCCGTCGCGCAGGGCGCTGGAGCTGACGGCTACTTCGCCCAGGGTCGCGGCAATCGGCGCGGCGGGCGATGCCGTGCCTGCCTTGCGCAGCACGTAGCTGCGTTCCCCGCTGGGCAGTGCGTCGAGGCCCGTGCCAGCAAGCAGGCGGGCCAGTGCCTGCGGCACCGTGTAGCTGCCGCTCAGGCCCTGCGTGCGCACGCCTTGCAGCAGTTCGGCCGCCGCACCCACGCTCACCTTCGCCTCGATGGCAAAGCTGGCGATGGCGGTGGACAGTTCGCCGGCCGGCACGTGGAAAACCGTTTGCGCGGCGGCTGGCGTGGCGGCATCGGCTGCCATGGCCGGCGCCTGCGCCAGCGACAGCAGGAACACGGCGCTGCCGATGGCGCGCGCGAGGGGAGTCAAACGGGGTGGGTGCATGGTCTTGCCTTTCCGGTGAGTGTCGTTGTAATACTCACAGGACAGGCCATGCCGAAAAAAGGGGCCAATTCTTGTCAACTATTTTTTGCGGGCCGCGATGGTGACCCAGTACGGAGTGCGGTACAGCACGTCGACGGGCAGCATGCGCGCCAGGCTTTCCAGCACGGCGTCCGTGTCGTCGAGCTGGAAGGCGCCCGACAGGCGCAAGCCCGCCACTTGCGGCTCCACGCGCAGCAGGCCGGGGCGGTAGCGTGACAGCTCCAAGGCGAAGGCATCGAGGCGCATGTCCTGCGCCGCCAGCATGCCGTGCGTCCACGCATCGGCTTGCAGCGGGGCTGGCGTGGGCAGGCCGGCGTGGCTGGCGTCGAAGCGGCTTTGCTGTCCCGCCATGAGCGTGCGGACGGTGGCCGAGGGCGCGCGCGGCGTGATTTCCACCGCGTGCTCGAGCACCGTCACGCGGCTGCTGTCGTCGTCGACGCGCACGGTGAAGCGCGTGCCCAGCGCGCGGATGCGGCCATGGCAGGTGGCGACGATGAAAGGGCGGCTGCCCGCATGATCGGCGCGCGTCTGCACCAGCACTTCACCGCGGCGCAGGGTCAGCAGGCGTTCGCCGGCGCCATACGCCACATCGACGGCGCTGTCCGTGTTGAGCACCAGGGTGCCGCCATCGGGCAGGGATACTACACGCCGTTCTCCCACGCCGCTGCGGTAATCGGCCAGCATTTCGTGGCGCACCAGCAGCCACGCGGCGGGCGCCGCCATCAGCGCCAGCAATACCTGCACGGCCACGCGGCGCTGCGGCCGGCGCAGCACAGGCACGGCCAGATCCGGCGGCAGCAGGCCAGCCGTCTGGCTCACCTGCTGCACCCTGTTCCAGGCGCGCGCATGTTCCGGGTCGCGTGCGCGCCATTCGGCGCTGGCGGCCAGGTCGTCCGGCGTGGCCTGGCCCGACTGCTCCAATAAATACCATTCGACGGCCTGGCGCGCCACCTTGCGCGACAGCGGAGGATATGGCGAAGCAGCGGCGCTCATGCCGGAAAATCCGGCGCCAGCAGCACGCATTCCGTCAGCGCCTCGGCCATGTAGCGTTTCACGGAGCGCTCGCCGATGCCCAGCAGCGCGGCGATATCCGCGTAGGCATGGCCTTCGATCTGCGCCATGATGAAGACGGCGCGCACCTTCGGTTTCAGGCCGTCGAGCATGGCATCTACCGCTTGCAACGCCTGCAGGATTTCCACGCGCTGCTCGGTCGATGGCAGATGCTGTTCGGGCAGGGCGGCGAGCGCTGCCAGCCACGCCCGTTCCAGCGACTGGCGCCGCAAATGGTTGATCAGCAGATGTTTGGCGACGGTCGCCAGGTAAGCCTTGGGGGCGCGCAGGGCCGGCGTTTGCGGCTGCATTGGCGCGCCGGCCAGCAGACGCGCGAAAGTATCCTGCATCAGGTCGGCGGCCTCGGCAGCGTTACCCAGGCGCCGCTGCAGCCAGTGCGCCAGCCAGCCGTGGTGTGCGCGGTAATGGCTTTCCAGCTGCGTGGCCAGCAGGGGGGAGGGCGCGAACGGACTGCCTGGCATGGTGGGGATGGCCTTAATGCAAATAAGAATTATTCTCATTTTAGCGCGGTGAGCGTGCCGATGCAATGCGCTGTTGCTGTCCCGCCACGCACTTGCCGTCACGTGGCGGTACCGCCAGGTCCTCTACAGCAAGGCCAGCGCGACGGCGGCCAGTACGGCCGCGCCGCCGATGATGCGCGCCAGGCGCATGGCCTGGTGCGGCGCGTAGGGCAGCAGCCAGATCAGCAGCAAGCCGCAGCCCGTCAGGCTGCCGACCCAGTAGACGAGGCCGTAGCCGCCGCCGGCGATGTGCATGGCCCAGGCGAGGCCGGCCGCCAGCGCCAGCCAGCCGGCCCATTGCAAGCGGCGGCGCAGCGGCGCGGGCGGTTCGGCGCCGCGTCCGTGCAGGTCGGCGTAATGGCGGTCCATCGCCAGGCACAGCGAAGACAGGCCCGCATAGCACAATGCGAAGACGAGGAAATTCGCTAACAGTTCCATCACGCGGCCTCCATGGTTTGCGCCGGTTTCACCGCTGCTGCCTTGGCCGCCTTCACGGGCAGCGGTTTCAATTTGAACGCCGCATACGCGAGGCCCAGGCCCAGCACCAGCACCACCAGATCGAAGGCGGCGACCGCCACGGGGCCGCGGCCCAAGAACAGGGTCACGCCCAGGTGCGAACTGGTCGTGAAGACGTTCAGCACAGGCAGCGATGCCAGCAGGAAGGCGCCGGCGGCCAGCTGCATGCGCCACATGGCTCGCGACGGGCGCAGCTGGGCGATGATGGCGGCCAGGGCCCAGGCGCCGAAGAAGCAGGCGATTTCCTCTTTCGGCCGGTCTTCCATCGTCACGGACAGCAGGCGGTTGGCCCAGAAGTAGGCGCCAAAGGCGATCGGGATGCCGGCGATGGCGCCGATGTTGAGCGCTTCGACCAGGCGCAGGCCGAAGCTGGCGCGCTTGCCGGCGGCCAGCGCCTTGGCCTGCTTCTGGCGCGTCTTGACGGCCCACAGCAAAGCGCCCGTGGCCACCATGGCACAGCCGGCCAGGCCGGACAGGAAGAACAGGGCGCGCAGCAGCGGCCCGCCGAAATGTGCGACGTGCAGTCCAACCATCACGCCTTGCGTGGCTGCCGCGCCGGGCTGCGCGTCGCCATCGCTTGACAACAGCTTGCCGGAAACGCCATCGAATTCCATCGACGGCTGCTTCGACGACATGTCGCGTCCACCGGCGCGCGTCAGCGAAATGGTGGCGTTGGCGTCGCCCGGGTGGTTGACGGAAATGCGCTCGACCTTGCCGCCGCCCCAATGCTGTTCCGCCTGGCGCACGAGGGGCGCCAACCGTGCCAACGGCGCGGCCACGCCGGCTGGCTTGCTGTCGCCCGAGCGGCCCGGGAAGGCTTCGGCGAAGAAGGCATCCTGGTCGCCCTTGTAGGCGGCCGTGACGCCGGAAGGCATGTACAGGAACATCAACGTGACCAGGCCCGTGTAGGTGATCATGATGTGGTAGGGCAGGGCCAGCACGGCCGTCACGTTATGCGCGTCCAGCCACGAGCGCTGGCCCTTTTTCGGCCGAAAGGTAAACAGGTCCTTGAAGATGCGCTTGTGCGTGACGATGCCGCTGATGATGGAGACGAACATGAACATGGCGCAGAAACCCACGATCCAGCGGGCCCAGATGGCCGGCATGTAATGCAGGTCGAAATGCAGGCGGTAGAGGAATTCGCCGCCCCGCGTCTCGCGCGGCTTGGACAGCACTTCTCCCGTGGCCGGATCGGCTTTTTCGCTATGAAAATTGCCGCGCCGTCCGCGTTTCTTTTCGCCGGGCTTCGAAGGCTTGCTCCAGCCCAGTTGCGTGGCCGGGCTGCGATCGCCGGGCAGACTGATGAACCAGCGCGTGGCGCCTTCTGCCCGCTCTTGCATCGCCTTCTGCGCCACGCTGGCCGCTTCCTCGGTGCTTACCTGGCTGGCGGCGGCGCCGTGCAATTCGGGCTGCATCCACAGGGTGATTTCATTGCGGTAGTAGCTGGCCGTGCCGGCGCAAAACACCAGCAGCAAAATCCAGCAGACGAGCAGGCCGGACCAGGTGTGCAGCCATGCCATCGACTGGCGGAAACCTTCTTTCATGCGAAACTCCAGGATAGTGCGTCCATCCACTGCAGGATGGCGGCGATGATGGCGGCGGGGATCGCGAGGCCCAGCCAGGCGCGCAGGGCGTTGCGCGTGGCGAAGACCCACATCACGGCGCAGGTGTAGATGGCAAACGACAGCAGGGTGGCTGTCATGACGGCTTCGGAACGGGCCATGGGCAGGCTTACCGACAGCAGCATGGTGACCAGCGCGGCCAGCACGTAGCCGCCAACGATGGCCGCCACGCTGCGCGAAGCCACGCCGAGGCGGTACACCGCGCCGGCGGAGAGCCGCAGGCGCGGCATTTTAATGATGGCTGGCGCTTGCATGGTCAGTCGTGATCCTTGCTCGGTGGCAGGGCCGGGCCGGCCGGCAGCGGCGTCACGCCTTGCGGCTGCACCAGGCTCAGGGTCGTCACGAACATGACCTTGTCATAGGCTTGCGTGCCGCGCTGGCCAGCCGTCTTGTCCGTGTGCTGCACTTCCAGCACATAGGTGCCCTTCCATGGCAGCGGGAAGCTGACCAGGCCTTGCGCATCGCTCCACGCTTCCTTGCCCCAGCCCGATTGCACCACGGCGTTGACCTTGGCTTGCGCCAGCGGCTTGCCCTGGTAGCTGACCTGGAACTGGCCTGCTTTGCCGGTCGGCACCAGGTCGAGGGTCAGCGCGGGTGCTTGCGCCTTGCCGTCGGCGATCAGGCGCGCGGCCGGGACCCACACGGTGCGCGTGCTCTTGCCATCCTTTTTCTCTTCCCAGGACGGGTAGTTGTCTTCCTCGACGATGATGCTTTCGCCGGCACCCACCTTGCCATTCAGGATGAACGCGCCGGCCGTCTTGCTCGCCTGCAGCGGCTGCGTGCCCTTGGCCGACACCCATGTCACGTTCTTGATGCTGAACTTGTCCAGCAGGCCGGGCGACGCCTCGCGCAGGTTGTCGCCGAATTCGCCGAAGTACACGCTGGCCGTCTTGCCGTCCTGCTGCAGCCAGATCTGGTGCGCGCTGGCCGTGCCGGAAACGAGGGCCGCGCCCAGCAGGGCGGCAGCGAGGGCGCCGAGGCGCGCGATGGAAGTGATGTGCATGGTGTATCCCTTATCTTCTTATGTGAAATGGACAAAGCGGCCGCGCTCCGGGGGGGGCAGCGGCCTGCGATGCATCAGTACTGGTAGCGCAGGTTCAGCGCCACGTTGCGCGGTTCGCCGTAATAGCCGCCGTTATAGAAACCCACGCGGCGGAAATACGTCCTGTCGAACAGGTTGTTGACATTCAGGCTGGCCGACAGTTTCGGGCTGATCTGATAGCGCGCCATCAGGTTGGCCAGCACGTAGCTGCCCTGGCTGACCCGGATCTTGCTTTTGTTCGGCAGGGTGGCCGTCGTCCAGATCTCGTTCTGCCAGTTCAAGCCGCCGCCGATGGTGAGATTTTGCAGCTCGCCCGGCAGGCGGTAGGTGGTCGAGACGCGCAGCATGTTGGTCGGCTGGATGGTGTTGGTCACCACGCCCTTGCCCGTCTTCGATTTGCTGTGCGTGTAGCCGGCGAACAGCTGCCAGCCGCTCAAGGGGCTGCCCGACACTTCCGCCTCGTAACCCTTGCTTTTCGTGCCCTTGCCCGTCGAGATATAGGGACGGCTGCCGTCCGGCAGCACGAAGGTCAGCGGCACCGATTTGTCTTCCTCGCCCAGGTTGTCCTGCTTGGCTTCATACACGGCAAACGAGGCATTCACGGCGCCGTCGAAGAATTCGCTCTTCACGCCCGCTTCCACATTGCTGCCCGTGATCGGGTCGAGGAAGGCGTTGTTCTTGTCCTTCAGGTTTTGCGGCTTGAACAGGTCCGTGTAGCTGGCGTACAGCGAGGTACTCTTGCTCACGTCGAGCACCACGCCCGCGTACGGCGTGACGACATCGTCCGTCTTGTAGGCGGAGCTGCGTTTCACAAAACGGCCCTGGGTATCATAGCGGTCGTTATATGTTTCCCACCTGGAGACGCGCGCGCCGGCCAGCACCTTGAAACTGTCCGTGACATTGATGCGCGTGGCGATGAAGGCGCCGGACTGCTTGGTGGTGGCGACGTCGCGCGCGCCCGTGCGCGTGAGCGCCGGCTCGGGCACGTCGCCCGTCCAGTTGCGGAAGTCGGGGATGGTGGTGGCGAATGGCAGCGGATCGGGCAGCAAGGTTTCATTCGTCGTGCCGCTGCGCTTCCAGCCATTCACGCCCAGCACCAGGTCGTGCTGGCGGCCGAACAGGGGGAAGGTGCCGTTGGCCGACAGGTCGAAGTTGTCCTGCTTTTCATCGTAGGGGAAGGCGCCGCTCCAGACTTCCAGGCCGCTGCCGTCGCGTTTCGGATAGCCGCTGCCGCCGTAGAACAGTTTGCCGTTCGAGGAGCTGTCCAGGCGCCCGTAGGCAGCCTTGATCTTCCAGTCGTTGGCGAAGCGGTGTTCGAGGTAGACGTATTTGTTTTCGAATGCGCGCTCCCAGCTGCTCCACTTGGCCGCCATGTTGAACGAGCGCGGCATGTTGGCCGGCGTGCCGTCCGAGAAGAACAGGGGCGTGGTGCCCCAGCTCGTGCCTTTCGGCGTGTTTTTTTGATAGTCGATGCCGGCCGTCAGCAACGTTGCAGGCGTCAGATCCGCCTCGACGATGACGGCGCCCACCAGCTTGCGTTCCTTGTACAGGTCCATGTAGGAATGGCGGTTCTGGCCTGCCACCACGACGCGCCCGCGGATGCTGCCGTCCGCATTCAGCGGCGCGCTGATGTCGCCTTCGAGCCGGACCTTGCTCCACGAACCCACGGTCAGGCCGGCCGAGGCGGCAAACTCCTTGCCGGGACGCTTGTGCATCATGTTGATGGTGGCCGACGGGTCGCCATTGCCGCTGACCAGGCCCGTGGCGCCGCGCACGATCTCGATGCGGTCATAGATGGCCGTGTCGAACAGCGCATTGCTGCCTGAATTGACGGCCACGCCGTCGATCTGGTAATTGCCGATGGAAAAGCCGCGCGCCGAAAAGCTCGTGCGTTCGCTGTCGTTCTCCTGCACCGTCACGCCCGTCGACTGCACCAGTACCTCGGCCAGGCTGTTCAAGCCCATGTCGTCCATGCGCTGGCGCGTCACCACGGAAATCGATTGCGGCGTTTCGCGGATCGACAGGCCCATGCGCGTCGCCGTGGCCATCTGTTTGGTGGTGTAGGAACCCGTGTGCTCGGTCGCTGCCTTGTCTTGCTGGCCCACTACCTTGATCTCGCTCAGAGTGGCTTCATCGGGCTTGGCGGGTGCCTCCGCAGCCAGGGCCGCGCCGGCGCCCAGCGCTGCCGTCAGCAATGCGGAATGCACGGCGATGGCCAGCGGACGCATGGCGACATTGGAAACTGGTGGGGAAAACGGGCCGGCAACCATGCCGGCCAGCGAACGTGCTCGCGCCATGAAACATCCTTCTTCTCGTGTGCCCGCCGTCGAGCGGCTGGCGTTTTTGGTATGGGAGGCTTGCTTGGCGGTGGTGCCTGGCTGGCGCAGCGTGTCATCCAGCCGCGCATCAGTCAGGCGACTGTGCGCAAACTCGGGTGGGAGTCTAAATGTGAATGAGAACTATTCTTATTATAGTGCGGGGTTGCGAGACATGCAAGAGAGCGATGTGGTAATGAAGCCGCAGCGATGCCGTCAACGCGCACGGCCGCCCCATTGCTGGCGGCGGCCGTGCATGCGCAGGAGCGCGGGCGTTTACAGCTGGCCGCGCAGGGTCAGCATGGCGTTGCGCGGTTCGCCATAGAAGTTGGAGCCATAGGCGGCCCACACGCGCGTGTAGTATTTTTTGTCGAACAGGTTGTTCACCGTCAGCGACAGCTCCAGTGTGGGACTGAGGCGGTAGCCAGCCTGCAAGCCCACCGTGGTGACGGGGCCCTGTTCGAATTTCACGGGCCCGTTCAGGCGGTACATGCTGCTGACGCTGCGCAAGCCACCGCCCACGCTGACTTTATCGAGCGCGCCGGCGAGCCGGTAATTGGTCCACAGATTGACATTGTGGCGCGGCGCGATGAAGGAATACAGCTGCGCCTTCTGGTCGTCGCTGCCTTCGAGGGTGCGCGTGCTGGTGTAGGAATAGCCGCCCGTGATATTCCAGCCGGGCAGGGGACTGCCGCTCAGCTCGGCTTCCACGCCCTGGCTGCGCATCTTGCCGGCGCCGATGGAGAACAGCGGGTTGGCCGGGTCGGGCATGACGCGGTTCTCGTCTTCCATGCGGAACAGGGCCGCATGCGCGTTGACGTTCTTGTCGAACAGCTCCGCCTTCAGCCCCAGCTCGAACTGCTGGCCCGTGCGCGGTTTCAGCGTCTGGCCGGCAGCGTCCGTGGTGGACTGAGGCGAGAAGATGCGCGTGTAGCTGCCGTAGGCCGACACCTGCTTGTCGAGCTCGTAGACCAGGCCCGCATACGGCGTGAACTTGGCCTTGATGGTGTTGCTGACATCGGTGAACTGGTTGAAATACGCGTTGCGGTTGACGGTATGGTTGTCCCAGTGCGTCACGCGTCCGCCCAGGTTGACGGCCAGGCGCTCGGTCGCTTGCAGGCGGGTGCGCGCGTACAGGCCGAACTGTTTGGTGCGGTTGTCATTGCCGTTGGAAAAGGTATAGCTGGGCCGCGCGATATTGTTATCGGGATGAAAGATGTTGATCGGCGCATTGTTTCCGCCGCCATACTGGAAATTCTTGTGCAGCTGGCGGTAGTCGGCGCCCACGATCAGGTCGTGGCTGCGGCCAAACGCCTGGAACGGCGTGGCCAGGTAGGCGTCCAGGCCCTGCGTCTTCCAGTGGCTGCGGTAGTTCCAGCTGACCAGGCAGCTGTCGCCCGTGACGGGATCGGCGGAACAGTCGGACCAGCCGAAATTGCGCGACGGTTCATCCTGCTCGCGGTACAGGGCGGTCGCCTTGAACTGGCCGCCGTTCGCCAGTTTATGATCGAGTTCGGCAAAGTATTCGGTGACTTTTTCCGTGATGTGGTTCCAGGCCGGGTCGAGATAGGTGGAGCGGGGCACGTCGAGCAGGCGCCCGTCTTCATACGCGGGCAGGCCGAAGGCGGGACGGCCCTTGTATTGCTGGTGGGTGACGCCGCCCGTCAGTACGGTGCCCGGCGCCACGTCGATGGCAACGGTGCCGTACAGCAGCGGTTTTTCCGCATACACATGGTCGACGAAGGAGCGCCGGTGTTCATACGCGGCCACCAGGCGGCCGCGCACCTTGCCATCCGCGCTCAGGGGGCCCGTGACGTCCGCCTCCGCGTAGTAGCGGTCCCAGGAACCGGCGCTGAGCACGCCGCTGGCGGCGAAGGTGTCGCGCGCGCGCTTGCGCACCAGGTTGATGGTGCCGCCCGGGTCGCCCGCGCCTTGGAACAGGCCGGCGGGGCCGCGCAGCACTTCCACCCGGTCATAGATGGCCAGTCCGAAGCCGGCCGACAGGTCGTTGCCCGTGCTGGCCGGCGTCATCACGCCATCGACCTGCACCGAATCAAGCGCATAGCCGCGCGAATAAAAGTTGCCGTGGTTGCCGCCCGTGCTGCTGGCCTCGACGGTGATGCCCGTCACGCCGCGCATGGCGTCATCCAGGCTCAGCAAATTCTGGTCATTCAACTGCTGGCGCGTCAGCACGGAGACGGATTGGGGAATTTCGCGCAGGCTTTGCTGGCCCTTGCCGATGCTCACCACTTGCGCCGCGTATGACTTGGTCAGCTCGCTGTCGATCACTGCCTCCTGGCGGGCGCTGACGGTAATTTCCGCCAGGGTCGCCACCTTGCCCGTGGCGGCGGGCGCGGAGCGGATGATGACGCTGTTGCCGTCGATGGCAGCCGTCAGGCCGCTGCCGGCCAGCAGACGCTCCAGGCTGTCGGCCACGCTGAGGGTGCCGCTGACGGCGGGCGCCGTCTTGCCGGCCACGAGTTCGGGCGCGAACAGCAGTTGCAGATTGGCTTGCCGCGCCAGCTCATTCAGCGCCTGGCCCAGCGGCTGGGCGGCGATGGCCAGTGTGACGGCGGGCGCCGTTTGCGCCTGTGCCAGGGAAATGGTGCCCAGGGCCAGCATGGCGGCCAGGGCGAGGGGGGCGGGTGTCAGATTGAGGCGGGGGGACCACATGTTGCATTTCTCCAGGTTAATTTATTGTCGATTAACTTGGTAGACGCGGCAGCGGGCAGAACCCTCACCTGCGAATGCGACTTATTTGCATTTATTTTTCAGGCAGCCGCATCGCAGGGGCTTGCGCCGGCATTTTTGCTGCCATGCGGATCTCGCTGGCGCCGCCGCTGCGCACGATCTGCACGGGCAACAGCTGCGGCAGGGCGGCGGCGAAGCGGTCGAGCTGGGTCAGGCTGAAACTGCCGCCGATGCGCAGCTGCGCCACGGCGGGATCGCGCACGACGAAGCCGGTGTCGCCATAGCGCTCGAATTCGGCCAGTGCCGCGCCCAGCGGCACATTGTCGAAGGTGACCCTGCCGTTGCGCCATGGCGCAACGCTGCCTGGGGCCAGGCTGGCAATGGCGGACAGGCGGCCGCCGGCGTCGGCGCTGACGCCCTGGCCGGCCCGCAGGTCGGCCAGGTCTGGTCCTGCGCCCGCCACGCGCACGTATCCTTGCTGCACGGCCACGCGCAGCTGGCCGTCGTGATCGAGCGTATTGCGTACGGAAAACTGCGTGCCCACCACCGTCACTTTCAAGGGGCCGCTCAGCACGTCGAAGGGCTGGCCCTGTCTGCTTTGCACCTGGAACAGCGCTTCGCCGTGCGCCAGGCGCACTTCGCGGCGCTGGCGGTACAGGGTGACGTGCAGCTGCGTGGCCGTATCGAGTTCTACCTTGCTGCCGTCGGGCAGCGAGACGGCCAGGCGCTGGCCGCGCATGGTGGCATACGACTGGCTGAACACGGCTTGCTGTTGCCACCACTGGTAGCCGCCCGCGCCCACGCTGAGCAGCAACATGGCGGCGGCCGCATACGGCAGCGCGCGCAGCCAGTGGCGGCGGGGGCGGGAGGATGGCGCTGCGTGGGGCACTGCCCAGCGCGCGGCGACCTGCGCGGGAATCTTGCGCGCCACGCGGTGCGTGTCCCGCAGCTGCGCGTACGCTTGCGCGTGCAGCGCGTCGGCTGCCAGCCAGGCGGAAAATTCGGCCTGTTGCTGTGCATCGAGGTTGCCGCGCCGGCCAAACCAGCTTGCCGCGGCCAGTGCCACGCCGTCCTGCGTGGCGGCAAAGTCGGCGTACTCGCGCAAGTCCGCCTCGTCCTGCGCGGACGGGCCGAAATCGTAGCGGGGCGGGTGGGCGGTCATGGGCGCCATTATGTGGCTTCCCGCAAAGAATGCAACTGCGCCTGGCAACCGAGCATGCCCCGCGCGATATGTTTTTCCACCATGCTCACGGAAATGCCCATGCGCGCGGCGATCTGCGCGTGCGGCAATTCCTCGAAGACGTGCAGCACGAAGGCGTCGCGGCAGCGGGGCGGCAAGGCGTCGATGGCGGCCACGCAGGCTTGCCAGTCCTGGCTGCTTTCGAGCGCCTGCTCCGGCTGCAAGTGGCGCGGCGCGGCCGGATGCGCGGCCTCGGGCAGGGCATCGAGCTCCTCATGCTGGCGCAGGGCGGCGCGGCGGTGATTGTCGATCAGCAGATTGCGCGCCGTGCGGTACAGCAGCGCACGCGGTTCGCGCACGGCCGCTTCGCCCAGCACGCGCGCATAGCTTTCCTGCACCAGGTCGGCAGCAGCTTCGCGGTTGCGCAAGCTGCGCCAGCAAAAGTTCAACAGTTCTTGGTAATAGCGTGCAACCACGGCGTCCGATGTATGAGTCCGCAGCCAGGAGTGCCGCATATGAGAATGATTCTCATTATATGGCATGCCGGAGTGTAGCGCTAAGCGGCTTGGCGCACCGTGGCAGGCGTACAACGCTTTGCCGCTTGCCTGGCATGCGTTACCATCGGAAGTTAATATGGAGGCAAGATGGCTATTCAAATCATCAATACGGCGCCGGTAGCCGGCCAGCGGCCCGGCACTTCTGGCCTGCGCAAGAAAGTGGCTGTGTTCAGCCAGCCGCAGTATCTGGAAAACTTCGTGCAGAGCGTTTTTGACACGCTGGGCGACTGCCGCGGCCAGACCCTGGTGCTGGGCGGCGACGGCCGCTTTTACAACCGCGCGGCCATCCAGACGGTGCTGCGCATGGCGGCCGCGCACGGTTACGCGCGCGTACTGCTGGGGCAGGGCGGCATCCTGTCGACGCCGGCCGTCAGCTGCGTCATCCGCAAGCATGGCGCCAGCGGCGGCCTCATCCTGTCGGCCAGCCATAATCCGGGCGGTCCCGATGGCGATTTCGGCATCAAGTACAACATCGCCAATGGCGGCCCGGCGCCCGAAAAGGTCACCGAGGCCATCTACGCCTGCACGCAAGGCATCGCCGAATACCGCATCAGCGACGCTGCCGACATCGACCTCGACAAACCGGGTTCGGTGCGCATCGAGCAGATGACGGTCGAAGTGATCGATCCGGTTCAAGATTACGCGGAACTGATGCAGCAGCTGTTCGACTTCGACGCCATCCGTGCCCTGTTCGCGGGCGGCTTGCGCATCTGCTTTGACGGCATGCACGCCGTCTCCGGTCCGTATGCGACGGCCATCCTGGAAGGCATGCTGGGCGCGCCGAAGGGCAGCGTTATCAACGGCGTGCCCCTGGAAGACTTCGGCGGCGGCCATCCGGACCCGAATCCCGTCAACGCGCAGGAATTGATTGCCATCATGGCGGCCGGAGATGGTGACAATGAGGCCCCCGACTTCGGCGCCGCCTCGGATGGCGACGGCGACCGCAACATGATCGTTGGCCGGCGCTTCGACGTGACGCCGTCGGACAGCTTGGCGATTTTGGCCGCGAATGCCACCGTGGCGCCCGGCTACCGCGCGGGCTTGAAGGGCATCGCCCGCTCCATGCCCACGTCGGGCGCGGCCGACCGGGTCGCGGCCGCGCTGGGCATTCCGTGCTACGAGACGCCGACGGGCTGGAAGTTCTTCGGCACCCTGCTCGACGCCGGCATGGCCACCTTGTGCGGCGAAGAAAGCTACGGCACGGGCTCGAACCACGTGCGCGAAAAGGACGGCGTATGGGCCGTGCTGTTCTGGCTCAACCTGCTGGCAGAGAAAAAGCAATCGGTGGAAGAGATCGTGCGCGCGCACTGGGCTACGTATGGCCGCAACTATTATTCGCGCCACGATTACGAAGACATCGACAGCGCCAGCGCGCAGCAGTTGATGGAGGCCATGCGCGGCCAGCTGGCCGCCTTGCCGGGCCAGGTAGTCAATGGCTACACGGTGGCGCTGGCCGACGATTTCAGCTACACGGACCCCGTCGATGGCTCCGTGGCGGCGCAGCAGGGCATCCGCATCGTCATGACGGACGGCGCGCGCATCGTGCTGCGCCTGTCCGGCACGGGTACCGAAGGCGCCACCCTGCGCCTGTACCTGGAGCGCTATGAAGCCGATGTCGCGCAGCACGGCATCCCGACCCAGGAAGCGCTGGCGGGACTGATCGCCGTGGCCGAGCAACTGGCGCAGATACGCGAGCGCACGGGGCGCGATGGGCCGACCGTGACGACGTAAAAAAAGGGCGCCCGAGGGCGCCCTTCTTCATTGCGGCAGGTCAAACCGGCATCATGCTTTTGCCGGGATGGCCGCCTGGCGGTAGTTATCGACCATCTTGTAGCGCTTCGCATACAGGCCGAAGGCCAGCATGGCGACGGCGGCAAAGGCGGCGAAGAAGAACATCTGGAAGGCTGTCACGCTGATGCCGCTTTCGGCGATCTTGCCGATCACGCCTTCGTTCATGACGCTGCGGTTGACGATCAGCACCCACAAGTTACCCACCGTGGTCGACAGATTCCAGAAGCTCATGATGGCGCCCTTCATCGAGACGGGCGCCTGGCTGTAGGCAAACTCGAGTCCTGTCGCCGAGACCAGCACTTCGCCGAATGTCAGCAGGGCGTACGGCAGGATCTGCCACATGATGGAGACGGCATTGCCGCTGTCGAGGGCCAGCTGCAGCAAGCCGATGACGATCCACGCCAGCGAGGAAAAGCCGATACCGGCCGTCATGCGGCGCAGGGCCGTCGCTTCCAGGCCGAAGCGGTTCAGCATCGGGTACAGCACCAGGTTGTTGAACGGGATCAGCAGCATCACCAGCATCGGGTTCAGCGCCTGCATCTGCGCCGGCAGGAACCAGCTTGGTTTTTCCATGGTGTTCGCTTGCACGATCCAGGTCGAAGCCTTCTGGTCGAACAGCGAGAAGAAGGGCGTGACGAGGGCGAAGATGACGAGGATGCGCAGCACGGCGCGCACGCCTTCGACGGCTTCGTCGGGGTGGATGCCGCGCGCGCGTTCCAGCTGCATGGCCGTGCCGATGCTGCCGAAGGCCAGCAGCAATACCAGCGCCGTACACGCGGAAATCACGAAGCCCCATTCGGGAATGCTGTAGAACGCATACAGGGCGCCGATCACGCCGACGTAGGCCACATACAGGCCGGGACGCGAACCGCCGTCGACACGCGCCAGCAGGGCCGTGCGGGCCACGCGGGTGAACGAATCGGGGTTCGGCGGTGCAGGCGGCACGTGTACGTATTTTTTGGCGCCCATCCAGAAGACGATGGTGGCGGCCAGCATCATCAGGCCGGGGATGCCGAAGGCGATCGATGGACCGTATTTTTTCAGGAACAGCGGCATCAGCAGCGAGGCGAAGAAGGAGCCGAAGTTGATGATCCAGTAGAACAGGTCGAACACCAGCTTGGCCTTGTGCTTGTTGGTCTGGTCGAACTGGTCGCCGACAAACGAGGCCACGAGCGGCTTGATGCCGCCGGAACCGAAGGCGATCAGGAACAGGCCGAAATAGAAGCCGTTGACGCTGTTTTCAAACAGGGCCAGGCAGGCATGGCCGGCGCAATACACGAGGCTGAGCCAGAAGATGGTGTTGTATTTGCCGAAGAAGCGGTCGGCCAGCCAGCCGCCCAGCAGCGGGAAGAAGTACACGCCGATGACGAAGGTGTGGAAGACGTGCTTGGCTTCGCCCGTGCGCTGGTCGATCGGGATCATCAGCAGCAGGGTGCTGATGAGGAATGGCGTCAGGATGTTGCGCATGCCATAAAAGCTGAAGCGTTCGCAGCCTTCGTTGGCGATGATGTACGGTATTTGCCGGGGCATCTTGCCCGTGGCGGTTTGTGTCTCGGCCGATGACATTGGCTCTCCCCAAGTTTTTTTTGTAAGCCGCGATGCTAAGGCCTGCCGCGTTTGCTTGCAACAGAAAAAACGGCCTGTCCGCTATTTCGCAGGGATTTGTAAGGTATTGATTTTCATAAAGACATTACTTTCGGCACTTGCGCGCGCAGGGCGGGGCAGCCACAGCTGCATTTGCAGCATGCCATCCGATGCGGGACAGTCCTCCAGGGTAAAACCGCAAGCCAGGTACAGAGTCAATGCCGCGTGGTTGTCCTGCGCCACGGCCAGGCGCACGCGGCCCAGCTCGGGAATGGCGCAGGCATGGTCGATGGCGGCCTGCACCAGTTGCCGTCCCGCGCCGCGCCCGCGCGCCTGCTGCGCCACGTACACGCCCCACAGGCTGGCCTTGTCATGCACGACGGCGATCGGTTCGCGGCGCAGGCCGGCCATGGCGATCAATTGTTCCTTGGTGAAAGCGCCAAATATTATTTGGTGGGAGGTGGCGTGCAGGCGCTCGGCTATCTGTGCCAGCGGCAAGCCGCTTTCCGCCGCATGCGTGGTGCAGAAGGCGGCGGGCAGTTCGGCGATGCCGGCCAGGCGCAGCGCGCGGTAGGCGCTGG
Source organism: Janthinobacterium sp. SUN128 (assembly GCF_030587275.1). Lineage (NCBI taxonomy): Bacteria > Pseudomonadati > Pseudomonadota > Betaproteobacteria > Burkholderiales > Oxalobacteraceae > Janthinobacterium > Janthinobacterium sp. SUN128. The sequence continues at coordinate 3,542,244 of NZ_JAPWHY010000001.1, read as the reverse complement.
CGTCGTCTGGCGTGAGGGGGCGGACGGTGATGGCGGGCATGTGGGCGAGTATCGGGCTTCGATGCCAGAAAGTAAAGCTTGCGCTGCAACGCCAGTGTCCCTGGCCATCGCGTCGGCTTGGGGTGTTACTGCGTGGCGATGCGCTGCATGGGCGCATTGTCCTTGCGCCATTGTTCCAGGCTGATCAGGTCGCCGCTGACGATGTCGTCGACGAGGATGTGCTTGCCATCGGGCGTGACGACGAAACTCTCCCACCGGTGCGCCGCATCGGGCGTGCTTTCGAAAAAGCTCAGCTGGTAGTAAACGACGCCATCGACGAGGCGCGTCTCGGGCGACGTTTCCATCACGGCGCCGTGCGCGCGGCCGCCGGACGCCTTTTCGATATGCGCCGACCATGCCTTGATTTCCGGCAAAGCCATCAGCGCATCGACGGCGCGCGCGTTCTGCTCCGGCACCGCCGTCTGGCTGTTCGCGGTCGGGGCATTGTCTGCCTGCGGCGCGGACTGCTGATGCAGGTAGAAAGCACCGAGCCCGGCGGCCAGCAAGCCGGCCAGGATGCCGGCGATGATGGTGGTTTTGGAAGAAGAGGCGCGTGGCGGCATGGCGGTAGTGGCGTAAGAAGGTGGAGGATGGCGGCCATGCTAAAGCAAAACGCACAGGCCGGCAATCGCCGGGCTTGCCGAACGGGTTTGCCAAACGGGCTTGTAAAATCAACAGGCGAAAAAAAGCCACCTTCCGTAGAAGGTGGCTTTCGGGGCCGCCGGGAGGCGCTGGCAGCTTTTGGTCTGCCAGCCCTGTCCCTGCGTATGCGGCCAGTCGCGCCGTCGCCTGCGCGACTGGCCGCCGGACATTACATCATGCCGTCCATGCCGCCCATGCCGCCCATACCACCCATGCCGCCGCCCATGCCGCCGCCTGCCTTGTCGTCAGCGATTTCGCAGACCATGCAGTCGGTCGTCAGCATCAGCGAAGCGATCGAAGCGGCGTTTTGCAGCGCCGAACGGGTCACTTTGGCTGGGTCCAGGACGCCCATTTCCACCATGTCGCCATACGTGCCGTTGGCAGCGTTGTAGCCGTAGTTGCCCGAGCCAGCCAGTACGGCTGCCACGACGACCGAAGCTTCTTCGCCAGCGTTTTGCACGATCATGCGCAGAGGCTCTTCCATTGCGCGCAGGACGATCTTGATACCAGCGTCTTGATCAGGATTGTCGCCCTTGACCGTGATGTTGGCGCGTGCGCGCAGCAGGGCTACGCCGCCGCCTGGCACGATGCCTTCTTCCACGGCAGCGCGGGTCGCGTGCAGTGCATCTTCAACGCGGGCTTTTTTCTCTTTCATTTCGACTTCGGTGGCTGCGCCAACCTTGATCACGGCAACGCCGCCAGCCAGTTTGGCGACGCGCTCTTGCAGTTTTTCACGGTCGTAGTCCGAGGTCGCTTCTTCGATCTGTACACGCACTTGTTTCACGCGTGCTTCGATCGAAGCTGCTTCGCCGGCGCCATCGATAACGATGGTGTTTTCCTTGCCCACTTCGATGCGTTTCGCTTGGCCCAGTTCGGCCAGGGTCACTTTTTCCAGGGTCAGGCCGACTTCTTCAGCGATCACTTGGCCGCCGGTCAGGACAGCGATGTCTTCCAGCATGGCTTTGCGGCGGTCGCCGAAGCCAGGTGCTTTCACTGCGCAAGTTTTCAGGATGCCGCGGATGTTGTTCACAACCAGGGTGGCCAGCGCTTCGCCTTCGATGTCTTCTGCGATGATCAGCAGTGGACGGCCAGCTTTTGCGACTTGTTCCAGTACCGGCAGCAGGTCGCGGATGTTCGAGATTTTCTTGTCGCACAGCAGGACGAATGGGCTGTCCAGTACGGCAACTTGTTTCTCCGGGTTGTTGATGAAGTATGGCGACAGGTAGCCGCGGTCGAACTGCATGCCTTCAACGATGTCCAGCTCGTCGTTCAGCGACTTGCCGTCTTCAACGGTGATGACGCCTTCCTTGCCGACTTTTTCCATCGCTTCAGCGATACGCTCGCCGATCGAGTAGTCCGAGTTTGCCGAGATCGCGCCAACCTGGGCGATTTCCTTGGTCGTGGTGCAAGGACGGGCGATTTTCGCCAGTTCTTCGACGGTGGCAGCAACTGCCTTGTCGATACCGCGCTTCAGGTCCATCGGGTTCATGCCGGCGGCAACGAACTTCATGCCTTCGCGCACGATGGCTTGTGCCAGCACGGTTGCGGTGGTGGTGCCGTCGCCGGCGTTGTCGCTGGTGCGGGAAGCAACTTCCTTGACCATTTGCGCGCCCATGTTCATGAGCTTGTCTTTGAGTTCAACTTCTTTCGCTACCGAGACACCATCCTTGGTGACGGTAGGGGCGCCGAACGAGCGCTCCAGGACCACGTTGCGGCCTTTCGGGCCCAGCGTTACTTTGACTGCGTTGGCGAGGATGTTGACGCCTTCGACCATCTTGGCGCGCGCTGCGTCGCCGAATACTACTTCTTTAGCTGCCATGTTCAATTCTCCTGAGTTTCGGGATGTATCTGTCTACAACGTGGAAACAATTACTTGACGACGATCGCCATGATGTCTTCTTCGCGCATGACCAGCAGCTCATCGCCGTCAACTTTGACGGTTTGGCCGGCGTACTTGCCGAACAGGACGCGGTCGCCCACTTTGACATCCAGAGGACGCACTTTGCCGTCGTCGAGAATCTTGCCATTGCCTACGGCAAGGACTTCGCCTTGATCCGGTTTTTCAGCAGCTGCATCAGGAATGATGAGGCCGGACGCAGTCTTGGTTTCCTGGTCGAGGCGTTTGACGATGACGCGATCGTTCAATGGGCGCAGATTCATACAAAACTCCTTAAAGTTCAATGGATAGGTGTTGCTAAATGAATACATGCCTGGCACAGCGCCAGACGTGCTTTCAGTGACCGCCGTTGAAAGCAGCCCGCAACGGTCAAGCAAACCCCATGTCATCCTGTCCTTGCCTGTATCCGGCAGTGGTGCATCGCGGCGTCGCCCGCCGCGTAGCGTTCCCTGCAGTGGCCTGGCAAGCACCATCATTTCCTGAGGATTGCTACGAAAGAGTTTGTTAGCACTCTCTACTAACGAGTGCTAATTATAGGGACGGTAGGGGGCTTATTCAAGGGGAACATATAGATAGATGCTGAGCAGAGCCTGCATCTACACAGGGTTTGCGCCAGCACAAATCTCGTTCCCGGGCGTCAGCAACAGGCGCGACTCTAGCATGCCGTTCGGAGAGGGGGCGTTCCTGTACGCATAGGAAACAGAGTTTGACTATGAAATTTGATAAGATGATTGCAATTGCATATCAATATCACCACTCGCACCAGAAAGCACGCCATGCCATTCCCGATTTCCCATCCCGCCCGGCGCCTGTTGGGCGCTACTCTCGTCGGTCTCGCCTGCCTGGGCAATGCTGCGGCGCAAACGCCCACCATCGTCGACGAGATCACCGTGGCGGCCCTGACGCCGCTGGAAAAGGAAATGTTGCTCAATGACTTGTTCAACGATTTGAACAAGGATGACGACGACCAGGAAGCCCATGTGTGGGACAACGGCGGCGACAGCGGCGTGCTGGTGAAGGTCACATATAACTTCAGCAACTCCGGCATGACGGAACACAGCTTGAAGGCGCACGTGTGCCGCGACCTGAAATTCGTCGTCACCGCAGGCGGCAAGTCGCAGGACCTGAGCCGCCGCACCTGTTCGCAGAACAGCGGACGCTGGGATGTGCAGGGCAAGGACCCGGCGCCCGTCGTGTATCCGCCTTTCCTGTCCGACGTCACCATCGCCAAGCTCAATGCCAGGGAACAGAAAGCGCTGCTGACGGCCGCCGTGCGCACCTTGAAAGATGAAGAGGATGGCAAGACGCGCCAGTGGAGCAACAAGGGCCTGGGCAATGCGGTGCCGCTGGCAGTGCGCCTGACGCCCTCGGGGACGGACGCCAAGCCTGGCAGTTATCGCCGTACTTGCCGCGACTTGACGATGGTTCTTGACGGCAAGGGCGGACAACAGACGCTGACGCGCCGCTCTTGCGAAAACCGCTATGGCGGACTCGATATCGAACCCGATTACGTCGACGAGTAAAACGCTGCCATCGCGGCGCCGGCAGATGCGCGCACTTGGCGAAAAGCGCCGGAAAAAGCGTGTATTGTCCGCCAACTGCCCTGCATTGATGTAAATATGTGTGACAGCGGCGTGATTCGATTGACGCCCATGGAGCGTCCGCCCTATAGTGGCGGGATGATTTCCGAATTCAACGAATTATCCGACAAAATAGGCCTGCTGGCCGAAATGACCCATGCGCTGCGCCGTGAAAACGCGCAACTGCGCAAGGACAATGCCGCGCTGGCCGCCGAGAACGCCCTGTATGTGCAGCGCATGCGCGAGGCGCAGGAGCGGGTGGAAGCTTTGCTGGAAAAAATTCCCGAACTGGTGCAAGCCGGCCTGGAGCAAGCCGCTTCGGAAGCGGGCGCCTATAGTGCCGAGAACGAGAAGGAAGCGTAATGCCGCGTGTCGATGTCAATATCATGGGCCAGTCCTACAGCATGGTGTGCCGCGACGGCGAAGAGCGCGCGCTGCGCGAAGCGGCGATCTATCTCGATAGCAAAATGAAAGCCATCCGCGACGCGGGCAAGGTCAAGGGCAACGACCGCATCGCCGTGCTGGCCGCCCTGGGCGTGGCCGCGGAATTCCTTTCCGTGAAGTCGCCGCAAGGTCCGCTGTCGGAATTGACGATACTGGAAGTGAAGCAGAAAATCTCGGCCATGCATACAGTCCTGGACAGCGCGCTGACGCCCCAGGAAAACCTTTTTTAAGCGTGCACGCGACGATTTGTCTTTGCGATGCGCGATCAAAGGAGTAAACTTGGGTCTACCCTGCGGTGTTCGCGATTGCCATATATTCCTTGAACCATTTATGCGCATCGGTTGCGAATTTTGTTTGATGGGAGTGAGCGTCGCTCGTTCGACGAACCCGAAATTGAACTAACGTGACCACCTTGAACCGTTTGGTTCGGGATGCCGGCATAGCGGCACAGGCGGGGCCCAATTTGCAGTACCAAGAAAACGGTTGCAGCATCGATGCGCAACCGTTTTTTTACGCCTGTTGCTTTTGATAGGGAGTGAATATGAAACAATATTGGCTGATGAAATCCGAACCCGATGAAGTGAGCATCGACGACCTCATGGCGGCGCCCAAACACACCATGCCGTGGTTCGGTGTGCGCAACTACCAGGCGCGCAACTTCATGCGCGATGGCATGCAACCGGGCGATGGCGTGCTGTTCTATCACTCGAGCTGCCCGCAGCCGGGCGTGGCGGGCGTGGCCGAAGTGGCCAGCGGCGCGTATCCCGATCACAGCCAGTTTGAAGAGGGCGGAAAATATTTCGATGCCAAGGCCACGCAAGAGCAGCCACGCTGGATCAGCGTCGACGTGCGCGGCGTCAGGAAGACGGCGCTGCTGCCCCTGTCCGAGATGCGCCAGATGCCGGAACTGGAAGACATGCTGCTGCTCAAGAAAGGCAGCCGTCTGTCGATCACGCCCGTGACGCCGGCGCAATGGGAAGTCATTACCGGCAAGCTGACAGGCTAGCCTTCGACCCGGTTGCGGCCATTCTGCTTGGCCCGGTACAGGGCCTGGTCGGCGGCGGCCAGCAATTGTTCCGGCGTCTGTCCTGCGTCATTCAGCGCGAGGCCGATGCTGGCCGTCACCAGGCCGCCGCGCGACGGCGCGTGGACGATGGCGGCCGCGGCAATCGCTTCCTGCATCTTGTGCGCCACGGCCAGCGCGCCCGCGCCATCGGTGGCGGGCAGGATGGCGGCAAACTCCTCTCCGCCGAAGCGGGCCGCCAGGTCGCTGGCGCGCGGCAGCGCGGAATGCAGGGCCGCCGCGATCTGCTGCAGGCAGGCGTCGCCATACGGATGGCCGAAGGTATCGTTGAGGCTTTTGAAGAAGTCGATATCGATGATCAGCAGCGCCAGCGGTTGATTGTTGCGCGCGGCGCGCTGCCACTCCAGCTGCAGGGTCTGGTCGAAGCAGCGCCGGTTGGCGATGCCCGTCAAGCCATCCGTCAGCGACAGCTTTTCCAGTTTGTCGTGGGCTTCGCGCAAAGCCCGTTCGCTTTGCATGTAGCGGCTTTGCAGGGTGGCCGAGCGCAGCGCGTGGACCGTCAGCGCGACAAACAGGGCGCTGGCCGCCAGGTAGAAATGCTCGCGCAGCACGACGAATCCCAGTCCCAGCAGGGCTGCCGTGAAGAAGATGGGGCTGAAGTTGTCAATCAGCAAGGTCAACGGCCGCGGCGGCCGTGCTTCTTCCTCGCCCGGCTGCACGCGCATGGCCAGCACCGCCAGCAGCAGGAAAGGCAGGCTGGGCAGTACCTCGCTGGGACCGGCTTCGGCCAGCGCATGCAGGGTCAGGTAATTATAGGCGCCCGCGCAGGCGGCGTAGCACCACAGGAACACGCTGAGCAGCAGGTAGAAACGCCCTTGTGCACCATCGCGGCGGTGCGCCAGCAGGCGCAGCGAGGCGCAACAGGCCAGGACGAGGTTTTCCACGTTGTACGTCGTCACCAGCAGGCTGGCGGGTATCGGCGCGATCGAGCGCTGGTCGAAGGGCGAGACGGAAAAGATGGCCGTATAGGTCAGGTAAGCTGCCAGCAGCACTTGCACGGCGTCCAGCCATTGCAGGGTGCGCGAAGGGTGGCGGTCGCTGACGGAGGAAATGGCCAGCAGCAAGGGCGCGCCATACATGAAATAGGCAAAATCGGAGAAATACGTCGTGTCGGACGCCACATGGCCGCTCAGGTCTTGCCAGGCGGACAGGGCCATGCCCACGCTCCAGAACAGCATGGCGGCCGCAAACAGGCCCCAGCCCGTGCGCACGACGCCGGGGGGGCTCAGGCTGGCGTTGCGGCAGCAGGCTGCCAGCGCCAGCAGTGGCGCCATCACGCCGAACAGGTAGCTCACGGCGGGACCGCGCGTCCCGGCCCAGGCCGTCAAGGCCAGCTGCGCCAGCACGTAGCCGCCCGCCAGCGCCAGCCAGAATGTCGTGGTCTTCCTCGCATACTGCATGGATGGGACTCCCCGCTCGAATTGCCAACACAGCATGATTGCATGCCCTGCTCTTGCTGCAGGGTAAAGCGATCATTGCGCTATCGCAAGCGAAGATTCATTCCGCAAGGAAATTATGCTGCTTTGAGGGAAAGGTTGCCGGAGGAGGGTGATGGCGCGCCTGCCTGGCGCGCCATCGGGGGGAACAGCGGTGTTACGTGTTGGCCGGGCGGGCCTTGGTGGGCGGCGTGCCCATTACCTGGCTTTTATACGCCCACACCAGCAGCGCGATGGCGCCGACGATCATCGGCAGGGACAGCATCTGGCCCGACGTGATCGGCACGCCCAGCCACACGACTTCCCAGTCCGGCGTGCGGAAGTATTCCGTGAAGAAGCGCGCGCAGCCGTACAGCAGGGTGAACATGGCGCCGACGGCCATGCGCGGACGCTGCTTGCGCGCATACAGCCACAGGATGATGAACACCAGGATGCCGTCGACCAGCATCTGGTAGAGCGGCGACGGGTGCACGGGATACGGAATGCCTGGCCATTGCATGGCCCACGGCAGGGTGTCCGGGGCGATGCGGCCCGGCAGTTCTGCATTGATGAAGTTGCCCAGACGGCCGGCCGCGTAGCCGAGCGGCACCAGCGGCGCGATGAAGTCGAGCACATCGAACAGGTTGCGGCCCGCCTTGCGGCTCCACAGGTACATGGACAGGATGACGCCGAGGAAGCCACCATGGAAGGACATGCCGCCATGCCAGACCATGAAGATCTCGAGCGGATTGTGCATGAAGTATTCGGGGCGGTAGAACAGCACTTCGCCCAGGCGCCCGCCGATCACCACGCCCAGCATGCCGTAGAACAGCATGTCATCGAGGTCTTCCTTCTTCCAGCCCAGCACGGCGATATGCGGCTGCTTGATGCGCACGCGGCCCAGGATAATGAACAGGGCAAAGGCCAGCACATACATCAGGCCGTACCAGTGCACGGCGAGCGGGCCGATCTGGATGGCTATCGGGTCGGGCATCGGGTGTATCAGCATGGGGGTTTCTTTCTTTGTTTAAAGCCAAGGTTGCGTAGTATGGGGGCGCTTGCGGTTCTTTGCCTTAGCGGCCACTTAATTTATCGTGCTGGCTGGCCTATCTGCTTGCGCAACAGCGCCAGAAAGCCTTGCAGCACGGCGGACGGATTGTCGCGGCGCCAGGCCAGGCCAGTTTCCACCAGCGGCGTGGCGTCCCGCAGCGGCCTGTATTCTACGCCCGGGCGCATCAGATTCGATACCGATTGTGGCACAAGCGCGATGCCCATGCCAGCCGAGACGAGGCTGACGATGGTTTGCATCTGGATCGCTTCCTGGCCGATCTGCGGCGTGATGCCGGCCGCGCGGAACACGCCGAGGATGGCGTCGTGCAGGGCGGGCGAGATCGCGCGCGGGAAAATGATCAAGGGCAGGGACGGCACGTCGCGCAGGCCCACGGCGCCCGGCGTGTTCAAGATGTCGAGGCCGGACGGCGCGGCCAGCACCAGCGGTTCGGCCAGCACGGGCAGGTAGTCGAGTTCCCCTTTGGCCTTTTCGGGCAGCGGCGGGATCAACAGGCCCGCATCCGTGCGCCCGGCCAGCAATTCGTCCAGCTGCAGGTCGGAAGTGGCCTCCTGCAACTGGATTTGTACTTGCGGATAAGCCGTCTGATACGCGCGCAGCAGCGGCGGCAGCACGCTGTAGTCGGCCGAGGAAACAAACGCCAGGCTCAATCGCCCCGCCTCGCCCTGCGCGGCCCGTTGCACCAGCGCGGGCAAATCGAACGCCTGCGCCAGCAGCCGGCGCGCCTCGGGCAGCAGGGCCGTGCCGGCCGGCGTCAGCTGCACTTCGCGGCGCGTGCGCACGAACAGGGGCGCGCCCAGCAATTCTTCCAAGGCCATGATGGTTTGCGACAGGGGCGGTTGCGTCATGTGCAGGCGCGCGGCGGCGCGGCCGAAGTGCAATTCCTCGGCGACGGTGACGAAATAGCGCAGCTGGCGCAGTTCAAGGTTCATATGCGTTTCCATGTGGAATAAGTTCTGTGATATATAAAACGACTCACAGACACGTGCATCATATATTTGACAGTGGGGCGCGCGCAAGGCAATCTGGCGTACCCCCACTGCATGCAGGGTTTTACTGCAGACCTGCACAGTCAGGCACCAACACTTTTGGAAGGTCCATCATGCCGCAATACCGCTCCCGCACCACCACCCACGGCCGCAACATGGCTGGCGCCCGCGCCCTGTGGCGCGCCACCGGCATGAAGGATGGCGACTTCGACAAGCCGATCATCGCCGTGGTCAACTCGTTCACCCAGTTCGTGCCCGGCCACGTGCACCTGAAAGACCTGGGCCAGATGGTGGCGCGCGAAATCGAGGCGGCCGGCGGCGTAGCCAAGGAATTCAACACCATCGCCGTCGATGACGGCATCGCCATGGGCCACGGCGGCATGCTGTATTCGCTGCCGTCACGCGACCTGATCGCCGACTCCGTCGAATACATGGTCAACGCCCACTGCGCCGACGCCATGGTCTGCATCTCGAACTGTGACAAGATCACGCCGGGCATGCTGATGGCCGCCATGCGCATCAATATCCCCGTCGTCTTCATTTCCGGCGGCCCGATGGAAGCGGGCAAGGTCGTCAAGGTGGTCAACGGCACGCAGAAGATCATCAAACTGGACCTGGTCGACGCCATGATCAAGGCCGGCGACAGCACGGTGTCCGACGCCGACGTGGCGGAAATCGAACGCTCGGCCTGTCCTACCTGCGGTTCCTGCTCCGGCATGTTTACGGCCAACTCGATGAACTGCCTGACCGAGGCGCTGGGCCTGGCCCTGCCCGGCAACGGCACCATCCTGGCCACGCATTCGGACCGCCAGCAGCTGTTCCTGCGCGCGGGACGCCTGATCGTCGAACTGGCCAAGCGCCATTACGAGCAGGACGATTACTCGGTGCTGCCACGCTCGATCGCCACCAAGTCCGCATTTGAAAACGCCATGGCGCTCGACGTTTCCATGGGCGGCTCGACGAATACCGTGCTGCACTTGCTGGCCGCCGCGCACGAAGCGGAAGTGGAATTCACGATGGCCGACATCGACCGCATCTCGCGCAAGGTACCGTGCCTGTGCAAGGTCGCGCCGATGACGGACAAATACCATATCGAAGACGTGCACCGCGCGGGCGGCATCGTGGGCATCCTGGGCGAACTGGCGCGCGCCGGCTTGCTGAACACGACCCTGCCGACCATCCACGCGCCGACCCTGGCCGACGCCATCGCGCAAAACGACATCATGTGCACGGACAATCCGGCCGTGCATGAATTGTTCCGCGCCGCCCCGGGCGGCGTACCGACGCAGACGGCGTTCTCGCAATCGGAGCGTTTTGCGGCAGTCGATACGGACCGCAGCACGGGCTGCATCCGCGACAAGGCGCACGCCTACTCGCAGGATGGCGGCCTGGCCGTCTTGTACGGCAATCTGGCGGAAAAGGGCTGCATCGTCAAGACGGCAGGCGTCGATGAAAGCATCCTGAAATTCTCGGGCAAGGCGCGCGTGTTCGAAAGCCAGGATGCCGCTGTTGAAGCGATTTTGGCCGATACCGTGCATGAAGGCGACGTTGTCATCATCCGCTACGAAGGCCCGAAAGGCGGCCCCGGCATGCAGGAAATGCTGTACCCGACTTCGTACATCAAATCCAAAGGTCTGGGCAAGGCGTGCGCGCTGTTCACGGACGGGCGCTTCTCGGGCGGTTCCTCGGGCCTGGTGATCGGCCACGCCTCGCCGGAAGCGGCTGAAGGCGGCGCCATCGGCCTGGTGGAAGAGGGCGACTTTATCGACATCGACATCCCCGAGCGCACCATTAATTTGCGCGTGACGGACGTTGAACTGGCCGCGCGCCGCGCCGCCATGGAAGCGAAGGGCGACGCGGCCTGGCTGCCCGTCAACCGCGAGCGCTATGTGTCGCAGGCGCTGCAGGCGTATGCGGCGCTGACGACGTCGGCTGACCGGGGCGCCGTGCGCGATCTCTCCCAACTGAAGAAGCGCTGACCACACCAGGCAAAACCTACTGCGCGTCGCGATTTGCGGCCTGCGATGCTCACTGTGCATCCGCACAGCTGCGCTTCTCAGCCACAACTCGCTGCCGCTCGCTACGGTTTTGCCAGGTGTTGGATACTGTTGCGCAGGTAAGACAGCCGGCCCCGATCTGCTGCGCGGGGCCGGCTGTCGTTACATCGCCTTACAAACAACATGGTCATGGACGCGCAGATGGGGCAGAATATGCATGCCTCCTGACTACATTGCGTTACTACATTGAAACGCTTGATCTGGGCTCGTGGTGCATCTGCGGAAACACAGTAAAATGCCGCAGGAAGTAACTTTGGAGAAAAGACAATGAAACGTTTTATGTTGGTGAGTGTATTGGCCGTATCGGCTCTGGCATCGCAAGCAGCGTTGGCCAATCCGGACCTGGCGAAAGCAAAAAACTGCATGGCTTGCCACGCGGTGAGCACGAAACTGGTGGGCCCTGCGTTCAAGGACGTGGCTGCCAAGTATGCCGGTCAGAAAGACGCGGAAGCCAAGCTCGTGGCGAAAGTCATGAAGGGCGGTTCCGGCACCTGGGGCGCGATCCCGATGCCAGCGAACCCGCAAGTGAGCGATGCGGAAGCCCACACCCTGGTCAAATGGGTACTCGCACAGAAATAATCTGTGCCGCAGTAACTGCAATCAGCGCGCCGGCAATCCCGGCGCGTTTTTTTTGCCCGCTGCCTTATGCAGATTGCCCATGCCTTCCAATGTCGCCCGCACCGCCTCGTCGAGCGGCGTATGCGGCTCCTGGCCCAGCACGGCCAGCAGCCGCGCATTGTCCATGGCCAAGGGCGTGTGCCACAGATAGCGCATCTCGCGCATTTCGCGCAGGGTCGCCACGAACGGCGACGCCAGCGCCACCAGCCACCACGGAAAACGCCGGATGGCGGGCGCAGTTCCTGTCGCCTGTTCCACCACGCGGGCAATCGCGCCCGTCATTTGCCGGCCGTCGTGGTCCCAGTGGCCAGCCATGTGAAAGCGGGAGAACGCCGGCAAGGTGGCGCGCATGGCCAGCAATTGCAGCATTGTGCGTGCTACGTCGGGCAGGTAGGACCACTGGTGGCCCACGCCGTGCGCGCCGGGATACAGCACGCTGCGCACGGGCTGGCCCGGTTTCACCAGCCCCTGCGAAAACCAGTTGTTGCCGACGCGGGGGCCGAAGAAGTCGCCCGCGCGCACGATGATGACCCTGGCGCCCTGCGTGCTGGCCCATTCCAGCCGCGCTTCCAGTGCCACGCGGATGGCGCCCTTGCGCGTGAGCGGGCGTTGCGGCGCATCTTCCGCAAGTAAGTCTCCCGATGCGGGAAAGGCGTCGGGACCGAAGTTGTACACGGTGCCCGGCAGCACGATGGTGGCGCCCTCGGCAATCGCCGCTGAAATCGTGTTGTCGAGCATGGGCAGCACCAGCCGGCTCCAGTGGCGGTAGCCGGGCGGGTTGACGGCGTGCACGATGACGGCGCAGCCTTTCGCGGCCGCCAGCACGTCCGCGCGCGACAGCGCATCGCCGCGCAGCCACTCGATGTTATCGCCGCGTGGCGATGGCGTTTCTCCCCGCGTCAGGGCGCGCACCTGCCAGCCTGCCGCCTGCAGTTGGCGGACCATCTCGCCGCCGATGCCGCCCGTCGCGCCCATTACCAATACCGTTTTGTCCATATTGTCCTCCGTGTGGTTGATGGAGCCAGTATCTGCCGCGCAAGGCTAATTGGGAATTGACGAGTATCGATCACAGGCTATACATTTATGTATGACTACCGCCATCGCCTGGGAATACTACCGTTCGCTATTGGCCGTGCTGAAGCACGGTTCCCTGTCCGGCGCGGCACGCGCGCTGGACATCACGCAGCCCACCGTCGGCCGGCATATCGCCGCGCTCGAGCAGGCGCTGGGCGCGACCCTGTTCACGCGCTCCCAGCTGGGTTTGCTGCCCACGGAAGTGGCCCTCGCGCTGCGGCCCCATGCGGAAACCATGGAACATACGGCCGCCCTGATGCAGCGCGCCGCCAGCAGCCAGGGGCAGGGCGTGGCCGGCGTCGTGCGCATCGCGGCCAGCGAAGTGGTGGGCGTGGAGGTGCTGCCGCCCATCCTGGCCCGCCTGCGCGTGCGCCATCCGGGCTTGATCATTGAATTGGTATTGAGTAACAAGGTGCAGGATCTGCTGCGACGGGAAGCGGACATCGCCGTGCGCATGCTGCGGCCGCGGCAGGAACAGCTGGTGGCGCGCAAGGTGGGCGATATCGAACTGGGCCTGCATGCCCACGTGGATTACCTGGCGCGGCATGGCACGCCGCTGGTACTGGCCGATCTGGCGCAGCATGCCGTCATCGGCTACGACGAGGCGAGCCCCTTCGTGCGCAACGCGGGCGCGGCTTTCAACGGATTTGCGCGGGAAAATTTTGCATGGCGCAGCGACAGCGACCTGGCGCAACTGGCCCTGATACGCGCGGGCGCCGGCATCGGCGTGTGCCAGGCGGGTCTGGCGGCGCGCGATCCTGCCCTACGGCGCGTGTTGCCGCAAGCGTTTGCGCTACCGATGGAAACGTGGGTCACCATGCATGAAGATTTGCGCGGCAGCCTGCGCTGCCGCGCCACCTTCGACGCGCTGGCCGAAGGCTTGCTGGCTTATGTAGCCGGACAGCAAGAACCGTAGCGAGCGGATGTGAGTTGTGGCTGAGAAGCGGAGCTGTGCGAATGCACAGTGAGCATCGCAGGCCGCAAATCGCGCCGCGCAGTAGGTTCTATTATTTGACCACTTCCATCTTGGTCTTCTTGCCATCGCGATAAGTGAACAAGGTCAGCGCGCCATCCTTGATGTCGCCGTTGGCGTCGAACGAGATCGGGCCCGTCACGCCCTGGTAGTGCACCTTGGCCAGGAAAGGCAGGTAGACGGATGGTTTCGACGATTTCGCGTCGGCCATGGCGGTGGCCATGGTCATCACGGCATCGTAGACGTATGGCGCGTACAGCTGCACTTCCATATTGTATTTCTGCTTGTAGCGGGCGCGGAAGTCGTCCATGCCTTTTTGCTGCGCGCCCGTCACGCCGCCCGCTTCCGCGCAGGTGACCATGTCTTCGCCCACGGCGTCGCCTGCCAGCTTGCCCAGCGGCTCCGTGCACAAGCCATCGCCGCCCATGAACTTGGCCTTGATGCCCAGCGCCTTCATCTGGCGCAGCATGGGGCCGCCCACGGAATCCATGCCGCCAAAGAAGATCAGGTCGGGATTTTTCGACTTGATGCTGGTCAGGATGGCATTGAAGTCCGTCGCGTTGGCATTCGTAAATTCCTTGCCGACGATTTGCACGCCTGGGGCGGCCTTCTTGGCGCCCTTGACGAATTGTTCCGCCACGCCCTGGCCGTATGCCGTGCGGTCATCGATGACTGCGATTTTCTTCGCCTGCAGCTTGCCCACGGCATACGCGCCCAACGTTCCGCCCAGCTTGTTGTCATTGGCGACGACGCGGAAGGCCGTGTTGAATTTCTGCTGGGTATACGTCGGGTTGGTGGCGGCCGGCGAAATCTGTGGAATGCCGGCATTGAAGTAAATGCGCGAGGCGGGAATCGTCGTGCCCGAGTTCAGGTGGCCGACCACGCCGTTGACCTTGGCGTCGACGAGCTTTTGCGCCACGGCCGTGCCCTGCTTGGGATCGGCTGCGTCATCTTCGGGCACCAGCACGAATTTCACGGCTTTGCCGTCGATCTTGAAGCCTTTGGCGTTCAAATCCTCGATGGCCATCTTGGCCGCGTTCTCGTTATCCTTGCCCAGGTGGGAGCTGGCGCCAGAGACCGGGGCGACGTGGCCGATCTTGATGATTTCCTGTGCGCCCGCATGGCCGGCAAAGGCAAGGGCGACGGCGAGAGGAAGGACTTTGGTCTTGAGCAGCATAAACATTCTCCAATGGATAAAGATACGGCGGCGTCTCGTGAAAACCGCTTCGACAGGCGGTACGTGTGAAGAAAGGTACAACAAAAAACAGGCGGCGCAAAGCCGCATTTCGGGCTTTTTACATTTTGTCGCAACAATCACCAAAGTGAGGCGCGATGCACCGATTTCGCAGGCGCGAGCGCACCAAAGAATGGCGTTGCAAGAAGGAATAGGGTAGACGGGTAGGTCGGGTTAGCGCGCAGCGCGTAACCCGACGATGCGCAGCAAGTTTAGGGTTGCAGCGCCTGTGAGGGAGGGTGCAAATGCCCCAGTTCGTGGCTCACCGCATGCGCGACGATCTGCTCCAGCGACTGCTGCAGATCTTCGCGCAGGGCGCCGCGCATGCCGATCAGGGCGTTTTGCAGGGCCGTCTGCAGGACGTGGGCGATGCGCTCTTCCAGCAGATGGTCTATCTTGCCCTGCACCTGGTGCAGGATGCGCTGGGTCAGCCGCTGTTCGATGGCGTCCCAGTCGGGTTGCGCCACCGTTGGCGGCAACGCCGGCGTTGCCTCGACAACAGGCTCGACTGACATGGCGGGCGCCGCCTCCGGCCCCAGCAGCACCTCCGTCAGCAGGGGAATGCCCTGGTCGAATGGCGGTTGATTCATGTCTTCCCTGCCACGAAGTGCGTCGGCTGCACGTTTTGCTGGCGGTAATGCAGGAAGCGCTGGCGGCCCGCCTGCGCATCCTGCTCATCCATGGAAACGATCTCGAAGACGCGCTGGAATTGCGCGTAATTGGCGGGCGGCAATTGCGACAGGTTGACGAGGATGTCGTGATGCGGCAGCTCGGCCGCTTCGTCATCGGTCAGGATGATGGGCGTTTGCGCCGCCAGCGGATCGCCGGCCAGCACGTGCGGCAGGAAATCCGTGGCGGAAATGGTCCACATGGCGCTGTTCAAGGCGTCGAGCTGGGCGCTGTCTTGCGCCAGCACGACGACCTTGTTGCCGGCCATATAGGCCTTGCGCGCCAGGCGGCAGGCGTAGGCCAGCTTGTCCGGCACATTGCTGTGAAAATCGATGCGGCTCATGGCGATCAAGCGGCCATGCCGCTGTGGCGCAGCAGGGCGTCGATGGACGGCTCGCGGCCACGGAAGGCCGTGAACGATTCCAGCGCGGGGCGCGAGCCGCCGACGGACAGGATTTCTTGCAGGTAGCGCTTGCCCGCCGCCGTGGTGGCGGCCGGTCCCAGCGCCCTGGCTTCTTCAAACGCCGCATAGGCATCGGCGGACAGCACCTCGGCCCATTTGTAGCTGTAGTAGCCAGCCGCGTAGCCGCCGGAGAAGATATGTCCAAAGGCATTCTGGAAGCGGTTGAACGGGGGCGGGATGAGCAGCGCGAACTTGGCGCGCACGCCGTCGATCAGTTGCTGCACGCTCTGGCCCGTGCTGGCATCGTAGTCATAGTGCAAATGCATGTCCAGCAAGGAAAACTCCACCTGGCGCAGGGTTTGCAAGCCGGACTGGAAATTCTTGGCGGCCAGCATTTTGTCGTACAGCGCGCGCGGCAGCGGCGCGCCCGTGACGGCATGCGCCGTCATGTGCTCGAGCACGTCCCATTCCCAGCAGAAGTTTTCCATGAATTGCGACGGCAGTTCCACGGCATCCCATTCGACGCCGGCAATGCCCGACACGCCCAGCTCGTCGACGACGGTGAGCATATGGTGCAGGCCGTGGCCGAATTCGTGGAACAGGGTGATCACTTCATCGTGCGTGAACAGGGCTGGCTGTACCTTGCCGTCGACCACGGCCGGTTCCGTGAAGTTGCAGGTGAGATAAGCGATCGGCGTTTGCACGTGTTGCGCGTCGGCGCGTCGGCCGCGCGCGTCGTCCATCCAGGCGCCGCCGCTCTTGCCCGCGCGCGCATACAGGTCCAGGTAGAACTGGCCGACCAGTGTGCCGTCGCGCTCGATGCGGTAGAAACGCACGTCCGGGTGCCACACGGGTGCCGTATCAGGCTTGATCTCGACGGCGAACAGGTTCTGGATCTGGCGGAACAGGCCGTCGATCACCTTGTGTTCAGGGAAATACTGTTTGACTTCCTGGGCCGAGAATGCGTAGCGGCGTTCCTGCAGTTTTTCGGAAGCGTAAGGCACGTCCCACGCTTGCAGTTCCGCAATGCCCAGCTCTTCCTTGGCGAATTGTTTTAGTTCTGCCAAGTCCTTCTCGGCGAACGGGCGCGCGCGTTTGGCCAGGTCTTCCAGGAAGGCGATCACTTGCGCGGGCGAGGTGGCCATCTTGGAGACCAGCGACACTTCGGCGAAATTGGCGTAGCCGAGCAGTTTTGCCTCTTCGTCGCGCAATTGCAACAGAGTGACGATGTTGAGCGTATTGTCCCAGTCCTCTTTCTTGCTGAACACGTCGCCTTGGTCCGAGGCCTTGGTGGCGTTGGCGCGGTAGATGGTTTCGCGCAGCGCGCGGTTGTCGGCAAATTGCAGGATCGGGTAGTAAGAGGGAAAGTGCAGCGAGAATTCATGGCCCGCTTTGCCCGCTTTTTCGGCGGCGGCGCGCGCGGCCGCCTTCACGTCGTCGGGCAAGCCGGCCAGTTCAGCTTCGCTCTCGACCAGCAGCTTGTAGTCATTGGTGGCGTCGAGCACGTTTTCGGAAAAACGCGTCGAGACGGCCGCGTGTTCTTCCTGGATGGCGCCAAAGCGCTCTTTCTTGTCCTCAGGCAACTCGGCGCCACCGAGGCGGAAGTCGCGCACGGCATTGTCGACGATGCGGCGGCGCGCTGGCGACAGGCTGGCGAAATCGGCGCGCGCCTGCAATTGCTTGTATTTGCCGAAGAGGATTTCGTTCTGGCCCAGTTCGGTCCAGAATTCCGTCACCTTGGGCTGGTTCGCATTGTAGGCGGCGCGCAGTTCCGGCGTATCGATCACGCTGTTCAAGTGGTTGACGATGCTCCAGGCGCGGCCCAGGGTTTCGGCGATCTGGTCCTGGGGCGCAACGAAGTTTTCCCAGCTGACTTCTTCCATGGGTGCTTCCAGCTGCGCCACCGTGGCGCGCGCCTGGGCCAGCAGGGTGTCGATGGCAGGCGTGACATGCTCGTGCGTGATCGCGTCGAAGCGTGGCAGGCCGGAAAAATCAAGCAGGGGATTGGTATTCATCGTCGGTTCCATATATTAAAAGGGGCGGTCAGGCCGCCCCGGTGTTTTTACACGCGCTCTGCCGCCTCGACGGTATTCATCAATAACATCGTGATGGTCATCGGCCCCACGCCACCCGGCACAGGCGTGATGTGCGAAGCGACGTCTTTCACTCCGGCAAAGTCCACGTCGCCGCACAGCTTGCCGTTATCGTCGCGGTTCATGCCCACGTCGATCACGATGGCGCCCGGACGGACCATGTCGGCCGTCAGGGTATTGCGGCGCCCGACGGCGGCGACGACGATGTCGGCGTTGCGCGTGTGGTGGCCCAGGTCCGGGGTCGCACTATGGCAGATGGTGACGGTAGCGTTCGCTTGCAAGAGCAGCAGGGCCATCGGCTTGCCGACGGTGTTGCTGCGGCCGATGACGACGGCGTGCTTGCCGCGCAAGTCCACGCCCGTGCTTTCGATCAGTTTCATGCAGCCATACGGCGTGCAAGGGCGGAAGCCGGGCAAGCCCGTCATCAGTTCGCCGGCGCTCAGGACGGAATAGCCATCCACGTCTTTTGTCGTGGCGATCGCTTCGATGACCTTGTGCGGGTTGATGTGTTTGGGCAAGGGCATCTGCACGAGGATGCCGTGGATGGCCGGGTCGGCATTCAGGCTGGCAATACGTGCCAGCAAGTCCGCTTCGGACAGGTCCGCTTCATATTTTTCCAGCACCGAGTGAAAACCCACGTCGCCGCACGCCTTGACCTTGTTGCGGACATACACCTGGCTGGCCGGGTCTTCGCCGACGAGTATCACGGCCAGGCCGGGCTGGGTGCCCTTGGCCGTGAGGGCAGCGGCGCGCGTGGCGATCTCGCTGCGCAGTTTTTGGGAGAGGGCGATTCCGTCGATCAGTTGTGCTGGCATGGTAGGGAGGCTGAGAGCTGGTAGGAGGGAAAAGTCAGATTATAAAGCCGGGCGGCGCAAAGGGGCGGTTTTGGCGCCAATGCCGTGACGTTAAAAAGCGGGCCACAGACGCGAGCCTGAGAAAATGCCGATGGCGGCGTTGCGGCTCCTTGCCGTACTGGCGTACTGTCTGTGTCGCCGCGCCTTGCCCTCGACATTTTTCAGGCCCGCTTGGCCCGGCATAAAAGCGGGCCACAGACGCGAGCCTGAGAAAATGCCGATGGCGGTGTTGCGGCTCCTTGCCGTACTGGCGTACTGTCTGCGTCGCCGCGCCTTGCCCTCGACATTTTTCAGGCCCGCTTGGCCCGGTATGCCTGTGCGGACGACTGGGGCGTTAATGCGTTTTGCTGGTGTGCTGGTGGCCTAGGGAGCGCAAGGGCCTGCGGTTCTTTTGGCGCCGTTTTTGGCACTTTGATCACCCTAATTTCCGGGCAGAATTTGCGGCGGTGCAGCATAAATTTCATGGGGTAATTTCATGATGTGAAATGCTATATCGTAATTTGAAAAATAGTAAATACGCTGTTAGAATCCCCACACTAAACCGACTTAATAGTAAATAATCAGCGAAATACCGTCCGACAGCGATCCGGAAAATCGGGGTGGGGCGTTCACAAAGGAGACTCAACAGATGTCAGCTCAACTGAACCAGGTAACGACACAGATCGGCACCGACCCGGATATGCAGGAAACCAAGGAGTGGCTGGACGCGCTCGAAGCCGTTCTGGAAAATGAAGGTCCGGAACGCGCGCATTACCTGATGGAGCGCATGGTTGACCTGGCTCGCCGCCGCGGCGCCCAGATCCCGTTCTCCAGCACCACCGCCTACGTCAATACCATCCCCACCAAGCAAGAAGCACACTGTCCCGGCAACCTCGAATACGAAGAACGCCTGCGCTCGTGGATGCGCTGGAACGCCATGGCCATGGTCGTCAAGGCCAACCGCGCCGACGGCGACCTGGGCGGCCACTTGTCCTCGTTCGCTTCGCTGGCGAACATGCTGGGCATCGGTTTCAACCATTTCTGGCACGCGCCAACGGCCGACCACGGCGGCGACCTGCTGTACATCCAGGGCCACTCCTCGCCCGGCGTCTACGCGCGCGCCTTCCTCGAAGGCCGTTTGACGGAAGAGCAAATGCTGAACTTCCGCAAGGAAGTCGACGGCAAGGGCCTGTCCTCGTACCCGCATCCGAAGCTGATGCCTGACTTCTGGCAGTTCCCGACCGTGTCGATGGGCCTGGGCCCGCACATGGCGATCTACCAGGCGCGCTTCCTGAAATACCTGCACGCACGCGGCATCGCCAAGACCGACAACCGCAAGGTCTGGGCCTTCTGCGGCGACGGCGAGATGGACGAGCCGGAATCGCTGGGCGCGATCGGCCTGGCCGCACGCGACATGCTCGACAACCTGGTCATCGTGGTCAACTGCAACCTGCAGCGCCTGGACGGCCCTGTGCGCGGCAATACCAAGATCATCCAGGAGCTGGAAGGCGAATTCCGCGGCGCCGGCTGGAACGTCGTCAAGGTCATCTGGGGCCCGGGCTGGGACGCCCTGCTGGCACAGGACAAGGAAGGCATCCTGCAGCGCGTGATGATGGAAACCGTCGACGGCGAATACCAGAACTACAAGGCGAAAGACGGCGCCTACGTGCGCAAGCACTTCTTCGGCAAGCATCCGAAGCTGCTGGAAATGGTTGCCAACATGACGGACGACGACATCTGGCGCCTGACCCGTGGCGGTCACGATCCGCACAAGATCTACGCGGCATTCAAGATCGCCCAGGAACACAAGGGCCAGCCAACCGTCCTGCTGGTGAAAACCATCAAGGGCTACGGCATGGGCAAGTCCGGCGAAGCGCGCAACACGGCGCACCAGACGAAAAAACTGGACGACGAAGCCATCCGCGAAATGCGCGACCGCTTCTCGCTGCCTATCCCTGACGACAAGCTGGCCGACATCCCGTTCTTCAAGCCGGCCGACGACGCGCCGGAAATGGTCTACCTGCACGAGCGCCGCAAGGCCCTCGGCGGCTACCTGCCGCAGCGCCGCCAGAAGTCGGAAGAAACCCTGCCGGTGCCTGGCCTGGACGCCTTCAAGAACGTGCTGGAAGCGACGCCGGAAGGCCGTGAAATCTCGACCACGCAAGCGTTCGTGCGCGTCATCTCGACCCTGCTGAAAGACCCGAACCTGGGCCAGCGCGTGGTGCCTATCCTAGTCGATGAATCGCGTACCTTCGGCATGGAAGGCCTGTTCCGCCAGATCGGCATCTACAACCCGAAAGGCCAGTTGTACGAGCCGGTCGACAAAGACCAGGTCATGTACTACCGCGAAGACAAGGCTGGCCAGATCCTGCAAGAGGGCATCAATGAAGCGGGCGGCATGAGCTCGTGGATCGCCGCGGCGACGTCGTACTCGACCAACGACCGCATCATGATCCCGTTCTACACCTTCTACTCGATGTTCGGCTTCCAGCGTATCGGCGACCAGGTGTGGGCTTCGGCCGACATGCGCGCCCGTGGCTTCCTGATGGGCGGCACGGCTGGCCGTACGACCTTGAACGGCGAAGGCTTGCAGCACGAAGATGGCCACAGCCATATCTTCGCCGCGACCATCCCGACCTGCATGCCGTACGATCCGACCTTCAGCCATGAAGTCGCCGTCATCATCCAGGACGGCCTGCGCCGCATGATCGCCAACCAGGAAGATGTGTTCTACTACATCACGATCATGAACGAAAACTACGCCCAGCCAGGCATCAAGCCAGGCCAGGAAGAAGGCATCCTGAAAGGCATGTACAAGCTGCAGGAAGGCCAGGCTGACGCCAAGCTGCGCGTACAGCTGATCGGTTGCGGCACCATCCTGCGCGAATCGATCTTCGCCGCCGAATTGCTGCAAAACGACTGGGGCGTGGCTGCGGACGTGTGGTCGGCGCCATCGCTGACCCTGGTGGCCCGCGATGGTCAGGATGCGGAACGCTGGAACATGGTCAACCCGTCGAAAGAGCAGCGCGTGCCGTACGTGACGTCGCTGATGCAGGACACGGACGGCCCGATCGTCGCCACGACCGACTACATGCGCGCGTTTGCAGAACAGATCCGCGCCTTCATGCCGAAGGGCCGCACTTATAAAGTGCTGGGCACCGATGGCTTTGGCCGCTCGGACAGCCGCGCCAAGCTGCGCGAGTTCTTCGAAGTGAACCGTTATTATGTCACCGTGGCCGCGCTCAAATCGCTGGCTGACGAAGGCAAGATCGACGTGTCGGTGGTGGAGCAGGCGATCGCCAAGTACGGCATCGACGCGAACAAACCGAATCCGGTGACCCAGTAATCGTTGTGCGGACCCGATGATGCCAGGGCGGTGCGAAAGTGCCGCCCTGGCGTGTGTGCGGGTCCATCTGACAAATAAATAAAATAACGGAGCAAGCTATGAGCATTGTGGAAGTCAAAGTCCCGGATATCGGCGATTTCAAGGAAGTCGAGATCATTGAACTGATGGTCAAGCCAGGCGACACGGTCAAGGTTGACCAGTCCCTGATCACGGTCGAATCGGACAAGGCCAGCATGGAAATTCCATCGAGCCACGCCGGTGTCGTCAAGGAATTGAAAGTCAACGTGGGCGACAAGATCGCCGAAGGTTCGCTGGTCCTGCTGCTGGAAGTGGCGGATGATGCGTCCGCTACGGCCGCGCCTGCCGCTGCACCGGCACCCGCCGCTGCAGCACCTGCACCTGCCGCTGAAGCCGCCCCCGCCGCCGCTGCACCTGCCGCTCCTGCCGGCGCGCCTGCGCTGGTGGAAGTGACCGTGCCCGATATCGGCGACTTCAAGGAAGTCGAAGTCATCGAACTGATGGTCAAGGTCGGCGACAGCATCAAGGTCGACCAGTCGCTGCTGACGGTCGAATCGGACAAGGCCAGCATGGAAATTCCATCGAGCCATGCCGGTATCGTCAAGGAATTGAAAGTCAAGGTCGGCGACAAGGTTGCCAAGGGTTCGCTGGTACTGGTCGTGGAAACGACGGGCGGCGCTGCTCCTGCCGCTGCTGCACCGGCACCTGCCGCGCAAGCTGCCGCCGCACCAGCGGCCGCCGTCGCTTCGGCGCCGGTGCCTGCCGCCGCACCTGCTGCCGCACCAGCTCCCGCCGCCGCGCCTGCCGCAAATGGCAAGCTGGCGCACGCGTCGCCATCGATCCGCAAGTTCGCGCGCGAACTGGGCGTGGACCTGGCCCGCGTGGGCGGTTCCGGTCCGAAAGGCCGCATCACCCAGGAAGACGTGCAGAACTTCGTCAAGGGCGTGATGTCGGGCGCCGTCGCCGCGCCAAATGCGCCGGCCGCTGCCAAAGCCGGTTCGGGCGTGGGTCTGGACCTGCTGCCATGGCCGTCGCTGGACTTCAGCAAATTCGGCACGACCGAATTGCTGCCGCTGTCGCGCATCAAGAAAATCTCGGGTCCGAACCTGCACCGCAACTGGGTCATGATCCCGCACGTCACGCAGTTCGACGAAGCGGACGTGACGGACCTGGAAGCGTTCCGCGTCGACACCAACGCGGCCAATGCGAAGAACAAGGATGCAGCCAAGCTGACCATGCTGGCCTTCGTCATCAAGGCGTCCGTCGCCGCGCTGAAGAAATTCCCCGCGTTTAACGCTTCGCTCGACGCCAAGGGCGAAAACCTGATCCTCAAGCAGTACTACAACATCGGCTTCGCGGCCGACACGCCGAATGGCCTGGTGGTACCGGTGATCAAGGGCGCGGACCAGAAGTCGGTTTCGCAGATCGCCCGCGAAATGACGGAACTGTCGCTGCAGGCGCGCGAAGGCAAACTGAAACCGGCCGACATGCAGGGCGCCAGCTTTACGATTTCGTCCCTGGGCGGCATCGGCGGCACGCACTTCACGCCTATCGTCAATGCGCCGGAAGTGGCGATCCTGGGCCTGTCGAAAGCCTCGATCAAGCCGGTATGGGATGGCAAGGCCTTCCAGCCACGCCTGATGATGGGCACCTCGCTGTCCTACGACCACCGCGTGGTCGATGGCGCGATGGGCGCGCGATTCTCCGTGTACCTCGGCGAAGTCCTGGCCGACATGCGCAAAATTCTGCTGTAAGGAGCGATTGATGAGCACAGTAGAGGTAAAAGTACCGAATATCGGCGACTTCAAGGAAGTCGAAGTCATCGAACTGATGGTCAAGGTCGGCGACACCATCAAGGTGGACCAGTCCCTGATCACGGTCGAATCGGACAAGGCCAGCATGGAGATTCCATCGACCCACGCGGGCGTCGTCAAGGAAGTCAAGGTCAAGGTCGGCGACAAGATCGCCGAAGGCAGCGCGCTGCTGGTGGTGGAAGCAGCTGAAGGTGCGGCTGCTGCCGCTCCTGCGGCGGCTCCTGCACCTGCGGCAGCAGCTCCGGCGACTGCCCCTGCGGCAGCACCGGCAGCCGTTGCCGCCATCCCGGCCGGCAATTACAGCGGCCAGGTCGACATCGATGTCGACATGATGGTATTGGGCGGCGGTCCCGGCGGCTACTCGGCGGCGTTCCGTGCGGCCGACCTGGGCATGAGCACCGTCATCGTCGAGCGCTACGCCACCCTGGGCGGCGTGTGCCTGAACGTGGGCTGCATCCCGTCGAAGGCGCTGCTGCACGTCGCTTCCGTCATCGATGAAACGGCGCACATGTCCAACACGGGCGTGACGTTTGCCAAGCCGACCATCGATATCGACCAGGTCCGCGCTTACAAGGAAGGCGTGATCAAGAACATGACGGGCGGCCTGGCCGGCATGGCCAAGGCGCGCAAGACGCAAGTCGTCACTGGCGTGGGCCAGTTCCTCTCCGCGAACCATATCGAAGTGACGGCAGGCGACGGTTCGAAAAAAGTCGTGCAGTTCAAGCAAGCCATCATCGCGGCCGGTTCGTCCGTGGTGAAGCTGCCATTCGTGCCGGAAGACCCGCGCATCGTCGATTCGACGGGCGCGCTGGAATTGCGCCAGATCCCGAAACGCATGCTGGTCATCGGCGGCGGCATCATCGGCCTGGAAATGGCGACGGTGTATTCCACCTTCGGCGCGCGCATCGACGTGGTTGAAATGATGGATGGCCTGATGCAGGGCGCGGACCGCGACGCCGTCAAGGTGTGGCAGAAGTTCAATGAGAAGCGCTTCGACAACATCATGACCAAGACCAAGACGGTGGCCGTCGAGGCGCTGCCGGAAGGCATCAAGGTCACGTTCGAAGCAGCCGAAGCGGGTGCCACGGCACCGGCGCCGCAAGTCTACGACCTGGTGCTCGTCGCCGTGGGCCGCAGCCCGAACGGCAACAAGATTGCCGCCGACAAGGCCGGCGTGCAGGTGACGGACCGCGGCTTCATCAACGTCGACAGCCAGATGCGCACCAACGTGCCGAACATCTTCGCCATCGGCGACCTGGTGGGCCAGCCGATGCTGGCGCACAAGGCCGTGCATGAAGGCCACGTGGCAGCGGAAGCCGCTGCCGGCCAGAAGTCGCACTTCGACGTCAAGGTGATCCCGTCGGTCGCCTACACGGATCCGGAAGTGGCATGGGCCGGCATCACGGAAGACGAAGCGAAAGCCAAGGGCATCAAGGTCGAGAAGGGCCACTTCCCTTGGGCCGCTTCCGGCCGCGCCGTGGCCAATGGCCGTGCCGAAGGCTTCACCAAGCTGCTGTTCGACGCGGAAACGCACCGCATCATCGGCGGCACCATCGTCGGCACGCATGCGGGCGACATGATCGGTGAAATCGCGCTGGCCATCGAAATGGGCTGCGACGGCACCGACATCGGCAAGACCATCCACCCGCATCCAACCCTGGGCGAGTCGATCGGAATGGCTGCGGAAGTGTACGAAGGCGTATGCACGGACTTGCCGCCGCCGCGCAAGCGCTGATAAAGAGTTAACTTTCAGTATAAAAAACCGGGACATGTTCCCGGTTTTTTTATTTCCCTTGATCTGCAGCATAGTAAAACGTGGCCCAGCGGTGTCTTGTGAAAATTGGTGAGTATTGCCGTGTGGAAAAAGTGGCAGAATGGAGGTCTGTAACCATGTTTTGCTTTTGCTTCAACGGAAGCGTGTGATTTTTCCAGGAATGTTGCCAGCGTGGGATACGGTCAAATTCCGCTGTACTGAGAGAGTTTTGCAACGATGAAAAAATTTACCGCCCTTCATATTGCCGATGTCCGTTTGCGCCGGGCCGATGAGCAAGAGCAAGCCGTGATGCTGCATGCCTTGTACCAGGATGTGGCTGCTATCCTGGCGGCAGGCAAGAAGATCG
This sequence comes from Janthinobacterium sp. SUN128, assembly GCF_030587275.1. Classification (NCBI taxonomy): domain Bacteria; kingdom Pseudomonadati; phylum Pseudomonadota; class Betaproteobacteria; order Burkholderiales; family Oxalobacteraceae; genus Janthinobacterium; species Janthinobacterium sp. SUN128. Next base: position 3,515,833 of record NZ_JAPWHY010000001.1, on the reverse strand, counting down.
ATGCGATTTTCTTCACGGGCCAGCTGGTGGCGCTGGACGCCTGTGCCGATACGACGCCCGTGTATGTCTACGAATACTTCCTGCGCCCCTTGCTGCAGGCGGCCAGCTTGCCCGGCGCGCGTTTCTACCTGGTGCCGGGCAGCCGCGTGCAGGGTGTCACGGCTGCGGCGCTGGGCAATGCCGGCTTCAGCTTTTTCTCCGCCGACGAGCACGCCAGCGCCGAGCAGCGCGCATACTACAAGAATATCCACGCCGTGTTCCATGGCCACCAGCATACGGGTGATGCCAGTTCGCTGATGAAGTCGCTGGGCATCCTGTTCAAGAGCAATCCCGGCAGTCTGTACAGTGCGCAGGGCCAGATGGCGGCGTTTGCCGTGCTCGAGTTTGGCACGGGCGCGGCCGATGGCGGCGCGGCTGGCACGCAGTGGACGGTGTCCCTGCGCGAGTTCGATGACGTGAGCAAGAACTTCGCCCTGTCGGTGCTGTACACGCCGAATGGCCAGGAAACGGGGCAGATGGATGCCGAGTATGTGTTTGCCACCTTGCTGCCGCAACTGGCAGGCGAGCGCGCTTATCTCGATGGCTTGCTGGGCAAGGCAGGCGTGCAGCAGCGCGTGGACGCCTGCGTGGCTGCCGATGCGCGCGAATTCCTGATTGAGCTGGCGTTCGTGATGTTCGAAGCCAAGACCGTCTTCCTCAGCGAGGCGGAGCTGGAGCGTTTTGCCAGCGACTATTGTGGCGTAAAGGGCTGGAGCATGGCGGCCGGGGATTGGCTGGCGCCGCTGTATGCGCATGGCTTGCTGTTGCGGGCCGATGGCCAGGTGGCGTTTTCCTTCGATTGCTTCCGCACGTATTTCCTGGCGCAGCGCTTTGAAACCTCGTTCGACCTGATGCGCTATGGCCCGGATCGCTACGATGGAAGTGAGTCTTCACTCAGTCTTGATGGCGCGTCGGCGGCCCAGCCTTTCCTGCGGGCGCTGGGCTTGAGCGATGCACGCGCCGAAGCGGCGCTGCCGGAAGATTGCAGCCGCCCTGGCTGAATTCCCCGGCCAGCCATTCCGCATCAGTCCGCCAGCGGCTGGCGCAGGGTGCCACGCAGGAACAGGTCGAGACTGACCGCTACCTTGGCGCGCAATTGCGCCACATCCGGTTGTGCCTGTGGCGGGAACAGCAGGCGCGACATCTGGTCGCCCAGCAGGCAATTGAGCAGGTGCAGCGACAGCATGGCCGCCGTCAGCTCCGCGCGAAACAGGGGCGCGATGTCGGGGCGGCTGAAAAACCTGGTCAGCATCTCGCGCGTCTGTCCTGGCCCCACCTTGTAAAACGTTTCCGCCAGTTCCGGGTGCGTGGCCGCTTCCGCCACCACCATGCGATTGAGGCGGATGGCCGCCGGCATGGTGACGAGTTGCACGAACAGCAGGCCGAACTCGCCCAGGATGGTGGGCAGGGGCCGCATATCCGTTTCCAGCGCCGGCATGGTCGAGAAGTAGGCGGCGCGGCGCAGTTCCACCACGGCATTGAACAAGCCGGACTTGCCGCCAAACTTCACATAAATCGTGCGCACGGCCACATGGGCTTCGCGGGCGATCATTTCCAGGCTTACCTTTCCATACCCCTTTTCCAGAAACAGGCAGCCTGCCGTGTGCAGCAGGTTTTCCATGCGCGCTTCCATGTCGGCCGCGCGCGGCCGGCCGGCTGGCTTGCCGCAGCAGGAAAGCTCCTGGGCGTCGTCGGATTCTTTATCGGTAGGCAAGGTGTCGCTGAGGCCGGGATCGGACATGGTCTGGGTCTCTTTATAAGGTGGAAGGTAAGTGATGGCTCACACTGTAGTGCAAATTAAAATGAAATGCAATCGTTTCATTTCTTGACTTTGGCTTTTCTTTGCCCAATAATGAACATACATCATTTCATTTCCGGAGCAAGTATGTCCAACCAGCCAGGCCAGGCAGAGCACAAGGTGCTGAGTGCCGTCCCACCCGCGGCCCCTGCCGCACCTTCCGCGCCCGCCGCTTCCGCCAGCTCCGCACCACCTAACAACCGCGTGAAAATCATCGCCGGCCTGATCGTCCTGGTCGCCCTGGGCGCTGGCGCCCGCATGTGGTACCGCAGCCACTATTTCGTGGAAACAGAAAACGCCTACGTGGCCGGCCACGTGCATCCCGTCTCGGCGCGCATTTCCGGCGTCGTCACCAAGGTCTTCATCGACGACAATCAAATGGTGAAAGAGGGCGACGTGATCGCCGAACTCGACCCGTTCGACCAGCGCGTGAAAACCGAGCAGATCGCCGCGCAGATCGCCAGCGCCGAGCAGCAAGTGCTGCAGGCCGATGCGCAGATCGCGCAAGTGCAGGCGCAAGCCAGCGGCGCCCAGGCGCAAGTGGCGCAAGCGGATGCGCAACTGCTGCGCGCAAAACAGGATGCGGACCGTTATGGCCAGCTGTACACAAGCCAGATGAAAGCCGTATCGAAAGCGGAACTCGACGCGGCCAATGCGGCCCGCTCGAGCGCCGTGGCCGACCTGGCCGCCCGCCGCGACAGCGCTTCGGCCGCCAAGGCGCAGATTGGCGCGGCGCAAGCTGCGCGCGACGTGGCCAAGGCACAAGTGGCCGTGCTGCGCGTGCAATTGAAGGACGCCGAACAGCAGCTGCAATACAACCGCATCCTGGCCCCCGTCGCCGGTCGCATCGGCAAGCGCAACGTGGAAACGGGCATGCGCGTGCAGCCGGGCCAGCAACTCACGGCCATCGTGCAGGACAACGTCTGGGTCACCGCCAACTTCAAGGAAACGCAGCTGGCCGACCTGCATCGAGGCCAGAGCGTGCACGTGACCATCGACGCCATGCCGGGCAAGAAACTGGTGGGTACCGTGGACAGCTTCGCGCCTGCCTCGGGCGCGCAATTCGCCCTGCTGCCGGCCGATAACGCCACCGGCAACTTCACCAAGATCGTCCAGCGCGTGCCCGTGAAAATCGTCTTCCAGCCGGAAGACATCAAGGCCATGAATGGCCGCCTGGTGCCGGGCATGTCGGTGATCGCCGAAGTGGAAGTGAATCAGCCTGAAACGCAGCCGGCTGCGCGCCACGCCGCCGCTCCCGCTCCCGCTGCCCAGACTGCCACCCGCTAAGCTTCCATGAGCAGCTCCTCCACCACGCTGGCGAAGCCGCCAGCGTTTCCCGTGATCGACGAGAAAGTCTCCGGGCGCACCTGGCTGGCGGTCGCCGCCGGCATGCTGGGCGCCTTCATGGCGGTGCTCGACATCCAGATCACCAACTCCTCGCTCAAGGATATCCTTGGCTCGCTGTCGGCCACCCAGGAAGAGGGCTCGTGGATTTCCACGGCCTACCTGGTGGCGGAAATCATCGTCATTCCCCTCACCGCGCTGCTGGCGCGCGTGTTCGGACTGCGTACCTACATGATCGGCACCACCGCTTTCTTCCTGCTGTTCTCCACCCTGTGCGGGGCGGCCTGGAACCTGGAAAGCATGATCGTCTTCCGCATGCTGCAGGGGTTCACCGGCGGCGCCCTGATTCCGATGGCGTTTACCCTGGTGATGCTCAAGCTGCCGCCATCGAAGCGCGCCGTCGGCATGGCCATCTTTGGCTTGACGGCGACCCTGGCGCCGGCCATGGGACCGACCCTGGGCGGATACCTCTCCGAACTGTATGGCTGGCCATCGATCTTCTACATCAACTGGGTGCCCGGCGTCCTGCTGATCGTCGGCATGATCTATGGCCTGGACAAGGAGCCGCTGCAACTGAAGCTGTTCTGGAAGGCCGACTGGCTGGGCATCTTCTTCATGGCCCTGGGCCTCGGTTGCCTGACCATCTTCCTGGAAGAGGGCAATTCGAAGGACTGGTTCGACTCGGGTTTCATCATCGCCTTTGCCGCGCTGGCCCTGACGGGCATCCTGGGCTGGGTCGTCACCAGCGCCACGCGCGCCGAACCGTTCGTCAACCTGGCGCTGTATGGCCAGCGCAATTTCCTGGTCGCCACCGTGCTGTCGGCCGTGACGGGCATGGGCCTGTATGGCTCGGCCTTTTTGCTGCCGCTGTTCCTGGGCCAGATCGCCGGCTACTCGCCGATGCAGATCGGTGAAGTCATCATGTGGGTGGGCTTGCCGCAGCTGTTCATCATGCCCTTCGTCGCCAAGCTGTCGTCGACGGTGGATAACCGTATCCTGTGTTCGATCGGCCTGCTGCTGTTTGGCGGCTCGTGCATGATGAATGCCTACATGGACGCTTCCACCGGCTACGACCAGCTGCTGTGGTCGCAGGTGGTGCGCGCGCTGGGCCAGCCCTTCGTCATGCTGACCCTGTCGAACTTCGCCATGAAGGGCATCGCGCCGAAGGACATGGCATCCGCTTCGAGCCTGTTCAACATGACGCGCAACCTCGGCGGCTCGATCGGCATCGCCCTGCTGGCCACGGCCCTGAGCACCCGCGAGCACTTCCATTCGCAGCGCCTGGGTGAAGCGATCAATGCCTATTCCAGCGCCACGCAGCTGCGCATCGACCAGCTGACGTCCTCGTTCATGGCCAAGGGCTATGACGCCGTCACGGCCGGCAACCAGGCCTTGCAGGCGATCGATGGCATCGTGCGCCGCGAAGCGTATGTGATGGCCTATAACGACGGCTTCTTCCTGATCGGCGCCATCCTGCTGGCCTGCATCGTGCCCCTGTGGCTGGCCGACAAACTCAAAGCCCCCGGTGGCGGTGGCGGCGGTCATTGACCGCGCACGCAAACACCTCAAGAACAAGAAGGTACACATCATGAACACAGTTATGACCAAAATCGCCGCAGCCGCCTCGCTGGCCGTGCTGCTTGCCGCCTGCGGCACCGTGGGCCAGGATTTCAAGGCGCCCGCCAATCTGGCCGGCATCGACACGGCCACGTTCCGCCATGGCGCGGGTAGCGCGGACGCCGCGCAATTGCCGGCCGAATGGTGGAACGTGTTCGGCGACGACACCCTGAACCGGCTGGAACAAGCCGCGCTGCGCGACAACCCGAGCGTGAAAGCGGCTGGCGAGCGATTGCTGCAGGCACTGGCGCAAAGCGGCACGGCGCGTGCGAACCAGGGGCCCAGCGTGAACGTCAGCACGGGCATCTCGAACTCGCGCACCTCGGCCAACACCTCGCAGGGCCTGGCCCTGGGCAACCGCTCCATCAGCGGCAACAATTTTTCCGTGGGTGGCACGCTGTCGTACGAGGTCGACTTGCTGGGGCGTGTCAAGCGCATGGTCGAAGCGGCCGATTCGCAGGCGCTGGCGGCGCAGGCCGACCGCGACGGCGTGCTGCTGATGCTGTCGGCGCAAGTGGCCAGCAACTACTGGCAGCTGCGCGGCCTCGATGCGGAAATGGCGATCCTGAATGGTGCGCTCGATACGCGCCGCGAATCGGCGCAGCTGGTCGAGGCGCGCTTCAACGCGGGCCTGACGAATGAGCTGGACCTGGCGCGCGCGAAAGTCGAACTGTCGAACGCGCAGGCCGACCTGCATGAAGTCAAGCGCCAGCGCAACCAGCTGGAAAACAGCCTGGCCACCCTGACGGGCAAGCCGCCGTCGGCGCTGCAATTGCCGGTCGCCGCCGATCCATCCATCTTGCCGCTGCCGCCAGGTATCCCTGTCGGCCTGCCTGCCAGCCTGCTGGCGCACCGTCCTGACCTAGTTTCCAGCGTGGCGGGCCTGCGCGCGGCGAATGCGCAAGTAGGCGTGGCCGAAGGCGCGTTTTATCCGACGCTGCAATTGACGGGCAATTTCGGCTACGCCTCTGAAAAGCTGCGCGACCTGGCGCAGGGCGGTTCGCGCCAGTTCAGCTTTGGTCCGCTGGCCCTGTCCCTGCCGATCTTCGACGGTGGCCGCAACCAGGCCAACCTGGATTTGAGCAAGGCGCGCTATGCGGAAGCCGTGGCGAACCATGAAACCAAGCTGCTGACGGCCTTGCGCGAAGTGGAAGATGCGCTGTCCGACGTGGAGCAGCGCCAGTTGCAGGGCGACGCCCAGGCCCTGTCGCAGGCAGCGGCGGCGCGCGCCTACCTGGTGGCGCGCACGCGCTACGAGCGCGGCATCTCGACCTACCTGGACGTGACGGACGCGCAGCGCAGTTCGCTGGCCGCGGACCGCGCCGCCGCGCAGATCAAGACCCAGCGCCTGCTGGCGACCGTCGCCGTGGCGAGGTCTTTAGGTGCCGGCTGGCAGCCGGACGGCGAACTGGCCAAGCTGGCGTCGGCGCCCGCCGCAAAGGTGAACTAAGCTTCCCGGTTACGTGAGCGTGGCCGGTGGCGGTGTCGCCGCCGGCCCGTAGCGTTCCAGCAGAAAATCGATGAAGGTCGTCAGTTTCGGCGTGGGCTGGCGGTCGCGCGCATACACGAGGTGCATGGGGCGCGGCGCCGGCACGTAGTCGGCCAGCAGCGGCACCAGCCTGCCGGCGGCGATATCGCCGGCCATCAGGATCTCCGCCTGCATGACGATGCCGAAGCCGTGCAGGGCCGCTACGCGCAGCGCCTGCCCATTATTCGAGCGGAAGCGGCTCTCGCGCACGGGGCTGCCATCGTCGTCGCCGCTCCTGGCCAGGCGCCAGCGCACATGGCGCGTCCATTGCATGAAGTCCAGGCATTCGTGGCGCGCCAGGTCGGCCGGCGTGCGCGGCGTGCCGTGTCTGGCCAGGTAGGCGGGCGCGGCGCAGATCACCATCGCATACGGCCGCAGCGCGCGCGCCACCATGGCGGAATCTTCCAGCTTGCCGATGCGGATGGCCGCATCGAATCCTTCTTCCACCAGGTCCACCGTCCTGTCGTTCAGGTTCAATTCCAGGCTCACTTCCGGATACGCATCGAGGTAGTCGGCCAGCAGCGGCGCGATGCACTCGCTGCCGAACGACACGGGCGCCGTGATCTTCAGCTTGCCGCGCGGTGCCGTGCGCATGGCTTCCGCGCCCCGTTCGGCCGCATGGATGCTGGCCAAAATCTGGCGGCACTGCTCCACATACTGCTGGCCGATTTCCGTCAGGCTTTGCCGCCGCGTGGTGCGCGCCAGCAGCCGCGCGCCCAGCCGCTCTTCCAGGTATTTGATGTGCTTGCCCACCATCACGGGCGAGATCCGGAACGCCTCGGCGGCAGCCGTGAAACTGCCCGCATCGACGACGGCGACAAAAATCTCCATGCTGCGCAATTTATCCATGGCGCCTTGATTGCAAACTATAGATTAGTAATCTTGTAAATTCTAGCGTATTTATTCCTTTTTGTAAGCGGCGCATACTGGCTCCATCGTTCAACCAGACTAGGAAGCATCATGAAAATCGTTATCATCGGCGCCAGCGGCACCATCGGCACGGCCGTCGCCGCCCAACTGGCGCAACGCCATGAAATCATCGAAGTGGGCAGCCGCAGCGGCACGCACCAGGCCGACATGGGCGACATCGCACAGGTACGCGCCCTGTTCAAGCGCATCGGCAAGGTCGATGCCGTCGTCGTCACGGCCGGCAAGCTGCATTTCGGCCCCCTGGCCGAATTCACGCCCGAGCAGTTCCAGCTGGGCCTGGACAGCAAGCTGATGGGGCAGGTCAACGTGGCGCTGGTGGCGCAGGAATACCTGAACGACGGCGGCTCGATCACCCTCACGAGCGGTATCGTGGCCGACCAGCCGATCCGCTTCGGCACGGCCGCCACCATGACCAACGCGGCCGTGGAAGGTTTCGTGCGGGGCGCCGCCATCGAGTTGCCGCGCGGCGTGCGCATCAATGTCGTCAGCCCCACGGTGCTGGAGGAGTCGCTGGAGTCGTATGGCCCCTTCTTCTATGGCTTCGAACCGGTCGCCGCCAGCCGCGTGGCGCTCGCTTACAGCCGCAGCGTGGAAGGGGCGCAGACGGGGCAGGTGTACAAGGTCTGGTAAGCCGCTTGCCATGCCATGGGGCAGGTGGGACAATCGCAGGCTGAACAAGGAAGCGGCCGCGCCGTGATGGTGCGGGGCGCTTGCTTGCTGTGAACCACACACCGAGGCCCCATGAAAAACATCCTGATTCCCCTGCTGATGGCCGCCGCCGTCGGCAGCGCCTGCGCCGCAACGCAAGCGGCCGCACCCGCAACCCCGGCCACCGCCGCGCAACTGACCGCCATGAGTGCCCGCTATGCGCCCGTCGCGCTGACGGCCGATGTCACGCACCTGTCCGCGGGCGACCGCCAGGCCATCGCCAAGCTGGTTGAAGCGGCCAAGCTGGTCGACGTGCTGCAGCTGCGCCAGCGCTGGTCCGGCAATGAATCGCTGTGGGCAGCCCTGAAGAAGGACAAGTCGGCCCTGGGCCAGGCCCGTTTGAACTATTTCTGGATCAACAAGGGGCCATGGTCGGTGCTCGACGCCCATGCCTCGTTCATGCCCGCCAGCTATGCGGGCATCGCGATTCCCGCGCACAAGCCGGAAGCGGGCAACTTCTATCCGCAGGGCGCCACCAAGGCCAGCCTGGAAACGTGGATGAACGGCTTGCCGGCGGACGACAAGCAGCAGGCGCAATGGTTCTTCACGACGATTCGCGCGGGCAAGGATGGCACCTATAAGACCGTCAAGTATTCGGATGAATACAAGGTGGAACTGAAGCAATTGGCCAAGCTGCTCGACGAGGCGGCCGCCGCCACGGACAACGCATCGCTGAAGAAATTCCTGACCTTGCGCGCCAAGGCTTTCCTCGACAACGACTATCTGCCGTCCGACTTCGCCTGGATGGACCTCGATTCGCCCGTCGACATCACCATCGGCCCCTACGAAACGTACAACGACGAATTGTTCGGCTACAAGGCCGCGTTCGAAGCTTACGTGAACATCCGCGACCAGGCGGAGACGCAAAAGCTGAACTTCTTCGCCAGGCACATGCAGGAACTGGAAGACAACCTGCCGCTCGACGCCCGGTACCGCAACCCGAAAGTGGGCGCGCTGGCGCCGATGGTGGTGGTCAACCAGGTGTACGGCGCCGGCGACGGCAACATGGCCGTGCAGACGGCCGCCTACAACTTGCCGAACGACGAGCGCATCATCAGCGCGCGCGGCTCCAAGCGCGTGATGTTGAAGAATGTGCAGGAAGCCAAGTTCAAGGCCACCCTGACGCCGATCTCGAAACTGGTGCTCACGCCCGAGGCGCAGCAGGATGTGGATTTCAATTCCTTCTTCACGCACATCCTCGCGCATGAAATCATGCACGGCCTGGGTCCGCATGCGACCGTGGTCGACGGCAAGCCATCGACGCCGCGCCAGGACTTGAAGGAAGCCTACTCGACCATCGAAGAGGCCAAGGCCGACATCACGGGATTGTTCGCGCTGCGCTACATGATGGACAAGGGGCAACTGAACGACACCCTGGGCCAGGGCGAGGCGGCCGAGCGCAAGCTGTACAACACTTTCCTCGCTTCCGGTTTCCGCACCCTGCATTTCGGCTTGACGGATTCGCATGCGCGCGGCATGGCTATCCAGATGAATTACATCCTCGACAAGGGCGGCTTTGTATCGCTGGGCGACGGCAAGTTCGGCGTCGATTTTGGCAAGATCAAGCAGGCCGTGATCGACCTGGACCGTGAATTCTTGACCATCGAGGCGACGGGCGACTATGCGCGCGCGAAAGACCTGATGACCAAGTACGTGGTGATCCGCCCCGAAGTGCAGGTGGCGCTCGACAAGATGAAGGCCGTGCCTAACGATATCCGCCCGGAATTCGTCACGGCCCGCGCGCTGGACAAGGCGGCGAAGAAATAAGCTGACCTTGATTATTATCAGTGTGAAAAGCCGGTGCCTCTGCGCCGGTTTTTTTTCGTCTTTATTTGTGAAAAGTTGCCAGTTTTTCCTTGTGGAAATATTTTCACCGCTTACTCTGCAGCGGTATATCCTCTTTTTCCCGCCGATCCCATGCCAAATCCGCTCTTGCTGATGAGCTTGCTCATCCTTTTGTCTCCTGTGTCCGCCGTGGCTGCCGCCAAGCTCACCGACCTGGAAACCCGCTGGCTGCAGGCGGGCCAAGCCGTCATCGCGTTTGCGCGTGCGCAAGGCTTGCCCATCGATATCATCGTGCAGCCGCAGGATGCCCCCGGCGCCGTGCCGCTGGCGCTGGGCTACGCGGCAGGGCGCTGCAAGCTGGTGCTCTCCTTGCGCGGCAATGCGCAGGCGGACAGTGTCCTGCAAGGCGTGCCACCCATGCGCCACGGCCTGATGATGGAAGCGATGACGGCGCATGAGATCGGCCACTGCCAGCGCTATGCGCAGGGTGACTGGCATGCCTTGCCACGCGGCTTTGTCGAGCCGCGCAGCATGCAGCGGAGCAAGTTGACACTGCTGGCGCAGGAGCTGCGCGAGACGCGCCGCGAAGAGGGCTATGCGGATCTGGTAGCCCTGGCGTGGATGCATGGACGCCACCCCGGGCAGTATCAGGATGTGCTGGCCTGGATGCTCGGCGTGCGCGCGGCTGGCGATGGCGCAGGCGGTTCGCACGCCACGCAAGCCTGGCTGGCGCTGGCCGCTGGCGCTGGTGCATTTGATGAGTCCGTTTCACCATTTGAACAGGCGCAAGTATTGTGGCGGAAGGGCTTGAGCGGCGACAAATAAGCGATGATTTTTATGCGAATGGACTGTCAGCGTGTGCTGTCGCACGGAGCTTTGCGCGCGGCAGGGGTCTAATCTGGGCATCAATTAACCAGAGAGGAACCATCATGAACAAAATGATCGCACTCATGCTGGCCGCCAGTGCCAGCGCCCTGCTTGCCGCCACGCCCGCGTATGCGCAGGATGCCTCGTACAAGAGTTTGACGGACAAGGCATCGGCCGACTACAAGCAGGCCAAGGCCGCCTGCGACAGCCAGAGCGGCAACGCGAAAAAAGTCTGCGTGGAGGAAGCCAAGGTGGCGCGCGCCAAGGCCGATTCGGACGCCGTGGCGCAATACCGCAACACGCCGCGCGAACTGGGCAAGGCCCGCAAGGATGTCGCCAATGCCGAGTATGACCTGGCCAAGGCCAAGTGCGGCGACCGCACGGGGGCCGATAAAACCACGTGCATGACCGATGCCAAGGCGGCGAAAACGGCCGCGCTGGCCGATGCCAACACGGGCGCCAGGGCCGGCACCAACGTGGCGCAAAATCCGCCTGCCACGATGAAGGAAAACTGCGACGCCATGGATGCGGCGGCCAAGGCCGCCTGCGTGACGCGCAATGCGGCCGGCAGCACCAAGACGGCCGTGGCCGACTCTGTCATCACGACGAAAATCAAGGCTGACCTCGTCAAGGACAACGACTTGAAAGCACTCGATGTGCACGTGGAAACGGTCAACGGTGTCGTCATGCTCAGCGGCTTCGTGCCTTCGCAGGCGCAAGTGAAAAAAGCCGCCGACCTGGCCCGTGGCGTGGAAGGCGTGACGGATGTGAAGAATGGCTTGAAAGTGAAGTAAGCCGCATTCTGCCGATGCGTTAAAGCCGGGACTGGAGCCGCACGCAGCACTGTGGCTCCAGTTTTTTTGATTGTATAAATTACGATCATAATATAACATGGGGAAAATCCAGTCGGCTGATGCTGACCGGCATTCACTTTTTCTCATGAGGACGGCATGCTTTCCCTATCGTTTTCGCAATGGCTGGAGCGGCGCGGCGTGCACTTTGCCTGGGTCATCGTCGCCATTACTTTCCTCACCGCCTTGACGTCGTCGGCCGCGCTGGGTTTGCCGGGCGCGCTGATGCAGCCCTTGAGCCGCGAGTTCGGCTGGGATGCCGAGCAGATTTCCTCGGCCCTGGCCGTGCGCTTCGTGCTGTTCGGTTTGATGGGGCCGTTTGCCGCCATCCTGATGGAGCGTTTCGGCTTGCGCAATGTCATCTGCGTGGCCCTGGGCCTGATCGCAGCGGGCATGCTGCTGGCCACGCGCATGACGCAGTTCTGGCACCTGGTCGCCCTGTGGGGCATCCTGCTGGGGCTGGGCTCGGGCATGACGGCGCTGGTCTTGAGCGCCGTGGTGGCGAACCGCTGGTTCGAGACGCACCGTGGCCTGGTGGTGGGCGTGCTGACGGCCAGTTCGGCCACGGGCCAGCTGCTGTTCCTGCCCGTGGGCGCCTGGCTGATCGAGCACTACGGCTGGCGCACGGCCGTCATGCCCGTGTTCGCCGCCTGCGCCATCGTCGCCGTGCTGGCCTTCCTGTGCATGCGCAACCGCCCGCAGGACGTGGCCTTGCGTCCCTACGGCGCCGACCCGGCCACGCCCCTGGTGGCGGCGCCGGCGGCGACAATGACGTTTGCCACGCCGTTCATGATCCTGCGCAGTGTGGCGGCGAACCGCACCTTCTGGATATTGTTCGGCACGTTTTTCATCTGCGGCCTCAGCACGAATGGCTTGATCCAGACGCATTTCATTTCCCTGTGCGGCGACTCGGGCCTGTCAGCCGTGCCGGCCGCGTCCGTGCTGGCCATGATGGGCGCGTTCGACCTGTTCGGCACCATCCTGTCGGGCTGGCTGTCGGACCGCTATGACAACCGCAAGCTGCTGTTCTGGTATTACGGCTTGCGTGGCTTGTCGCTGTTCTGGCTGCCGTATTCGGAATTCACCTTGTACGGCCTGTCCCTGTTCGCCATGTTCTACGGCCTGGACTGGATCGCCACCGTGCCGCCCACCGTGAAGCTGGTGGGGGCCACGTTTGGCCGGGAGCGGGCGGGCATGGTCTTCGGCTGGATATTCGCCGGCCACCAGCTGGGCGCCGCCGTGGCCGCCTACGGCGCGGGCCGCATCCGCACTCTGATGCTGACCTACAATCCTGCCCTGTTCGCGGCCGGCGCCGCCTGCCTCGTCGCCGCGCTGCTGGTGCTGGCGATCCAGCGGCAGAAGGCGGCCGTGGCCTCTGCCCAGCCCGCATGAAAAAAGCCAGGCCCGCGTGTGCGGAGCCTGGCTTTTTCATTTTTTCAAGATTTCAAGAACGCCTCAGAACACGTTCAGGGCAAGGCGCATTGCCGAAGGCAGTACGAATAGTACGACTAGGCAATGCAACGCCGCCATGGACTGTTCTGTGGTGTTCTTATTTTAAGTATTTGGCCAGCCAGCCCTCGACTTCGCTATAGAAGAAGCGGCTGTTTTCGCCCTTCAAGATCCAGTGGTTTTCGTCCGGGAAGACCAGCAATTTCGCCGGCACGTTCAGGCGCTGTTGCACGGCAAAGTTCATCAAGGCATTGTTGGCCGGCACGCGGTAATCGAGCTCGCCCACGGTGATCAGGATGGGGGTCGTGAAACCCGTGCCTTTTTCGTGGTTGCCCGCTTGCATGACGGGGCTTTGCTCGCGCCACACGGGCAGGTTCGACCAGACGGGGCCGCCTGCATTGGTTTCACGGCCGAAACCGCCATCGCTGGTACCCCATTGCATGATCAGGTCCATTTCGCCCGCATGCGAGACGATGGCCTTGTAGCGCGTGGTGGTCGCTTGCAGCCAGTTGGCCAGGTGGCCGCCATAGCTGGCGCCGCCGGCAGCCAGTTTCGTGCTGTCGATAAATGGATATTTCTTGATGGCTTCATCGACGCCCTGGTTGACTTCATCGCCAGGGCCCTTCAGCGGATCGAACTGGATAGCCCGCGAGAATTCCTCGCCGTAGCCGGTGGAACCCTTGTAGTCGGTCAGCAGCACGACATAGCCGGGCTTGGCCAGCAAATGATAGTTCCAGCGCAGCACGAACTGGTCGCGCCACATGCTGGCCGCGCCGCCGTGGATGACGGTAAACAGCGGGTATTTCTTGTTCGGGTCAAAGTTGGCCGGCTTGACGAGCATATTGTGGATCTGGCGGCCGTCGGCCGTGGTGAACCAGAAGTGCTCGGGCGCCTGCCAGTCGATTTTACTTGCCTTGTCCGTGTTGAATGTCGTCAGGCGCTTCGGCTGCTTGCCGTTGAAGGCGTAGATTTCCGGCGGGTTGATGGCGGATTCCCACACGCCCACCAGGGCCTTGCCGCCGCTGCTCAGCGAGTTGATGGTACCCGTCGGCAAGGATGGTTCCTCGCGCACGTCGCCACCCCTGGCGTCGATCGAGTACAGCTTTTCCAGGCCAGCATGTTCATAGCTGAAGATGACGCGCTTGCCGCCTTCGGGCAGCACAAAGCGCGAAATGGAGCGGTCCAGCTTGGCCGTCAGGATGGTCGGCGCAGGGTTGCTCATCGGCCAGGCAAAGCTGGCCAGGCGTTTCACGTCATACACTTTGCCCGGCGTTTGCGCGTCGCTGAGCGCGAACAGCGTCTTGCCGTCGGCCGCGAATTTCAGGGAACCGTAGCTGTGTTTATCCTGCGTCAAACGCTGCGCTTCACCGCCCGCCACGGGCAGCAAGTACAGTTGCGAGACGACGGCTTCGCGCTGGGCCGCATCGCGGTTGGTGGCCGCGTTGAAGACGACGGCCTTGCCGTCCGGCGTCCAGACGGCATCCAGCGATTGTCCCTCGTCGCCCTGGCCGCCGCCAAAGCCCGGCAGGGTGACCAGTTGGGTGCCCGACAGGATGTCGCGCGGGGTTGCCGCGGCGTCGGCGTCGACGATGAACAACCGCACCTGCTTGTCGGTCAGCCACTTGTCGAAATAGCGGGGCGCCGTCGTTTCATACGAACGGGCGCTGTATTTGCGTTCCTTGCGCTCTTTCGCGCTTTGCTTGACGTCGGCTTCCGTCTTGTTGCCTGGATAGATGTCGCTGATGAACAGCAACTGCTTGCCATCCGGGCTCCATTTCGGCATGCGCGCGCCCATGGTGAGCGAGGTCAGGCGCTGCGCTTCGCCGCCAGCGACCACGTCGAGGCGATAGATCTGTCCCGCGTCATCGCCGTCGCGCTTGGCAACGAAGACCAGCTGGCGGCTGTCCGGCGACCAGGCCACGGCGCTTTCGCCGCCCTTGGACGAGGTCAGGCGGCGCGCAGGGCTGTCGTCAAGCAGCGACTTGATCCACAGATCCGACGATTGGTCTTGGCTGGAGTAGGCGCTGTCGACGACGGAAAACACGGCCCACTTGCCGTCCGGGCTGGCGACGGGCGCGCCCACCCGTTTCATCAGCCACACGTCTTCATGCGTGATGGCGTGCCTGGCATTGGTTTGCGTGGCGGCAACTGGGGTGGTGGCCTTGGTATCGGCGGCGTGGACGGTCGTTGCCAGCGAGGCGCAGGCCGCTGCGATCAGCAGGGAGCCGAGGGAACGGCGAAGACGGGGTGAGGTCATGGGCGTGGTCCGGTAGTGAAAAAAGTACAGCGGGCAACATTATTGCCCATCGTTTCCCGCACTGCCAAGGCTGTGTACCGTTACTTACCACGTGGGACGGCCACGTATCGGGCGGGCGCGCCATGGCCGATCAGTTAAACTTGTTCTTTTACTGATGCTACCTGTGGCCGGCCATGAAAATTAGTCTACCCTTATTGAAAACGATATTGCTGGGCGCGAGCTGCCTGCTGGCTGCCCCGGTTTTTGCCGCGGCGCCCGCACCGTACCCGAATACCAGCGCCATGGGCGTCGGTCACGCGGAAAGCACAGCCTGGTATGCGGGTTGCCTGAAGGTCAAGGATGCGGCGCCGCCGCCGGCCGACCTGCCGGCCCCTTCCGCCGTGGCATCGCTGCAGCAGTGCCAGGCAACAGACCTGTATTACGATACCAAGAGTATGTCCTCGCCCAAGCCGGCGGACTGGCGTCCTGCGCGCCATTGCGCCATGGCCACGCAGAACAGCGCTGTCCTGATGATGCTGTACCAGAATGGGCAGGGCGTGCAGAAAGACCCGTTGCTGGCGCTGAAGTACGCGTGCAGCATCGATGCGGCGCCGGCCGAGATGCAAGGGCGCATCGAACACTTGCAGAAGATCAATGCCAGCGGACGCGGCATGATCGATTTGTGCGACGACATCACCAGCGGCTACATGATGGGCGTGTGCAGCGCCATCGATGCGCGCCAGAAACAACGCGTGCGCACGCAGGCGACAGGCAAAGTCGGCGCAAGCATGCCTGCAGCGGCGCAAGCGTCGCTGCAAAAACTGCAGGCGGCGGCAAGCAAGTTTGCCGATGCGCGCGCGGCCAATGAAACGGACTTGAGCGGCACGGCACGCGCCGCCCTGAGCATCGCCGCCCGCACGGCCGAGCTTGATCTGCTGGCGCACGATCTGCGCGAGTACGAAGCGGGCAAGCTGCCGGCCAGCATGTCCAGGGAACAGGCGGCGGCGCTCGACAAGGAACTCAACGCCATCTACGGCAAGCTCATGAAGAAGCCGGCGCAAACCCATGCGGGCGCCGTGGGCAAGGATGGCATCCGCGCCACCCAGCGCCTGTGGCTGGCGTACCGCGACGCGTGGATGAACTTTGGCGCCGTGCGTTACCCGTCCGTGACGAGCGAGACCTGGGCCGGCCTGCTGACATCGCGGCGCAATGTGCAACTGCACGACTTGCTGGAGAATTGAAGCATGCGTGAAGCCTATTATCACGAAGATGATTTTTGCATGATCGAACTGCTGCCGCTGGATAATTTGCAGCACTGCCTGACGCAGATGGGCGAGCAGCAGGCATTTGCCGACGCGCACCGCAGCGGCGCCGGCTGGACGCAGTTGTACGTGCCCGAGGCGCCGCCGTCGCCGCTGCGCGCGCTGGGCCTCACGGCGGACCAGTTGCGCCTGGCGCTGGCCGATGCCTTGCCGCCCTACGACGCCGTCTACACGGGCTACAGCAGTTACCGGGTGGAATGCAAGAATGTGCTGGCCTTTGGCGGCGAGCACGCGGAAACCCTGTTTGCGGGCCTGGATGACGAGGGCATCGTGTGCGACCTGTGGTGCAGCGACGCCATGCCTGAACTCATGCTGCTGCCCTTGAAAGAGCAGTTGCTGCTGGCCGACTGGGGCGCAGGGTTTGCGTGTCCGCTGTCCGATGGGGAATTGTTTGCCCGGTATCTGCAGGAATACGAACTGGGCTGATTACTCGCAGGCGATGGCGTTTGGCTGCGCCACCTTCACCACCGACGCCAGGCGCGCCATGTCGTTGCCATCGCCTTGCTCCACATACGGTTGATAGGTGTCGATGACGATGCGCGCACGCGCTTGCCAGCCGCAATTGTCGGCCTGGCGCGCGGGCACGCGCAGCAGCCGGCGCGCCTCGCCATCGTTGGAAAAGCAGAACCACGCATCGTGCGTGGCGGCAGGGCGGGGCAAACGGCCCCACTGCGCCTTGTCGGGCGCGAAGCAGACGCGGTTGCCGATGATCTGCAGGCTCATCTCGTCCGTGCGCGCGCTGTACTGGCCGTCGAGCACGATGGGCGTTTGCGCTTGGGCGGACAGGCAAACGGTGGACAGGAGGAGGGTGGCGGCAAGTTTCATGCGTTTCTTTCAGGGCTGGCAAGACGAAGGGCCAGTATAACCGGGGGCCGGAAACGAAAAAAGCCAATCCCGAAGGATTGGCTTTTTAGTACTGCGCATTCGTGGTAGGCCGTGCGGGATTCGAACCTGCGACCAACGGATTAAAAGTCCGCTGCTCTACCAGCTGAGCTAACGACCCGAAAGAGGCCGCATTATATATCAGTTGAAAAAGAATGCAAAGCATTCCTGTGAGAAAGTGCTGGCCAGCTAATGCAGGGCTGCCGTGAGCTTCAGCACTTCGTCGATGCTGGTCGTGCCATCGATGATCTTGCGCGCGCCGGCGATGCGCAGCGGCGTCATGCCGTCGAGGATGCTCTGGCGGCGCAGGGCATGCAGGTCGGCGCCTGCCTTGACCAGCTGGCCGAACGTTTCCGTCACGCCCAGCAGTTCATAGATGCCGGCGCGCCCCAGATAGCCGCTGTGCCGGCACAGGGCGCAGCCGACGGGGCGGTATGCGGCGGCCGGCAGCTCCAGCTGGCCGCCTGTCAGGCGCTGCCACGCCGCAGCACCGGGAGCCGTGTCCAGCTGCTTGCAGCCCGGGCACAGGCAGCGCAACAGGCGCTGCGCCAGCACGCCGGCCAGGCACGCTTCCAGCAGATAGGCGGGCAAGCCCAGTTCCAGCAGGCGCATGACGGCCGAGGGCGCATCGTTGGTGTGCAGGGTCGAGAGTACCAGATGCCCCGTCAGCGCCGCCTGGATGGCCATCTCGGCCGTGGCCAGGTCGCGGATTTCGCCCACCATGATGATGTCGGGGTCTTGCCGCATCAGCGCCCGCACGCCATCGGCAAACGACAGTTCGATGCCGGCCTGGGTTTGCACCTGCATCTGGTTGAAGGCCGGTTCGACCATTTCGATGGGGTCTTCCACCGTGCACACATTGACTTCGCTGCCGGCCAGCGCCTTCAAGGTACTGTACAGGGTGCTGGTCTTGCCCGAGCCGGTGGGACCCGTCACCAGCACGATGCCGTGCGTGCGCGCCGTCAGCTGGCGCCAGCGTTCGGCGTCCGCCGGCGGAAAGCCCAGCTCGGCCAGGCTCTTGACGGCCACTTCCGGGTCGAAGATGCGCATGACGAGCTTTTCGCCGAAGGCCGTGGGCAAGGTCGACAGGCGCAGCTCGATTTCCTGGCCCTGCGCATTGCGCGTCTTGATGCGCCCATCCTGGGGCCGGCGTTTTTCCACCACGTCCATACGCCCCAGCAACTTGATGCGCGCCGTCATGGCCAGCAATACCACGGGCGGCAACTGGTAGGCCTGGTGCAGGCGGCCGTCGATGCGCAGGCGCACGAGGCCCGCGTCGCGCTTCGGTTCCAGATGGATGTCGGAAGCGCGCTGGGCAAACGCGTATTGCCACAGCCAGTCGACGATGCGCACCACGTGCTGGTCGTTGGCGTCGAGGCTGGTCTTGTTGCGCCCCAGTTCCACCAGTTGTTCGAAATTGTGGCGCAGCGCCAGGTCTTGCGTGGAGGCTTGCCGGGCCACCTTGACGGAACTGGCCAGGCTGAAAAATTGCGCGATGGCGTCGGCGATGTGCAGCGGGTTCGCGATGACCAGGCTCAGCTTGCGCGGCGCCAGGTTTCCCAGCTGTGCCTGCCAAGCGAGCGCATATGGCTGGGCCGTGGCGATGACGATGCGCTCAGGCGTGCTTTCCACGGGCAGGATGTTGAAGCGGGCCGCATAGCCGGCCGTCATGACGTCGGCCACCTGGCTGAAATCGATGTGCAGGGGATCGATGCGCACATACGGCAGGCTGGAGCGTTGCGCCAGCCAGGCGCACAGGGCATCGAGCGTGAGTGCGCCGTGGGCGATGCTGCACAGCGGATGCAGGGCGGGTGCCGGCAGCAGGGCGGCCTGGGCGTCGATGGCGGCCGCTTGTGCCGCATCGAGCAAGCCGTCTTCCTGCAGCCAGGCCAGCAGCTGCGGCAGTTGCAGCGGCGTATCGGGAGAAGGAGGGGATGCGGGCATGGCCGGCGCCTTTCCGGGCTGCCGGCCATGCCTGGGCAGGCCGGCGGTTACAGGGTGCTGACGATGCCCTTGACCCAGGACTTGGCGGGCAGCTTGGTCTCGGCGACGATCTGCTTGGCGCGTTCGAGCAGGGCGGCTTGCGCTTCCGTATCGAGTGCCACTTTCGTCTTGAAAGCGATCGCCACCACGTTCCCATCATGGACTTCCGGCAGGCAGATCACCTGTTCAAACGCAAACTTCATCGCCTTGATGTTCTTCGCGTAGCTGGGGTGGTCGCCAAACAGGTTGACCGTCATGATGCCGTGCGGCGCCAGGCAGGCGCAGCAGGCGGAATAGAAATCGGCGCTGTCGAGCACGGGACCGCGCGCCGTGGCGTCGTACAGGTCCACCTGCAGGGCGTCCAGAGTGCCGTGGTGGGTCTCGTCGTTGACGTAGTCGAGCGCATCCATCTCGCGCACGTGCAGGCGCTCGTCGTTGGGCGGCAGCTTGAACATCGAGGCGCAGATGGTGATGACGGATGGGTTCAGTTCGATGGCATCGACCTGCGCCTGCGGGAACTGGCGGTAGCAGAACTTGGTCAGCGCGGCCGTGCCCAGGCCCAGCTGGGCGAGGCGCTGCGGCTGTTCGATCCACAGCATCCACGCCATCATCTGCTGCGCGTATTCGAGCTCCGGCCAGTCCGGCTTGCGGATGCGCATGGCACCCTGCACCCATTCCGTGCCGAAATGCAGATAGCGCACACCATCCATTTCCGACAGGGTGACAGGGGCATAGCGGGGCTTGCGCGCAGGGCGCGAGGATTCGATTTGTTCGATGGATTTTCGTTTGATAAGCATAAGGCGGCCTGAAAGTGTGCCGCATTATAGCCCGCGCCGGGGCGCCATAAAAAATGCCAGCCGCTGGGGCTGGCATGGTACGGGCTGGTTATTGCTTACTGCTGAGCGGGTTCGATCGAGACGCGCAGACGGATGCGCTCGCCCGGATCGTAGGACATGATGCTCGTGTAGTTGCGGCCGCGGTAGTCGTAGGTGACCTGGTAGCCATTGTTGCGCGATTCCCAGTGGTCGACCTGACGGCATTGCTTGACGGCTTGTTCCTGCATGCCGCCCTGGTAATTGTTCTGGTTGTCGACACGGTCGCCGACGACGGCACCGGCAATCGCGCCAGCAGCGGCGGCGGCCGTGCGGCCATTACCGCCACCGACCTGGCTGCCGAGCAGGGCGCCGGCGATACCGCCGACGATGGAGCCGCCAGCGCTGCGCTGTTGCGGCGGCGCCTGGACTTGCACGTATTCCGTGCGGCATTCCTGGCGTGGACGGTTGATCTGTTCCACTTGCGGCACGACGCGCACGACCTTGCCGAAATCTTCAAAGTCGGCGGCCTGGGCGAGTGGCAATGCACCGATACAAAGGGCTGACATCATCAATTTGGCTTGCAAGTTCATTTGTAACCTCGTTATGTAGAGAATCTTTCAGGGTATTTTTTACAACTTGGGACTATAGTAATCCCGCCAGACGGGGACAAGTGTTTCGCATGGCAACAAAATGTAACAGCCCAAGCCCCTTGCCCCACAGTCTGTAACATGCACTTTCAATCGATACAAGATGTTGAAATGACTTGAAACCAGCGGTTTGTAACAAATCTTGCGTTTGACATCATATTCGGGTTGATTCATGCAGGACAACACGTTACCCTAATACGCGTATGGCTTATATAAAATCGCACTGAATCGCATAAAAGTTGATACAGATCGAATCACCGCGTGCGCATTGACCCGCGTGCGGGGATGCAATAAGAAGAGCAGCTAGAAGAGATCCATACATAACAGGTCGATTTGAGGGAAAAATGAGTTTGTTACTAACCGTGCCGCCCAACCTTGTCCAGTCCATCCGTGCCTTTCGCGTGACCGAATTACAAGACGAGGCGATCCGTCTCGGGCAGCACTTTTTATATGCGCATTGCAACGCTGGACAGACCAAACAACAAGTCATCGGCATTATTGCAGAAGCATTCCTGTTTCCGAAAAACCTGGCGAAGAATTTCGATGCCCTGCGCCTGTGCCTGACGGACACCATGTCCAAGGCCGGCACGCAGACGGGATTCCTGGTGGTGCTCGAGCAATTGCCAAATACGCAAAAATTCGACAAGGAAGCGCGCGAGATCCTGCTCGACGTATTCCGCGACGCGGCCGACTACTGGGCCGAGAAGAAAGTCCCGTTCCGCGTCTTCTATTCGTTCGAGTAAATACTTACTCTTGCCGCGGCGCCGTCAAACCGGCTTCCCGCGCAGGTGAGAATCGGCATCTTCGGGCGGCTGCGGCGCGCCAGCGCCCATGTTGCGCCGCAACAATAATGCCGGCCTTTCTAGATTCGCATCGCCATAGCGGGTACAATGCGCGCTATGAAAAATATCGTTATCCTCATTTCCGGACGCGGCAGCAACATGGAAGCGGTCGTGCGCGCGGCGCAAGCCGAGCAATGGCCTGCCCGTATTGCCGCCGTCATCAGTAACCGGGCCGATGCCCAGGGACTGGTTTTTGCCGCGGAACACGGGATAGCGACGGCAGTCGTTGCCAACAAGGATTATGCCAGCCGCGAACAGTTCGATGCGGCGCTGCAAGCCGTGATCGACGGCTTTGCCCCCGACTTGGTCGTGCTGGCCGGTTTCATGCGCATCCTGACGCCGCCCTTCGTCGAGCATTACGCGGGGCGCATGCTCAATATCCACCCGTCGCTGCTGCCGCTGTTCCCGGGCATGGCGACGCACCGCCAGGCGCTCGAGGCGGGCGTAACGGAACACGGCGCGACCGTGCATTTCGTGACTGCCGAGCTCGATCATGGCCCGGCCGTGGCGAGCGCGAAAGTCCCCGTCTTGCCAGGCGACACAGAAGAGAGCTTATCGGCGCGCGTGCTGGTAGAGGAACATCTGCTTTACCCGCGCGCCATCCGCCTGTTCATTGACGATAAACTGTCAGTCGAGCATGGCCAGGTCCGCGTGGACCCTCAATAAAATATTACAGGAAGAATAACAATGAGATTGCCACCAGCGATACTTGCCAATGCTGAAGAAGTATTGCGCGAAATTTTACGTTTCACGGCCCCGGCCGACACCACCCTGTCGCGCTATTTCCGCGACCATCCGCGCCTCGGTTCGCGCGAACGCGGCGCCATTGCCGAAGGCATTTATGCCGTGCTGCGCAACAAATCGTTCTTCACGGACTTCGCCGAAGCGGGCAGTGGCCCGACCATGCGCCGTTTGACCATCCTCGGCCTGGCCGAAGCCGTCGGCGCCGACTCCTTGGGCGGCCTGACGGAAGAAGAAGTGGAATGGCTGGAACGCATCACGCAGATCGACCGCAGCCTGATGCCGTCGAATATGCGCGCCAACATGCCGACCTGGCTGTTCGATAAATTGATCGCCCAGTTCGGCGAAGCGGAAACCATGAAGCTGGCCGATGCGCTGAACGCGCCGGCGCCGCTGGACTTGCGCGTGAACTCGCTCAAGGCCACGCGTGAGGACGTGATGCTGGCCCTGGCCGAAGCGCCTATCCTCAGCACGCCGACGCCGTATGCCCCGCTGGGCTTGCGCGTGATCAAGAAGCCATCGTTGCAAAACCTGCCATTGTTCCAGAGTGGCGCCATCGAAGTGCAGGATGAAGGCAGCCAGATCCTGTCGCAGATCGTCGGCGCCAAGCGCGGCGAGATGGTGGTCGATTTCTGTGCCGGCGCGGGCGGCAAGACCCTCGCATTGGGCGCGCTGATGCGCAACACGGGCCGTCTGTACGCATTCGACGTGTCGGAAAAGCGTTTGGCCAAGCTGAAGCCGCGCATGGCCCGCAGCGGCCTGTCGAACGTGCATCCGGTGCAGATCGCGCATGAGCGCGATGCCAAGATCAAGCGCCTGGCCGGCAAGATCGACCGCGTGCTGGTCGATGCCCCGTGCAGCGGCCTGGGCACCCTGCGCCGCAATCCGGACGTGAAATGGCGCCAGCAGCCGAATTCCATCGTCGAGCTTCAAGCCAAGCAGGCAGCCATCCTGGCCGGCGCGGCGCGCCTCGTCAAGGGCGGCGGCCGCCTGGTGTACGCCACCTGCAGCTTCCTGAACGAAGAAAACGATTTTATCGCCGAGCAATTCCTCGCGGCCCATCCGGACTTCACCCTGGTGCCGATGAGCAAGGTGCTGGCCGAACAGAAGATCGAGCTGGAAATGGGCGATTACCTGAAATTGTTGCCGCATCTGCACCAGACCGATGGCTTCTTCGCCGCCGTGTTCGAACGCAAGGTCATGCCGAAAAAAGTCTACGCCGATGAAAAGCCGGCCGACGACGTTGACGCTGAACAAGCCGAATAAGGCTGTCACGGGCCGCCGCTGCAGCATCGCAGCGGTGGCCATGCACTTGCGCCGGCCTGTCTGGCGCAAGCTGTGGGCACCCCGCCCGGTTATTCCCCCGCACCATCTTCCAGACTCCATCCGCCATGAACGAAACCCCGCTGCTCAACCTGATCACTGACTTTGTCGACGATTTCCGTCAACCGGCCATCCTGTGGCAGGCGCTGGTCATCGTCGCCTGCCTGGCACTGAGCTGGCTGCTGGTGCGGCAGTTACGCGTGTTCCTGCACCAGCGGGCGGAAGCGGCCGCCACGCCGGCCACGCCAGAAACCTTGCAGCGCACCGATAGTTTCATCCGCATCCTCACGCCCGTACTGGCGGCCATGCTGCTGGGTATTGCGCAGCATTTCCTGGCCAAGTTCCAGTCGGTCAATCTGCTCAGCATTGCCATCCCCCTGTGCACCTCGATGGCGCTGGTGCGCTTCGGGTTTTATGTGCTGCGCCGCATTTTTGCCCGCCATGGCGACATCAGTCCCACCATGCTGCTGCTGGAAAAGATATTTACAGTCGTGGTGTGGGCCGGCATGGCCCTGTACATCACGGGCCTGTGGCCGGAATTGCATACCTTCTTGGAAAGCATCGTCGTGCCGCTGGGACGCAACAAGGTGTCCGTGGCTGCCATCTTGCAAGCCGCTATTTCCGTGGCCGTGCTGCTGGTGCTGGCCATGTGGGCCGGCACCTCGCTCGACGAGCGCCTGATGAAAATGCAGGGCCTGCACACTTCCTTGCGCGTGGTGATGTCGCGCATGGGCCGCGCCGTGCTGATCCTCGTTTCCGTGCTGGTCAGCCTGTCGCTGGTAGGCATCGACTTGACGGTGCTGTCCGTGTTTGGCGGCGCCTTCGGCGTGGCGCTGGGCTTTGGCTTGCAAAAGATCGCCGCGAACTTCGTGTCCGGCTTCATCATCCTGCTGGACCGCAGCCTCACCATCGGCGACATGATCACGGTGGGCCAGTTCACGGGCAAGGTCACGCAAATCAATACGCGCTATACTGTGTTATTGGGTGGCGATGGCGTTGAATCCATCGTGCCGAATGAAATGCTGATTTCCGGCGGCGTGCAGAACATGTCGCTGAGCAACCGCATGGTCTGGCTGTCGACGGCCGTGTCGGTGGGCTATGAAACGGATCTCGATGTCATCTTCCCCTTGCTGGAAGCGGCGACGGCCAAGGTGCCGCGTGTGTCGCAAAGCAATCCGCCATCGGCCACCCTCGTGCGTTTCGGCGCCGACGGCCTCGATGTGCAGATCGGCTTCTGGATCGCGGATCCGGAAAATGGCACTGGCGGCGTGAAGTCGAATGTGAATCGCGCCATCTGGCGCACCTTGCAGGAACATAAGGTCACTGTACCGTTTCCGCAACGCGAATTGCGTATTGTTGGTACGCCTCCTGCCCCGCTCGCCAGCGCGGCAGAGGGTGAGTCCGCCCCATCCGGCACCCAGCCTTAACCTCGCTGCCTGCCTCCGATTTTGCCTGACCGTACCCATTAGGGCGTACAATCACGCCTAAAATTAACTCTGCCGGACCTCCAGAATCACTGGAGCGACCGTGCGCACGCCCTGTCCACTTGGAGTAGCAGTAATGACATTGAGTTCCGTTCTACACGACGTTTTGCAGTTCATGGCAACTGGCATTACCGATCTGTCCGCATGGCAAGTTTTCCTGTACACCATGGTGGTCACGCATATCACGATCGCCAGCGTCACGATTTACCTGCACCGCCATCAGGCCCACCGCGCGCTGGAATTGCACGCCATCCCCAGCCATTTCTTCCGTTTCTGGTTGTGGCTGACGACGGGCCAGGTGACCAAGGAATGGGCGGCCATCCACCGCAAGCACCACGCCAAATGCGATACGGAAGAAGATCCGCACAGCCCCGTGACGCGCGGCATCAAGAAAGTCTTCTGGGAAGGCGCCGAGCTGTACCGCGCTGAATCGAAGAACATGGAAACCATGGCCAAGTACGGCCACGGCACGCCGACGGACTGGATCGAGCGCAACCTGTACACCAAATACAGCTGGCTGGGCGTGGTGTCCCTGTTCGTCATCAATTTCATCCTGTTCGGCGTGATCGGCATTTCCGTGTGGGCCGTGCAGATGATGTGGATCCCGATCACGGCGGCCGGCATCATCAACGGCATCGGCCACTACTGGGGCTATCGCAACTACGACTGCGCGGATGCGGCCACCAACATCATTCCGTTCGGTATCCTGATCGGCGGCGAGGAGTTGCACAACAATCACCATACCTATGCGACGTCGGCCAAGCTGTCGTCGAAATGGTATGAAATCGATATCGGCTGGGCGTATATCCGCGCGCTGGAAATGCTGGGTATGGCCAAGGTGAAAAAGCTGGCGCCGGAGCCGAAGTTCTCGCACGGCAAGCTGGAAGCGGATTTCGAGACCTTGCAGTCCGTCATCGCCAACCGCTACGACGTGATGGCCAAGTATGCGAAATCGATCAAGCATGCCTGGAAGGAAGAGCTGGAACACCTGAAGCACAAGGCCGAGCTGGAAAAGCGCTTCCTGAAATCGTCGCGCAAGCTGATGCAGCGCGAACCGGGCAAACTGGCCGATGCGCATCACGAACAGTTGTCGGAATTGTTCCAGCACAGCAAGGCGCTGGAAACCATGCACCACATGCGCGTGGAATTGGGTGCCATCTGGGAACGTTCGCACTTTACGCGCGAGCAATTGCTGCAAAAGCTGCAAGACTGGTGCACGCGCGCCGAAGCGTCGGGCATCAAGTCGCTGCAAGATTTCTCCCTGCGCCTGCGCAGCTATGCCTGAGTAAGCTGTCGCGTCATATCAAGGCCCTGGTTTTCAGGGCCTTTTTTTCGTCCAGGCAGAAGGGGAGAACGGCGAGATAAAAATCAGGGCGAAAAAAAACCGCTCATCGGAGCGGCTCTTTTTACAGAACACAATATCAATTACTTGATTTTGGTTTCTTTGTACGTTACGTGCTTGCGTGCTTTAGGATCGAATTTCATGATCTCCATTTTCGCAGGCGTCGTACGCTTGTTTTTGGTGGTCGTGTAGAAGTGACCCGTACCGGCGGTCGATTCTAACTTGATTTTGTCGCGGCCTGATTTTGCCATGATAGCTCCCTTATTCTGCTAATTAGACTTTTTCGCCACGAGCGCGCATATCGACCAATACGGCGTCGATGCCGACTTTATCGATGACGCGCAGACCGGCGTTGGACAAACGCAGGGAAACCCAGCGGTTTTCAGATTCAACAAAAATACGACGATTCTGCAAGTTAGGCAAAAAACGACGTTTGGTTTTGTTGTTTGCATGGGAAACATTGTTGCCGACCATCGGCTTCTTCCCAGTGACTTGGCAAACACGTGCCATGGCGCACTCCTTAAAGATATTCCAAATTGGAAAAACGAGAGTATATCCAAAATAAGCCGATTTATCAATGACTTGCGAAAAACAATTGTGTCGTGTTGTATTGAAATAATTTAACAATTTGACTTTTCCCCTTCGTCATAGGGGGAAGCACTGGTAAACAGTGCTGTTTACTGTTAGATAAGCGTCTTGCTGCTGTCACGTATGTCCTTGTTTACACATGGTTAACTGCTGCCTGGCCAGCCCCGGCCTAGATCTGGCCGTGTTCCGAGAAGGAATGTACTTGCCGCCCGGCAACGACGAAATGGTCGAGGATGCGCACGTCCACCAGCGACAACGCTTGCACCAGCGCGCGCGTCAGCAACAGATCCGATTCGCTGGGCTCCGGCGTGCCGGACGGGTGGTTGTGCGCCAGCATGACGCTGGCCGCGTTGTGCAGCAGGGCCTGCTTGACCACTTCGCGCGGATACACGCTGGTGTGGGTGAGGGTGCCGCGAAACATTTCCTGGGTGGTGATCAGGCGGTTCTTGACGTCCAAAAACAACACGTGGAATGCTTCATGCGCCAGGTGGCCCAGGGTCAGGCGCAGGTAATCCTTGACGGCGTGCGGGGAATTGAGGGCTTGGCCCGCTTGCAAGTCCTCGATGATGGCGCGCCGCGCCAGTTCCAGCACGGCTTGCAGCTGGGCGAACTTGGCGCTGCCCATGCCGTGCACGGCGGAAAAACTCACGAGGCTGGCGCCAAACAGGCCACGCAGCGAGCCGAAGTGCTCGACCGTGTCGCGCGCCAGTTCCACGGCGCTCTTGCCGCGCACGCCCGTGCGCAGGAAGACGGCCAGCAATTCCGCGTCCGACAGCGACTGCGCGCCATCCTCGATCAGGCGTTCGCGCGGCCGTTCGCCGGCCGGCCAATCCTTGATGCCCATCTTGCCTCCCGTTCGCGCCCGGCTCGTCGTGGCGCCTGCCAACGATTGTCGCGCCTTCCCCGGGCGGCCATGCTGCGCTAGCTCGTCTTCATGGCGAATCATATGAAAAAAACAAAAACCAAGATGCCGGGCCTGGCCATTTTCAAGCGCTATGATTTGCCTGTCGTTGTACTTAATGCAAGTTGCAGCGGCGGGGGAGTCAGGGCCCTGAACTCAATGTCTTCCACTTGTTTTACAGGAGTCGTCATGCCGTACATCAAAGTAATCAATGGAGTCATGCAAGAGTTCAACGCCGCCGGCGTCAACACGGGCAAGGTCAGCGGCATCGGCCTCAATGCGCACGCGTATCTGGAGCGCCGTCAATGGAGCGCTACCGCACCGCTGGCGCCGGAAGTGGAACATCCTGATTACAGTACCGATTTGCCTTATCTTGCGGCCAACGGCTTCAAGTACATCCAGGTGATGGTGGCGCCATTCAACGGCAGACAGGCTGCCGGTACGAGCTATCAGGTATGGGACTACGTTGTCGGCGAGCCGAGGTTTGCCACCGACAACACGGTCGTGGACCTGAGAATTCAGGATAAATATTTGGAGGCAAGACAACCTGCATGCCTTGCTGAGCGCCATACGCCGTACGGGCGTGCAACTGGCATGCTATTGGGCCTGGAATGCGGGGAAAACCATGGAGCGCGCCGGTTTGAACCTGGTGGAGACGCCGGGGTACAGTAACAAACGCAAGGCTGTCTGGGACGCCTTGCGCGGCCAAGATGCCATGCGCCCAGCACCCCGCCCAAGCCCTGTTTCGGCGTGACGAAGACCTTGCAATTCAAGCCTGGCCTGCTGCTCACCGTGCCGTCGTCCGTGCGCTACGAGAGCGCGGATTTTTCGCTGTCGTATTGCATCCGGCAACAGGACTTCTCCTCGACCGTTGCTCTGGTGCAGGCTTTTATCGCGCATCAGGCGAACAAGAAAGGATGGGGGCTGCTGACGCAGGATATCAAGACGTTCCTGTATTTATTCAATGGCGTTGGCGACAATGGCTTGGGCGCCAACAGCAATGGGCATGGCTTGAAGGTGGACATTCCCAACCGCTGGTTCCGCTGTACTTATACTGTGAAGCATGATGGACGCATCAGCCTGTATGTGGATGATTTCCTCATGTATCAGAGTTTGCAAAACATGGCGCCGCCATTCTTGAATGCCACTGGCACCCAGCTGGTGATCGGCCGCGCCGTGCATGCGCTGGAGCAGGGCACGCCCGCCTGGCAGTTGTCGGACGTCATCCTGTACGACCGCGTGCTGACGCCGAAGGAAGTGTATGACTATGGCCAGTATGGCATCGTGCACCGGCCCGTGGGGCGCTGGAAGCTCGACGGCAACCTGGAGGACAGCTCCGGCTTCGGCAATCACGCCAGCACGGCGGGCGGGTTGACGTACGTCAACGTCTGATTCGCCGATCCGGCGTCGGATGTGTTGCGCGGCCATGTTTTTTGACAAAAGCATGGCCGCGCCGAGATGGCATGGGGCGCGCTGGCTCAGGGTGGCTTACAATATCGTTTTGCACCAGTTACTTGAAAACTACTATGTCCAACGAGCAACCAGCAGTCGTCACCGAAGCGGCTTACCTCACCCTGCATTATCGTCTTGCTACTGTTGACGGTACTGACATTGTCACGACCTTCAGCGGCAATCCCGCGACCTTGATGCTGGGACAGGGCCAGCTGGCGCCGTTCCTCGAGCAGCGCTTGCTGGGCTTGCCTGAAGGCACGCACCAGACGTTCGAGCTGGCGGCCGGCGAAGGCTTTGGCGAGCGCAATCCCGAGCTGGTGCAGTCCGTCTCGCGCGCTACCCTGGACGAGAACTCGGTGCCCGGTGCCGACTACAAGATCGGCGACCTGGTCGACTTCGCCGCCCCGGGCGGCGGCCGCTTTGCCGGCGTGCTGCGCGAAATGCGCGACGACTCGGCCCTGTTCGACTTCAATCATCCGCTGGCTGGCCAGCCGCTGCGCTTTGAAGTCAAGCTCATTTCGGTCCTGTAAGGAGTAGCGATGGATAAAGAACTGTTACTGG
Organism: Janthinobacterium sp. SUN128; assembly: GCF_030587275.1. Lineage (NCBI taxonomy): Bacteria > Pseudomonadati > Pseudomonadota > Betaproteobacteria > Burkholderiales > Oxalobacteraceae > Janthinobacterium > Janthinobacterium sp. SUN128. Next base: position 3,485,798 of record NZ_JAPWHY010000001.1, on the reverse strand, counting down.
CCCAGCCCCGCGGTTTCTGCGCTGGCGTCGACCGGGCGATCGAAATCGTCGAACGCGCCTTGCAGCAATTTGGCGCACCGATCTATGTGCGCCATGAAATCGTCCACAACGCCTATGTGGTGGCCGACTTGCGCAACAAGGGTGCCATCTTCATCGACGACCTCGATGACGTGCCTGCTGGTAATACGCTCGTGTTTTCCGCCCATGGCGTGTCGAAAGCCGTGCGCGCCGAGGCGGAATCGCGTGGCCTGAGCATTTTTGACGCGACGTGCCCGCTGGTCACCAAGGTGCACATGGAAGTGGGCAAGATGCGCCGCGAAGGCCGCGAGATCATCATGATCGGCCACGATGGCCATCCCGAGGTCGAAGGCACGATGGGCCAGGCCGATATGGGCATGCATTTGGTGGAAACGCTCGAAGATGTGGCGAAACTGCAGGTCGCCAATCCGGAGAGCCTGGCCTATGTTTCGCAAACAACGTTGTCAGTTGACGACACTAGCGACATTATTGCGGCCTTGAAAGCGAAATATCCGAATATCGCCGAGCCGAAAAAAGGCGACATTTGCTACGCCACCACGAACCGCCAGGAAGCCGTGAAATTCATGGCCCCGCAAGTGGAAGTGGTGATCGTCGTCGGCAGCCCGAACAGCTCGAATTCGAACCGCTTGCGCGAAGTGGCCGAGAAGATGGGCACGCCTGCCTATATGGTCGACAATGCCTCGCAAATCGACCCCGCCTGGCTGGAAGGCAAGCTGCGCGTGGGTGTGACGGCTGGCGCCTCGGCGCCCGAGGTACTGGTGCAGGCCGTCATCGACCGCTTGAAAGAGTGCGGCGTGCGTAGCGTGCGTCCGCTCGACGGCGTGCAGGAAGCCGTCACGTTCCCGATGCCGAAAGGCCTCGATGGCATCAAGCGCGACGTCGCCTGAGTCCGTATGGCTGTTGAGTATCGATGAAATAGTTACCTCAAAACCGAATTTAATTCGGAAATGATCGATTTATTCCAAGCTTAGTTTTTGCAAAAGATCGTTATGATTGCCTCAAGCTTGAATATGTTGTCGTTATGACTAAGCAAGGTCACGCCCGTTTTCAGTGCGTGCACCATGCTGGTGAGAACGGTCCAGGGATGGCACTGCAGGAATTCTTCCTCCGGTGCCGTTTTTGTATCAGCGCCCCATGTTCTGGCGGAAGTTGTTCCCGAAAAATGCATATTTGATAGGGCAATCATGGATACATTCATCCAGCAGATCATTAACGGCTTGGTGTTGGGCAGCATGTATGCCTTAGTCGCCCTCGGTTACACAATGGTGTACGGCGTTCTGAACCTGATCAACTTCGCCCACGGCGACGTGCTCATGATCGGCGCCATGGTGGGCCTGACCATCCTCAAGCTGCTGGGCATCTATGTGCCGGACTGGCCCGGTTACCTGAAACTGGCCACCGCCATCCTCGGCGCCATTCCCATCTGTATTCTGGTCAATATCATCATCGAGCGGGTCGCCTACCGCCGCCTGCGCAACGCCCCCCGCCTCGCCCCCCTGATTACCGCCATCGGCGTCTCCATCCTGCTGCAAACCTTCGCCATGATGATCTGGACGCGCAATCCCTTGCCCTTTCCGCAATTGCTGTCGACCGATCCCATCAACATAGGCGGCGCCGTGATTTCGCAAACGCAAGTACTGCTGCTGGCCCTGGCCGCGCTGTCGATGGGCGGATTGGTGTTGCTGGTGGAAAAAACGAAAATGGGCCGCGCTATGCGCGCCACGGCGGAAAACCCCCGCGTGGCTGGACTCATGGGGGTCGATTCCGACAAGGTCATCGTTGCCACCTTCGCCATCGGCGCCGCGCTGGCGGCCGTGGCGGGCGTGATGTGGGGCGCCAACTATGCGTCCATCCAGTTCTCCATGGGCGCCATCCCCGGCTTGAAGGCCTTTTGTGCGGCCGTGCTGGGCGGCATCGGCAATATCTATGGCGCCATGCTGGGCGGTATCTTGCTGGGCATTATCGAGAGTCTGGGCGCCGGCTATATCGGCGACATCACGGGCGGTTTCCTGGGCAGCCACTACCAGGATATCTTTGCCTTCGTCGTGCTGATCATCGTGCTGACCCTGCGCCCGTCCGGCATCATGGGCGAACGCGTGGCCGACCGTGCCTGATGTGAAACTGGGAGAATAAATCATGGCACTACTCGATTTTGACGCTAAGAAAAATCCGACCAAAGCCTACGCCGGCATGCTGGGCCTGGCCGCGCTGCTGATGGTGTTCCCGTTCTTTGCCGCCCAGTTCGGCAACTCGTGGGTGCGCATCATCGACATGGCCTTGCTGTACATCATGCTGGCCCTGGGCCTGAACATCGTCGTCGGCTTTGCCGGCCTGCTTGACCTCGGCTACATCGCTTTCTATGCCGTGGGCGCCTACCTGACGGCCTTGCTGGCCTCGCCCCAGTTCGCCATCCTGCTCGAATCGGTGGTGAACCAGTATCCCGTGCTGGGCGAAACCCTGGTGCAGCTGATGGGGCCGGAAATCCGCGAAAACGGCATCCACCTGTCGATCTGGATCATCGTGCCGCTGGCCGCCTTTGTTGCCGGCCTGTTCGGCGCCCTGCTGGGTGCGCCCACATTAAAACTGCGCGGCGACTACCTGGCCATCGTGACCCTGGGCTTTGGCGAGATCATCCGCATCTTCATGAACAATTTGAACGACCCGATCAATTTCACGAATGGGCCGCAAGGCATCAATCTGATCGACCCGATCCGCATCTTCGGCGTCAACCTGGCGGGCGAGGCGGGCACCAACAGCACCGTCATGGTGGCAGGCTTTTCCATGCCGTCCGTGAATGCCTATTACTTTTTGTTCCTCTTCCTGTGCATCGCCGTCGTGTTCGTCACCAAGCGCCTGCAGCATTCGCGCCTGGGCCGCGCCTGGGTAGCCATCCGCGAAGACGAGATCGCCGCCAAGGCCATGGGCATCAATACGCGCAACGTGAAATTGCTGGCCTTTTCCATGGGCGCCTCGTTCGGCGGCGTGGCGGGCGCCATGTTTGCCTCGTTCCAGGGTTTTGTTTCGCCGGAATCGTTCTCGCTGACGGAGTCGGTCGCCGTGCTGGCCATGGTGGTGCTGGGTGGCATCGGCCACATCCCCGGCGTGATCCTCGGTGGCGTGATCCTTGCCTCGATACCGGAAGTACTGCGCCACGTGGTGGAACCGGCCCAGCAGGCGCTGTTCGGCCACGTGGTGATCGAGGCGGAAGTGCTGCGCCAGCTGCTGTATGGCTTGGCCATGGTGTTGATCATGCTCAACCGTCCTGCCGGCCTGTGGCCATCGCCGAAGCACGAAGACCGGCCCGACCACGATGTGGACCAGCCGAACAAATCCACCGGCGTCGTGTCCGCTTAAGGGAGGGATAGCATGAGCGAACAGATCATTCTCAACATTGCCGGCGTGAACAAGCGTTTCGGCGGCTTGCAGGCGCTGACCGACGTGGGCATCACCATCCGGCAAGGCCAGATCTACGGCTTGATCGGCCCGAACGGGGCCGGCAAGACGACGTTTTTCAACGTGATCACCGGCCTGTACCAGCCCGATACGGGCACCTTCGAACTGGCCGGCAAGCCGTATTCGCCATCCGCGCCGCACAAGGTGGCGAAGGCGGGCATCGCGCGCACCTTCCAGAACATCCGCCTGTTTGGCGACATGACGGCGCTGGAAAACGTCATGGTGGGGCGCCATGTGCGCTCGCACCAGGGCGTGTTCGGCGCCATCTTCCGCCACAAGGCGGCGCGCGAGGAAGAGGCGTCCATCCGCAAGCGGGCCATGGAGCTGCTCGATTTCGTCGGCATCGCCCAGTTCGCCAGCCGCACGGCCCGCTTCCTGTCGTATGGCGACCAGCGGCGCCTGGAAATCGCCCGCGCGCTGGCCACCGATCCGACCCTGCTGGCCCTCGATGAGCCGGCGGCGGGCATGAATGCGACGGAAAAGCTGGCTCTGCGCGAGTTGCTGGTGAAAATCAAGGCGGAAGGCAAGACCGTGCTGTTGATCGAGCACGACGTGAAACTGATGATGGGACTGTGCGACCGCATCACGGTGCTCGAGTATGGCAAGCGCATCGCCGAAGGCTTGCCGGCCGAAATACAACAAAACCCGGCCGTCATCGAGGCTTACCTGGGGGGATCGCACGCATGAGTAATATATTGAAGGTGGCGGGCCTGCACGTGGCCTACGGCGGCATCAAGGCGGTGAAAGGCATCGACCTGGAAGTGAACGAGGGCGAGCTGATCGCCCTGATCGGCGCGAACGGCGCCGGCAAGACGACGACCCTGAAAGCCATCACGGGTACTTTGCCTGCCTGCAAGATCGAGGGCACGATCCGCTACCTGGGCGAATCGCTGAAGGGCACGAAATCGTTTCATCTGGTGGAAAGGAAACTGGCCATGGTGCCGGAAGGGCGGGGCGTGTTTACCCGCATGTCGATCCGCGAAAACCTCATGATGGGCGCCTACACGCGCACGGACAAGGCGGGCGTCGAGGACGATATCGCCCGCTGGTTCGACGTATTTCCCCGCCTGAAGGAACGCTCGGCGCAGATGGCCGGCACCCTGTCGGGCGGCGAGCAGCAGATGCTGGCCATGGCGCGTGCCCTGATGAGTCATCCGAAGCTGCTGCTGCTCGATGAGCCATCGATGGGCCTGTCGCCCATCATGGTCGAGAAAATTTTCGAGGTGATCCGCAAGGTGTCGTCCGAAGGCATCACGATTCTGTTGGTCGAACAAAATGCCCGCCTGGCCCTGCAGGCGGCGCACCGCGGCTATGTGATGGATTCCGGCCTGGTCACCATGGGCGGCAACGCGGCCGCCATGCTCGACGACCCGCGAGTGAAGGCGGCGTATCTGGGGGAGTAAGAGGGATCAGGCATAAAAAATGCCCCAGCTGGGCTGGGGCATAATGGCATCCGTCGGGGAAGTACGGGATGGATGCCTGGAGGAGCCGATAACAGCGGACCGCCGTAGCGGTCGCGTAGGAATTACTTGGCAGCGCGCGGCACGACTTTTTCAGCCGCTTGCGTGAACTGGTTCACGGCCGAGGTCAGGTTCGCTTCGATGGCTTCGACGGCTTGCTTGCTGGTTTTCGAGAATTGCTCGTAGCCTGCATTGGCGTTGCCGATGGCGCTTTTCAGGATGGCGACGGCGTTTTCCGAACCGGCTGGCGCGTTCTTGGTGACTTCTTCCACCAGCGACAGGACTTTGCGGTTGGTTTCAGCGATTTGCGATTCAGCAGCTTTGCTGAATTCGGCTTGCGTGCCCGACGTGATGGCAGCCAGGTGACGGCCGTAAGCGATGGCTTTTTCGGCGCCAGGCTGGGCTTGGGCAGAGGCCAGCGAGAAGAATTCTTGTGGATCTTTTGCCGACAGCAATTGCTTGGCGGCGGCGGTCGATTCTTCCAGCGTTGCTTTGGCAGCGGTCAGGTTCAGTTCGACGATCTTTTCGATGCCTTCGAAGGCTTTGCCCGTCAGCGACGAGAACAGGGCGAATTGGGCTTCCAGGTTGGCTTTGGTAGCGGACGAAAATTGCTCAGGAATTGAAAACATATAAATCTCCAAAAAATCGAAATCTGGTTAATTTGATGCTGCGTGTACCGTTTGGGAAAGCAGGTGAATCTAAATTTTTCAAGCTGAACAAGAATTGTGCAACGCAACAAACCCTATTCTACGGCGAAAAAAAACGAAGTCAAGCGATTCTTGTGCGATGCAACAATTGAATAGATTTGCGTCAAAAGCCATTGTTTCTAAACGGAAATATTTGATTTCTGAGTGCTAATGGTTTAGCCCTAAACCATTATTTCCCCGCCTTTCAGGACGGGTGCGGCGCAGCATGCTAGACTTTGCCTCCCGCACTGGCGCAGCGCCCCGGTGCCGATCCTGTTTCCCGAGTTGATACCATGTCCAATCTTCCCGCCGCGGCTGGCGCCAGCGGCAAAGCCTCTTTCCTGACGACCCTGGCGCCGATGGCCTTGCCCGGCTTCTTCGTGTTGTTATGGAGCACAGGTTTTATCGTGGCCAAGTTCGGCTTGCCGTATGCGCCGCCGCTGACCTTTTTGCTGCTGCGCTTCCTGGGCGTGCTGGTGATCCTGCTGCCGCTGGTGCTGCTCTTGCGCGCGCCGTGGCCTGTGGGCCAGTTCCGCCAGATCGCCGTGGCCGGCATATTGATGCAGGCCGGCTACCTGGCCGGCGTCTGGTGCGCCATCAAGCTGGGCATGCCGGCCGGCCTCTCTGCGTTAATTGTCGGCATGCAGCCCGTGCTGACGGCCTGCGCCGCGCCCCTGATCGGCGAATCCGTGCGCCCGCGCCAGTGGCTGGGCCTGTTCTTTGGCTTGCTGGGCGTGGCCCTCGTCGTGTATGCGAAGATCAACCTCGTGGGCCTGACGGTGGAAAGCGTGCTGCTGTGCGTGTTCGCCCTGCTGTCGATGACGGCCGGCACCATGTACCAAAAACGCCACTGTCCGCAATTCGACTTGCGCACCGGCACGGTGGTGCAGTTTGCCGCCTCCATCGTGGTGGTCTTCCCATTCGCCCTGTATTACGAAGGACTGGACTTGCATTTCAGCAATGTGCAATGGACGGCGAATTTCATCGGCGCCTTGCTGTGGTCGGTACTCGTGCTGTCGATCGGCGCCATCTTCCTGCTGTTCGCCCTGATCCGCCGCAGCGATGCGACAAAAGTGACGGGCCTGCTGTACCTGACGCCGCCCACGACGGCCGTGATGGCCTGGCTGATGTTTGGCGAAGCGTTCAATATGCTGGGTATCGCCGGCATGCTGGTGGCCGTGGTCGGCGTGGTGTTCGTGGTCAAGAAATAGACTAGATATAGCGGGAGAGCAGGGCAGTGAGCAAGCAAGCATCTGAAACACAGTCGGCGCAGCAAGCCGTGGACGCCGTCATCGTGTCGCGCCGTTCGATCCGCGCCTTTTTGCCCACGCCGGTGGCGCAGGACGATATTGCGCGCATCCTGGAAGTGGCGGCGCGCGCGCCATCGGGCGCCAACATGCAGCCGTGGAAAGTGTATGTGCTGTCGGGCGAAGCGCGCCTGCGCCTGTCGCGCCGCATCCTGGCCGCCTACGACGCGCCCAAGGCAGCCGATGCGCCCGCGCGCACGGCGTCGTACACCTATTACCCGCGCCAGTGGACGGCGCCGTTCATCGAGCGTCGCCGCAAGATCGGCCTGGACCTGTACCAGCTGCTGGGCCTGGAGCGTGGCGACACGGCCGGCATGGCGGCCCAGCATGGACGCAATTTCCAGTTTTTCGATGCGCCCGTGGGCCTGATCTTTACCATCGAACGGGTGCTGGAACAGGGTTCCTGGCTCGACTACGGCATGTTCTTGCAAAACATCATGCTGGCAGCGCGCGCGCGGGGACTCGACACGTGCCCGCAAGCGGCCTTCATCCATTACCATGACATCATCCGCGACGAGCTGGGCGTGCCGGCCAGCGAAATGGTGGTGTGCGGCATGGCCCTCGGCCATGCCGACCCGGACAAGGCCGAGAACCGCCTGAACACGGAACGCGAGCCGCTGGCCGGCTTTGTTAAATTCATGGACAAATAGACATTACTGGCGATGGACACGGCCAAACAAGCGGTTAAGGATGAGTTTGTTTGCTGATCGCCAACGATTTGTATTTCATTACTGCAATAAATACTGTCCTAACTGTTAAATAGACTTGCGATTACTCTGCATTTCGCTACACTGCAATAAGGCAACAGCTTCACGGGGAATTATCGAATGGCTAAGTTTAAACTTGCGCTGGGTATCCTGGCTTCCCTGCTGTTTGCGCTGGCGCCGGCTGCTGCCGTGCAAGCCAAGGAAGCGAACGGCAAATCCTCTGCGTCCAAGAAACAAAATACCAAGAAAGTCAAAGTCGTGCTGCGCAAGGGCGCGACGGCCGCGCCGCGCGAAAAGACCGTGCGCCGGGTCGTCATGGTGCGCGGCAAGCGCAAAGTCATCTATCAAAAAGTCAGCAGCGTGGCCGTGCCCATGGCCGCACCGATGCCGACCATGGGCGATCTGGCCGGCCTGAACCTGACGCGCGATCCGCTCGACCTCAAGTCCAGCGTGGCGCTGGTGCTGGACCAGGCCAATGCGGAAGTGCTGTTTGAAAAGAATTCCAATGTGGCCTTGCCCATCGCCTCCATCACCAAGATGATGACGGGCCTGGTGGTGGTCGAAGCGCGCCAGGACATGGATGAAGTGCTGACGATCACGGACGAGGACGTTGACCGCGCCAAGTTCAGCAGTTCGCGCCTGAAAGTGGGTTCGCAATTGACGCGCGCGAATATGCTGCACATCGCCTTGATGAGCTCGGAAAACCGCGCCGCCTCGGCGCTGGGCCGTAACTATCCTGGCGGCTTGCCGGCGTTTGTCGACGCCATGAACAGCAAGGCGCGCCAGCTGGGCATGATGGATACGCATTACGTCGATTCCAGCGGCCTGTCGAAAATGAACGTGGCCAGCGCGCGCGACCTGGGCAAGCTGGCCATGGCCGCTTTCCGCCATCCGCTGCTGCGCGAATACTCGACGGACCCGAAAGCCATCGTCGAAGCCAGTGGCCAGCCCATGCAGTTTGGCAATACGAATCACCTGGTGGCCAACCCCGGTTGGGAGATCGGCTTGCAAAAGACGGGGTTCATCAATGAGGCGGGGCGTTGCCTGATGATGCAGGCGGTCATCGAGGGACGGGCCGTGATCATGGTCTTCCTCGATTCCAAGGGGAAACAGTCGCGTACGGCCGATGCGGGACGCATGCGCAAGTGGCTGGAAGCTTTGAAGCCAGCCAATATGAGCCTGCCCGGCGGCTAAAAATATACAGGGTAGCGTAGCTGCCCTGTATATTTAGTCTTGCGGGATATAGCCCAGCGTGACGGAAATCTGGTTCGCCGTTTCCACCAGGTCCACCAGCCACTCATCCTGCAGACGGTCGGCCGGCGCCGAGATCGACAGGCCGGCGATCAGCTTGCCGGAGTCGTCGCGGATGCCGGCGGCCATGCAGCGCACGCCCAGTTCCAGCTCTTCATTGTCGCGCGCATAGCCGCGCTCGCGCACCAGGCTCAGTTCGCGCTCGAGTTTTTGCAGATCCGTGATGGAATTCTTGTTGTGTCCGGCCAGGCCCGTGCGCGTGGCATACGCGCGGATGGCTTTCGGCTCGTCCACCGACAGGAACAGCTTGCCGGTCGAGGTCAGGTGCAGCGGGCCGCGGCCGCCGATGGCGCGCACCACCTGCATGCCCGAGCGCTCGGAAAAGGCGCGGTCGATGTAGACGATCTCGTCGCCCTGGCGCACGGACAGGTTGATGGTTTGCTGGGTTTTCTTGTGCAGCTGGCGCATGAAGTCCAGCGCCGCTTCGCGCACGCTGAGGCGGCTTTTCACCACATTGCCCAGTTCCAGCAGGCGCATGCCCAGCCGGTACGTGCCCGGTTCGATGCGGTCGACAAAGCGCGTCAGCACCATGTCGTTGAGAATGCGGTGCGCCGTCGAGGGGTGCAGGCCGGAAACCTTCGACAATTCCTTCAGGCTGACCGGGTCGGAATATTTCGCCAGGGCATCAAGCAGGGCGACCATGCGTTCGATCACCTGTATCGTTGTCTTGGGGGCCGCGACCGGTTCAATTTTCATGATGGATTTGGTGCAATGCAGTATTCATGCTTCTTTATACCATAATGTGAAAAAATAGTGAAATGTTCCGAGATATTCAGCGAATAAATGGTCACAGTGCTATGTCGCCCCCATAATGTGCTCACTGCACTTGATTTACATATGGAAAACTATGCAACCTGTAAATGAATTCAAAAGTAAGAGTGGCTTGAAGCGGATCTTTTCCGCTTTTTTCTACTCGCTCGATGGCTTGAAGGCGGCCTGGCGCCATGAACACGCGTTCCGCCAGGAACTGGGCCTGTTCGTCGTCGGCACGGTGATCGCCTTGCTGCTGCGCATCTCCGCCTTTGAAAAGCTGGTGCTGATCGGCGTGCTGCTGCTGGTGCTGATCGTCGAGCTGATCAATTCCGCGCTGGAAGCCGTGGTCGATCGAATTTCGCTGGAACGCCATCCGCTGTCGAAGAACGCCAAGGACTTCGGCAGCGCGGCCGTGTTGCTGACCTGCATCCTGGCCTTCGCCACCTGGGCAGTGGTCCTCTTTAACCGTTTCTATTGAACACCTGTCAAAACCTACTGCGCGTCGGTATAGGCAGCCTGCGATGCTCACTGTACTAAAGCACAGTTGCGCTTCTCGACCGCCTCTCCCTTCCGCTCGCTACGGTTTTGTCAGGTGTCCTTGGTTTTAACTGCTTTATCCCCGGTGCGCGCCATCCATATGCGAAAATCGAATATCAAACGGCGAAACGCTTCGTTCTCTTTGCGGCCATAGCGCCGTAATCTGGTGGTTCTGAAAGTTCAACCACTCGGGGATCTTAGATGCTGTCGAAAAAAATCATCATTGCCGCCGCCATCAGCGCGTTTGCCATTCTGCAAACGGCGCAGGCTGCCGATATCACCCTGCTCAACGTGTCGTATGACCCGACGCGCGAGCTGTACCAGGATGTGAACACGGCATTTGCCAAGGAGTGGAAAGGCAAGACGGGCGACAACGTCAAGATCAAGCAATCGCACGGTGGTTCCGGCAAGCAGGCGCGCGGCGTCATCGATGGCCTGGAAGCGGACGTCGTGACCTTGGCCCTGGCCTATGACATCGATGCGCTGGCCGAGCACAAGCTGCTGGCCGCCGACTGGCAGAAGCGCTTGACGCACAACAGCTCGCCGTACACCTCGACCATCGTGTTTCTGGTGCGCAAGGGCAACCCGAAAGGCATCAAGGACTGGAATGACTTGATCAAGCCGGGCGTCTCCGTCATCACGCCGAACCCGAAAACCTCGGGCGGCGCCCGCTGGAACCACCTGGCAGCGTGGGGCTACGCGCTGCGCCAGCCGGGCGGCAACGAAGCGAAGGCCAAGGATTTCCTCGGTAAACTGTATAAAAACGTGCCCGTGCTCGACTCCGGCGCGCGCGGCGCCACCACCACGTTCGTTGAGCGCGGCATCGGCGACGTGCTGATCGCCTGGGAAAATGAAGCTTACCTGGCCGTCAAGGAACTGGGTCCGACCAAGTTTGACATCATCACGCCGTCCGTCAGCATCCTGGCCGAGCCGCCTGTTGCCGTCGTCGACAAGTTTGCCGACAAGCACGGCACGCGCAAGGTGGCCGAGGCTTACCTGAACTACCTGTACACGGACGAAGCGCAAGACATCATCGCGAAGAATTACTACCGTCCGGCAACGGACAAGGCGGCGAAGAAATACGCGTCGCAATTTGCCAAGGTCAACCTGTTCACCATCGAGCAAGTGGCGGGTGGCTGGACGGCGGCACAGAAGGCGCATTTTGCCGACGGCGGCATCTTCGACCAGATCTACCAGCCTAAATAAGATCGGATGGCACGATTGCCAGACCGTTACTAAAAGGATCCACCATGGCGCTGCGCAGCTTTTCCGATTACCGGGTACTGATCGTGCCGGGCTTGCATAACAGCGGTCCCGAGCACTGGCAGAGCCGCTGGCAGCGCCTGTATCCGCAATTCGAGCGGGTCGAGCAGGACGACTGGAACGCTCCCGACCTGGCCACCTGGTCGGCGCGCCTGGACCAGGTACGGCGGCAGGATGCGCGCCCGACCCTGATCGTGGCCCACAGCTTCGGCTGCCTGACGACGGCGCACAGCCTGGCCCGCGATCCGCAGGGCGTGGCCGGCGTGCTGCTGGTGGGGCCGGCCGATCCCGACAAGTTTGGCGTGGCGAAGGCATTGCCGCAGAAGCGGCTGCCTTGCCCCGGCATATTGATCGCCAGCCAGACCGACCCATGGATGACGGCCGAACACGCGGCGCAGTGGGCACGGCGCTGGAATTGCAAGTATATTGATGGCGGTGCGCTGGGTCATATCAACGCCGAGTCGCGCCTCGGTGACTGGGTCTACGGCCAGGCGCAACTGCAAACACTGTTTGATCTGGCGCAAAGCGACAAGCGCCACCGTCAGGCAGCCTGATTCGACGCACATTCCATTGCCACACAACCTCACAAGGAGATCACGATGACTTTACGCCTGGGCGATGTCGCCCCTGATTTTGAACAAGACAGCTCGATCGGCCCGCTCAAGTTCCACGAGTGGGCGGGCAATTCCTGGGTGGTGCTGTTTTCCCACCCGGCCGACTTTACCCCCGTGTGCACGACGGAACTTGGCCTGACGGCCAAGCTCAAACCGGAATTCGACAAACGCAACGTGAAGGCCATCGCGCTGTCCGTGGACGCGGCCGAATCGCACAAAAGCTGGATCAAGGATATCGAAGAGACGCAAAACACGGTGGTGGGCTTCCCCATCATCGCCGACGTCGACAAGAAAGTATCGGTGCTGTACGACATGATTCACCCGGAACAGTCTGTCACGGCCACCGTGCGCTCCGTCTTCATCGTCGATCCGAACAAGAAAGTGCGCCTGATCCTCACGTATCCACTGAGCACGGGTCGCAACTTCAATGAAATCCTGCGCGTCATCGATGCCCTGCAACTGACGGACGGCTACACGGTGGCCACGCCCGGCAACTGGAAAGATGGCGACGACGTCATCATTCCATTGACCGTGCAAGACCCGGACGTGATCAAGCAGAAATATCCGAAGGGCTTTACGGCCGCGAAACCATACTTGCGCCTCACGCCGCAGCCAAACAAGTAAGAACTGGGTCAGATCCTATGGGTCTGACCTCAGCCGTCAAGGTGTTGGGTTAAGTGTGTGCCCAACCCCACCCCAAAAGCCGGGGTCGGACCCACAGGGTCCGACTCCTTTTTTTTCGCCCAGCATTTCCATCGGCAAGTATGCAAAATCCATCTAAGCAAATGAGAAATGGTTAGTTCTTTTTATAACGATTGCATGTGATTATTGCGGCCTATAACTCAAAAATGTAATAAGAAGGAGTTTCTATGTCTGCAGCATCAGCAGCACCGCTCAAGGCGCGCGGAGCGCCGTTTCGGGTCATGCCGGGGTTTAAGCTGTCACTGGGCTTCACGCTCTTTTACCTGGCCTTGATCGTCCTCATTCCGCTGTCGTCGGTGTTCCTGAAAACTTTCACCATGACGTGGGACGCCTTCTTCAGCGCCGTCACGTCCGACCGCGTGATGGCGTCGTACCGCCTGACGTTTGGCGCTTCGCTGATCGCCGCGCTGCTGAACGTGGTGTTTGGCGGCATCCTGGCCTGGGTGCTGGTGCGCTATAAATTCCCCGGCAAGCGCATCATCGACGCGCTGGTCGACTTGCCGTTCGCCTTGCCGACGGCCGTGGCCGGCATCACCCTGACGGCTTTGTATTCGTCGAACGGCTGGTTCGGCCAGTTCATCGAAGGTGTGCTGGGCATCAAGGTGGCATTCACGCCGCTGGGCGTGGTGGTGGCGCTGACCTTCATCGGCTTGCCGTTTGTCGTGCGCACCGTGCAACCGGTGCTGGAAGACGCGGAAAAGGAACTGGAAGAAGCGGCCGCCAGCCTGGGCGCCAATTCCCTGCAAACGTTTATCCGCGTCATCTTCCCCACGATTTTGCCATCCTTGTTGACGGGCTTTGCGCTGGCTTTCGCCCGCGCCACGGGCGAATACGGTTCCGTGATCTTTATCGCCGGCAATATGCCCATGGTGTCGGAAATCACGCCGCTGTTCATTATTACCAAGCTGGAGCAATACGATTACGCGGGCGCCACGGCCATCGCCGTGGTGATGCTGGTGGTCTCCTTTTTGCTGTTGTTGACGATTAACCTGCTGCAAGCATGGACGCGCGGAAAGGCGAAGAAATCATGAGTACGAATACGACTGCCATCGCTGGCGTGGACAATGCGCGTCCGACGGCGCGCCGCTTCGAGCCGAATGTCGGCCCCGTCGTGCTGGAGCCATTGTGGGTGCGCACGGTACTGATCACCATCGCCTTGCTGTTCCTGACGACCTTTTTGATCGTGCCCCTGGTGGCCGTGTTTGCGGAAGCGTTCAAGAAGGGCTGGGAAGCGTATATCGCCGCCATCATCGACCCGGACGCGATTTCCGCCATCAAGCTGACCCTGATCACGGCGGCCATCGCCGTGCCGCTGAACCTGGTGTTCGGCGTGGCCGCTTCCTGGTGCATCGCCAAGTTCGACTTCCGCGGCAAGAGCATCTTGCTGACCCTGATCGACTTGCCGTTTTCCGTCTCGCCCGTGATTTCCGGCCTGATCTATGTGCTGATGTTTGGCGCCCAGGGCTGGTTCGGCCCGTGGCTGCAGGCGCACGACATCAAGATCCTGTTTGCCGTGCCCGGCATCGTGCTGGCCACCATTTTCATTACCTTCCCGTTCGTGGCGCGTGAACTGATCCCGCTGATGCAGTCGCAGGGCAGCGAGGAAGAAGAGGCCGCCATCGTGCTGGGCGCGTCGGGCTGGAATACCTTCCGCCGAGTCACCTTGCCGAACATCAAGTGGGGTCTGCTGTATGGCGTGATCCTGTGTAACGCCCGCGCCATGGGCGAGTTCGGCGCCGTGTCCGTCGTCTCGGGCCATATCCGCGGCGAAACGAACACCATGCCGCTGCAGGTGGAGATTCTGTACAACGAGTACAACTTCGCCGCCGCGTTTGCCGTCGCCTCCCTGCTGGCCCTGCTGGCCCTGGTGACCCTGGCCCTGAAAGCCTTCATTGAGTGGCGTTTGAACGAGAGCGACGCCGACGATTCCGCCTTACGTTCCACGGAGCACTGATATGACCATCGCAGTTAAAAACATCCACAAGCGTTTCGGCGATTTCGTCGCCCTCGACAATATCTCGCTGGACTTTCCCGCCGGCGAATTGACGGCCCTGCTGGGTCCATCCGGTTGCGGCAAGACCACCTTGCTGCGCATTATTGCCGGCCTCGAACATCCGGACAGCGGCCAGGTGCTGCTGGACGCGGAAGACGCGTCGAACCGCCACGTGCGCGAGCGGCAAGTCGGTTTCGTCTTCCAGCATTACGCGCTGTTCAAGCACATGACGGTGTTCGAGAACGTGGCCTTCGGCTTGCGCGTGAAGTCGCGCAGCGAGCGCCCGTCGGAAGACCAGATCCGCCGCAAGGTGAAGGATTTGCTGGAACTGGTGCAGCTGGACTGGCTGGCCGACCGCTATCCGCCGCAGCTGTCTGGCGGGCAACGCCAGCGCATCGCCCTGGCGCGCGCGCTGGCTGTCGAACCCCGCGTACTGCTGCTGGACGAGCCGTTCGGCGCCCTGGATGCCAAGGTGCGCAAGGAATTGCGCCGCTGGCTGCGCCGCCTGCATGACGACTTGCACGTGACCAGCATTTTCGTCACGCATGACCAGGAAGAAGCGCTGGAAGTGGCGGACCAGGTGGTGCTGATGAACAAGGGCACCGTCGAGCAACTCGGTTCCCCGGAGCAAGTCTACAACCACCCGGCTTCGCCCTTCGTGTATGGCTTCCTGGGCAACGTCAACCTGTTCCACGGCCGCGTGCATGACGGCGTGATGGCCACAGGCGACGCTAGCTTCGAGGTGCCCGATTACGCGGGCGTGAGCGACAGCAAGGGCACGGCCTATGTGCGTCCGCACGACCTGGAAATCGACCGCTACACGCAGGGTGCGGAAGGCATCGTTGTGAAACTGAGCCGCGCCCATGCGATCGGCCCGCTGGCCCAGCTGGATTTGCAGCGCGTGGATAACAGCGAGCTGATCGAAGCGGTGATGTCGAACGAGCGTTTTACCCATCTGCAGCTGAAGGAAGGCGAGACATTGGTTGTCCGCCCGAAACGTCTCCATGTATTTGTTGAACCCACCCGAACTTGATACAGGATAGCCATGAACTTTCAACAATTGCGATCGATCCGCGAAGCGGCCCGCCGCGGCTATAACCTGACGGAAGTGGCCAACGCCCTGTTCACGTCGCAGCCGGGCGTGAGCCGGCAAATCCGCGAACTCGAGGATGAGCTGGGCGTGGTGATTTTCGAGCGCAACGGCAAGCGCTTGACGGGCTTGACGGAGCCGGGCAAGGGCATCCTGAAGATCGTTGACCGTCTCTTGATCGAGGCGGAAAACCTGCAGCAGGCCAGCCTCGAATACAGCGGCCAGACCAGCGGAACCTTGTCCGTGGCGGCCACGCACACGCAGGCGCGCTATGCGCTGCCGAAAGTGGTGCAAAGCTTCCGTGCCGCTTTCCCCGACGTGCGTATCGCGCTGCAGCAAAGCGCGCCCGAACACATCGCGGAATGGGTGCTGTCCGGCAAGACCGATATCGGCATCGCCACGGAAGGCTTGAGCCAGTTCCCCGACCTCGTGTCGTTCCCGTGCTACCGCTGGAGCCACTTGATCGTCGTGCCGGACGGCCACCCGCTGCTCGAGCACTCGCCCATCCGCCTGGAAGACCTGGCGAAATATCCGCTGATTACCTACGACAAGGGTTTCACGGGACGCGGCCATATCGACGATGCGTTCGCCAAGGCGGGCGTGGCGACCGATATTATTCTCACTGCCATGGATTCCGACGTCATCAAGCAATACGTGGCGCTGGGCCTGGGCGTGGGCATCGTCGCTTCGATGGCCTTCGACCATGGCCGCGACAAGGGCTTGCGGGCCGTGGAAGCGTCGCATCTGTTCGCCACCAACACGACGCGCCTGGCCGTGCGCCGCGGCGCCTACCTGCGCGCGTACGCCTATGAGTTCATCCTGCAACTGGCGCCGGACCTGACGCGCGAAGACATCGACCGTGCCATGGCGGGCGAGGACGCCCTCTAGGCGATGGCTGCCCTTTGCGCGCGCGTCAGGCTGGCCACGGCGCGCGCGTAGCTATCCTGCACCAGCTCAGCCAGGTAATCAGCCGGGAAGCGCGCCACATCCACGATCGTCACCCAGTGAAAGCGGCCCATGTAACGGGCCGGTTTCACGCCCGGCATGTCCGTCAGTTCGATAAAGCGACCGGCGCTGACCCGCAGGCTGAAGCGCCACTGCTCCGGTGCGCTGGTCTTGAAGTACGCAAATTTTTTCCCCGCCACTGCATACACGAGGATATTCGACGGCGCACCGTACAGCACGGTTTGCGTACCGGGCAGGGCCGCGCAAAATTTCTTCAATTCATCTATTGTCATTCGTCAACCGCCATGAATTGTTGCGTGTTGTGGTCGAAGGCATAGGCCGCGCCGGCCGGAGCATCCAGCAGTGCAATAAAACGGTCGTCCACGCTGAGCACGGCGCCCAGCGACACGAGGGCCACGTTGGCGCTGTCGTTCATGTAGTCGTCGCTCTCGTCGTTGGCCGTGAAGCGCCAGCCGCTGTCGTCGTCGTTGTCCGGCTCCTCGCGGTACAGATAACCGACGGGTGCGCCGTCTTCCAGCACTTTTTTCGTCACGAAGCACAGGCCCGCGTAGCGGTTGACGAGGTTATCGTCATCGTCGTGCTGGGTATTGATGATGTGGCGCGCATCGAAGGCGACGGGGTCTTTGGCCTGTAAATCTTGGATGTAGCCGGGCATGTTGTCGAGCTTGCCGGTGAAGTGGCCATGCGGTTCGACCGTATCCACCAGCACCCACATGCGCTCGGCGCCCGGCGCTTGCGGATCGTCGCTGTGGAAGGCGAAGATCAGCTTGACCACCTCGCCGGGGCGCACCTGGGCGATGGCCTCGGGTGGCGATTTATAGAAAGTGTAGGGATGGCGCGCCGCCAGTTCGGCGGCGTCGGCCAGGTGCCAGCTGGGCATGGTTGCTTATCCGTGATCAAAAAGAGTAAGACCCATGGTAGCCGATTGCCTGTCAGGATGACCACGCATACCTTCCGGCTTGCCATTGGTACAGGGCGACCCTGCCACTTTACATGTGCTGAGATACAACAATCCTGTTCCCCGGGACGGCGAGCGTTCATGGCAACGATGGCGGCAAGCCCCGTGATAGCAGGCCTCGCCAATAAATTGATAAGACCAATTGAAATTTTCAATGGCCGAAGATGTTTCTTTTATTGCATTTAGATTTCCTGGATGATATCTTTTGTCCAATCGCAAAAAAATATAACAAAAATACAATCAACATTGTAGTTTTTGAAATTCATCGATAGGGGAAACTATGAACATGACTAAACATGCCGTGCTGGGTCTCTGCCTTGCTGTCTCGGCTTGCCTGGCGCCATTGGCCCAGGCTGCTAGCTGGGTGGAAATCACCGACCCTGCCATGAGCGGCTTCCTGGTGGGCGGCAATACCGTCACCTATGGCAGCGTGGCAGCGGACGCGGTCTGGGTCTATGACGGCGCCAACCCGGCCGGTGCGCAAAGCGCGGCCGCCATCAAGAGCTTGGTCAGCAGCAAGTTTGGCCTGCCCTCCAGCGGTGCAGGCTCGCTGGTCTTTGCCGCCCAGGGCGACCTGGCCAGCAGCAAGTCCGGTTCGTTTACCGTCAACTCCAGCTTTGACTACCTGGCCGTGCATTATGGCCGTGGCGAACTGTTGTTCCACTGGGACACGCCGCTTGCCGCGAATACGGTCTTCAGCATTGCCAACTTGCCGCGTGGCCTGAGCAATTTCCGCGCGTACAACTCCGTCTCTGCCGTGCCTGAGCCAGCGACCTACGGCATGCTGATGCTGGGCCTGGGACTGGTCGGTTTTGTCGCGCGCCGCCGCCGCGCCTGAGCCTGATGCGCCTGCGGGCGCAAGACATGAAAAAGCCCGGAAACGCGATGCGTTCCGGGCTTTTTGCATGGCAGAGCGCTATTTACCAGCTATAGCCAGCCTTCGCGTAGTAGTAGCGGCCGTTGAAACCGTTCGGCGCGAAGATGCTGTACGGCTGGGTGCCGTTGACGTTCAGGTTGCCCGCGCTCGTCACTTGCGCCGGGTAGCGGTTGGTGACGTTGTCGATGCCGGCCACCAGGCGCCAGTTCTTGCCCAGTTTCACGGAACCGGACACGTCCAGCACCCATTGCGGGTCATACGTCTGGTCCAGCTTGACATCGTTCTGCGGCACGGTGAAGCTGCCGTAACGCGTCACGACGCCGTGCGCATTCCAGATGCCGAAGCCGTAGTCGGCGGCCAGGCTGAACTTGTCCTTCGGCGAGGCCACCGTGATGCGGTCGATGCTCTGGCGGTCGATCAGTTTCAGGTTGTTGGCCGTCAGGATGGCTGGATTGTCGGCGATTTTCTGTACCGTGCTCTTGTTATGGTTGTAGGCCACGGTGAGATCGAGGCGGTCCTTGTCCTGCAGGTCGATGCGGTAGGTGCTGACGATGTCCACGCCTTCCGTGCGCGTGTCGACGGCGTTGGTGAAGTAGCGCGCCGCGCCCACGCTCGAGCCTTGCGTCGCCAGCTGGGCCTTGAGCTTGTCGTTCAGCGCCAGGTTGGCCGAGAACAGGATGCGGTTGTCGATGTCGATGCGGTAGGCGTCTACCGTCGTGGTGAAGTTGCGGTTAGGCTGGAACTGCAGGCCCAGGCTGTAGTTGCGGGCTTTTTCCGGTTTCAGGTCCTGTGCGCCCAAGGCGCGCGCCTGCGGCGTGTTGACGGCAAAGGTGCCCGTCTCGATGGCCGTATTGTTGCCGTTGATAACCTGGAAGTTGGTGGTGGTGATGGTGTAGTACTGCTGCGCCAGCGATGGCGCGCGGAAGCCGCTCGATACGGTGCCGCGCAAGGACAGCGCGTCCGTGAAGGAGTAGCGGGCCGAGCCCTTGGCCGAGGTGGTGCTGCCGAAATCGCTGTAGCGCTCATGGCGCAAGGCCACGCCGCCCGACAGTTTCTTCGTCGCTTCCGCTTCCAGGTTCACATAGATCGACTCGTTGTGGCGCGAGTGGCTGCCTGCGTTGGCGGGACGGAAACCGGAAAAGCCTTGCGCGCCGCCAGCCAATTTTGGATCGGCGGTGATGTACGACGTTTCCTCGCCGGCGCCGATGCTGTACTTTTCATGGCGCGCTTCGGCGCCCACGGCCACCGTAAGGGGGCCGGAAAAGAACGCGACGGGGAATTCGCGCGCCGCGTCCAGATTGAATACGGTCTGTTCGTTTTTCAGCGAGCCGGCATAGAAATGCGTGGGGCTGTTCGCGCCCAGCGACTGGTTGACCGTGTTGTCCAGGTCCAGTTCGAACTTGTTGCTGCCGTAATTGATGCTGGCATCCCAGCGCCAGCCGGCCGCGTCACCGCGCAAGCCCGTGACAATGGACTGGTCCGTCAGGGTGCTGTTTTGCAGCGGCAAGAAGCCTTCCGGATAGATCGGCGTGCGCTGCGAGTAGACCTTGGTGACGGGGTCCTGGATCAGGGCCGTGCGCCAGGTGGCGGCGGCCGACGTGTCGCGCTTGCCATAATTGCCGAAGGCATACCAGTCGATATTGTCGCTGATGCGGTATTCGCTGTTGAGGAAAATCGTTGCCGGCTTGCTTTCCGGATCGCCATAGCGCTGGTTGACCTTGCCGTAGCGCGGTTCCAGCGGATTGCGGAAGTCGGCGCCGGCGCGGTTGGTCGGGTCGCGTTCCGCCACTTCCGCCGAGACGCGCACCCAGCCGTCGTCACCCAGGGCGAAGCCGGCCGAACCCTTGATGGATTTTTGCTTGCCGTCGCGTTCCTGCGTCTGGCCATAGCCCACTTCGATATCGCCGCCGGCCGCGCCTTTTTTCAGGATGATGTTGATCACGCCGGCGATGGCATCGGAACCGTACTGGGCCGCCGCGCCATCGCGCAGCACTTCCACGTGGTCGATGGCGGCCAGCGGGATGGCGTTCAGGTCGACGGGCGCCGAGCCGCGGCCCAGGGAACCGTTGACGTTGACGACGGCCGAGGTGTAGCGGCGCTTGCCGTTCACCAGCACCAGGGTCTGGTCGGGCGACAGGCCGCGCAGCTGGGCCGGACGCACGGCGTCGCTGGCGTCGGCGCCCGTGGCGCGGGCAAAGTTCAGCGATGGCAGCAGGCGTGCCAGCACGGTGGCCAGTTCGCCCGAACCCGTGCTTTGCAGGTCGCGCGAGGTGAGGATGTCGATAGGCGATTCGGAATCGATGGTGCGGCGGTTCTTGGCGAAGGTGCCGGTGACCACCACCGATTGCAATTCGCCTTCGGCCGGCAGCTCTTGCTGCGCTTGCGCCTGCATTGGCAGGCTGAAGCAGGCGATCAGGCTGGCGGCGATAACGGTTTTCACGGGCAGGGCGGGAAGCTGGGAGCGGGCGGTGCTTGAACTCATCGACAATATCTCTTCGGTTGGTGGATGCGCGAACCATGGCGGTCCGGTGATGACATCAGAGTAACAGTGGGCCTGTGGCGTGCTTACGAATCGTTCTGTCTATCGATATGCAATAAATGTCTGATACACGTCCAAATGGCGCGGGTAGCGCATATGGCCTCGTTTCCAGCATACGACCGGGCACGGCAAGGCCGCAATGCTGCACAGCAGTAAATTGCCAGCTGTTGTATAAATACGACTATCTGCGATGAGCGTGGGGAGCCTGGCGGCGGCATGCGCCGCCAGACGGAGCGCGCCTACTGTCCCGGATTGGGCAGGCTGGCGTGGATGGCGTCGACGGCCGCCACCAGTTCCGGCGACAGGGTCATTTGATGGGCGTCGATATTCTGCTGCAACTGCGCCACGCTGGTGGCGCCGATGATGGTCGAGGCCACGAACCAGCGCGAGTAGCACCAGGCCAGCGCCAGCTGCGCCGGCGTCAAGCCGTGCGCGCGGGCCAGCGCCGCATACTGGCTGGCTGCCGCGATGGTAGCGGGGCGCACGTAGCGGGGACTCCAGCCGGCCGGGAAGCGCGTCAAACGGCCCTTGGCCTGCGGATCGTCGATATATTTCGCCGTCAGCTGGCCGAACGCCAGCGGACTGTAGGCCAGCAAGCTGACATTTTCCCGGTGGCAGGTTTCGTCGAGCAGGCTCGTCTCGAAATGGCGCGCCGTCAGGTTGTACAGGTTCTGGATGGAGGCGATGCGCGGCAAGCCTTTCAGCTCGGCCTGCTTGATGTATTCGCACACGCCCCACGACGATTCGTTCGACACGCCGATGTGGCCGATCTTGCCCTCGTCGACCAGTTTGCCCAGCACGGCCAGGGTGTCTTCGATGGCGACCGAGGCGTGTTCCTTGCGCGGGTTGTACACGCTGGCGCCGAAGATGGGCAGGTTGCGGCTGGGCCAGTGCAATTGATACAGGTCAATGTGCTCCGTCTGCAGCCGGCGCAGGCTGTCTTCGACGGCGGCGCGGATGTTGACCGCGTCGTGGTCCGTCTTGCCCTTGCGTATCCAGTGCATGCGCGAATTCGGCCCGGCCACCTTGCTGGCCAGCACGATCTGGCTGCGCTTGCCGCTTTTCTTCAGCCAACTGCCGATGTAGCGCTCCGTGCTGCCCTGCGTTTGCGCACTGGCCATCACCGGATACATCTCGGCTGTGTCGACGAAGTTGATGCCCCGCTCCAGCGCGTAATCGAGCTGGCTGTGCGCTTCCGCTTCGCTGTTCTGCTCGCCGAAGGTCATCGTGCCCAGGCAGATCCGGCTCACCTCCAGGCTGCTGGCACCGAGCTTGACCCTGGCGATCATGTCGCCTGTTTGCCGCGCAGCGCGCGCGCGCAATCCTTGATCAACGCGGGACCGGCGTAAATCAGGCCGCTGTACAGCTGCACCAGCTGCGCGCCCGCCTCGAACTTGGCCACAGCGTCGCTGCCCTGCATGATGCCGCCCACGCCGATGATGGGCAGTGCATCGCCCAGTTCGGCCTTCAGCAGGCGGATGACATTGTTCGACAGCTCGAACACGGGCGCGCCCGACAGGCCGCCCGCTTCGGCGCCGTGCGGCATGCCTTCCACGGCGCTGCGCGACAGGGTCGTGTTGGTGGCGATGACGCCATCGATACGGTGGCGCGTGAGCGACTCGGCAATGCTTTTCACCTGTTCGCCATCCATGTCCGGCGCGATTTTCAGGGCCAGCGGCACGTAGCGTTTGTGCTTGTCCGCCAGGCGCGCCTGGGCATCTTTGAGCTGCGACAGCAGGGCGTCGAGTTCCGACGCGCCCTGCAGCTGGCGCAGGTTTTTCGTGTTCGGCGACGAGATGTTCACCGTCACATAGCTGGCGTAGGGGTAGACTTTTTCCAGGCACAGCAGATAGTCGTCGGCCGCCCGCTCGATGGGCGTGTCGGCATTCTTGCCGATGTTCAGGCCCAGCACGCCGGCGCGGTCCTGGTAGAACTTCGACGCCTGCACGTTGGCGACAAAGGCGTCCACGCCGCCATTGTTAAAGCCCATGCGGTTGATGATGCCCTGCGCTTGCGGCAGGCGGAACATGCGCGGTTTCGGATTGCCCGCCTGCGCGCGCGGCGTGACGGTACCCACTTCGATGGAACCAAAGCCCAGGTCGGCCAGCGCGTCGATGTAGGCGCCATCCTTGTCCAAGCCGGCGGCCAGGCCCACGGGATTGGGGAAGGTGATGCCCATCACCGTGCGCGGGTCGGCTGCCGGTTTGCCGGCCAGCTTCGTCAGGCCCAGCGCGCTGGCGCGTTTCAGGGCGGGCAGGGTGAGATGGTGGGCCGCTTCGGCATCCATCGAAAACAGCAGCGGGCGGGCGAGGGAGTACAGGAATTTTTCAGACATGGGGCGCTTTGAGTAGGTGTGCGGGCCGCCGGGAAGGGCTGGCGGCGCGCGAAATAAGTGCCGTATTTTACCGTGTTCCACGCGGCTGCCGGGTGTATAGTTCTTGTTGGCCAAATGCAATATTGATCCATTGATAATCCGCATCCGGCCTTGGACTTTCCTGTTTCTTCTCTGTTCTGTTTACTTCATAAGCGAGACATCGATTGAAAAAGACACGCATCTTGACCGCCATCGCGGCCGCCAGCGCACTGCTGCTGAGCCACCCGGCCCTGGCACTGCCCAATACCCAAGACACCCGCATGCTGAGCGAACCGGCCGTCTCCAGCCGCCACATCGCCTTCATCTATGCGGGCGACTTGTGGCTGTCGAACCTGGATGGCGGCGGCGCGCGGCGCCTCACTTCCGACCTGGGCGACAAGTCCCATCCCGTGTTTTCACCCGATGGCAGCCAGATCGCGTATAGCGCCAACATCGACGGCAATGTCGACGTGTATGTGATCGCGGCGGCCGGCGGCGTGCCGCGCCGCCTGACCTTCCACCCGGGCGCGGACCTGGCGCAGTCGTTCACGCCCGATGGCCAGGCAGTGATGTTCACCTCGCCCCGCGCCGCCTTCAACAACCGCTTCCAGAAGCTGTTTACGGTACCCGTGGCGGGCGGCGTGGAAACCCAGCTGGAAATCCCCAACGCGTCGCGCGCCGCCTATTCGCCCGATGGCAAGCGCATCGTTTACAACCCGCTGGCGCCCGCCTTCAAGCAGTGGAAGCGCTACCGGGGCGGCACCAACTCCTGGCTGTGGCTATTCTCGTCGGCCGACAAATCCATTGAAAAAATCCCCCAGCCGACGACGCGCTCGAACGACGTCGACCCCATGTGGCTGGGCGACACCGTGTACTTCCGCTCCGACCGCAACGGCGAATTCAACCTGTTTGCGTATGACGTCAAGACGAAAGCCGTGCGCCAGCTGACGCGGCATGCGGATTTCCCCGTGTTGAACGCGTCGGCCGCGAACGGCACCATCGTCTACGAGCAGGCTGGCTATTTGCACTCGCTC
This sequence comes from Janthinobacterium sp. SUN128, assembly GCF_030587275.1. Classification (NCBI taxonomy): domain Bacteria; kingdom Pseudomonadati; phylum Pseudomonadota; class Betaproteobacteria; order Burkholderiales; family Oxalobacteraceae; genus Janthinobacterium; species Janthinobacterium sp. SUN128. The sequence continues at coordinate 3,461,156 of NZ_JAPWHY010000001.1, read as the reverse complement.
GACATCGCCAGCGGCCAGGCGCACAAGCTGACGATAGGGGTGGCCAGCGACCTGGGGCAGACGCGCCCGCGCTGGGTCAAGAATGCGAAATACATCCGCGACGCGTCGATTTCGCCGTCGGGCGCGCGCATCGCCTTCGAATACCGGGGCGAGATCGTCACCATCCCCGCCGACAAGGGCGATGTGCGCAACCTGACGCAGACGGCCGGTGCCCACGAGCGCACGCCGATCTGGTCGCCCGATGGCCGCTCGGTCGCATATTTCTCGGACGAGTCGGGCGAGTATGAACTGCATGTGCGGGCGCAGGATGGCAAGGGTGCCGTACGCAAGTTCAAGCTGAATGGCAGCGGCTTCTATGACAGCGCCGTCTGGTCGCCCGACAGCAGGAAGATCGCGTTTGCCGATAATGGCTGGAGCATGTATGTGATCGACGTCGGCACGGGCAAGGTGCAGAAGGTCGCCACGGAGCCGATGTATGGCGTCGACAAGAGCATGCGCGCCTCGTGGGCGCCCGATTCGCGCTGGCTGGCCTACACGCTCAATTCGCCCACCTACACGCGCAGCGCCTACATCTATTCCGTCGAGCAGAACAAGTCGATGCCCGTGACCGATGGCTTGTCCGACGTGGCCCAGCCGGTGTTCGACAAGAGCGGCAAATACCTGTATTTCTTCGCTTCGACGAACGCTGGTCCCAGCAACAACTGGTTCTCGCAGCAGAATGAAGACAACCTGGTGACGCGCACCGTGTGGATGGCCGTGCTGCGGCGCGACTTGCCATCGCCCCTGATCAAGGAGAGCGACGAGGAAAAGGCCGCCAGCGCTGACATCAAAAAAGACACGGCGAAGGCGGAGCCGGAAGCGAAAAACGAACCGAAGGTCGATCCGAAGACGGGCCGCGACGATCCGAAGGTGACGGTGGCACCGGTGGCGCCGATCAGCATCGATTTCGACGGCATCGCCACGCGCATCGTCGACTTGCCGCTGCCGGCCGCGCAGTTCTCCAGCCTGACGGCGGGCGCCGCAGGGCAGATCTTTTTGCTGCGCGAAAGCGACGGCAAGAAGGCCGTGCAGCGTTTTGACCTGAAGGAGCGCAAGGCGGAAACCGTGGTGGCGGAAGCCGATGAATTCGAAGTGTCGGCCGATGGCAAGAAGCTGCTGTACCGCCAGAAGGAGAATTGGGCCATGGGTAGCGCCACGGGCAAGCTGCTGGCGCCGGGCGAAGGCAAGATCAAGGTCGACGCCATCGAAGTAAAGGCCGATCCGCGCGCCGAATGGACGCAGATTTTCAACGAGGTGTGGCGCATCAACCGCGATTACTTCTATGACCCGGGCATGCATGGCGTGGACTGGAAGGCCATGCGCGACAAGTACGCCGTCTTCCTGCCCGAGCTGTCCAGCCGCGCGGACCTGAACCGGTTGATCCAGTGGATGTGCAGCGAGCTGGCCGTGGGCCACCACCGCGGTGGCGGCGGCGATGATTTTATCGAGGCGAAGAAGGTGCCGGGGGGCTTGCTGGGCGCCGACTATGAAGTGCGCGATGGCCATTACCGCTTCAAGAAAGTGTATGGCGGCTTGAACTGGAATCCGGCCCTGCGCGCGCCGCTGACGGAGCCGGGCCTGAACGTCAAGGCGGGCGAATACCTGCTGGCCGTCGACAGCCGTCCTTTGCTGCCGCCGACGAATATCTACAGCGCCTTCGAGAACACGGCCGGCAAGGCGATCGACCTGACCGTGGGGCCATCGGCCGACGGCAAGGGCGCGCGCACCATCACCGTGGTGCCCGTGCCGACCGAGGATGCCTTGCGCAACCGCGACTGGATCGAAGGCAATATGCGCAAGGTGAATGCGGCGACGGGCGGCAAGGTGGCATATGTGTACGTGCCGAATACGGCGGGCCTGGGCCACACCTACTTCAAGCGCTATTTCTTCCCGCAGGCGGACAAGCAGGCCATCATCGTCGACGAACGTTTCAATGGTGGCGGCAGCGTGGCCGATTACTACATCGAGATCCTGCAGAAGAAGGAAATCGCCTGGTGGACCATGCGCTACGGCGCCGACATGAAGACGCCGTCCGCTTCGATCCAGGGGCCGCGCGCCATGCTGATCGACGAGACGGCCGGTTCGGGCGGCGACCTGCTGCCGTGGATGTTCCGCAAAAATAACATGGGCCCGCTGATCGGCAAGGCGACGTGGGGCGGCCTGGTGGGCGTGCTGGGCTTCCCCGTGCTGATGGATGGCGGCTTCATCACGGCGCCGAACCTGGCGTTCTGGACGCGCGAGAATGGCTGGGGCGTGGAAAACGAAGGCGTGCCGCCCGATATCGACGTCGAGCAAACGCCGGCCGACGTCATCGCCGGACGTGATCCGCAGCTGGAAAAGGCGATCGAGGTGATCCAGGCCGAACTGGCGAAGAATCCGCCTGTGCAGCCCAAGCGTCCGGCGTTTCCGGACAAGAGCAAGTAGGTCGAATTAGGCGCGAAGCGCCGTAATCCGACACCATTGTTGGCATCGCAGTGTCGGATTACGCGCTTGCGCGCTAATCCGACCTGCCAAATAATCCCAGGTTTTACAGGATCACCCACTGCCCCTTGATCCGTGCTTCCAGCGGCTTGAAGTTGATTTTATAGGCCATCTTCGGGCTTTGCGCGATCCAGTAGCCCAGGTAGATGTAGGGCAGGCCCAGCTCGCGCGCCTGGGCGATTTGCCACAGCACGTTGTAGGTGCCGTACGAGGCGCCCGGCACGTCCGGATCGAAAAAAGTGTAGACGGACGACAGGCCATCGGCCAGCACGTCGATGATGCTGACCATGCGCAGGATGCCTTCGGCATCGCGGAACTCCACCAGGCGCGTGTTGACCCGGCTTTGCAGCAGGAATTGCGCATACTGGTCGCGGCTGTCCTGGTCCATGCCGCCGCCCGCGTGGCGCGTGCTCTGGTAGCGCAGGTACAGTTCGTAGTGCTCGTCGAGGAAGGACAGGGTGGCCACGCCCGCCTGCAGGTCTGCGTGGCGGCTCCAGGCGCGGCGCTGGTTGCGGTTCGGGGTGAACTCGCCCGTCACGACGCGCACGGGAATGCAGGCTTGGCAGCCGTCGCAATACGGGCGGTAGGTGAAAATGCCGCTGCGGCGAAAGCCGTTGCGCACCAGTTCCGAATACACGTCGCTGTTGATCAGGTGCGAGGGCGTGGCCACCTGCGAGCGGGCCTGGCGGTCGTCCAGATAGCTGCACGGATAGGGCGCCGTCGTGTAGAACTGCAGGGTGGCAAACGGTAGTTCGTTCAGGTGCGTCATGCTGATCCTGTCTGGTCTGTCCGCGGCAATGGAAGTCTGCGTGGAGATATCATAGCTTTTTTATGCCGGTGGTGCAGCTTGCCAATCCGTGATTTGCGCTGCTTCAATGGCGACGCGCACATGGGCGAGGAAGCGCGCGCGCGAAATGGGCGCCGCGCCCAGCGAGGCCAGGTGCTTCGTTTCTTGCTGGCAGTCAATCATGGCCACGCCGCGCGCGTGCAGAAAACGCACGAGGTGCGCCAGCGCGATCTTCGAGCCATCCGTCACGCGCGCGAACATCGATTCGCCATAGAACATGCGTCCGATCGACACGCCATACGCGCCGCCGACCAGTTCTCCATCAAGCCAGAGTTCCGACGAGTGCGCGTAGCCCAGCTCGTGCAAGCCCGTGTAGCCGGCGATGATTTCGTCGGAAATCCACGTGCCCGGGCCATCCTTGCGCGGCGCCGCGCAGGCGCGCATGACGGCGTCGAAATCGCCGTCGAAGCGCAGCTGCCAGCGACCGTCCGTGGCGGCGCTGCGTTCGACCTTGCGGATCGCCTTGGCCAGGCTGTCGGATACCTTGAAGTCCTCCGTCATCAGCACCATGCGCGGATCGGTACTCCACCACAAAATAGGCTGGCCTTCGGAAAACCAGGGGAAGATGCCGCGCCGGTAGGCGTCGAGCAGGCGCGCGGGCGACAGGTCGGCGCCGGCCGCCAGCAGGCCGGGCGCCTCGTCGGTGAGGGCGCGCGAAACGTCGGGAAACGGGGTGTGGGTATCGAGCCAGGGAATCATGCGGCGTCAAAGGTGGCAGTTGGTGGAGGCTTATTCGGGGGCTTGCTCTGCATCCGTGCGCGCCATCGGGCGCGTGATGTCGCCCGTATGGAAACCATAGCTGCCGCCTTCGCGGATTTTCACGCGGTCGGCAAAGAACAGTTCCAGGGTGGCGCGGATGGTGGGGAAGGCCAGGTCATCCCAGGGTATCTGCGCTTCCGTAAACATCTGCACGTCCAGGCTTTCGATGCCCGGCGCGAAATCGAGGTCGCGCAGGCGCGCCAGGTAAAACAGGTGCACCTGGTGCACGCGCTGCACGTTCAGCAGTGAAAACAGGGGGCCCAGTTCGATATTCGCGCCCGCTTCCTCCACCGTTTCGCGTTCGGCCGCGTCGGATGTCGTTTCATCGTTTTCCATGAAGCCGGCAGGCAGGGTCCAGTAGCCCAGGCGCGGCTCGATGGCGCGCTTGCACAGCAAGACCTGCAGCTGGCCATCCTCTTCCCACACGGGGATGGAGCCGACCACCATTTTCGGGTTCTGGTAATGGATGGCGTCGCAGTTGGCGCAGACATAGCGCGGACGGTTGTCGCCTTCCGGAATGGAGAGGCTGACAGGATGGGCGCATTCGGAGCAGAATTTCATGGGCGGGCTTGGGAAAATGGAAGTCTAGTGTAACGCTTACTGTACACCGATTGCGCGCGGCGTGGCGTGTCGGGAGGACACAATGCCAATCGGCAATTGGCCGGGGTTTTTAATTAAATAGCTCTATTGCAGCCTAAGTTGAGATAGCTATTGCCTAAGCCACCCGTTTGCCCTTATAATTCTTGTGCGGGGTGGAGCAGTCTGGCAGCTCGTCGGGCTCATAACCCGAAGGTCACAGGTTCAAATCCTGTCCCCGCAACCAATACCGGAAAGCCGCTGATTCTTGCAAAAGATCAGCGGCTTTTTCCATTGCTGGCCAACGACAATATCCGGCAGACAGGGCAGGTATGACATTGTCAATTCACGCCTTTACGCCGCGCAACAATCTGGTATATAATTCGTCTGCGGGGTGGAGCAGTCTGGCAGCTCGTCGGGCTCATAACCCGAAGGTCACAGGTTCAAATCCTGTCCCCGCAACCAATTCGAAGCCGCTGATTTCTCGCAAGAGAATCAGCGGTTTTTTCGTTGTGCGCTGCAGTTCACTCCTGCGCCTGGCGTGCATACACCACCAGCCGCAGATGGCGGTCCGCATCGATGGTGAGCGAGGTGTGTTCATATGCGACCTCCTCGCCGTCGATTGTCAGGCGGCGTACGCCGGCACATGGCGCATGCACGTCGTGGCGGCGCCACCATAACTTGAATTCGGGCGAGACTTTTTCCAGTTCCTCCACCAGCGCGTGGATATCCGCTTCCTGCGTGGCGCGCGCATAGTCGCGGCGAAAGCTCGACAGCATCAGCGGTGCCTGCTCTTCCCACGCCGCGAAGCGGGATCGCAGCAGCGGCTCGGTAAACAAGAGCCACAGCAGATTGCGGCGCGAGGCGGCATGCGCGCCGAAGCCAAACAGGGTGTCGGCGCCCCCGTTGAACGCCAGCACGTCCCAGCGCAAATTGAGCACATACGCCGGATGCGCCAGCTCGTGCATCAGGCGGCGCACCAGCGGCGGCACCACGCAAAACGTCTTGCCCTCTTCGGCCGGCGGACGCGCATGCGCCAGCAGGAACAGGTGGCGGCGCTCGCCCGCGTCCAGTTTCAGCACTTCGGCCAGCTTGTCGAGAAAGGCGCTCGAGACGCCGATGTCGCGCCCCTGCTCCAGCCAGGTGTACCAGGTCAGCCCCACGCCGGCCAGCGCCGCCACTTCTTCGCGGCGCAAGCCCGGCGTACGCCGCCTTCCACCGCCGGGCAAGCCCACGTCTTCCGGCGACAGCCGCGCGCGGCGCGCCTGCAGGTAGGCGGCCAGTTCGTGGCGGGTGCGGGCCAAGGTGCGCATGGTGATGCCTTTCCGGTAAGCCTGTTGCTATCAGTAATAGCATAAACAGTTAAATTGTAATTGTTTATATTGTATTCCAGAATGCCTGCTTTCTTTCCGAAAGCTTGCCCATGTCCGACTCTTCCTCCTCCAGTAGCCTCGCGCCTGCCATCGCCGCGCTGCCTGCCACCGTCTACCTGATCGCCATGGGCGCGTTCGCGCTGGGCATGGCGTCGTATGTGACGGCGGGCTTGATGCCGATGATTGCCAGTGCCTTTTCCATCTCCCTGGCGATGGCCGCGCAACTGGTGACGGCGTTTACGCTGGCCTATGGCCTCGGCTCGCCGCTGGTGGTGGCCTTGCTGCCGGCGCGCGCGCAGCGCTCTGGCCTCCTGATCGCCCTGGCCGTGTTCGTGCTGGCGAACGGGGCCAGCGCGCTGGCGCCCGGTTTCAGCGGTTTGCTGGCATGGCGCGCCATTGCCGGCGTCGGTGCGGGTGTCTACCTGGCGCTGGGTATCGCGGCGGCGGCCGGCGTGTCGGCGCCGCAGCAGCGGGGCAAGGCCATCGGCGTGATCATGGGCGGCATGGCGGGCGGCACGGTGCTGGGCGTGCCCTTGAGTTTGCTGCTGGCGCAGCAGCTGGGCTGGACCGCGGCCCTGTGGCTGGTCGCCGTCCTTGGCGGGCTGGCGCTGGCGGGCTTGCTGTGGAAGCTGCCCGCGTTGCCGGCGGTGCCGGCCACGTCGCTGCGCCGCAAGCTGGCCTTGCTGGCCGATGGGCAGGTGCTGTCCATCCTGCTCGTGTCGCTGCTGGCGGCCATCGCCAGCCTGGGCATGTACACGTTTATCGCGCCGCTGCTGGCGTGGTCGGCGCAGGGGGCGGCGGTGTCCGCCACGCCCTTCCTGTGGGCCTGGGGCGTGGGGGGGATCGCGGGCAGCGTGCTGGTCGGACCGTGGGCGGACAAGGTGGCGGCGCCGAAACTGACCTGGCTCATCTTGCTGCTGCTGGCGCTGGCCTTGTGCGCGCTGCCGCTGGCGGCCGGTTGGTCGGCCTGGCTGATGCTGGCGCCGATCGTGCTGTGGGGTGCGGCTGGCTGGGCCCTGCAAGTGCCGCAGAACCAGCAACTGCTGGCCGTGCGCGCGCGGCAGGGCGATGGCAACCTGGCCATCGCCCTCAACGAATCGGCGCTGTACCTGGGCAGCGCCATTGGCGCGGCCACCGGCGGGCTGCTGCTCCTGCTCGACTGGCCCATGTGGCTGCTGGCGGCCGGTGCCGCCCTGGTCGCCGCCGCAGCGTTGCTGCTACAGTTGCCTGCCGCGCGGCGGACCTAAGCCTTTTTCGCCAGCTGCATGCCCACGGGCAGGGCGCGGATGCGCTTGCCCGTGGCCGCGAAGATGGCGTTGCACAGGGCTGGCGCGATGGGCGGCGTGGCCGGTTCGCCCACGCCGCCCAGCTCCATGTCCAGGGTACCCGGCACCAGGTGCGTGTGGATCACGCGCGGCGCGTCGGCGGCGCGCAGCACGGCGTAGTCGTGGAAATTGCTTTGCTCGACCCTGCCATTCTTGAAACTGATCTCGCCGCTCATGGCCAGCGACAGGCCCATGATGCAGGCGCCCTCGATCTGCGAGCGCACGCGGTCCGGGTTGATCTGCGGGCCGCAATCCATGGCGATGTCGACCCTCGGCACGATGACTTCGCCGGCCGCATTGATCTCCACTTCGATCACGGTCGCCACATAGGTGACAAAGCTGTAGGACACGGCCAGGCCCAGCCCCCGTCCCTTGGGCAGCTTGCGGCCCCAGCCCGCCTTGGCTGTCGCCAGCTCGATCACGTGGCGCATGCGGCCGATGTCGACCGGATACTTCGCCGGATCTTCGCCATAGTTCCAGCCGTCGGACAGGTCGGCCGGGTTGATCTTGCGCGCGGGGCCCAGCAGCGCGAGCAGGTAGTCGCGATGATCCTTTTTTGCCGCGTGGGCCAGTTCGGCCGTGAACGACTGGATGGCAAATGCGTGCGGGATATTCGACACGGAACGGAACCAGCCGATGCGCGTGTGGGCCGGCACTTCGGGCACTTCGACGCGGATGTTCGCAATGGCGAACGGCACGTTGATGGCCGACATGCCCAGCTCGAACGGCGCCTGCCTGTTCGCGCCGGCGGCAAAGGTCGACGTGATGGTGGGGGCTGCCGTGCGGTGCAGCCAGGCCGTCGGCATACCTTTCGCGTCCAGCGACGCTTCCAGCCGTTCGACGGAGACCGTGTGCAGGTAGTCGTGCTGCAGGTCGTCGTCGCGCGTCCACGTCAGCTTGACGGGCGCGCCATCCATGGCTTTCGACAGCAGCGCCGCCTCGACGGCGAAATCGGGTTTCGATTTGCGCCCGAAGCCGCCGCCGAGCAGGGTCACGTGGACGGTCACGTCGTCATACGCCAGACCCAGGGCCTTGGCCACATTGCTGCGCGTCGCTTGCGGCGCCTGCACACAGGCCCACACTTCGGCCTTGCCGTTGGCGATGCGCACGGTGGCGGCGGGCGGCTCCATGGTGGCGTGGGCCAGGTGGGGCAGATAGTATTCGGCACTGAATTTCCGCGCGGCGGGAGCGGCGGCCAGCGTGGCCACCGTCCTGCCCTGGTCGCGCGCCGGGCTGGCCGGCTGTCGCACGGCCGCTTCCAGGGTCTTGCGGAAGGTCTTCGAATCGTAGCCGGCGTTCGGGCCATCTTCCCATTCCAGCACCAGCGCTTCGCGGCCCTTGATGGCGGCCCAGGTGTTGCTGGCGATGACGGCCACGCCGCCCAGCGGATTGAACATGGCTGGCGGCGGACTGCCCGCCAGTTCGACGATGCGCAGCACGCCCGGCACTTTCAGGGCCGCCGTCTTGTCCACGCTTTTCAGCTTGCCGCCAAAGACGGGAGGGCGGGCGATGACGGCGTACGCCATGCCGTCGAGGCGCGTGTCGATGCCGAAGTGGGTATTGCCCGTGACGATGTCGTGCAAGTCGATGCCGCGCGTGCTGGTTTGGCCGATGTAGCGCAGCTCACCCGCCGTTTTCAGGCTGATGCGCGCGCGTGGCGGCACCGGCAATTTGGCCGCTTCTTCGGCCAGGGCGCCAAAGGACAGCGAGCGTCCGCTGGCCGCATGCACGACCGCGTGGTTGACGGCTTTGACTTCCGTCACGGGTACGTCCCAGCGCACGGCGGCAGCCGTTTCCAGCATCAGGCGCGCGGTGGCGCCCACGTGGCGCATGGCGCGGAACGAGTGGCGCATGCTGCGCGAGCCGTCCGTATCCTGGCTGCCGTAGCGCGCTTCGTCGGCGGGCGCCTGCTGTACGCGCACCTGCGCCCAGTCGGCACCCAGTTCGTCGGCCGCCACCATGGGCAGGCTGGTGCGGATGCCCTGGCCCATTTCGGAGCGGTGTGCCACGATGGTGACGATGCCGTCGGCACCGACCGACAGGAAGACCAGGCTGTCGTCGACCACGCCGCCAGCCATCTTGTCGCCGCCGTATTTGACGGCATCGGCCGCCATCACGAGGCCGGAAGGGCCGGCCACCAGGGTCAAACCGGCCAGCGCGCCGGCGGCCTTGAGCCAGTTGCGCCGCGCAGGCGAATGTGCGGCAGGAGTGTCATGCATGCTCATTTGGCCGCTCCTTTCGCGTGGATGCTGGTCGCGGCCTGCTTGATGGCCGCGTGGATGCGAGTATAGGTGCCGCAGCGGCAGATATTGCCGCTCATCGCTTCGCGGATTTGCTGGTCGTTCGGTCTTGGGGTCTTGTGCAGCAGGGCCGTGGCCGACATGATCTGCCCGGCCTGACAGTAGCCGCATTGGGGCACGCCGTGTTCCTGCCAGGCCTGCTGCAGCGCCAGGCCGACCTTGTCTTCGCCCACGGCTTCGATGGTGGTGATCTTCTTGCCGGCGGCGGCCGACATCGGCGTCACGCAGGAGCGGATGGCTTCGCCATCGAGGTGCACGGTGCAGGCGCCGCACAGGGCCATGCCGCAGCCGAATTTGGTGCCGGTCATGCCCAGTTCGTCGCGCAGGGCCCACAGCAGGGGCGTGTCTTCAGGCAGCGCAAGCTCGTGTTGCTTGCCATTGATGGTCAGGGTCGTCATGTGTATTCCTCGGTGTGGGATGGTGCGGGAAAGCGCGACGGCCATCCACCATACGGATGAGCGCATCAGTACGGGATGGTAGCACCGCCCGCCCTGCGCTGCAGGACATGGCGCCGGTGGCATACTGCGGCTTCTGATAGCGGAGTTTTCATGACATACCTCACAACGGCGCCGGGCTTGCCCGATATTCTCGCTCCCGGCTTGCAAGTGGTTTTTTGCGGCCTCAATCCGGGCATGGACGCGGCGGCGGCCGGCCACCATTTTCTCGGCCGCGGCAACCGTTTCTGGCCGGTGCTGCACCTGGCCGGCTTCACGCCGCATCTGGTGGCGCCGCAAGACGATGCCAGCGTGCTCGGTTTCGGGCTGGGTTTGACTGCGGCCGTCGGGCGCCCGACCAGCCGCGCGGACCAGGTGGGGGCGGACGAGTTCGCGCAAGCGGCGGCGGGCCTGCAGCATAAACTGGCATTGCTGCAGCCACAGTGGATCGCCTTCCTGGGCAAGGCTGCCTACGCGGCGATGACGGGGAAGCGCCAGCTGGCGTGGGGCGAACAGCCGGAGCGCTTCGGCGGCGCGCGCGTGTGGATCTTGCCCAACCCCAGTGGGCTCAATCGCGGCTATTCGAAGGAGCGGTTGGTCGACGCGTATGCGGAACTGCGGCGTGCGCTGGACTGATAGCGCGCTGGCGTTCAACGCACTTGCGCATGGATGGCGGGGCTTAGCGGGCTTGCTCCAGCTGCGCATACACGGCGTCGGCGATCTTGCCCAGCTCCCGTTTGGGCAGGCTCGCCGAGAGGGCGTAACCAAGCTGGCCGTCAATCCAGTAAAACACGCTCAGCTCCTTTTCCTGCGTGTAGCGGAAGGCCGTTTCCTGCCTGCCGGCCCGTTCTTTGGCCACATACAGGGTCAGGCGCTTGCCGCTGCCATCTTCGTACATGAATTGCGCCACGGGGCCGTCGCCATCGCCGGGCAGCAGGCGGCCGCCGATCAGGTGATAGCCGAGCGGTGACAGCGCGGGCGGTTGCAATTTGCTGCCCAGGCGTTTCGACAGCCATTGCACCAGGTGCGCCTCCTGTTCGACACCCACTTCCACGGGATGGCGCACTTCGGGCGTGTAGACGGCATGGGCGATGGCGGCGCTGCGCGCCAGGGACATCGGGCTGGCGCTGGTGGTCCGCATGTCGCCGCCATCACCGCGCAGCAGCCAGCCGCCCGCGCCGCCTGCGATCACCAGCACGATGGCCGCTGCCGCCTGCATGGCGTGGCGCTGCCAGGCGCCGTTCGCCGCCGGTGGCGATGCCGCCTGCAGCAGGTCCGGCGGCACGGCTTCGTCCAGCACGGGGTCGAACAGGACACGCAATTGCCGGTTCTGTTCGCGCCAGGCGTGCACCCTGGCGGCATCCTCGGGGTGTGCGTGCAGGTGGGCGTCGACAGCCGCGCGCTGCGCCTGGGGCAGGACGCCGTCGGCCAGGGCGTGCAATTGCGCTTCGCTGATGGCTTGCGTTGTCATTTCACGACTTTCAGGGTAGGGGCGCCATGGCTGCCGGCCGGGCGGCCATCGAGCAGTTCGCGCAGCCGTTCGCGCCCGCGCGACAGCCGCGACATGACGGTGCCGACAGGGATGCCCAGGGTGGACGCCACCTGCTCATACGGCATCTGTTCAAGCGCGACAAGCAGGATGACTTCGCGCTGCCCCAGTGGCAAATGGGCCAGCGCCGCATCCATTTCGCCGATGGCGATGGCTTGCCCCGGCGCGTGCTCCGGGGCGGGCAGCAGGGCGTCGTCGTCGAGCTCCTGCAACGCCAGGCCGGGGCGGCGCAATTGATCCACGTGCAGGTTGTGCATGATGGAAAACAGCCAGGGTCGCATCTCGCCACCCCGTTGCCACTGGTCGAACTTGCGCCAGGCCCGCTCCACGGTGTCCTGCACCAGGTCGTCCGCGTGCACGGCGCCCACCAGCGCGCGCGCATAGCGGCGCAGGCCGGGCAGGCAGGCTTGCAGTGTGCGGCTGTCCTCTTGCGTGGTCATCGTGGCGGCGGGATGGGGGGCTTAGGGCTTGACGACGTGCCACACGTTCTTGAAATTGTCGCCGGCCACGTCGCCCGGTTTCTTGTCTTCCTTGTACAAATACAGGGGCTTGCCCTTGTAGGTCAGCTGCATGGCGCCGTTGTCTTCGCGCTTGATGCTGCCATACGGGGCGGCGGGCGCCGCTTCGGTGGCGATGACGGCGGGCCAGGCCACCAGGCAGCCGCCGCTGCAGGCGCTCTTGCCGCTGTCGGCGACATCCTTGTCGAACACATACACGGTCATGCCGCTGGCGTTGACCAGCATGCCGTTGGCCGGCATGACGTCGGCGGCAAAGGCCAGCGGGGCGGACAAGGCGATGAAAAGGGCGGTGGCGGCGAAAGTGGTAAAGCGCATGATGGTCTCCTTGAGGTTTTGAGGGCTTGCAAGGGATAGACGCATGCCGCCCGCCGTTTATTCCCGCGCAGGTAAAATATTTATTTCCGGCGCATGCAGGCTGGCCCACAGGTGGGCGGCCGCCATGGTGCGGTGCGGCGCGTACTGGCGCAGCCATTGTTCCGTACGCGCCATGTCCGGCTTGCTCTCTTCGCCGAGCAGCTTTTGCAGGGCGGCGCGGATGGCCACGTCGCCGTGCAGCGAGCAGTCGGCATAGCCGTAGCCGCGCAGTAGCGCGTAATTGACGGTCCACGGGCCGATGCCCTTCACGGCCAGCAGCGCCTGGGAAATCGCCGCCACGTCGCCGGAGGGCGGCAGCTCCAGTGACAGCTCTCCGTCGTTGACGAGGTTTGCCAGGCGCAGCACGGTTTCGGCCTTGGCGCGCGAGAATTTGCGGCTGGTCAAATCCTCGATTTCCAGCCTGGCCACGTCGCGCGCCTCGGGATAGCACCACAAGCCGTCGCCGTGCTGGCGTCCCGCCCGCAAGATGAAGGTGCGGCGCAGGGCGATGGCGAACGGCAGGTTGATCTGCTGGCCGATGATGGCCCAGGTCAGCGCCTCGAAGGGACTGGCCGACTGCACGATGCGCAAGCCCGGATTGCGCCGGACCAAAGGCGCCAGCAGCGTGTCGCCGGCGGCCAGTTGCGCGAACGGTTGCGGGTCGATGCGCAGGCCGAGGATATTGAGCAGGGCGCCGTGCAGCCGTTCCTGAAGGCCGGCAGCGGCATCGCCATCGATGTCGGCGCGGCAGACGGCGGCAGCGTCCGTGAAGGCCACGTCCAGTACCACGGGCACGCCCTGCATCAGGATGCCCTTGCGCAGGCCCGTCGGCGTGACTTGTTCGGCCACGGCTTGCGCATCGCGGCTGTGGAAGGCGATGACATCGTCGCGGCGGTAGCCGGCGGGCAGGGGGAGGGTCCAGTGCAGCAGGGTCATGGTGGGCCAAAGTCAAAGACGGTATCAGGGAGGCGATGCGGGCGCACCGCGTTTCTTGCTGTTTGCCTTCAGCGCGCGCAGATGTCGGTGGTGGGCGGGCTCAGGGCTGCCGCGTGCTGGATCTGCAGGGCGTCGGGCACACCATTTTTCACGGCCGTCAGTTCGGCCAGGATGGAAATGGCGATTTCGGCCGGCGTCTTGCTGCCGATGTACAGGCCGATGGGGCCATGCAGGCGCGCCAGCTGTTCCGCGCTGACGTCGAACTGCGGCAGCCGTTCGCGGCGCCTGGCGTTGTTGGCGCGCGAGCCGATGGCGCCCACGTAGAACGCTGGGGACTTGAGCGCTTCCATCAGGGCCAAGTCATCGAGCTTGGGATCGTGCGTGAGGGCGACGACGGCGCTGCGGCTGTCGAGCTTTAGTTCCAGCACGAGATCGTCCGGCATGGCGTGCAGCAGGGGCACGCCCGGCACGTTCCAGCCGCCCCGGTATTCCTCGCGCGGGTCGCAGACGATGACGTGGTAATCCATGGCCGTGGCGATTTGCGCCACGAAGCGCGATAGCTGGCTGGCGCCGATGATCAGCAGGCGCCAGCGCGGGCCATGCTGCGTGGTGAGTACGCCATCGTCCAGTGCCAGCACGGCGCCCGGCGTGGCGCGCTGCAGGGTGACGGCGCCGCTGCGCAAGTCGAGGCGGCGCTCGACCAGTTCATGAGCTTCCAGGCGCGCCAGCAGTTCGGCCACGCGGCTGCCCGCATGCAGCGGCTCGATGGCCAGTTCGATGGTGCCGCCGCAGGGCAGGCCGAAGCGGTGCGCCTCGTCGGCGCTGATGCCGTAGCTGACGATTTCCGGCAGCGTGCGCACGATGCCATGCACGCGCACGGTGTCGATCAAATCATCTTCGATGCAGCCGCCGGACACGGAGCCGACCACCGTGCCATCGTCGCAGATGGCCAGGGTGGCGCCCACGGGGCGGGGGCTGGAGCCCCAGGTCTTGATGACGGTAACGAGTTCGCAGCGGTGGCCGGCGTCGAGCCAGGCGGCGCTGGTTTTCAGAACTTCAAGGTCGATGCTGTCCATGGCGCGCAGGAGGAAAGCCGCAGGTAAGCGGCAAAGTATGGAAAAGTATTCAAGATTGTGGATATACTACCTGTTCCATCACCCTGCGGAGAATTTTCATGTCAAATGAAGTCAAGACGCAAGAAGAGGGTATTCCCAAGTTCGGCAAGCTGCTCATCGTCCTGTTTCTAGCCGTGGTGTTCTGCGGTGCCCTGACCTGGATCATGGGCACCTACTTCCCCAACTTCCCGGGGGCCTGAGCAAACCCTGTTTGATCAGGATTGAGCACAGTGAGCATCGCAGACCGCAAAGCGCGACGCGCAGTAGGTTATGGTAGGCGTTCTAAGGCTTCAGCGGTTTCTTCGCCGCCTGCTTGGCGCGCACGTCGGTGACGGCGCGGTTCACGGCGGCCATGCGCGAGTTGGTGCCGGGATGCAGCGCCGTGTAGCCATTGGCGACCGTGGCCGGCACTTGCGTGGCCAGGCGCTGCCAGAAGCGTGCGGCGTTGTCGACGTTGTAGCCGGCGCGCGCCAGCAGGTAGATGGCCAGGGTGTCGGCTTGCACGTCGAGTTCCTGCGGCATGGCCTTGATGCCGGCGGCGCCCGTCAGCATCGACACGTCGGGCTGCACGGCGCCCAGGCTGTCGATGATGCTGCCGGCCGTGCCTGCCGTGCGCTGGCTGCGCGCGTGGTCGAGGATGTTGTGCGCCATTTCGCGGGCGATGACAAAGGCGATGCCTTCGTCGTTTTGCGCCGCATTGACCATGCCGCGCGTGAGCATGATGCGCGCGCCGTCCGAGTACGCGTTGACATTGTCCGCATTGCCCAGGGCGACGCGGAAGGCGCAGGCGCGCGTGACGGGAATCTTCAGGTCCTGCTGCTGGCCATCGCGGGCGATGGTCATGTTCAGGCTCGCGCTTTTCGAGGCCAGCGGGCCGACGATGGCGCCGAACGGGCCTTCCGCTTTCGGGCCGGCCGGCAGCGGCTTGCCTTCGGCGGCCACCAAGCCGTCGCCCTTGCGCAAGCCGGCGCGCGCGGCGCCGCTGCCCGGCAAGACGCCGGAGACCTGCATCTGTTCGCCGTAGCCGAGGGCCGCCTGGGCCGCGTCGGCATAGATGCCGGGGTAGGAATACTTATTCTGCGCCGTGAAGCCCAGCAGGTTGCGCGCATACGTCTTGCACAGGTCCGCATTGTTGATCAGCAGGGGCGCCGAGACTTTCGACAGGCGGTCCTGCAGCGCCACCATCTTCACCAGTTCTTCCTGCGCCGCCTTTTGCTGCGCCGTCGGGGCGGGCGCATCGGGTGCCGGCACGACGTTGAACGGACCGCTGACATGCGTCGTTGGCGTGGTGCAGCCGGCGAGGATGGCGGCACTGGCCAGCAGGAGGGGAGTGGCCAATCGGCGCAGCGAAGTTGGGGCTGGGATCAGATGGCGTAAACCTGGCATGAGAAAATCCTTAATGTTTGCCGGTGCTGCCGAAACCGCCAACACCGCGTTCGCTGTCGCCGAATTCCTCGACGACGTTAAAGCCCACTTGCAGCACCGGCACGATAATCAGTTGCGCCAGGCGTTCCATGGGATTGAGCGTGAAAGCGCTCTGGCCCCGGTTCCAGGTCGATACCATCAGCTGGCCCTGGTAATCGGAGTCGATCAAGCCTACCAGATTCCCCAATACGATGCCGTTTTTGTGGCCCATGCCGCTGCGCGGCAAAATCATGGCCGCATACGACGGGTCGCCGATGTGGATGGCCAGGCCGGTGGGAATGAGCACCGTCTGGCCCGCTTCGATGGTGATGGCTTCATCGATGCAGGCGCGCAGATCCAGACCGGCGCTGCCCGGCGTGGCGTAGGCTGGCAGCAGTTCTTTCATGCGGGCGTCGAGGATCTTGATGTCGATATTTTTCATTGAAGCTAAGTCGTCTAAAAATGGATTATTTGAGCAGTGAATTTTTTGCCAGCCGCTTCGAGATTTCCGAAATCAGCTGGCGCGCCAGGTTCAGTTTCGAGGCGCGCGGCAGCACGGTATGGCCCTCTTCATCGAACAGGATGATGGTGTTGTCGTCCTGGCCGAACGTGTTCTGGCCGATGTTGCCGACCAGGAGGGGAATCCCCTTCTTTTCTCGCTTGGTCGAGCCGAATTCCACGAGGTTTTCCGATTCGGCGGCAAAGCCCACGCAGTACGGATAGCCGGCCAGGTTGGTGCGCGCCGCCACGGTGGCAAGGATGTCGGGGTTTTGCGCGAACTGCAGTTCGGGCACGGAGCCGTCGGCCTGCTTTTTCATCTTCTGGTCGCTGGCGTTGGCGACGCGCCAGTCGGCCACGGCGGCGACAGCGACGAAGACATGCTGGCCGTCGACGTGGGCCAGCACGGCATCATGCATCTGCTGCGCGCTTTGCACGTCGATGCGGCGCACGCCGAAGGGCGCGTCCAGCGCCGTGGGGCCGGAAATGAGCAGCACCTCGGCGCCCGCTTCGCGCGCCGCGCGCGCCACCGC
The DNA here is from genome assembly GCF_030587275.1 of Janthinobacterium sp. SUN128. Taxonomy (NCBI): domain Bacteria; kingdom Pseudomonadati; phylum Pseudomonadota; class Betaproteobacteria; order Burkholderiales; family Oxalobacteraceae; genus Janthinobacterium; species Janthinobacterium sp. SUN128. The sequence goes on along the minus strand of NZ_JAPWHY010000001.1, from coordinate 3,444,115 downwards.
ATAGCCCATCTTGCCCGAGGACAGATTGGTGATGCCGCGCACGGGGTCGATGGCTTCAAAAGTGGGGCCGGCCGTGACCAGCACGCGCTTGCCCGCCAGGACTTTCGGCTGGAAGGCGGCGATCAGCTCCGTCAGCAGCTGTTCCGGCTCCAGCATGCGGCCCAGGCCAACTTCGCCGCACGCCTGTTCGCCGGCGGCCGGGCCGAACAGCTTGATGCCGTCGTCGCGCAGCTGCTGCACATTGCGCTGCGTGGCGGGGTTCTGCCACATTTCCACGTTCATGGCCGGCGCCACCAGCAGGGGCAGGTGGGAGGGACGGGCCAGGCACAGGGTCGACAGCAGGTCGTCGCACACGCCGTGCGCGAGCTTGCGCAGAAAATCGGCCGAACACGGCGCGATCAGGATGGCGTCCGCATGGCGCGTCAAATCGATATGCGCCATGTTGTTGTCGATGCGCGCATCCCACTGGCTCGTGTGCACGGGGTGGCCGGACAGGGCCTGCATCGTGACGGCCGTGATGAAGTGGCTGGCCGCATCCGTCATCACCACTTGCACCGAGGCGCCGGCCTTTGTCAGCGCGCGGCACAGTTCCGCCGCCTTGTAGCAGGCGACGCCGCCCGAAAGTCCCAGAACGATTTTTTTGCCGGACAATTCCATGCCGTTCTCCTGCGTGTTTATTTGTTTACCCGGCGCAGTTCATCGATGATGAACAGGGCCGCGCCGATGCAGATGGCGCTGTCGGCGATATTGAAAGCGGGGAAATGGCCCCAGCTTTTCCAGTGGAAGTCGAGGAAATCGACCACGTGGCCGTACATCAGGCGGTCGATGGCGTTGCCCAGTGCGCCACCGAGTATCAGCGCCAGGGCCCAGCAGAACATGCGCTGGCCGGCGTGCTTTTTCAGCAGATAGATGATGTAGATGGCGGCCGCCAGGGCGATGCCGGTGAAGAAATAGCGCTGCCAGCCGCCCTGGTCGGACAGGAAGCTGAACGCGGCGCCCTTGTTATACGCGAGCACCAGGTTGAAATACGAGGTGATGACCATCTCTTGCGCATAGCGGAAGGTCTTCAGGATCGTGATCTTGGTGATCTGGTCGAACAGGATGACGATGGCGGCAATGCCCAGCCAGGGCACGAGCGACGCTGAGGATGACGATTTCGATGAAAAACGGTTTTTAGTGGCCATATTTTTCCAGGGAAGATAAAGCCGCCGCCTGGTAGCTGGCGGCGGTTGGGCTCATAGCATACAACGGCGGGCAAAATCGTAGCGAGCGGCAGTGAGTTGGGGCTGAGACGCGCAGCTGTACTTTAGTACAGCGAGCATCGCAGGCCGCAAATCGCGACGCGCAGTAGATTTTGACGACGTTGTTTATGCGAAACGGCGAGATTCGCCCTTTCCATACAGATTGCTGACGCAGCGGCCGCACAGGGTAGCATGCGCGGCGTCCGTGCCCACGTCGCTACGGTAGTGCCAGCAGCGCTCGCACTTCGGCGCCGTCGACGCGGTTACGACCACTTCCTCGGCCGCTTCGTCGGCCACCTCGGCCACCGTGGCTTGCGAGGTGATGAAGACGAACTTCAAGTCTTCGCCCAGGGTGGTCAACAGCTTGTATTTCATCGGCGCGGCCTTGATCGTCAGTTCCGCCTGCAGCGACGAACCGATGGCGCCCGAGGTGCGCAAGTCTTCCAGCTGTTTTGTCACGTCCGTGCGCACGGCGCGCAGTGCCGTGTATTTCTCCAGCAGGCCGGCGGCGTCCGAAACTTCCGGCAGCTGCCACCAGGTTTGCGTGAAGATGGTTTCATCGCTGGCGGCATAGGCTTCGCTTCCTGCGAAGACGGCCCATGCTTCTTCGGCCGTGAACGACAGGGCAGGGGCCATCAGGCGCAGCAGGCTTTGCGTGATGTGCCACAGTGCCGTCTGCGCGGAACGGCGCGCGTGCGACGTCAGGCCGGAGGTGTACAGGCGGTCTTTCAGGATGTCCAGGTAGAAGCCGCCCAGGTCTTCCGAGCAGTACGTCTGCAGCTTCGACACCACCGGGTGGAACTCGTAGCGCGCGTAGTTGTTCTCGATCTGCGTTTGCAGCGACGCCATGTTGGCCAGCGCATAGCGGTCGATTTCGAACATTTCCGCCACCGGCACGGCGTCCGTGGCCGGATTGAAGTCCGACGTATTGGCCAGCAGGAAGCGCAGGGTGTTGCGGATGCGGCGATACGATTCCGTCACGCGTTTCAGGATCTCGTCGGAGATCGACAGCTCGCCCGTGTAGTCGGTCGACGCGATCCACAGGCGCAGGATGTCCGCGCCCAGGGTGTCCGAGATCTTTTGCGGCGCCAGGGTATTGCCCAGCGACTTGGACATCTTCTTGCCTTCGCCATCGACCGTGAAGCCGTGCGTCAGCAGGGCTTTGTACGGCGGACGGCCGTTCAGCATCGACGATACGAGCAGGGACGAGTGGAACCAGCCGCGATGCTGGTCCGAGCCTTCCAGGTACAGGTCGGCCGGGAATTGCAGCTGCGTCGAGTGCGAACCATGGCCTTGCGGGCCGCCCAGCACCGTCTGGTGCGTGGCGCCGGAATCGAACCACACGTCCAGCGTGTCCTTGTTCTTGGCGTAGATGGCCGCTTCGTCGCCGATCAGGTCTTTCAAGTCCAGCGCCTGCCATGCCTCGATGCCGTCCTTTTCGATCAGCTTGGCCACTTGCTCCAGCAGTTCCGGCGTGCGCGGATGCAGGTCGCCCGTTTCCTTGTGTACGATGAAGGCCATCGGCACGCCCCACTGGCGCTGGCGCGACAGGGTCCAGTCGGGACGGTTGGCGATCATGCCGTGCAGGCGCGCCTGGCCCCAGTCCGGGAAGAACTCGGTGTCGGCGATGCCTTGCAAGGCCGTTTCGCGCAGGGTTGCGCCGCCGTCCTTCGGCGTCACGTCCATGCCGGCGAACCACTGCGAGGTGGCGCGGTAGATGATCGGCGTCTTGTGGCGCCAGCAATGCATGTAGCTGTGGTCGAACATCTTGACTTCGAACAGCGCGCCCGCTTCGCGCAAGGCGTTGCAGATCGGCTTCGACGCTTCCCAGATGGTCATGCCGCCGAACAGGGGCAGGGTCGAGGCGAACTTGCCGTCGCCCATGACGGGCTTGATGATGTCGTCGTCCTTCATGCCGTGCGCCTTGCACGAGATGAAGTCGTCCAGGCCGTAGGCTGGCGCCGAGTGCACCACGCCCGTGCCGCTTTCCGTGGTCACGTATTCGGCCAGGTACAAAGGCGACAAGCGGTCATAGAACGCGTCGGCCGCATGCAGCGGGTGGCGGAAGCTGATGCCGGCCAGGGCCGCGCCGTCGCACGTGGCGATGGTCGTGCCATCGAGCTTGAAGCGCGCCAGGCTGGCGACGACCAGGTCTTGCGCCAGGATCAGCAGCAGCGGCTGGCCATCGCGCTCGGCTTTCACCAGCGCATATTTGACTTCCGGGTGCACGTTCAGGGCCTGGTTCGACGGGATGGTCCACGGCGTGGTGGTCCAGATGACGATGAAACCGTTATCGGTCGGCAGGGAAGGCAGGCCGAAGGCGGCCGCCAGTTTTTCCGGTTCGGCGAACTTGAATCCGACGTCGATGGCGGGATCGCGTTTTTCCGCGTATTCCACTTCCGCCTCGGCCAAGGCCGACTGGCAGTCGAAGCACCAGTTGACGGGCTTCAGGCCGCGGTAGACATAACCTTTTTCCAGCAGCTTGCCCAGCGCGCGCAATTCGTCGGCTTCATTGCCGTGCGCCATCGTCAGGTAGGGGTTGTCCCACTCGCCCAGCACGCCCAGGCGGATGAAATCCTTTTTCTGGCGCTCGACCTGCACGTTGGCGTAGGCGCGGGCCTTTTCCAGCACTTCGGCCGTCGGCAGGTTCTTGCCGTGCAGTTTTTCGATCTGGATCTCGATCGGCATGCCGTGGCAATCCCAGCCCGGCACGTACGGCGCGTCGAAGCCGGCCAGCGAGCGCGACTTGACGACCATGTCCTTCAGGATCTTGTTGACGGCGTGGCCCAGGTGGATATCGCCATTCGCGTACGGCGGGCCGTCATGCAGGATGAATTTCGGGCGGCCGGCGGCAGCCTTGCGCACGCGCTCGTAAATCTTCTTGTCTTGCCATTGCTGTACCCATTGCGGCTCGCGCTTGGCCATGTCGCCGCGCATCGGGAACGGGGTTTCCGTCATGTTGACCGGGTATTTGCTTTCAGGCTTCTTGTTCTGCTTGGGCGTGGCTGGCTTGTTTTGATCGGACATAATCTTCTTTAATGGTATGGAGTATATTTTTGCAGCGGGTTGGCGGCGGCAGGTGCCGCCAGGCGGTGGAGTTGGCCGGCGTCAAATTCGGTCGGTGGCGGTAATGGCGCCGCTGCGCTGCTCAAAATACGCGCGCGCCTGATTCGAGTCGCGCTCGATGGCGGCCGTCAGGGTGGGCAAATCGTCGTACTTCTCTTCGTCGCGCAGTTTTTCCAGGAATTCCACGCGCACCAGCTTGCCGTAGCAGGACTGGGCGAAATCAAACAGATGCACTTCCAGCAAGACGCGGCCGCTGTCATCGACGGTGGGGCGCACGCCGAGGCTGGCCACGGCCGGCAGCGGCACCGGTCCCAGGCCATGTACTTGCACGATGAAGATGCCGGACAGGGCGGGGCGGTGCGCCACGCGCAGGTTCAGGGTGGGAAAGCCGAGGGTACGGCCCAGCTTCTGGCCGTGGATGACGTGGCCGGAAATCGCGTACGGATGGCCCAGCAACTGCGTCGCCAGCGGGAAATCGCCGGCGGCCAGCGCCAGGCGCACGGCCGAGGACGAGATGCGCGTGCTGCCGCTCATTACGGTAGGCAATGTTTCCACATGGAAGCCATACTGGCGGCCCGCTTCCTGCAGCATGGCCACGTCGCCGGCGCGCCGGGCCCCATAGCAGAAGTCGTCGCCGACCATCAGCCATTTCACGTGCAAGCCGTCGACGAGGACTTTTTCCGTGAATTCCTGCGGCGTCAAGGCGGCGAACTGGGCGCTGAAGTGCTCGACGACGACACGGTCGATGCCGGCGTCGTCCAGCGATTGCAGCTTGTCGCGCAAGTTGGCGATGCGCTGCGGGGCTTTGGACAGGTCGCCCGCGCGCTGCGCGAAGAATTCGCGCGGGTGCGGTTCGAACGTCATCACGGCCGCTTCAATGCCGAGTTCGGTCGCGGCGCCGCGCACGCGCGCCAGCAAGGCCTGATGGCCGATGTGGACACCGTCAAAATTGCCGATGGTCAGAGCGCAAGGCGCTCGTGCCTGGGCATTGGGAAGTCCGCGGAATACCTTCATAGGAATCTGATGAAAAACTGTGCCAAAAGGGGGATTATACGGACTGTTTCAGGGATGCACACCCGGCAGGGCGGGCACAGGGCGAATTTCACTGCTGAAATAACAAAAAGCGTTGCCGGCGGGTGTGCTGGCAACGCTTTTGGATGGCACTCGACTAGCTGCCTGCAACTCCCGGAGGATGTTGTCTTATTTATTCATCAACGTCCAGTAGCGGGCCAGGTCAGCCGCGCCATCCGTGCCCTTGACGGCTTTGAGTGCTGTCGAGGCATTGGACTTCTTGCCGGCGTGAATGTAAGCGATGCCCAGATGCAGCTTGGCTTCTTCCGCATACTTGGCGGTGCCCATTTTCACTGCATCGTTCATCAAGCCCAGGCCCTTGTCGGCCTGGCCGTCGTAGACCAGGGCGAAGCCCAGCTTGCTCAAGCTGTCGGCGTCCTTGTTCTTGACGTATTCCGCTTCCGACTTGGCGGCGTTGGCTTTCAGCTCGGCCTGGGTTTTCAGGGCCAAGTCTTTCAGGCGCTGGTGGCGTGGCGCATCGGCGCCGGTACCCAGTACGCCTTTTTTGTAGCCTTGCTCGATGATGCTCAGCGCTTCGCCAGGATTGCCTGCTTGCAGGGCCAGCTGGCTGATTTCCATGTATTCGGAAGGTTTGCTGAACAGGCCGTTGGCCAGGCGCAGGCGCTGGACGTCCAGGGCCAGGCGTTGCGAGAAGCCAGGCTTGCCCGAAACGCGGTTCAGCAGGTCAGCCCAGTAGCTGGTTTTCGGATAGCTCGATGCCAGTTTTTCCAGGGTGGCGACGTAGCCGCCCTTGTCGTTTTGCTTCAACTGGATGTTGGCCAGCATTTGCAGGCTTGCTTCCGAGTTGCCGCCGCGCGATTGCAGCTCTTTCGCCGCTTCGGCGTAGTTGCCGCTGACGTAGTAGGTCTGGATCAGCAGTTCGCGCATCTGGGCATCGTCGCGGTCTTTCAGCGAGCGCTTGATCCAGGTGATGGTGTTCGGCCAATCCTTGGCGCGGTAGTACATGCCGGCCAGGGCTTGCGTGAATTTCGGGGCTTCGGCGGCGCTCAGGCGGCCGGAATTGATGACGGCTTCAAAGGCCTTGATGGCGGTGCCGTTGTCGCCGGCGGCGGCAGCGGCCGAAGCGCGCACGCGTTCGATCTGGTAGCTTTCAAAGGCGGTCTTGCCGCCGACGCTGTCAGCTTCGCGCAGCTTGGCCAGCGCTTCCTTGTTTTTGCCGCTGCTAGCGAGTTTTTGCGCTTCTTGCAGTGGCTTGCCCACTTCGGCACGCACGGTGTCTGCGGCGTATGCCAGCGAGCCCAGGCCGATTACGGGAGTTGCTGCGGTAAAACCGATAGCGGCCATGACGAGGCCGAGATGAGCGAGACGAAACTTGGACATAAGAAAGTCTTTCAGTAAAAAGCGAATAGGCAGGAAGTCCTGCCTATTCGGATGTAAAGAGAACCTGATTGCTGCAGCTTACTGGAATTGCTCGTTGCCGACCAGACCGATTTTGGTCACGCCCAGACGCTGCGCCGACGCCATCACACCGGCGACGACTTTGTATTCCACCAGCTTGTTCGGACGCAAATGCACTTCCGGCTGGTCTGCTTGCGCAGCAACGTTGCTCAGCTTGGCTTCCAGCGAAGCGCGGTCAGGAATGACCTGATTGTCCCACAAGATCGTGCCGTCAAAATCGACATCGATCGTGACGACCACTGGTTCGGTTGTCGGTGGCGGCGGGGTGCCGACCGGCATGTTCAAGTTCACCGAGTGGTTTTGCTTAGGAATCGTGATGATCAACATGATAATCAGCACCAGCATCACGTCGATGAGGGGCGTCATGTTCAGTTCCATCATTGGTTCCGGATCCGCGCCTGCTGCGCTTCCCGAACCGACATTCATACTCATAGTGTTTCCTTTAAGAAGTCCAACGAAGCACCGGGCGAAACTGCCGCCCGGTCAGCTTCTGGCGGTGGCATCCCCATGTTGCCGGGACGCCGCCGCCAGTCGCTATCAGCCCTTGTCAGGTGGTTCGGTGATGAAGCCGACCTTCTGGATCCCGGCACGTTGGGTCGTGTAAATAACCCGGCCGATCGATTCGTAGCGTGTTTCTTGGTCGCCACGAACGTGTACTTCCGGCTGCGGTACTTTCACTGCTTCAACTTTAAGATAATCGAACAATTCGTTCGTGTCTTTCAGTCTGGTCTGGCCCAGGTAAATCTCACCGTCCTTGTTAACAACGATGTTGACGTTTTCTGGCTTGCTTTGAAGGGCTTGGTTGGCCTCGATCGGCAGATCGATTTTCTGCAATTTGAGGACAACCGGACTGGTGATCAAGAAAATGATCAGCAAAACCAACATGATGTCGACGAGCGGCGTCGTGTTGATTTCTGACATTACTTGATCTTCATCTCCGCTGTCGGAGCCGACGGACATCGACATGATTCTTATCCGATCTTTTTAGCGCCGGCAGCACGGCCAGCTTCGCTGGTCGACATTACGCCGGAAACCAGAACCGAGTGAACGTCGGCGCTGAACGAGCGGATGTCTTCCATTGCGGATTTGTTACGACGAACCAGCCAGTTGTAACCCAGAACGGCAGGAACGGCGACCAGCAGACCGAAAGCGGTCATGATCAGTGCTTCACCAACTGGACCTGCAACTTTGTCGATCGATGCGTTACCGGTCATGCCGATAGCGGTCAGCGCGCCGTAAATACCCCAAACGGTACCGAACAGACCGATAAACGGTGCGGTCGAACCAACGGTTGCCAGGAACGACAGGCCATCTTGCAGACGCGATTGGACTTTGTCCGAAGCGCGCTGGATCGACATCGTCACCCAGGTCGACAGGTCGATTTGTTCCAGCAGGGCGCCGTCATGGTGTGCGGTTGCCTTGGTGCCCGATTCAGCGATGAAGCGGAATGGCGAACCTTCGCTCAGGGTTGCCGAACCAGCAGCGATCGAAGGAGCTTTCCAGAATTTGGAAGCGGCTTCTTTGGCTTGCTTGAAGATCTTCATTTGATCCAGCAGTTTGGTGATGATGATGTACCAGCTGCCGATCGACATGATGGACAGGATGATCAGGGTAGCGCGTGGCACGAAGCCGCCGTCCCATACTGCGGACAGGCCGAACGGGTTGTGCACTTCTTCGGTTTTGGCTGGAGCTGCTGCATCAGCGGCTGGAGTTGCTGCTGCGTCTGCTGCTGGAGCGGCTGCATCTGCGGCAACTGGTGCTGGTGCAGCGTCTGCCGCAGGAGCCGAAGCGGCAGCCGATGCTGGCGCGTCAGCGAATGCCGGAGCTGCTACCAGAGCGGTAGTAGCGGTAACGGACAACAGAACCGCGGCAAAAAATGCGGACAAACGGGTATTCTTAAACATGCTTCCTCCAAAATTAAAAATAACAGATCGCTGAACGTAATGACAACGAAATCATAGTGTGAGACAGGGGATAACTGTCTCGGGTTTTAATCCAGCGACCAAACGTATTGCATTTGCTGCCAGCCTTGTTCCGGCTTGCCGTCAACTGTTGCCGGCTTAAATGTACAGCGGCTAATACCTTGCACCGCGGCTTTGTCCAGGTCTCTGAAGCCGCTGGACTTCACGATCTTCGAATCAGCGACCTTGCCGTCTACACCGATCAGGAACGACAGTGTCACCACACCGGTTTCCTCATTGCGCTGCGACGACTTTGGATAAGCCGGTTTTTCGCAGACACTGAAGTCAACCACGGCCGGTGTACGCACCGATTTGGCTGGTCCAGGAGTTGGCGCAGGCTGTGCAGGCGGTGCTGGCGGTGCCAATACATTCGTGGCTGGCTTCACAGCAGTCGTATTTGCAATCACGTTCTGTTGTGGCGGCGGCTGCTGCACGTTCACCTCGACTGGCGGAATGAATGGCGGCGGTGGCGCCTTCATTTCTGGCGGCGGTGGTGGCGGTGGAAGATCCTTCGGTGGAGGCGGTTTGACTTCCTCGATAATCTTGGTTTCAACCGGTTCCATCATTTTGGTAACTAACCGCTTGCCCAAGCCCGTCGCGATCCCGTAAGCCGCGAGAACGTGCAGCAGGACAACGACAGTTATGCCTGTGTAGTTCTTGGGACTTTTCTCGTTCGAAAAATTCATGCCTGCTTTCTCCAAATACCATCTCTTGTCTTGCAACTGAACCCCAAAATGACGACACAAAGCTCCAGCCGTATCCGGGACGTCGCCGAATTATACATACGAATTCTTTATTTTACACAGATTTTTAACGCCTAAAACCGGTTAAATTTTTGGCGCTTTTGCGCCCTGAAAACGTACTTGCTTATGTCATCTTTGCACGCTTTCGGACAGAAAAAAAGGCGGTCTTATCGGTTTTTTACAGCCGTTTTGGACGACCGCTGCTAAGTTCTCCGATGTGCCTATATGGCGGAATTATATTTCGTGATATCCAATATGGAAACTGCTAAATTTGGAGAAAAATCTTTCTTTATGGAAATGTTTTGGCTCTGAACCAGACCACTTAGCCTTCGGTGCGCACCAAACGGGTGCGGAACGCACTTCACCCAGGTCAAAAAAGGCGCTCCTGGAGGCCTATTTGAGGCCGTCAGGCCATACTGAATTCCTATACGGGCATAGGAAGCGCTTATATTCTTGCTATTGATTATTATCAACAAAACATTTCATGGCCGGACAACCGGGTCATCGCGCCGGTTGCGCTTCTCGCGCCGGCAATTCAGGGTGCCCAGGACCACGCCCTGAGGATCGACCGTATCGAGATGCACATCGAAGCCCCACAGCCGCGCCACATGCTTGAGCACCTCGGCTGCCTGCTGGTTCAGCGGGCGGCGCTGGAATTGCGTGTGGCGCAGGGTCAAGGCGCGGTCGTCGCGCGTATTCACGGACCACACCTGGATGTTCGGCTCGCGGTTGCCCAGGTTGTACTGCTCGGCCAGCTGCTGGCGCACGTAGCGGTAGCCGGCATCGTCATGGATGGCGGAAATGGCCAGTTTTTCATTCTTGTCGTCGTCAAGCACGGCAAAGAAGTGGAATTCGCGGATCAGCCGCGGCGACAAATACTGGGCAATGAAGCTTTCATCCTTGAAATTGCGCATGGCAAAGTCCAGGCTCTTGCGCCAGTCGCTGCCGGCCATGTCGGGAAACCAGGCGCGGTCTTCGTCCGTCGGGTGCTCGCAGATGCGGCGGATGTCGCTCATCATGGCAAAACCCAGCGCATACGGGTTGATGCCGCTGTAATACGGGCTGTCGATGGGCGGCTGGTAGACCACGTTGGTATGGCTTTTCAGGAATTCCATCATGAAGCCGTCACCCACCACGCCTTCGTCATACAGCTGGTTCAATATCGTGTAATGCCAGAAGGTGGCCCAGCCCTCGTTCATGACCTGGGTTTGCCGTTGCGGGTAGAAGTACTGGGAAATCTTGCGCACGATGCGCACCATCTCGCGCTGCCATGGTTCCAGCAGCGGCGCGTACTTCTCTATAAAGTACAGCAGGTTTTCCTCGGGTTCGGGCGGAAAGCGGGGGGCGGCCTTGCGCTGGTCTTCCTCGTCCTCGTCATCCTCGCGCCGGGGCAGGGTACGCCACAGCTGGTTGATCTGCGACTGCACATAGGCTTCGCGCTCTTTCTGGCGCGCATATTCCTTCGCCATCGACAGTTTCGCCGGGCGCTTGTAGCGGTCCACGCCATAGTTCTGGATGGCGTGGCACGAGTCGAGCAGCAATTCCACGGCATCGACGCCATGGCGCTGTTCGCATTCGGCGATGTAATTCTTGGCAAACACCATATAGTCGATGATGGCGTCCGCATCCGTCCAGGCGCGGAACAGGTAATTGCCCTTGAAGAAGGAATTGTGGCCGTAGGCCGCATGCGCGATCACCAGCGACTGCATGGTCAGGCTGTTTTCCTCCATGAGATAGGCGATGCAGGGGTTGGAGTTGATGACGATCTCGTAGGCCAGGCCCATCTGGCCGCGCTTGTAGCTTTTCTCGGTAGACAGAAAGTGCTTGCCGAAAGACCAGTGGTTGTAGGAGACGGGCATGCCCACCGAGGTATAGGCATCCATCATCTGTTCGGCCGTGATGATTTCCAGCTGGTTCGGATAGGTGTCGAGGCCAAACTGTTTCGCTACGCGACGGATTTCCTCGTGGATTTGCTCGATCAGCTCGAACGTCCATTCCGACTGCTCGGGCAGGGCATTCGGGTGGCGCAGGCGCACGAACGGTTCGCCCGGGGTGTTGCTGGCGCGGTCAAAGGCTGCACTCATCATTTCACCTGTTTCTTGAACAGTTCGCGGAAGACCGGGTAGATATCGGCCGGCGTGACGATCTTTTGCATGGCGAAATGGGCGTGATGGTCGAGCACACCCGCGTATTGCTCCCACAGGTTTTGCTGCGGGCCATCCGTGATCTCGACATAGGTGTAGTACTGCACCTTGGGCATGATGGTGTTGATCAGCAACTGGCGGCACAGCACGGAATCGTTGTCCCAGTTGTCGCCGTCGGACGCCTGCGCCACATAGCTGTTCCATTGCCCGGCGCCATAGCGCTCGTCGATGATGGTGTTGAGCAAGTGCAGGGCGGAGGATACGACGGTGCCGCCCGACTCGCGCGAATTGAAGAATTCATGCTCGTCCACTTCGGCCGCCGCCGTATGGTGACGGATGAAGACGACTTCGATCTTGTCGTAGACGCGCTTGAGGAACAGATATAACAGGATGAAGAAGCGCTTGGCCGTATCCTTGCGCGATTCGTCCATGGAGCCGGACACGTCCATGATGCAGAACATGACGGCTTGCGTCATCGGCTTGGGCACCTTGACGCGGTTGCTGTAGCGCAAGTCGAACGGGTCGATGAAGGGAATGGCCAGCAGGCGCGTGTGCAGGTGGTGGATCAGGCGGCGCAGTTCCGTGACCAGCGGGTCGCTGTCGGGCGCGCCTTCGTGCAGCAGTTCGGCCAGGTCTTCCTCGGCCTGCGCCAGCTGCTTGCGGGCGCCGCCGCCGACGGCGATGCGCCGCCCCAGCGCGCCGCGCAAGGAACGCAGCACATGGATGTTCGATGGCGTGCCCGACATATTGTAGCCGGCGCGCTGGTTCTTGAATTCCGTGGTGGCCGTCAGCTGGGTTTTCACCATATGCGGCAATTCCAGGTCCTCGAAGAAATAATTCATGAATTCTTCGCGCGACAATTCAAAGATGAAATCGTCTTCCGTCGTCTCGTCGCTATTGCCCGCCTTGCCCCGCCCGCCGCCACCGCCGCCTTTCGGCCGGGCGATCTGGTCGCCTTTCAGGTATTCCTTGTTGCCGGGATTGACCACTTCCCATACGCCGCCATGCGCGTGGCCGAACGATGGTTCGCCCACGTCCTTGACGGGGATGCTGACCTTCTCGCCATTCTCGACGTCCGTGATCGAGCGCCCCTTGATGGCACGCCCCACGGCATCCTTGATCTGGCCCTTGTAACGCCGCAGGAAACGCTCGCGGTTGACGGCGGATTTATTCTTGCTTTGCAAGCGCCTGTCGATGAGATATGTCAAAGGGTGCCTCCTTGCCTCTCGTCTCGCGCGCCCCGCCATCCATCGGGCGGGAGCGCGCCTTCGCTGTCCGCGCTATGACGACTTGCGTACGCGCAAGTACCATTCGCATAACAGGCGTACCTGCTTGGCCGTATAGCCTTTTTCCACCATGCGGGCCACGAAGTCGGCGTGCTTGTTGGCATCGTCGGCGCTGGCCTTGGCATTGAAGGAAATCACGGGCAGCAATTCCTCCGTATTCGAAAACATTTTCTTTTCAATCACGGTGCGGAACTTTTCATAACTGGTCCAGGCGGGATTCTTGCCGCCGTTCGAGGCCCGCGCGCGCAAGCCGAAGTTCACGATTTCATTGCGGAAATCCTTCGGATTGGAAATTCCCGCCGGCTTCTCGATCTTTTCCAGTTCATTGTTCAGCGATTCGCGGTCGAAACTTTCGCCCGTGTCCGGATCGCGGTATTCCTGGTCCTGTATCCAGAAATCGGCAAACGTCACATAGCGGTCGAAGATGTTCTGTCCGTATTCCGAATAGCTTTCCAGGTAAGCCGTCTGGATCTCCTTTCCGATGAATTCCACATAGCGCTGCGCCAGGTGCTCCTTGATATAGGAGAAGTAGCGCTGCTCGAGTTCCGGCGCGAACTGCTCGCGCTCGACCTGCTGTTCCAGTACATATAATAGATGCACGGGATTGGCGGCCACTTCGGAATTGTCAAAGTTGAACACTTTCGACAGGATCTTGAAGGCAAAGCGCGTCGACAAGCCGTTCATGCCTTCATCCACGCCCGCGTAATCGACGTATTCGTGCATGGACTTGGCTTTCGGGTCCGTGTCCTTGAGGTTCTCGCCATCGTAGACGAGCATCTTCGAAAAGATGCTGGAGTTTTCCGGGTCTTTCAGGCGCGACAGGATGGCGAACTGCGCCATCATGCGCAGGGTGCCGGGCGCGCATGGGGCCTTGACCAGCGAGGAATTGGCCACCAGCTTGTCGTAGATCTTGATTTCATCGGAGACGCGCAGGCAGTACGGCACCTTGACTATATAGATACGGTCAAGAAACGCCTCGTTGTTGCGGTTGTTCTTGAAGGTCTTCCATTCCGACTCGTTCGAGTGGGCCAGAATGATGCCGTCGAACGGGATGGCGCCGAAGCCTTCCGTGCCCTTGTAATTGCCTTCCTGCGTGGCCGTCAGCAGCGGGTGCAAGACCTTGATCGGCGCCTTGAACATTTCCACGAATTCCATCAGGCCCTGGTTGGCCAGGCACAGGCCGCCCGAATAGCTGTAGGCGTCCGGGTCGTCCTGCGCATAGTCTTCCAGCTTGCGGATGTCGACCTTGCCCACCAGCGAAGAAATATCCTGGTTGTTTTCATCGCCCGGCTCCGTTTTCGAGATGGCGATCTGTTTCAGCACGGACGGATAGCGCTTGACGACGCGGAACTGGTTGATATCGCCATTGTATTCATGCAGGCGCTTCACGGCCCACGGGCTGGGGATGTTGCGCAGGTAGCGGCGCGGGATGCCGTAATCCTCTTCCAGGATGGTGCCGTCCTCTTCCTCGTTGAAGAGGCCCAGCGGAGATTCGTTGACGGGTGAGCCTTTCAGGCAATAGAAGGGCACATGCTCCATCAGCGACTTGAGCTTTTCCGCGATCGACGATTTGCCGCCGCCGACGGGCCCCAGCAGATACAGGATCTGCTTGCGTTCTTCCAGGCCTTGCGCCGCGTGGCGGAAATACGAGACGACTTGCTCGATGACTTCCTCGGTGCCGTAGAACTCGCGGAAGGCGGGATAGATCTTGATGATCTTGTTGGCGAAGATGCGCGACAATCGCGTGTCGTTGCGCGTGTCGACCAGTTGCGGCTCGCCGATGGCGGCCAGCATGCGTTCGGGCGCGCTGGCATAGGTCAGCTTGTCCTTCTTGCACAGGGCCAGGTATTCGGTGAGCGACATTTCCTCTTCGCGGGTGCGCTCGTAGCGTGCTGCATAGTTATCAAAAATGGTCATGTCAATGTCCTTTAATGTAAACCTGTACTGCCAGTCACCATGGCCGCCCGCCTGGCACTCGCCTGGGCTTGCCGTCTGAACTTTTCCTGTACCCCGTATCGATTTTTATTGTTGTTTCAAGCCCGGCTGTCTTTGCGAGTCCGGATTGCCCGGACCAAAAAACTGGCGCTTGATGCCGTGTGCTGACGTAGCCAGCCGGCTTTTTTTTCACTGTTGATAGCGCTTGTTGCACCTACCTTTACCCCATGAAATTTATTATTGCTCTAAAGGATCAGGAAGTCAAAAGATATGTCAGCATATCCTTAATACTTGTTTGTAAATTGTTGATTTAATTGGATAAATCATCAGATTTTCCATCAATTTCAATGAACCTTTTTGTACCTTTTAAATCATCATACGACAATTCGCCAGCGCGTGCCGGAGCCGGCCATGGCGCTGCCGCAGCCTGCGCCATGGCGGCCGGGCGCCGGTGAGGCTGGCCATCTTGCGCTAAGATGCCTGCATGTCTGATGGCCCTGCGCGCCGCGCGTGCGTCTTCCGCACCGCGCCCGGCGCGTGCGAGCCAGCATTTTTATCGTCACCCTATAAGGAACACCCATGATGAACCCCCAATTGCGCGCGATCGTCCGCGGCATGCCGAAGGCCGAACTGCATATCCATATCGAAGGCTCGCTGGAGCCAGAACTGATTTTCGCACTGGCCGAGCGCAATGGCGTGCCGCTGGGCTATGAATCGGTGGAACACTTGCGCAGCGCCTATGCTTTTACGGATTTGCAGTCTTTTCTCGACATTTATTACGCTGGCGCAAGCGTGCTCTTGAAAGAGCAGGATTTCTATGACATGACGCAAGCCTACCTGCGCCGCGCCGAAGCCGATAACGTGCTGCACACGGAAATCTTCTTCGACCCGCAAACCCACACGGCGCGCGGCGTGGCCATGGCTGACGTGATCAACGGCATCCACCGCGCCTGCCAGGACAGCCCCGTCAGCGCGGCCCTGATCCTGTGCTTCCTGCGCCACTTGAGCGAGGAAGAAGCGTTCGAGACCCTGGAAGACGCGCTGCCGCACCGCGACAAATTCATCGGCATCGGTCTCGACTCGTCGGAAGTGGGCAACCCGCCCGAGAAATTCTCGCGCGTGTTTGCCCGTTGCCGCGAGCTGGGCCTGCACCTGGTGGCCCACGCGGGCGAGGAAGGTCCGCCAGCCTACATCCGCACGGCACTCGACGACTTGCAGGTCGAACGCATCGACCATGGCGTGCGCTGCCTGGAAGACGCGGAACTGACGGCCCGCCTGGCGCGCGAACAGATCGCCCTGACCGTCTGCCCGCTGTCGAACACCAAGCTGCGCGTGTTCGACCAGATGCATGACCACAACCTGGTGCAACTGCTCGACGCCGGCCTGCTGGTGACGGTGAACTCGGACGATCCCGCGTATTTCGGCGGCTACATGAACGACAATTTCGACGCCATCTTCGACGCCTTGCCGCTGGGCCTGTCCCACGCGCAACGCCTGGCGCGCAACGGTTTCATTGCCGCCTTCCTGCCGCAGGCGCAGAAAGACGCCTTCCTCGCTACCGTCGATGCGTATTTCGCCCAGCACGCGGCCGCCCACGGCAGCGCGCAATAACATCCTCATAAAGACCCGCCGCCCATGTTCCGCCTCTCCCTGAAAATGACCGGCCGCGACTGGCGCGCCGGGCAACTGCGTTTCCTGCTCGTTGCGCTGATCGTCGCCGTGGCGGCCCTGTCGGCCGTGGGTTTCTTCGTCGACCGCCTGCGCGCGGGCCTGAACCGCGACGCGCACCAGTTGCTGGGGGCCGACCTGGTCATCAGCGCCGACCAGCCCGTCAATGCCGCATGGCGCGCGGAAGCGCAGAAGCGCGGCTTCCTCCTGGCCGACACGGTGACGTTTCCCAGCATGGCGCAGGCGGGCGAGGGCGAACAGTCGCTGTCGCAGCTGGCGTCCATCAAGGCCGTCTCGCCCGGCTACCCGCAGCGGGGCAAGCTGAAGATCACGACCAAACCGGGCGAGGCGCAGGATGCCGTGGGACGGCCAACCGACCAGGTGCCGGCGCCCGGCACCCTGTGGGTCGATGCGGCCATCCTGTCCAGCCTGAACGCCAGGCTGGGCGACACTCTGACCCTGGGCGACAAGGCATTTACGGTCACGCAACTGATCGCCAGCGAGCCCGACCGCGGCGCCTCCTTCCTCAATTTCGCGCCGCGCGTGATGCTGCCCCTCAGCGATCTTGCCGCCACGGCGCTGGTGCAGAACGGTTCGCGCGTGTCATACCGGCTGCTGCTGTCGGCGCCGCCCGCCAAGGCGGCCGAGCTTGCGCAATATCAAACCTGGCTGGAAAGCCAGATCAAGACGCAGGCCATCAAGGGCGTACGCATCGAGTCGCTGGAATCGGGCAGTCCGCAGATGCAATCGACCCTGGACCGCGCCGACCGTTTCCTGTCACTCGTCGGCTTGCTGTCGGCCATGCTGGCGGCCGTCGCCGTGGCCATGGCGGCGCGCCGCTTCATGCTGCGCCACCTGGATGCGTGCGCCATGCTGCGCTGCCTGGGCTTGACGCAAAACCAGGTCACGGCCATGTACGTGATCGAATTCCTGCTCGTTGGCTTGGCCGGCAGCGTGGTCGGCGTGATGGTGGGCTTCGGCGGCCACCTGGTGCTGCTGGAGCTGTTGGGAAAACTGGTGCAGAGCGACCTGCCACCCGTCTCGATGCTGCCCGCACTGCAGGGCGTGGCCACCGGCATGCTGTTGCTGCTGGGCTTTGCCCTGCCGCCGATTTTGCAGTTGCGCAATGTTCCCCATAACCGCGTGATCCGCCGCGAACAGGAGCCGCCGCAGGCGCTGGCCGTGGCCACGTATGGCCTTGGCATCGCCGCCTTCGTCGTGCTGCTGTTGTGGCAGGCGGGCGACGTGAAACTGGCGCTGCTGACGGCGGCCGGTTTCCTCGGCGGCTTCGCCCTGTTCGGCCTGGCCGGCTGGCTGGGCATCCGCTCGCTGAAAACCCTGCGCGGCGCCTTCAATCACCAGGGCTGGCGTTTTGCCGTCACTTCCCTGCAGCGCCGCCCGGGCGCCACCGTCATCCAGGTGGTGTCGCTGGCGCTGGGCCTGATGGCCTTGCTGCTGCTGACGGTGGTGCGCGGCGACTTGATGGTGGCCTGGCGCAACGCCACGCCGCCGGACGCGCCGAACCGCTTCATGATCAATATCCTGCCGGAACAGAAAGACCCGATCGCCGCGCGCCTGGCCCAGGCCGGCGTGGCCAACGCGCCCTTGTATCCGATGATACGCGGGCGTTTGGTGGCCGTGAACGGCAACGCCATCACGGAAACGACCTACGAGGATGACCGGGCCAAGGGCCTGGCCGACCGCGAATTCAACCTGTCGACGATGGCCACGATGCAGGAAGAAAACAAGCTGGTCGCCGGCAAGTGGTTCGGCAATGGGCCCGGTGCGCCGGCCGAGGCGTCGGTGGAGGAGGGCATCGCCAAGACATTGAAACTGAAACTGGGCGACAAGCTGCGCTTCGACATCGCCGGCCAGCCCGTGGAAGCGGCCATTACCAGCTTGCGCAAGCTGGAATGGGGCTCGATGCGCGTCAATTTCTTTGTCATCATCAATCCGGCCGCGATGGCGGACACGCCGCAGACGTGGATCACGGCCTTTCACCTGCCACCCGCGCAGGCGGACCTGGGCAATGCCTTGCTGCGCGATTATCCGAACCTGACGGTGGTCGACGTGGGCGGCGTGCTCAAGCAAATCCAGGGCGTGCTGGACCAGGTAGTGACGGCCGTCGAATTCCTGTTTGCCTTCACGCTGGCCTCGGGCTTGCTGGTGCTGTATGCGGCCCTGATGGGCTCGCAGGACGAGCGCACGCGCGAAGCGGGACTGCTGCGCGCGCTGGGCGCCACGCGGCGCCAGCTGGCACAGGCCCAGTTGATCGAGTTTTCGCTCGTCGGCGCCCTGGCCGGCTTGCTGGCGGCATCGGGCGCGGCCGCCATGGGCTGGGCGCTGGCCACGTACCAGTTCAAGTTCGCCTGGAGCTTCGCGCCTGGCGTGTGGGCCTTTGGTTTGCTGGCCGGCGCCCTGTGCGCGATTGCCGGCGGCTGGCTGGGCTTGCGTAACGTGCTGAAACATCCGCCCCTGCAGACCTTGCGGGAAGGCTAGTCTTAAGCGCTGACGCTATCGCCTGCGCCCGCCCGCAGAAATTGCGCGTAGGACATCACCGGCTGCCCCAGCTGGTGCGCCGGCACGTCGAACAGGGCCCAGAAATACGTCATGCGGCCCAGGCAGATGGTGGGCGCGGCGCAGTAGCGGAACCAGTTTTCGCCGATCTGCGCCGCGTACATGCCGTCGCTGTCGGCGTCGGAAAAGTAGGGAATCACTCGCATTTCCAGCAGGGCCAGCAGCAGTGACTCGGGCGCGTCGCTGTCGCGCGCCATTTCGTACTGCGTATGCAGGCTGCGTTCCGTCTCGATGATCATCAGCTTGGCGTGGCCTTCGCGCGTGAAGAACAGGATGCCGCTGGGATTGGGGAAAATATAGTATTCGACAAAACCATGGCGCTGGCACAGCTCGTGCACGACGGCGGCCAGCGCTTCGTCTTGCAGGAAACTGTAGTCGTGCAGCATCAGCAAGTCGCGCACGGTCTCCGATTGCTGCAGGAAGAATTCGCGCTGCAGGGCAACGATTTCCTGTTCCAGGATGTCGAGCGCATCGTCGTCGCTTTTCTTGATATAGCGGTCGATCAAGCCCCGGTTGAAGGCCGTCACGGCCACTTTTTCATCGGCCGCGCCCGTAAATAGAATCTTCTTGCACGGCAAGTCGCGCACGGCCTGGCAAAATTCCAGGCCATTCATCTGCGGCATTGAATAATCGACCACCAGCACGGAGGGCACGGCAAAGCGCTGCGCCTGGCCGCTGATGCGCCAGATGCGTTCGATGTCGAGCGCCACGTTGCATTGGTCGGGCGGCAGGTTTTGCGTGTCGAAGTTGACGTGCAGCGGCGTTTCGCCCGGCTGCGCGCTCTGGCGCAACCAGTGCAGGGCGCTGCTGGTGTCGTGGAAGGTCTTGCGCGCCAGGCCGGGATCGAGCTGGAACGCCAGGCTCTTCAGGAAGGAATCGCTGTCGTCGATCAATACGGTCAGGGTCGGATGGGTGTAGACGGGCAGTTGCATGCGTCACCTTGCGGGGGAAGAGGGTTGGAAGCGGGCAGGCACGGGCTGGGGGAATTCCAGGATGAAAATCGCATAGGCATGCTCGCGCGACACGCAGCGGATGCGCGCCTGCCAGGCGGTGACGATCTGGCGGCACAGGGCCAGGCCGATGCCGCTGCCGTTATGGACGGGATAGGAGTAAAAACGCTCGAAGATCAGCGGCAGGCGGTTCTTCGCGATGCCGCAGCCCGTGTCGATGAACAGCAGCCTGGGCACGGGGCGGGCGCCGTCGATGATGATGCGCACGCGTCCCTTGCCTGCCCGCTGGATGGCTTTCAGCGCGTTTCTCAGCAGATTCAGCAGGATCACCACGCACAGTTCGTCCTGGCCGGCGAACTGGAAGTCGGCACGCACGTCCACCTTGACGCTGCTGCGCTGGCTGTTGCTGGTAAATGGGTAGCGCTTGAGCACGGAGTTCACCATCTCCAGCATCGATAGCGCCTGGTTAGGCTGGAGGTTGCGGTTCACGGCACTGGCGCTCATCAGGAACAGATCGATCATGTGATGCATGTGGCGCACTTCGAACTGGATGCGCGACAGGGCTTCCTGCAACGGGGGCATGTCGTCCGCCTGGTCGGCCAGCTGCGGCAGCAGCCGGCGCATGCCCCGCACATTGGCTTCCACGCTGGTCAGCGGCGTGCGCAGCTCGTGCGCCACGGAACCAAGCCCGGCCGCCAGGCCTGCCAGCCGTTCCAGTTCCAGCACCTTGCTGCCCACTTTCACCACGGACAGCGCGGCAATGGTGAACCAGTGCACGGGCAGTTGCTGCAGCACTTCACGTTGCAGCAGGAAGCCGCCTTCCCCCTGCAGGATGACGGCGAGGCAGGCGGCGCTGGTGCCGATCAGGTAGGCGCAGCACGCCAGTTTCGTTTCGAAATGAAACAGCACGACCAGGCCGATCAGCAGCGATTCGCTCCAGATGGACGACGCATGGTTCATCAAAAACATGAAAGTAAAGAAGAAGGGCAGGATGTAGCTGAGCGCGAACAGCAGGTAACGCGACAGCCAGCGGACCGAGAAGCGGCGGGCAAACAGGCCAGCCATGCAAATGCCCACGCCCGTCAGGCGCAGGGTCAGGTTTTCATAGGCTTGCGGAAAAAAGTAATGCCACAGCAGGTAGTACAGCGGCATCGCCACCGTGCCCACGGCGGCCAGCATGGCGACTCGGCCGGCCAGGTCCTCATGCGGCACGCGCTCATGCAGCAGCGAATGGAGCAGGCGCCTGCGCCAGTGTGTCCATCGTCCTTGCAATTGCTGCGTCATGACTCTGCCTAGATTCTCTTTAGAACATTATCATCGCGTAAATTTTCCTGGTTGAACGGTTATCTCGTCGGACATTGATATACGTCAATGGATGGGTTTGCAACACGGTCAAGGCTTTAATTTGCAGCAAACCTTTCCCTAGGAGAAAAACCATGACTATCGCTACCAGCGTGCATACCCCATCTTTCGCCCGTGCCGAACACTGCCTGCCCGACTACATCGTGCGGCGCATGGATGCGCATCACATCACGCGCATCGAAAAACTGCTGGGCGGCCAGCATCCCCATGCCTGGCAACCGACCCCCGCCCATGCTATTTTCCTGGCCGGCAATGACTACCTGTCCATCGCCGCCGAGCCGACACTGGTGGCGGCGCAGGTGGCATCCCTGCAGGCGCATGCGGGCGGCATGCTGATGTCGGCCGTGTACTTGCAGGAAGGCAGCGAACAGCACCGGCTGGAAAGCCGGCTGGCCCGCTTCATGGGCTGCGAGGATGGCATCCTGGCGCAGTCCGGCATGGCGGCCAACGTCGGCTTGCTGCAGTGTATCGCCGGCCCCGGCATTCCCGTTTACCTGGACATGCAGGCTCACGCGTCGCTGTGGGAAGGCGTGCTGTCGGCCCAGGCCCAGGCCGTGCCCTTCCTGCACAACGACATGACGCACCTGCGGCGGCAGGTGGCAAAGCATGGCCGTGGCGTGATTGTCGTCGATGCCCTGTACAGCACCAACGGCAGCCTGGCGCCGCTGCTGGAGCTGCTCGATATCGCCGAGCGCAGCCACTGCGTGGTGGTGGTCGACGAGTCGCATTCGCTGGGCACGCACGGCCCGCAGGGCGCGGGCCTGGTGGAAGCCTGGGGACTGGGCCACCGCGTGCATTTCCGCACGGCATCGCTGGCCAAGGCCTTCGCGGGCCGGGCCGGTTTCATCAGCTGTTCCAGCCGCTTCAAGGGGTATTTCTTGTCCGAATCACGCCCCGCCATCTTCAGTTCCTGCCTGCTGGCGCATGAGCTGGCGTGGCTGGGCGCGGCGCTCGATTTCATCATGGCCGCCGACGAGCGCCGCGCCACCCTGCGGCGCCACACGCTGCAGGTGCGCGACGGCTTGCGCGAGCTGGGCTACAACGTCAGCGATGGCACGGAGCAGATCGTGGCGCTGGAGGCGGGCGGCGAACCGGCCACCCTGGCCCTGCGCCAGGCGCTGGAACGGCACGGCATTTACGGCGCCATGTTTTGTGCCCCGGCTACGGCGAAGAACCGCGCCATCGTGCGCCTGACCCTGAATGCGGGCTTGCGCGAGGATGAGTGCGCAAGAGTGCTGGCCGCCTGCGCCGCCATCCGCGACGAAACGGGCGTGGAGCACTGGCAGTCGACACGGCGCCTGCGCAAGCTGGCGCTCGTGTAAGGGCGATGCGTCAGCCGTTCGCTGGCTGGCTGCCGGCGATGCCGGCCAGCAGCATGGACAGCGGTGCCAGCTGTTCCGCGCTGGCGCTGCCCAGCAATTCCTGGCCCAGTGCCTGCGCTGTCGCATCGGCGTGGAGCAGCAGGGCTTGTCCCGCTTCCGTGATGACGGCATAGCCGACACGGGCATCGCGCGCATCGGCCTGGCGCGCCACCAGGCCGATTTTTTCCAGCGGCATCAAGGAGCGCGTGATGCCGGAGGCCGTCAGCGCCAGGCGTTCGGCCAGGTCGATGCGACGCAGGCGGCCGCCGGGCGCGCGCTGCAAGTGGTACAGCAATTGATAATCGCTGAAGCTCAGGCCATGCAGATTGCCCAGGATGCTGTCGAAGCGGCGCACCAGCACGGCCTGGGCGCGCGCCAGGCGCAGGCAGAAGTCCAGCGCGCTGGCACCGTCCGGCGGCGGGGGAGTGTGATCGATCATGACGTCCTTTCAATTCGCTGCGAAGTGCTTGAGTGCGCAAGTGTAAAGCATGGCCGCTCAATAGCGTGCCTGTCCCTGCTCCAGCAGCTGTGCCTGGTACAGCGCCAGCAGGGCGTCCAGCTCGGCATCCGCATCGAAGGCTGGATCGTCGGGCACCTTGACGGCATCGAGCAGCTCGAAACGGAAGGCCGCTGCGCCGTCGCGTTGCCAGTCCGCCTGCAGGAGGGCGTTGCGGTGCTTGCCCAGATTCAGTTCGAAGCGATGGCGGTTCAGCGCGCCAGGGGCATTGCGGCTGCGTTCGAGCAGGGTGCGTCCGCTGGGCAAGTGGCGCAGCGCGATGATGCCCAGCGCGGGCGCTTGTTGCCGGTAGGCCGCTTTCAGGGCCGCTTGTCGTGGTTTATCCATGCTGTGACTGCCTTAAGGTTGAACTGCATAATCGCTAGCCCCGATGCGGGGAATATCCGTCCACAGGATGGCGGCCCCGGCGGCGGCCAGCAGCAGGGCGCCGCCAGCGCAGAACAGCTCGCCCACGCTCAGGTGGCGCAGCAACGCACCCGTGGCCGCCGCCGACAGGGGCGCCAGTCCCAGGAAGATGCCCATGAACAGTGCCATCGCGCGGCCCAGCATGGCGGGCGCCACGCGCCGCTGTATCCACGTAAAGATGGCTACCTGCACATAGCCGCCCAGCATTCCCGTGACGGCCAGCAAGGCCGCGCCCTGCCAGGCCGTGCCGATTTGCCCCAGCGCCATCAGCAGCAGGCCCACGACCGCATCGACCAGCAGCAGGGTGGCGCCGAAGCGGCGGCGCAGCCAGGCGCCGCCCAGGCTGGACGCCAGCATGCCGGCCAGAGTGCCCGCACCGTGCGTGCCCATCAGCACACCCAGCGCCGCGGCGCCGTGCAGGCGCTCGCTGGCCAGCACGGGCAAGGCCACTTGCAGCGGCCCCATGACGAAGAAGGCCACCACCGCCCAGTACACATAGCAGCTGCGCAAGGGAATGTCGCGCCACACCATGGCCAGGCCCGCCGCCATGTCGCGCCACATGCCCTGCGCCGCCGCCACAGCCAGTGGCCGCAGGCTGACTTGCCGCAAGGTCCAGGCCGAGAACAGGAACGTCAGCGCATCGATGGCAAAGGCGGCGGCCAGCGCCGCCATGCCGGTGTGCTGGGCGCCATCGTGGGTGCCGAGCACGAGTGCCGCCAGCAGGGGGCCGGCCAGCAAGGACAACTGGCGCGCGCCCATCTGCAGGCTGTTGGCCGCTTGCAGTGACTGCGCCGGCACGGCTTGCGGCAGGATGGCCGTGCCGGCGGGAATGCCGAAGGCGGAAGCGATGCCCAGTGCCAGCGCGGCCGCATACGCCAGCGCCAGGCTGGCCTGGTCCAGCATCAGCAGCCCGGCCAGCGCCAGCAGGATGGCGGCATTGGCCAGTTTGCTTGCCAGCAGTACGCGCCGGGGCGAATGCCGGTCGGCGACCGTGCCACCCAATAAGATGAGCACGGCGCGGGGCGCGCCCATCAGGGCCACGGCGATGCCCAGGCTGAGGCTATCGCCCGTCAGGCTCAGCACCAGCCACGGCAGGGCCAGCATGCTGAACTGGTCGCCCAGCATGGACACGAGGCCGCCGCCCAGCAGCCAGCGGAAGTTGGTATTGCGCATCAAGTGGGATTCTGCGGTGGTCGACATGCTTTATCTTCCCGTGTTTAAAGATTGCATAGTAGTTGACATAAGCTTGAGTAGTCAAGTATATTGCTTTTTATTGTGGCAGCGACAGCTGCCGCCGCATGAGGCGCCAGCGCTTGCGCTATCATGGCGGCCATGACTGATACCACTGCCCCCACCCTGTACGAGACCATCGGCGGCGCCCCCGTGCTGCGCGAAATGGTCGACCGTTTTTATGACTTGATGGAGCTCGAAGCCGAGTTCGCCGGCATCCGCGTCATGCATCCGCCATCGACGGACGGCTCGCGCGACAAGCTGTATTTCTTCCTCACGGGCTGGATGGGCGGACCGGATTTGTATATCGAGAAATTCGGCCACCCGCGCCTGCGCGCCCGTCACTTGCCCTACGCCATCGGCACCAGCGAGCGCGACCAGTGGCTGCGCGCCATGGCCTGGGCCATGGAAGACACGGGCATCGAAGAATCCTTGCGCGTACGCCTGATGGAATCGTTCTATCAGACGGCCGACTGGATGCGCAACAAGCCTGACTGACACCCATGAGCCCAATCGAGTTTTACAGCCTGCTGGGCGCCGCCATCGTCGCCATCGTCCTGTTGCTATTGATCTTGCTGCGCCCGCGTGGCGCGGCCGGCGATGGCGCCACCACCCTGGCCCTGGTGCAGCAGCACCAGCAGCAAAGCCTGGATCGCATCGACCGGGTCGAGCGCGAAGTGCGGCTGCAACTGCAGGCATCGGCGCAAGCGACGCGCCAGGACCTGGCCACCGGCCTGGCGCAATTCCAGGCGGCGACTCTGCAACAACTCGACAGCCTGCGCACGCAGATGCAGGCGCAGGGGAAAGTCGGGCGCGAAGAGCAGGCGCAAAGCCTGGCGCGCTTTGCCGAGAGTACCAATCAAACCCTGGCCCAGCTGACGGAATCGAATGCGCAGCGCATGCTGGAAGTGCGCGCCACGCTCGAGAACAAGATCCGCGACTTGCAGGCCGACAATGGCGCACGCCTGGAAGAGATGCGCAAGACGGTCGACGAGAAACTGCACGCCACGCTGGAAACGCGCCTCAGTGCGTCGTTCCAGCAAGTGTCGGAGCGGCTGGAAAAAGTCCACCAGGGTCTCGGCGAGATGCAGCAGCTGGCGCTGGGCGTGGGCGATTTAAAGCGGGTACTCACCAATGTGAAGACGCGTGGCACCTGGGGCGAAGTGCAGCTGGAAATGCTGTTGGAGCAGGTACTCACTGTCGACCAGTATGCGAAGAATGTGGAAACCGTGGCCGGCAGCGGCGCGCGCGTGGAATTCGCCTTGAAATTGCCGGGCCTCTCCGACGGCGGCCCTCCCGTGTGGATGCCGATCGACGCGAAGTTTCCCAAGGAACAGTACGAGCGCCTGGTCGAGGCGGCCGAGCGGGCCGATGCCGACGGCGTGGCCTTGGCCGGACGCGAGCTGGAACGGGCCGTGCGCGGCGAAGCGAAAACCATCGCCGAGAAATACCTGGCGCCGCCGCACACCACCGA
This sequence comes from Janthinobacterium sp. SUN128, assembly GCF_030587275.1. Taxonomy (NCBI): domain Bacteria; kingdom Pseudomonadati; phylum Pseudomonadota; class Betaproteobacteria; order Burkholderiales; family Oxalobacteraceae; genus Janthinobacterium; species Janthinobacterium sp. SUN128. The sequence continues at coordinate 3,417,705 of NZ_JAPWHY010000001.1, read as the reverse complement.
CTTTGCCATCCTGTTCCTGCCCACGGAAGGCTTGTATGCGGAAGTGTTGCGCCGCCCGGGCCTGGCCGACGAATTGCAGCGCGTGCACCGGGTCAGCATCGCCGGACCATCCACGTTAACGGCCTTGCTCAACAGCCTGCAAATGGGTTTCCGCACCCTGGCGCTGGAAAAGCGCTCGTCGGAAGTGTGGCAAGTGCTGGGCGCCGTCAAGACGGAGTTCGGCAAGTTCGGCGACGTGCTGTCGCAAACCCGGCTGACCCTGGAAAAGGCGGCGAAGAATATCGAAAGCGCGGAAGTGCGCAGCCGGCAGATGGCGCGCAAATTGAAATCCGTGGAAGCCTTGCCGGGCGAGGCCGCCGCCTTGCTGCTGGGTAAGGCGGACGCCGGCGACGGCGAGTAGCGCGCCGCCTCAGGCCGCCCGCACAGTGCGGCGGCGCAGCGCGCTGTAGCCAACCAGCGCCAGTCCCGCCAGCAGCATGGCCCAGGTTTGCGGTTCGGGCACGGCCGGCAAGACCGTCGGCACCGTGGGGGGAAAGGTGGGGATGATCACGGTGGGCGGCACGATGATGCTGCTGCCCTGGTCCGGCGGCAGACCGCCGCCGCCACCGCCACCACCACCGCCGCCCATGCCGGCCGGCGGCGTGATGCCGCCGACGGTGCGCACATAATTGTTGAAAGGCAGGAACGGAATGCTGGCCACCTCGGGCGGCATGGCGCCGCCCGTGAAAGAACCGCCGCGCAAGGCGTCGGGATTGTCGATCAGTGGCACGCCTGCCGCTTCCGGGGCGGCGGGGGCGGCGGCAACAGGCGCTGCACCGGCGGGCGCGGCGCCTGCCGCCGGCGGCGCCGATGCGGGTGCCTGCGTGATACGGCTGACGTTACGGCAAATCGTCGGCACGAGGATGCACTGGCCCTGTACGCAATACACGAGTCCCCGTTCCTGCATCTGTTCGCTCCAGCCTGCACGTGTGACATTGCGGCAAACGCGGCCAGGGCCGAAATGCATGTCGCTGATGCGCGTGTTGTAGTTGCCCTTGCCGCGGATGGCGTCGCGGCTGATCACCACGATCTCATCGTACTGGCGCGCGCGCATGCGCTCCTTCAATTGTTCGCGCACTGGCGGCGCGATATCCGTATAGCGGTCTACCGCCGCCACCACGTCACCCATGAACGGGTCGACGCCTGGACGGTTCCAGTTGCAGTTATCCAGCACACCGGCGCGCGCGATGCCTTTCGCGCTGGCGGTCAAGGGCGCCAGGGACAAGGTAGCAAGCAGGCATGCCACGCCCAGCATGCTGGCTCCCGCGATCCATGAGCTGTGTCTCATTGTTAGTTTCCTCATGAAAACAATATCAAAATTGAACTTTATACAAGTTTGAATGTTATCACCGAAGAAACTTCAATATCAACTAATAAATAAAATTATTACAATTAGTGTTGTCTTTATTGATTTATTGGTCATGGAAATGATTAATATTTTTATCTTGATAGCCGAACAGTTGCCGTGCAGGATAAATTGATTGCGAAGGGGCAATGCGAACGGCCCGCGCAGGGCGGGCCGTTGTGAAGAGGAGGGGGAGACGCAGGTGACGCAGCGTGGAATGCGGCCCGGCCAGCGCGTCAGCCTGGCCGGTGGTGGTGCATCAGGTCAATCCATGGAACAGCACGATATCGACCAGGTCGCCGGCCGCCACATGGCCTTGCGCTTCGTGCAGCACGATCATGCAATTGGCTTGCGTCATCGAGCGCAGGATGCCGGAGCCTTGCGCTCCCGTCACGCGCACGTGCTGGCGCCCGTCCGCGCCCCGTTCGACGATGCCGCGCTGGTATTCCGTGCGGCCCCGTTTCTTGCGGATGGGCGCTTGCGCCGCCACCTGCAGCAGCGGCAGGCTGGCCGTGTCCGCAGCGGCGCCCATCAGGCGCAGCAGGGTCGGGCGGGCGAGGAAATAAAACGCCGCCATCACGGCCACGGGGTTGCCGGGCAGGCCCAGCAGCAAGGCCGATTCGCCTTCGCTGGCAATCCGCCCGAAGGCCATGGGGCGGCCCGGGCGCATGTTGATTTGCCAGAAGGCCACTTCACCGAGGCGCGCCAGGATGTCGCGCGTAAAATCGGCCGCGCCGCTGGACACGCCGCCCGACGTGATGATGACGTCGGCCGAGGCGCAGGCGCCGCGCATGGCCGCTTCCAGTGCCTGCGGATTGTCCTTGACGATGCCCATGTCGAGCACGTCGCAGCCGAGGCGGGTCAGCATGCCCAGCAGGGTGTAGCGGTTGCTGTCGTAGATGCAGCCCGCGTCGAGTTGCTCGCCGATCGAGCGCAATTCGTCGCCGGTGGAAAAGAAGGCCACGCGCAGGCGCCGGCGTACGGGTACTGTGGCGATGCCCAGCGAGGCCAGCAGACCCAGCTCGGCCGGCCCCAGGCGCTTGCCTTGCAGCAGGGCAGGCTGGTCCTGCATCAGGTCTTCGCCCTTGAAGCGGCGGTTGTCGCCGGGGCGGATGCAGTCCGGCGCCACGGTGATGTGCTGTGCGCTGGCGTGCTGCACCAGTTCCTGCGGCACCACGCTGTCGCAGCCGTCCGGCATGACGGCGCCCGTCATGATGCGCGCGCATTGGCCGCGTCCAATGTTGACCGTGCCGGGACGCCCGGCCAGGATGGTGTCGACCACGGCCAGGGTGACAGCAGTGTCGCCACCGAGGTCGGCGCCGTGCAGGGCGTAGCCATCCATGGCGGAATTGTCGTGCGCGGGCACGCTGATGGGCGAGATGATGTCGGCCGCCAGGATGCGCTCGAACGCTTGCGGCAGCGGCAGTTCCTCGATCTCGGCGACAGGCGCGACGGTGTCGGCCAGGATGGCTTGCGCCATCGGCACGGACAGGCCCTGCGCCTGCAGGGCCGCCAGCTCGTCCGGGGTATTGATGTTGCCGAACGCGCTATTGTTCTCGAAGAGCACCTCGGCCAGTTTCAAGGGGCCATGCCAGGTGCGCATGCGGCGCTCTCCGCTGCGCAGGTACGCATCGAGCTGGGGCAGGGCGGAAGTCTTGACGAGACAGAAGACGGGGTGCGGGCGGCGCACCGTCTGACCCGTCGCGGGATCGATGTCCTCGGTGACGGCGATGGCCAGGTCGGCATTGCTTTGTGTCAAACCGGCGGCCAGGCGCGCTGCCAGGTCGGGCGGCAGCAGGGGCGAGTCGCACGGCACGGTGAGCAGATAGGGCGTGTCGGCGTGCTGCATGCCGCTGTGCAAGCCGGCCAGCGGACCCAGCTGGCCCGGCAGCACGTCCGGCCACACGGGCAGGCCGAAGCGCGCGTAATCTCCGGCATCCGCATGGACACTGATGGCCAGCTGGCCCACTTGCGGCGCCAGGCGCTGCAGCACGTGGCGGACCAGGGGCTGGCCATGCAGGGGCAGCATGCCCTTGTCGCGCTGGCCCATGCGCGTGCCGAGGCCGCCGGCCAGGATCAGGCCGGTAATGTCGTGTTGATTGATCATGAGAGGCGAAAATGTGGATGCATACGCCATGGTAGCAGCGGCAGGCGTACGCCGCTCCCGATTCAGCCGCCGATGTACGACATTTCCACTTTCTTTTTACCGTGCTCAAGTGCGCCGCCCGTCAAATCCGTCTGGCTGGTGCGCAATTGCGAATAGCGGTCGCCGCGGCCGCGCCATAGCTGCGCCACGGCCGAGGAAATTTCTGCATCGCTGTGGCCGCCGCGCAGCAGGCTGCGCAAGTCGTGGCCGCTGCTGGCGAACAGGCACGTGTACAGCTTGCCTTCGGTCGAGAGGCGGGCGCGGCTGCAGTCGGCGCAGAACGCTTGCGTGACGCTGGAAATGAGGCCGATTTCGCCGCTGCCATCCGCATAGCGCCAGCGCGCCGCCGTTTCGCCCGTGTAGTTCGGGTTGATGGGCAGCAAGGGCATCTGCGCGCCGATACGGCGCACGACTTCTGCCGAAGGGATGACTTCCTGCAAGTTCCAGCCGTTCGAGGCGCCTACGTCCATGTATTCGATGAAGCGCAGAATGTACGGCGTGCCCTTGAAGTGGTGCGCCATGGGCACGATTTCCTGCTCGTTCATGCCGGCCTTGACGACCATGTTGATCTTGATGGGGCCGAGTCCTGCCTGGTGCGCCGCATCGATGCCGTGCAGCACGTCGGCCACGGCAAAATCCACATCGTTCATGCGCTTGAAGGTGGCGTCGTCGAGCGAATCGAGTGACACGGTGACACGGTTCAGGCCCGCATCCTTGAGCGCCTGCGCCTTTCTTGCCAGCAAGGAACCATTGGTCGTCAGTGTCAGGTCCAGCGGCTGGCCCGACGGCGTGCGCAGGTCGGCCAGCATGGCGATGAGCTTTTCGATATTCTTGCGCAGCAGCGGTTCGCCGCCCGTCAGGCGGATCTTTTCCACCCCGTGCGCGACGAACAGGCGTGCGATGCGCGTGATTTCCTCGAACGACAGCAAATCCGTGTGCGGCAGATACACGTGGTTCTTGTCGAACACGTCCTTCGGCATGCAATACACGCAACGGAAATTGCAGCGGTCGGTAATCGAGATGCGCAAGTCGTGCAGGGGCCGGCCCAGGCTGTCGGCCACATTGCCGCTGGGGCTTTCCAGCTGCGCAGGGATCGCCGGTGCCCCGTTGCGGGCTTCGGCGAGGTAGATAATCTTGTCAGCCATGAAAGGTGATACCACTTACGTTGAGTCGTTCAAGGCAGATACGATAGCACGAGGCCGAAGATGGCACAGGCGAGCAGCAATTTGATGGTGCCCACTTGAAACCTGATCAGCGCCACGCCGGCCGCCAGCGCGATGAACATCGCCAGCCATTCCCAGTGCGGCAGCGGGTTTTCTTGCCAGAAGATATGGCGGCCAAAGAACAGCGCCAGGCTGGCGATGACGCCCACCACGGCTGCCGAGATGGCCGTCAGGGGCGCGCTCAGGCGCAGATTTCCGCGCGATGCTTCCACCAGCGGCGCACCGGCCAGGATGAAGATGAACGAGGGCAGGAAGGTAAACCAGCTGGCGACGAGCGCGCCGCACACGCCCGCCAGCCACAGCTGCTCCCCTGTCACGGCATGGCTCCAGCCGCCGACAAAACCGATGAAGGCGACGATCATGATCAGGGGGCCGGGCGTCGTTTCGCCCAGCGCCAGGCCATCCATCATTTGCTCGCTGGTGATCCAGTGGTAGTGGTCGGCGGCGCCCTGTACCAGATACGGCAGCACGGCATACGCGCCGCCAAACGTGAGCAGGGCCGCCTTGCTGAAAAACACGCCCATCTGCGCCAGCGGCTGGTCCGCGCCGCCCGCCAGCGCCAGGCCCAGCCAGGCGAGGAAAGCCAGGGCCAGGCCCAGCGCACAGGTGGCCAGCAGGCGCGGCCAGCTGAAGCGCGCGTGCTCCGGCGTGGGCGTGTCGTCATCGATGAGGGCGGCGCCGTAGCGGGCCGCGCCGCCATGCGAGGCGGCGCCGACATGGAAGTGGGCCGGCAGCCAGCGCCCGCCCGCCATGCCCAGCAGGGCGGCGGCGAGCAGGATCAGCGGAAATGGCAGCTGTAGCGCGGCGATGGCGACAAATGCGCCCGCCGCGATGGTGATCAGGCCGGGGCTGCGCAAGGTGCGCCGGCCCAGGCGCCAGGCGGCCGCCAGCACGATGGCGACGACGGCCGGCTTGATGCCGTACAGGACGCCGGCGATGGCGCCCACGTGGCCATACGCCATGTAGAGCCAGGACAGCACGATCAGCACGATCAGCGAGGGCAGCAAGAACAGCAGGCCCGCCACCAGGGCGCCGCGCGTGCGGTGCATCAGCCAGCCGATGTAGATGGCCAGCTGGGTCGCTTCCGGCCCCGGCAGCAGCATGCAGTAGTTGAGGGCGTGCAGGAAGCGCTGCTCGGAAATCCAGCGCCGCTTTTCCACCAGCTCCGCATGCATCATGGCGATTTGCCCGGCCGGGCCGCCAAAACTGACGCAACCGAGCTTGAGCCAGTAGCGGAAGGCGCTGCGCAGGCTGACGGGGGCGGGAGCTTGATTGGCGTTCTCGTGCATGGCGGGCGGATGGCTGGCAAAGAAGTGGACGTAAAAAAGGGGAAGCCTGAGCTTCCCCTTTCATCATTGGCGGCTGGGCGAACCCGGCGCGCTTATGGACGTTGCGTGTTGACCTGGATCAACGGCTCATCCGATTGCGGCGGCAATGGCTTGCGTTCGCGCGGCTTGCGCACGGGAGCGACTGCCTTGGCAGCGGCTTCCTGCGCCAGGCGCAGTTTTTCCGGATCGGTGGCAGCCAGGGTCAGGCCGGCCGAACCGAGCACTGCGCTCAAGTCCAGCGGCGCGGCGACTGGCGCTGCAGGAGCAGGAGCAGGAGCAGGAGCAGGAGCAACGACAGGGGCTGGCGCCGGAGCAGGTGCAGGAACAGGGGCGGGAGCCACTTCGGCAACCACCGGGGCCGCTTCCACCACGGCCGGTGCCGCTTCGGCGACTGGCGCTTCTTCAGCTACAGCGACGGTTTCCACGACAGCAACCGTTTCCACGACTGGCGCCGCTTCGACGATGACTTCCGCTGGAGCAGGCGCTTGCGCCGGTGCAGCTTCCGTTTTCTCGGCAAAGCTGTACTCGGCAGCTGGTACTGGTTCGGCAGCGGCTGGTTCAGCTTGCGCTGCTGCCGCTTCCACAGGGGCTGGCGCTACGATCACTTCAGCGGCTGGTGCGGCTTCTTCGACCTTGGCGATGTCCACGACCTTGGCGATTTCGACCACTTCGACCACTTCGGCCGCGACGGCAGGAGCGGTTTCGGCAGCAGCTTCCACTGGCGCAGCGACGGCGACGACAGCGGCGGCAGCCACGACGGCTACTGGAGCGGCATCGGCGGCAGCTTCCGGCGCCGGAGCAACCGTGAAGCTGATTACCGGTGCATCCTGGCCTTCGTTTTCACCGTTTGCCGATTCGATCAGCTCGCCCGTTTCGCGGTCGCGGCGGTTGCGGTTGCGGCCGCCACGACGGCGGCGGCGGCGCGGTTCTTCACCTTCCACGTCGTTTTCCGTCTCTTCGCCTTCAGGACCGGCATTCGCCGGTGCTTTCAGCAGGTTCGCCGGTGCGGCGTCGGATTCCGGGCCGTTGGACGGCACGACGACGTTCACTGCGCTGACGGTGGCGCCAACCAGTGCCAGCTCTTCAGCTTTCACTTCAGCAACAACAGCCTTGTCGGCGCGCGGTTCGCGGCCTTCGCGTGGCTGGCGTGGCGGACGTTCGGCACGTTCCGGACGTTCTGCGCGTTCCGGACGCTCGGCGCGTTCAGGACGCTCACCGCGTTCGCGTGGTGCCGCCGTTGCATCGCCGCCTTCGCGGGCTTCACGCGGTTCGCGTGGCGGACGCGGTGGGCGTGGCGGACGTGCCGCTTTTTCCAGTGCTTCCGCCGCTGCATCGTCCTGGGCTGGACGGCCCTGGCCCGGTTCGCGTTCTTCGCGGCCAGGCTTGCCGTTGCGGCCACGGCCACGCGGGCCACGGCTGTTGCGGTCGCCGCGGTCGGCGCCGGCCGGCTTGGCTGGTGCGACAGGGGCGGGTGCCGGTGCCACCGGTGCCGGGGCGCCGGTGAAGAAGCTGATGATCTTGGCGATCAGGCCCTGTGGTGCGGCAGGCGCGGCCACTGGAGCCGGTTTCGCTTCGACGGGCTTGCGCTCGACCAGCGGTGCCGGCTGGTCAGGGGTGATCGTCTTGACGACGGCTTCCTGGCGCGGCTTGGCTTCTTCCTTCTGGCGCTTGCTGTAAGCCATGTCGGTTTCAGCGCTTTCAGCCAGGTTGTAGCTGGCCTGGCTGTCTTCCAGACGCGGATCGTCGTGCTTGATGCGTTCGAGCTTGTAGTGCGGCGTTTCCAGATGCTTGTTCGGGATCAGGATCACGGCGATGCGGTGGCGGTTCTCGATTTTCAGTACTTCGCCGCGCTTTTCGTTCAGCAGGAAGGCGCCCACGTCCACGGGCACCTGCACGTGGATGGTGGCCGAGTTTTCCTTCATCGCCTCTTCCTGGATGATGCGCAGCACCTGCAGGGCGGACGACTCCGTATCGCGGATGTGGCCGGTGCCGGAGCAGCGCGGGCACGTCACGTGCGAGCCTTCGGACAGCGAAGGACGCAGGCGCTGGCGCGACAGTTCCATCAGGCCGAAGCGGGAAATCTTGCCCATTTGTACACGGGCACGGTCATGGTGCAGCGCATCTTTCAGACGCTGTTCCACTTCGCGCTGATTCTTTGCCACTTCCATGTCGATGAAGTCGATGACGATCAGGCCGCCCAAGTCGCGCAGACGCAGCTGGCGGGCCACTTCTTCGGCCGCTTCGCAGTTGGTGTTGAAGGCGGTCGTCTCGATGTCCGAGCCGCGCGTGGCGCGGGCCGAGTTGACGTCGACGGAGACCAGTGCTTCGGTATGGTCGATAACGATGGCGCCGCCCGATGGCAACGGCACGGTGCGGCTGTACGCCGTTTCGATCTGGTGTTCGATCTGGAAGCGCGAGAACAGCGGCACGTCGTCGCTGTAGCGTTTTACGCGGTGCACCATGTCGGGCATCACGTGGCTCATGAACTGGTGCGCCTGGTCGTAGATCTCGTCGGTGTCGATCAGGATCTCGCCGATGTCGGGCTGGAAGTAGTCGCGGATGGCGCGGATGACGAGCGACGATTCCTGGTAGATCAGGAAAGCGCCGTTGGCCGACTTGCCGGCGCCTTCGATGGCGCGCCACAGTTGCATCAGGTAATTCAAGTCCCACTGCAGCTCATCGACGTTGCGGCCGATGCCTGCCGTGCGGGCAATGACGGACATGCCAGCAGGCAAGTCCAGTTTATCCATGGTTTCGCGCAATTCCTGGCGCTCTTCACCTTCCACGCGGCGCGATACGCCACCGCCACGCGGGTTGTTCGGCATCAGGACCAGGTAACGGCCGGCCAGCGAGACGAACGAGGTCAGGGCGGCGCCCTTGTTGCCGCGCTCTTCCTTTTCCACCTGGACCATGATTTCCTGGCCTTCGCGCAGCGCTTCCTTGACGGAAGCGTTACGCACGTCCACGCCTTCACGGAAGTACGTGCGGGCAACTTCCTTGAAAGGCAGGAAGCCGTGGCGGTCTTCGCCATAGCTGACGAAGCACGCTTCGAGCGATGGCTCGATGCGCGTGATCACGCCCTTGTAGATGTTGGATTTGCGCTGTTCGCGCCCGGCTGTCTCGATATCGATGTCGATCAGTTTTTGTCCGTCGACAATCGCTACGCGCAGTTCTTCTTGCTGCGTGGCATTAAACAACATGCGTTTCATTTTTATAACTCCGCGACCCGTAGGCCATCTCAAAGCCGCTTCCGGGGAAGCGGCGAAGTACAGGGATATATGCGAGAACGGGAGTGCTGGCGGGGGAAATGCCTAGGCGTGCGGAGCAACAACGCGTACGAGGTATACGTTACGGCCGCAACAGGCGCGGTGAGGTCGATCGTCATGCCGAGTGCACAGGACACTTGCAACTCATCTGAAGCAGCCCGGATGTCGGGGGCAGAGAATGCAAGTGGTCAGCAAATTCAGAGCCAAATCGTAAGCCGGCTCATTACAGGGATCGCGATGGCGAGGCTTGGCCTCAGCCTATTCATCGACAACCCTCAGTATTGTGGCCGCATACGGGGTTTGGCGAAAACGGCAAGCGTTATCAACTTCATCAACCCGCGAGCCCGACTCGATAAGTCGCGCTAACGGGTACTTATCCTTATAATCCAATACACTCACTTCAGCATCTCCACGCGTTATCCGATTACAACTACGGTGCAACCTTGATTCGCGCAGGGATGGTGCATATACATTTTTTTCCACCGAATTTGCAATTTGGCGAGGCCGGTGGAGACGCCCCTGTGTAAAATGTGCTTTTATTCTTACACTCGCAGCAGCCAGGGCCGCAGCAAAAACAATTATATATTCAAAATGAAGGACTTAGAGAGATTTCTGGGAAGACATAGTAAATGAAGAGTCAAAATGATGTTGTTCCCCCTTCAACACCCCCGGTTCAGCCGCAAGCCCAATTCGTAACGATCGCCGAGGAAGAAGCAGGCCAGCGCATCGACAACTACTTATTAAGAGTGTGCAAGGGAGTGCCTAAAAGCCACATCTACCGGATCTTGCGATCGGGAGAAGTGCGGGTTAATAAAGGCCGTATCGATCAGCTGTACCGTCTCGCCGCTGGCGACGTGGTGCGCATTCCCCCCGTGCGCGTGGCCGAAAAGGCGCCCACGGGCGCGCCGGCCGCCGAATTCAAGATCATCTTCGAAGATGCGCAGCTGCTCGTCATCGACAAGCCGGCCGGCGTGGCCGTGCATGGCGGCTCGGGCGTGTCGTTCGGCGTGATCGAGCAATTGCGCGCTTCGCGCCCCGACGCCAAGTTCCTGGAATTGGTGCACCGCCTGGACCGCGACACGTCCGGACTGCTGTTGCTGGCAAAGAAACGTTCCGCGTTGACGAACTTGCACGAGCAGATGCGCGATGGCGTCACGGACAAGCGCTACCTGGTGCTGGTGGCCGGCGACTGGAAGAATGCGCGCCAGCATATCAAGTTGCCGCTGCATAAATATACGACGGCCGAAGGCGAGCGACGGGTGGCCGTGCAGGCTGATGGCCTGGCGTCGCACACGGTGTTTTCACTGTTGCATAAATATCACAACTTCGCCTTGCTGGAAGCGGAATTGAAGACGGGACGCACGCACCAGATCCGCGTGCACCTGTCTTCGTCCGGTTTCCCCATCGCCGGCGACGATAAATATGGCGACTTTGCCCTCAACCGTGCCCTGTTGAAAGCCGACAGCACGCGCGGTGCCCTGAAACGCATGTTCCTGCACGCGCACCAGATCACGTTTACGCATCCGGAAACGGGCAAGACGATGACCCTGAACGCGCCGCTGGCTGCCGAATGCGAGCGTTTCTTGGTAAGCTTGGGCAAACCATTGGCCGTTGCCGCACGATAAGTAAGCACTGTGCGCGTGACACTACTCACAAGGTAGTCAGTCGCCGTCATTCACTATCAAGGAGCCGGCGGCTATGCCGTCGGGAAACATGGCAAGAAAGCAATTTGATCTGATCGTCTTCGATTGGGACGGTACGCTGATAGACAGTACCTCGACCATCGTCAAGTGCATCCAGGCGTCGGCCAAAGACTTGGGCTTGCCAATTCCCACCGAGTTGCTCGCTTCGCATGTGATCGGCCTGGGCTTGCAGGAAGCCATGCAGCTGGTGATGCCCGACGTGGAGCCGAAATACCATGCGCGCATGGCCGAGCGCTACCGCTATCACTACCTGTCGCGCGACCATGAGCTGGCCCTGTTTCCGGGCGTCTACGAAATGCTGCAGGAACTCTCGCAGCAGGCGTATTTCCTGGCGGTGGCCACGGGCAAGAGCCGTGTCGGCCTGAACCGCTCCTTGAATGCCGTCAAGCTGCTGTCCCTGTTCGATGCGACGCGCTGCGCCGACGAAACCTTTTCCAAGCCCCATCCGGCCATGCTGCAGGAACTGACGCGCGAACTGGGGCAGGATATGCGCCGCACCGTGATGATCGGCGACACCAGTCATGATTTGTTGATGGCAAGCAATGCCGGCGCGGCCAGTATTGCCGTAGAGTATGGAGCGCATCCGGTGGAGCAGTTGCAAGCTTGCCATCCCCTGTATTCGGCCGCCACGGTGGCCGACCTGCATCAATGGCTGAGCGAGCACGCATGATGAACGATGTTGTCGATGTATTCATTTGCGCCGCCGACGCCGTGGCCGATGGCGGCAAGGGCGTGCGCTTTCCCGTCTCGGCCGGTGGCGAAGCGACCACCGGTTTTGTCGTGCGCCATGGCGGCAAGGCGTATGGCTACCTGAACCGCTGCGCCCACGTGCCGATCGAACTGGACTGGGCTGAGGGCGAGTTTTTCGAGTCCAGCGGCTTGTACCTGATGTGTTCGACGCATGGCGCCATCTATGTGCCGGAAAGCGGCCTGTGCGCGGGCGGCCCCTGCAAGGGCGGGCGCTTGCGTCCGATTGCCGTGGCCGAGCGCGATGGCCAGCTGTACTGGCAACCCGACGAGTATGTCCAGCCACTGCCGGCCTGAGGCCGGGACGGGCTTTCTGTAATTTAAGCAAAGTGAACCATGAGCGATAACACGAATGACAAGCTGGCCAGCAGCGCGCCAGCCGCCGGCCACGGCGCCCCTGCGGGACACTGGGAGCGCGACGTGCTGGAAAAGCTGGTATTTGCCACTTTGCAAGAGCAACGCGCACACCGCCGCTGGAGCATCTTTTTCAAGGTCTTCAGCCTGCTGATCGTGCTGTTCGCCCTGTGGGTGTTTTATGACTACAACACGGCCGACGACAGCGAAACCCTGGGCCGCCACACGGCCCTGATCGACATCAGCGGCGCCATCGAGTCCGAAGGCAGCGGCTCGGCCGCCGTCGTCATCCCCGCGCTGGACAAGGCATTTTCCGATGCCGGCTCCGTGGCCGTGGTGCTGCATATTAATAGTCCGGGCGGCAGTCCCGTGCAGGCCGGCATGATCGTCGACGAGATGCAGCGCCTGCGCAAGGGCTATCCGGACAAGCCTTTATATGTGGTGGTCGATGAAATGTGCGCCTCGGGCGGCTATTACATCGCCGCCGCCGCCGACCGCATCTACGTCAACAAGGCCAGCGTGGTCGGTTCCATCGGCGTGCTGATGGATGGCTTCGGCTTCACGGGCGTGATGGAAAAAGTCGGCGTCGAGCGCCGCTTGCTGACGGCGGGCGAGAACAAGGGCTTCATGGACCCGTTCAGCCCACTGACGGAAAAACACAAGGCGTATGCGCAGAGCATGCTCAATGAAATCCACCAGCAATTCATCGACGTCGTGCGCACGGGACGGGGCAAGCGCCTGAAGGAAACGGCCGATACCTTCTCCGGCCTGTACTGGACGGGCGCGAAAGCCGTGGAAATGGGCCTGGCCGACGATTTCGGCACGGTCGACAGCGTGGCGCGCGATATCGTCAAGGCGGAAGACATCGTCGACTACACGCAGCATGAAGGCTTGCCGGAACGGGTGCTGAAAAAGTTTGGCGCCGCCATGGGCGCTGGCGCCATGAAGGCGGCCGTGCAGCAGTCACAACCGGCGTTGCGCTGAGGACATCACTCTTGGCTGGCAGGCAAGCCAATCGAGAATGATTTTCAATAAGGTGGTAAATTGGCTTGAAAACGGGGCTGCTTGGGCTATAGTGAAAGCGTAGTTCTTTTCAAGGAGGGGCGATATATCAACTATGTTGTCAGTACTAACTTGATTGGCAGGTCTTGGAACTACTCGCCGCATCGCAGATGTGGTTTTGAGTGAATTTACATTCCTCACTAAAGTCCCGATGGGGCTTGGGAACGGCGGCGCAATGCCGCCGTTTCCTTTTGTGTGTGCTGGATGGGCCGGTGTCGGCGGATGGGTCTGGGTGCGCTGGCAAGGCAGGCATGCGAAGGCAGGGCATGGCTGGTCGGACGGGCCGCGCTCAGACGGCGCAGCCGTTGCAGTGCGCGGGCAGGGGCTGCCTGGCCACCGCAGCGCCGACGCTGGCGTTGGTGTCGGACGGTATGTCCGCCATGGCAGGCGCGGCCACGCTGTCGGTTTCCGCGTCTGCGTCCGCATCCGCGTGCGCAAAACCACCCAGTTCCAGCCAGCACATGAAATGGCATTGCGCCTCGGCATGCCAGTGCGTCTGGCTGGCTGGCGATGGCGGCGCGTCCGCATCCTGCGGCGCAGGGGTGCTGCTCCAGCGTGCCACGCCGAGTCTGACTTTGTGCATGGCCGCCTGTTCCGCAGCGATGCGCTGGCGCATGTCGGCGATGCTGCCTTGTAAGGCGATGGTATCGGTATGCTTCATACAATGTCCTTGTGGGTCGTTGCCTGGTTATTATTCCTAAAGCTCGTTAGGCGGATTCCTACCGAAGTTTCAGTCTATCAATGCGATATTCCGAGCGCTTGATATTTCTCAAAGGAATCAACCATTTCTCGCCAAATCTCACCTTGTTCTTTTTGGTATTTCTGCGTGTGCCATGGTTTCGTGCCGCCTGCACCGCCGTGCGGGCGCCAGGTGCCGCCGCTTCACGCTGCCACCCGCTTCTGGTAAAGTCACGCCCATGAGTAAATTATCCCTAGACCGCATCCTGCAATCGCAGGGTTTTGGCACCCGTAAATATTGTCGTTCCCTCATCGAGGATGGCGATGTCGTCATCGATGGCGTCACCCAGACCAATTACCGCACCACCGTCGAGACCGAAGGCCTGGTGCTGCATGTATTTGAAGAAGAATGGGTGGTCCGCCAGCACCTGTACCTGGCGCTGAACAAGCCCGCCAACTTCGAATGCTCGCGCAAGCCCAGCCATCATCCTGGCGTGTTGACCTTGCTGCCGGAGCAATTCACCTGGCGCGAAGTTCAGCCCGTCGGCCGGCTCGACCACGATACGACCGGCATGCTGCTGATGTCCGACGATGGCCCATTTATCCATGCCCAATCGTCGCCGAAGCGGCACGTTCCCAAGATTTACCAGGCCACTACGCAAGAGCCCGTGACCGATGAACTGGTGGCCCTGCTATTGGCCGGCGTGCAATTGCACGACGAACCGGCCCCGCTGGCCGCCCTCGTCTGCGTCAAGCGGGGCGAGCACCAGCTGGAAATCGTGCTCGAGCAAGGCAAATACCACCAGGTCAAGCGCATGCTGGCCGCCGCCGGCAACCATTGCAGCGCGCTGCACCGTTCCGCCATCGGCAGCCTGACCCTGGAATCGCTGGGCATCGCCGAAGGCGAGTGGTGCTACCTCACGCCCGAGCAGATCGCGCTCCTGGCCTAGTTCCTTCCTGACCGCCAAAGCCGGGGATATCCCGGCTTTTTGGCGTCTTTAGCCTCCATTGCCTGCATTTGACGAAGTTTCCCGCCTATGAAATTAGCTACCCTGAAGGATGGCACGCGCGACGGCCAGCTGGCTGTCGTGTCGCGCGACCTGAAAACGGCCCATCTGGCCGACGGCATCGCCCCGACCCTGCAAAAGGCGCTCGACGACTGGAGTTTCATCGCGCCCCAGCTCGATTTGCTGTACCAGACCATCAATAGCGGCCGCGGCCATCGCGCCTTTGAATTCGACCCCGCTAACTGCATGGCGCCCTTGCCGCGCAGCAGCCTGCGCGTGGCCGGCGTATCCTACCTGTCGCAGATCGAGCGGGCCTGCAAGGCCGCAGGCAGCGAGGTACCGGCCAACTTGCGCGACGCACCGCGCATGTACCAGGGCGCCAGCGACAATTTCCTCGGTGCCCACGACGAGATCATCCTGGCGCACGAGCAGTGGGGCATCGATTACGAGGCAGGCATCGCCGCCATCACGGACGACGTGGTCATGGGCTCCACGCCCGACCAGGCACACCTGAACATCAAGCTGTTGATGCTGGTCAACGACATCACCTTGCGCAACCTGGTGCCGGACGAGCAGGCGAGTGGTTATGGTTTCCTGCAAGCGAAACCGGCCATGGCCTGCTCTCCTGTCGCCATCACGCCTGACGAGCTGGGCGATGCCTGGCGCGGCGGCAAGGTGCATCACGCCCTGCGCTGCAGCCTGAACGGCAAGTTGACGGGCCAGCCCCACGCGGGCGCCGACATGGCGTTCAATTACCCGCAATTGCTCGCCCATCTGTGCCAGACGCGCAACGCGCGCAGCGGCAGCGTGGTCAGCGCGGGCGGGGTCGCCAACAAGGAAGTCAAGAAGGGTTTTTCCAGCATCGTTGAGCGACGTAACCAGGAGATGATCGCCGATGGCGTCGCCAGCACGCCATTTCTGTTGTTTGGTGATGTTGTTCGATTGGAGATGCTGGGTGACGACGGCAAGTCCTTGTTTGGCGCCATCGAGCAGACTGTCAAGCAGGCGGAAGCAAGGAAGTCCCGCTAAGGTTTCTGGGGAGCAAAGGAAAAGCAGGGCAATTGCCCTCCTTCTCCCCCGATGGCGTGTGCCCGCTTGAACCGATAATGCCACATGCCCAGTCCGTATTGCGCCTAGCCAGGCTGCAGGACTTCACCGGAGTTGATTGATGTCGGAAGACAGCGACGCAGAAAAGACCGAAGCCGCGTCACCGAAGCGCCTCGAGCAGGCGCGTGAGGAAGGCGACGTTCCGCGATCGCGTGAAGTGGCAACGTTCACTGTGCTGATGGCGTCCGGCTGCTGCCTGTGGTTTGCCGGCGACGCCATCGTGCGGCGGTTGACTGCCGTCATGGTGTCCGGGCTGACCCTGGACCGGGAGCAGATACTCAATCCCGACGCGATGATGTTGCGCATCGGCTACGACGTGGGCTCCGTCTTGCTGACTTGCCTGCCGTACGCGCTGGCCATCATGCTCGTCGCCCTGGCCTCGCCCGTGCTGGTGGGCGGCTGGCTGTTCAGTTCCAAGGCGTTCACCCCCAATTTTGGCAAGCTCAACCCGATTCGCGGCCTGGGCAACATGTTTTCGAAGAATGCGCTGGTGGAGTTGCTCAAGGCCATCGCCAAGACCCTCGTCGTCGGCGTCGTCGCCTGGATGGTGATGCAGCATCAAAAGGACGCCGTGCTGGGTTTGTCGGTGGAATCCCTGCGCGCCGGTTCTGCTCATCTGATCAGCTTGCTGATCACGGCCTTTTTGCTGATCGTCGGCGCGCTGGGCCTGATCGCCGCCATCGACGGTCCGTACCAGATGTGGCACTACGCTAACAAGATGAAAATGTCCTTGCAGGAAGTCAAGCAAGAGTCGAAAGAGTCGGACGGCAATCCGCAGATCAAGGCGAAGATACGCCAGATGCAGCATGAAATGTCGCGCCGCCGCATGATGGCCGATGTGCCGACGGCCGACGTGGTGGTGACCAATCCTACCCACTACGCGGTGGCCTTGAAGTATGGCGAGAATTCGCGCGGCGCGCCGCAGGTGGTGGCCAAGGGCATCGACGAGGTGGCCGCGAAGATCCGCGAACTGGCCGGCGAACACAAGGTTGCCATCCTGGAAGCGCCGGCCCTGGCGCGCGCGCTGTACAAGCACACGGATATCGGCGACGAAATTCCCGAGGCGCTGTATGGCGCCGTGGCCGAAGTGCTGGCCTACGTGTTCCAGCTGCGCAGCTATGGCAAGGGCCAGGGCGAGCGTCCCGACAAGCCGAAGAAACTCGACGTGCCGCCCGAGCTCGACCCGCAGAACCCCGCATCGCAGACACCGCCCGCAGCCGGCGCAGAAGACAAGAATAAAGGAAGTACACCATGAACGGCCTGAGAATGCCAGCCTGGCTCAGTGGAATGGGCAACAACGCCAGCAAGGGCATCGCCGCGCCGGTCATCATCATCATGCTGCTGGCGATGATGGTGCTGCCGCTGCCGGCCTTCATCCTCGACATCTTCTTCAGTTTCAATATCGCGCTGTCGATCATCGTGCTGCTGACTGCGCTGTACACGGTCAAGCCGCTCGACTTCATGGCCTTCCCGACCATCCTGCTCGTGTCGACCATGCTGCGCCTGTCGCTGAACGTGGCGTCCACGCGCGTGGTGCTGACGGAGGGCCATACGGGCGCCGACGCGGCCGGTAAAGTGATCGAGGCGTTCGGTCACTTCCTGATCGGCGGCAACTACACGGTCGGTATCGTCGTCTTCATCATTTTGACGATCATCAACTTTACCGTGGTGACCAAGGGCGCGGGGCGTATCGCCGAGGTGGGCGCCCGCTTCGCGCTGGACGCCATGCCTGGCAAGCAGATGGCCATCGATGCCGACCTGAACGCGGGCCTGGTCGGTGAAGACGAAGCGCGCCGCCGCCGCACGGAAGTGGCACAGGAAGCGGAATTCTATGGTGCCATGGATGGTGCCAGCAAATACGTGCGCGGCGACGCCATCGCCGGCATCATGGTTACCGTCATCAATATCGTCGGCGGCTTGCTGGTGGGCTTGCTGCAGCACGACATGGGCTTTGCCGACGCGCTCAAGAACTACACCTTGCTGGCCATCGGTGACGGCCTGGTGGCGCAGATTCCTTCGCTGATCATTTCCACGGCGGCCGGTATCGTCGTCTCGCGCGTGGCCAGCGAACAGGACATCGGCACCCAGCTGGTGGGGCAGCTGTTTGCGAAACCGCAAGTACTGTATATTACCGCCGCCATCATCGGCGGCATGGGCTTGATTCCCGGCATGCCGAACATGGTCTTCCTGCTGCTGGCCTCGCTGCTGGCCGGTGCCGCCTTTCTGATCAGCAAGAAACGCATGCAGGAAAAAGAGGCGTCCGAAAAACCGGCCGAAGTGCCGCAAGCGACCGTGGCGCCCGAGCAGGAAGAAGCCAGCTGGCAAGACATCATGCCCGTCGATACCCTGGGCCTGGAAGTGGGCTACCGTTTGATTCCCCTGGTCGACAAGACGCAGGGTGGCGAATTGCTCAAGCGCATCAAGGGCATCCGCAAGAAATTTGCCCAGGAAGTGGGTTTCCTGGCGCCACCCGTGCATATCCGCGACAACCTGGAATTGAAGCCGTCCGCCTACCGCATCACCCTCAAGGGCGTGGAAGTGGGCGTGGGCGAAGCGTTCAACGGCCAGTTCCTGGCGATTAATCCCGGCATGGCCAGTGGCACCTTGCCGGGCCTGGCCACGAACGATCCCGCTTTCGGCTTGCCCGCCACCTGGATCGACGCGAGCTTGCGCGACCAGGCCCAATCGATGGGTTACACGGTGGTCGACGCAGGCACCGTGGTGGCCACGCACCTGAACCACCTGATCACCTCGCACGCTTCCGAGCTGCTGGGCCGCGCGGAAGTGCAGTCGCTGCTCGACCACCTGGGCAAGGAGTCGCCGCGCCTGGTGGAAGACCTGGTGCCGAAGATGCTGTCTTTGTCGACCTTGCAGAAGGTGCTGCAGAACCTGCTGGCCGAAGGCGTGCACATCCGCGACATGCGCACCATCATCGAAACCCTGGCCGAGCATACGGTCAGCACGCAAGACCCTAACGACCTGACGGCGCTGGTGCGCGTGGCCCTGGGCCGCGCCATCGTGCAGCAACTGTTCCCCGGCTCGGCCGAACTGTCCGTGATGACCCTCGACAGCCGCCTGGAGCGCCTGCTGATGCAAGCGATGGGCAATGGCGGCGACGGCGCCGGCATCGAGCCGGGCCTGGCCGACACCATCGCGCACCAGGCGGGCCTGGCCGCGCAGCAGCAGGAAGCGCTGGGGCTGACGCCGGTGCTGCTGGTGCCGGCGCCGCTGCGCGCCTTGCTGTCGCGCTTCCTGCGCCGCGCCTTGCCGCAGCTCAAAGTGCTGTCGCATGCGGAAGTGCCGGAAACCAAGACGATCCGTGTCACGGCGCTGGTGGGGGCACAATAGTTGACAGCATTAGTACCGGAGTCAGACCCGCCGGGTCTGACCCCGGCCCTTGCCTTTGGTCAAATAAACATCAATTTCCTCTCGGCAAACTGAATAACGGGTACTTTCCCGTCCTGTTCCTTCGATCGTTTCCTGCAAGCATCGCTAATAATGGAAACTGTCCGGGTGATCTGTGTCCATGTGGAAGACAGCACTCAAGCAACAGGAGTCGATGATGGTCACACAGTTCAGCCAATATTGCGCCACCCCCGCCTTGGGAGGCCGGTCATGAATGTGAAGAAATTTACGGGCGCCTCGTCGCGCGATGCGCTGCGCAAGGTGCGTGAAGCGCTGGGCCCCGATGCCGTGATTCTGTCGAACCGCCAGGCCGATGGCGTGGTGGAAATCCTCGCGCTGGCCAATGACGATGCCGCTTCGCTGGCGTCGCCGCCGGCCGCCTCCGAAATGGCCCAGCCCCGTCCCCAGTTGCAGACCCAGTTCGCCACGCCGCAGCGTCCGGCCGCCCCGGCCCAGCGCCCAGCTGCGCCGCGTCCCGCCGCGCCGCGCCAGGCTGCCTCCGAGCCAGTGGACATGGCCCGCATGCAGCAGATGATGGCCAGCGCGCTGGCGCACGTCAAGGAAAACGCCGCCGCCGAGATGAGCGGCATGATGAATGAAATCCGCGCCATGCGCGGCATGATGGAAACCCAGCTGGCGGAAATCTCGTGGGGTTCGACGCAGCAGCGCGAGCCGCAAAAAGCCGTCGTGCTGCGCGAAATGCTGGCCGCCGGCTTCTCGGCCAGCCTGGCGCGCTACCTGATCGACAAGCTGCCGGCCGGCCTCGATGGTGCGCAAAGCATGCGCTGGATCAAGACCGTCCTCAGCCGCAACCTGAATACGGTGGCCAATGAAGACGCCATGCTGGAGCAGGGCGGCGTGTTTGCCTTGGTGGGCCCGACCGGCGTCGGCAAGACCACCAGCACGGCCAAGCTGGCGGCCCGTTGCGTGATGCGCCACGGCCCGGAAAAGCTGGCCCTGATCACCACCGATGCCTACCGTATCGGCGCGCACGAACAGCTGCGCATCTACGGCAAGATCCTCGGCGTGATGGTGCATTCCGTGAAGGACGAGGCGGACTTGCGCATCGCCCTGAAGGAATTGAAGAACAAGCACACGGTGCTGATCGATACGGTCGGCGTGAGCCAGCGCGACCAGATGGTCACGGAGCAGGTGGCCATGCTGTCGGGCGCCGGCGCCGATGTGAAACGCCTGCTGTGCCTGAACTCCACGGCGACCCAGGAAACCCTCAACGAAGTGGTGCGCGCCTACCAGGGCAGCGGCCTGGCCGGCTGCATCATGACCAAGCTCGATGAAGCGGCCTCGATCGGCAATGTGCTCGACGTGGTGATCCGCCAGAAGCTGAACCTGTTTTATGTGTCGAACGGCCAGCGCGTGCCGGAAGACCTGTACCTGGCCGACCGCGGCTACCTGATCGACCGCGCCTTCAAGCTCAAGCGCGATGCGGCGGCGACGCAGTTTTCCGATGCCGAACTGCCGCTGCTGATGGCGCAGGCGGCCGCCCGCAACAATGAAGCGCGCGGGGTGCACCTTGGCTAATTTCGATTTCGACCAGGCCGAAGGCTTGCGCCGCATGCTGGCCGGCCCGCAGCCGCGCGTCATGACGTTCCTCTCGGCCACGCCGCAGGACGACAAGGGCGCCATGCTGGTCAATCTGGGCGCGTCGCTCGTCTACGGCGGCAATGACGTGCTGCTGCTCGACGCCAGCGGCGGCAGCGATGGCGTGGCGGCGCGCCTGGGCCTGGCGCACGGCGCCAGCCTGCGCGACGTGGCGCGCCAGCAGTGCGGCCTGAACCAGGTCATCCACCAGGTGCCGCAAGGCTTTGGCGTGGCCAGCCTGGGTGCGCGCAACCATTTGATGGACAGCATGGACTATGCGGGCGAGGACGAACTGCGCCGCCTGGGCAAGACGTTCGAGGTGCTGGCGCGCCAGAGCGGCATCGTGCTGGTCGACGGCGTCGTGGCAGACGAGGGCGATTGCTTCCCCGTGCCGCTGATGGCTTCGTCCGATATCGTCGTGCAAGTGTCGACCAGCGCCACCTCGATCAAGGCGGCGTACTGCCTGATCAAGCGCCTGAGCCAGGAACTGGGACGCCGTCCGTTCGGCATTCTCGTCACCGGCGCTTCCGAATCCGAGGCAAAAGTGGTATACGATAATATGGCGCAGGCGGCGAGCCGCTACCTGGCCGTGAAGCTGACTTCGATGGGTTCGGTGCCTGCCGACGAATATCTGCACCGGGCGGCGCGGCTGGGCCGCAGCGTGGTCGATGCGTTTCCGCTGGCGGGCGCCTCGGTGGCGTTTCGCGGACTGGCCGAGCGGCTGGCCCGTTCGGCGGCACCGGTGCTTGGCGGCACCTTGTACCAGACGGGGAGCCCGCACCAGTTCAGCGCCTGAATCGAACCGTAGCACCAGATAAGATGAGAAAACAATAAGCAGCCTATGTACACGGTCAAAGGGAAATCGAACAAGGACTATTTGCTGACGGAGCACATTCCGCTGGTGAAGCGTCTGGCGCACCATATGAAGGCGAAATTGCCGCCTTCGGTCGAGGTCGATGACCTGATCCAGGCCGGCATGATCGGCCTGCTCGATGCCATTAGCCGCTATGAAGAGACGCATGGCGCGCAGTTCGAGACGTATGCCGTGCTGCGCATCCGCGGCGCCATGCTCGACGAATTGCGCACCAGCGACTGGCTGCCGCGCAGCATGCGCCAGAACATGCGCAAGATCGAAGAGGCGATGAGCACCTTGCAGCAGCGCCTCGGCCATCCGCCGACGGAGTCGGAAGTGGCGAAGCTGCTCAAGATGTCGCTGGCCGACTACCAGGAAATGCTGGGCGACGGCGGCGGCCACCAGCTCGTGTACTACGAAGACTTTCATGACCCGGACGGCAATGACAGCTTCCTCGACCGCCACTGCGTGGACGAGGACAGCGACCCCTTGCGTTCCCTGCTCGATACCGATTTCCGGCAATCCGTGATCGATGCCATCGACGCGCTGCCACCACGCGAGAAAATACTCATGGGCCTGTATTACGAAGAAGAGCTGAACCTGAAGGAGATCGGCGCGGTGATGGGCGTGTCGGAGTCGCGCGTCTCGCAGCTGCATACCCAGGCCGTCGCGCGCCTGCGCGCAACCTTGAGGGAGCAGGCGTGGACTGGTCCAGCGTAATCGGGCTGGCGCTGGCGCTGGCGGGCCTTTTGGTCGGCCAGGCACTGGAAGGCGGCAAGATGGCCTCCCTGCTGCAGCCGGCCGCCTTTGCCATCGTTGTCATCGGCACCTTCGGCGCCGTGCTGCTGCAAACGCGGCTGCGCACCTTCGTGCGCGGCCTGGAAATGCTGCGCTGGGTCTTCTTGCCACCGGCCGACACGCGTGCCGCGCTGGCGCGCGACATCGGGCAGTGGAGTCTGACGGCGCGGCGCGACGGCCCGCTGGCGCTCGAGCGCCTGATGGAAAACACGGCCGACCGCTTCAACGCCAAGGGCTTGAGGATGATCGTCGACGGCATCGCGCCCGACAAGCTGCGTCAGCTGCTCGACGTGGAAATCTCCGCCTATGAAATGGCCGAGCGCCAGGCCGTCAAGGTGTGGGAATCGGCGGCCGGTTATTCGCCCACCATCGGCATCCTGGGCGCCGTGCTGGGCCTGATCCACGTGATGGAAAACCTCACCGATCCGAGCAAGCTGGGCGGCGGCATTGCCGTGGCGTTTGTCTCGACCATCTATGGCGTCGGCCTGGCCAACCTGCTGTTCCTGCCGGTGGCGAATAAACTCAAGGCCATCGTCTCGCGCCGCGTGCTGCAATACGAAATCACGGCCGCCGTGCTGTACGACATCGCCACGGGCGACCATACGCGCATCATCGAAGAGCGCGTTTCCAGCCTGCTGCACGAGCACTGACCATGATGCGGCGCGCGCGCAGGAAGTATGACGAGGAACCGGACAACCAGGACCGCTGGCTGATCTCGTACGCCGACTTCATCACCCTGCTGTTCGCCTTCTTCGTTGTCATGTACGCGATTTCGCAAGTCAACGAAGGCAAATACCGCGTCTTCCAGAATGCCATCGGCCAGGCCTTCAGCCTGGAAAAGGGCGCGCCGCCCATCATCATGGAAGCGCCGCAGGCGATCCCGCTGCCGAACCCGGCCCTGAAACGCCGCACGGAAGCCATCCGCCGCGAGCGCGAACACATGACGCGCCTGGCGCAGGACCTGACCTCCACCCTGGCGCCGCTGGTGAAGGAAGGCAAGGTGCGGGTCACGCAGACGAGCCGCGGCGTGAGCGTGGAAATCAATGCCAGCGTGCTGTTCGACCCGGGCGCGGCGCGCCTGACGGTGGAATCGGACCAGGCCCTGCGCGCCGTCGCCGTGCTGCTCAAGGACGATACGCACGACGTGCAGGTGGAAGGGCATACGGACGTGCAGCCGATCAGTAATTCCAACTTTGCCTCGAACTGGGAATTGTCGGCCGCGCGCGCCAGCGCCGTGGTGCGCCTGTTCATCGCCAGCGGCGTCAAGGCGTCGCGCCTGACGGCCGTCGGCCACGCCGACAACATCCCCGTGGCGCCGAACGAAACGGCGGAAGGGCGCGCGCGCAACCGCCGGGTCGCCGTGACGATTTTGTCGGGCATCCCCGAAACGGTGACAGAAGTGCCGACGGCGCCGGTGGCCAACTAGACGGGTCTTTCGGGCCGCTAGGGTCAGGCGCATGTCATTCGGTGGTCATACTGGAATGCTAGGCTGTCGCACTTCTTTTCAGCCTCCAGGTCTATCCCATGTCTTACTCCAGATTGTTGCTTCCTTCGGCTATCGCCATCCTGTTGAGCGTCGCCGCTTGCGGCGGCGATAACGACCCGTCCAGCAGCGTGCCACCGGTCCCCACTGGCCGCTGGATCGCCGGCGACCTGCATACCCACACCACGCAATCGGCCGATGCGGATGTCAGCCAGACGCTGGACAAGGTGCTGGCCAAGGCGTTCGGCAGCTACGGACTCGACTGGATGGCGCTGTCCAACCATTTGCGCGTCTCCACGCGCGACGCACTGGGCGCGCCGCTGCCGACGCCCATCCCGATGTCCATCGGTGCCGAGCGCTATGAAATTCCACGCGTGCAGGCGCTGCAGGCGGGCGGCACCTATGCCGACAAACTGGTCTTTTCCGGCTTCGAGTGGGACATGCCGACCCACGATCACATCGGCATCGGCCTGTTCGAGGGCGCGGACAAGCTCAGTGCCAGCACCCGGGGCATGAAGGAGTTCGAGTACCTGTTTACCACGCGCGACGCCAGCATGTTCGACGCTGCCGATGTTGCAGCATGGAAAGCCAAACATGGCGAAACCCGCTATAACAAGACGGCAGCCGATGCGCTGCAAGCCATCAACTGGCTCAAGCAGAACTATCCGGAGACCAGCTACGCCGTCATCAACCATCCATCGCGCAACAAGGGCAGTTACAGCATCGCCGACTTGCGCGCCTTTAACGATGCCGCCCCCAACATCATGTTCGCCATCGAAGGCATGGTCGGCAACCAGATGGAACCGGACCGCGGCGGCTACACGGCCGCCTATACGGACGACAATGCGCTGCTGCGCGTGTATGGGGGCGTCGATTACGTGGTGGCCAAGCTGGGCGGGCCATGGGATGCGCTCCTGGGCGAGGGGCGCCGCATCTGGAACCTGACCGATTCGGATACCCACTTCAAGATCGTCGGCGGCAACAGCAGCGGCTATTTCCCCGGAGAGTATGCGAAGAACTATGTGTTCAACAGCGCGCAAGGCGCGCCGCTGGCGAAAGACTTGCTGGCCGGTTTGCGTTCGGGCAAGATGTTCTCGACTTACGGCGATCTGATCAACGCGCTGGACTTCAACCTGGCCAGCAAGGACGACCGCAAGGAGATGGGCGGGGAGCTGAAGGTCGGCAACGGCGATAAAGTCACCATTACCATCCGCTTCAGGAGCCCGGCCAAAAACAACTACGAAAAACCCGTCGATAGTGGCGTGGTCGCCGGCGTCAAGCCCGTTGTCGACCATGTCGACCTGATCGTCGGCGATGTGGGCGCGAAGGCGGCGGCGGGTACGCCGGCCTACAACGTTGCCGCCAATGCCAGCACGCGGGTGCTCAAGCGCTTCACCAGCGCGGACTGGAAAGTCGGGGCCGACGGCTACTACAGCGTAAGCTACGAAATGACGGCGACGAAGAACCAGTATTTCCGTTTGCGCGGCACCAATCTGGGTACCGATGTCGCCGGCCTGACGCAGGCTGGCGAGCCGCTGGCCGACCAGCGAACGGGCACGACGGACAGCACCCAGCGTTTCAATGACATCAACGACCGCAATTACCGCAGCCTGTGGTTCTATTCGAATCCCGTATTCGTCACCTTGCGTTAATACGCTGCACGGCGCGCCACCGGATGGGGCGCGCCGGGCTTGATCCCGCTTCCACTTGGTACAATCGCGCCTTCTCCCTTTTTATCTCCCCATCATGAAAAGCAGCTCCCTGGGCGGTCTCGTCTATTCCACCGAAACGGGCCGCATGTGTCCCGCCTGTCGCCAGCCGCTGGCGCAATGCGCATGCAAGGCGCAAGCCAAGGCGGCGCCCGCGGGCGATGGCGTGGTGCGCGTCTCGCGCCAGACCAAGGGCCGTGGCGGCAAGAGCGTCACCGTGGTCAAGGGTTTGCCGCTGGACGCCATGGCGCTAGCCCTGCTGGGCAAGCAGTTGCGCACGCAGTGCGGCTCGGGCGGCACGGTCAAGGATGGCGTGATCGAGGTGCAGGGCGACCATGTCGACACCATCCTGGCCGCGCTGACCAAACTGGGCCACCAGCCGAAAAAGGCCGGCGGCTGAGCGTGCGGAGGCGTGCGGCCCGCTGCCGCAGGCCTGTGGTAACGTGCATTTCCTTTTATGCGCCACCTCATCATGAATAGCAAATTGACCGGCATCGCCTGCGCCGCTGCCATCGCGGCGGTACTGGCGCTCGTGTACTGGCCCGCACCCGACGCCGGCGCGCCGCAAGCGGATGCGGCTGCCGCCAGCGCGCCGGCGGGGCGCAGCCTGGAATCGTATCTGAATATCGACGCCGCCCCCGTCGCCGATGCCGCGCCCGTTCCCGTGACCTTGGCGCGGCAGCTTGCGCGCCTGGCCGCCAGCGGCAGGGCGGAAGACGCGTATGCGGCGTTCAGCCTGATCGACGACTGCATCGTCTTCCAGCAGGAAGGGCGCTTGCCGGGCATGGAATTCGAGCTGGGCCGCGAGATGACGGTGGAAGAAAAAGCCGCCCAGCAGCAGCTGTGCGCGGGCCTGACACAGCGCCAGCGCGAGGACCGCCTCGGCTACCTGGCCACCGCCGCCAAGGCGGGCGTGCCGGGCGCGGCCACCCTGTTCCTGTCGGAAGGCCCGTTCGGCGACCGCAGCGCGCTGCGCAACCGTCCCGACGATCCGCTGGTGCAGGCATGGAAGCGGCAAGCCATCGCCCAGCTGACGGCGCAGGCGGACGAGGCGGAACTGACCAGCGTGGCTACCCTGATGATGGCGTACTTGCGCGATGGCGAGGTGGTGCGGAAGGATGCGCCGCAAGCGTATGGCTACCTGCTGGCCCTGCGCCAGGTCTACGACGATATCCTCGCGCCCGGCGTCACCAATCCGTATCAGGATGAGTACTGGCACTGGCTGCAGGCGGAGCTGACGCCGGAGCAGCAAGCCGCGGCCAGCGCCAGGGCGCAAGCCATCGTGGCGAAATACCGCCAGCATGCGGGGCGTCCCGCGCACGGTTGAGCTGGCAAGGCCGCTGCGCCTTGCCGGGTTGCTGTTAAGGTTGCTGTTAACTAAGGGGGATTAGCCGATGACGACGCGCCGGCTGGCCGTGTTCGTCGTCGGTTGGCCGCTGGGGCCGTAGAAATTGCCGCTTTGGGCCGGGGGGCGCATGGCGTTCAGGGCGCCTTGCGTATGTACCATATGCTTGTTGACGAGCAGGCTGTTCAGGCGGTTTTGTTCCTTGGCTTCGCGCGTCGTCTCGAGCAGGGCTTTCCACAGGGGCGCCGCTTCCGCTTCGCCGGCGCCCACCAGCCAGTCTTCCATGCCCGCTTCGGCCGCCATGAAGCCGGCCGCCGCCAGCGCCTGGTGGCGTTGCGCCGCCAACTGGCTCAATTGTCCTACGAGTGCCGTCTTGCGCACCGTGAGCTCCGTGATTGCATCGATGTCAGCCGCAACCAGATGCCGCTGTTCTTCTTTCATCAATGCCAGCAATGTGGTCATGAGCTGGTGCTCGTCGCGCAGGCTGGAAAACGGAGTCACTGATTGCATGAGGGAACCTATCTATTTCGTGAGTGCAGCAAGTCCTTGACCGTGTCGAGGAGACCGTCCGCCACTTTTTCTGAGTTGACCTGGAACTGGCCGTCGGCGATCGCCAGCTTGATGCGTTCGACTTTTTTCGTGTCGAACACGGCGCCGCTGCCGGCAGTTGCACTGGCCGCTAATGCCTGTCCTTGCGGCGACAGGCGTACATTGTCCGACGTTGTCGGTGTTGCCTGGGCTTTCTCGGCATTCCGGGTGCCGGAGGTACTCGCGGGCGCCACCGGCAGGCCGGGATTGCTTTTAATGGTGTTGTCGGTAATTTTCACAGCGTGATCCTCGTCTGGTCGAAGTCAAAAAACTCCGGGATATGTGTCATTATCGGCACCTTCTCCCGAAACTTTAGTGCGCCAGACCACAATATCGCTGTCCATCCGTGTTTAAAAGGCGACCTCCACCAAGCCGCCTGCGCGCGCCACGCCGCTGATCTGCTGGCCGCTCTGCGTGCGTACCTGCACCGTCTGGCCATCGCCGGCGCTGCCGATGGCGCGCCCTTCTGATGCCACCTGGAAACCATTGCCACTGGAAACGACGCGTACCAGCTGGCCTTGCATCACCACCGGCTTGCGGCGCAGGGTGTCGAGGCGCATCGGCGTGCCGGGTGGCAAGGAAATATTCGTGCTGGCGCCCACCACCTGGGCCATGTCCGTGGCGATGCCTGCCGGCAATGCGGCCAGGTCGCCCTGCATCGTTACCAGCTGGCTGGCGTCGATGGCTTGCCCTTGCGCCAGCGGCACGGCGCTGGCCACGTAGTCGCCGACGACGGCCACGTTCGCTTGCAGATAGATGGTCCAGTTGCTTGGCGCCGTGCAGCGCACGCCGACGGTGGTCTTGCCCCAGGCGCGCGCGCCCGGCGCCATGAATGCTTGCGGCGCGGGGCAGGCGGCCAGGTTCAGGCGCGGATCGACGGCGCCGACGGTCACCGTTACCTTGCCGGGCAAGCCGTTGCTTTGCACTTGCAGGAATTGTTCCACGCTGTTGCGCAGCGCTTCCGGCGTCTGGCGGCCGGCGTTTTGCGCCTGGGCCAGCAGTGGCAGGGAGGCAAGAGCGAAGAGGAAAGCAAGCGGTGTTTTCATGGTGATAGGCCTCTGGAATAGTGCCATGATAGTGCGCGCGGCCCCGTTCGAAGCCCCGATTAAGGGGTAAAAGTAAGGTCTGATCCGGCGATGGTCTTGCTGGTGGGCGCCGTACTATGTTTCCTGTCATCACTAATCCGCCATCCTTCCGCCATCTCGGGCGCCAGTGGCAGATCTTTCCGGAGCCTGACATGATAGGGAAACTCGACGATTACATGCGCTTCAACGAGACGGCGCTGAGCCTGCGCTCGACGCGCCAGGAATTGCTCGCCTCGAATATCGCCAATGCCGACACGCCCAACTACAAGGCGCGCGATGTCGATTTCGCCGCCGCGCTGAAGGGCGCCATGGCGCGCAAGGATGGCGTGCCGCCGGCCCTGAAGGGCACGGCGCCGCAGCATATGCCGGGCAAGGGCGTGGCCGCGGCTGCGGGCGCAGCCGGCGGCGGCAAGGTCGAGACCCTGGCCGACGGTACGCCGCTGCTGTACCGCGCGCCGGCCCAGGGCGCCGTCGATGGCAATACGGTGGACATGGATCTCGAGCGCAACGCCTTTGCCGACAATGCCATCCGCTACGAGGCGGCCGTGACGTTCCTTAACTCGCAGATCAAGGGCATGCTGACGGCCATCCAGGGAGGACAATAATCATGTCGCTATTTAATATCTTCAATGTTTCCGGTTCGGCCATGAGCGCCCAGGCGCAGCGCCTGAACACGGTGGCCAGCAACCTGGCCAATGCCGATAGCGCCACCAGCGCCACGGGCGAAGCCTACCGCGCCAAGCAGGTGGTGTTCGAAGCCGTGCCCATGGCCAACGGCGCCACGGCCGTCAAGGTGCAGAAGGTGATCGAAGACCCGTCGCCGATGAAGCTGGTCTACGACCCGAAGAACCCGCTGGCCGATGAGAAGGGCTACGTCACCATGCCGAACGTGAATACGGTCGACGAGATGGTCAACATGCTGTCGGCTTCGCGCTCGTACCAGACCAACGTGGAAACCATGAACGCGGCCAAGTCGCTGCTCCTGAAAACTCTCACCATCGGCCAATAAGGCTGACTGATCATTATGGCAACCATCGATACCAGCACCTCCAAAGTCACCGACCTGATGGCGACGATGAATCCGAAGAAGAGCACGGCCGAGCCAGGCAGTGTCGAAGCGGAAACGAACAAATTCCTCACCTTGCTGGTTACCCAGCTGAAAAACCAGGATCCGATGAATCCGCTGGACAATGCACAGCTGACCAGCCAGCTGGCGCAATTGTCCACCGTGACGGGCGTCAACAAGCTCAATACGACCGTGGAAAGCCTGAAGGCCAGCTATCAGCAAGCCGAATCGATGCAGGCGGCCAACATCATCGGCCATGGCGTCTTGACAGCGGGCAAGGATATCAACCTGAGCAAGAGCGCCGCGCTGCTGGGCGTGGACCTGGCCACGGCAGCCGACAAGGTCAAGGTCGTCATCTACAAGGATGGCAAGGAAGTCCATTCCATCGACCTGGGCGCACAGGCGGCGGGCACCTTGCCGCTGGGCTGGAACGGTTCCACCGCCGATCTCGACAAGGATGGCAAGCCGGTCGTGCTGGCCGATGGCGCCTACACCTTCACGGTGGAAGCCACGCGCGGCGGTACCAAGCTCAAGGATGCAACGGCGCTGATGTTCGGTTCGGTCGCCAGCGTGTCGACGGGCGCGAATGGCGTGAAATTGAATGTTCCGGGCGTGGGCAGCATCACCATGGCCGACGTGAAACAGATTCTGTAAGCCGCTTCCCCTTAGCGTGACCCTCTACCCCTAATTTCTACCAGGAGAACACAATGTCTTTCCAACAAGGCCTGAGCGGCTTGAATGGCGCCGCCAAATCGCTGGACGTCATCGGCAACAACATCGCCAACTCGTCGACCGTGGGTTTCAAGCAGTCGCAGGCCCAGTTCGCCGACATTTATGCCAACTCGCTGTACGGCGTGGGCGGCAACCAGGCGGGGATCGGCGTGTCGGTCTCGCAAATCGCCCAGCAATTCAACCAGGGGAACCTGGAATCGTCGTCGAATCCCCTCGATATCGCCATCAATGGCGGCGGCTTCTTCCGTACCAGCGTCAACGGCGCCATCCAGTACTCGCGCAATGGCCAGTTCCAGGTCGACAAGAGCGGCTTCATCGTCAACGCCCAGCTGGCGCAGCTGACCGGTTATGCGGCCGACGTCAACGGCAAGATCGTTGCCGGCGCCGTCGTGCCCCTGCAAATCGACCAGTCGGACATGAAGCCCCAGGCAACGACCAAGGTCAGCACGGAAGTCAACCTCAATTCGAATACGGCCATGCCGACCACGGTGCCGTTCAAGACAGGGGACGACACATCGTTCAGCAAGCAGTTTCCCGTCGAAGTCTTCGATTCGCTGGGCAATTCCCACATCATGTCGAATTTCTACGTCAAGACGGGCACCAACACCTGGGATGTCTACTCGGCCGTTGACGGCACGGAAGTGACCAGCATGAAGGCCGCCGCCGCCCTGCAGACGGACCCGGCCTCGCTGGCCGCGCGCGCCGCCTACCAGGCTGCCGCCACGGCCGTGCCGCTGGTGCCGGCCAACGTGACGACGGCCGCCGTCGCCTATGGCAATGCGGTCGGTGCCGCCGTCTCGGCGGCCGCCGCTGCCGCAGGCGCCACGCCGGCGCAACTGGCCGCCATCGCCGCCACCTACGGCAGTGCCGTGCCGAATGGCGTCAATTCGAGCCGCACGCCCGACCAGATCGACGCTGCCATCCGCGCCGTCACCAATGTGCCAGCCGTCAAGACCGGTTCGCTGGTCTTCAACACGGTCGGCAGCCTGGATCGGGCCGCCATGCTGGCCCTGACGCCGCCGCAAACCTTGCCTGTCACCGTCAACCTGCCGATCTTCCCGGCCACGGGCGCGAATGCGACCCTGTCGGTCCAGGTCGACTTCACCAAGTCGACCCAGCTGGGCAGCGCCACGGCGGAAAAGAAAACGGAAGCGGATGGCTACAAGGCGGGCCAGCTGAGTCAATTCATCGTCGGCGACGACGGCGTCATCCAGGGCCAGTACAACAATGGCAAGACGCGCAGCCTGGGCCAGGTGGTGTTGAGCAACTTTGTCAACCCGAACGGTCTGGAGCCGCTGGGCAACAACGCCTGGGTGGAAAGTTCGGCCTCGGGCAAGCCCGTCACGGGCGAGCCCAAGACGGGCAACCTGGGCAACTTGCGCGCCTCGGCCGTGGAAGTGTCGAACGTCGATCTGACGGCGGAACTGGTCAACATGATCACGGCCCAGCGCGCCTACCAGGCGAATGCGCAAACCATCAAGACGCAGGATTCCGTTTTACAGACCCTCGTCAACCTGCGTTAAGAGTAAGGGGAGCGGTTCTTTCGGACTGCTCCCGGCTTTCGTTTTGCACGGAGAAAACACATGGACCGTCTCATCTACACCGCCGGCTCGGGCGCCAAGCACATCCTGGACAAGCAGGCGACCACGGCGAACAACCTGGCGAACGCCACCAGCACGGGTTTCCGCGCCCAGCTCGACTCGTTCCGCGCCGTGCCCGTGGTGGCCGACGGCATGATGCCGACGCGCGCCTTTGTCGTCGATTCGACGGTCGGTTCCGATTTCACGCAAGGTCCGATGCAGCACACGGGCCGCGCGCTCGACGTGGCCGTGGAAAACGGCGGCTGGATCGCGGTGCAGTCGGCCGACGGTTCCGAAGCCTACACGCGCAACGGCGCCTTGAAACTCAATGAAAACGGCATGCTGCAGACGCAGGGCGGGCTGATGGTGCAAGGCGATACGGGCCCCATGGCGATTCCGCCCGGCGTGACGGTGGCCATCGCCAGCGATGGCACAGTGGGCACGATTTCCACCGACGTGCCGCCAGGCCCGTCGACGGTGCTGGGACGCATCAAGCTGGTCAACCCGCCCGAGCAGCAACTGGTGCGTGGCGATGACGGCCTGTTCCGCCTGAAGGATGGCACGGTGGCGCAAGCCGATCAGGCCGTCAAATTGACCACGGGCGCGCTGGAAGGCAGCAATGTCAGCCCCGTCGACTCCATGGTCAGCATGATCGCCCTGGCGCGCCAGTTCGAAACGCAAATGAGCTTGTTGAAGAATGCCGAGAATAACGCGGCGAAAGCCACCCAGATCCTCGCTTTGAATTGACGGGGGCCACCGCATAATGGTCACATAGAAATAGTCTACAGGGCTGGTTAGCGCTGTTATTGGAGAAAAATCATGATTCGTTCCCTTTGGATTGCCAAGACCGGCCTGGAAGCGCAGCAGACGCAGATGGACGTGATCGCCAATAACCTGGCCAACGTCAGCACCACGGGCTTCAAGAAGTCGCGCGCCGTGTTTGAAGACTTGCTCTACCAAAATGTGCGCCAGCCGGGCGCGCAATCGTCGCAGCAAACCCAGCTGCCATCGGGCTTGCAGATCGGCACGGGCGTGCGCACCGTGGCAACCGAACGCATCCATACGCAAGGCAATCCCCAGGCCTCGGGCAATTCGCGCGATGTGATGGTCAACGGCACCGGCTTTTTCCAGGTGCTGATGCCGGACGGCGCTACCGCCTACACGCGCGACGGCTCGTTCCAGACGGATGCCAACGGCCAGCTCGTCACCTCGGAAGGCTTCGTGATCCAGCCCGCCATCACCGTGCCGACCAATGCGCTGAGCCTGACCGTGGCGCGCGACGGCACCGTGTCCGTCACCTTGCCCGACACCGTTGCGCCATCGCAAATCGGCTCCCTGCAACTGACCACTTTCGTCAATCCCGCCGGCCTGGAATCGAAGGGCGAAAACCTGTACATGGAAACGGGCGCTTCCGGCGTGGCGCAAACCAACACCCCGGGCACGAACGGCGCCGGCGTGCTGATGCAGGGCTATATCGAGACGTCGAACGTCAACGTGGCCGAGGAAATGGTCAACATGATCCAGACGCAGCGTGCCTACGAGATCAACAGCAAGGCCATCACCACATCCGATCAAATGCTGCAGAAATTGTCGCAACTTTAATTTTCATAGTCGTCATGCCATCCGCCGCCGGATGGCAGCGGAGGTTCGCCATGCAATACCCCATCATCGCTTTGTTCTCCGCAGCCCTGCTGTCCGGCTGCGCCATCACGCCTACGTCCATCGTGCAATATCCGACCAGCACGCGCGCGCCGATGCCGGAACCGGTGGTCGTCAACAACGGCTCCATCTACCAGCCGTCGACCTACCGTCCCGCCTTCGAAGACCGCCGCGCACGCCACGTGGGCGACACCATGACGATCGCCATCACCGAGCGCACGAATGCCGTCAAGGCGGGCGCCAGTTCCGGCAACAAGTCGGGCAGCGTGGGCTTCAGCACGCCGGGCATGCTGCAGGGGCGCCTGGGCGGCACCGTGGCGGCAAATGGCGCGACGAAATTTGCCGATGGCGACAACCAGTCCGCCAGCAACACGTTTTCCGGCGTGATCGGCGTGACGGTCATTGAAGTGCTGCCGAATGGCAACCTGATCGTCGCCGGCGAAAAACAGATCGCCATGAACAAGGGCACGGAATTCATCCGCTTCTCGGGCATGGTCAATCCCGACACCATAGGCACGGGCAATGTCGTGCCATCGACCCAGGTGGCCGAAGCGCGCGTCGAATACCGCACCAACAGCCAGATCGACCGCGCCGAAATGGCCTCGATGGCGTCGCGCTTCTTCCTCAGCCTGCTGCCTTTCTGATCATGGCAACGTTGACCTTTCCCCGTTTTCTCGCCATCTGCGGTCTGGCTGCCTCGCTGCTGGCGCCCGTGGCGCAGGCCGAGCGCATCAAGGACCTGGCCAGCATCGCCGGCGTGCGCCAGAATCAGCTGATGGGTTATGGCCTCGTCGTCGGTCTCGACGGCAGCGGCGACCAGACCACGCAAACCCCATTTACCATCCAGAGCGTGGCGGCGATGCTGCAGCAGCAGGGCATCAACTTGCCACAAGGCACCAGTTTGCAGCTGAAAAACGTGGCCGCCGTGATGGTGACGACGGCCTTGCCCGCGTTTGCCCAGCCGGGCCAGTTGCTCGACGTGACGGTATCGTCGATGGGCAATGCGAAAAGCTTGCGCGGCGGCACCTTGCTGATGACGCCATTGAAGGGCGCCGATGGCCAGGTGTACGGCATGGCGCAGGGCAACGTGCTGGTGGGCGGCGTGGGCGCGCAGGCGGCCGGCAGCTCCGTCGTCATCAATCACCTGAGCGTGGGCCGCATCTCGGGCGGCGCTACCGTCGAGCGCAGCGTGCCTTCGGCCTTGGGCGCCAACAACACCATCCGCCTGGAATTGAATGCCACCGATTTCGCCACCGCCAGCCGCGTGGTCGACGCCATCAACAGCCGCTACGGCGCCGGCACGGCCGCCGCGCTCGACGGCCGCGTGATCCAGGTGCAGTCGCCCAGCGGCAGCGACCAGCGCGTGTCCTTTTTGGGCCAACTGGAAAGCATCGAAGTCAATCCGGCCCGCCTGGCGGCCAAGGTCATCATGAATGCGCGCACCGGTTCCGTCGTGATGAACCAGTCCGTGACCCTGGAAACATGCGCCATTTCGCACGGCAACCTGTCCGTCACCATCAATGTCGAGCCGCAAGTGAGCCAGCCGGCGCCCTTGTCGGGCGGGCGCACGGTGGTCACGCAGACGGCGCAGATCGATATCAAGAAGGAACCGGGCAAAGTCATGCTGGTCAAGGGCGGCGCCTCGCTGTCCGACGTGGTCAAGGCCTTGAACGCCATCGGCGCCTCGCCGCAAGACTTGCTGGCCATCCTGCAGGCGATGAAAGCGGCCGGTTCGCTGCGCGCCGAACTCGAAATCATTTGATGGGCACGCCATGATCAGTCAAACCGACCTCAGCAATACCGCCGCCTATGACGTCAAGGGCATGGATGGCTTGCGCCAGTCCGCCAAGGCGAAGGACCCCGCCGCCCTGAAAGAGGCGGCCACGCAATTCGAAGCCATGTTCATCAACATGATGATGAAAAGCATGCGCGAAGCCACGCCGCAGGACGGCATCATGGATAGCCAGCAAAGCAAGATGTACACCTCGATGCTGGACCAGCAGACGAGCCAGAACCTGGCCAAGCGCGGCACGGGCCTGGCGGACGTGCTGATCCGCCAGCTGTCGTCGTCGAGCCAGGCGCTGGCCGCCGATGGCGCCGAAGCGCCGTCGCCCCGTTCATCGAGCATGGCGCAGGCGCTGGCCGCCTTCCGCCAGCAGCAGGGCGCCCTGACGGAAGGCGCCGGCAGCGCGGCAGCCAGCGGCAAGACCCTGAGCGACAAGGCCAACGCCACGCAGGCGCCGCACGTGCGCGCCTTCCAGGAAAAACTGGGCGTGCATGCGGAAGAAGCCAGCCGCGCCACGGGCATCCCGGCCAAGTTCATGCTGGGCCAGGCGGCGTTGGAAACGGGCTGGGGCAAGCGCGAAATCATCGCCCGCGACGGCAGCAGCAGCCACAACCTGTTCGGCATCAAGGCATCCAGCGACTGGAAGGGCAAGGTCACGGAAGCCGTCACCACGGAATACGTGAATGGCAAGGCGCAGCGCAAGGTGGAAAAATTCCGCGCCTACGACAGCTACGCGGACAGTTTCAAGGATTATGCGCAGTTGATAACCAACAACAAGCGCTACGAAAAAGTGCTGGCCAGCGCGGGCGACGCCAGCACCTTCGCCCACGGCTTGCAGAAAGCCGGCTATGCGACGGACCCGAATTACGCTGCCAAACTGACAAAAATTATCAAGAATTCGCTGGTCGGCTGACGCCCCGCCTTGCCCCCGTGCAAGCCGCGCGCTTCAAGTTTTCGCCGCGGCTGCCGTAAATACATTTGACGGTAACCAATAAGACACCATGACTTCGAATCTACTCAGCATCGGTAAGAGCGGTTTGCTTGCAGCGCAGGTGGGCCTGTCGACGACCGGGCATAACATCACCAATGCCAACGTGGACGGTTACAACCGCCAGGTGGTGCTGCAGCAGACGGCGCAGTTCAATAATGCCGGTTATGGCTTTGTTGGCAATGGTACCGAGGTATCGCAAGTCAAGCGCCAGTACGACGGTTTCATGGCGGCCCAGGTGAATGGCGCGCAGTCCGCCACCAGTTCGCTCGATGCGTATTACACGCAGATCAGCCAGATCGACAATATGCTGGCCGACCCCACGGCCGGGCTGTCGCCGGCGATGGCCGATTTCTTCAAGGGCGTGCAGGATTTCAGCTCGAATCCATCGTCCGTTTCGTCGCGCCAGGCATTGTTGTCGAGCGCAAATTCGCTGACGGCCCGTTTCCAGGGCCTCAGCGCGCGCCTGACGGAAATCGGCGACGGCGTCAATTCGCAGATCACGTCGAACGTCAAGGTGATCAATTCCTACGCCAAGCAGATCGCGGAGCTCAATACCGCGATTACCAACCTGACCGTGAATGAAAGCAATCAGCCCAACGATTTGCTGGACCAGCGCGACCAGCTGATCACGGAGCTGAACAAATACGTCAAGGCAACTGTTCAGCCTGGCGCCGGCAATTCGATTACCGTCTCGATCGGCTCGGGCCAGCCGCTGGTGGTGGGCGACAAGAACTTTGAACTGGCCACCACGCCGTCGCCGACGGACCCGAACCGCCTGGACGTGGGCTATGTGACGGGCTCGAGCGTCACCAAGCTGTCGGAAAGCTCCCTCAGCGGCGGCGCGCTGGGCGGCTTGCTGGAATTCCGCAGCGGCAGCCTGGACCGCATCCAGAATTCGCTGGGCAAGGTCGCCATCGCGCTGGCCTCCACCTTCAATGAACAGCACAAGCTGGGCCAGGACTTGAATGGCGACATGGGGGCCGACTTCTTCAAGTTGCCCGATCCCGTCATCGGCGCGGACTACCGCAACAACGCGACCAGCACGACAGTGCTGTCGGCCAAGGTCAGCGATCCGACCAAGCTGACGGCCAGCGATTATGCCGTCAAGTATGACGGCGCCAATTATGTGGTGACGCGCCAGAGCGACGGCGCGAAAACGACCATCAACCCCTATCCGCAAACCGTGCCGCAAACCATCGACGGCGTGGATTTCTCGATCACGGGCGCGGCTGCCGAAGGCGACAATTTCATGGTCAGGCCGACCGCGCACGGCGCTTCCGACCTGGCCGTGGCGATTACCGACCGCAACAAGCTGGCCGCCGGCGCGCCGATCGCCACGGGCGCGCCCGTCAGCAACACGGGTAGCGGCAAGCTCGGCGCAGGTAGCGTGGACAAGGCGTATTTAACGCCGGGCAACGCGTTGACGGGTACCGTCACCCTGACGTATGACAAGGCGACCACTTCGCTGTCGGGTTTCCCCGCGGGGCAGGCCGTGACGGTGAAAGGCTTGAACGGCGCGACCACCACGTATCCGGCCGGCACGGCGAATATCCCGTACACGGAAGGCGACAGTTTCAGCTTTGGCGGCATCAACGTCAACATGACGGGCGCGCCTGCGCAGGGCGATAAATTCACCATCGCGCCGAACTCGGGCGGCGTGGGCGACAACCGCAATGCCTCCTTGCTGGCGGGCTTGCAGACGAAGAACATTCTCGATGGCGGCAAGGCCACGTTCCAGGGTTCGTACGCGGAAACCGTCAGCTATGTCGGCAACAAGACGCGCGAAGTACAAGTCAGCGGCCTGGCAAGTCTTGCGTTGTTGCAACAAACCAGCACGCAGCAGCAGGCCGTTTCCGGCGTCAATCTCGATGAAGAGGCGGCCAACCTGCTGCGCTACCAGCAAGCCTACCAGGCTTGCGGCAAGGTCATGCAGATCGCCAGTACCCTGTTCGACGTGGTCATCGGCCTCGGACGTTAATTATTCAAGCGGCGGCGCATAGCGCCCCGCCGCCATCCGGAAGGGCAGCATCATGCGCATCAGTACCAAAATGATCTATGACGCGGGCAGCACGCAGCTGAACAATCTGCAGGGCGCGTTGAACCGCACCCAGATGCAGCTGTCGGCGAATCGCCGCAACCTGACGCCGGCCGACGACCCGATCGCCTCGGCGCGCGCGCTGGAAGTGACGCAGTCGCAAACGATCAACACGCAATTCGTGACGAACCGCTCGAACGCCAAGAATTTCCTGTCGCAGGAAGAGCTGGCGCTGGCCAGTACCACCTCGCTGATCGCCGACGTGCAAGACCTGGTGCTGAAGGCCGGTAATCCGGCATTGAAGGATATCGATCGCCAGAGCCTGGCCACGGAGCTGAAAGGCCGCTTGACCGACCTGATGGGCATCGCCAACACGTCCGACAACGCGGGCGGCTATCTGTTCGGCGGCTACAAGTCGACTACCCAGCCGTTCAGCCAGACGCCGGGCGGCGCCACCTACGTGGGTGACCAGGGCCAGCGCGAGCTGCAAGTGGGCTCGGCCCGCTATTTGGCCACCAGCGACTCGGGCGCGGCCGTGTTCGAGAACAATTTGACGGGCAACGGCAAGTTCACCACGGCCCCCGATCCAGGCAACTTCACGCGCGGCGGCGCCGGCATCATTTCCGGCGGCACCGTCACCGATCCCACCAAGTTGACGGGACACAAATACACGATCGACTTCCAGGTGACGGGCACGGGCACGGATGCCAAGACGACCTATACCGTGACGGACGTGACCCTGGGCCAGACTATTCCGAATCCCGCCGTGCCGGTGGCCTATAAATCGGGCGACGCCATCAACTTTGACGGCCAGCAAGTCAATGTCGCGGGCAAGCCGGCCGACCTGGACAAGTTCACCCTGGAGCCCAGCGGCAAGGAATCGATCTTTACCACGATTACCAACCTGATCGGCGCACTGGGCCAGCCGGCCTCGGGCGACGCAGGCCAGGCGCGCCTGACGGCTAGCCTGAACGCGGCGCACGATATCCTCGACACGGCTTACGACAACGTGCTGTCGGTGCGCGCGGAAGTCGGTTCGCGCCTGAAGGAACTCGATACCCTCGACAGCGCCGGCGACGACCTCGACCTGCAATATGCAAGCACCCTGTCGGGCTTGCAGGATCTGGACATGGTGAAGGCAATTTCCCTGTTCAGCCAGCAGCAGATCACCCTGCAGGCGGCGCAAAAATCGTTCACCTCCATCTCGGGCTTGTCGCTGTTCAATTACATCAGCTAAGCGTCCGCAGCGCAGCAGGACCGGCAAGCCGGGGCAGGGAGGTCATCTCCCGCCCCGGCTTTTTTGCGTCCGCAAGATGGCTGTCTTGACAAGATATGCAGTCAAACTGTGCAGTCTACCTGTCTATATGTTATAGTAGGGGCTGTTGATCCACCACATGGCTAGCATGCGCACCCCACAAGAAGACCACGAACAAGTTCTGCAACTGGCCGGCGAATTGCGCATCCTGGTCGGCAAATTGCGCCGCCGCCTGCGCGAAGAGGCGCACCTGGGCGATGTCAGCATGTCGCAGGCATCCGTGCTCAGCCGCCTCGAACGCGACGGTCCCGCCACGGCCAGCAGCCTGGCGCGCGCCGAAGGCATGCGGCCCCAGTCGATGGCCGCCACCGTGCAAGCGTTGACGGAGGCGCAGATGGTGACGGGCTCGCCCGATCCGGCTGACGGCCGGCAAACCATCTTGACGCTGACGGACAGCTGCCGCGCCTGGATCGCGGCCAGCCGCGCCGCGCGCGAAGACTGGCTGGCGCGCACCATTGAAACCCGGCTCACGCCGGACGAAGTCACCGAACTGGACAAGGCGGTGGCATTACTCAAACGCTTGGCGGAGTGATCCGCTGAATTTTTCACCACGACCCCGGCAAGGAGCCCGCACGCCCAGATGAACAACACATTCCGTTCGCTACGCATTCCCAATTACCGTATCTGGGCCGGCGGCGCCCTCGTGTCGAATATCGGCACGTGGATGCAGCGCACGGCGCAGGATTGGCTGGTGCTGAGTGAATTGACGCAGCACAATGCCAGCGCCGTCGGCATCGTCATGGCCTTGCAATTCGGCCCGCAACTGCTGTTGCTGCCGCTCACTGGCATGGCGGCCGATTTGCTCGACCGCAGGAAATTGCTGCTGTGCACGCAGGCGGCCATGGGACTGCTGGCGCTGGGACTCGGGATATTGTGCATCAGTGGACAGGTAGCACTGTGGCACG
Source organism: Janthinobacterium sp. SUN128 (assembly GCF_030587275.1). NCBI lineage: Bacteria > Pseudomonadati > Pseudomonadota > Betaproteobacteria > Burkholderiales > Oxalobacteraceae > Janthinobacterium > Janthinobacterium sp. SUN128. The sequence continues at coordinate 3,376,766 of NZ_JAPWHY010000001.1, read as the reverse complement.
TGTATGTGTTTGCTTTCCTGCTGGGCTGCGTGACGGCCTTCGATTCGCCCGTGCGCCAGACTTTTGTTGCCGAAATCGTCGGCGAGGAAGATTTGACGAACGCCGTGGCGCTCAATTCCACCTCGTTCAATGCGGCGCGCATGCTGGGCCCGGCGGTCGCCGGCTTGCTCATCAGCAGCGTCGGCAGCGGCTGGGTCTTCATCATCAACGCCGTCTCGTTTGCCGCCGTGATCGGTTCGCTGTTGCTGCTGCGCGTGGAATTGCTGCGCCGCGCGCCGCGCCTGAAGGCCACGCGCGCCAGCCTGGGCGAGGGTTTCCGCTATGTGCGCCAGCGGCCCGACCTGATGGCTATCCTGCTGATGCTGTTCCTGATCGGCACCTTCGGACTGAATTTCCCGATTTTCCTGTCGACCATGTCGGTGACGGCCTTCCATGCGGGCGCCAGCCAGTATGGCGTGCTCAGTTCCGTGATGGCGTGCGGTTCCGTGGCCGGTGCCTTGCTGGCTGCGGGACGTGGCCAGCCCACGCTGGCCTTGCTGCTGGGGGCGGCTGCGCTGTTCGGCCTGGCCTGCGCGCTGGCCGCCGTGATGCCCAATTACTGGCTGTTCGGCATGATGCTGGTGGTCATCGGCATCGCCGCGCAAACCTTTACCACCAGCGTCAACAGCAGTGTGCAACTGTCGACGGCGCCCGCCATGCGGGGCAGGGTCATGGCCATTGTGCTGGCCATCTCGGCGGGCGGCACGCCGCTGGGCGCGCCCATCGTGGGCTGGGTGGCCGACACCTTCGGCCCGCGCTGGGCGCTGGGCATAGCCGCCCTGTCGGGCCTGGCGGCGGCCCTCGTCGGCGTGCGCTACCTGGTCAGGCATCACCAGTTGCGTTTGAATGTCGACTTGCGGCGCTGGAGCTTCGCGCTCAGCAGCGACCAGCGGTGAGTTAGCGCGCCGGCGCGGCCGGCGCCGGAGGGCGTAATGGATTCGGCGGCGCGGGCGGCGGTGGCCGGTCGCGCGTGGCAAAGCCGCGCGGCAGCAGGCGCGCTGTTTCTATGCCGCGCAGGAACATGTTCTGGAAGGGCGTGGCCAGGTAGGGCAGGACCATGCCGATCACGAGCAAGCCCACGCCCAGGGTGACGGGGAAGCCGATACCAAAGATGTTCAGCTGCGGCGCGGCACGTGTCAAGATGCCCAGCGCCACGTTGGTCAGCAGCAAGGCAGCGATGATGGGCAGCGAAATTTGCAGGCCGGAACGGAAGATTTCCCCGCCCCAGGCCGCCAATTGCTGGAAACCGCCGCCGCTGATGGGACTCGACGAAATCGGCAGGCTGACAAAGCTTTCCGCCAGCGCCGCCAGCAAGACCAGGTGGCCGTTGACGGTCAAAAACATCAACGTGGCCAGCATGACGAGGAACTGGCTGATGGCCGAAGACCTGCCCTTGGTTTGCGGATCGAAGAACGAGGCGAAGCCCAGGCCCATGGTGAGACTGCTGATCTCGCCGGCCATTTCGATGGCGGAAAACACGATGCGGATGGAAAAGCCCATGGCCAGGCCCACCAGCATCTCCTGCGTGAGGATCAGCAAGCCGGGCAAGGACATCGGGTTGACGGCAGGCAAGGCCGGCACGGTGGGGGCGATGATCATGGCCAGCAGCGCGCCCAGGGTCACTTTCACTGTGGCGGGCACGGCCGCGTTGCCGAACAGGGGAGCGGCCGCGATCAGGCCAAGGATGCGGCTAAGCGGCCACAGCAGTGCTGCGATCCAGGTATTGAGTTCGATGCTGGACAGGGTCAGCATAGGAGGATCAGCGATGGCTGCACTAACCCACCAGGTTCGGAATGCCCGTGAAGACCTGGCGCATGTAGTCGAGCATGACGGACAGCATCCAGGGGCCCGCCACGACGATGGCGACGAAAATGCCGACCAGCTTGGGGATGAAGGACAGAGTCGCCTCGTTGATCTGCGTGGCCGCCTGGAAGATACTCACGATCAAGCCGATGATGAGGGCGACCAGCAGCATGGGCGCGGCCACCATCAGGGTGATTTCCATCGCATGGCGGCCCAGGGTCATGACGCTTTCGGGTGTCATCGTATTTCCCCTAGTAAAAACTCTGTGACAGCGAGCCCAGCAGCAACTGCCAGCCATCGACGAGCACGAACAGCATCAGCTTGAACGGCAGCGAGATCGTGGCCGGCGACATCATCATCATACCCATCGACATCAGCACGCTGGCGACCACCATGTCGATGATCAGGAACGGGATGAAGATGGCAAAGCCGATCTGGAACGCCGTCTTCAGTTCGCTGGTGACGAAGGCTGGCACGAGGATGCGCAGCGGCACGTCTTCCGGACCTTGCAGGGCCGGTGAGCGGGACATCTTGGCGAACAGGGCCAGATCGGCCTGGCGCGTCTGCTTGAGCATGAAGGTTTTCAGGGGATCGACGCCCTTGTCCATCGCCTGCTGCATGGTGATCTTGTTTTCCTGATAGGGCTGGTACGCATCCGTATAAATCTTGTCGAACACGGGGCCCATGACGAACAGGGTCAAAAACAGGGCCAGGCCCACCAGCACCTGGTTCGGCGGCGCCGATTGCGTGCCGATGGCCTGGCGCAGCAGGGACAGCACGATGATGATGCGCGTAAAGCAGGTCATCATCAGCAAGGCCGCCGGCAAAAAGGTGAGCGACGTCATCAGGATGAGCGTCTGCACCGGCAGCGAGTAATTCTGGCCGCCGCCCGGCGCCGGGGTGCTGTTGAAGGCCGGGATGCCCGGCTGGGCCATGGCCCATAGCGGCAAGGCCAGGGCGGCTGCCGCCAGCAGCCAGGTCAGGGGAGTCTTCAAGGTGGACCACGCCATCTGCTGCTTATTTCCCATTGCGTTTTTCGATGGTCTGTTTCAGCCACTCGGAAAAATTGGCGGCCGCGGGGCCGTTTTGCGCCGTGGCCAGTTGCGGCAGGTCGCTTTCCTGGCGCGGCATGGTGGCCAGCGCGTTGATCCTGCCGGGCGAGGCGCCGACGACGATCCACTGGTCGGCCACTTCGACGAGGACGATGCGTTCGCGTCCGCCCAGGTTGAGCGAACTGACGACGCGCATCTTGTTGTTGCCGCCCATGACCTTGGGGCCATAGCGCTTCATGAACCAGGCCAGACCGATCAGGAGGGCCAGCACGAACATCAGCGCCAGGATGGTTTGCAGCAGGCTGCCGGCCGAGCTGGTCGGCGCCATCGTCATCGGTGCGCCGGGCGGCATGGCGGGCAGGACGGCGGCAGGCGCGGAGGCCGGCACCGCTGCGGCGGCCGGCGGCGTCTCGCTTGCCACCGCGACGGAAGCGCTGGCGGTGCTGGCCGCCGGCGCTGAGGCCGCTGCCGGTTCAGCTTGGGCAATGCTGCATGCCGCCAAGAGCGGCAGCACGGTGGAAATCAACAGGCCAGGCTTCATTTATTGAGTTTTCGGATGCGTTCGGAAGGCGTGATGATGTCGGTCAGGCGGATGCCGAACTTGTCATTCACCACCACCACTTCGCCCTGGGCGATCAGGCAGCCGTTCACCAGCACGTCCATCGGTTCGCCGGCCAGGCCGTCGAGCTCGACCACGGAACCCTGTGCCAGCTGCAGCAGGTTCTTGATGGCGATCTTGGTACGGCCCAGTTCGACCGTCAGTTGCACGGGGATATCGAGGATGAAATCGATATCGTTGTGCGTTTCCGACTTTGATGCCTGCTTGGAAAAGTCCTTGAACACGGCGGCGCTGGCCGCGCTGGCCGTATTGGCGGCCTGGTTCTGCAGCGCTTCGGCTTCCGCCTTGGCCTGCTCGGCAATGGCCGCGCCCCAATCGTCTTCCGCGCTTTGGTCGTCTTGGTTGTCAGACATGTGTTTCTCCTGTTGTACTGATGCGGACCGCAGCGGCCCGGGTATTTTATTTAGTGGTTATTCATGTTATCGGCATTGGCGAGGAGTTTCTCCACCTTCAATGCATATTGTCCGTTCAACACGCCGTAGGTGCAATCCATCACGGGCACGCCGTCGACGGTGGCGGCGATCAGTTCGGGAATATTCAGGGGGATGATGTCGCCCACCTTCATGTTCAGGATTTCGTCGAACGACACGCGCGCCGTGCCCAGCGAGGCCACCAGCTCGACTTCGGCGATCTGGATCTGCTGCGTCATCAGGCGGATCCAGCGCTTGTCCACCTCCAGCGCCTCGCCCTGCAGGCTCGAGGTCAGCGAATCGCGGATCGGCTCGATCATCGAATACGGCATGCAGAAGTGGATTTGTCCGGAAACGGAGCCCAATTCCACCGTAAACGTGGACGCCACCACTACCTCGTTCGGCGTGGCGATGTTGGCGAACTGCGTGTTCATTTCTGAACGGATATATTCGAACTCGACGGGGAAGACCGGCTCCCACGACTTGGTATAGGCCTCGAAGACGATGTCGAGGATGCGCAGGATGATGCGCTGCTCCGTCTGCGTAAAGTCGCGCCCTTCGACGCGCGTATGGAAACGTCCGTCGCCGCCGAACAGGTTGTCGACCAGCAGGAAGACCAGGCCCGGATCGAAGACCATCAGGGCCGTGCCGCGCAGCGGCTTCATGTGCACCAGGTTCAGATTGGTCGGCACCACCAGATTACGGATGAACTCACTGTATTTCGAGACGCGCACGGAACCGACCGACACTTCGGCGCTGCGGCGCAGGAAGTTGAACAGGCCCACGCGCAGCAGCCGGGCGAAACGCTCGTTGATAATTTCCAACGTTGGCATCCGGCCGCGCACGATGCGCTCCTGGGTTGCCAGGTTGTAGGTACGAACTCCCGTGACATCTTCCGGCGCCTGCGCGTCGTCCTGGTCTCCGTTGACGCCCTTCAGAAGGGCATCGACTTCTTCCTGGGAGAGGAAATTATCGGCCATGGCTGCTTATTGAATGATGAATGCGGTAAATAATACGTCCGTCACGTCCTGCTCCGGCCCTTTGTCCTCGAACGGCTGGTTCACCTGATTGATGATTTCGGCCGCCAGCTGCTGCTTGCCTTCCACGGTATTGAGTTCGGATGCCTTCTTGCCGGACAGCAGCAGCAGCAAGCGGCTGCGCACCTTCGGCATGTTCAGCTTGATGGAATCCATTTCTTCCGGACTGCTCACCTGCAGGGTAAACGCGATCTGCAGGTATTGTTCGCCATTTTCCGGCTGCAAGTTGACGGTGAAGGCATCGACGGGCACGAAGACGGGCGGACCTGCCTTGGACGCGGCATGTTTTTTCTTGCTGGGCGCCGATTCTTCTTTATCGGCCTTGCCATGCAGGAAGTACCAGGCGGCACCGCCACCGATGCCGCCAGCCACCAGCACCGAGGCCAGCACGATGATCAGAAGCTTCTTTTTCGAGGCGCCGGCGGGAGCCAGGCCTGCATCTGCTTTCGGATCTGCTTTCATTTTTGGATTTGCTTTCAATGGTACTCGAGTGCATGGAAGTGGATCACGACGCCATTATGTCATTATCGGCAAATTCTGCGCAGAAGGATGCAGTGAAAAGAGGGCGGAAGCGCCCTCAACTCGCTGTTTTTAGACGAAAAGTTACGCTGTGGGGCACGCCTGTGGCCCGAGGACGACGAATTATCCTCAGGCAAAGGTATCCACGGCACTCAGGCTGGGCCGGCTGCGTGTGCCGGTAGCCGGCGCGATGGCGATCTCGCCACCGGAGACGCCGCCACCCTGGCCATTGCCACGGCGTCCGCCAGATGCTTCCCGGTTACCCTGGTCCTGCTGTTCCGGCGTGCCGGCCGAGACCGTGGCGCTGCCAAAGGCGATGCCCGCTTCGCTCATCATTTCGCGCAGGCGCGGCATGGCCGCTTCGAGCGCCTGGCGCACTTCCGGCTGGGCCGACATGAAGGCGGCATCGGCCTGGTCATTGGTGACCGTCAGTACCACTTGCACGGGTCCCAGGTCGGGCGGATTCAGGGTCAGCGTGGCGCTCTGGTCGCCGCCGGCCGCCATCCACACGACTTTCTGTCCCAGTTGCTGGTCCCAGGCCGGCGTGCCGACCCGGCCCGCCAGCTTGTCGCTCGGCACGGCCACAGCGGCCGCGGCCTGCTGCAGCGCGCCCGGTTGCAACTGGGCCGCCAGGCGGCTCAGGTCGGCAGGTGTTTCCTTGATGATCGGCTCGGCCATGGCGGCGCCAGCCTTGGCAGTGGCTGCCAGTTGCGCGTCGATGGCCAGCTTGCCAGGTTCGGCCTTGCCGGCCGGCACGCTGGCGCCTGGCGTGGCGGCCGTCTTGCCCTGGGCCTGGAGCAGGCTGTCGGCAAAGTCGCCGCTGTCGGCTTGCGCGATGACGGTGGCGGCGGCCTTGCCGCTGCCCTGGCCGGCTGCCAGCAAGGGCCCTGTTGCCAGGTTCTTGCCCTCGGCCTTGACGCTGGCGCGCGCCGGCAGTTCCGGCCCGGCCTTGGCCGCTGGCGGCTGGATGGCCAGCTGGATGCTGCCCACCAGGGCCAGCATCTCGGCGGCTGGATCGGCTGGCGGCGTCACTGTTGCGGCGGGGGCGGCAGGCACGCTGGCCTCGGCCGTGGCGCTGTCGGCTGTCGCCGCCTCGCTCGATTGCGCGGGCGGCTGTTCGCTGCTGGCCGCCTGTTCGGTGTCTGCCTGCGCCGGCTTCGCTTCGCTCGCTGGCGCCTGGGCGGGTGCTGACGTGGCAGCAGGGCGGGCCGTCGGCGCAGGCGCTGGTACTTGCGCTTGCGCCATATTGCGGCTGGCCTGGCGTTGCTCGATCTGGCGGTTCAGGGTGCGCTGGAAGTCGCCCGCCGTGCCGCTGGCGGACGGCTGGCTGCGGTTGGCGGCGCCCGGCGTGGCATTCGGCGAGACTATCTGGGAAATCGGGGTTGGCTGGGTTTGCATGATGCTGCCTCAGTGTTGCTTAGCGTTTGTAATAGGCTTGTCGCGCCGCGTGCTCATCCATTGCTTTCTGGTCGCGCTTGTTTTCCAGCTTCAGCGCCTGTTCCTGCGCCCGGTTGTTCAGGGTGGTGTACGACATGCGCTTGCGTTCGGCCAGCTGCCAGCGCATCTTTTCATTGTCGCTGCGCGCCTGCGCATGCTCGACCACCTGCTGCTGGCCCAGGATGGCGCTGTCGAGCTTGACCATGAAGGCCTGGAAGTTGCGGTAAGCCATGGGCGTGATACCGCTGCTCATGCTGGCCTCGAAGCGCTTGGCATAGTCGTCGCGGTAGCCGGACAGCATGTCGAGCTTTTCGCGGCAATCGTCGAGCGCTTTCAGGGCCGCGCCCAGGCGCTTGGCGCAGTCGTCCGTTTCGCGCTGGGCAAGGTCGATCAGGGTTGCAAGTTGGGAAGGAGAAGCCATGACTGATTATATTCCCGCTATGCAAGCCCTAATCACTCGAATAGAGCGGTAAGTTGCCCCAAGCTCTCGTCCATGCTGACCCGCTCCGTGATTTGCTGTTGTAAAAACGCTTCAATCTTTTCATGCAGGGCGATGGCCTGGTCCAGCACGGGATCGGTGCCGGCGCTGTAGGCGCCCACGCTGATCAGGTCGCGGCTGCGTTCATAGCGCGAATACAGCTGTTTCAGTTTGCGCGCCTGCTGCTGGTGCTCGTGCGTGGTGATCGAATGGGCCGCACGCGAAATCGATTGCTCGATGTCGATGGCCGGATAGTGTCCCGCTTCGGCCAGGCGGCGGTTCAGCACGATGTGGCCATCGAGAATCGCGCGCGCCGAGTCGGCGATCGGGTCCTGCTGGTCGTCGCCCTCGGTCAGCACGGTGTAGAAGGCCGTGATCGAGCCGCCGCCTTCCTCGCCATTGCCGGCCCGTTCCACCAGCACGGGCAGCTTGGCGAAGACGGACGGCGGATAGCCCTTGGTGGCAGGCGGCTCGCCGATGGCCAGGGCGATTTCGCGCTGCGCCATGGCGTAGCGGGTCAGCGAATCCATGATCAACAGCACGTTTTGCCCCTGGTCGCGGAAATACTCGGCAATCGCCGTCGCATACGCGGCACCTTGCAGGCGCATCAGCGGCGGCGTGTCGGCCGGCGCGGCCACGACGACGGAGCGGGCCAGGCCTTCGGCGCCGAGAATCTGCTCGATGAATTCCTTGACTTCGCGTCCCCGTTCACCGATCAGGCCGACGACGATCACGTCCGCCTCCGTGTAGCGGGCCATCATGCCCAGCAGCACGCTTTTACCCACGCCGGAACCGGCAAACAGGCCCATGCGCTGGCCGCGGCCCACGGTCAGCATGGCATTGATCGAGCGCACGCCCACGTCGAGCGTGTCGACGATGGGCGCGCGGCCCAGGGGATTGGCGGGGCGCACGTTGATGGGGGCGCTGTCGGTCGTGTGCAGCGGGCCCAGCTGGTCGAGCGGACGGCCCGCGCCATCGAGCACGCGGCCCAGCAGTTGCGGACCCACGGGCAGGTGGCGCGCGCGGTCGCTGGGACGGCGGCGCGGGTGCGCCACGCTGCCGGGGCGGGGAATGGCCGGTTCGACGGAAAACACGCGCGTGCCGGGCACGATGCCTTCGACGTCGCTTTGCGGCATCAAGAACAGGCGTTCGCCTTCAAACCCCACCACTTCCGCCTCGACCCGGCCGCCATTCGGCAGCGGCACGGTGCAGGCGGCGCCGACGGCCAGGCGCAGGCCCACGGCTTCCATCACCAGGCCGGCCACGCGCGTGACCCGGCCTGAAATCTGCATCGGTTCGACAAAACCGACCACGGCCGAACAGTCGCTCAGGTAGGCGCGCCAGCGCGCCGCATGGGCTGTGGGGCCTTTGACTGGCTCGCTCACGGCGCCAGCCAGTCCAGGTCTTTGCCCAGCGCATGCGTCAGGCGGTGCCAGCGGGTGGACGTCTGCGCGTCGATCTGGTTGCTGGCCGTGTCGATCTTGCAACCGCCGCGTTCCACGCTGGGGTCTTCGATGACGCGCCAGCCACCCTTGTCGAGCTCGTCTCCGATGCCGTCGCGCACGACTTGCGCATCTTCCGGGTTGAGCATCAGCAAGGCAGGTTGTTGCAGTACAGGCAAGTATTCGATGGCTTCGCGCACCACGGGCAGCATCAGTTCGGGACGCACGGGCAAGGCCGTCTTCAGCATGCCCTTGGCCAGCTGCAGGGCCAGTTCCATCACGTCATTGGCGATCAGTTCGTCGGCCTGGTGCACGGCCGTGCCGAAGTCGACGGCGATGGTTTGCAGATGCGCCAGCTCGATGGCGGAAGCCGCCTTGCCTTCCGCATACGATTGCGCGTGCCCATCGGCATGTCCTGCCGCATGGCCTTCCGCATAGCCGGCCGCGCGGCCTTCGTCGAAGGCCGTGGCGCGCGCCTCCTCGCGGATGGCGTCGAGTTCTTCCTGCGTCGGATATTCGAGCGGCGGAGCCGGTTCTTCCTCGTGCAGCTCGGCAAATGGGTCGAACTCGGGCTCGGGGTCCGGTTCGAGCAGCTTGCGCGCCGCCACCACGCTGGGACGCTCGTCGCCAAACGAGGTCATTTCCCAGCGCTGGTAGGCGGTTTGCTGCTCTTTGGGAATCAAATTAGACAAACGAATCCTCGCCTTTTCCGCCTAAGACAATCTGCCCCTCGTCCGCCAGGCGGCGCACGATCTGCAGGATCTGTTTCTGCTGCGATTCCACTTCCGACAGGCGCACGGGGCCTTTCGACTCCAGGTCTTCGCGCATCATCTCGCCGGCGCGCTGCGACATGTTCTTGAAGATCTTGTCGCGCAGCTCTTGCGAGGCGCCTTTCAGGGCGATGATCAGCATTTCCGACTGCACTTCGCGCAGCAGCAGCTGGATGCCGCGGTCGTCGATATCGATCACGTTGTCGAACACGAACATTTCGTCCATGATCTTTTGCGCCATGTCGTTGTCGTAGTTCTTGATATTGTCCATGACGGAGCCTTCCTGCTCGCCGCTCATGAAGTTCAGGATCTCGGCCGCCGCGCGCACGCCGCCCAGCGACGATTTCTTGATGTTTTCGTTACCCGACAGCAGTTTCGTCAGCACGTCGTTGAGCTCGCGCAAGGCGGCCGGCTGTACGCCGTCCAGGGTGGCGATGCGCAAGACCACGTCGTTGCGCAGGCGGTCCGTGAAGTGGCCGAGGATTTCGCAAGCCTGGTCGCGTTCCAGGTGGACGAGGATGGTGGCGATGATCTGCGGGTGTTCGTTGCGGATCAGCTCGGACACGGATTGCGAATCCATCCACTTCAGCGATTCGATGCCGGACGCATCCTTGCCGCCCAGGATGCGCGACAGCAGCACGGACGCCTTGTCATCGCCCAGCGCCTTGGTGAGGACTTGGCGGATGTATTCGTCCGAATCGAGGCCGACGGTGGAATTGAGTTCCGTCTGCGCGCGGAAGTCGTCGAGCACCTCGACCACCTGCTCGTGCGCGATGCCCTTCATGGTGGCCATGGCGGCGCCCAGTTTCAGCACTTCGCGCGGGCCGAGGAATTTCATGACCTCGGCCGCTTCGCTCTCGCCCAGTGCCAGCATCAGGATCGATGCTTTTTGCAGTCCCGTTGTCTCAGTCATTATTGCCTATCCATGCTTTGATTACGTTGGCCACCACGCGCGGGTCTTCCTGCGCCAGTTTCCTGGCCATCGCCAGGTTTTCGCGATAACCGCGGGCCGTATCTTCTTCCAGTTCTTCCAGCTCCGCTTCGCTGAGCAGGACTTCGTTTTCTTCGCCGTCCTTGGCCAGTTCCGGCTCGATGACGGGCGGCGGCGCGCCGAAATCGTCGATCTTGCGCATCACGGGGCGCAGCATCGGACGCACGATCTTGATGAAGATATACAGCAGAATCAGGGCCGTGATGAGGAATTTCGCCAGTTCCTTGGCCAGCGGCAAGTTGGCCGGGTCGCGCCACCACTCCAGCTTGCCTTCCGGCGCGCGGTCGATGCCGTCGAAGGGCGAGTTGGCCACGCTGAAACTGTCGCCGCGTTCCTTGTTGTAGCCCATCGCTTCCTTCACCAGATTATTGATCTGGACCATTTCGGCAGGGGAAATCGGCTTGACGGTGACCTTGCCATCCTTGTCGAAGGTGCGGCGGTAATTGACGACGACGGCGACCGACAGGCGGCGCAGGCCGCCCATGGATTTCTGTTCGTAGCGCACGGTCTTGTCAACTTCGTAATTCGTCGTCGATTCCTTCTGTGTCGGTGCCGTCGGTGCGCCGCCCGGGGCGCCTGGCGCCTCGGCCGTCAGCGGAGCCGTCGCCACGCCTGGCGGCTGGTTCGACAGCGCGCCCGGCACGCCGGACGGGTTGGCATTGCCGGCGCCCGTCGATTCGCTCGTTTGCTGGCTGCGGATGGTGGACGCTTCCGGCGGCGAATTCGGCTTGTAGGTTTCGGCGGCCTGCTCGCTTTGCGAGAAATCCACGTCAGCCGTCGCTTCGGCGCGCACATTGCCTTCGCCGACGATGGGCAGCAGGATCGATTCGACTTGCTTGATCACGCTTTGCTGCAACTGCTGCACGTACTTTAATTGGTTCGGGTCCAGGCTCTTGATGCCGTTGGCGCGGTCCTTGTCCTTTTCCTGGTTGGACAGCAGGGTGCCGGCCTGGTCGACCACGGTGACATTGATTGGTAGCAATTCCGGCACGCTGGACGCCACCAGATGCACGATGGCGCTCACCTGCAGCTGGTCGAGGCCGCGGCCAGGGTGCAGGTTCAGCAGTACGGAAGCCGTCGGTTTTTGCTGTTCGCGCACGAAGACGGACGGTTTCGGCAGGGCCAGGTGGACGCGCGCCGTATCGACGGCGGACACCGATTCGATCGATTTCGCCAGTTCGCCTTCCAGCGCGCGCTGGAAATTGACCTGTTCCAGGAATTGCGACACGCCCAGCTTCTGGTTTTCCATCAGCTCGAAGCCCACGTTGCCGCCTTTCGGCAAGCCTTGCGCGGCCAGTTTCAGGCGCGCATCGTGGACTTGTTCGGATGGCACGAGAATGGCGCCGCCGCCTTCGGAAAACTTGTGCTTGATGCCCAGCTGGTCCAGCGATGCGGTGATGGCGCCGCCGTCGCGGTCCGTGTAGTTGGAGAACAGGACTTTGTATTCGGGCGGCTGGTTCCACATGTACAGGGCCACGCCGATGGCGATCAATGCGGCCACGCCCAGGCCGCGCAGGAAATTCTTGCCCATCGGCGTCTTGGCGAAGGCTTGCACGGATTCCACGGGCGAGCGGGCAGGCGCCGGTTCAGGCGGTATGCGGTTTACATCGATTTCTTCGGCTACAGCCATGATTGCCTTCCAGGGCGTGTGGTTTGACGGGTATTCGGTGCTGCGTGGGGCCGCTTCCTCGGGAGGAGGGGGCGATATGCAGAATTATCCGCCACTGTCACGCGCTTCAATCGTCCAAATAGAAGGCGCTTTTGCCGCCTGCTCGGCCGAGCGGCTGGCGTTGGCGCTGGTATTGTGGAACCCTGGCAACATGTGACGGAAGTTATTGTACCCGTCGTTGCCAGGCAAGCCAGGGTTTTGTTCTCTGGGTGCAACAGGCAAGGAACAGTTATGCAGCAGACCAGAATCGGGAGGCAAAGTGAAAACAGGCGGTATCGATAGCAGCAGGATCGAGGCGATGATCGCGCAACTGAAGTCGGCGGCCACGCGGCCGGAGGCGAAAATACCGGCGATCCAGACCGAAATGCCGGCAGCGAAGGTGAATTTTGCCGATGCCTTCAAGAGCGCGCTGGACTCCGTGAGCGGCGCGCAAAAGGCCTCGTCGGCGCTGGGCCAGCGCTTTACCATGGGTGATGAAAAGGTCAGCCTGTCGGATGTGATGGTGTCGATGCAAAAGTCGAGCATCGAATTCCAGGCGACGGTGCAGGTGAGGAATAAATTAGTTTCTGCGTATCATGAAATCATGAATATGCAGGTTTAACTGTTGATGACCCAAAACGAAGACCGGGGTCGGACCCTCAGGGTCCGACCCCAGCCCTTGCGTTCTGGGTCAACTGACGCTTAGCCCAACCCAGCCATGCGCGCATTTCTCTCGCGCTCCAGTCGCGTGATATAGCGCTGCACGTGCGCCAGCATGCTGCGCGGCAGGTCGACGAACTGGCAGCCCAGGCGGCGGTTCAGCTTGTTGTTCAGCAGGGTCATGTCCAGCGAATTGCGAATTTGTAAAGTCGCGGTGACGATGCCGACGTCGGGCAGGTCGATGCGGCAACCGGGATAGTCCCTGCCGATGGTTTCGCCCAGCATCAGTTTATTGTCGAGGATGGCGATGCCGCCGCAACTGATGTCGGCCAGCGGGAACAGCGTGTCGGCGCCGCCCAGCGAGGGCGGCAGGGGAATTGCCACGCGCACGGGATTGCTCACGGGCGTCGTCATGCGGTAATACTCGCGCCGCTGCAAGCGGATCAGCGTTTCTGGAATGGCAATTTTCAAGGCGGGCGTGCCGCCATAATTGCACTCTTCCACCAGGGCGCTGGCAAACAGGATGCGGATCTTGTCGAGCGAGGTTTCAAACGAGATGCCAGTGGCAGCCACCATGCGCCGGTTCTGGTCGGCGTTCACGGAACGGTCGAGGATGACGGTATCGCGTTCGGCATCGACTTCCAGGATGGAGGTGACGCACACATCGGATTCACCGTGGATCAGCATGCGGATCAGCTGGTTCTTTTCGCTGATGCTGCGCAGCAAGGCGATGATTTCCCGCCGCGATTCCACTTCAAAATCATGCCAGTTTTCGAGGCCGGAATCCATAATATGTGCTTGCATTGATGCCTGTCTATGTATCGGTGAGGTTGACGCTGGTGTCGGGCGGCGGCGGGATGGGCCCGCCATTCGCAGATTCAATATGATATAACCAGGCCAGCAGTTCCGCAATCGCCCGATACAGGCCCGGAGGAATCTGGCGGTCCAGGTCGACATCCATCAGCAGCGCCACCAATTCCTTCGATTCATGCACGAAGACGCCGTGTTCGCGCGCCGTGCTGATGATCTGGTCCGCGATCAGGCCGCTCCCCTTGGCCACCACCTTGGGCGCCGGCGTGCCGCTCTGGTAGGCCAGCGCGACGGCCGTCTGCGGCACCTTGCGCTTGGTGTCGTCAAGCATCGCCTGCTCCCGCTTCCGCTGCCGGCGGCTCTTCCGCGTCCGGCTTGCCGGCAATGCTCAGCGACGACAATGGCCAGCCGGCCGCGTCCAGCGACGCTTCCAGCCGCGGGGCATGCTGGCGCAAGGTGTCGGCGCTGCCTTCACTGCCCGCCTGCAGCTGGATGTGCACGCGGCCGCCCTGCAAGACCACGTGCGCGGCCAGGTCCCCCAGCAGCGGAAACTGGAAGCGCACGTTGCTGCGCCAGGCCGTCGCTTCCTCGTCGCCGTCGCGGCCGTCGTGCTGCTGGCTTTCCGGCGCATCCTTGCTGATATCCCACTGCATCTTCTGGCCAGGCCACGCTTCGCCCTGCCATTGCACGCGCGCCTGTTCGTGCGTATGCAGCTGCAAATTGATCAGCTGCGCCGAGGCCAGGTCGGTGCCTGTCCTGGCCGTTTCGCCTGCCTGGGGCTTCTGCATCTGCGGTTCCAGCAGCAGCGACGCCAGCGGCCGCTTGCCTTCGGCCCATTCCGCCACATGCGATTCATAGAACAGGCCGCTGCTGCCGACCGCATCGCGCAGGTTCTGGGCTACCTGGGCCGGGGCGGCGCCCGGCGTGGCCATCAGCGGCGTCTTGCCGACCAGGGACAGGGGCGCGCCGGGCACGCTTTCGGCCTGGCTGAGCACGCTGCTGATGGCGCGCGCGGTGGTGCTCAGCTCGGGCGCAGGCGTGTCGCCTGCGAGGGCGGGCAGCAGATTGGCTGGCGTCAGGGGGGCACGGCTGAGCAGCGTGGCGGCCGTGCTGCCGGCGCGCGTGCCCGCCTGGGCGGCGCCGGCCTGGGGACCACGCGTTTCGGCCGCGTCCGGCTCTGCGTCCGCGTCCGCATACGTCAGCAGGGCGCTGGCGGGCTGGTCGCGGTTATTGCCGATCTGAAAAGAGGGGCGGGGATTGATGCCGATCAAGGTCAGGGGGATTTCCGTACCCGGCTGGGCGCCAGCGGGCAGCTGCATGCGGGCGGGAGTGCCGGCCACGCGCACGAGGAAGCTGCCGTCGCCCATGCGGGCCAGCACCTGTCCCTGCATGGATTTGCCGATGAGTCCCTGCAGCGAGCGCTGGAACTCGGCCTGGCGCGGGTCGGCGACGGTGTCGGCCGGGCGCGTACCCTTGATCGGGGTCAAGGGCGTCATGCCGATTGCATCCATCTTCGGCAACATGGCGCCCCCGTGTGTGTTTACGCGCCGTAGGCGTTGGCCAGGCGCCGCTCTGTACCGGTGCTGTTGATCAGCTTGGACAACTGCGCCATCCACGGCATGGTCAGGTCGCGGATCTTGCGGTCGTCTTCCAGGATCTGCTTGATCAGGGCAACCTTGCGCAAGCGGCCGGCGCTTTCCAGCACGACTTTTTCTTCATTCGCCTTCAGCGCGGCCACATGCGTGCTGATGCGCTGTTCCAGCTCTTCCAGCGCGTCCCAGTCGGCGTTGGTGGCGGCGGTCACCATCTGGCCCGTCAGGGTCTGCATGGCTTCGTAGGTGGTCAGGACTTCTTGATTCGTCATCATGGGTCAGGCGCTCGCAAGGCTGGGCATACGTTTCAAATCGGCGCCAGGCATGGCGGCGGGGGTGGCGCCTATGGCGTTCCAGGTTTCGCGCAGGTCGGTCAGCAGGCGCTGCACTTCTTCCAGCATGCCAAGATCGTTGCGGATATTGGCCGCCAGCAAGCGCGCGCTCATGTATTCATACAGGGCGTCGAGGCCTTCGGCGATCTGGCCGCCCGCTTCCTTGTCCAGGCTGGCGCGCAAGCCATTGTCGATGATCTGGATGGCTTTCGAGATGGACTTGCCTTTTTCCGGCACATTGCCCGATTTCATGTGCACTTGCGCGCTGAGCACGGCCACCAGGGCGCCGTCGTACAGCATCACGATCAGCTTGTGCGGCGAGGCCGAGACGATGCCCGTCTCCAGGCCGACCTTGGCGTAGGCATTGACGCCGCGTTGTTGGGTTCCAAACATATAATTCTCCTGATGATTGGGCTTAACGGTTGGCGGCGATGGCGGCCAGCTGCTGGGTCAAATAGGTTTGCATGCCCTGCAATTTATTCAGGGACACGTCCAGGCGCGAGTACTGGGCGCGGTAGCGCGCCTCGATGTCCGTCAGCTTCTCGCTGAACTTGTCGCGCTGCGTGGCAATGTTCTTGATCGTTTCGTTCAGGCCCTTGGAGCGGTTGGTGATCATGCCGTCCGTGCCGAGGAAGGAGGTGGCCAGGTTGTTCAACTGATATGCATAGCCTTGCGAGAAGCTGACGGTGCCGCGCGAACCCGTGGTGCCGCCCGTGACTTCAATCTTCAAGCCATCGGCTGGCGAGCCGGCGGCGCCCGTCAGGGTCTGGCCCGAGCCGATCACCGGTTGTCCGCCCAGGGTGCCGGCCACGTCCGCGCCCTTGACGGGCGTGGATGCGCCGAACAGGGCGGTTGGCGCCGTGCCCGTGCCGCTGCTGATGGCAATGTTCGAGACGGAGCCGTAGCGGCTCGATGCCAGCACCAGCTTGCCCGTGCCATCGATGGAGGCCGACACGGTGGAGCCGGCGTCGGAAAAGGACTTCACGCCGTTGATCGATGACTGGATCAGCGAAGCCATCTGCGCGGGCGTGTACGTGCCGGCAGGAATGACGACCTGGGCCGTGTTCTTGGCAGCGCTGGGCTCGGTATCGTTGAGCGTGATGCTCCACGTGGTGTCGCTGGCAATCGTCGTGCTGGCGGGCATGACGGCGGCCGAGGTGATCGACCCCTGGCTGGCCATCGTGGTGATCGTCAATTCATAGCTGCCTGGCTTGGTGGCGGCCGTCGAGCTGGTAAACGACACGTTGCTGTCGGTGGCCTTGCCCAGTGCGGAGAACAGGCCGGCGATGTCGGTGAAGTTGGCGCTGATGGCCTTGTCGAGCTTGCTGCTGTCCAGCGCCAGGCTGCCGTCCTTCTGGAACGAGATGCCGACCTGGCTCAGAGTGCTCAAATTGCTGTTCAAGCCGGTAATGGGCGCGCCCAGCTGCCTGCGCAGCTGGCTCTGGATCGATTGCGCCGTCGAATCGCCCAGCAGGACGCCGCCCTTCTTGGTCTCCGGATCATAGGCCGTCATCTTGGCCATGGCCGTGTTCAGGTCGTTATACGCCTTGACGAAGGCATTGATGCTGGTCTTGACGGTGGAGGTATCTTTCTGCACCGACAAGCTGGTGCTGCCGACCTTGGCAATGCCCAGGGTCACGCCTTCGATGGCCGTATCGACGCTGTTGGAGGCGCTGGTAATGGCGATGCCGTTGACGCTGAAGTTCGTGTTTTGCGCGGCGCTGTTCTGCTTCAGGTTTTGCGTGCCGCCCGCATCATACGACAACAGATCGTTCAGGGCACTGTCCGGGGGCAGGCCGTCGCTGCCGCTCAGCGAGATCTTCATGGACGAGTTGGCGCCCGTCTTCGACGAACTCAACACCAGATGGTACGGTTTGTCCGTGCCGTCCGAGACGATGCTGGCCATCACGCCCAGGCCCGCGTTATTGATGGCGTCGCGGATGCCTTGCAAGGTGTTGTTGGTGGAGTCGATCACCACCGTGCCCGTTGCCTGCGTGCCATCCTGGGTGAAGTTGGTGTTCATGTAGGCGCCACCGGAGCCTGCCGTCAGTCCGGCGGCGGCCGGATTGCTGCCGGCGATGGTGATCGGGCTGGCATTGCTCGAGGCCAGATTGATGGTGCTGGTGAGCGTCACGTTCGAGCCGTCATTGACCGAGTTCGAGGCATGGCCGATGCCGCCCTTGACGGAGCCCGTCACCACTTCTTCGATATTCAGGTTGGAACCGTCGGCGCGCGTAAACTTCAGGGTGCCGTCGGCGGCCTTGCCCGTGACGGTAATGTTGGCTGCCGCCAGCGCGTTCGAGACGGTATTCGGGCCTTCCAGCGTCGTGTCGAGCGAGGCGGCCGTGATGCCGGCGCCTGCGGCGACGCCGTTACCCTGGGTGACGATCGAGATGCCGCCCACCGACAGCGAATAGGTGCCGTCCGCGCCCGTTTCGATATTGCCGAAGCCGCTGAACATGGTGGCGCTGCTCGACGTCGGCTGGGCCGTGGCCGTCACGCCCGTGGTGCTGCTCTTGGCGTTGATGGCGTCCGCCAGCGCGCGCGCGCTCTTGGTGCTGGCGTCGGTGGGGATGGCGGTGCCGTTGAGTATCAGGGAGCCGTTGCTGATGCCGGTCTGCGCCGTGGTGGCGCCCAGGGCAGTGCCGCTCAGGCCGAAGGTGCCGCCCGCGAGCGAGCCCAGCTGGAACGAGATCGTCGTCTTGCTGCCCAGGCCGATGGTCGACAGCTTGCTGGCCATGCCGCCCGACATCAGGGTCTGCGACTGGGCCAGCTGGGTGACATTGATGTTGTAGTTGCCGGCCACGGCCTTGGCGCCGGCGCTGGCCGTCAGCACGAGGGGATCGGCGGGCGTGGCGCTGACGGCGCGGAAGTTATTGGTGTTGGACAGGGCGGACAGCGAACTCTGGAAGGTGCTGACGGCGCCGCTCAAGGTGCCCATCGCACTGAGCTTGGCCTGGTAGGAGGCCGTTTTCTTGTCAAAAGTACCCAGTGGGGCCGCTTCGGCCGTCATCAGCTTGTCGATGATGGCATTCACATCCAAGCCGCTGGCGCCAGCGCCGATGCCGATGGATGAAAGGGTAGGTGTGATGGCCACTGAATACTCCTAGGAAAACGCTAATATAAGCTGTTATCGGCAGAATCAATCAGGACTTGAGAGGGGGATTTACCGCGCTGTTTTCAGCGGGCGTAAAAAATCGGGGAAGAAGCAGAGGATTATTGCCTGGATTGCAATGAAAAACGGGGCCGGATAGCCAAGCTACCGAACCCCGTGGTCATGCCGATGCGTATTGCCACGATGCTGCACGTCCGTGGGCAAGGCCATCGCTATGCGCTTTGCCTGATCAGCGAACCTTTGGCCGAGTCAAAGGTCTTGGACAATTCCAGGGCTTCCTTGGTGGGAATCTGGCGCAGTACTTCCTTGGTTTCCTGGTCGATGACCTTGACCACCGTGCGCTGGCTGTCTTCGTCGATGGAAAATTCCAGGCCTTGCGTTTTCATTTGCGACGACTGGTTCAGGTCCGATACCGCCTTGTCCAGCTGTTCGCGGCTGGGCTCCCGGCTGGCTTGCTGTGGTGCAACCGTACCGTTTTCCGTGGCAGCGCGTGGCGCTGCAGGGCGCGCCGGTGGCATGTCCGCAGACGCATAACTCTTGTCTATCCGGGCCGCGGAGGCGGCCGCTATCGTGTCGATAGTCATGGTGCTCTCCTAGTGAAAATTCCCCTGCCGAAAAAATCCGGCAGGGGAATCGGAGTCCTACGCTGTTGCGATACTAATCGGAGATTAGCCGCGCAGCAGGCTCAGGACGCCGTTTGGCAGCGAGTTCGCTTGTGCCAGCATGGCCGTACCAGCTTGTTGCAGGATCTGGCCGCGGGTCATGTTGGCCGTTTCCGATGCAAAGTCGGTATCGACGATGCGGCTGCGCGATGCGGACAGGTTTTCCGTGGTCGATTGCAGGTTCGAAATCGCCGACGAGAAGCGCGATTGCAAAGCGCCGTACTGGGCGCGTTGGCCGTTGACCGTTGCCAGTGCTGCATCGGCAATTTTCAGTGCCAGCTGTGCACCGTCAAACGTCGTCACGTCCAGGGTCGATACGGAGTTCAGGGTCGAACCTTGCGCTGTCGCTTGACCAACTTTCAGGCCGGTAGGGGTGTTTTCCGTTACCGAGAAGCTGTTTTGCGAGTCGAAAGTCACGCGGCCGTTGACCGTGGCGGCATCGGCTGCAGCGATGATCGACTGTGCCGCGCCTTGCACCGTACCATTGGCCTTGTAGCCATCCACGGAGAACTTGGTGTTGGCCGTCGTGCCTTGCGTCAGGTTGATGTTCTCGCCCGATGCATTGGTCAGCTTCATGCCTTTGTTGACGCTGTCGTACTGGGCGGTCACGCCGGTCTTTGCCGTTTGGGCATTGATGGCATTGATGCCTGCTGCGTAGTCGGCTGCAGTCGATGCCGTGCCGCTGACGGCGAACGACACGGTGACAGGCGCCGTGCTTGGGTTGTCCGAACTGATGGCGAACGAATACGATTCAGCACCCAGGTTCAGGTTGACGTCCGTTTGTGCCGAAGCGGTCACGCCCGTTTTTGCCGTTTGGCTGTTGATGTCGGCGGCAACGGATTTGGCCGTGCTGCCTTTGACGCCGGCGGCGGCTGCCGTCGTGTCGACGGTGGCGGTGCCGATAGAGCCGGAAATCGTGAGCTTACCGACAACAGCATTACCCAGCGCATCTTTCTTGACAGCCGATGCATCGTTGGCGATACGGTTGTTACCGTAGGTGTTGGTCAGGAAGTTCGCGCCGCTGGCGGAAATCAGCTGATTGGCATCTGCGCCGACCTGGAAGTTGGCCGTACCCATGGTGCCGTCCAGCAGCGCCTGGCCGTTGAACGAGGTGGTTTGGGCGATACGGTTCAACTCCGAACCCAGTTGGCCTACCTCGGTTTGCAGCGCCTGACGGTCGCTCGACGAGTTGGTGGCGTTCGACGATTGCACGGCCAGTTCGCGGATACGTTGCAGGATGTCGCCCGAGCTTGCCAACGCGCCTTCGGCCGTTTGAGCCAGCGAGACGCCGTCGTTTGCATTGCGGGTGGCTTGCGTCATGCCGCGGATTTGCGACGTCATACGGTCGGAAATTGCCAGGCCGGCGGCGTCGTCCTTGGCGCTGTTGATGCGCATACCGGAGGACAGGCGTTGCAGCGAGGTGCTCAGGGCCGATTGCGAGGTCGACAGGTTGCGTTGCGAATTCAGGGACGAGATATTGGTATTAATTACTGCAGCCATGATGTTTCTCCAAACAGGTACTACATTGCGCTATGTGCTAGTCACTTTGGCCTGCCCCGCTGTTCCGGGACAATCAAGCCGCTGTTGTTTAGGGTAACGGTTGCTCTGCGGGAAAATTTATGGCGGAAAGTGCTTTAAATTTTAATTTTTAGCCCTTCAGTTTGCCGCCGGCCGCGCGCTAGACGACATGATTTAAAGAAACTTGAGGGTAAAAATAGTTTTATTTTTATATTCGACGCAGGCTAGCGGCGTGCCGGAGGGGCGGGAGTGTTATTGTTTTAGTCATGAAAAATGCCGTCCGGCCGGGTGGCGGAACGGCATGTGACGGAACGGGCAGGGTTCAGTCGCTCACATCTTGGCTTTAGTTGCGCAGGCGCTGGGCTACGCTGCCGAAAAGGCGATCAGGTTTTTTTGACGTGATATGGCGAACATATTGTTCGTATCAGACAAGCGACAGCATGCTATTTTGTTGTGTTCAGAATTTCTGCTTGCGTCGCAGGATAAAACCCATCAAACCTAAACCTGCGAGGAGCATGGCATAAGTTTCGGGTTCGGGAACCGCGGAAGTAAATGTCAG
Source organism: Janthinobacterium sp. SUN128 (assembly GCF_030587275.1). Taxonomy (NCBI): domain Bacteria; kingdom Pseudomonadati; phylum Pseudomonadota; class Betaproteobacteria; order Burkholderiales; family Oxalobacteraceae; genus Janthinobacterium; species Janthinobacterium sp. SUN128. Next base: position 3,355,273 of record NZ_JAPWHY010000001.1, on the reverse strand, counting down.
GGATAGTTTTTGAGCTCCAGTCGGAAAAACAGTGTAGTCAGTCCAGTTTTGTCCCTCGATAGAGGATTTCATCATGAATCCCACAGGCGTACCATTTTTGTAAGCTTTGTTCAGATACGCTGTCAGGTCGATGGGTTTATTTTGCTTTTTGTCGGTTGCCGTCTTTGCTACCAATCCCCCGATGGGATTCGGGGCGGTATAGTAATTAAAGGATACCCAATTACCATCGGTAAGATAAACCTCCATGCTACGGGAAGTTATCGGTGTCCACAAAAGTCCCGATGTCAGAGTGACGGAGGGATCGTAGGCTGGCAAAATAAACTTTTCGTACAGACGGGTATAGCCGTCGCCAAAGATAGCTCCTACGCCGCCATGATCGGAGGTGTCTGTGCTGCCGTTGCGGGTACTGTAAAAGGTCGATAAATGCTTGCTTCTTAAAATGGAAATTTCTTCGACCGCTGCCTGGGAGGATGCTGGCATGATTGCAGTCATACAGATTGCGAGCGCGAATATCTTATTTGATGCGTTAGGTTTAATGCACTTAAGTAAATTTCTTTTCATATGACATGCCCCAAAGTGGTTGATTTAATGAAATTATTGCAATAATTATAACTATATTGGCGTGTGTAGTCTTTTCCCATAACAAATGGGACTGCTATCTTATTGCACCAATTAAGTCATTAAAACGATTCAGGTTAATTTTTTGGCAATTGATCGAGTGAGTTTTTTCGATCATACCTGAGCAAAGTGCGGGAGATGCAGTGCGTTGCTACGCACCGCATGGAACTCAGTCCGCCACCACCACCCGGTTCTTGCCCGTCTGCTTGGCCTGGTACATGGCGCGGTCGGCGCGCTTGACCAGCTCGGCCTGGTCTTCGTTGGGCAGGCGCAGGGCCACGCCGGCGGAAAAGGTGATCAAGACCTTTTCGTTGTCGTGCAGGAAGAAATGCCGGGTCAGCTCGCGCTGCAAGCGCGTCATCGTCGACGAGGCCGCCTCGACCGTGGTTTCCGGCAGCAGGATGAGGAATTCCTCGCCGCCGAAGCGGGCGATGACGTCCATCGAGCGCAGGGTTTCCTTGACGATCTTCACCAGGTGTTTCAGCGCCGCATCGCCGGCCAGGTGGCCATACGTGTCGTTCAGGCGCTTGAAGTCGTCCAGGTCCAGCATGGCGATGCACAGCGGCGTGCCGCGGCGGTCGGAACGGGCCGTCTCGCGCTCGAACACGTCGTCCAGGCCACGGCGGTTCAGGCTGCCCGTCAGCTGGTCTTCCCGCACCAGTTCGCTCATATGCTGGAGCTTCGCTTCCAGGGTGTGGATGCGCTGTTCCGCATCCTGCACTTCCTGGCGCGCCAGCACCATTTTGTCGCGTGCGCGCAAGGCTTCGTTCTGCACCATGCGCGTTTCGCGCAAGACTTCGTCGAGAACGCTGTTCAGTTCGCTGATATTTTCCGCCTGGCTGATCTTTTCCGAATAGCCGCCGATCTTTTCATGGAAGTCGCCCGTGCTGGCCGCCACTTGCCCGAGGCGGTCGATGAAGGTCATCATCATGTTCTTGACCGTCAGCTTGACGTCGGACAGGCTGTGCTTGAGCTGGCCTTGCTTGTAGATGACTTCCTTCAGGCTGCGCGTGGCGTCTTCCAGCGCACGCTGGTCGAGCGGGCCGGCGATCAGGTTTTGCACGGCATCGACCTGGCCGCGCAGCCAGCTGTCGTCGTCGAGCAACTGGCTGACGTTATCGAGCAGCAACTTGAACAGGCGCAGCAGCAATTCCTGCTGTTCGGCCGTGTCGCCGCTTTTCAATTCGATCTGGTAGCACAGCTGTTTCAGGCGCAGAGCCGCTTCGTTCAGCGCTTCTTCCGTGTGGGCCAGCTTGATGGCCGCGCCCAGCGATTCGGCTTCTTCCACCAGCGCGGGCGTTCCCGTCAGCAAGGTGGCGACGGCAAAGCCCAGGGTGCGGCTGAGCAATTCGCGCAGGGTGCGCGTCTGTTCGCCGTCCGGCAGGGGCGGCAATTCGATGCCACCGCCTTTCTTGACCTGTTTTTCCGCCAGTTGTGCCAGGGTGCGCGCATAGCTGTCCCAGTCGCGCGCTTTCAGGGCGCGCTGGAAGCGTCGGCCAAAGTCGCCCAGTTCGCCCGCCGATTCGCTCATCTTGGCGGCAAACTGCGTCAGGACGTTTTCCGCGCCACTTTCCGCGCCTTTTTCTACATTGGCGCTGGCAGCCAGCACGGCGGCGGGCGCGCCGGGCGTCTCCGCCGGTTCGCTGATGCCGGCGATTTCATTGTAGATATCGCGGTAGGCGCTCGGCGTGGGGGCGATGCGGCGCGTGGCCAGGCGGCGAAACGCTTCGCGGGCGATATCGGCCGGGTTCATCGCCGCAGCGGCGGCAGTACTCGTGGCGCCAGCGGGAGCGCTTGCTGGTGAAGATGGCAATTTACTGGACATGTAGGCACAGCCTTTTTAGATATTTCTCATTATCCTCATGATATGCGAGTTGGCAAAGAACTTATTGTGCGAGAAGCAAGGAGAAGTCCTGTCAATTCGCCCGATGCCAGCATGCATGCCGCTTTGCCGTCAATCCACCAGCTGGTTGCGGATGGCGTAATGTGTCAGTTCGGCACTGTTCTTGAGTTTCATCTTGACCAGCAGGCGGGCGCGGTATTCGCTGACGGTTTTCACGGACAATTTCAGCTCTTCGGCGATGGCGCCCACGGCCTTGCCCGAGGCGATCATGACCAGGGTCTGGTATTCGCGGTCCGACAGGGTGTCGTGCAAGGCCGTTTCGTGGTCTTCGCCCACCGTGTTGGCCAGTTCCTGCGCCAGCGAGGCGCTGATGTATTTCAAGCCCTGCGCCACCTGGCGGATGGCCGTGACCAGTTCGCGCGGCGCGCTCTGTTTCGTCAGGTAGCCGGCCGCGCCCGCCTTGAGCGAACGGATGGCGTACTGGTCCTCGCGGTGCATGGAAAGCATCAGCACGGCCAGTTCCGGCTTTTCCTTCTTGATCTGCTTGAGCACCTCGATGCCGCTGCGGTCGGGCAGGGAGATGTCGAGCAGCAACACCTGGCATTTCGAGCCGCGGAACAGTTTGATGGCGTCGTGGCCATTTTCGGCCTCGCCGGCCACGATGATGTCCTTCGTATCGGCGAGGATTTGTTTCAAGCCCTCGCGCACGATCGCGTGATCGTCGGCGATGAATACCCGGATGGTGGCTTTTTCTTTCATGACTGCGTTGTTTCCTATTTGAATCCCTGCGCCCTGCGGCGACCCTGTGGCCTTACGGCGATCCGCTCTGCGCTGGTGCGCTGGCTGCAGCCGCTATTATCGCCTCTCGCGGCGTGGTCAGCCGGATTTTTATGCTCAGGATGGTGCCGCCGTCCGGCCCATCCATCAGGCTCAGGGTGCCGCCCAGCGCGCTGGCGCGTTCGGCCATGCTGCGGATGCCGAACGATTGCGGCTTGGCGCGATCGGACAGGCGCATGCCGACGCCGTTGTCGGCGATGGTCAGGCGCAGATGCTGGCGCTGCCTGGCCAGGCGCACGCTGACCTTGCTCGCCTGCGCATGCTTGGCGATGTTCGTCAGCGCCTCCTGGGCGATGCGGAACAGGCTGGTCGCCTGGTCCAGTTCCAGTTCGATGTGCTGGCGGTTCGACATGAACTGGCATTCGATGCCGGCCTGGCGTGCGAATTCCTTCACTTGCCAGTCCAGCGCGGCGACCAGGCCCAGGTCCAGCATGGAGGGGCGCAAGTCCAGCGAAATGCGGTGCACGGCGTCGATGCTGCGGTCGACCAGGGCATCGACATAGTCGGCCTTTTCCTGCAGCAGCGGGTCGTCCGGCGGCAGGCGGCGCGCCAGCATGGCCAGCGCCATCTTGATCGCCGTCAGATTGCCGCCCAGGTCATCGTGCAGTTCGCGTGCCAGGCGCGTGCGTTCGTGTTCCTTGACCTTGTCGATATGCGCAGTCAGCTCGGCCAGGCGGGCGCGCGACTGGCGCACTTCGATCTGTTCGAGCCGGCTTTCCGTGATATTCGTCATGATGCCTTCCCACTGCACCGTGCCGTCGGCCAGCGCGCGCGGCGTGGAGCGCAGGTTGATCCATTTGACGTCTTTCCAGGCATCGATCCAGATGCGGCCTTCCCAGTTCCAGCTCCACAAGGCGTTTTTTGAGGCCTGCATCGATTCCAGATACGAGGCGCGGTCGTCGGCCAGGATCAATTGATAGAACAGTTCCGGACGCGCATGCAGCTGTGCCGGCCCCAGGCCCAGCAGGGCCTGGCAGCCGTCGCTCAGGTAGGCAAAGGATGCCCGTCCATCCGCATGCAGGCAGAACTGGTACACGAGGCCAGGCGTATTCGAGACGATGGCGTTGAAGCGCGACTGCACCTGCGCCAGGGCGGCCGCCGTCGCCTGCGGCGTGTGCAAGTCTTCGCCCTCGGCCAGGAGCAGGGCGCGTCCCTGGCGGCTGGCGCGCGACAGTTGCAGGCTGAGCGAATACAGGCTGCCATCGCGGCGGCGCTGCTGTACATGCAGCCGGGCTTGCGCGCCGATGCTGTCGTCCAGGGCCGCCAGTACGGCGGCCAAGTGCTGCGCGTCCAGCTGCGGCGCCAGCGTGAACGGCGTCATCGCCAGCAATTCCTGGCGCGTGTACTGCAAGTTGTCGCAGGCGGCGTCGTTGGCATCGAGCAATTGCAAGCTGGCAGAGTCGTACAGGTAGATTTCCGGCGCCGCCGCGCGCATGGCGGGGGCCAGCTGGAGAGTGTCGTGCATGGAGTCGTCCTTCTTCATCAGCGGCGGGCGCGCCAGAAGGCGGCGAAGCGGCGCAGCACTCTGGCTGGGCGGGAATTATGCCGGCCTGGCGTGCCCTTGCGCAAGCGTTGCCACCAAGCACGGCGGGCGCGGCCCAGCGCGGCCGACAGGCGGCTGATCCTGCGCCATGGACGCGTGGCGCGCAGGCGGGCGATCCAGCGGTCCTTGGTTTCCATGAACAGGCCATGCCAGCGCGCAAACCACGGCAACGTCAGCAGAGTGGGGCGCGTCAGGCTGTACAGGCGGGCCACGGCGGCCGCGCCGCCCAGCTTGGCGATGACGATCACGCCGATGCCGGAAAATGCATGGCCGCGCGCGATCGCCAGCAGGGCCAGCAGCTTGACGGGAAACAGCAGCACGGCCGGCAGCACGAAGATGGCCAGCGCCCAGTACGGCGGCAGGCGCCTGATCCACGCTTCCAGTGCATGCAGGGGCGGAAATTGCGCCACCACCTGCATGATGCGCGCACCCGTCGCCCACAGCCATTCCTCGATCAGCAGGAAGATGGCGGCCAGGTAGACCAGCGGCGCGAACAGCCAGCGCCTGACTCTGTAGAATTTTTTCATCCGTCTCCGTGTGCGGCGCAGGTTTGCCGCGATTGCCACGATGATACGTCAAAAAAGCCCGTCTGCCCCCGCATCCCGTGTGCCTGCGGGTCCCTGGCAGGGCTACAATAGGCAGATGAATAAAGCCTTTGTAAAAGAATCCGACAACGACGACGATGAAGAAGCGGCCGCGCTGGCGCTGGCCATTCCCGCCGGCGCCAAGAACTACATCACGCCGGCCGGTTACCAGCGCATCAAGGATGAGCTGCTGCAGCTGATCGACGTCGACCGTCCGGAAGTCGTGCGCATCGTCCATTGGGCGGCGTCGAATGGCGACCGTTCGGAAAATGGCGACTATATCTACGGCAAGCGGCGCCTGCGCGAAATCGACCGCCGCATCCGCTTCCTGACGAAACGCATGGACCTGGCCGCCATCGTCGACCCCAGCGTGCACCATGGCAACGACCAGGTGTTTTTCGGCGCCACGGTAACTTACCGCACCAGCGACGGCGAAACGCACACGATCACCATCGTCGGCATCGATGAATTCGACCCCCTGAACGGCAAGATCAGCTGGGTCTCGCCCATGGCCCGCACCATCACCAAGGCGCGCGAAGGCGACGTGATCACCCTCACCACGCCGCTGGGCGAGCAGGAACTGGAGTTGCTGGAAGTGACGTATCCGGCGCCTGGGGAGGGGTAGTTTGCGGTGGCGCAGAGTGTCTGATGCGCGTACAGGCACACTGATCATTTAGTCGGTATCAGGAGTTGCCATGCCCCGCCGCCTTCGGCTCGTCTTGCCCGGCGTTCCGCTGCATGTGTTGCAGCGTGGAGTGAATCGCCAAGCATGCTTTCTTGATGGGCAGGATGATCTGCTGTCTCTGCATTCCTTGTATTGGATGCTTGGACGTGACGCGTCTGAACGGCAAAAAACATACCAATCGTTATTTCAGGATACATTAGGCGAGCGTTGTCTCGGGCAACTGCGTGAAGCAATCAATGCCGAATTTGCGGTAGGAGATCAGGCGTTTTTACGACGAGTTACGGAAAGTATCGGGTAGCCTGCAGCGGAAAACTGGGGTCAGACCCGGCGGGTCCGACCCCAGTCTTCGCTTTGGGTTTTAGTTACGTTCGCGCAGGATGCGGTTGACACCTGCTACCCGGCGCACATTGCGCAGCAGGGCGGCCAGGTGGACCCTGTCCTTGACTTGCACGGTGAAGCGCAGCTGGTCGAGGACGTTGTCCTTGTCTTCGTCCATGCCGACATAGATGATGTTGGCGTCGGACTCGCCGATTTCGGCGGCCACGCGGGCGAGGATGCCCCGTTCGCTGTTGATCAGCACCTTGATGCGGCAGTCGAAGCGACGGTTCAGTTCGGTTCCCCAGCGCACGGCGATCCAGCGGTCCGGTTCCTTGGCGCGCTGGCGCTTCGCTTGCGAGCAGTCGCTCGTGTGTACCAGCAGCCCCTGGTCGCGGCGCAACTGGCCGATGATCTGGTCGCCCGGGATCGGCAGGCAGCATGGCGCCAGCTGTACCGAAACGCCTTCGCTGCCGCAGATGGTGACGGGGTCGAGCTCGCTGCCGCTATTGTGTTCCACCGGCATGCTGGCCGCTTCGCCGCCGATCAGGCCGAAGATATGGCGCGCCACCAGGGTGGCCATGCGCTTGCCGATGCCGATGTCCGCGTACAGCTCGTCCATGGAATTGGCGCTCGATTCGTTGAGCAGGCGTTCGATCAATGGCGCCGGCAGGTCGGCGTCGATGTTCAGGGTGTGCAGCGCCTGCGACAGCAATTGCTGGCCCAGGGCGATCGATTCGGGCAGGTTGATCGTGCGCAAATGGTGGCGGATGGCCGAACGGGCCTTGCCTGTACGCACGAATGACAGCCAGGTCGGGCTGGGGCGCGACGAGGAATCGGTGATGATCTCGACAATGTCGCCATTGTGCAACTCGGTGCGCAGGGGCGAGGTTTCGTTGTTGATCTTGACGGCCACGGTCTGGTCGCCGATGCCCGTATGGATCGAGTAGGCGAAATCGATGGCCGTGGCGCCGCGCGGCAGGGCGATGATCTTCGACTTCGGCGTAAATACGTAGACGGAATCGGGGAACAGGTCGACCTTGACGTGTTCGAGGAATTCGGCCGAGTCGCCCGTCTGCTGCTGGATGTCGAGCAAGGATTGCAGCCACGCATGGGTGCGCTGCTGCAGATCGGACGGGTTCGATTCGCCGCTCTTGTACAGCCAATGCGCCGCTACGCCGGATTCGGCCGTGCGGTGCATTTCCTGGGTGCGGATCTGGAATTCGACGGGCGTGCCGTAGGGACCGATGACGGTCGTGTGCAGCGACTGGTAGCCGTTCAGCTTGCGGATCGCGATGTAATCCTTGAACTTGCCCGGCATGGGCTTGTACAGGCTGTGCAGGGTGCCCAGGGTCACGTAACAGTCGGCAAAGCTGCCGACCACCACGCGGAAGCCGTACACGTCCAGCACTTGCGAGAACGACAAATGCTTGCTGCGCATCTTCTTATAGATGTCGTACAGGGTCTTTTCGCGGCCCGTGACGTCGGCCTCGAGCTCGGCCATGGACAGGGTGCTTTTCACCGCTTCCATGATCTTGTTGACCACTTCGCGCCGGTTGCCGCGCGCCGCCTTGACGGCTTTCGCCAGGGTGCGGTAGCGCATCGGGTAAAGGTGCGAGAACGACAGGTCCTGCAGCTCGTGGTAAATATTGTTCAGGCCGAGGCGGTGCGCGATCGGCACGTACACTTCCATGGTCTCGCTGGCGATGCGGCGCTTTTTTGCCGCCGTCATGAAATCCAGCGTGCGCATATTGTGCAGGCGGTCGGCCAGCTTGATCAGGATCACGCGCACGTCGGACGCCATGGCCAGCAGCATCTTGCGGAAGTTTTCCGCCTGCGCTTCGATCTGGCTCTGGAATTCGATCTTTTCCAGCTTCGACAGGCCGTCGACCAGGTGCGCCACGGGTGCGCCGAAGCGCTCGATCAATTCATCCTTCTTGACGTCCTGGTCTTCCATCACGTCATGCAGCAGGGCGGCCATGATGGCTTGCGCGTCGAGCTTCCAGTCGGCGCAGATTTCGGCGACGGCGATCGGATGCGAGATATACGGCTCGCCCGAGCGACGCATCTGGCCCAGGTGCATTTCGTCGGAGAAGCGGTAGGCTTCCTTGACTTTTTTCAGGTCGGCAGGGGAAAGGTATTCGGCCAGCTTGTCGGCCAGGTGACTGACGGAGGCCACGCCCAAGGCGGGTGCTGGCGGTGCTGCGGGGGTGTTGCTGCCGGACGTGCCGGTGCCGGGCGCGGAAGCGCCCTGCGATTTTGCCGCCTGGCGCGAGGCCAGGGACGGCAGTGCTGCGGAAGTCGTGTCGGCTGGGGTCAGACTCATAAAACGTCGCGTTGCTTCACAGTGTGAATAAAGGATACGGTAGAACCAGGGGTCAGCACTGTTCCGGCACGCGGCTTCCCACTACATCGGGACCTTTTTCAGCATTTCGATGCCGACTTTACCGGCAGCGATTTCACGCAGTGCGACAACGGTAGGCTTGTCCTTGGCTTCCACCTTTGGGGTGTGGCCTTGCAACAACTGACGTGCGCGATAAGTCGCAGCCAGGGTCAGCTGAAAACGGTTAGGGATCTGCTTCAGGCAATCTTCGATTGTGATACGGGCCATAGTAACTCCTAAATTTTATGCGTGGTGCGGGGCGCTGTGTGAACTGGCGTGCAGACTAATTACTCTGCGTGCAGGCCCAGCTGGGCGAATAGCGATGCGTTGCGGGCCGCTTGTTGCGCAAACCGGCAACGGGCCGCTCTCACGATCGCGCTCAGTTCGGACAAAGCGACCGTAAACTCTTCATTGATAATAACATACTCGAACTCGGGAGCGTGTGCGATTTCGCCGCCAGCCGCCAGCAGGCGGCGCGTGATCACGTGCGGCTCGTCCTGGCCGCGCTTGTTCAAGCGTTCTTCCAGCGCATCGATCGATGGCGGCAGGATGAAAATGCCGGCCGCGCGGGGGAATTGCTTGCGCACCTGGCGCGCGCCTTGCCAGTCGATTTCCAGCAGGATGTCGGTGCCGGCGGCCATTTGCTGTTCCACCATGATGCGTGAGGTGCCGTAGTAATTGCCATGGACTTCCGCCCATTCCAGGAATTCGCCCTGGTCTGCGCGCGCGACAAAGTCTTCCGCCGTCGTGAAATAGTACTCGCGGCCGTGCTGCTCGCCCGGACGGGGGGCGCGCGTGGTGGTCGAGATCGACAATTTGATGCCGGGCTCTTGCGCCAGCAATGCATTGACCAGTGTCGATTTGCCGGCGCCCGATGGCGCGGCGACCACGAACAGGCTGCCGGAGAAGGCGGTAGGGTGGCTCATGCGGATCTTTCCATATGCGTGTGATGGCGGCGTTTGCGCTTGCACGGGCGCCGCCCAATCCGGTATTTTACCAAGAGGCAAGGCGGTGAGCCAGCCCCCGCTGGCGACATGGTAAAAAATCAAGCTGGCCGGGGCGTTTCAGCGGGGCAGCCGTCCCAGCGTGATTTCGCCCGTGTTCAGGACGATGGCCCGGCCATTCACATCTGTACAGTCGCGGTTGCTGATGCGCACGACCGTGCTGTCGACCGACACTTCCGCGCCCAGGCTGCTGCGCGAGCAGATGCGGTAGGAGGCGGCATCGGCGCCCGTGTAGATGGATGCGCCGCGCTCCTTGAGGGTAAAACAGCCAGCCGTGCAGCTTTCGATCGCATATGGCGACGGCAACTGCGCCGTTTGCGCCTGCGCTCCGGCCGCCAGCAGCGCCAGCAAGGCGGCAAATGTCCCTGTGCGTGGCGTGGCCATGGCTTACTCCAGGTTCTGCACTTGTTCGCGCATCTGCTCGATCAGCAGCTTCAAGTCCATCGAGGCGTCGGCCAGTTCCTTGACGGACGCCTTGGCGCCCAGCGTATTGGCTTCGCGATTCAGTTCCTGCATCATGAAGTCGAGGCGCTTGCCTACTTGCCCGCCCTTGGTGAGGATGTGGCGCGTTTCGCCCAGGTGGGCCGACAGGCGTGCCAGTTCTTCCGACACGTCGATGCGGATGCCGTACAGGATGACTTCCTGGCGGATGCGTTCCATGGCGTCCTGGCGCGACAGGGCCGAATTCGAGCCCTGGCTGGCCAGGCCCAGCGCATCCTGCATGCGTTCGATGGCTTTTTGCTGGAAGGCCGCCACCACTTGCGGTATCAATGGCGTGATGCGCTTGACGATGGCTTCCATCGCTTCGATGCGCGACACCAGCACCGCTTCGAGCGCCGCGCCTTCGCGCTTGCGGCTGTCGACGAAGGCCGCCACGGTGCGCTTGGTCAGCGCGCCCACGTCCGCCTGCAAGGACTCTTGCCCCACTTGCGCTTCTTCGATGATGCCAGGCCAGCGCAACAGTTCGGCCACCGTCATGACGGGGGCGGAGACAAAATGCTGGCCTACTTCGTTTTGCAGGCGCGCCAGTTCGGCCAGCAGGGGCAGGTTCAGGGCCTGCGTGCCTGCCGTCGCGGCCTTGCGGCCAAAGCTCAGGCGTACCTCGACTTTGCCGCGCGTGATGGCGGACATGACAGCGGCGCGCAAGTCTGGCTCCAGGGCCCGCAGATCGTCGTTGATCCGGAATTGCAGGTCGAGAAAGCGCGAGTTGACGCTCTTGATTTCAATTGTCAGTGTGCCTGCAGCACCTTCGCTGGTGGCAACCGCGTAGCCTGTCATGCTTGAAATGCTCAAAGGATTCCCCGATTTGATCTTGTATACAGTCACTTATACACTTAATCAGCCAGCGCAGGCAATACCGCCCGCGCCGCAAAACAGGACCGAAGAGCACGATGGCCTGAAAATTGCTGAATAGTGTGCGTTTTACGGCATTGTAAAGAAAATTGTGTTTGGCGGGGCAGGATTGTAGGGATCATGTGTGCGCCGCCTGCCATTGCGTCTTGCGCTGTTGCATGACTGCAAATAGACGGGCGCGCGGTGGTAAAATCGCTGCCGCAACCCCAATCACACAGGACATCCCATGACATTTGAATCCCGCCCGAGCGGCCGCGCCGTCGACGCGCTGCGCGCCATCCGCATCACCCGCCAGTACACCAAGCATGCCGAAGGCTCGGTGCTGATCGAGTGCGGCGACACCAAGGTCATCTGCACCGCCAGCATCGAAGACAAGGTGCCGGGTTTCCTGAAAGGCAAGGGCCAGGGCTGGTTGACGGCCGAGTACGGCATGCTGCCACGCTCGACGCACACGCGCATGGACCGCGAAGCGGCGCGCGGCAAGCAGTCCGGCCGCACGCAGGAAATCCAGCGCCTGATCGGCCGCTCGCTGCGCGCAGCCTTTGATTTGCAGGCGTTCGGCGAACGCACCCTGCACCTCGATTGCGACGTCATCCAGGCCGATGGCGGCACCCGCACGGCCTCGATCACGGGCGCCATGGTGGCCGCGTATGACGCGTTTTCCCAGTTGCAGGCACGCGGCGCGATTGCCGCCATTCCCGTGAAAAGCTTTGTCGCCGCCATCTCGGTAGGCGTCTACCAGGGCATGCCGGTGCTGGACCTGGACTACGTGGAAGACTCGGGCTGCGACACGGACATGAACGTGGTCATGACGGAGGCGGGCCACTTCATCGAAGTGCAGGGTACGGCCGAAGGCGCCGCGTTCGACCGCGCCGGCATGAACCGCTTGCTGGACCTGGCGCAGGGCGGCATCGCCGACCTGATCGCCCTGCAGAAGCAGGCATTGGGGATCTGATCTTTACATAGATTTACATCCTGTTGCCCGCCACGCCGGGCAAGAAACCCACGGCTGCCGCTTTTTGCGGCAGCGGCAGGCCAGGGTGAGGGGAGCGCAAAAGGTTTACAATGTCGGCACTTCAACCGGACTACTGACATGACCCAACGCCTCATCCTCGCCTCCAACAACGCCGGCAAGCTCAAGGAATTCAACGAGCTGCTCTCGACCATCGGTTTTTCCGTCCACGCCCAGGGCGAGTACGCCGTGCCGGAAAGCGACGAACCATTCCACACCTTCGTTGAAAACGCCCTGCAAAAGGCGCGCCATGCGTCGCGCCTGACGGGCTTGCCTGCGCTGGCCGACGATTCGGGCGTGTGCGTCAATGCGCTCGGTGGCGCGCCGGGCGTGTATTCGGCACGCTATGCGGGCGAGCCGAAATCGGACGCGGCCAACAGCGCCAAGCTGATCGCCGACCTGGAAGCGCATGCCGACAAGTCCGCGTACTACTACTGCGTGCTGGTGTACGTGCGCCATGCGGACGACCCGCAGCCGGTTATCGCCGACGGACGCTGGAATGGCGAGATGATTGCTACGCCGCGCGGCAACGGCGGCTTCGGCTACGATCCGCATTTCTTCCTCCCCGCGCTGGGCAAGTGCGCGGCCGAATTGACGTCCGATGAAAAGAACGCCCTGTCGCACCGTGGCCAGGCCCTGCGCGCGCTGGTGGAAAAACTGCGATGATCCCGATCAAACTGGTGGGCGCCGCCGCCAAGCCGGCCGCCAGGGCGGGAGCCGCTCCCGCGCCGCAGGAAGGCATTTCCGGCGCGGCCGGGGCGGCCCTGAAATACCTGCAGCCGGGCGCGCTGAACCTGGCGGCACTGCCGCCGCTGTCGTTGTACATCCATTTCCCGTGGTGCGTGAAAAAATGCCCGTACTGCGATTTCAATTCGCACGAGGTGCGCGGCGACTTGCCGGAAGGGGAATACCTGGCGGCCCTGCGGCTGGACCTGGAAATGGCGCTGCCGCTGATCTGGGGCCGCAAGATCCATACCATCTTCATCGGCGGCGGCACGCCCAGCCTGATGTCGGCGGCGGGCCTGGACCGGCTGATGTCGGACGTGCGCACCTTGCTGCCATTGGAGCCCGACTGCGAAATCACCATGGAAGCCAATCCGGGTACCTTTGAAGCGGAAAAATTCAAGTCCTACCGGGTCAGCGGCATCAACCGCCTGTCGATCGGCATCCAGAGCTTCAATGGCCGCCACCTGCAGGCGCTGGGGCGTATCCATGACGACAACGAGGCGCGCCGCGCGGTGGACATCGCGCACGCCAATTTCGACAATTTCAACCTCGACCTGATGTACGCGCTGCCCACGCAAACCCTGGGCGAGGCGCAGCAGGACCTGGAAACGGCGCTGTCGTTCGCGCCGCCGCACCTGTCGCTGTACCACCTGACGCTCGAACCCAATACGCTGTTCGCCAAGTATCCGCCCGTGCTGCCGGACGACGACGAGAGCGCCGATATCGCCGACATGGTGGCCGCGCGCGCCGCGCAGGCCGGTTACGGCCGCTACGAAGTGTCGGCCTATGCGCAGCCGGGCCGCCAGGCCAAGCACAACCGCAATTACTGGGAATTCGGCGACTACCTGGGCATCGGCGCGGGCGCCCACTCGAAGATTTCGTTCCCGCACCGCGTGCTCCGCCAGGCCCGCTACAAGCAGCCGCGCGCCTACATGGACGCGGTACTGGCCGGTAAGCCGGTGCAGGAAGAGCGCGAGCTGGCGCGCGAGGAAATGGGTTTCGAGTTCATGTTGAATACCCTGCGCCTGACGCAGGGCTTTACACCGAACCTGTTCGCCGAGCGCACGGGCCTGGCCATCAACGCCATCGAGCAGCCGCTGAACGCGGCCGAAGCGAAAGGCTTGCTGTACCGCGACCACCAGGTCATCCGCCCGACGGAGCGGGGGTTGTGCTTCCTGAACGACCTGCAGCAGATGTTCCTGGAAGACTGACGCGGCCTGATGCGCTAGTGCGCGGTAGCGGCGCGCAGGCGCTGCAGCTTGGCCGCGTACAGCCCGTGCTCGCTGCGCGTGGTGCTGTTGTCCATCGCCAGTTCCAGCTGCCTGCCCGCCTGCGAGAGTTGTCCCATGCGCGCATACGCCTGCGCCAGCCAGAAGTGGAATTCATGGTAGTAGGGATCGCGCGCGATCTCGCGCTTGAACAGGCGCGCCGCTTCCTGGTAGTCGACGGCCTCCATGGCGCGCTGGCCCAGGTTGAAGAAGTGGAACGGAGGTTCCGGCTGCAGGGCCAGCAATTTTCTCCGTAGCAGCTGCGCTTCGTTCGCGCGTCCCAGGCCGTCGAGTGCCTGCGCCAGGTTCGACAGCAGCACGGTATTCGATGGCGAGCGTTCCAGTGCGTAAGCGAGCGTGCGCCGCGCCGGTTCTGTGTCGCCGTGGCGCAGCTGGATGATGCCCAGCGTATTGAAAGCGCCCGCAAACGTGGGGTCTTGCAGGATGGCGGCGCGCGCATACCAGTAGGCTTGATCGAGCTCGCCGCTGGCCATGGTTTCGGCGGCGCGATTGTTGAGGTACATGGCCAGGATGGTCGCCTCGCTGATTTGCAGCGTGCGCTGGCCTGCAAGGTCTTCGCCAGGCAGGAAGTCGATGAGCATGATGGCGTCGGCCTCGTAGCCGACGGTATTGCCGGCGGCACGGCGTTCCAGCGCGAGGTTGACGTGGCCGGCGACGAAATACATGCCACCGCTGCGGCTCCAGCTCTCTTCTCCCAGAACCAGCTGGTAGTGCACATTGAGTCCCATTTCCTTGGCCAGCGCGGCCGTCATCAGCACCAGCGACAGGCAATTGCCGCTGCGCGCATCGAACGCCTGTGCCGCCGTGCGCGTCATGGCGGCATCATATTCAAGCTGCAGCCCGGCCCTGTTGCGCAGGGCATCGGCCAGCGCGCGGCGGGGATTCTTGCTGCGCCCCTCGCGCGCGATATCGACGCGCACGTACTGCCGCATGGCGTCGCTCATGGCAAACGCCTGCCGCGGGTCGACCGGCACGGCCGGCGCGGCAAAGCTGGCATCGTTGAAAAGGTCGGGCGGAGGCGGGGTGGCGGGCGCCGTGGCGCAGCCGGCAAGGGCTGCACACAGCAGCAAGGGGGACAGGAGGCCCAGGCGCAGTTGTGCGCTGACGCGGCGGATACATTTCATGTTCGTGCTCCCGCAGAACGATGTCAGGCGCAACACGTATTGCTGCCGGTGGTGCGCCCTGCCACCTGAAACAAGTATCCTCGCGCGCCACGGCGCTGTCAAACCCTTTTGACTGGCCCTGTTGCCAGTCTTAAAACTCTTCCCAATCCTGCTCGCCAGCCACCTGCGCCTGGGGCTTGCGCGCAGCAGGCGCGCTCCTGGCCGCGATGGCTGGCTGCCTGGCGGCGGCGCTCCTGGCCGCCGGCTTGGCCTGCTGGGTGGGCGCCGGCCGCGCGCTGCGTACCGGCGCCTTTGTCGCCATGTGTTCGAGCTGGAAGCCGGCCGCCACTTGCGCCAGGCGCGCAGCCTGGTCCTGCATGCTTTCGGCCGCTGCCGCCGCTTCCTCCACCAGGGCCGCATTTTGCTGCGTCACCTGGTCCATCTGCGCGATGGCCTGGTTGACCTGGTCGATGCCCATGCTTTGCTCGGCGCTGGCGGCGGTGATCTCGGCCATGATGTCGGTGACGCGGCGTACGCTGTCGACCACTTCGTTCATGGTGCTGCCGGCCTGATGTACCAGCCGCGTGCCATTGTTGACCTGTTCCACCGAGTCGCCGATCAGGGTCTTGATTTCGCGCGCCGCCGCGGCCGAGCGTTGCGCCAGGCTGCGCACTTCCGTGGCGACGACGGCAAAGCCGCGCCCCTGCTCGCCGGCGCGCGCCGCTTCGACGGCTGCGTTCAAGGCCAGGATATTCGTCTGGAAGGCGATGCCGTCGATGACGCCGATGATGTCGACGATTTTCGTCGATGCCGTGTCGATGGCGCCCATGGTGTCGACCACCTGGCTGACGATGCTGCCGCCCCGTTCGGCCACGCTTGACGCGGCCACCGCCATCTGGTTGGCCTGGCGCGCATTGTCCGCATTCTGCTTGACGGTGCTGGTCAGTTCCTCCATCGACGATGCCGTCTCTTCCAGCGAACTGGCCTGCTGCTCCGTGCGCGCCGACAGATCCTGGTTGCCGGCGGCGATTTCGCCGGAGGCCGTGGCAATCGCATTGGTGCCCGTCTGCACTTCCGACACCACCTTGCGCAGCGCCTCGTTCATGCCCTGCAGCGCGCGCATCAGGTCGCCGATTTCATCGCTGGCGGGCGTGCCGAAATGCGTGCGCAAGTCGCCGTCGGCCACCGTTTCAGCCACCTTCACGGCAGCCTTCAATGGCTGCGTGATCGAGCGCGTGATCAGCCAGGCACAGACGCTGCCCAGCGCCACCACCAGCGCGCACAAGGTCAGCAGCAGGGTAAAGCTGCGCCCGTTGGCTTCCTCGATCGCTTGCGCCGTGGCGTCGATGGCCTGGCGCTGCTGCGACAGCAGGGCCTTGACGTTGTTCTGGTACTTGGCGGCGGCCGGCGCGAAGCTGTCGCGGTAGGCGCTTTCCGCCTGCGCCGCGTTGCCGGCCTTGCGCGCATTCATCACCAGGGTCTTGGCATCCTGGTACTTGACGCGTTCGGCGATGGACGACTTGAAGATGGCTTTTTCTTCATCGCTGTCGAGCAGCGTCTCGATTTTCTTCAGCAGTTCGCTGCCCTGTTTCGTGCTGTCGGCGATGGTGTCGGCAAACACGCTCGACAAGGTTTCATCCGTGCTTTTGGCGATCATCGAGGTGCGCGCGATGGCCGAGTAGATCAGCACGTACCAGTCCGATACCAGGCGTTCCTTGGCCAGCGGTTTTTCCATCATTTGCCGCGTCGCTTCGGCATTCACATGGGCGCTGTACAGCGCGTACGAGGTGGAGATCACGGACAGCAGCAGCACCAGCGCGAAGCCTGCAGCCAGGCGCGTGCCGATACGAAGGTGGGAGAGGGCGTGCATGGTTGAAACTCCTGTCGCAGAGGGATTGAAGGTTGCCTGTGCGACATAGTATGCACTGATAAGTGACCAATAGGCGAGGGAAAAGCGCGCTTGTTTTGGCGCGTGTTGCAGTCTCGCCCTTGCTACAGATCGAGCGCCTGGCGCAGGTCCGGCTGCTCTGCCCAGCGGGCGAAGGCGGCCGCCATGCGCTCGCTTTCCGCGATGGCGCGGCGCCAGTCGCGCATGCGCGCCGCGTGGTCCTGCCCGTAATGGGGGAAGTCGCGCCGGTCCGGCAGTTTGCCATTCGGCAAGCTGGCCACGAAGGCGGGCGAGGGCGAGACGAGGATCATGTTGTCGAGTGCGCTATCGCCGCTGCGCGCGCGGCGCCAGGGCATGGCCTTGTCCAGCCAGCCCGGCACGATATGGTCGGCAAAATGCGGGTACAGCACCAGGTCCGGTTCGCGCTGGTAGGGCAGGTGCAGATGGTAGTCGACCAGGCCGCCGTCCCAGTAGCGCCCGGGTGGCGCGCCGGCGATGTCCGTCACGGCATCGAGCACCAGCGGGATGGAGCCGGAGGCCAGCAGCGCGTCGCGCAGGTTCTCTTGCGCCAGGGGCACGAAATGCGAATGAAAGGCGTCGAAGCGCGAGCGCAACCAACTGGCGCCGTCCGGCCCCGCATGGAACACCGCGCGTTCCAGCGAGGCGGCCAAGTGCGCCCGTGCCACGGCATTGCCGGCGGCGGCCAGCAGGAAGCCGCGCCGGTCGCGCCATTTGCCCGGCTGCGCCAGCGCGCCGATGCCGCGCACGGCCAGCACCGACAAGCTATGGCGCTCGTGCCGCAGCAGCTGCGCATCCTGGCCATCGAGGACCGCGTCGAGCAGGGCGCGGCAGGTGCGGCTGACGTGCGCCGCATCGGGCTTGTCAGGATAGCGCTGGCCCACGTATTCGCGCACCAGGCGGCGCTGCGCGGCCACCGGGTCGGGGAACACGGCGGCGGCCATGCGCCAGGCGCCGATCGAGGCGCCGACGAAATGGCGCGGGCGTGGCGCCTGGGCCAGGAAGTCGCCGAACAGCCAGCAATCGAGCTGGTGCAGGATCAAGCCTTTTGGCCCGCCTGCGGCAGCAGGGACGATGGCGACGTCAAGCGCGCGCAAGCCGTTGTCGGCGATGCGCGCCCGGGCGCGGCGGCCCAGGCGGATGGTGATCGGTGATTGCATGAGTAGTCGTTGACGGCCTGTGGCCAGCTATTTTACCGCCAGCGTGGCGTCACGAAACAGTCGCGCTCGTTATAGTCACATTGTTAGTATTAGTAAATTTCTTTAAGGCAACCATTCTCTTGAGAAATGTTGCATAATATTGGACGTTGAATTTTTGGCATGTGCCAAGGATTCCTTATGCCCTGCTTTTTTATTGGAATCGTATGCAATTGAATCACGCTTTTGTTTTGACCCTCATCGCTGGCTCTCTCGTTGCCTGCGGCGGTGGCGGCTCGTCCTCCCCAGCTGACCCGGTGGTCGCCGTGAATCCACCCGTGACGCCCGTAGTACCTGTTGCCCCCCCAGTGGTGCCTGTCACGCCGACCGCCACCGGCGAAGACACGGGCTCCGTCAGCGCCCGTTTCGTCAATGGCGACAACAGCCGTTTCGTCTTTACGTCGATCGGCTTGCAGAGCAATGGCAAGGCCAGCACGCTGGTGCAGGACGCCTCCGGCGCCTTGAGCACTATCGGCAGCATCGTCCTGACGGGCAATCCGTCCGTGACGCGTGACATCAGCGGCGACGCGGCCTTCGCGCAGGGCCGCTGGTTCAAGGGCGCGTTCAGCAATATTTCCGGCGCCACGACCTTGACCGGCAATAATGCCAGTGCGCATTATGTCGCCTATAACGTGCTCGCCGCACTGCCAGCGACCGGTACGTTGACCTGCGATGCCGGTGCGTTCACGGCGCCAAGCTATACGGGCGGCAGCAGCGTCTCGTCGACCGCTTACTTCGGCACGGCCAGCGGCACCGCCAGCGTATCGTTCGATGCTTCCGGCGCCAAGGTGGCGCTGTCCCTCGATGCCAGCGCCGGTGGCAGCACGGGCAAGGTGAGTGCTGCTACCAGCATGGCTTCGGCCGCGTCGAGCAGCATCACTGGCGGCTACCTGTCGAATGGCACGGGCGCGCAGCTGATGCTGGGCGACGGCGGCGCTGGCCGCTATCTGCTGATCGCCGCTTACAAGGCGCAGCTGGCCAATGGCGCCAATTACCAGGGCGTGGCCACCTTCCGCTGTTCCTGATCACGCAGGCATGAAAAAAGCGGCGCCGTGCATTGCACGGGCGCCGCTTTTTTTATGCACGTCGTGATTAGCGCAGTGCCGAGATCATCTGTTTCAGCTTGCCGGAATCGACGCAGAAGGCGCGGATGCCTTCAGCCAGTTTTTCCGTCGCCATCGCGTCCTCATTCATCATGAAGCGGAAGGCTTCCTCGTTCAGCGACATTTGCACGATGTTGGTCGATGGCGCCGCTTCGGCGCTCAGCTTGCGCTCCACCGGCGCATCGCTGTCGGCCAGCTTTTGCAGCAGGTCGGGGCTGATGGTGAGCAGGTCGCAGCCGGCCAGTTCGAGGATTTGCGACGTGTTGCGGAAGCTCGCGCCCATCACCTCGGTCTTGTAGCCGAACTTGCGGTAGTAGTTGTAGATGCGGCGGACCGATTGCACGCCTGGATCTTCCGCGCCCATGTAGTCGATACCCGTCGATTTCTTGTACCAGTCGTAGATGCGGCCGACGAACGGAGAAATGAGCTGCGCGCCCGCTTCGGCGCAGGCGATGGCCTGGGCCAGCGAGAACAGCAGGGTCATGTTGCAGCGGATGCCTTCCTTTTCCAGGATGGCGGCGGCGCGGATGCCTTCCCAGGTGGAAGCGATCTTGATCAGCACGCGCTCGCGTGGAATGCCGGCGTTCGAATACAGGGCGATCAGGTCGCGGCCCTTGGCGACAGTACCTTCCGTGTCGAACGACAGGCGCGCATCGACTTCGGTGGAGACGCGGCCGGGGATGGTTTGCAGGATTTCCACGCCAAACGCGATCAGCAGGCGGTCGATGATTTCGGCTGTGGAGGCGTTCGGATGGTCGCGCACGGCCTTTTCCAGCAGCGGCTTGTATTCATCCTTTTGCACGGCCTTCAGGATCAGCGACGGATTCGTCGTCGCATCGCGCGGCGTGTAAGCCTGGATCGATTGGAAGTCGCCGGTGTCGGCCACCACGGTAGTAAATTGCTTCAGTTGTTCGAGTTGGTTCATGGCTGCACGGGAAAGAGTGAATGGGCTTGCCGGAGTATTGTACCGAATCCGTTGCATCAAGCATCGACTAATGTCTTCCCCGTGCGCTACTTGCTCAATTGAATCTTGCTTTTTTGAGAACTCGCGCATAATTGCCTGGAATTGTTTATTTTGCACACTGTTCTGATAAGCAATGTGCGATGCCACACTCCAGATGAAGAGCATCTTTTGACACAAGATATCGTTAGCGCAGTGGCCGCCTTCAACGGCGCGGCACGCCTGTATGCATTGGCTATCGGCGACGATGGTCAGGACAGCGGCTTGCTGGTCGAAGCCTTTGCCGCCGACGAACGGCTGCAGGAGGTCGGCGCGCGCGACATCATCGCCTTGTCCACCAGCGCCCATGTTGCGCTGGCGTCCCTGCTGGGCCAGCCGGCCAGCCTGCATATCAGCCTGGCGGACGGCACGCGCACGCAGTTTTCCGGCTACATCAGCGAAGCGGCCATGCTGGGCAGCAATGGCGGCCTGGCGCGCTACCGCCTGCGCATCACGCCTTGGTTGTTTCTGTTGACGCAAGTGCGTAACAGCCGCGTCTGGCAAGATCGGAGCGTGATGGCCATCGTCGACGAGGTATTGCAAGCGTATGCGCCATATGCGCTGTGGCGCTGGAGCGACGAGGTCGCGTCTTTCGTGCAGGACGTGGGCGAACGCAGCTATTGCTGCCAGTACCGCGAATCGGATTTCGATTTCGTGCGCCGGCTGCTGACCGAAGAAGGGCTGGCCTGGCGGTTTGACGATCAGACCATGGTCGTCTTTGCCGACAGCAGCCAGGCTTGCGCCACGCCCGAGGACGCCAGCAGCGCACAGGCGGGCGGGCTGCGCTTTCATGGCGCGCGCGTCGGCGAGCCGGGCGACAGCGTGCAAGCCTTGAGCGCGCGGCGCAGCCTGCAGCTGGGCCTGAGCAGCGTGCTCAGCTATGACTACAAGGCGAAAAAGGCCGTGGCCGCCAGCGTGCCGGCCAACATCGCGCTTGGCGGCAAGAACGCGCCGGTGCTGGAAAGCTACGACACACCGGGCCAGTACTGGTACGCCAGCGCCGCCCAGGCGCAGCGCTACGCGCAGTTGCAGATGCAGGCCCATGAAGCGCGCGCCCAGCTGTGGCAGGCCCGTTCGACCGTGCGCACCCTGCGCGCCGGCACGCGCTTTACCCTGACGCAGGGACCGTTACCGCAGGCCGATGGTGCCGCGTCCGAATATGTCGTGCTGCGCGTGGCCAGCATCGGCGTCAACAACCTGCCGGCGCCGGCCCTGGAGGGATTGGCGGAACTGTTCGGCCCGATACCGGAATTGCTGGAAGAAACCGTGGCAGAGTGGGGCGCAGGATTTTCCGATGTCGCCGCCGCGATCGCCCAGGCGCAAACCAGCGGTTACGCCAACTGCATCGAGATGATCACCGCAAGCACGCCGTGGCGTCCGGTGCATGACAGCAACGATGCGCGCCAGCACGCCACGCCGACCGCCCTGGGCAGCCAGAGCGCCATCGTCGTGGGCGCCGATGGCAATGACGCGGCCAGCGGCGCCGATGAAATTTATTGCGACAGGCTGGGCCGGGTGCGCATCCGTTTCCACTGGCAGCAGGAGACTGGCGCGACTTGCTGGGTGCGCGTGGCGCAGCGCGCGGCCGGCGGCGGCATGGGCAGCCAGTTCCTGCCGCGCATCGGCCAGGAAGTGCTGGTGCAATTCCTGGAAAACGATATCGACCGGCCCGTCATCATCGGCGCGCTGTACAACGGGCAGGGCGAGGGCGGCACCAAACTGACCCCGGGCGGCGTCGGGGGCGAGTCAGGTGACGCTGGTGTTTTCCAGCCGGCACACGATCACGCGGTAGCCGGCCAGGGCAACCTGGCGGGCGGCAACAGTCCGCTGTGGCATGGCGCCGCAGGCGCCAGCGCGGCGCACCGCAATGGAGCAGCGCAATGGGGCATCCGCAGCAAGGAGTTCGGCAAGGCGGGCGGCATGGCCGGTTACAACCAGCTGCTGTTCGACGACAGCGACAGCCAGGGCCGCGTACAGCTGAAAAGCAGCCATGCGGCCAGCGAACTGAGCCTGGGGCATCTGATCCACGGTGCCGACAATTACCGTGGCAGCCTGCGCGGCGCCGGCGCCGAGCTGCGCACCGATGCGTATGGCGCGGTGCGCGCCAGGGCGGGTCTGCTGGTGACCAGCTATCTGCTCGGGCACGACGCGTCGCAGCGCGATCCGGCCGGCGACAACGGATCCGGCATTGCCCTGCTGAAACAGGCCGTGATGCTGGGCGACACATTTAACACCGCCGCCAAGACGCATCAAACGGTAACGTACGCCAGCCATCTTGGCGCAGAGACGCCGGACGCCAGCGTGCTCGACAACAAGGCCGCGCCGCTCAAGGCGATGCTGGCCACTGTGGCGGGCATGCACGACCAGTTGCCACAGACCAAGGACGCCATCATCGCGATTGCCGCCAGGGCCGGACTGGGCGTTGTCGCGGGGCAAGACATGCAACTGGCCAGCGGCGAAACCGTCACACTGATGAGCGGCCAGGATACCCAGTTCACCGGCGGCGGCCAGTTGCGCGTGCACAGCGGTCAGGCCATCGGCGCCCTGGGCGGCGTGGTCAAGGCGGGCGAGAACAATATCGGCCTGCAGATGATCGCCGCCAAACAGGCCATCGACGTGCAGGCGCAGGCCGACCTGCTCAAGGTGCAGGCGCGCGAGGAAGTCAATCTGATCAGCGCCAACGCGCATATCGACTGGGCGGCGGCAAAAAGCATCCGCCTGTCGACTGCGGGCGGGGCGAATATCACCATCGAGGGCGGCAATATTACGATTCAGTGTCCGGGCAAGATCACGGTGCATGCCGGCAGGAAGAGTTTTATCGGGCCGACACGGCTCGCTTATCCATTGCCGGCGCTGCCTGCCAGCGTCTGTAAAGCGTGTCTGCTGGCAGCGTTGCGTAGCGGTAGTCCGTTTGTCGCACCCACGGCAGCCTAGAAAAGGAGCCCTGATGTACTTTGCCATCGATGTTCCCGACCCAGAAGTTCCAGCGCTGATCGCGCAGCAACTGCAGGCCTTGCGTGCGGACGCGGTAGTGGCGAACGGCGGCCAGCCCCTGCATCTGCTGGCGCTGCTCGACGGCGCCTGCGACGAGGAATTTTTCACCAAGCGCTACCCGAGCCGCTTGCGGCACCAGTCGCTGTATGCCTATACCTCGCTGCAAAACTTCAAGAGCGCCGCACCGCATTTAATGGCGGCGCCATCGGCAAGCAGCGAGCAGGCCGCGTGGCTGCAGCGCCTGTTTTCGCTATGCGCAGGCAAGCCCATGCTCAGCATCATCGCCAGCACGCTCAATATCGACCGGCTGGAGCAGCATCTGCGCCCCTATTTGATTGCCATCACGCCAGATACCGTCGAATGGCCAGTGCGCTGGGCCGATAGTCGCACATTGCCGGCCTTGCTGGCGGCCTTGACGCAAACCCAATATGCGCATTTGCTGAGTCCCATCTACCGCTGGTGGTCGCTGCGGCGCGATGGTTCCCTGATCAGTTGGCAAGGCGAGGCTCAGCCCAGTCCCGTCCCTGCGGAGTTTGATAAATTTCCCTTGAACGACATCGCCTTTGCCTCCTTGGTGGATACCGCCGAGGCCGACGCCATCCTGGCCAATCTGCATGATGTGCAGCCGGACCTGTTTCATTCAGGCACCCCGGCCGAGTGCCATGCGCGCGTGGCGCGTCATTTGCTTGTGGCAAATGCCAGCGGCATCGAGGCGGCGGGCCTGCGTCAGCATTTCAGCGCCCTGGCTTTGATGCTGGCCGATGATTTCACCTTGCATCCGGCGATGGCCAGTCTGCTGCGGCGGACGCGCCAGGGTGCGAATTACCTGTCCGAGCTCGACACGCTGCCCGACGATTTCTGGCAGGCGCGATCAGCTGCCTAGCCTTGTTCATTCAACTGCTTACTTTGATAAAAGGAAAATCATGAAATGGATTATGTATCTTGGCACCGCCTTGCTGCTGAGCGGTTGTGCTGTCAAGGCAAGGCAGGTTGAGCAAGCCGGGCCAAGTCCTACCGCGACAGCGCAGGTGGGTATTGTCAACCATACGGGGAAGTATATTTATTCCGCGTCGGTGGATGGGGCAGGAGGTGCCAATATGGCCAGATGGGGAGCGGGAGGGGCTGATGTTTGTTGTGCTTCTATTCCGCGGGTATGGTATCCGGGAATGAAAGTCCGGGTGCGCTGGGATATGCCGGAAGAACATACGCATATTGTCAAAGAAAAAATGGTGGAAGTGGAAAAATACGATGAGCCCGGGGATATCTATATGCATTTTTTTCCCAATGACGAGGTGAGAGTTGTCGTGTCAAATGCGGGAGGGGGTGCAAAAACTCATCCTATTCTTCACTCCGGGAAACCTGCCAATATTCCTTGATATCATGATCAGTGAAACTCCCCATTCCGCGCCGTTTCCCGTCGATTTCTTTCTCAAACCGTCGACGAAAGAACAATCCGAAATTGCCAAGGAGGCATGTGACAATAAAGATAATGCACCGTGCAGTATTCCAGTAAGGGTTGGACTTTTCTTTGATGGAACCAATAATAACCTGGAGCGCGATAGGAATGGGGTTAGGACAGGCGTGCTCGACCCGAAAACAAAGAAGCCTATTCCTATAAGTAATGTTGTAGTCGACGCCAATAATGCCAGTCATAGTAATGTGGCGCGGCTATTTTCAAGTTTTCCATCGAATAAACGGGGTGCGGGATATTTTCGAAATTATATTCCTGGCGTCGGAACTCCATTTGCGGAAATCGGTGAATTGACTGAAACGGATGAGGGGAAAGCTTTTGCCAAAGGAGGGCAGCCACGAATTGTGTGGGGATTGTTGCAGGTTTTAAATGCAATTCATCGAACGGTATATGGAGATGAAACTCCATTATATAAATCAGATAAGGCTGGCGAACTTGCCCGTACTTATGATAATGCCGTAGGCCACAAAAAGGTGCCGCATCCCTCAACCGGCAGGGAGCGTTTCATGACCCACTCGGACTGGTTCGCTGAGCATATTGAAAAACTAAGGGAGGCGATGGTGGCACGGCCCAAGCCGCATATCCCATCGCTGACCCTGTCCGTGTTCGGTTTTTCGCGGGGTGCCGCCGAGGCGGTGGCGTTTTGCCAGCTGTTTGCCGATTTGCTCACGCCGGGTGAAGGTGAGGTGCAGAAGTTTGCCGGCATCCCCGTCAGCATCGATTTTCTTGGCGTCTTCGACACGGTGGCAACCGTGGGCAGTTCGGCGTCTGTCGCGAAAACCACGATTGCGCCTGGCGCGATGTTCGATGGCCATTGGGCCTGGGCCAATGAATTGCTCAAACCGCTGCCGTCCTGCGTCCAAGCCGGCTTGCATTGTATTGCCACGCATGAGCAGCGCATGAATTTTCCCGTCACGCGCCTGACAGGGAAGATCGAGGAAGTGTATTTTCCTGGTGTGCACTCGGACGTGGGAGGCGGCTATGGTCCGGGCGAGCAGGGAAAGGGGCGTGGCGGACAAGCGGCCTTGCTGTCGCAAATCCCACTGGCACATATGTTCAAGGAGGCCCGTATCAAGGGCGTGCCCTTGATACCGTTCAGTGAACTGGAGGCAACGGACCGAGATGATTTTCAGGTCAGTCAAGAGCTTGCCAAGGCATGGGAAGCATATACCGCCGAGCTTAACAAGCAAGGCGCTTTGCTGAGCAAGCACATGGAGCTGTATTACCGCTGGCGCGCCGTGCGCGTCAAGACCTTGGAAGCCACGGCCAGCTTCAAGGCAGCCAGCGCGCAGGAGCGCGAGGATCTGGGCTCCTACAACCGCTTGCTGGCGGGCGATCTGGAAGCGCTGCGCGCACGCAAGGCCTTTCGTCATGGCGATGAGGAGAAACCGTTCAGCGCCCGGGATATTGCGCGCATCAATCACTGGCAATACTATCGCGCCCAAAATCACACGCCCCTGGATGAATGGGAAGCATGGGCGCTCGATATATTCGATCACCCCAAACCGCTACCGCTCGAAGTGATGCGGTTTTTTGACGATTATGTACATGATTCCCTTGCCGGCTTTTATATGGCGGGCGAAGTGACGGAATACGACAAGCGGGCCAAGATCGCCTCGTTCGCCAATAAACCGCCTGAAGACGGCTTTTATAAACGCGCGTATGAGCTCAGCCGGAAGACGGAAGCCGCGCAACTGAAGCAGAAGAATGGCGAAGCATTGACGCCGGATGAGGAAGCACTGGTCAAGGAAGCGCAGTATGGCACGCCCTACCCAATCCGTACGGATGCCGACAGCGCCGCCATGCGCAGCGCGGTGATCACCACGCAAACCTATACGCGTCGCGAGGGTGGCGGCTATATCTTGCGCCGAGGCTATTATCCGCAAAGCGGCTTCTTCCGGAAAAGCGTGCACGAAAACGAGCTGCAACGCATGCCGACGGCCGGCATCAAGGCAAAAGAAGTACCCGAAGAATTCGTATGGAGCGACAACTTAACACAGGATATTGCGCAAGCCAAAGTCGATGAAGAAATTTACCTGGCGCAGCAGCGCTACGCAAGCCGGGTCGAGGCGCTCGCATAGGGCGTGAGTTCTGCACGGCTGGAGCCGAAAGGAAAATGATGAAATGGATTATTTATCTTGGCGCTGCCTTGCTGCTGAGCGGCTGCGCGTTCAAGGCCAGGCAGGTTGAGGAAGCCGGCCCAAGTCCTACCGCGACGGCGCAGGTGGGTATTGTGAACCATACCGGGAATTTCATTTACTCCGCGTCGGTTGACGGGGCTGGAGGGGGGAATATGGCCAGATGGGGGGCGGGACTTGCCAATATTTGCTGCACATCCATTCCTCGTGTGTGGTATCCGGGAATGAAAGTCCTGGTGCGGTGGAATATGCCTGAGGGGCATACCGACGTTATCAAAGAAAAAATGGTGGAAGTGGAGAAATACGATGAGCCCGGGGATATCTATATGCATTTCTTCCCCGATGACGGGGTGAGGGTTGTCGTGTCAAATGCAGGCGGACGTGCAAAAACGCATCCTATTCTCCATTCGGGAAAACCTGCCGATATGCCTTGATGCCTGTCGCGGAAAGGATCGATCCCCACCAGCGAGGCTGGCGCCGATGGGAATCAGCCGATGAAGGAATCGAACTGCATGTCGAATTCCTGCAGCGCCTTCTGTGCATTCTGCATCTTCTTGCGGAATTCCGGCCCACGTTGCAGGGCCAGGCCCACGGCCAGCACGTCGATCACGACCAGGTAGGCCAGGCGGGCTGAAATCGGAGTGTAGGGGTCGGTGTTGAAGACCAGGTCGATCGGGATCAGGACGGTCGCCAGGTCGGCCAGCGGCGTGCCCGATGGGGCCAGCACGACGACGTCGGCGCCGCCGCGGCGCGCCAGTTTCACGGAGCGGACCAAGGCGGGGCTGTTGCCGCGTTGCGAGATGGCTACCAGGCAGT
Source organism: Janthinobacterium sp. SUN128 (assembly GCF_030587275.1). NCBI lineage: Bacteria > Pseudomonadati > Pseudomonadota > Betaproteobacteria > Burkholderiales > Oxalobacteraceae > Janthinobacterium > Janthinobacterium sp. SUN128. The sequence continues at coordinate 3,327,354 of NZ_JAPWHY010000001.1, read as the reverse complement.
CGCCGCCGCGCAGCAGGGCCGCCGCGATACTGTGGATGTTCGGGTCGCTGTAGGCCACCGTCGGCACGCCCGAGCGGAAGAACTTGTGCTGGGCGTCGGCCGCCACGATGCCCGACGTGCCCTGGCCATAGAATTCGATCTTGCTGGCGCGCGACAGGATGTCGAGCGCGCGCTGGATCGCTTCCGGGTTCAGGTTGTTGCGCAGGTCGAGCAGGGTGTTGATCGAGCGGCTGCAGATTTTATTCACCAGGTCGGCCGCCAGGTCGTCCTGCGCCGGCTGTTCGTTTGCGCCCGGCATGGCCAGGGCCAGGCCCTGCGCCAGCTTCAGCTTGAATTCATGCCAGCCGTCATAACCCAGGGTGCGGCAAAAGCGCACCACGGTCGGTTCCGACACCTGCGCGCTTTTCGCCAGCGCCGTGATGTTCTGGCTGACTGTCTGGTTAGGCTGGTCAAGCACGGCCAGCGCGACCTTTTTCTCCGACTTGGAGAGCGAATCGAGCTGGGTGCGGATGGAGTCAAGCAGCATTAAATTAGTCTTCTGTTTTCGGGAAGCGGTGAAGCAGGGGTTTCGCAGAGCACCGCTCCGCGTCTGCGTAACGGCCTGCCCATGCATGGGCAGGCTCCTTACCTTGCCAAACTAGTCTTCTGGCAGGGGTGAAGCAGGGGTTTCGTGAAGCACTGCTCCACGCCTGCGTAACGGTCTGGCCTTGCAAGGCCAGACTCCTTGCGCTTCCAAACTAGTCTTCAGGAAGCGCTTCTTCACGCCACTGCAAGCCATCGCGGCCGATCAGGGCGCTGGCGGCTGCGGGACCCCAGGTGCCGGCCGTGTACGGAATCGGCGCGCTGTCGTTCTGTTCCCAGTTGTCGAGAATCGGCTCGACCCATTCCCAGGCCGCTTCCAGTTCGTCGCCGCGCATGAACAGGGTCAGCTGGCCGCGCAGCACGTCGAGCAGCAAACGCTCGTAGGCGTCCATGCGCGGGGTCTTGAACGATTCGCGGAAATCGAGTTCCAGTTCCGCCGGTTTCAAGCGCATGCCGTCGCCCGGGGTTTTCGCCATCAGGTTCATGCGCAAGCCTTCGTCCGGCTGCAAACGGATCACCAGGCAGTTCGGCTGGAAGCTCGACGTGGGCTGGTTGAAGATCGAGTGCGGAATCTGCTTGAAGCGCACGACGATCTCGGCCAGGCTGTCGGCCATGCGCTTGCCCGTGCGCAGGTAGAACGGCACGCCGGCCCAGCGCCAGGTATCGATTTCCGCCTTCAGCGCAACGAAGGTTTCGGTGCGCGAATGTTCCGGCGCATCCGGCTCGTCGCGGTAGCTCGGCACGGTGGCGCCGTCGACGTGGCCGGCGCGGTACTGGCCGCGCACGATGTTCTGCGCCAGGGTGGTGGGCGTGAATTTTTTCAGCGAGCGCAGCACTTGCAGCTTTTCATCGCGCACGGCGTCCGGCGCGATCGAGGTCGGCGGTTCCATGGCGACGATGCACAGCAGTTGCAGCAAGTGGTTTTGCAGCATGTCGCGCAGCGCGCCCGAGGTGTCGTAGTAACCCATGCGGTTGCCCACGCCCAGTTTCTCGGCGATGGTGATCTGCACGTCGGAAATCCACTCGCGGCGCCACAGCGGTTCGAACAGGATATTGCCGAAGCGCAGGGCCAGCAAGTTCTGCACGGTTTCCTTGCCCAGGTAATGGTCGATACGGTAGATCTGCGATTCCTGGAAAACCTTGCCCACTTCGGCATTGATCTGCTTGGCGCTGGCCAGGTCGCGGCCCAGCGGCTTTTCCAGCACCACGCGCGAATTCGGCGTCACCAGGCCGTTGTCTTCCAGGTTGTCGCAGATGAGAGCGAACAGATGCGGCGGCGTCGCCAGGTAATACACGCGCGTCAGGTCGGCATCGCCGCGCAGCGCTTCGACCAGCGGTGCATACGTGGCCGCATCGCTGGCGTTGAGCGACACATACACGATGCGCGCGCAGAATTTGCTCCAGGTGGCGGCATTCAGGGTGCTGGCCTTGATATGGGGGCGCGAGTTGCTTTCCACCATTTTCAGGAAGGCATCCTGGCCGCTGTCCTGGCGGCCCACGCAGATGATGCGCGCCGTCGGCGGCAAATCGTTCGCGACGTCGCGCGCATACATCGCAGGCAACAATTTGCGCATTGCTAAATCGCCGCTGCCGCCAAACAGGACCAGGTCAAAATCGGTAAGTGCCATAAGTGAGTGTCGTCGCAAAAGTAAAAGGGCCGGAGCGGGGAGGAGGCCGACCGGAAGTGCCAGTCTGTCGCTACTATAATCGGTGGTGTAAATTTACTACGTAGAACAGGCAATTGCAAGAAATTTTACTACATTCCAGCCCCTGCCGTCGCCATTTTGCCCGGTATGCCCGCCAGCGGCGCCGGCATGGCCATTATATGCCGTTCGCCGGTGCCGGCGCGGTGTCCTGCTTTTCATAGCCTTTTCAAAGCAACCATGGTTGCCAGGGAAATTTCTAGTTCTCTCCGTCATCATTTGCGCTGTAGCAACAAGCAAATCAAGAAATGCTGTCAGGATCGCTGTTGGCAGCGTAAAGTAGCTTTGAAGAAAGTAAAAAACCGTATAATTCAAGCTCGAATCGATAGCAACTATTGGTTGTAAGAAATTGTACGATATACACTGCACCGCTAGCGCCGGCCATGCCCCGAACCCGCCATCCGACGTCCATGCGACGTGCAGTCCGCACTGTCCGCAGCATCAGGACAGGCGACTTAACTTTACAAGACGGCTCAAGGGGACACAATGAATTCAATGCAGCAAGATGTCGATGAACGCACGAGCCTGACAGGCAATAACAAATTCGAACTGTTCCTGTTCAAGCTGGGTACCAGTGATCACTCGACCAGCCGCGAACTATTCGGCATCAATGTGTTCAAAGTCCGTGAAATCATGGAAATGCCGGCCATCACGGCCGTGGCCGGTTCGCACCCGCACATGCTGGGCGTGGTCAACATCCGCGGTCAGATCGTGCCCGTGATCGACTTGCCGATGGCGGTCGGCTGCAAGAGCAATGGCTTGAAGATACTGATGGTGACCGAATTTGCCCGCTCGACACAGGCGTTTGCCGTGGAAGAGGTCGATGAAATCGTGCGCCTGGAATGGAACCAGGTGCTGTCGGCCGAATCGAGCGTCGGTGGCGGCCTCGTCACCAGTATCGCGCGCCTCGATGGCGATACGGACAAGACGCGCCTGGCGCAAGTGCTGGACGTGGAACAAATCCTGCGCAACGTGCTGCCGTCGGGCGACCCGGACGTGGACGAGAACAGCATCGGCCCGCAAGTGCGCTTGCCGGCCGGCGCCGTGATCCTCGCGGCCGACGATTCCTCGCTGGCCCGTTCGCTGATCGAAAAGGGCCTCGAAGCGATGGGCGTGCCTTTCATCATGACCAAGACGGGCAAGGAAGCATGGGAACGCCTGCAGGCCATCTCGGCCCAGGCGGCCACGGAAGGCAAGACGGCGAAAGACAAGGTGGCGCTGGTGCTGACCGACCTGGAAATGCCGGAAATGGATGGCTTTACCCTGACGCGCAACATCAAGAACGATGGCCGCTTCGCCAACATCCCCGTGGTGATCCACTCGTCGCTGACGGGCTCGACCAACGAAGACCACGTCAAGGGCGTGGGTGCCGATGGTTATGTGGCGAAATTCGTGGCGGCTGAATTGGCTGAAACCATCCGCAAGGTGCTGGCGCGGTAAGCTGAAGCAACCGTAGGTCGGATTAGCGGTGTATGCCGCGTAGTCCGACGCCACCATGGCCAACACTGTTGTCGGATTACGCGGGACCTTGCCCCGCTAATCCGACCTACGTGAGCGTAAAAAAAGCGCCGGACCCTCGCAGGTGCCGGCGCTTTTTCATGTTTGAAACGATTACGCCTGGTAAGCCGTCTCCGGCTGGCCCGCCACGTCCACGCGCACGGACAGCACGTGGCCGCTCAAAGGGTAGTTGGCAATTTCCTCGGCCGAGCGGTTATGGCTGGCGCTGGTGATGTACAGGGTGCGCAGGTCGGGGCCGCCAAACGTTACCATGGTGGGGCAGCGCACGGGCACGGTAATTTCGCCCAGCAGTTGGCCATCGGGGGCGAAGCGCAAGATCTTGCCGCCTTCAAACATGGCCGACCAGTAATTGCCTTCGCTGTCGACGGCCGCGCCATCGGGGCGCCCGCCGTAGTCCGCAGCTTTCTTGTCCATGGAAAAACGCTGGAACGGCTGCGGCGCGGAAATGGCTCCGCTGGCCGCATCGAAATCGAAGCGGTCGATGCGGTGCGTGGTGGTATCCGAGTGATACATGGCGCGCTTGTCGGGGGAAAAGCCCAGGCCGTTCGAGACGGTCATGCCGCCCGACCAGACTTTGCGCACTTGTCCCTTTTCCAGCACGAACATTTCCGCCGCATCGGCGTTGCGCGGCTCGAAAATCGTGCCGACCCAGAAACGGCCTGCCGGGTCGACCTTGCCATCGTTGAAGCGCGTGGTGGCCATGTCGAACGGCGCCGGGGCGATTTCCGCCAGGCTGCCCGTCTTCGTGTCGAGGTGGGCAAAACCGCTGCGCAAGGCCACGATCAGGCCGCCGCCCGCGTTGATCGCCAGCGCCGACGGTTCCGTCGGCATGCTCCACTGGTCATGCTTGCCGCTGGCCGGGTGCAAGCGGTGCACGGCGCGGCCATCGATGTCGACCCAGTACAGGGCCGCTTCCTTGCCATGCCATAGCGGGCATTCGCCCACTTGCATGGGTTTGTCGCTGACTACTTTAATTTCGTAAATATTCATCTATCTCTTTTAGTATGCGGCTTTTGCAGCTTTAGCCAGCGCAATCAAGCCATTGGTCGAGCTGTCGTGGTGGTCGGGACGGGCTTCGCCCGTCAGTTCGGCCTGGATTTTCTTGGCCAGTACCTTGCCCAGTTCCACGCCCCACTGGTCGAAACTGTTGACGTTCCACAAGACGCCCTGCACGAAGGTCTTGTGTTCGTACAGCGCGATCAGGGCGCCCAGGGTGGTCGGGGTCAGCTGGTCCATCAAAATGGTGTTGCTGGGACGGTTGCCGGGGAAGGTCTTGTGCGGTACCAGCGCCTCGATCTCGCTGTCCGGCAAGCCTTGCGCCTGCAGATCAAGACGCACCTCATCGCCCGTCTTGCCCGTCATGAAGGCTTCCGACTGGGCAAAGCAGTTCGCCAGCAGGGCGTCGTGGTGGCCCGGTAAATCGTGCGTGGCGCGCAGGGCGGCGATGAAATCGATGGGCGTGATGTCCGTGCCCTGGTGCAGCAGCTGGAAGTACGCATGCTGCGCATTCGTGCCGCAGTCGCCCCAGATGACGGGGCCGGTCGGCACGTCGACGGGCACGCCATCCTTGGTGACGCGCTTGCCGTTGCTTTCCATGTCCAGCTGTTGCAAGTAGGCGGCAAAGCGGCTCAAGTCCTGGTGGTATGGCGCGATGGAAACAGAGCCGCAATCGAGGAACTGGCGGTTCCAGAAGCCCACCATGGCCAGCACGACGGGCATGTTCTGTTCCAGCGGCGCCTGGCGGAAGTGCTGGTCCATCGCATGCGCGCCGGCGAGGAAATCGCTGAAGTATTCAAAGCCGATGGACAGGGCCACGGCCAGGCCGATCGACGACCAGACGGAGTAACGGCCGCCGACCCAGTCCCAGAACGGGAACATGTTGTCCGGCGAAATGCCGAAGTCGACGATGGCTTGCGTGTTGGTCGAGACGGCCACAAAATGCTTGGCCAAGTCGGTTTCTTCGCCTTCGAGCAGGAACCAGGCGCGCGCCGTGTTGGCGTTGAGCATGGTTTCGGCCGTGACGAAGGTTTTCGAGGCCACGATGAACAAGGTCGTTTCCGGATCGACTTTCGACAGGGTCGCTTCCATGTCGTGGCCGTCGACGTTGGAAACAAAGTGCATTTCCAGGCCAGGGTTGGCATACGAGCGCAGGGCCAGGCAAGCCATTTTCGGGCCCAGGTCCGAGCCGCCGATGCCGATGTTGACGATGTCGCAAATCGGCTTGCCCGTGTAGCCGAGCCAGCTGCCATTGCGCACCTTATCCGTAAACGCCTTGACGCGTTGCAGCACATCTTGCACGTCGGTATCGATATCCTGGCCGTCGACCACCAGCTTGGTGCCCCGTGGCGCGCGCAAGGCGGTATGCAGAACGGCCCGATGTTCGGTAAGATTGATTTTCTCGCCAGTGAACATGGCTTCGCGCTGCGCTTCCACGCCGCGCTCGCGGGCCAGGTCCATCAGCAGACGCATGGCGGTGGCGTCGACACGGTTCTTCGAGTAATCGAGCAGCAGGCCGGCCGCATCGACCGTCATGCTGGAAAAGCGCGCGGGGTCGGCTGCGAACAGCTGGCGCAGATGCACTTCGCGCAGGCTGGCGCGATGCGCTTGCAGGGACTGGAAACTGGCGGTGGCGGTGATGGCAGGAGTAGGTGCTGGCTGGCGCATGGCGGTCGGCTTGGGTGCTTGTCTCGGTTGAAAGGGGCGCGGCGCGTTCGTGATGGCGAACAGCGGATCCGGCATTGGTATGAGAATAATACATCAGAAAAACGTAATTTCACTACAGTTTGTGCAGGCGCCTGGCATTTTCAGCGTTTTTTCAGCGTTTTATCCGTGCTGCAATAGATAGGCAAGCAAGACGAGTGGGCGTGGCACGCTGTTGTTTTGCCTTGAAAGGTCGTGGAAAAATGGATTATTTCTGCCACTGGCCACTGCAAGAGTGCTTCTGCACGACCATTTTGTAGTAAAATTTCACGAAATACTCATTTTTAAGGAAATCCATATGGCGCTGCATCCAGTAGTCGAATCCGTAACAGCGCGCATCATCGCGCGCAGCCGGCCATCGCGCGGCGCCTACCTGGCGCATCTGGATGCTGCCCGCATCCAGGGCGTGCAGCGCGGCGCCCTGTCGTGCACCAACCTGGCGCACGGCTTTGCCGCCTTTCCCGCCAACGACAAGCTGTCGCTGAAGGAATACAAGAAGCCTTCCGTGGCCATCGTTTCCTCGTACAACGACATGCTGTCGGCGCACCAGCCGTTTGAAGGCTTCCCGCAGATCATCAAGCAAGCCGTGCGCGAAGTAGGCGCCGTGGCCCAGTTCGCCGGCGGCGTGCCCGCCATGTGCGATGGCGTTACGCAAGGCCAGCCGGGCATGGAACTGTCGCTGTTCTCGCGCGACACCATCGCCATGTCGACGGCCGTGGCGCTGTCGCACAATATGTTCGACTCGGCCCTGTACCTGGGCGTGTGCGACAAGATCGTGCCGGGCCTGTTGATCGGCGCGCTGCACTTCGGCCATTTGCCGGCCGTCTTCGTGCCGGCCGGTCCGATGACGTCGGGCCTGTCGAACCAGGAAAAAGCCAAGGTGCGCCAGCTGTATGCGCAAGGCAAGGCCACGCGTGAAGACTTGCTCGAAGGCGAATCGAAAGCTTACCACGGCGCCGGCACCTGTACCTTCTACGGTACCGCGAACAGCAACCAGATGCTGATGGAAGTGATGGGCCTGCACTTGCCGGGCGCCGCCTTCATCACGCCGAATACCCCGCTGCGCGATGCGCTCACAAGAGCGGCCGCCCAGCGCGCCGCCGTCATCACGGCGCAAAGCGCCAGTTACTTGCCGGTCGGCCATATCGTCGACGAGAAATGTATCGTCAACGCCGTCGTGGGCTTGCTGGCCACGGGCGGTTCGACCAACCACACCCTGCACCTGGTGGCGATCGCCAAGGCGGCCGGCATCGTCATCGACTGGAACGATTTCAATGAACTGTCGGCCATCGTGCCGATGCTCACGCGCATTTACCCGAACGGCGATGCCGATGTGAACCATTTCCACGCGGCCGGCGGCACGGGCTATCTGATCCGCGAACTGCTGGACGCGGGCTTGCTGCACGACGACGTCAACACCATCCTGGGCCACGGCTTGCGCGCCCACTGCATGGAACCGTTCCTCGGCGAAGACGGCAAGGTCTTCTGGAAAGATGCACCGGCTGCCAGCGCCGACGAAAACGTGCTGCGCCCCGCCTCGAACCCGTTCGCGCCGGACGGCGGCATGGTCCTGGTCGCAGGTAACCTGGGCCGCGCCGTGATGAAGGTCTCGGCCGTCAAGCCGCAGCACCGCACGGTGGAAGCGCCGGCGCTGGTGTTCAATTCGCAGGAAGATTTCATGGCCGCCTACAAGGCGGGCACCCTGGACCGCGATTTCGTTGCCGTGCTGCGCTTCCAGGGCCCGCGCGCCAACGGCATGCCGGAACTGCATGCGCTGACCCCAGCGCTGGCCAACCTGCAGGATGCGGGCCGCCACGTGGCGCTGGTCACCGATGGCCGCATGTCGGGCGCATCGGGCAAGGTGCCGGCCGCCATCCACGTCTCGCCGGAGATTCTCGCCGGCGGCCCGCTGGGCCTGGTGCGCGACGGCGACATCATCCGTCTCGACGCCTTCACGGGCGTGCTCGAGGCGCTGGTGCCGGCCGACGTCTGGCACGCCCGTTCGCTGGTCACGGCCGACTTGTCGCCGAACCACGTCGGCATGGGCCGCGAGCTGTTTTCCATGTTCCGTTCCACCGTCAGCGCGGCGGAAGAGGGTGCCACCACCTTCGGCCTGCCGTCGCCGATTCCCACCACCGTCGCCTTGCACGACGCCGACAATGTCGGTGATACCGTACCGGGTTCCGATGAAGACTTTTTGGCTAGGAAATAAGAGATGACCATGACACTACTGGAAATTATGCGCACTTCGAGCGTGATCCCCGTGATTGCGATCGACGATCCTGAACACGCCGTACCGCTGGCGCGCGCGCTGGTGGCGGGCGGCATCCGCGTGCTGGAAGTGACCCTGCGCACCAAGCACGGCCTCGAAGCGATCCGCGCCATGTCGGCAGTGCCGGGCGCCATCGTCGGCGTCGGTACCTTGACCCGTCCCGAGGAATTCGCGCAGGCGCGCGATGCGGGCGCCGTGTTCGGCGTCTCGCCAGGCCTGACTTCCGCCCTGGTGGCGGCGGCGAAAAGCAGCGGCTTGCCCTTGCTGCCAGGCGTGATGACGCCAGGCGAAGTGATGGCGGCGCGTGAAAACGGCTTCCAGCAGCTGAAACTGTTCCCGGCCGTGCCGGCGGGCGGCATCGGCATGCTCAACGCGATTTACGGCCCCCTGCCGGACATCACGTTCTGCCCGACGGGCGGCATCTCGCAAGAGACGGCGTCGCAGTTCCTGGCGTGCAAGAACGTCGCCTGCGTGGGCGGCTCGTGGCTGACGCCGAAAGACGCGATCGCGGCCGGCAACTGGGACCGCATCACGGAAATCGCGAAGGCGGCCAGCGGCCTGCGTTCAGCGTAAGCGGCTCCGGCGCGGCAGGCTTCCCGCTTGCCGCGCTTTATTTCTTTCTCCTCATGCGAGTCTTGCGCCGTCCCCTCACCATCGGCGAAACCGCCATGGCCCGCAGCGTCTTCCAGGGCGCCATCGACTACGCGCGCGTGCGCGTCGTGCGCGGCTCCTTTCTTCCGTTTGGCTTGCAGGACCAGAACACGGCCATGACGCCGCGCGGCAGCCTGCACTTCATGCCGGCCCAGTACCGCGACGATTTTTCCCGCGAAGGCAACAGCGGCAAGCTGTTCTTCATCCACGAGATGGTGCACGTGTGGCAGTACCAGCTCGGCTACGGCGTGCTGCTGCATGGCGTGCTGCTCGCGCTGCGCGGCGGCTACATCGGGCAGCGCGCCTACCGCTACGATGCGCAGGCTGGCGGCGTCCTGTCCGACTTCAACATGGAGCAGCAGGGCGACATCATCGCCCACTACTTCGGCGCGCGCCAGCTGGGCATTCCCGCCTACGTGGCGAAACTGCCGCAGCTGCAGGATATCCTGCAAGGCTTCCTGATCAACCCTGCCGACCGCCGCCTGCTGCCACGCTGACGCCGCCGCTGATGCCACTGCTACGGCGCCGTGTTCGATGCCAGGCGCATGTCCGGCGCGCGCAGGCTGGCCGCTGCATCCTTGCCCAGCAATAAACGCAGGTCGGCGCCCGCGCCGATGCCGCTGTCGCCGGCCGCCTGCAGTTGCGGCATGCCGCCCAATGCCAGGGCCAGGGCGGCCGCTGCCTCGGCGTGGCCGGGACGGTAGACGATGCTGCTGGCCTGGATGCCGTACGGCCGCTGGTTGCCCAGCCGCAGCACGCTGATGCCCATGCCGCCCAGCATGCCGCGCATGCGCGCCGCCATCCCCGTTTCGCCATTGCCGTTGATGACTTCCAGCCGTGGCAGCGGCATCGCCGGCTTGGCCAGGGCGCGGATAGCCGCTGGCGCGGTTTGCGCCGCCACGGGCGCGTCGCGCCAGCTCAGCGCAAAGATATTCGGCTGCAATTGCGTCAGCTGCAAGCGGCTGGCCGGCGCCGCTGGCATGGGCGCCGGCGCCAGGTCGGGCGCGATGGCCTCCGCGGTGGCATCGACTGTGCCGATGCTGCGCGCCAGCGCCGCGATGGCCAGGTCCAGGTTGGCGCGCGCCGGCTGCTGGCCGTTGTCGAGCTGCAGCGACTGGCGCAGCGCGTCGGCCGCCTGGGCATACTCACCCTGCAGGTACAGCACGTAGCCGAGATTGTTGTAGGTCCTGGCCGTCGGCGCTTGCAGCGCCAGCGCCTGCAGCATGCTGCGGGCCGTTTCCAGCTGGCCCAGCTGCGCGTGCAGCACGGCGGCGCCATTGCGCGCATCGGCCGAGTCGGGCTCAAGCAGCAGGGCTTCGCGGTAGGCGGCCAGCGCAGCGCGCGGGTCGCCCAGTTCCAGCATGCGCTTGCCCAGCTTGCAGAACGCGGCAGTGCGGGTGGCGGGGCTGTCATCGATGCGCGCCTGGGGTGGCGCAACATGATTGCCCTGGCTGGCCGGGCCGGGCAGGTGGCCGCAGGCGGGCAGCAGGCCGGCGCAGGCGAGCATGAGCATCAGGGTGGTGTGCTGTGACATGGCGGTTCTCCGGTCAGCTGCCGCTGCCCATGCTGGGCAGGAGCACGCGGTAGATTTGCAGGAAGGCTGGTCCCATCAAAACGACCAGCAGCGAAGGGAAGATGAAAAAGATCAGCGGGAACAGCAGCTTGAGGGCGATCTTCGCCGCTTCTTCCTCGGCCATCTGGCGGCGCTTGATGCGCAGCTGGTCCGACTGCACGCGAAGCGAGGCGGCGATGCTGGTGCCGAAGCGTTCGGCCTGGATCAGCATGGCCACCAGCGCGTCGACATCCTCGACGCCCGTGCGCAGGGCCAGGTTGCGCAGCGCCCGCTCCTTGGTGTTGCCGGCACGCAGTTCGAGCATCACCAGGTGCAATTCCTCGGCCAGCACGGTGCTTTTCAGGGCGATCTCCGCGGCCACCCGGGCCAGCGCGGCATCCATGGCCAGGCCCGCTTCCACGCACACCGTCATCAAGTCCAGCGCATCGGGAAAGCTTTCAAAGATATCGCGCTGGCGCCGCTTGATCATTTGTGCCAGGACAATATTGGGCAGGTAGTAGCCGATGGCGGCCACGATCAGCAGCCAGAACAGCAATGCCTTGCCCGCCATCTGGCTGCCCGACGCGCTCAGGCCCAGGAACAGCAGCAGGGGCAGGCCGATGGCCAGCATGGTCTTGGCGGAAAAGAACAGGATGGGCGCCGATGCCTGGCGCAGGCCGGCATTCATGAAGCGTCGGCGCATCACGGAACCTTCCCAGCCCTGGTCGGGCAGCGACAGTTTGGCCAGCGGACCGCTCAGGCGCACCATGCGCGCCAGCCATGGGCTGGGCGCCGATGCGCCAGGCGCCGCCGCGCTCTTGCCGGTGGCGTTGTCCATGCGCTGGCGCAAGGGATCGGGGGCAAAGCTGCGCATGGCCACCAGCACGGTGCCGAAGACGGCAATGAAGAGCAGGGCGAGAAAGGCAAAATGGACGGGGTTCATGAGGGTTCTCCTTGCGGGCTCAGACACGGATGCGGATGATATTGCGCATGACAAGGACGCCGCACACCATCAGCAGCAGGGCGCCGACGAGCATCTTGCGTCCGCCCGGGTCGACAAACAGCATTTCCAGGAATTGCGGATTGGTCAGGTGGATCATGGCCGCCGCGCCGAAGGGTAGCAGCGACAGGATCCAGGCCGACAGCCTGCCTTCGGCCGACAGCACGCGCACCTGTCCCAGCAGCTTGATGCGCTCGCGGATGATGCGGCTGATGCTGTCGAGCAGCTCGGCCAGGTTGCCGCCCGTTTCGCGCTGGATCAGCACGGCGATGACGAAGTAGCGCAGGTCCGTGCTGGGCACGCGCGTGGCCAGGTTCATCAGGGCGTCCTGCATGGCGATGCCGAAATTGACTTCGTCGAAGGTGGCGCGAAATTCCACGGCCAGCGGCGCGTTCATCTCATCGCCGACCATTTTCAGGGCGGTGGGGAAGGCGTGGCCGGCGCGCAGGGCGCGCGCCATCAGGTCGAGCGCGTCGGGCAATTGCTGTTCGATGCGTTGCAGGCGCTTGGCCTTGGCGCGCAAGACCACCAGCAGCGGCAGCAGGGCCGCGCCAGCCACCAGCGGCAGGCGCAGCATCCACGGCACGCCGAAGTAGCTGAGCAGCAAAAACGCGGCGCCGGCCGTGGCCAGCATCACGCCGGCGAAGCTGGCCACGCTCCAGGTCAGCCCCGATTGCTCCAGCAGGCGGTCTAGCGCATGCACGCGGGGCACGCTGAGCAGCAGGCGCTGCAGGGCCGGGGTGTCGCTCAGCAGGCGCTTCTTGATCATCGAGCTGCCCGTGTCGCCATGCGCGCCGGCCGACATGATGCGCAGGCGGCGCGCGACCCTTTCCGCTTCCGGGCCGCGCGAGGTGTTCCACGCCAGGTATACCCCCTCGATCAGCAGCACCACGGCGATGAAGGTGAGGATGGCGAATACGTAATAGAGATAGTCCATGATGCTCCCCTTAATGGTACTGGCGGGCGGGATCGAACAGGGTTTCCGGCAGGCTGATGCCGAAGGCGCGCAGGCGTTCCAGGAAGTGCGGCCGCACGCCGCTGGCATGGAAATGTCCCTGCACCGTGCCGTCCTCGCCGATGCCCGTCTGGCGGAAGGTGAAGATTTCCTGCATGGTGATCATCTCGCCTTCCATGCCCGTGATTTCCTGGATCGAAATGATCTTGCGCTTGCCATCCGTCAGGCGCGCCACCTGCACCACCACGCTGACGGCAGAACTGATCTGCTGGCGCATGGCCTTCACGGGCAGGCCCGCCGAGGCCATGCTGATCATGTTTTCCAGCCGCGTCAGCGCGTCGCGCGGGGTGTTCGCATGGATGGTGGCCATCGAACCTTCGTGGCCCGTGTTCATGGCGCCCAGCATGTCGAGCGCCTCGGCGCCGCGCACCTCGCCCAGGATGATGCGGTCGGGACGCATGCGCAGCGCATTGCGCACCAGCGCCCGCTGTGTCACTTCGCCCTTGCCCTCGATGTTCGCGGGCCGCGTTTCCAGGCGCACCACGTGCGGCTGCTGCATCTGCAGTTCGGCCGCGTCCTCGATGGTGACGATGCGTTCGGCCGTGCTGATGAAGCCGGAAATCGCATTGAGCATGGTGGTCTTGCCGCTGCCCGTGCCGCCCGAGATCAGGATGTTGACCTTGGCCTTGCCCAGCGCCTGCAGGGTGGTGCTCATTTCCTCCGTCAGGCTGTGCTTGAGCATCAGGTCGGCCAGGCGCAGCGGCTGGGCCGAGAAGCGGCGGATCGACATCACCGGACCGTCGATGGCCAGCGGCGGGATGATGGCGTTGACGCGCGAACCGTCGGGCAGGCGCGCATCGACCATGGGGCTCGATTCATCGATGCGCCGGCCCACGCGCGAGACGATCTTGTCGATGATCTTCATCAGGTGGGCGTCGTCGGTAAAGCAGATGTCGCTCAGCTCCAGGCGGCCGTGGCGCTCGACATACACCTGGCGGTAGGTGTTGACGAGGATGTCGGACACGCCGGGATCGGCGAGCAGCGGTTCGAGCGGGCCGAAGCCCAGCACCTCGTCTTGGATGTCGCGGATCAGCGAGCGCCGTTCCAGCTCGTTGATCACCACATTGTCTTCCGTGAGCACGTCGCTGACGAGGATTTTCAGCTCTTCGCGGATCTGTTCGCGCGACAGGCGCTGCATGCCTTCCAGGTCGACGCGGTCGAGCAGCGCCTGGTGGGTACGGTGCTTGAGTTGCTGGTAGCTCTGGCTCGATGCGCCCTGGTGCGCGGCATCGTCATTCAGGCTGGCGTCATCCTGGGCATAGCCCAGGCGGTCCCGCAGGGTGAGTTTTTCGGCAGTCATGGTCGGTCTCCGGTGTATGGGGGGATCTGGTTGGAACCTCAGGCACGCGCCAGCAGCCGCGAAACCCAGCCTTGCGCGGCGGGCGGGGTTTCGCCGGCCAGGCTGGCGGCCAGTTCTTGCAGGGCGCGCGAGACGGAATTGTGCGACGCCAGCTTGAGGATGGGCACGCCCTGGCTGACGGAGGCCGCCACCGCCTCGTAGTGGTTGGGGATGGATTTGTAGACGTGCTTGCCATACGCCGCTTCCAGATCGGCCACGCGGATGCTGTCGCTGCTGGCATAGCGGTTCAGGATCAGGCGGATCTTGTCTTCGCGGTAGCCGAGGCCGCGGAATACGTCGAGCAGGCGCTTGCCGTCGCGCACATACGGCAAGGTGGCCTGCAGCACGGGAAAGATCAGGTCGGCCCGGTCCAGCGCGCGCACGCTGACGGGGTCGAGGCCGCGTCCCACATCGAGCAGGATGTAGTCGTACTGGCTGCGCGCCAGGGTCAGCAAGCGGTCGATATGGTCCGCCTCGACGTCGGCCGCATGGGCGGGATCGTCGGCGGCGGCCAGCACGCTGTAGGCGGGCGTGATCTGGATCATGCTGGCGGTCAGCAGCGAGGCGTCGAGGCGCACGATCTGCTGCGACAGCTGCGACAGGGTGGTGGCCGGCTTGTGGTCCGAGACGAACAGGGCGGCGTCGCCGAACTGCAGGTTCAGGTCGAACAGCGCCACCTTGCGCTGTTCGCCGGCGGCCAGCGCGTAGCCCAGGTTGGCGGCGATGAAGGTGGCACCGCTGCCGCCCTTGCACGAGACGAAGGCCAGCACCTGGCCCTTGCGCGTGACCTGCTTTTGCAGCTTGTCCTCGATGCGGCGCAGCGCGGCGCACAGGGCCGCGTCGTCGTCCGGCAGCAGCACTTCGCGCACGCCGGCGCGCATCGCGCGCAGCAGGAATTGCGGACTTTGCTGCGGACATTGCACGATGATGGCCAGGTTCGGATGGCGCCCGCCCAGCAGTTCGAGCCGTTCCAGCTCCGTCTCGCCCGCCTGCTCCTGCTCCAGCAGCAGCAAGTCCGGCGTGGCGCCGTTGTCGAATACATCCGGTATGCTCGCCAGCAGCGCGACGCGGTCGGCCGCGCTGCGTTCGCGCAGCAAGCGGGTGAGCCGCTTGAGCTGGGCTTCATTCTTCGAGACGATGACGATATTCACTTGGTACTCCCGGTAATGGCGTTCAGTTGATCTGGAAGCCCAGGCTTTCGGCGTGCATGACCACGACCGAGGCTGGCACGGCGATATTGAGAAAACCGAACAGGCTGACCATCGGCGTATAGCTGACGTTGTCGATCGACACGCGCACGCTGTCGATGCAGCTGGCCGTGCGCGTGATGTCGCCGCAGGCCGACAGGTTGTCGCCCGGATCGAGCGGCGGCAAGGTCACTTCGGCGCCGCTCTTGTTCAGGTAGCGGATGGTGATGTTGGCGGCCGTCAGTTCCGGCGCGGCAGGCAGGGCCGTGCCGCCGAACAGGGCCAGCGTCTTGACGGTGTCCGTCTGGTCGATCCAGCGTACTACCGCCTCGCGCGCGGCGCGGCGGCTCACTTCCTGCACCGTGTTGTACAGGTACAGCATGCGGCCAAATTCGAGGATGCCGAACAGCAGGGTGAAAAACAGCAGTGCCACCAGGGCGAATTCGACGGCGGCGGCGCCGCGCTGGCGGCCGGCTGGAGGAGACGATGGAAGGCGGTGGCGCATGGCGTTCTCCTTACAGCATGTAGCGCATGGTAGTGCGCGGCGAGAGCGGCGTGGCATAGCTGCTGGCCGCGCCGATCACGAAGGGCAGGTACTGGCCCACCGACAGCGTGTAGTTGACGACTTCGACGCGGATGCCGCCCGGCGCCGTGCCATCGGTGCAGCTGCTGTCGTTGAACGCCGCATCCAGGCAGGTGACCGTCACGTTGGCCGTGGTGAAGACGCTGATGCCGGCGCTGGTGGCCGCATCGACGACCGTCTGTTTGGCGGCAGGCACGCCCTGCGAGGCGATGCCGGCCTTGGCCTTGACGGACATGTTGCGCGCCGCATCGCGCGTGGCCTTGGTCAGCGCGTCGTAGTACCAGAAGGCGCGGCCGAAGCCGAAGATGCCCGCCAGCAGGGTGATCAGCAGGGCCAGCACGATGCCGAATTCGACGGCGGCGCCGCCGCGCTGCCTGAGGGGGGAAAGGTGGATGCGCATGGCCGCCTCACTTGTAGAGTTTGATTTCGGAATTCGGCACGGGCTCGATCAGGCCCGCGAACTCGACGTCGAGGCGCTTGGTGCCGCCGCTGAAATCGGCCTTCATCGTCATGAAGAATTTGCCGATGCCCACCGCATTCATGACGCCGCACGAAGCCGGCCCCACTGGCGCCGTGCGGCAGTCGACCAGCACCACGTTGAGGATGCGCCGGTTGCGCTGGCCCGGATGGGCGGCCGAGGGCGCCTGGAACGTGGGGCCGCTGGTCTGGTTGTACGGCGAAGGCGGCGTACTGGCAGGAAAGCCTGCGCCTGGGCTGACGGGGTAGCTGGCCGTGTCGAAGTAATTCGCCTTGGCCGTGCTGTACATGGGGTTGGCGTTGGCGTCCGCGACGCTGTACGCCGTGCCGGCCTTGGCCGGAGTGGCGCCATTGCTTTGGTAGGCCGGGCCGTAGGACCACAGCACGCCGTAGCCGGCGAACTGGGCGAACGTGGCCGAGGGCGCGGGGACGGGGCCGGCCGACGGCAGCTGGTAATTCGGCTTGTTGCCGGACAGGCTGACGGGCTGCTGGCTGGGCAGGGTGCTGGCGCCCGGCTGCATCCAGCCGGTGGGCGGCGAGTTGGCGGCGGTGGCGGCGCAGGGCGACGCGCCGCCCACGCAGGGAAATTCCTTGATGTTGGTGTCGGGCGGCGCCGTCGCGGGGTCGCACACGGAAGGTCCACCGTAATCGTCGAAGCGCGAATTGAGCGAGGCGGCCAGCGAGGCCGACAGGCCCGTGTTCGTGTAGACCTGGCCCGTGCCGCTGGTGATGACGGCGCTGCTGCCCGTGCACATGAACGGCGCGGTGGAGGCGGCGCTCGAATGCGACGCGCTGCAGCTGCCGGGCGGCGCATCGACGGGGTTGATCAGGTAGGGGTCGGACGGGCCGCCCAGCGGATTGAGGCCGAACAGGTTGTAGGTGACGCCGCGGCGGAAGCCGAATTCCAGCAGTTCCGTCAGGCCCGTGCCGGCCGGCGCGGCCGGATACGTGTATTGCGCCGTCTTGTTGGCCGGATCGACGGCGCACACGCCGATCGGCGTGACGTCGTTGACGAAGCGGCCCGCCACGGCCACGCCCGAGGTACTGGTGCTGGCGATGCCGGCGATGCCCATCAGGTAGGTGGCGAAGGTCTTGCTGCCCGTGTCGACGCGGATGAAGGTCTGGCCCTGCGGGCTGGTGCGGGCGCTGGCGCCGGAAGACCACGGCCCGTCGGGGCTGGGGCCGAAACTGATGTTGGCGGCCGTCAGGGTCAGCGTGGTGGAAAAGTCGTAGCGGTTCTTTTGCGCGATGGCGATGGCCTTGGCCTGCGCGTTGTCGATGCCGGTGGCGCTTTGGTTGAGTTCCACGGCGCCGGCCAGGGCGGCGCTGTCGGCGCCGTTCTGCAGCTCCGTCTTGGCGATGTACAGGTGGCCCAGGTCCAGCACCAGGCCGCCCATGGCGAACAGCACCACCAGGGTCAGCCCCAGCACGATGGCGATCGCGCCCTGCTGCTTATCGTGCCTGCGAAATGCGGTGTTCATGACTGTCTCCTGGTGGCCTGGGAAAAGTGCATCGCGGGACTGGCGCCTACTGGCGTCCGCCCACGCCGATGGTGAAGACATTCGGTTGCGGTTCCGGCGCCGCAAACGATTTCTGGTAGCGCTGGTAGGCGCTGACGCCGGCCTTGCCGTCGATGCCGCTGACCGGGTTGGCATTGCGGTAGGCGTCCGGATACATGATCTGCTGCGCCTTGAGCAGGGCCACCGATTCGCCAAAGTGCGAATCGAGCACGGGCGTGGTGGTGGCGGCGCAGCCGGCCAGCAGGCAGAACAGGGCGGCGCAAGGCAGGCGATGTGCGGTTTTCATGGTGTTCTCCTATTTGAGGTCGAAGCCGGCGGCAGGCTGGGGCGCGGCCGCTTGCGGCTGCATGGGGGCCGGTGCCTGTGCCGCTGCGGGGGCGGGCGCCGGTGCGCTGCCTTCCATTTTTCCCTGCATGAACATGTCGCCGCGCGTCGGCTGGATGTAGCCGTCGGTGGGCAGCTTGTAGTCGGGCGGCAGCGGCTTGACCAGGTGCGGCGTGATGATGAAGACCAGTTCCGAACGGTCCGTCTGGAAGTCCGTGCTGCGGAACAGGGCGCCCAGCACGGGCACTTCGCCCAGGCCTGGCAGGGCCTTGATATTGCTGGTCACGTTGTTCTTGATCAGGCCGCCGATGGCGAAGCTCTGGCCGTCGAACAGCTGCACCGTGGTGGTGGCGCGTCGCGTGGTAAACGATGGCAGGATGGCCGTGGCCGAGATGCCGGTGGCGGTGATGCCGATGCCGTCCTTGTTCAGGTCCGACACTTCCGGCGCCACCCTCAGGTTGATGCGTCCCCCTTCGAGCACGGTGGGCGTGAATTTCACGGCCACGCCGAATTCCTTCTCTTCCAGGGTGATGGTGGGCACGCCGTTATTGTTGGTCTGGCTGACGGGGATGAAGATTTTGCCGCCGGCCAGGAAGCTGGCCTCCTGGCCGCTGATGGCCATGATGTTCGGTTCGGCCAGCACCTTGATCAGGCCATCGCGTTTTTGCGCGTCGAGGTTGAAGAAGTTGTTCTTGCTGGCGCCGCTCAAGCCGCTGGGATTGTTGCTGAGCAGGCTGGACAGCAGCGAGTACGACCAGCTGCCGCTGGTCTTGTTGATGCCCAGGCTGGCGCCCAGCTGGTCGACCAGCACTTTCGACACTTCGGCCACCTTCACTTCCAGCATCACCTGCTGCGGCGCGGCGATCGACAGCAGGTTGATCACGCGCGGCATGCCCGCATCGGGCGCAGCGGCGGGAGCGGGCGCGGCGGCGCCTGCGGCTGGCGCGGCGCCGGAGGTGGCGTTGCCGCTTCGGGCGCTGCGCTGCACATAGGCGTTCGCCAGCGACAGGGCCTGGTCGGCCTTGACGACATCGCTGACCATGCCCGACAGGATCAGGGTGTCGCCCGCCACCGTGACGTTGATCTTTTCGTTCGGCAGCAGCTCGGCCATGCGTGCCTGCAGGCTGCTGCTGTCGATGCCGACGGCCAGGTCGATGATGGTGGCGTCATTGCTCTTGTTCCACAGGATCAGGTTGGTGGTGCCGACGGAGCGGCCCAGCAGATACACCTCGTTGGGGTTGAGCAGGATGACGTCGGCGATGCGCGGGTCGCCGACGGACATGCGGCTGGCGGCGAACGGCAGGCGCATCAGGGTCGACTTGCCTTCGGCCAGACTCATTTGCGGCGCCATCTCGGTGCGGCCGGCGCGCGATTCGCTTTGCGGCGGCGTGGCCTTGGGGCGGGCGGCGGCCCGGCTGGTCCGGGCGGCGCCGGTGTCGGCGGCAACGGCGGTGGCGGCAACGGGTTCGCTGCGTGCCTGGGGCGCCAGGGCGCCGATCATGGCGAGGGCAAGCGCCAGGCTGAGTACCCGGCTTCCGCTTGCTGTGCAATATGTGCTCATGGCGTGACTCCTCTGGTGCAGGTTAGAATTGTTGGGAGCTGCGTTCCAGCCCCTTGATGACATCGACGCGCGGACCGGCCTGTGGCGCAGCTGTGGCTGCAGGACGGCGGCGCGGGAGCGGCTTGGCTTGCACCATGGCGGCGGGGGCTGCCATGGCGACCTTTTCATCGAGCAAACTGGACTTGGTGGCGCCTTCCGTGTTGACGGGCTTGTCCTCGACCTGGTTGCGTAGCACCAGCGACAGGGTGCCCACGCTGCGTGCCAGGTCGAGTTTTTCCGCCTGCTCCGGCGTCAGCTCCAGGGTCACGGCGTTGACCACCTTGGGCTTGGTGTCGTCGCGGCTTGATTCCTGGGCAATGGCCAGCACGAGGATGCGTTCGAGCACGATCTTGGAAATGTTCGGGTCGCGGTCCGGCGTCTTGCGGGCACCTTCTCCCTGGGTATTGACGAGGATGTCGACGAAATTGCCGGGCAGGGCGAAGCCGGCCACGCCCACCACATCGTTGACGCGCACGGTCATGGCGCGCTTGCCCTCGGCGACGACGGCCGATAGACCGCCTTGCGTGCCGGGAGGCGCCAGCTTGCCTTCCATGATCGGTTCGCCGTGCTGGATGCTGGTGCGCGTGACGCGCGTTTCCAGCAGTTTCGGATCGTTGACGGCGCCCGGCGGCAGCGCGTTCGATGGCCAGTCCACCATGCGCACCATGTCGGGCGTGAGGCGCGCCCCCAGGCTGATGTCGACCTGGGCCACGGCCACCTTGTTGATGTTGCCCGAGGCTTGGGCATTGATCCAGCGCGCGGCCACGATGACCGCGGCGAACGCCAGGATGACCGCAATGGCCATCATCGTCAGAGCGCGTGCGTTTCTCATTTTGCTTCCCCTTTGTGCTGGACCGCTTCCGGTCCGGTGTGTGTGCTTGCAAGGTCGTCATCGCTGCCGAAATAGTTTTGCCATGCCCAGAACAGGACTTCCGGAGACAGTTGCGCCGGGTGGTCTTCATAACGCGCCTGGTCGCAGATCTGCGCGAGGATGTCGCGCGGATAGCAGGCCAGCAAGGGCCGCTTGTAGAGGCTATGCAGGTGCAGCAGGTAGGTGTAGGAGGCTTCGTCGAAATTGATGCCCAGCTGGGCGCAGGTGCTGCGGAACACGGCCAGGTAGTGGTAGGCGCTCAGGGGGCCGACATGGATCTTGTAGCCGATGCGGCGCAGGAAGGAGTCGTCGGCCAGGTGCTGCGGCGCCAGGTTCGACGAGAACACGACGATGACGTCGAAGGGTACGGGGAACTTGTAGCCCGTGTGCAGCGACAGGTAATCGATGTGACGCGCCATCGGCACGATCCAGCGGTTCATCAGTTCCACGGGCGAGCAG
This sequence comes from Janthinobacterium sp. SUN128, assembly GCF_030587275.1. Taxonomy (NCBI): domain Bacteria; kingdom Pseudomonadati; phylum Pseudomonadota; class Betaproteobacteria; order Burkholderiales; family Oxalobacteraceae; genus Janthinobacterium; species Janthinobacterium sp. SUN128. The sequence goes on along the minus strand of NZ_JAPWHY010000001.1, from coordinate 3,306,001 downwards.
CGCTGGCGGCCCAGGTCGTCGATGACGAAGATGCCGTTGTTGGCCTTCAAGTGCGGCGGCGCCTGGTACAAGCGGTTGCCATGGTCGAATTGCAGGTCCAGCATGTCGAGCGTCAGCTCGCCGCCCGTCAGCACGGCGGGGCGTTCGGCGCGCACCCAGCGCGGGTCGGATGGCACGAGGCCGCCGCGCGACAGGGTGTGCAGCATGGGGTCGAGGAAGGGCAGCACTTCGCCATCGACCATCACGGCATGGGGCAGGGCGATGGCGCCGCTGAGCAGGCCGTTCAGGCGCTCGGCCAGGTAGCTCTTGCCGCTGCCGGCGGGGCCGTGGAAGAACAGGGCGCGTCCGGAATTCATGGCCGCGCCCAGCTGGTCGAGCACGGCCGAACTGGCCACCACGTCGCGGAACTCGCGCTGCACGTCATCGCGGGTGACCTGCATGTTTGCCACGCTTTGCGCCAGCACCTGGTTGCTGTAGTCGGCCAGGGTGACGGGGGCGGGGCCGCTGTAGGCGTTGCGGCGCATGTATTCGGCGGCGCGCAGGCGGCCCTGGTCGCCCAGCAGGTAACACAGGTCGGCGTCGGTGCCGCTGCCGCCGTTGCGGCGCGCTTCGCACAGCTTTTCGGCGCGCATGAAGGTGAGCAGCGGTTCGAGCACGCCGGCGCCCAGTTTTACGTGTGTCGACAGGGCGGGCAGGCCGATCTGGCCGCGCAGGAAGAGTATCTTGACCAGCAGTTCGACCAGGAACAGGAAGGGCAATCCCGTTTCCTCGACCGTGCGTGGCGCGCGCTTGGCCGCCGGTTCGACGCCGCCGCCGTCGCTGCGTTCTGGATAGGTGTCAGGCATGATGGGTACTCCTCGTTCGGGTGGCCGGATATCAGAAGATGAAGGGCAGCAGGCGGTACTTCACCTGGCGCATGTAGACGCGATAGCGCACGTCGGTGGACAGGAAACGCTCTTCGCGCAGCAGGCGCATCACCATCATGCTCATCGTCGCGACATAGATGACGGTGTTGGCGGGCGAGGTGTTGGCCAGCAGGTAGCCGCTCAGGGAAATCAGGTAGCTGGCATACAGCGGATGGCGTATCACGCGGTAGACGCCGCCCGTCTTGATTTCGCGCTGCGCCGCCACCAGGCCGAAGCTGCGGTTCAGCGACAGCAGGCCGGCGATCTGCAGCAGGCTGCCGACGGCCAGCAGGTAGCGCGCGCCGGGCCAGATGGCCATGTCGGCGGGAGACAAAAGGAAGGGCGCGAAGGTGGCGCCGATGGCCAGCAGCCAGTCGCCCGCATCGGTGGAAACGCTGACGGGGGCCGTGCGCACGATGAAGAACAGGGCGGCCAGGGTTTCGGCGGCGCAGAACAGCAGATAGCTCCAGTCGCCGCTGTGCAGGAATCCCATCACGTGGGCACTGGCGAAGAACGTCCACAGGCAAGCCATGGCGATGCTGGTGAACAGGCTGGCGTGGCGCGAGTGGCAGAGGGTGGTGAGAGTGTGCATGGTCAGGTCCTAGGGGGCTGGTCGTCGGAGCGGCGCGTTTCAGCGCAGGCTCCACAGGTGGGTGTAGTGCAGGAAGACCTGCAGCAGGGTGCCGCTGGCAATGGCGAAGGCGTAGGCCAGCTTGCCGGTGGCAGGCGGCGGTTCGGCGATCGTGGCGGCGCCGCCGGCAAGGCTGTGCAGCAGCGCGCCGAGCATCATGTGATAGGTGTTTTTCAGTACTTGGCGCAGGCGCTGACCGGCCAGCGCGGCGGCCAGGGCCAGCACGCCGCCGCACAGGAAGGTCAGCAGGGCCGCTTCGAGCACGGCGTCGGGACCGAGGAAGGCGCCGCACATGGCCATCAGCTTGACGTCGCCGGCGCCCAGGGCGCGCAGCAGATACATGGGCAGCAGCAGGGCCAGTCCGGCGGCGGCGCCGGCCAGCGCCTGCAATAGGCCCAGGCCGCCGAAGGAGGCGTCGAACAGTCCGGCGCCGGACGGCACGAAGCTGTTGATGATCAGTCCCGCCAAGGTGCCCCACAGCACCAGCCGGTTCGGGATACGGCGCGTGCGCAGGTCGTGCCACAGGGCGGCGGCGAGCAGGGTGGCGAGTACGGCCAGGCACAGCAGCATGGGCAGGTGGGCGTTCATGATGTCAGTCCTTCCTTGCTCATGCAGGGAGCCGTTGCCATGTGCATGGCCGGCGCCGTGGCCTGGCTGCCCAGCAGCCGTCCCACCAGGCGCCACACCAGCGCCGCGCCGGCCGCACCCACATAGCCGTCGAGCGCATAGTGCCAGCCCAGGTGGATGGAGCCGAGCAGGATCAGTACGGCAAAGGCGGTCAGCGAGATCCCGGCGGCGCGGTTGACGCGCCAGCCCATCATTGCCAGCAGCACGGCCGTGGCCACATGCATGCTGGGCATGGCGGAGATGCCCAGTTCACCGTTCGCGCCCTTGCTTTGATAGCCTTGCCACAGCATCTCCTGCACTTGCAGGGCCCAGACGGGGACGTGCTGGTTGGCGTCATGCAGGTAGACCATCAGCGGCGCATACGGGTTGCTGGCATGCAGGTGGCCGTAGTAGCAGGGGCCGACCGAGGCAAACAGCACGGCCAGGATGCTGCCCAGGGCGATCCAGGTCAGCGCAAAGCTGAGCAGGAACTGCATGCGCAGCAGGGGCCGGCGCGTGTCGAGGATGAGCCAGTACAGGATGGCGTAGAACAGGAAGAACCAGAAGTGGTAGCTGAAGTTGAGCAAGCCCGTGACGAGCGGGTGGCCCAGCAGTGGCTGCAGCCTTTCCCATGGAGCCTTGCCGCCATGCAGCGCGATGTCCCAGGCGGACAGGGTGGCATCCCAGGTGTAGGGATGCAGACGGGGGATGGCGCCCTTGATGACGGTGAAGCTGGAGGCGAAGACGGGGATCAGCAGCATGGCCGGCAGCGCGTGCAGCAGGCGCTCGTTGCTCAGGTAGCGGCGCAGATCGTGGTACAGATAGTGGCACAGGCGGTGCGGGCGTTTCATCACCATGACATGGATGGTGTAGCCGCACAGGATGAAGACGGGGCCAATGAGGATGGCCATGAAGAAGCCGGCCAGCACGTTGAGGGTGTCCGATGCGCTGGGCAGGCCGCCGGCCAGCAGCGTCGCCACGGCGGCGTACGGCAGCACGATCAGCAGCAGGGCGCGGTGGGTGCGCAGCGAGGCGCGCAGGGTGTTCATGACAGGGCCAGGACCACTTGGTCCTTGACGTAGACAAACAGCAGCTTGACCTGGTCGCCAAGCAGGGTGATCGTGACCACCAGCACTGCCGCGATCAGGCCGGCCAGCAGCGCGTATTCGATCGCTGTGACGGCGGACTCGTCGGATAAACGGCTGAAGAAAGATTTCACGATGGGCCTCGCTATGCGTTCGTCAAGGTGGGCGTGCCGGGAATATTGGGCGGCGTAGTCCGGGCTGGCGCTGGGCCGGCCCGGACAGCAGCGCGTCAGGCATTGGCGGTGGTCAGCTTGGTGCCGATGGTGCTGAAGGTTTTTTTCAGCTGCGTGCCGACGATGGTGACGGCGGCGATGATCACCACGGCGATCAGGGCAGCGATCAGGCCGTATTCGATTGCGGTGACGCCATCTTCTTCGCGGATAAAGTTTTTGATGAGGTTCATGACAACTCCTGGTGGTGGTTAAGGTACGACGGTGGATGAAACGGTTTTGCAGCGTTGCTTCCTGGTGCTACGACCTGGCGCGCTCATGGACTTTCGCCCAGTGCCAGCAATCCGATGATGCAGACCACCGCCATGAGGGCCGCCACTAGGGCATAGCGGTAGAACGCAGCCTTTTCCTTGCCCTGTAAATAGGTGATCAGGGCCGTCGGAAGAAACTTGTCAAGGCGCATGCTGTGCTCCGTGTCGTGGTGGGCCGCGCGGTGATTTGCACTCCGGTAAATCCACTATAGAAGTCGGCACCTTGATCTACATCAGAAGAACATCCTTTTATTGCAAGGAGGAACTGCTCGTTTTTTTCGTGACAATTGTCATGGTCGAGTCTGGCGCGCGCAGGAGCGCAGGAGCGCATGCCGCGCCGCTGCTTGGCGATGGGAGGGAGGGAGGGAATGCGCGGCCGTGCAGTGGCCGTGCAGGAGGACAGTGGTGTCAGGCGCCGGGCGGCAATTGGCCCAGCTGGTGCTTGGTGGCGTAGGCGTACAGTTCCAGGCGGTTGTACACGCCCAGCTTGCGGTAGATCGATGTCAGGTGATTGCGCAAGGTGTGTTCGGAGATGAACAGCTGGTCCGCCAGCAGCTTGGCCGGCGTGCCGCTGCCGTGCACCAGCGCGGCGATGATCTTTCTTTCCTTGAGGGTCAGGCTGGCGATGGCGATGGCGTGCGCCGAGCCGCCGCCGGGCTGGGTCAACTGCGTCAGCATGCGTCCCAGCATCGCGTGTTCCAGCCACAGCTCGCCCTGGTACACCTTTTCGATGGCCTTCAACACCATCTCCGCCGGCGCGTCCTTGCTGACGATGCCGCGTGCGCCTTTCAGTACCGTCTGGTCCAGGATGGCCTGGTCGTGGCTGGCCGTCAGCACCAGCACGCGCGTGCCGCCGCATTGCGCCAGCGCGGGCAGGATGGCCAGCGAACTGATGCCGCCCAGGTCCAGGTCCAGCACGATCACGTCCGGTTGCAGCGCCTTCGCCTGCTCCAGCGCCTCGGTGCCGTCGGACGCCGTGGCGACCACGCGCATGCCGGAGTGCTCGCCGCCGATCAGGCGCTCCAGGCCCCACAGCATGGTCTTGTGATCATCGACCAGCATGACGCTGATGACATGGCTGGCCGGTGGCATGTGGCGTACGTCATTCATATGGGGATCTCGATCTGGACGGAGGTGTTGCCCAGCATGCCATGCGTGACGCGGGCCGTGCCGCCGAGGGCGGCGGCGCGCTCGGCCAGCGAGTCGGGCAGGAAATCGGGGACGTGCGCGGCGGCGCATTCGTTGTCGATGCTGATGTGCAGCGCGCCCTGCACGCAGGTCAGCTTGACGGCGCCGTGGCGCGCCGACGTATGCTTGCGGATATTGCTCATGCCTTCGTTGACGATCTGGAACACCTCGGCCGCCAGGCGGTCGTTGATGTGCAGGTCGCCTTCGATATGCAGGGCGATGTCGATGCCATAGAATTCGCGGATCTGCGTGGCCTGGCGGCGCAGCGCGACCAGCAGTTCCGGCTCGCTTTGCACCTGGCCATTCTTGAACGTGCGCGCGTAGCTGCGCAGGTCGGTGATCACCTGGCCCGACATGATGATCAGCTTTTCCAGTTCCGGCAGCAGCGGGTTGCCCGGCGTGGCTTCGTTGCGCAGGGCGGCCAGGCCGTGGCGCAAGCCGATATACGGCTGCACGGCCGTGTCATGCAGGTCGCGCGCGATCTTTTCGCGTTCGCGCGAGGCCGCCTGCGACGCCAGGCGGTCGAGCAGGTTGATGTTTTCAATGACGGGAAACGCCTGCGCGCCGATATGGCTGAGAAACAGGGCGTCCGTCTTGCTCATGCTGGTGGCGGACACGATAAAGATCCGGCCTTTGCCATTGCGCAGGGGCAGCGGCGCGCTGATGAAAGCGTGCGCTTCGAGCAGTTCGGCCAGGCGGGCGCCCGCCGCGTCGTCATGCCGCAGCCAGCGTCCGCTGTTTGGCTCGAGCATGCGCGCGCCGCCTATCCATGGCAGCCAGGGGCCGGCGGGCTGGTTGTACAGCGCGATTTTATCGTGCGGGAAAGCGAGCAGGGGGCTGGCCGCGTCGTCGCTGAGGAGCGAGCTGGTATGCACGACGCCCGTGCCCGTGTGAATCACGCTGCGCAGGGACCAGACCCGCGTGCCCTTGTCCTGCATGATCAGCAGGCAACTGCGGCCGTTGAAATAACTGCGGGTTTTTTCCAGCACCGAGGTGATGGTCTGGTCGACGCCGAAGCGGGGATTGGACAGCTGGCTGACATCGCGCAGCAGCGCCAGGTGGCTGCGCTGGGTGATGGCCGAACCACCCCAGTAGGCGATCATGTAGCCGAGCGCCAGCAGGAAGGTGGTGCGCAGCAGCAGGCGCGACAGTTCCGCATCCGTTTCGCCGAACAGGGCGGTGGCGGCGAACAGGCCGGCCGAGGCCAGGGTGACGCGCGCGCCTTCCTCGAAGCCCCGCTGGAACGACGATGTCAGGATGGCAAAGAAAAAAAACAGGAAGAATAAATTGTTGTGGCTGCTGGTGGAAAACACGATCAGCGCATACCAGGCCACGTCGAGCCAGTACAGCAAGATGTCCTGGGGCAGGCTGAGGCCCAGCAGGGCCAGCACGTAGAGCAGCAGGCTGTGCATGGTGTACGCGGAAAAGATCAGCCAGGTGATCTTGGTCAGCTTGCCGGCGCTTTCGGGGTCGATGAACAGGGTCAGCAGGGTGGCGCTCGACAGCAGCAGGCGCATGCCGTTCACCATGGTCGTATCCATGCCGGCACCCGGCAAGCCTGATCTGAGGGGAGGATCGAGATTCACAAGCGCTCCTGGCCATGTCCCGCATGGTGGGGCCATGCGCAGGGATAGATACCACAGATAAATTCTTGTTATTGTTGCTGCAAGCAATGACGAGTCTACGCACACGCCGTAAAGATGTCTACTGGAATCCTTTCTCCGATGTTGCTTTTTTTACAGCGGCTGCACCATCACGCGGTTGCGTCCGGCGCGCTTGGCCAGGTACAGGGCGCGGTCGGCCGCGCCGATCAGGGCGGAGATGGCCAGCGGCTGCTGCGGCTGCTGCGTGGCGATGCCGATACTCACTGTGATGTGCTTGACGTCATTGCCCGTCTTGGCATGCGGAATGCGCAGCTCGGCCGCGTGCTGGCGGATCGCCTCAGCCATGCGCAGCGCCTGCGCCGCGTCCGTGTCGGGCAGGATGGCGGCAAACTCTTCGCCGCCATAGCGGGCCAGCAGGTCGGTGGGGCGCTGCAGCATGGCGGCCAGTTCGGCTGCCACGCGGATCAGGCAATCGTCGCCCTGCTGGTGGCCGTAATGGTCGTTGTAATCCTTGAAATGGTCGATATCGATCATCAGCAGCGACAGCGGACTGCTGGTGCGCATGGCGCGCCGCATTTCCTTCTCGATCGCCACGTCGAAATGGCGGCGGTTGGCGATGCCCGTCAAGCCGTCGGAAAAGGTTTGCGAGCGCAAGACCATGGTCTGTTCGCGCAGCAGCTTTTCGCGCCCCACGGCGATGGTGACATCATTGATCTGGATCAGGCAATGGCGTGGCGAGCCGGGCAGGTTGATCGGCGTGACGGCGATGGCTTGCTGCATGCGTTCCTCGCCGTCGCTGCCGCCCGTGGCAGCGCCATGCGTGTACAGCGCAAACGGCGCCTTGTGCAGGGTTTGCGACAGCAGCGACTGGAAATTGTCGCGCAGTGCCTGGGTGATGGCCGAATCCATGCGCTTGTGCCGCAGTTCCGGAAAGACGGCGAAGAAATCCTGGCCCAGCACGGCGTCGGCCTGGCAAGCCGAGTGGCGCGCCATCCACTTATTCCACAGCACGATGCGATGCTGCTCATCGAGCACGATGGCGCCCAGGTTGACGGCGCCGAGTATGCTCTCGAGCAGGGCGAGTCGATGCAAGACATCCGGCATGATCGTCACGCCTGTCCCAGCACCTTGGCCAGGTAGCGGCTGACTTGCTGTTTCAGGTCGTGCAAGGCGGACAGGTCGAGCACGAATGCCACATAACCGTGGATCTGGTGCTTGGACAGCACGAAGTCGATATGCAGCATCAGCACGACGGCTTCGTCATCCTGGCCGCCGAACGAGGAGAGGATTTCCGCGCTGGTGCCCACGTGGTACAGGGGCAGCGAGCCATGCAGTTCGCTGTCGAACAGGTTGGCCAGGGTTCCGACGCAGGAATTGAGGATGATGTTGCCGATCTCGCTCATCGCTTCCTGTTCCATCTCCGTCAGTTCCTGCAGCGGCATGGCGTCGCCCACCATCAGGCGCACGATTTCCAGGCTTTTGTCTTCCGGGAACATCAGAATGGCTTCGGTGGCGAAAGCGCCATCGTAATGCTGGCTGACGCCGCAGATGCGTTCGCCATCCTTCTTGCTGCCGAGCAAGGCTGCCGCGTCGGCACGGTTCAGGAAGGTGATCGACGGCACCGACATTGTGACTTCTTCATTCACGATCTCGCTCATGGCCGCCGCCGCATGGCCCACCCCGATGTTGAATATCTCTACCAGGGCGTCGTTCTCGAGTTCGGAAAGATTGACCATGCTCACAGTCCCAGTGATTCGATCAACTGGTGGATGCGCGTTTCCGTGATCGGTTTTTCCATGAAGCCCACGCCCAGTTCGCTGGCGCGGTTGCGGGTGGCGTTCTGCACATTGGCCGTGACGAGAATGATGTGTGTCTGCGGGCACAGCACGCGCAATTGTTCTGCCGCCGCCATGCCGCCCATGCCGGGCATGTTGACATCCAGTAGTATCAGCACAGGGTTGACGGTCTTGACTTTTTCCAGGGCTTCCTCACCCGTCGCCGCCTCAATCACTTGCCAGTCGGCATGTTTGCTGAGGATGAATTGATGCGACATCAAACGTGAAACCCGGCTGTCATCGACAACAAGTACCTGTTTACTGTGATTCATGTGCTATTCCTGAAACGTCATATCGGACTATCGTGCCATTTTCGCATATTTTAGAGGGCATAGAGTGTATTTGGGTGCGCGATTGCCCTAGGGCAAAGTTTTCCCGCTTGCCTGTTGTATTGAGTCGCATCGCCGGGCATGCTGGCCGGCTGGCCAGGCTGGCAATCCGTTAAAATAGCGCCATTCCTCACTTTAGCCTGAATGCCATGACCCAAGACGAATTGAAGCAAGCCGTAGCCCGCGCCGCCATCGACTACGTAGTAAAAGGTGAAATCATCGGCGTCGGCACCGGTTCCACCGCCAATTTTTTCATCGATGAACTGGCCAAGATCAAGGACACCATCAAGGGCACGGTCGCCTCGTCCGAAGCGACGGCCGCGCGCCTGGCTGGCCATGGCATTCCCGTCTTCGACCTGAACGATGTCGAGTCGATCGCCGTCTACATCGACGGCGCCGATGAAATCACGGCCAGCGGCGCCATGATCAAGGGCGGCGGCGCGGCATTGACGCGTGAAAAGATCGTTGCTTCCGTCGCGAAACAGTTCGTCTGCATCGCCGACGGCTCCAAGCTGGTGGAAACTCTGGGCACCTTCCCGTTGCCGGTGGAAGTGGTGCCGATGGCGCGCGCTGCTGTATCGCGCCAGCTGGCTGCGCTGGGCGGCACGCCCCGCCTGCGCCTGAAGGCCGGCAGCACGGAAGCGTTCATTACCGACAATGGCGGCGAAATCATCGACGTGCTGGGCTTGAAAATTGCCGATCCGGTGGCACTGGAACAGCAGATCAACCAGATCGTCGGCGTCATCGCCGTCGGCCTGTTCGCCGTGCGCGGCGCCAATGTCTGCCTGCTGGGCATGCCGGAAGGCGTGCGTACCCTGGCGTACTAAGATGATAGCCGGCGTTCGCCGGCGTGTGCACCTGTGTTACATGGCGGCCCCTTGCGGGCCGCTTGTCATTTGCGCCTTGCGGTACACGGCCACGGTACGCAGCAAGCCGCCGAGGAAGATGCCGCTGAAGCAGCCATAGGCGAGGCAGACAGGTACGATGAAGCTGGTCGCATGGGCATAGGCCGGGGCGATGGCCAGGGTCACGGCGACCGCATATTTCATGCAGAAAATGCTCATCATCAAGATCATGGGCACCCAGCTGCCGGGGCGCTGCACGCTGCCGCGCGCGGGAATGGCGGCTATCTTGCGCGCATCGGCCAGCCTCCACGCCAGCGCCGCGCCAGCCAGCGCGCCGGCGCCCCAGGCGAACGGCGCCACGCCAGCTAGGCCGAAACTGCCGTACACGCCGCTCAGGGACAGGGCCAGCATGACCAGGGGAATGATGCACAGCTTGCGCAAGCTCACTTCACGCGCCCGGCTGGCCAGCACGCCGCGGTAGACGAGAAAACCCAGGATGGCCCAGACGTAGAGGGGAGTGTGGCTGAAGATTTGCTGCAACATGGTGTCCGCCTTGGAGTGAGGTTGTCGATGGACGTACTGTGCCAGCCGGCGGCATGGGCGGCGAGCCGTGTGCGACGAAACGGGAAAGGGCAGCCGTGAAACAGCGTCAGGCGGCGTGAAAGGGGGAGGGGAGAATCAAGGGAAAACTACCCGCGGCGCGGTGGCCACGGGCGGGAATACGGAAAAACTTACTCGGTCGGCGGGACATAGCCCATGGCCGCATCGGCGCCATCGCCGAAGAAATGTTTTTCCATCTGCGTGGCCAGGTATTTGCGGGCGCGCGCGTCGGCCAGGTTCAGCCGGTTTTCATTGACCAGCATGGTCTGGTGCTTGAGCCAGGCAGCCCAGGCTTCTTTCGACACGGATTCGTAAATCTTCTTGCCCAGTTCGCCCGGGTACGGCGGGAAATCCAGTCCTTCGGCTTCCTTGTTGAGTTTGATGCAGTGGATCGTGCGGGCCATCTGTGCTCCTGAATCAGTGTAGAGATAAAGCGTGATTATAAGGCACTTTGCGCCAGCCCTCGCGGAGCCGTCGCGGCCTGGCGACACGCCGTTTGCCGCGCCCTTGCGCTGGATCAAATTTGATCTGCGCCGCCCTAGCTAGTAAGATGCCTTATCGCGCCAGCCGCTGGCTGCGCCCCTTCCAACCAAGTAGTAGTAATTAACCAAGATGGAATCCCTATGACCTCAGTGAAAGTCCATGGCATCGATGTCAGCAATACCGGCAGCTTCGCGCTGTTTGGCGGCATCAACGTGCTCGAATCGCGCGATCTCGCCATGCGCGCCTGCGAAGAATATGTGCGCGTGACGCAAAAACTGGGTATTCCATATGTGTTCAAGGCCAGCTTCGACAAGGCCAACCGCTCGTCGATCCATTCCTACCGCGGCCCGGGCCTGGAAGAGGGCATGCGCATCTTCCAGGACGTCAAGGCGGCGTTCGGCGTGCCCGTGATTACCGACGTGCATGAGCCATGGCAGGCGCAGCAGGTGGCCGAAGTGGTTGACGTGCTGCAATTGCCTGCTTTCCTCGCGCGCCAGACGGATCTCGTCGTGGCCCTGGCGAAAACGGGCAAAGTCATCAACATCAAGAAGCCGCAATTCCTCAGCCCTGGCCAGATGGCCAATATTGTCGAGAAATTCAAGGAAGCGGGCAACGATCAACTGATCCTGTGCGACCGCGGCACCTGCCTCGGCTACGACAACCTGGTGGTCGACATGCTGGGCTTTGGCGTGATGAAGAAAACCTGCGACGACTTGCCGATCATCTTCGACGTCACGCATGCGCTGCAGCAGCGCGATCCCGGTGGCGCCGCTTCGGGCGGCCGCCGCCAGCAAGTGGCGGACCTGGCCCGCGCCGGCCTGGCCGTCGGCATCGCCGGCCTGTTCCTGGAAGCCCATCCTGACCCCGACAACGCCCGCTGCGACGGCCCCAGCGCCTTGCCGCTGGATCAGCTGGAGCCATTCCTGGCGCAATTGAAGGCGCTGGACGACCTGGTCAAATCGTTTGCGCCGCTGAACATCAAGTAATGGTGTTTCAGTAAAGGTGTTTCAGTAAAGGTGTTTCAGTAAAGAAAAAGCCCGGCATGCCGGGCTTTTTCAGTTTTACAGTGTCTTGATGAGCACTTGGGATTTACGTTGCCAGTTATACATATGCTGGCGATCCTTCGGCAAATCGTCGACCGTGGCCGGCACGAAGCCGCGTTTCTTGAACCAGTGCGAGGTGCGCGTGGTCAGCACGAACAGCTTGTTCAGGCCGGCGGCACGGGCGCGGTTTTCCATGTGTTTCAGGATGCGCTCGCCGTCGCCCTGGGCTTGCACTTCCGGGTTGACCGTCAAACATGCCATTTCCGCCATTTTTTGCGCGGGGAACGGGTACAGGGCGGCGCAGCCGAAGATCACGCCATCATGCTCGATGACGGAGAAATAATCGATTTCGCGTTCGATCAGCTCGCGGCCCCGCTTCACTAACGTGCCGTCCGCTTCCAGCGGTTCGATCAGTTTGATGATGCCGCCCACGTCTTCGATGGTGGCCTGGCGCAGGCTTTCCAGGTTTTCATGGCTGATCATGGTGCCCACGCCATCATGGGTAAACAATTCCAGCAGGGCCGAACCATCCATCGAGAACGGCACGATGTGCGAGCGTTCGACGCCGTTATGGCATGCCTTGACGCAATGTTTCAGGTAAAACGCCGTCGCGTCGGGCAGGAAGCCCGCCATCAGCACGGCTTCGGCCTGGTGCGACGACAGTTCGCGGATTTCCACGCCCGTGGCGTCTTCCATCATCGGTGTTTCCGTGATGAAAATCAGCTTGTCCGCGTGCAGGGCGATGGCGGCGCTGCACGCTACGTCTTCCATTGTGAGATTGAATGCTTCGCCCGTCGGCGAAAAGCCCAACGGCGACAGCAGCACCAGGCCGTCCGAACCGAGGATGGAATGGATGGTTTCGGCGTCGACCTTGCGCGTGATGCCCGTCAGTTCCAGGTCCACGCCATCGATCACGCCCAGCGGGCGCGCCGTGATGAAGTTGCCGGAAATGATACGGATGGCAGCATGCGACATGGGCGTGTTCGGCAAGCCCTGGCTGAACGCGGCCTCGATATCGAGGCGCAGCTCGCCGGCGGCTTCCTTCGCGCATTCCAGCGCGGCGATATCCGTGATGCGCACGCCGTTGTGGAAGCGGCCTTCGACGTTACGCAGGGCCAGTTGTTCCGCCACCTGCGGCCGCGAGCCGTAGACCACGGTGACATTGATGTCCAGCGCATGCAGCAGGGACAAATCATGGGCCAGCACCTGCAGCGCCCCGGCGCTGACGAGTTCACCGGGGAAGGCGACCACGAAGGTCTTGCCGCGAAAGGCGTGGATGTAAGGCGCGACTGAGCGCAGCCATTGGACGAATTGGGTAGGGTTTTCCATTAAGCGCATTATAATTCGCTGCGCGATGTGCGCGCTTAAAATACCTGTAAAAAACAATGTCTTCAGCCAGCAATAAGTCTTCCCCTCCTTCCAACGTTGCAAATGTGCCCGCCAGCGGGGATATTTCCGCGCCTGCCGCCACGCCTGCGCAGGGCCGCCAGCGCCCGCCCGTGAGCCAGCAAAGGCAGCAGCCGCCGCGCGCGGAGCAGCAGAAACAGCAACAGCAGCAGCGATCGGGAGAGGGCAAGCCCCAGGCCGCGCGCCCGCCGCGCGAGGGGCAGGAAAGCCGCGAAGCCCGCGATGCGGCCCGCGCCGCGCGCGAGGCGGAAAAGGCTTTCCGCAATCCGCTGCCGCCGATTACGTATCCGGAAGACTTGCCCGTCTCGGGCCGGCGCGCGGAAATCGCCAAGGCCCTGATGGAAAACCAGGTGATCATCGTTTCGGGCGAGACGGGTTCCGGCAAGACGACCCAGTTGCCGAAGATTTGCCTGGAGCTGGGACGCGGCCAGAAGGGCATGATCGGCCACACGCAGCCGAGGCGTATCGCCGCTTCCTCGACGGCCAAGCGCATCGCGCAGGAGCTTGGTACGCCGCTGGGCGAAACGGTGGGTTTCAAGGTCCGCTTTACCGATACCCTGAGCCGTGGCGCGTCCGTCAAGCTGATGACGGACGGTATCTTGCTGGCCGAGACGCAGACCGATCCGTTGTTGAAAAATTACGACACCATCATCATCGATGAGGCGCACGAACGCAGCCTGAACATCGATTTCCTGCTCGGTTATCTGAAACAGCTGCTGCCGCGCAGGCCGGACCTGAAAATCATCATCACCTCGGCCACCATCGATGCGGAACGCTTCTCGCGCCATTTCGGCACGCCGGAAAAACCGGCGCCCGTGATCGAAGTGTCGGGCCGTCTGTACCAGGTGGAAGTGCGCTACCGCCCCGTGGAGCGCGAGCAGGTAGCCATGCCTGGTTCGGGCGCGAACGCCGACAAGCCGGGCCAGCGCACGGCCGCCGCGCGCGAAAAGCGCGACTTGATGGATGCCGTCGTCGATGGCGTGGAAGAACTGTGCCGCATCGGCTCGGGTGACGTGCTGGTGTTCTTGCCGGGCGAGCGCGAAATCCGCGACTGCGCCGAAGCGCTGCGCAAGCACCATCCGCCGCACGTGGAAATCCTGCCCCTGTTCGCCCGTTTGTCGGCCGAAGAGCAGGAGCGCGTCTTTAAAACCAGCAACGCGCGCCGCATCGTGCTGGCCACCAACGTGGCGGAAACCTCGCTGACGGTGCCCGGCATCCGCTACGTGGTCGATGCGGGCCTGGCCCGCGTGAAACGCTACAGCTATCGCAACAAGGTCGAGCAGCTGCAGGTCGAGCCGATCGCCCAGTCGGCCGCCAACCAGCGCGCCGGCCGTTGCGGCCGCGTGGCCGACGGCGTCTGCATCCGCCTGTACGAAGAGCAGGATTATCTGCTGCGGCCCAAATTCACGGAGCCGGAAATCCTGCGCTCCTCCTTGGCGGCCGTCATCCTGCGCATGAAATCGTTGCACCTGACGGACGTGGAAACCTTCCCCTTCATCGAGCCGCCGCTGGCGCGCGCGGTGGCTGATGGCTACCAGTTGCTGCAGGAACTCGGCGCCGTCGATGAAGTGAACAAGCTCACGCCGCTGGGCAACAAGCTGGCCAAGCTGCCGCTGGACCCGCGCGTGGGCCGCATGATCCTGGCCGCGCTCGATAACGCGTGTTTGACGGAAGTGCTGATCGTCGCCTCGGCCCTGTCCGTGCAAGACCCGCGCGACCGTCCGATGGAACACCAGCAGGCGGCTGACGAGGCGCACAAGAAATTCGCCGATGAAAAGTCGGAATTCCTCAGTTACCTGAAAATCTGGCGCTGGTTCGAGTCCGCCATCGAGCACAAGAAAACCAACCGCCAGTTGCAGGATAATTGCCGCACGAATTTCCTGTCGCAGATGCGCTTGCGCGAATGGCGCGACGTGCATTCTCAGCTGCTGACCATCGTCAAGGAGCAGGGCTGGCGATTGAATGAGGCGCCGGCCACCTATGACAACCTGCATATGGCCTTGCTGACCGGCTTGCTGGGCAATATCGGTTTCAAGGGCGAAGATGAACCGGGCGCCGGCTACCTGGGTGCGCGCGGCATCAAGTTCCATATCTGGCCCGGTTCCTCGCTGTTGAAAAAGCCGGGCAAGTGGATCATGGCGGCCGAACTGGTCGACACGACGCGTTTGTACGCGCGCTGCGTGGCGCAGATCCAGCCCGAATGGCTGGAAAAAGTCGGCGTACACTTGCTGAAGAAATCCTGGGGCGAACCGCGCTGGGAAAAACGCTCGGCGCAGGTGACGGCGTCCGAACGGGCTACTCTTTATGGCCTGGTGGTGTACAGCCAGCGCCGCATCAATTACGGCAATTTCAACTTGCCGGAAGCGCGCGAAATCTTTATCCGCGACGCCCTCGTGGGCGGCGACTTCGACACGCGCGCGCCGTTCTTTGCGCACAACCACAAGCTGATCAAGGATATCGAAAACCTGGAACACAAATCGCGCCGCCTGGACGTGCTGGTCGACGATGAACTGATCGCCGCCTTCTACGACAAGCTGCTGCCGGCGGACGTGTGCAATGGCGCCGGTTTCGAGAAATGGCACAAGGAAGCCACGCGCGAAAACCCGAAGCTGCTGTATTTGAACCGCGAAGAGCTGATGCGCCACGAGGCGGCCGGCGTGACGACGGACCTGTTCCCGAAGACCATGTCCGTGACGGGCCTGGAAATGGGCCTGACGTACCACTTCGAGCCGGGCAGCGTGCGCGATGGCGTGACCTTGAGCGTGCCGCTGTATGCTTTGAACCAGTTGCCGCGCGAGCGCTGCGAATGGCTGGTGCCGGGCATGCTGAAGGAAAAAGTGCATCTGCTGCTCAAATCCCTGCCGCAAAAGCTGCGCCGCCACTGCGTGCCGCTGCCCGATTACGCGGCCAAGTTCTGCGAGCGCGTGCATGAGGCGGGCGTGTTTGGCCGCGGCGACCTGATCGACGCCATCATCGCCGACATCCGCACGCAGATCACGATCAATGTGCTGACGACGGACTTCAAGCCGGAAACCCTGCCTGCCCATCACTTCATGAATTTCAAGGTGATCGACGAGCATGGCCGCCAGCTCGACATGGGCCGCAACCTGGCCACCCTGCAGGCGGAATTCGGCGGCCAGGCGCGCCAGAGTTTCCAGAAGCTGGCTGAAGTGTCGGGCGTTTCCGGCACGGGCACGCCCGGTGCCAAGGTGGCGGGCGCGCAAGTGGCATCGCGGCTGCAGGCGCAAGCCCAGGGCGCCGCCGCCAACGCGGCAACAGGCAAGGGCGGCGCGCCGGCCAAGGGAGTGGCTGCCGCTGCAGCGCCGGCGTCCCCGAATGCCACCGTCTCGCAGCACATGGGCTTGACGGGCTGGACCTTTGGCGAGTTGCCGGAGTTGCTCGAAATCGTGCAAGGCAAGCTGACCCTGATCGGTTTCCCCGCCCTGGTCGACAAGGGTACGCATTGCGACCTGGAAGTGTTCGATGATCCGACCGTAGCCGCCCGTACGCACAAGGTGGGTTTGCGCCGATTGTTCGCGCTGCAAATGAAGGAACAGATCAAGTACGTCGAGAAAAGCATCCCCGGCCTTCAGCAGATGGGCATGCAATTCATGGCTCTCGGTTCGCAGGAAGAGTTGCGCGAGCAAATCATCAACAAGGCGCTCGACATCGCTTGCCTGCAAGATCCGCTGCCGCTGGACGCCGCCTCGTTTGCCAAACGCCAGGCGGAGGGCAAGTCGCGTCTCGTCTTGCTGGTCAATGAAATCGCCCGCTTGCTGTCGCAAGTGCTGACGGAATTCCACGGCTTGCCCAAGCGCCTGCAGAATATTCCCGCAGCGGCCGCCGCCGATATCCAGTCGCAGCTGCAAGGCCTCGTGCATAAGCGCTTCCTGACGGAAAACGAGTACACGCAACTGGCGCATTTCCCCCGCTATCTGAAGGCGATCAACGTGCGCCTGGAAAAGCTGCGCGCCGACCCCGCGCGCGACACCAAGTTGATGGCCGAATGGCAATCGGCCGCCGCGCCGTATCTGCGTCAGGCCAAGGACCGCCAGGCCGGCAAGAATACGGACCCGAAACTGGTCGACTTCCGCTGGATGCTGGAAGAGCTGCGCGTGTCGCTGTTTGCGCAGGAGTTGCGCACGCCGATGCCTGTTTCTGCCAAGCGTTTACAGAAAGTGTGGGAGTCGATGCAGCGGTAGGTCGGATTAGCGGGGCAAAGCCACGCGTAATCCGACGACATCGTTGGCGCGACCGGTGGTGCCGTGTCAACGGTGTTATCGGTGTCGCTGGTGGTGTCGGATTACGCGGCTAGCCGCTAATCCGACCTACCCGACCCATGTTTATCGAACTCATCGTCGCCGAGCGCCGAACGCGAGCCCAGGTCGCCCTGGCTGCTGCCCGTGCCAGCGCGGCTGCCGCTCATGGAGGTGCCGGTCAGGCTGCCTTCGCTGCCCGATTGCAGGCTGGCGCCGCTGCGCGGGTCGCTGCCGGATGGCATGCGCCTGCCTGCCATGGCGCCGCTGCCGTAGCGCATGCCGCTGCCATAGAACGCTTCCATCTGCTGGTTCCAGGCATCGCTGCCCATGTCGGGCCAGTTGTTCTTGTCGAAACCGGGAGCCTCTTTCAGCAAGTCTTTGTCCACGTTGAGCAGGAAGCGCTTGTTGACGGTGTCCAGGGTCAGGCGTTCCCAGGGCACGGCAAACAGCTTGTCGCCCATGCCCAGCATGCCGCCGAAGGAGAGTACGGCATAGGCGATCTGGCCGGTGCGCATGTCGAGCATGATTTCCTTGATGTCGCCCAGTTCCTCGCCGCTGTGATTGTAGACATCGTCGCCGAGCAGGGTGTCAGCCCCCATCAGGGCCGGCCCCGGGCCGTCGTGGTTGCGGTACATGCCCAGGATGTCGCGGTCCAGATAGCTCATGGTGTTCTCTCCTCGTGAAGTGCTGATCGAACATCCAGATTACGCATGCGCACCAAGTCGCCCTTGATCTGCCTCAATGGTGCCAGCGGCACTTTTATCGGTGTGCAAGCGTACGGTGTGGTCAGCCAATTGCGGTACTCTATGCGTTCTAAAGAGGAGGCCGCACATGCTGACGATGCAACGATGCAGTGGGATGAACTTGCGGTACGCTCCACCACGACATGGGCGCCGCTTGCCATGGTAAAGCCCGCCACCAAATGGCTGCGCGGGTTATTGCGCGCCGGTAAGGCGCAGCAGCGCACGGCGACCAAGCTGGCTAAGGTGCTGTTCGGGCCCGTGCCGGCCAAGCCCACGCCTAAATCTAAACCTAAGCCCCGCAGCAAGCCCGTGGCCAAGACCAGGCCGACGCCGCGCGCCAGGCCCGCCAGCGACGCCGTGCCCTCGCTGGCGCCCTTTGCCACGCCCCTGTCGCCCCCGCGCGTGCGCAAGCGAACGCCGCCCCCGCCAGGCAAGTGGCTGGCCGCCCACTATGCGCCATTGCCGGAACTGGGACAGTTGCCGGGCCGGCGCCTGCCCTATTTCCTGTACCTGCCCGAGAAGGCGCCCAGCGCCGCCATGCGCAGCCGTGGCCGGCCGCTGCTGGTGATGCTGCACGGCTGCGAGCAGAGCGCCACGCAGTTTGCCGAAGGCACGCGCATGAACCGCCTGGCCGAACGCAAGGGTTATGCCGTGCTGTATCCGCAGCAATCGCTGCGCTCGCATGCGCGCCGCTGCTGGAAGTGGTACGACAAGCTGACGCAGGAGGGCGGCGGCGACGTGCGCCTGATCGTCGGCGCCATCGAGCAGGTGGCGGCCCGCTATGCGATCGACCGCGCGCGCATCTATATCTGCGGCATTTCCGCCGGCGCCGGCATGGCGCATATCGTGGCCTTGAACCATCCCCATCTGTTCGCCGCGCTGGGCCTGCATTCCGGGCCCGTGTTTGGCGCCGGGCATAACCTGATCGGCGCGCTGGGCGTGATGCAGCATGGCGCTGCCGCCCGTGCCGACGCGGCCATCGATGAAGTGCTGGCGCGCCAGCCCGCGTTTCCCCGCTTGCCCACCATCCTGCTGCAAGGGTTGGCCGACAAGGTGGTGCGGCCCATCAACCAGACGCAGCTGGTCCGCCAGAGCGTACGCGTGAACCGCTTGCCGTTTGATACCGTGGTGACGGCGCAGCGCCTGCCTGGCGGCGCGGCGGGCGGACGCAATCCGGCCCATGCGTATGGGCTGCACGACTATCAGGTGGGCAAGGATGTGCTGCTGCGCGTGGCGCAGGTCGAGCACCTCGAGCACGCGTGGAGCGGCGGCGATGCCAGCCTGCCGTTCAACGACAAGGCCAAGCCCGACGCCAGTAGGATGCTGCTCGATTTCTTCGCCAGCCACCGCCGCCGGTAAGCCGGCGTGCCTGCGCGCCGCAACGGCGCGCAGGCACTGGTACGCATCGTTCTTGCATTCCCCCTCAGGGCCGCTGCCGCGCGGCGGGGCGCTGGCCGCGCCCATTTCAGCACAGATTCCACATGCCGCAGCACCATCGAGTTTATCTAATTGGTATTGCTGCGGTATTTAAAAATCACAAAAACAGGCGCTAAAAATACTAACTGGTATACAATTGGTACACGTTTTCAGTGTGAAGCGTGTCTGCCGTCCCATGCCCCGACGGCAGATATGCACTGACGGCAGCCACCCACGTTACGGAACGCGCCATGTCCATCAAGTCCAAGCAGTTGCTGTGGTTTTTTGCGTTTTTCCTCGTCTTTGAACTGAATATCTATCTGTCCAACGACATGATCATGCCGGCCATGCTGGGCATCGTCGGCGAGTTCCAGGCGGAGGAAAAATTCGTCCCCCTGTCCCTGAGCCTGTATCTGCTGGGCGGCAGTTCCCTGCAGATTTTCCTGGGGCCTTTGGCCGACACCATCGGCAAACGCAAGCTGGTGCTGACCGGCAATACCTTGTTCCTGCTGGCCACGCTGGCCGTGCCATTTGCCGCGTCGATCGAGCAATTTCTCGCCGCGCGTTTCATCCAGGGCATGGGCTGCTGCTTCATCTTCGTCGGCTATGCCATGATCCATGAACTGTTCGATGACATGGCTGCCGTCAAGCTGAGCAGCATCCTGTCGAGCACCACCATCCTCGCGCCCCTTGCCGGCCCCATCCTCGGCAGCGCCATCATCAGCCGGCTGGACTGGCGCTACGTCTTTTTCCTCTCCGGCTTGCTGGCGCTGCTGTCCTTGCTGGGCCTGTTCAAGACCATGCCGCGCGCGGCCGCCAGGGTCACGCGCCTGGACCTGGGCGCCATCGTGCGCAGCTACGCGGCCATTTTCAGCAACAAGCGCTTCATGTTCGGCATGTTCACGGCCGGGCTGGCCACCGTGCCCCTGACGGCCTGGATCGGCTTTTCGCCCATCTTCGTGCTGCAGGAAATGGGCGCCTCCTACGCCACGTATATCGCCCTGCAATGCGTGATTTTGTCGGGCTTTGTCCTCAGCAGCATCGCCATCCAGCGCCTGCGCCAGGACTTCCCCCTCGTGCATCTGCTGCGCCTGGGCGGGCTGGTCGCGGCCGCCGGCATGCTGGGCGCCGGCGCGGGCCGCCATCACGTCGACGTGTTCGCCGCCTGCATGTTTGTCTATTCCATCGGCTTCGGCCTGTTCAATGGCGCCCTGATACGCAGCGCGATTACGGCCAGCAAGGAATCGGTGACCTTGACGACGGCTGCCATGAGCTTGTTGTACTGCATTTATCTGTCCGCCTGGCTGCAGCTCTATAACGTGCTGTGCCAGCGTTTCGGCTATGCGCTGGAAACGTATGCGCTGCTCAATATCCCCGTCATCGTGGTCATCGCCGCCTGCCTGCTGCTGTTTACGCGGGGCATGGCGGGGCGCCGGGAAAGCGAGGTGCTGCTCGCCCGGCACTGATGGCGCAGCGATGCGCATGTTGTCGACCTTGTTTTACCTCCTGCGAAGTTTATTGACACTCTCCTGCGGAAAATGGTGCGCCCATGAAAATAGATGACCTGGCCTCGAAACACGATCAAGCAAAGATCTTCAACCTGGAATACGAGTTCCGCATCAACCGGCTGAAACTCGACTACATCACCCTGGCCGATGTCCGGCCGGCCGGCAGCGACCTGGAACAGCTGGCCGTGGAGCACCAGGCGGGCATCGCGGCCCTGCGCAGCTTCGTCGCCCTGAATTTCAACCATTTCAATGCAGCAAGCTGCTCGTCGCTGAGCTGCATCCCCACGCGCGCGCTCGGCGACGACGAGCGCTACCTGCACCGCATCTGGATGGGCGGACCGTTGCCGGCCATCGCAGCCGAAGCGATCCAGCAGTGGGGCGCGGCGCTGGAAGCGGTGCGGCACAACGGCGGCGCGCCGTACGTCTCCATCCTGTGGGTGTGGGATGCGCAGCAGCTGCGTAATGACGAGCGCTTCAGCCCCACGGGCGGCGCCGGGCGCTACACGATAGGCCGCTACGCCATCGGCGGCACGACCCTGCATATCAATTCGCTGCGCGCGCTGGCGCTGGATTTCGCGCCGGCCCGCTTCGGCGTACTCGATACCCTGCATATGCAGCGCTACTTCGCCACCTTGTCCGATTATTTCCGCATCCTCATCATGTGCGAATACGGCGGCATGTATATGGATGTCGATACGATCCCGCACAATCCGGCGACGATTTTCCTGATGAAGCCGGAAGTGCCCGATTATTTCCAGCGCAAGGATGGCGACAGCGAAGAGCGCCAGCATGTCAGCTGGATGAATCTGTTTCTCGATGAAACGGGCATGCTGATCGCCAAGAAGAACGATGCCGCGCTGCGTGTGATCCAGCGCAATGTGAACATCGCCTATGCGGGTATCGATGCGCGGATTCCTCGTTCCTGCCCGCAATTCGAGGCGCAGCTGTTTGGCCAGTTCTATGCCGAATGGAAGAAAAACCTGGGCGTGACCCTGCTCAGCCATGCCGAGTTCTACCAGCGCTATTGCGTGCTGTATGACGGTGCGCGGGAAGCGGTGGCGGGCGGCATCCGCGGCATGCGCTTGCTGGACGATATCATTACCGACGTGCACATTCCCCTCAGTGAGGAGGAACGGCGCGCGTATGCGCGCTGCGTCGCCAGGCTCGACGAAATCGGCTGGCAGCTTGACGATCCTTTGAGCCTGCCCGACATCGTCGATGTGTTCGATATCGAGGAAGTGCCGCGCATGGCGTATGCGGCCCAGCTGCGGGCGGACATCGACCATTTTCACTATTACTCGGTGCTGTCGGACGACCCGCAGCTCGATCGCGTGAATGGCGTATTTTGCCGCTACCTGCTGGCCCACCGTTCGCGGCATATTGCCGCTGGCGATTTCTGGCGCCCGACCGTGGGCCGCCACGGCAGCCGCATGCCGGCCGCCAGCGATGCCGTCCCGTCCGGCGACGAGATGCAGGCGGGCCTGCTGTCGCATGCGCCGCTCAAGCTGGTGCCGGGTGAACTGCTGGGCGATGAGACGAGGAACCGCATGGCGAAACTGCTGTTTGCCACCAGCTATCTCGAATACTGCTCGTTCGGCAATAAACTCAATCTGCAGTTCGTCGAATTGCAGCGGCGGCAGAATATCGACCCGTATCTGCAGCACATCCACGGCCTGCATGACGAAGACGGGCGTTTCATCGGCTTCTTCACGGCCGCCACGATGGCCGAGTTCCAGGCTTGCGGCGCCGTCTCGTATTACCGGGACGACATGAAGGCGCTCGACGATGCCTATGACGCATTCGTGCTCGCGCATGCGCGCACCGACGACTGTTTCGTCAGCAGTCTGGCCATCGACGAGAAATACCGGGGGCAGGGCCTGTTCCGGCAGATGTTCCATGAAATCCGCGACCTGGCCAGCCGCAAGGGCTGTGCGCGCATCACCTTGACGGTATGGGAAAAAAGCGAAGCGCTGCAAGTGTATCTGCACAAGGGTTTTCGCAGCGTGGGCACGTTCGACTATGCCTACAGCCTGTTCTATGACCGGCTGCATTTCCTCGTGTATGAGGGAAACTGAAGAGGGAAATTGAAGGCAGCAGGGGCGGCCGGCAGCCGCCCCGTGATGAGGCTTACAGGGCCAGGAAGGCCAGGCCCGCCACAGCCGTCGGCAGCAGGGCGCCGGCCAGCAAACCGACGGCGCCGATCGATTCATCCTTGAAGCCGCGGCGCAGCAGGGCCACGCCGGCCGGGTTCGGCGCATTGGCGATGACGGTCAAGCCGCCACCGGCCACGGCGCCGGCCATCAGCATGTATTTCGCTTCGTCCGTCATGCCGACGATCAGCGAACCGAGGTAAGTGAGGGCCGCATTGTCGGTAATGGCCGTCAAGCCCAGGGCGCCGAAGAACAGGGCCAGCGGTTTCAGGCTGGAAACGATGGGCTGCAGCCACCATTGCTGCATGCCGCCCAGTACCACCAGGCCGCCGAGGAAGAAGCCGACCAATAAACCCTCTTTCAGGATCAGCGGGCTTTGATAGCGCTCATACGCCTGCACGAAGCCGAGGAAGAACAGGAACAGGCCGATGAACAGCACGGGATGGTGCGCCAGGGCGACGACGCCGGCCAGCACGATCATATGCACCAGGCTGACGGCCAGCGGCACTTTTGGCGCTTCGACTTCACCGGCCTTCGGCTTGATGTCGGAGGTGTTGCTGTGCAGGTATTTGCGCAGCAAAATGCTCACGCCGGTGGCGTTGACGAGGACGGCGATGGCCGCCTTCCAGCCGAAATGGCTGGCCATGTAGGCGCTATCCCAGTTCCACGTGGTGGCCACCATCAGCACGGGCGGCGCCGCGTACGAGGTGAGCGTGCCGCCGATGGAAACGTTGACGAACAGCACGCCCAGCGCGCCGTATTTCAGCCATTCAGGGATGCCCGGGCGGAAGATTTGCGGTGCCAGCATCAGCGCGGCCAGGGTCATGGCGGCCGGTTCCGTGATCAACGAACCCGTCAGGGGCACAAGCGCCAGGCCCAGCCAGACGAGGGCCAGTTCCGTGCGCAGCGGCATCACGCGCGCCACGCCTTTCAACAGGCGCTGCACGGCGTCGAGCACGGGGCGCGAGGCAGCCACGACCATGACGACAAAGACGAACAGCGGCTCCGTGTAATGGCGCGACTCGGCATACTCGATGGCCGCATCGCCGCCCGAGACAAAGGCCATGATGATGATCAGGATGAAGGCCCAGAAGCCGAACACGACTTCCACTTCGCCCAGCAAATGCAGCAGGCCCGCATGGCGGGGGTGGCGCCGCGACAATGTTTCAAACGACTTGGCGGCGAAGGTGTGGATGAGCGCAAGCCCGAAGACGATGGCGCTGATGATTTGGATGGTGGTCAAATGCGTTTCCTTATGGACGGAGGAGGCCGACTGGTACTTTGCCAGACGGTAAGGAGAGTGCTTATGGTACAGCAATCGATGTGAAAAACGGTGTTTTTCGGACGTGGCGGGACGGCCCCCGGGGAGCTGCGGCGCAGATAAGCCTTGCCAAAAACGTGGCTGGATAGTACTGTATATGCATACAGTATTTATCTTCATATTCAATTATGCAACATTCCGAATTGATGGCCTCGCCGGAAGCCTTGCACCCGTCCCTGTGGCGCGCATCGCAGCTGGGGCAGGGCGCCACGCGCTGCCTGGACACGGGCTTTGCCGCCCTGTCCGCGCAGTTGCCCGGCGGCGGCTGGCCCAGCGGCAGCCTCATCGATCTGCTGGTGCAGCAGCCGGGCAGCGGCGAATTGCGGCTGCTGGCGCCCGCGCTGGCGCAGCTGCCGGGCTTGCCCATCGTGCTGCTGCAACCGCCCCATCCGCCGCAGGCGCTGGCCCTGGCCGCGCAGGGGCTGACGCCGTCACAATTGCTGTGGTTAAAGAGCGCCAGCAGCAAGGATGCCTTGTGGGCGGCGGAAAATATCTTGCGCAGCGGTAGTTGCGGCGCCTTGCTGTTCTGGCAGCCGCATGTGCGCGCCGACAGCCTGCGCCGGCTGCACCTGGCCGCGCAGTCCGGCAACACCCTGTTTTGCATGCTGCGCCCGCTGCACGGCGCGCAGGATGCATCGCCGGCGCCGTTGCGCCTGTCCGTGCGTCCGGCCGCCGGCGGCATCGAGATCGGCTTCATCAAGCGCCGGGGACCGCAGCGCGACGCGCCCCTGTTCCTGCCCCTGCAACCTCCTTCATTACTGCTACGCCATGCGACTCTGGATCGGCCTGTGCCTGCCCCGGCTCCCGCTCGAAGTGTTTTGCCCGCGCTGGTCGGTTGACAGCCTCGGCGTGGTGCTGGAGCAGGAGCAAGTGATGGCCGTGTCGCCGCTGGCGCGGGCAGCCGGCATCCGGCCGGGCATGCGCCGCGCCGGCGCGCTGATGCTGGCGCCGCAGGCGCGCCTGCACGAACGCTCCCAGGAACTGGAGGCGCAAGCCCTGCAAGCGGTAGCGCTGGCGCTGCTGCAATATTCGCCGCTGGTGGCGCAGGGCGAGGAAGCGACCCTGCTCGTCGATGCGGGCGCCAGCCTGCGCCTGTTCGGCGGCGTGCGCGCCCTGTGCCGGCAAATCGCGGCCAGCTTGCGCGCGCTCGGCTACACGGCCCAGCTGTCGTGCGCCCCCACGGCGCGCGGCGCCTGGCTGCTGGCGCGCGCCGGGACGCGCCGGGGCCGGACATTGAGCATGGCCAGCCTGGTGCGCCGCCTCGACCGCCTGCCGTGCGCCTTGCTGCCGCCGGCGCGCCCCTGGCTGGAATGGCTGGACGGCATCGGCTGCCGCACCCTGGGGCTGCTGCGCCACTTGCCCCGGCCCGGCTTGCAGCGCCGCTGCGGCGGGGCCTTGCTCGACATGCTCGACGATGCGCATGGCCACGGCACGGAACTGTACCTGTGGCTCGAAGCGCCGCCCACGTTCCGCGCCAGCCTGGAACTGTTCGACCGCGTGGAGCACGCTGACGCGCTGCTGTTCGGCGCGCGCCGGCTGCTGCAGCAAATGACGGGCTGGCTGTGCGCGCGGCAATTTGCCGTCGAGCGCATCCAATTGTTGCTGGCGCACGAGCGGGGCCGGGTGGCGCGTGCGCCCACCGTCATCGACCTGGCGCTGGGCGAGGCCGTCTGGCGCGACGAGCACCTGGTGCGCCTGCTCAAGGAACGCCTGGCGCAGCTGGTGCTGGACGCGCCCGTGATCGGCCTCACGCTGGAAGCGCTGCAGGTGCAGCCGATGGCGCCGCCCAGCGACACCCTGTTTCCCGAACCGGGCGGCACGCCGCAAGAGCGCCAGCGCTTGATGGAATTGCTGGTGGCGCGCCTGGGCACGGACAATGTCTTGCAGGCCGCGCCGCGCGCCGATTACCGTCCCGAGGCGGCCAACCAGTGGCTGCCGCTGCCTGCCAAGGCCGGCGGCAGAAACGCGGTGCCGGACTTGCCGCCCGGCTTGCCCGGCATGCCCCGTCCCGGCTGGCTGCTGGCCCAGCCCATCGCCCTCCTGATGCGCGAGCACCGGCCATTCTATGGCTCGCCTCTGAAGATGGTCTCTGTCGCCGAGCGCATCGAAGCGGGCTGGTGGGGCCAGTCGCAGGCGCGCGATTACTTCATCGCCGAAGGCCTCGACCATGCCCACTACTGGGTCTACCGTGAACGCATCGCCGGCAGCGGAGAAGATGCCGCGCCGCGCTGGTTTTTGCATGGCTTGTTTGGCTGAATGCGCTGTCCTGCTGAAACTGCCATGCTTGGCTATACTGGCTGCCCGGCGCCGCATCTTTAATTGAAATGAAGGATATCCATGACACAGCTTCCCGACTTCCCCATCACCCAAAAATGGCCTGCCCGGCATCCCGAGCGCCTGCAACTGTACTCGCTGCCGACGCCGAACGGCATCAAGGTTTCGATCCTGCTGGAAGAACTGGGCCTGGCGTACGAGCCGCACCTGGTCAGCTTCGAACAGAATGACCAGCTGTCGCCCGCCTTCCTGTCCCTCAATCCGAACAACAAGATTCCCGCCATCCTTGACCCGGACGGTCCCGATGGCAAGCCGCTGGCCCTGTTCGAGTCGGGCGCCATCCTGCTGTACCTGGCCGAAAAGACGGGCAAGTTCATCCCCCAGGACGCAGGCCTGCGCTATGAAACGATACAGTGGCTGATGTTCCAGATGGGCGGTATCGGGCCCATGTTTGGCCAGGTGGGCTTCTTCCATAAATTCGCCGGCAAGGATTACGAGGACAAGCGTCCGCTGGAACGCTATATCGGCGAGGCCAAGCGCCTGCTGGGCGTGCTCGAGCAGCGCCTGCAGGGCCGCGACTGGATCATGGGTAGCCAGTACACGATTGCCGACATCGCCATCTTCCCGTGGGTGCGCTGCCTGGTGGGTTTCTATGGGGCGGGCGACCTCGTCGGCTTTGGCAATTTCCCGCATGTGCAGCGCGCGCTGGACGCGTTTCTGGCCAGGCCAGCCGTTGCCAAAGGAGTCAATATTCCCAAGCGGGATTAAAGCAGGAAGTGGCCGGGCGGCGCTACAATGCGCCATCGGCCGCCCTGCGCGGCAGCTTTGATCTGAAACAATGAAATCCACCCGTCAAGATTTTCCCGGCGCGCACGGCCATGTGCTGGCGGCGCGCCTCGATGCGCCCGACGGCGCCATCCGCGCGTATGCGCTGTTTGCCCACTGTTTTACCTGCGGCAAGGATGTGCTGGCCGCGCGGCGCATCGCGCAAGGTCTCACGGAACACGGCATCGCCGTGCTGCGCTTCGACTTCACGGGGCTGGGCGCCAGCGAGGGCGAGTTTGCCGCCACCAATTTCTCGTCGAACGTGGACGACCTGGTCGCCGCCGCTGATTTCATGCGGGCAAAACATGCCGCGCCGCAATTGCTGATCGGCCATAGCCTGGGCGGCGCGGCCGTGCTGGCCGCTGCCGCGCAGGTGCCGGAAGCGACCGCCATCGCCACCCTGGCCGCGCCCAGCACGCCCGCCTACGTGACGCGCATGTTCAGCGAGCACCTGGAGCAAATCGCCGCCGAAGGCGAAGCGCTGGTGCAGCTGGAAGGGCGGCCCTTCCGCATCCGCCAGCAATTCGTCGACGACGCGGGCAGCCACAGCCTCAAGACCCACATCACCGGCCTGCGCCGCGCCCTGCTGGTGATGCACGCGCCGAACGACACGACGGTGAGCCTGTCGAACGCGATGGATATCTTTACGGCCGCCAAGCACCCGAAAAGCTTCGTTTCGCTCGACGATGCCGACCATCTGTTGACGGGGCGCGATGACGCGGCCTATGTTGCCAACGTGATCGCTGCCTGGAGCGCGCGCTATATCAGCTAAGTAAGCAAGCGGTCGCCCATGAAAAACGCCGCGGCAGCAGAAGCTGGCGCGGCGCGGATACTATTGGTACTTTACAACACCTGACAAAATCGTAGCGAGCGGCAGTGATTTGTGGCCGAGAAGCGCAGCCGTGCTAAAGCACGGTGAGCATCGCCGGCCGCAAAGCGCGACGCGCAGTAGATTTGGTCAGGTGTTCTCAGTCTTCGTCAAATTCGGCCGATAGATCCTTCCAGCCTTTGCTTACGGCAAAGGCCGAAAATTCCTCGGGCGCTTCCAGAACGATCAGTTTCTTGTCTTGCAAGCCAAGGTCGCCGTGGCCGAAATCGGGGCCTACGTAGCCGAGGCTGCGCAGGCGCGCCAGGATGTGGCCGACCAGGGTCTTGTCCTTATAGGCGCCCGCTTCGAGCGGGGCGGCGAAATCGACGTAGACGTCGATGATGCCGTAGCCTTCGTCGAAGATGCGGATGGCCTTGATGTCGTGGGCACGGCCGGAGCCGTCGGTGGCCTTGAAGGGGCCGCTGAGCTGGATGTCGGTGTCATTGTTCATGCCGCCAGCATACACCAAAAGCCGGTGCCGCATGGGGGACGCCATGCAAAATCCCCTTGGGCTGGGCATGTAAAAATTTCTTACAAATTTGGCGGCGTCTGGGGCGCTTTTCGCCAATTTCAAGGCCTTGAAAGGGGCTGGAGAGGCCGTATATCGGTAACAAGCGGATGCTCATGGTGAGGTCCGCCCCTCTTATCGCTTCATTTGAAAAGGATATTTATCATGCGTACTTTTGACCTTGCTCCCCTGTACCGTTCCGCCATTGGCTTTGACCGCCTGGCACAGCTGCTCAACGAACAGCGCGCCGATGCGCAACCGAGCTATCCGCCGTACAACATCGAACTGGTGTCGGAAGACAAGTACCGCATCGTGATGGCTTTGGCCGGCTTCTCGCGCGAAGAGATCGACATCATCACCGAACGCGATTCCCTGCACGTCACGGGCCGCAAGCAGAAAGATGGCGTCGAGCGCACCTTCTTGCATCGCGGTATCGCTGCCCGCGATTTCGAACAGCGTTTCCAGCTGGCCAACCACGTGAAAGTCACAGGCGCCACGTTTGAAAACGGCATGCTGACCATCGACCTGGTGCGTGAAGTGCCGGAAGCGCTGAAACCGCGCAAGATCGAGATCGGCTCCGGCAGCGGCGCCACCGTCAGCGCGCTGGAACAGCGTCAGGCGGCCTGATCTGATCGTGGCGCCCTCCGGGCGCCCGGGCAGGTTCCTTTCATGCAGTAAAATACTGGCCGGTTGATCCGGCCAGTGTCACGTCCGGAGCCCGTTCGTGCCCTTCATCGCCCGCCATGCGCGGTGCGCGCGGCACGCAAGATTAAACCATGCTTAAAGGCGCAAATGCCTGTTTCCAAATAGAAAAATGTTAAGCACCGCCTAAGACTCGTGGCCCAATATTGCATACATCAAAATCTCATTGAATGAGGAGCAATTCATGGAACAGCAAACGAATACCGCATCCCTGAAAATCAAACGCACCGTAGCCGCGCTGGCCGCGATCGGTGTGCTGGGCGCCGGTGGCGCCATGGTGGTGCATCAGAACAATGCTGGCGCGAATGCCGCCGCTGGCGTACCTGCCGCTCCCGTGGCTGCCGCCGTGGCGCCCGCCGCTGCCGCGCCGCTGGTGGCCTTGCCCGACTTTAGCCAGATCGCCGCGCGCAACAGCCCGGCCGTCGTAAATATCAGCGTCACGGGCAGTACCAAGGTGGCCTATGACCCCTCGGCCCAGGCCGGCAACGACGATTTCGGCAACGACCCCTTCTTCGAGTTCTTCCGCCGCTTCCAGGGTCCGCAAGGCGGGCAGCGCGGTGGCCGCGACGTGCCCACGCATGGCCTCGGTTCCGGCTTCATCGTCAGTCCGGACGGCATCATCATGACGAATGCCCACGTGGTGCGCGATGCGCGCGAAGTGACCGTCAAGCTGAACGACCGCCGCGAATTCCGCGCCAAGGTGCTCGGCACGGATCCGAAGACCGATATCGCCGTGCTGAAGATCGACGCCAACAACCTCCCCATCGTGCCGCTCGGCCATTCCAGCGACTTGAAAGTGGGCGAATGGGTGCTGGCGATCGGTTCTCCTTATGGCTTCGACAGCACGGTGACGGCCGGCGTCGTCAGCGCCAAGGGCCGTTCCTTGCCGGACGACAGCAATGTGCCGTTCATCCAGACGGACGTGGCGGTGAACCCCGGCAACTCGGGCGGCCCGCTGTTCAATACGCGCGGCGAAGTGGTCGGTATCAATTCGCAGATCTACAGCCAGACGGGCGGCTTCCAGGGCCTGTCGTTCGCCATCCCCATCGACCTGGCGGGCCGCATCAAGGACCAGATCGTTGCCACGGGCAAGGCCAGCCATGCCAAGCTGGGCGTGACGGTGCAGGAAGTCAACCAGGGCTTTGCCGACTCGTTCAAGCTGGCCACGCCGGAAGGCGCGCTGGTGGCCAACGTGGAGCGGGGCAGCCCGGCCGACAAGGCGGGCCTGAAATCGGGCGACGTGGTGCGCAAGGTGAATGGCCAGCGCATCATCGGTTCTGCCGACTTGCCGGCGCTGGTGGGCACCTCTTTGCCAGGCGACAAGATCAGCATGGATGTCTGGCGTGACGGCAAGATCGTCAGCCTGACGGCAACCCTGGGCAATGCGGCCGACAAGGTGGCCGAAGTGGCGAAGAGCGACAGCGCCGCCGGCAAGGTAAAGCTGGGCCTGGCCCTGCGTCCGTTACAATCGGATGAAAAACGCGAGGCGGGCATCAGCGCCGGCCTGCTGGTGGAAGACGCGGGCGGCGCCGCCGCGAATGCCGGAGTGCAGCCGGGCGACGTGCTATTGTCGGTGAATGGCCGTCCCGTCAACACGGTCGAGCAGGTGCGCGACGTGGTGGAAAAATCCGCCAAGTCGGTGGCCTTGCTGATACAGCGGGGACCGGACAAGATATTCATTCCCGTGCGTTTGGGCTGAAAACAAGAGTAACTAGAGAGAGGCAAGCCATGCGCTTATTGCTGGTAGAAGACGATACGATGATCGGCGAGGTGGTGCTCGATCTGCTGCGCGCCGAGCATTATGCGGTGGACTGGGTCAAGGATGGCGACATGGCCGATACGGCCCTGCAGACGCAGACCTACGACCTGGTGCTGCTGGACCTGGGCCTGCCCCGCAAGGATGGTCTCGACGTGCTGCGCTCTATGCGTTTGCGCAAGCTCGACACGCCGGTGCTGGTCGCCACGGCGCGCGACGCCATCGAGCAGCGCATCGCCGGCCTCGACGCGGGCGCCGACGATTACGTGCTCAAGCCGTATGACCTCGACGAGTTGCTGGCGCGCATACGCGCCCTGCTGCGGCGCGCCTCGGGGCGGCCGGAACCGATCTTCGAGCACCAGGGCGTGAGTATCAATCCGCTGACGCGCGAAGTGATCGCCGAGGGCCATCCCGTCAACCTGTCGGCGCGCGAATGGGCCGTGCTGGAAGCGCTGATCGCGCGTCCCGGCATCGTGCTGTCGCGCGCGCAGCTGGAAGAAAAGCTGTACAGCTGGAAGGATGAAGTCAACAGCAATGCCGTGGAAGTGTATATCCACGGCTTGCGCAAGAAGCTGGGCAGCGACTTGATCCAGAACGTGCGCGGCCTCGGCTACATGGTGCCCAAGGCATGAGGATGAAGGTCACGGTGACGCACTCGCTGCGCGGCCGCCTGCTGTGGTTTTTGCTGGCGGCCATCATCATGGCGGCCCTGGCGCAGGCGTCGATTGCCTATCGCAGCGCCCTGTACGACGCCGACCAGATTTTTGACTATCACATGCAGCAGATGGCCCTGTCGCTGCGCTCCGGCGCGCCGCTGGCCAACCATGCGCAAGCCTTGCCTGCCGACCCCGTCAACAACGACATGGTGGTGCAGGTATGGACGCCGGACGGCGTGCAGGTGTTCCGCTCTATCACGCGCGCGGAACTGCCGCAGCGCGCCGTGCTGGGCTTTTCGAATGTGAAGGCCAACGGCACGACCTACCGTATCTTCTCCGTGCAAACCAGTTCCCAGACCGTGCAGATCGCCCAGGACATGGCCGTGCGCAAGCGCATGGCCGGCAGCCTGGCGCTGCGCACGGTGGGCCCGATCGCGCTGATGGCGCCGATTCTGATGCTGGTGGTGTGGTGGGTCGTCAGCGGCTCGCTGGCACCCGTTTCGCGCGTGCGCAAGCAGGTGGCGGCGCGCCAGGCGGACGATCTGTCGCCCGTCTCGGAAGCGGGCTTGCCCGACGAAGTACGGCCCCTCGTGCATGAACTGAATTTGCTGTTCGGCCGCGTGAAGACGGCGTTCGACGCGCAGCAGCATTTCGTTGCCGACGCCGCGCATGAATTGCGCACGCCGCTGGCGGCCCTGAAGCTGCAGGTATTGAGCCTGGAGCGGGCCGAATCGGAAGAAAAACGCAGTCTGGCGATTTCCCGCGTGAGCGCCGGCATCGAACGGGCAACGCGCCTGGTCGAGCAGCTGCTGGTGCTGGCGCGCCAGGAAGCCAGTGCCGCCAGCGGCGACCAGCTGCAGGCGGTGGACTTGAACGATGTCGTCAAGCGCGCGCTGGGCGACATGGCCGGCATCGCGCAGGCGCGCAAGATCGACCTGGGATTGCATCATATGGACCCGGCCAAGGTGGCGGGCCAGGCCGATGCGCTCAACATCATGCTGCGCAACCTGGTCGACAACGCCATCAAGTACACGCCGCAGGGCGGCACGGTCGACATCGACCTGCGCGCCAGCCCCGTCGGCGTGACCTTGTCCGTGGAAGACAGCGGCCCCGGCATCCCGCCCGAAGAGCGCGAGCGCGTCTTCAGCCGCTTCTACCGCGTGCCCGGCACGGATGCCAACGGCAGCGGCCTGGGACTGGCCATCATCAAGGCCATCGCCGAGCGCCACGGCGCGCGCCTGGTGCTGGACAAGTCCGAGCGCCTGGGCGGCCTGTGCGTGCGCGTGGAATTCCCGCAAGCCGTGAAAAAATAACGTTTTGATCATGATCTTTGGCATGTTGCATTGACGCGCGCGCCGCTGGCATATATTGTCTGCGCAATAAGCATTCAAGCAAATGGAGCGCAGCATGCAGAAGATCGGCTTTTCAGGAACCCTCGACCCCATCACCAACGGCCACATGTGGGTGATCGGCGAAGCGCGCTCGCTCGCCGACGAGGTGATCGTGTTCCTGTCGCAAAACCCCGCCAAGAAGCCGCAATTTCCCGCCGAAGACCGCAAGCGCATCATCGAGCAGAGCGCGCGCGAGTGCGGCTGGGACAATGTGCAGGTGGTCATCGTCAAGGGCGACTACACGGCGCGCGCGGCGAAAAAGCATGGCTGCGACTACCTGATCCGCGGCATCCGCACGACGGCCGATTTCGACTATGAAAACCTGATTCAGCAAACCAATGTGGACGTGCTGCAGGGCGCCAAGACGATTTTCGTCATGCCGCCGCGCGACCTCGGTTCCGTCAGTTCCAGCTTCGTCAAGGCGCTGGAAGGTCCCGTCGGCTGGAACTGGACCATGAAGAAATTCGTCCCCAGCCCGGCGTACCAGGCGTGGATACTCGACTGCCTGCGCAAGGAGTGGGAAGCGCTGTGGAACTACGCCACCGCCTCGCAAGCGGACATCGCGCTGGCGGACCACTGGTTCGTGTACCTGACTGGGCCGCAGGCGTATGGCGGCGCGGACCGCCACTATCACAACCTCGACCACCTGGTGCACGGCCTGTCCGAGATCCGCGTGTGGGCCGACAATACCTTTGCGCCCAAGCGCGACAGCGCGCTGGTCAAGAAGGCGTTCTGGTTCCACGACGCCGTTTACAGCCACGACGACGATGCCCTGTATTCGAGCGAAGAGGCGAGCGCCCAGCTGTGGCTGGCGAGCGGCCTCGATGCGGGCGACAACCTCGATGTGGCGCAATTGATACGCGTTACCGACCATTTCCAGGGCCCCGGCATCAGCCATCCGCTGAAGGACGCCATGCTCAGCGCCGACCTGGCCATCCTGGGCCAGGATGACGAGGTGTACCAGGCCTACACGCAAGCCATCGGCCGCGAATACGCGCACGTGGACCCCGTGCGCTTCAACGAGCAGCGGGGCCTGGCCCTGCAGCACCTGTGCGGCAAGGCGCAGGCGGGCCAGCTGTTTGGCGATGCGTACTTTGCCGACCAGTACAACGAGCGGGCAATCGAGAACATGCAGAAGGAAATCGCGGCGCTGGCGGGGAGTGGGGTTTAACGGCGGCTGGCTACCGCATGCAGCAGTGCATCCTCGAGCCGATCATTGCCCCAGAATAATTCCCCAGCGCTGACGAAGCTGGGGGCGCCGAACAGGTTCAGCGCTTGTGCCTGCTCGGTCTGGCGGCGCAGCCGCAGCTTGTTGTCCGATGTCACAGCCAGCGCCAGGACGGTGCGCGCATCGAGGCCCAGCCCTTCCAAGGCTTCGCTGACGGCTTCGAGGTTGTCGATGTCGCGGTCTTCGGCAAAATTCATCGCCATCATGCGGCGCGCAAAGGGCGCAATCCAGCCCTGGTCCGCGCCGATCAGCGCCACGCGCATGGGCAGCAGGGCTGTGCGGGGGAAGGAACTCGGTTGCTGCCATGGCAATGCGTACTTTTCGCACTGGCGCGCCATGTCGCGCCACGTGTAGTCGCCCTTGAGTTTTTGCAAAATGAAGGGCGATGTCTCCCAGCCCAGCGTCTTGAAGACGACGCCCAGCAGGAAGGGTTTCCAGATCACATGCACCTTCTTTTCATGCGCCAGCGCGTCGATGCGCATGGCGCTCAGGTAGCTGTAGTTGCTGCCGAAATCGAACCAGAATTCCAGTGTGGCCATGGTCTCTTTTCCATGCGGTCGCGCAGGGTTGACTCCTGCGCCGGGGCGCGAAGGCGCGACTGCCGCGCCGGCCCCCGCTTGAAGTCCTAGCGGGCCGCCGCCTTGGCGCGCGCCGCGTGCAATTTCTTGAAGCTGTCGATCAGGCGCTGGTGCCGGTCGAGGCCTTCCAGTTGCATGCTGGTCGGGGTCAGGCCGAAGAAGCGCACGCTGCCGTCCACCGAGCCCAGCACCGCATCCATGCGGGCGTCGCCAAACATGCGGCGGAAATTGACGACGTAATCGTCCAGCTCCAGCTCGTCATCCAGTTCCACTTCCAGCACCACGTTCAAGGCTTGATAGAACAGTTTGCGCTCGAGCGTGTTGTCGTTGTACTGCAAGAAGGTTTCCACCAGTTCCTTCGCTTCCTCGAACTGCTGCAGGACGAGCTGTATCAGCAGCTTCAATTCCAGGGTCGTCAGCTGGCCCCAGACGGTATTTTCGTCAAACTCGATGCCGATGAGGGTGGCGATGTCGCCGTACTCGTCGAGCTCGCTGTTTTCCAAGCGGTCAAGCAAGTCTTCCAGGCTGGCATTGTCCAGGCCATGCAGGTTCAGGATGTCGGCGCGGAACAGCAGCGCCTTGTTGGTGTTGTCCCAGATCAAATCCTCGACCGGATATACCTCGGAATAACCGGGCACGAGGATGCGGCAGGCCTTGGCGCCCAGCTGGTCATACTCGGCCGTGTACACTTCCTTGCCCATGCCGGCGAGGATGCCGAACAGGGTCGGCGCTTCCTCGGCATTTGAGTTCTCGCCGTGGCCGGAAAAATCCCACTCGACAAAATCGTAATCGGCCTTGGCGCTGAAGAAGCGCCACGAAACGATGCCGCTGGAATCGATGAAGTGCTCGACGAAGTTATTCGGCTCGGTGACGGCTTCGCTGGCAAACGTCGGTTGCGGCAAGTCGTTCAAGCCTTCAAAACTGCGGCCCTGCAGCAATTCCGTCAGGCTGCGCTCGAGCGCCACTTCCAGGCTCGGGTGCGCGCCGAACGAGGCAAACACGCCGCCCGTGCGCGGGTTCATCAGGGTGACGCACATCACCGGGTACACGCCGCCCAGCGACGCATCTTTGACCAGCACGGGGAAACCCTGTTCTTCTAGGCCGACGATGCCGGCAAGGATGCCCGGATACTTCGCCAGCACTTCCTGCGGCACGTCGGGCAGGGCGATTTCGCCTTCGAGGATTTCGCGCTTGACGGC
This sequence comes from Janthinobacterium sp. SUN128, assembly GCF_030587275.1. Classification (NCBI taxonomy): domain Bacteria; kingdom Pseudomonadati; phylum Pseudomonadota; class Betaproteobacteria; order Burkholderiales; family Oxalobacteraceae; genus Janthinobacterium; species Janthinobacterium sp. SUN128. Next base: position 3,269,577 of record NZ_JAPWHY010000001.1, on the reverse strand, counting down.
CCGCTCAAAAATTTCCGACAGACATTGCACCTGCGCTTCGACGAGGGTATTGCCGGCGCTCATGCCATTGCTGACGTACAGGTTTTCGATCAGATTGGACGGGAAATACACGACCTCGCCGTCGGACTGCCGCACATACGGCAGCGAGCAGATGCCGCGCTCGGCATTGCCGGAGTTGGTGTCGATCAGGTGCGAGCCGCGCAGCTCGCCATCGGCATCGTAGATGTCGCGGCAGTAGGCATCGAGAATCTCCTTCGGCAGTGCATCCTTGCGGCCCGGCTTGAACCAGCGCTCGTTCGGGTAATGGACAAACTCCGCGTTGGCGATGTCGTTACCCCAGAACGATCCCGCGTAGAAATGGTTGTTGCTGAGGCGCTCGATATACTCGCCCAGGGCCGACGCCAGCGCGCTTTCCTTGGTCGCGCCCTTGCCATTGGTGAAACACATGGGCGAATGCGCATCGCGGATATGCAGCGACCATACATTCGGAATGATGTTGCGCCACGAGGCGATTTCAATCTTGATGCCCAGGCCCGCCAGCAGGCCCGACATATTGGCGATGGTCTGTTCCAGCGGCAAATCCTTGCCGACGATATAGGTATTCGCCCCAGGGGCGGGATTCAGGGCCAGCAAGGCCTGGGCGTCGGCGTCCAGGTTTTCTACCTCTTCAATCACGAATTCGGGACCCGTTTGCACCACTTTTTTCACCGTGCAACGGTCGATCGAGCGCAGGATGCCCTGGCGGTCCTTGGCCGAGATATCGGCCGGCAACTCGACCTGGATCTTGAAAATCTGCTGGTAACGGTTTTCAGGATCGACAATATTGTTTTGCGACAAACGGATATTTTCCGTGGAAATATTGCGCGTATCGCAATACAACTTCACGAAGTAGGCCGCGCAGAGTGCCGATGATGCCAAAAAGTAATCGAACGGGCCTGGCGCCGAGCCATCGCCCTTGTAGCGGATGGGCTGGTCGGCGATGACCGTAAAATCGTCGAACTTGGCTTCGAGACGCAGCTTGTCGAGAAAGTTGACTTTAATTTCCATGAGGTAATCCAATACTGTGCTTATGAGTTAGCCGCTATTATCCGTGCTTTCCGCCGCAGGGCAAAGATTGTTCGCGGCGGCCGGGCTGGCGGGGAGCCGCCGGGGCCAGGCCGAAGGGGCATGTTCCCCTATGAAGCAGGCTGATAGTTCATGGTTTTTCACCTATCGCACTGAAAGTTGTCTCTCTACCATGATTCTTCTTGCTGATATACAAAAAACGCAAGCTTTGATGGACGAGCTCGCATTGCAGTTCGATTTTGACCTTGGCCGTGCTGCGCGGGACAGTTCCTGGATCAAGCTGTTGCCAGAAAAGGCTGTCATGGTACTGGCCGGTGATAGCAGCGGTGGCGTTTTTCTTGCGTACGGCGACGGCGAGATCGAACGATGCCCTATCCTCCATGTCACATCCGAGGGACAGGCTGGCTGTATCGCTGCCAATCTCACTGAACTGATTGCCATGATGCTGGCGCTGCCCTACTGGCGCGACCTGCTCAAATTTTCCGATAGTGGCAAGCTGCAAGAGATGCGACGGACCGCGCGGTTCAGCGAGCAGGACTACCTGGAGGAGTACGCTGAATTTCCTGCTGCCAAGAAACGGATATTGGATACCTTAGCTGTTCCAGTCATTGCTGATCCAGTCAAGTTGCTCCATGACTGCGTACACGCCACCGATTGCAGTGTCGTGGCCCAGGACGGCTGGCGTTACGAGTCGCTCTTTAATCATTTCAAGTCCAGCGACAATCCAGGTTGGACGTGAATGTATGAATGTCGACATAAAAAACAGCGGCTGCCCATGCTGGCGCAGCCGCTGTTTTTTCAGGCGGACACGGTGATCAGAACTTCACCCACAGCCGTCCGAAATACGAGGCGCCGTTCAGGCCGAACTGCACGCTGTCGTATTTGAAGCCGTTATCCGTTTCGTCCGCGTTCTGCGTGGTGGGCTTGACGTTGAAGATGTTGTTGCCGCCAAAGGTCAGCTTGGTGTTCTTGCTGATGCTGTAGGTAAAGCTCAGGTCGGCGGACGTCTTGGCCTTGTAGCGGGCGTTCGGTACGCCTTCGGCCGTGCCGCTGAAGGTGCCCAGGGTTTGCGGGCCAAAGTAGATGATGCGCAGGTCCGATTCCAGCTTGCCCGTGATGTAGTCGAAGCCCAGGGTGGCTTTCGCGCGCGGGCCGCCCTGTTCGATGAACAGGCGTTCGCGCTCGGACAGCAAGACATCCTCGAAGCCCGTCAGCGAGGCGGGCGTCTTGACTTTCGTCACTTCCGTTTTGCTCAAATTCAAGGCTAGGAAGGTGTTCAGGCGGTTGCCGGCCAGCTCGCCCTTGTGCGAGGCCGTCAAGTCGAGTCCGCGCGTGCGCGTGTCGACGGAGTTGACGAAAAATTGCGCTTCCGTCACACCCAGGAGGGCCAGGCGCGCGGCCAGGTCCGGGTAGTTGTCGGCATTGAAGCGGCCCGACAGCACGATGCGGTCCTTGATCTTGATGTTGTACAAGTCGGCCGTCACGGAAATGGCTTGCGTCGGCGTCCAGGTGGTGCCCAGCGTAAAGCTGGTGGATTTTTCCTCTTTCAACTTGGGAATGCCGGCCGCATTGGCGACGGCGCCGCCATTCGGCGCCAGCACCACGTCGGTGGCCACGCCGCTGACGAAGTCGGTAAAGGTGGACGAGAAATACACTTGCTGCAGCGATGGCGCGCGGAAACCCGTGCTGGCCGAGCCGCGCAGCAGCACATTCGGTGCCACTTTGTAACTGGCGGCCAGCTTGCCCGTCACGGTGGAACCGAAGTCGCTGAATTTTTCATAGCGCAAAGCCGCCTGGGTTTTGAGGCGTTCCGTCCAGTCCAGTTCCACGTCGCCATACGCGGCGATACTGTGGCGTTTGGCTTTCGTCACGTCGCTGGGCTGGAAGCCGGGAAAGCCCTGGCTGCGTCCATTGCCGCCCGTGCCCACGCCGTCGGCATCGATGTAGGAACCCGGTTCGCCGGCCATGATCTTGTATTCCTCGCTGCGGTATTCGGCGCCGAAGGCCACGTTCATGCCGCGCATCACCGTATCGTAATAGCGGCTGAAATCGGCATTGCTGGTCAGTTGCTGGAACGAGAAGCCGCCCGCATCAAAACTGCTGGGGCTGACACCCTTGCCGCCGTTCATCAGGTCGAGGTTGGCGATCGATGCGTTCAGCGTGTTGCTGATGTCGTAGCGCATCTTGTTGTAGCCATAGGTCTGCGAAAAGTCAGCATGCCATTCGCCGATCTGGCTGCGGTGGCCGATGGTGGCGTACTGGTCGTCGATCTTGCCATTGATGAAAGGCACGAACCCGTCCGGGTACATGGCGGCCGAATTGCGCGCAGGGATGTCGTCGCTGCCGATGCCGCCCCGGCCGAACGCGGCGCTGGACGCGTCGCGCGTCTGCGCGCCGGCAGTGAAGTACAGCTTGCCCGCGCCGCTGGTGGCGTAGTCGCCATTGATATACAGGGTTTTGTTCTTGGACTTGGTGTCGCCGATGATGCGCATGCTGTCGGAGTCGGCGCGGTTCGAGCGGCCCCGGTCCAGGTATTCGCCCGTGATGGCCAGGGTGCCCTTGTCGCCCAGCGCGATGCCGCAATAGGCGGAGGTCATGTAATTCTTGCCGTCGCCTTCGGAATACTGGCTGTAGCCGGCCACGGCTTCGCAGCCCAGGCTTTTCTTGAGTTCGATGTCGATCACGCCGGCAATGGCGTCCGAGCCGTACTGGGCGGCGGCGCCGTCGCGCAGCACTTGCACGTTCTTGATCGCCAGCAAAGGAATCGCATTCATGTCCGTACCCGTGTTGCCGCGGTTGCGCGCACCGAACAGGTTGACGAGGGCCGTCGTGTGGCGCCGCTTGCCGTTCACCAGCACGAGGGTCTGGTCCGAGCCGAGGCCGCGCAGGGCGGCCGAATCGATCAGGTCGGCCCCGTCGGCGCCCGTCTGGCGCGTGGAGTTGAACGAGGGCGAGATGTATTGCAGCGATTGCGCCAGGTCAAACTGGCCGCCTTGCTCGGCCACCTTGGAAATGGGAATGATATCGACCGGCACCATGGTATCGGTAGCGGAACTGGCGACCCGGCGCGAACCGACCACGCTGACCGTTTGCACGGGACCGTCCGTGGCGGCCGCTTCCGTGCTCTGGGCCATGGCGGCGGGACTGAAGGTGGCCAGGGCGGCGCTGCCGTACAGGCTGATGAGGACTGCTTTACGCAAGGTGGTGAGGGTCGGCACGCAGTATCTCCAAGTGGCTGATGAGCAAGATTCGTGACTTGATTCTAGTGCCATCATTTCAGCATTCACCAGCGATACTTTGTTTTGTTATTACAAATTTGCTGTAACTGTTGTTTCCTGGTTGATTATCTTTTGGCCGCTGCCTGGCTTGCCTTGTGCTGGTGCGGCGCGCCCCATTCAGGTGCTGCGTTGCACCATGCCGCCCACCCAGATGGCCTGCGCGCTGTATTGCACCTCGATCAAACACGGCTGCTGCGTCACGTGGCCCTGGTGCAGACGCAGCGACTGTTGCAGATGCACCGCCAGCGCGCCCGCCGCCACGCCCGTGGCGCTGTCTTCCAGCGCCGGATCGAGGTGGTTGAAGTTGCGCCCCTCATACGCGTGCTCGCCCGTGCGGCAATACGCATAGCAGCCGCTGACCTGATGCAAGGCGCTCCAGTCGGCGATCAGTTCCAGGTTCGGCCGCAGCGCGCGCAGGGTGGTGCGGTCGGCCACCTCCAGCAGCAGCTTCGGACTGCCGACGGAGGCGAGCACGGGCGGCGACAGCAAGTGCATATGCTGGCCCATCAGCTCGGACGGCACATACTTTTCCACCAGGACGGCAGGTGCCGGCTGCGGCGCCAGGCCGATGAACAATCCCTCCGCGCGGCGCACCAGCTGCAAGGCTTGCCCGCGCATGGCGGTGCGTACCGTCAGGGTTGCCGGCGCGCCAGGCGCCGTCAGCAGCACATGCGCGGCCGCCAGGGTGGCATGCAGGCACAGGGGGCTGCGCGTGTGCGGATAAAAATAGTCGAGCACGATGTCTCCGTCCGCCTGCCGGTCGAGGAAGACGCAGGCGCTCACTTGCCGCTCTTGGGCGAATTGCTGGCGCGCCGTTTCGCTGCCGCGGTCGTTTTCCACGACCAGTGCCGCATTGCCGCCACCTGGTGCGGCGCCGAAACATTTCAAGAGATGGACGATCATGGCGGTCGATGTGGAGGTAAAACACCAGCATAAACGATAAGCCCGATTCCAGATAAGTATAATATACTGTGTTTATATACAGTATTGAGGTGGATCATGTGGGGCGCAGTCTTACCCGAGTATGCTGAGTTGTACTGCCTGAGCAATTTCAGCTTCCTGCATGGGGCCTCGCATGCGGAAGAGCTGGTGGCGCGCGCCGTTCAGCTCGGTTACAAGGGGCTGGCCATTACCGACGAGTGCTCTCTGGCGGGTGTCGTGCGTGCCCATGCGGTGGCCAAGCGGACCGGTTTTCCGTTGATTATCGGCGCGCACTTTCACTTGACGCAGTCCGACGGCAGTCCGGCCCTGTCCTTGCTGGCGCTGGTGCAAGACATCGATGGTTACGGCAACTTGTCGGAACTGATCACCATGGCGCGCACGCGGGCGGCCAAGGGGCGCTATTTGCTGACGCCCGATGATTTCGCCGCGCCATCGCTCGAGTTTGCCCATTTGCGGGGGCTGCCCGGCTGTTTGATGATCTTGCTGCCCAGCTATCCGGCCCAGCCCGAGGCGCTGCGCGCGCAGGGGGCATGGATGGCAGCAACCTTTGGCAGCGAGCGCAGCTGGATAGGCCTGAACCTGCTGCAGCGGGCGCAGGATGACGCACACCGCAGCGCCGTGCAGGAGGCGGCGCAAGCGCAGGGCTTGTCCGTGGTGGCCGTCGGCCACGTGTGCATGCACGTGCGTTCGCGCAAGCCCTTGCTCGACACGCTGTGCGCGATCCGCGTGGGCAAGCCCGTGAGCGAGTGCGGCTATGCGCTGGCGCAAAACGCGGAGCAGCATCTGCGCGCGCGCTTGCGCCTGGCCAATGTGTATCCGCCGCAGGCGCTGGCGGAAACCCTGCGCATCGCGGACCTGTGCACATTCTCGCTCGACAGCCTGTGCTATGACTATCCAATCGAGCTGGTGCCGCACGGCCACACGCCGGCGACGTATCTGCGCGAAGAAACGTATGCGGGCGCGCGTATCCGCTTTCCGCTGGGCATTCCGGCGAACGTGCAGGAGCAGGTCGAGCAGGAGCTGGAACTGATCGCGGAGCTGTCGTATGAAGCGTACTTTTTGACCGTGTACGACATCGTGCGCTTTGCCCGCTCGCAAAATATCCTGTGCCAGGGCAGGGGCTCGGCCGCCAATTCGGCCGTCTGCTATTGCTTGCACATCACGGAAGTGGACCCGGCGCGCGGCAACTCGCTGGTCGGGCGTTTCATGTCGCGCGAGCGCAACGAGCCGCCCGATATCGACGTCGATTTCGAGCACCAGCGGCGCGAAGAAGTGATTCAATATATCTATGGCAAATATGGCCGCGAGCGGGCCGCGCTGGCGGCCGTGGTGATCAGCTACCGGCCCAAGAGCGCCTTGCGCGACAGCGGCCGGGCGCTGGGGATCGACCTGGCCATCGTGGAAAAGGTGGCCAAGGCGCATCGCTGGTTCGATGGCAAGCGCGATCTGCTCGAGCGCCTGGCCGAATGCGGACTCGACCCGGAAGCGGCATTGTCGCAGCAGTGGGCTGGCCTGGCGCAGCAGTTGCTGGGCTTTCCCCGTCATTTGTCGCAGCATCCGGGCGGCTTTGTCATTGCTCAGGGCAAGTTGTCGCGCCTGGTGCCGATTGAAAACGCGGCCATGGCCGAACGCAGCGTCATCGAGTGGGACAAGAATGACCTCGAGGAGCTGGGCTTGATGAAGGTCGACGTGCTGGCGCTGGGCATGCTGTCGGCCCTGCGCCGTGCGCTGGAACTGGTGGGGGCGCGGCGCGGCGAGGAATTCCGCCTGCAGGATATTCCCGCGGAAGACCCCGTCACTTACGACATGATGTGCGAGGCGGACACCATCGGCGTGTTCCAGATCGAGTCGCGTGCCCAGATGAGCATGCTGCCGCGCTTGCGTCCCCGTGAATTCTACGACCTCGTCATCGAGGTGGCGCTGGTGCGCCCCGGCCCCATCCAGGGCGGCATGGTGCATCCGTATCTGCAGCGGCGTCAGAAAAAGGAGCCAATCGATTATCCGAAGGGCCTGGAAAAGGCGCTGGGACGCACCCTGGGCATCCCGATCTTCCAGGAGCAGGTAATGCAGGTGGCCATCATCGCGGCCGATTTCACACCCGGCGAAGCGGACCAGTTGCGGCGCGCCATGGCGGCCTGGAAACGCAAGGGCGGCATTAACAATTACCATGACCGCATCGTCGATGCCATGGTGGACAATGGCTATGAGAAAGTATTTGCCGAGGCCATCTTCAGCCAGATCGAGGGCTTTGGCGAATACGGTTTTCCCGAGTCGCACGCTGCCAGTTTCGCGCTGCTGACGTACGCCAGTTCCTGGCTGAAATGCCACGAACCGGCCGCCTTTCTGTGCGCCTTGCTCAACAGCCAGCCCATGGGCTTTTACAGTCCCTCGCAACTGGTGCAGGATGCGCGCCGGCATGGCGTGCAGGTGCTGCCCGTCGACGTGGCGATCAGCGGCTGGGAGGCGGAGCTGGAAGAGCAGGGGGGGCGGGGTGTCGCACCCGCCGTGCGCCTGGGCTTGAACAGCCTGTTCGGCATGCGCGCGGAAGCGGCCCGGCGCATCGAGGATGCGCGCGCCATCGCTGCTTTCGCCGACGTGGCCGACCTGGCCCTCCGTGGCGGCCTGGACCGTCATGATTTGCAGGTGCTCGCCGCCGGCAATGCCCTGCACGCGCTGGCCGGGCACCGGCGCGCGGCGCTGTGGCAGGCGGCCGGCGCCGTGCCCGACAGGGATTTGCTGCGCGCCACCTCACAAGAGGAAGACTTGCCCGTGTTGGCCGCGCCGACGGAAGGCGAGAGCATCGTCAGCGACTACCGCGCGCAAGGCCTGACCCTGGGCCGCCACCCGCTGGCGCTGCTGCGCAAGCAATTGCTGGAGCAGCGTTTCCTGCCCGCGTCCACCTTGATGACTTACACGAGCGGACAGCTGGCGCGCGCCTGCGGCATCGTCACCGTGCGCCAGCGGCCGGGCACGGCCAAGGGCGTCATCTTCATGACCCTGGAAGACGAGACGGGCACGGTGAACGTCATCGTCTGGCCCGACCTGGTGGCAAGCCAGCGGCGCGAAGTGCTGAGTGCGCCGCTGCTGGGCGTGTACGGCGTGTGGCAGCGCGAAGGCATCGTGCGCAACCTGGTGGCCAAGCGCCTGGTCGACATGTCGCATTTGCTGGGACGCTTGCGGACCAGCAGCCGCGATTTCTGTTGAGAGTTGCCGGCGGGGAGGAGGCCATGGCATTATTTGAAGATGACAACCTTGCCCGAACCGACACTGCGTCCCGCCCTGGTCGCCGACGCGCCCGCCATCGTCGCCCTTATCGACGACCTGATGCCTTTTTTGACCCTGCACCCGGATGGCGCGGGGGCGGAAAAATTCATCGAACATTGCCGCCAGCCGGCCATCGAAGGCTATCTGTCGCAGACTCGCTATGCCTACCAGCTCGCGCATATCGACGGTGCACTGGCCGGTGTGGTGGCCATGCGCGACAACACGCATCTGTTCCACATGTTCGTGCCGCGCGCCTGGCACCGGCGCGGCATGGCGCGCCGCCTGTGGCAGGCAGCCCGCGATGCGTCGCTGGCCAAAGGCGATGTGACGGCGTTTACCGTCAATTCCTCCCTGTACGCCTTGCCCCTGTACACAAGCCTGGGCTTTGTCGCCACGGGGCCGACGGTGGAGGAGGGCGGTATCGCTTTCGTGCCGATGCGCATGGCATTATAGTTACCAGCGCACGATCTTCCCCGGATTCATGATGTTCTTCGGATCCAGCGCGTGCTTGAGGGCGCGCATGGTGTCGATCGCGCCTGCACCATGTTCTTCCACGAGGAAGGCCATCTTGTGCATGCCCACGCCGTGCTCGCCCGTGCAGGTGCCGTCCATGCCGATGGCGCGCGTGACCATGTCGCTGTTGACCTTTTCCGCGCGCGCGATATCGGCCGGGTCATCGGGATCGACCAGCATCTGCACGTGGAAATTACCGTCGCCCACGTGGCCGATGATGGCGTAGACGAGCCCCTGCGCTTCGCAATCGGCCTTGGTGGCGAGGATGCATTCGGCCAGGCGCGAAATCGGCACGCAGCAATCGGTGGAAATGGCGCGGCTGCCGGGGCGCAGTTGCAGCAGGGCGAAATACGCATTGTGGCGCGCGGCCCACAGGCGCGAGCGGTCTTCGGGACGGCTGGCCCACTCGAAATCGCTGGCGCCATGCTCCGCCGTGATGGCTTGCACCAGCTGCGCCTGTTCGGCCACGCTGGCCGGCGTGCCGTGAAATTCAAACAGTAATAATGGCTTTTCCGGCAGCGCCATCTTGTCGTAGGCATTGATGGCTTTCACGCCATTTTCATCGAGAAACTCGACCCGCGCCACGGGAATGCCCATCTGGATGGTCTGGATCACGGCGCTGACGGCTTCGCCCGTGCCGGGGAACGAGCACACGGCAGCCGAGATCGCTTCCGGCAGCGGATACAGTTTCACCGTCACTTCCGTGATGATGCCCAGGGTCCCCTCGCTGCCGACGAACAGGCGCGTCAGGTCGTAGCCGGCCGACGATTTTTTCGCCCTGGTCCCCGTCTTGATGATGCGGCCATCGGCCGTCACCACGGTCAGGGCCAGCACGTTTTCGCGCATGGTGCCGTAGCGCACGGCGTTCGTGCCCGAGGCGCGCGTGGCGGCCATGCCGCCCAGCGACGCATTGGCGCCCGGGTCGATGGGGAAGAACAGGCCCGTGTCGCGGATTTCCTCGTTCAGCTGTTTGCGCGTCACCCCTGCCTGCACGGTGGCCGTCAAGTCTTCGCCATGCACCGCCACCATCTGGTGCATTTGCGACAGATCAATCGTCACGCCGCCATGCAGGGCCAGCACATGGCCTTCGAGCGAAGTGCCGCTGCCGTAGGCGATGATGGGCACGTCGTGCGCGCTGCACAGCTTGACGGCGGCCGCCACTTCCTCGGTGGAATGGGCGAAGATGACGGCGTCCGGCAGCATGGGAGGATAGCTCGACTCGTCGCGGCCATGGTGTTCGCGCATGGCTTGCGTCATGGAAAAGCGGTCGGCAAAGATCAGGGAAAGTACGGCAGCAAGGGATACGGGCAGCGGTTTTTTCAGTACCGCCAACTGGTCAGTTTGATTCACGCGAGTCCTCCGTTTTTTTTATTCTACTCCGCGCCCGGGGATTTCACCGAAGCAGCATATTGGTTTTTGCCAGTAGTAAAAAAATCTGTATGGTTCGCCATGCATTGGTTGTAAATGAGAATCATTTCCATTAAAATGCCCGCCAGTAGTTATTTTGCAATGCGTGCTTAGACCCGAAAGGCCATGCCCATGAAATTCTCCCTGTCCATCGCTGCCGTCCTGCCCGCCTGCGTGCTGGCCCTGAGCGCCTGCAGCAGTGTCGCCCCCGTAACTGGCGCGGCCACCGGCGCCGCCGCGACGTCCGCCGCGCAGGATGTGCGCCAGCTGGGCGAGATCGTCGACTTGCGCAGCGGCCAGCGCGTGACTGCCGAGCAACTGCTGGCCCAGCTGGCCGCTGCGCCGAGGATCATCGTGGGCGAACAGCATGACCAGCTCAGCCATCACCAGATCGAGCAATGGCTGCTGCTGCAACTGCAGGGCCGGCGCCCGCAAGGCAGCGTGCTGCTGGAAATGCTGAACCCGGACCAGCAAGCCAAGGTGGACAAGGTCAAGCCGTGGCTGCAGACGGATCCCGTCGTGCGCCCCGAGCACGTGGCCGAGCTGCTGGCCTGGCAGCCAAGCTGGAAGTGGGAGCAGTATGGCGACCTGGTCATGACCGTGATGCGCGCGCCGTATCCCGTCTGGTCGGCCAACCTGGACCGTAGCGAGATCAAGCAAATGTTTGTCGACAAGCCGGCCGTGCAGGGCAAGCACTCGAACCTGGCCAACGATGGCAAGGTGCATGCCAAGCTGAAAGATATCATCCGCGTCATGCATGACAACCAGATCGACGAACCGCGCCTGGCCGCCATGCTGTCGGTGCAGCAGCAGCGCGACCGCCGCATGGCCGAGCGCCTGTTGGCCGCGCCCGCGCCGGCCGTGCTGATCGCCGGCGCCTACCATGCGCACAAGGACCTGGGCGTGCCGCTGCACGTGCAGGACTTGACGGGCGGCCCTGCGCCGCTGGTGCTGGTCCTGGCGCAGACGGGCGCCACTGTGCTGGCGCCGCAGGCGGATTTCGTCTGGTTCACGCCGGTTGCCGCATCCGCCATCGCCAGCGCCAAGTAAGCCGTTTTACCTCCGCCGGGCGGTCAGCCCGGCATTCTCCCCCAGCAAGCTTCCCCGCAGCAGCCAGGTAGTCCGTCCGATTTTTTTGCATGCGCATGCGCGCCGTTGGCGCAGCCATGCCTGTTACCTGTTGAAGCTCCCATGCGTATCCCCTTGTTCCGTATCAAAGCCGCCGCTGGCGGCATGTTTCTTTCCCTGTTCCACGCCACCGCGCAAGCGTCCGCCTTGCCGCATGATATGTCGCCGTTGGGCATGTTTTTCGCCGCCGACCAGGTCGTCAAAAGCGTGCTCATCGGCTTGCTGATTGCCGCGCTGGCCACCTGGGTGGTCTTGCTGGTGAAGGGCGCCAGTTTGCTGCAAGCCCGGCGCGCGGCGGCGCAAGCCGTCGCCATGCTGAAGACGGCCACCTCGCTGCCTGACGCGGCCGCCAAAGTGGAGGGGGCAGGCAGCACTTCGCTGGCGCAGCAGTTGCTCGACGATGTGCAGCAGGAACTGGATCTGTCGCACGCCAGCGCGCCGGCGGCGGCCCTGAAAGAGCGGGCCGGCTTTCGCCAGGAACAGTTCATTGCGCAGCAGGTGCGCGCCATGACGCAAGGCATCGGCCTGCTCGCCAGCATCGGCGCCGTGGCGCCGTTCGTCGGCCTGTTCGGCACCGTGTGGGGCATCATGAACAGCTTTATCGGCATCGCCGTCAGCCAGAGCACGAATCTGGCAACCGTCGCGCCGGGCATCGCGGAAGCCTTGCTGGCCACCGCCCTGGGCCTGGTGGCGGCGATTCCCGCCGTCGTCATTTATAACGTCTTGAGCCGTGGCATCAACCAGTACAAGGCGCAGCTGCGCGCCGCTTCTGCGCAAGTGCTGCTGATGCTGAGCCGCGACCTCGACACGCGCAAGCAGGCCTGAGCCATGGCCAGCCTCTTTCCTTCCCAGGACGACGACACGGCCGACATGCCTGAGTTGAGCGAGATCAATGTCACGCCCTTCATCGATGTGATGCTGGTGTTGTTGATCATCTTCATGGTGGTCTCGCCGCTGGCCACGGTCGACCTGAAAATCGACTTGCCGGCCGCCACTGCCAAGCCGGAACCGCGCCCCGAAAAGCCCCTGTTCGTTTCCCTGAAAGCGGACCACAGCCTGTATCTGGGCGAGTCGCCCGTGGCGCGCGAGCAGCTGGGCGGTTTGCTTGACGCCCAGACGGGCGGCGACCGCCAGCGCACCCTGTTTTTCCAGGCTGACAAGCAAGCAGCGTATGAAGACGTGCTGGGCGTGATGGATGCCCTGCGCCAGGCCGGTTATCTGAAGGTGGGCCTGGTCGGCCGGGAGGGTGGGTGAATCCGCGCCCCGTATTGAACTGGGGCATCGCCACGGCGCTGGTGGTAGCGGGCATGCTGGCGTTGCTGCTGTGGGCCAGCTGGCATTCCGTTACCGTGGCGCCCGCCAACCCGGCGGCCAGCGTGATGGTGGTATTTGCCGCACAGGCGATGTCGCCGGAAACACAGGTCGCGCATGCCGTGGGCGCGCGCCAGTCGGCTGCCTCCAGCTCGGCCCGGCCGCCAAGGAGCGCCATCCGGCAAGAGGCGTTGCCCGTGCTGGCGCGCGCCGCCGCGCCGGAGATCGTCGCGGCGGAAAAAGAGGAAAAGGCGGCTGCCAGCCCATCAACGGAGCCGGGCAAGGATGCCGCCAAGGAAGCTGCCGTGCCCGCGCAGGCCAGCAGCAGCGCCACGCCGGCACCGGCTGCCATGCGCGGTCCGCAGGCGGCGCCGTTCAATAGCGACACGCCGTCAAGCAGCGCGGCGCCGGCCAGCTGGCAAAGCCGCGTGCTCAGCCATCTGGCCCACTTCAAGCGCTATCCGGGCGATGCGCGCCAGCGCAAGCGGGCTGGCGCCGCCTGGGTGCGCTTCCAGGTGGACCGCGAGGGCAAATTGCTGGCCAGCGAACTGGTCACTTCATCGGGCACGGTGCTGCTCGACCGCGAAGCGCTGCAAGTGCTTGAGCGCGCGCAACCGTTGCCGGCGCCACCCGATAACGTCCTGCACCAGGGCACGGTGACCGTCACCTTGCCCGTCTCATTCAAGCTGGAGCCAGGACAGGACAAGGCATGAGGATGCCGATTGTTTTTCATTCAAAAATCTATCCATAACAAATCGAGGGTGTATGCATATCAAGACAATGACGCAGGCCGTGGGCATCTGCATGGCTTTGCTCGCGCAGCAGGCATGGGCGCAACAAGTCCAAGACAGTGGCAAGGTGGAATTTCCACCATTGAATGTATCGGGTGAAACGGTGCCCGCGGAACAGCAGGCGCTGGAAAAACCGGGCGCCGTCAGTGCGCGCGGGCCGGACACGCGCTTGCAGCCCGTCGACCAGATCCTGCGCGGCATGCCGGGCACGTTTACCCAGATCGATCCGGCGCAGGGCGCCGTCAGCGTCAACATCCGCGGCTTGTCGGGCCTGGGGCGCGTCAACATGATGGTCGATGGCGTGAGTCAGAATTACTATGGCAGCGCACCCTCGTCCGTGTCGCACGGCGGCGTGCCCAGCAGTCAGTTCGGCGCGCTGATCGATCCGAATTTCATCATCGGCGTGGATGTGTCGCGTGGCAATGTCGTCGGCGGCGACGGCGTCAATGCGCTGGCCGGCAGCGCCAATTTCCGCACCATCGGCGTCGATGACGTCGTCTTCGCCGGGGAAAAAACGGGGGCGCGCACGAAGATGTCCGCCGGCAGCAATGGCGTGGGGCGCAGCGCCATGCTGGCCGTGGGTATGAAAAATCCGGCCTTCGATGGCGGCAGCGTGGGTTTCATGGCCGCCACCAGCGCGAGCGTGATCGGCAATAACTACAAGAATGCGAAGGGCGTCAACAGCGAGGAATTCGGTTTTGGCTACAACCGCTATTACAAGCAAAAACCCAAGTCGCAACTGCTCAAGCTGGACCTCAAGTTGAGCGACTTCCATGCGGTGGAACTGTCGGCGCGCGATTACCGCAGCACGTTTACGCGCCGCGACATCCATAGCGATGACTACTACGTAAAATATCACTACACGCCGTTTTCCGAGTTGATCGATCTCAATGTGGTGGCCAGCAGCAGTCGCGGCAACCAGAAATACATGCCCGAGGCGCTGACCAATTTCATCAACACGAATGCGGCCAACCGCGCCGACGCCTTCGATATCAACAACACCAGCAGCCTCAGACTGGCCGGCGGCGATGCGCTGGTGACCATTGGCGGCAAGCTGATGCGTAATAAATACAGCAAGCACGTGGAAAGCCTGGTCGACGATCCGGACAACCCGGATGCGAACCAGCAATCGATTGAAAACAATACGTTCGGTCCCGAGGGCGTGCAAAAGATCAACAGCCTGTATGCGGGCCTGCAATACAACCGCGGCATTGTTCAAGTCAATGCGGGCCTCAACTACACGCATTTTGATTTGACGGGCCACAAGCCCGCCTGCGATTTGCGCGTGCAGTGCTTCCCGCAAGGGGCAAGCAATATTGCGCTCAAGGAGCATGGCATCAATCCCTCGCTGCTCGTTTCCGCGCAGGTGACGCCATGGTTCCAGCCGTTTGCCAGCGCCGAGCGCACCATGCGCGGGCCGAATCCGCAGGAAGTGTTTTTCTCGAATGACGGCGGGGCGTCGATGAACCCCTTCCTGAAGGGCGAGCGGGCCAGCACCTACCAGCTGGGTTTTAATTCCAGCCTGCATGGTTTGCTGAGCAAGAACGACGTGCTGAATTTCAAGGCCCTGTATTTCAAGAGCAAGATCGATGGCTATATCACCAGCCAATCCTTCCTCGTGTGCGATAACGGGCGCAAGTGCAATATATCGGAAGTGATCGCCACGGATTGGGAGACCGTCGATGCGTACGTGACGAATATGTATATCTACATTAACTCGGCCACACCCGTGCATACGCGCGGCTGGGAACTGGAAGCGCAGTACCAGCTGGGGCCGGCCTATGCGCGCCTGTCGTACACGCGCGAAACGACGCGCCAGCCCACGTCGATCGCCAGCGCCTGGTTTGGCGCGGCCGACATCAGCGAGCTGCCCAGCGTGTACTACAACCTCGACGTGGGCACGCGCCTGCTGGACAACAAGCTGGAAGTGGGCGCCATCCTCAAGCACACGGGCTCGAACCGCCGCCTGTCGCCGGATAATGAAGCCGATGAAGCGACGGGCGAAGTGCTCAAGGCCGACAATCCGAAGATCCCAGCCGTGATCGACCTGTATGCGAGTTACCAGGTCAGCAAGAACCTGTTCCTGCGCCTGTCCGTGCAAAACGCCATGAACAAGGATTTCTCGGAAGCGCTGAACCGCTTGAACTCGATGCCATCGCAGTCGCAAGAGAATACGCCGCTGAGCACGGCACGGGGCAGGACGTATGTGGCAGGGCTGGAGTACCGCTTCTAGTTTTTTAGCAAAGCGGCGACGCCTGACAAAACTGTAGCGAGCGGATGTGATTTGTGGCCGAGAAGCGCAGCTGTGCTATAGCACAGTGAGCATCGCCGGCCGCAAAGCGCACCGCGCAGTAAGTTTTGTCAGGTGTTATCAACGCGGCGTGGTGCCGTAGTAGCTGTGGATGGAATTGATCCACGTGGTATCGGCCATGTTCGGCCAGTTATCCGTATCGAAGCCGGGGGCGTTTTCGATGCGTTCCTTGTCGACGTTGAGGGTGAAGCGCTTGTTGACGGTGTCGAGCAGCAGCGCTTCCCACGGCACGGCGAACAGCTTTTCGCCGATGGTGAAGACGCCGCCGTGCGACATGACGGCGTAGGCGATTTTGCCGCTGCGCATGTCGATCATGATTTCCTTGATTTCGCCCAGATGTTCATCCTTGGCGTTGTGCACATGGTCGCCGATCAGGGTGTCTGCACCCATCAGTTCAGGGCCGGGGCCTTTGTGGCCGCGGTTGACATACATGCCGTAGGCGTCGCGTTCTTCGTAGCTCATGATGTACCTCCGTTGAAAAATTCCAGTCTGGACGTCTGCCGTGGCAGGGTCTGTTCGGTCTCCCACACAAAATATGGAATTGGAAATATTTCAATTATTGTTATTGGGTAATTTTGTTGCGCGTAGACAGCAGGAGGGGGAGGGATAGTCGTCATTTGGCGCAAATTTCCGCGCGCGGGGAGCGACGCAGGCGGGCTTTAGTGTATAATTTCAATTTCCCGCACGTGCCGTTCGGCACCATCTGCAATGACCAAATTTGTCTTCGTCACTGGTGGCGTTGTGTCTTCCCTTGGAAAAGGGATTGCCGCCGCCTCCCTCGCCGCGATCCTCGAATCGCGCGGCCTTAAAGTCACCATGCTCAAGCTCGACCCGTATATCAACGTCGATCCTGGCACGATGAGCCCTATGCAGCACGGTGAAGTATTCGTCACCGATGACGGGGCCGAAACCGACCTCGACCTCGGTCACTACGAGCGCTTCATCTCCACCCGCATGAAAAAGGTGAATAACTTCACCACTGGCCAGATCTATGAATCGGTGATCCGCAAGGAACGCCGGGGCGAATATCTGGGCAAGACCGTGCAGGTGATTCCGCATATCACCAATGAAATCCAGGATTACATCCGCCGTGGCGCCGAAGGCTACGACGTGGCCCTGTGCGAAATCGGCGGCACCGTCGGCGATATCGAATCGCTGCCATTCCTGGAAGCGGCGCGTCAGCTGAGCCTGCGCGCCGGCCGCAAGAACACGGCTTTCGTCCACCTGACCCTGGTGCCTTACATCGCCTCGGCCGGTGAACTGAAAACCAAGCCGACCCAGCACTCGGTGCAAAAGCTGCGCGAAATCGGCATCTTGCCAAACGCGCTGCTGTGCCGCGCCGACCGCGCCATCCCGGAAGACGAGCGCGCGAAAATCTCGCTGTTCTCGAACATCGAGGAAGACGCCGTCATTTCCGTATGGGATGTCGACACCATCTACAAAGTGCCGCAAATGCTGCACGACCAGGGCCTCGACAAGATCATCTGCGACGCGCTGGACCTCGATCCGGCGCCGGCCGACCTGTCGATCTGGAGCAAGCTGATCTATACGATGGAGCACCCGAAGGCGGAAATCACCGTCGGCATGGTCGGCAAGTATGTCGAGCTGACCGAGTCGTACAAGTCGCTGATCGAAGCGCTGCGCCACGCCGGCATCCACACGGAAAGCCGCGTCAACATCGAATACATCGATTCGGAAGAAATCGAAACGACCGGTTGCGACAACCTGGGCAAGTACGATGCCATCCTGGTACCGGGCGGCTTCGGCAAGCGCGGCGTGGAAGGCAAGATCAAGGCGGCCCAGTTCGCCCGTGAAAACAAGATCCCTTACCTGGGCATCTGCCTGGGCATGCAAGTGGCCCTGATCGAATACGCGCGCAACAAGGCAGGCATGCCAAACGCGAATTCGACCGAGTTCGACCTTGATACGGATCAACCTGTCGTTGCACTGATCAATGAGTGGCAAAACCACGATGGTAAAGTCGAGTTGCGCGATGAAAACTCGGACCTGGGCGGTACCATGCGCCTGGGCGCGCAGACCTGCGCCGTCAATCCGGGCACCCTCGCCGCCGAGATCTACGGCAGCGTGGTGACCGAGCGTCACCGCCATCGCTACGAAGCCAATAATCACTACCTGGCCCGTGTCGAAGCGGCTGGCCTGATCGTGTCGGCCCGTACGCCGAGCGAAGATTTGTGCGAAATCATGGAATTGCCACGCACGGGTGAGAATGCCCACCCATGGTATATGGGCGTGCAATACCATCCTGAGTTCAAGTCGACGCCACGCACCGGCCATCCGTTGTTTACCTCGTTCATCAAGGCAGCGCTGGCGCACAAGGAAGCCAACGCCGTCGCTGAATAACGCCGGTCGATAGCGACAGTATTACCTGTAAGACAGCTCCCGGCCTGATAGTCTCCGCCGGGAGTTTCTTTGCCCACTTTGTGCAATTGCGCATCAGAACGCAGTGTGCAGCCCCTGTTACGCTTAACTTTGGAGAATGACATGAGTGCTATTGTTGATATTATCGGTCGCGAAATCCTGGACTCGCGCGGTAACCCGACCGTCGAATGCGATGTGTTGCTGGAATCGGGCGTGATGGGCCGTGCGGCCGTGCCGTCGGGTGCCTCGACCGGTTCGCGCGAAGCCGTGGAATTGCGCGATGGCGACGCCAAGCGCTACTTCGGCAAGGGCGTGCTGCAAGCATGCGAAAACATCAATACCGAAATCTCCGAAGCCATCATGGGCCTGGACGCCAATGAACAGGCTTTCCTGGACCGTACCCTGATCGACCTGGACGGCACGGAAAACAAATCGCGCCTGGGCGCCAACGCCATCCTGGCCGTCTCGATGGCTGTCGCCAAGGCTGCCGCTGAAGAAGCGGGCTTGCCGCTGTACCGCTATTTCGGCGGTTCGGGCGCCATGCAGATGCCAGTGCCGATGATGAACGTCATCAACGGCGGCGCGCACGCCGACAACAACCTGGACATCCAGGAATTCATGATCATTCCCGTGGGCGCCCCGTCGTTCAAGGAAGCCGTCCGCTACGGCGCGGAAGTATTCCACACGCTGAAAAAGATCCTGCACAAGAAGGGCCTGAACACCAACGTGGGCGACGAAGGCGGTTTCGCGCCATCGCTGGCCAACCATGAAGAAGCCATCAAGCTGATCATCCAGGCCATCGAAGAAGCGGGCTACGAGCCAGGCACGCAGATCGCCATCGGCCTCGATTGTGCCGCGTCCGAGTTCTACAAGAACGGCAAGTACGAAATGGAAGGCGAAGGCCTGAGCCTGACGGCCACCGAATTCACCAACCTGCTGGCGACCTGGTGCGACAAGTACCCGATCATCTCGATCGAAGACGCGATGCATGAAGGCGACTGGGACGGCTGGGCGATCCTCACAAAGGAACTGGGCAAGAAAGTGCAACTGGTCGGCGACGACCTGTATGTCACCAACACCAAGATCCTGAAAGAAGGCATCTCGAAAGGCATCGCCAACTCGATCCTGATCAAGATCAACCAGATCGGCACCCTGACGGAAACCTTCGCCGCCATCGAAATGGCCAAGCGCGCCGGTTACACGGCCGTCATTTCGCACCGCTCGGGCGAAACGGAAGACTCGACCATCGCCGATATCGCCGTGGCCACCAATGCCCTGCAGATCAAGACCGGCTCGATGTCGCGTTCGGACCGCATGGCCAAGTACAACCAGCTGCTGCGTATCGAGGAAGACCTGGGCGACATCGCCAGCTACCCTGGCCGCGATGCGTTCTATAATCTGAAGTAAGCTGATGTAAAACCCACTGGCCGGCCGGAGATGTTCCGGCCGGTTTTTTAACTGAATGTCCCATGCGCCTGATTACGCTCGCCCTGGCAGCCCTGCTGCTGTTGATACAATTTCCCCTCTGGCTGGGTAAAGGCGGCTGGCTGCGTGTTGCCGACATGGAAGCCCAAGTGGCGGTGGCCAACAAGAAGAACGTGGAATTGAAGGCGCGAAACGCCAAGCTCGAATCCGAAGTGCGCGACCTGAAGGATGGTACGGGCGCCGTCGAGGAGCGTGCCCGCTATGAGCTGGGCATGGTCAAACAGAATGAGATTTTCGTGCAGATCGTGCGCAAGGGCCAGACCCCGCCACTGCTGGAAACACCGGTGGACGCTGCTGCGCCACATTAAGACAGTACTAACTTCCCACTTGCCAGCCTGGACCGATTGCCAGGCTGACATATCACATGACTACCTTGTACTTATTACCTTGTACTGCTGCACACGACTGGCCGCATGGCGCGGCGTGCTGCTACTGCCTTGCTGCTTGCTGATCAGAAACGGGCCTTGCCGGTCGTGATCAGGTAAAAGTGGATGCCGGTGACCACGACGGCCACGGCGATCAATGCGGTTTCGAGAAACATCATAAAAATTCCTTGTTAATATTTAGTGAGCTAAAAAAACGTCCAGGGCCAGGCGCCAAGCCGAAGACAATACGTCAGTACGGCGAGGCGCAGGCAACGCCGCCATGAACGTTTTTTAACCGCGCGACGCCAGGAAGCGCAGTTCTGCGGCCAGATTCGGCATCAGCTTTTCGTAGCGGTTCGCTTCCGAGTTCAGCAGGGCGAAATCGCGCTTGCTTGGACGCACATAGCGCTCGTCATCGGCACTGGTCGTCGTCGTGGCGATGACTTCCTTCTGCGCCAGTTCGCTGTATGGCTTGGAAGCGAGCAGGGCGCCCAGGAAGGCGCGCGTGGCGCGGCCCAGGTTGCTGAAGTAGTTATCGTTGTCGTTGCTGTAGGTGTTGGTAAAAGTGGACATATGCCCTCCATGAATGGTCTGTTGTTGCATTGCACAATAATGGAGTTTGCGATATGCGTCCAATTTCAAATTCCAATTTCAGAAATTCAAGAAACGCATAATAAGGGCGTAGCCATCGGCCACGCCCTGAAAATGAATTTGTTACGAAATGTTTATCCGACGGCGATGCGTCCCAGACCCGGATCGTCGCTGAAAAAGCCGTCCAGTCCCGTCTCGATATAGCGCCGCATTTCCGCCACGGAACCGGCCTCGTTGCGCGCATTCTCGCCATTGCCGTCGCGGAAGTCGGCCGCCAGGAAACGGTTTTCCGGACGGAAGGTCCACGTGTGCAGCAGCAAGCCCGCCTGGTGCGCATCGTCGACGATGGAAGAGGGCTTGGCCAGGCGCTGGTCGGCGCCCAATGGGATGACGCCCCGCGTGGGCGGCGCCACCACGTCCGCGTAGGCGGCGATGTCGCGCAGGCCGGCCGGCGTGATCATTTGCCCGAAGGTCAGTTTGCCGCCCGCCTTGGCCACGTCCATCGGGCGGATATCGCCGCCCACCACCAGCTGCATCAGGCGCACGTTGGCGCGCCGTCCCAGCTTCTCGCGCAGGTATTTCAAATTCGCCACTTCGAAGGACTGGATCTCGATCGGTGCGCGGCGCGTGTACTCGTGCGCCAGCATGGTCGACAGGAAACGGTCTTCCAGCGCCAGGCCCGCATCGCGGAAATACGTGGAGCTTTTCAGCTCCGGCACCAGGCCGATGATGCGCCCGCTGGCGGCCGATTGCGCTGCAACAAAATCGATGATTTCTTCCCACGTCGGAATCTGGAATTGTCCATCGTATAAGGTGTTGCCGGTGCGTACTTTCGGCAGCCGCTCGATGGCGCGCAGGGTTTTCAGCTCGGCCAGGGTGAAGTCGTCAACGAACCAGCCTTCGTGCCATTCGCCATCGACCAGCTTCTTGCCGCGCCGGTTGGCAAACTCGGGACGGCGCGCCACGTCGGTGGTGTCGATCAGGTTGCTTTCATGGCGCGCCACGAGGATGCCGTCGCGCGTGGCGACCAGATCCGGCTCGACGTAATCGGCGCCATCGAGGATGGCCTTGGCGTACGACGCCAGCGTGTGTTCAGGGCGCAGGGCGCTGGCGCCCCGGTGGGCGAAGACCAGCGGACGGCTTGGTTTTGTTTCCAGCAGGCCGGCCGCGAAGCCGGGCGCGGCGGCCAGGGCCAGGCCGCCGACGGCCGCCTGGACGAAGCTGCGGCGCGAAAAATGCCGTTGCGGAAGGAGAGGCGTACGCATCAGAAATCCGCCGTCAAGGTGAGGAAGCCCTGGCGCGGGGCGATCGGGAAGGTGTTATACGTCTTGTCGGCCGCGCCCACCACCACGTTCAGCGAGCCTTCGCGGTTGGCCAGGTTGCTGACGTTGACTCTCCAGCGCGGATTTTTCAGCCAGCCGGCCATGGCCGGCAGCTTGCCCGACACGCCCAGGCCCATCAGGAAATAGCTGGGCACGGACAGATCGTTGGTGTACGTCGCGTAGCGCTTGCCCACATAGTCTCCCGTCAGCTGCACTTCGATATCGCCAACCGTGGCGGAAGCGACGAACTTGTTCAGCCATTCCGGCGAGCCTGGCACGTTCTTGCCCGCCGTCAGCACCAGCGCGGCGCCATTGTTGTAATTGTCCGCGTACTGCGAGCGGTTGTACGAGAGGGCATTGTAGAACGAGAAATTGTTGCCAAAGTGGACGGTACCCGCGATATCGATGCCGTCCGTGCGCACGCTGCCCACGTTGGCCAGCACGGGGTTGCCACCGATGATGGAGGAAATCACAGGCGTTGGGCTGATCTGCAGCAAGCGGTTGCTGAAATCGACGTGGTACACATTGACCTGGCCATCGATGGCCGTGATGGCGCCCAGGTTCAAGGCGTGGCTGCCGCGCACGCCCACTTCATAGGTGAGGGCCGTTTCCGGCTTGGCATCGCGCTTGAACAAATCAAACGCGGCCTGGCTCGACAAGCTCCACGGCGAGGCGCCGCCGCCGCCGTAGGTGACGAACTGGCGCATGTTTTTCTGGATATTGAAGTACAGCTGGTCTTGCGGCGTGAAGTCCCAGCGCGCGCCCACTTGCGGCAAGAACCATTTTTTCGTGTTGATGGTGCCGACCGGCAAGGCCGTCGAGCCGCCGGAAATGGCGCCCTTGGCCGGCTGCACGGGGAATTGGCCATCGGCAAACTGCAGGCTGGACTTGAAACCGGCCTGCAGGGCGATATCGGGACGGATGCGCCACTCATCCTGCAAGTGCAACTGCACCACCTTGTTGTCGATCTCGCTGCCGTATTGCGTGATCAAGGGATTGCTGGGGCGGTCGTACGGCGAAGTCGGGTTGTTGACGTCCAGCGCATACCAGCGGCGGTAGGCGGACGAGCGATTCTGTTCCAGCCACAAGCCCGCTTCCAGCTGATGCTCGCCGATTTCCTTGCGCAGGGTGGAAATGAAGCCGCCGCGCTTGATGTCGTATTCCGTCGTGCGCACGGCGTAGCCCGAGTTGCCGAAGACTTCCTTCAGGTTCTGCTTCGGGTAGTACACGCTGAACAGGCCCGGCAAGCCGGCCACGCCGATGGGGCCGGCCACCACGCCCGCGCCGTCATCCTTGTGGTAATACACCTGGTTCGACCATGTCATGCCTTCGGACAAATTGGCGTCGAACTTGGCGTAGGCCAGGTAATCGGTGCGCTGCGCATCGCTGTAGTAATTGCGGTAATTGTTGCCATCGGCGGCAGGCGTCGCGCCCGTCGGCGACAGGTAGTTGAGGGCCGCCTTGAAATCCGGATACAGGAAGGGACGCGTGTACGGCGAGCTCGTTTCGCCGGCCACATGCACGGTGCTGTCCTCGTTCGGCTCGATCTTGTCCGAGTAATTGAAGAACAGGGTCAGCTTGCCCGCCTCGCTGCGGTTGACGTACTTGGCGTTGAACTGGTCGCCGCCCTGGCGCGCATCGAAGTCCCAGGCGCGCGCTTCGTGGTGCAGGATGGAAAAATAGGCGCTGCTGCCGTCGCCGAAGGCGCCCGTGTCGTAGCGGGCAAACGTGCGCGAGGTACGGTGGCTGCCCACGGTTTGCTGCACGCTGGCGCCCTGCGTGGCCAGCGGGTCGCTGGAATAGGTTTCGATGGTGCCGCCCAGGTTGCTGGTCGAGGCCGTGGCCAGGTCGCCCGCGCCCGAGGACAGCACGACGCTGCGCACGTTTTCGCTGATTACGGCGCGCTGCGGCGACAGGCCGTTGTAGTTGCCGTACTGCTGGTCGCCCAGCGGCACGCCATCCATGGTGTAGCCCAGTTGTTGGCCGGAAAAGCCATGCACGAACAGCGACAGGTTCTGCTCGTTGTTGCCCCATGGATCGGCCGTCTGGAAGCTGACGCCGGGCAAGGTTTGCAAGGCTTTCAGCGGATTCGTGCCAGGCAGGATTTTCTGGATTTCACTCTTGCTCAGGGCGACTGAAGAACGCGTCTTGCGCGAGGAAATCTCCACGGTGGTGATCGGGGCATTCTCGTCGGCAGCCGGGGCAGCAGCAGCGGCCATGTCGGTGGCGGCGGACGCCACGGCGGCGGCGACGGCCGTTTGCGCCAGTGCCGGCAGGCTCAAGCCCGCGGCGCAAGCGCCCAGCAACACGTGAAAGGAATGGCGGCGCAGGGCCAGCGTCAAGTGGGTGGTCATCATCAGCCTGTGGAAAGTGGGAAGTAATACAAGCTGCGCAGCGTAACGGCGGCGCGTGACGGGCTGATGACGAACTGATGACGGGAAGATGACAGTAGAAACAATTGCGCCGCCTGAGGGGCGGCGCGGAGATTATTACAATTAGTTAATGCTGGCGGCTGGCGGGATGAGCACTTCGGCCGGCGCATCCGTGATGAACAGCTGTGCGCAATCGACCTTGTCGAACTCGTAGTGCTGGCCGCAGAAATCGCAGTTCACGCCCACTTGCCCCACTTCGTCCAGGGTGCTGTTGACTTCTTCCTCGCCCAGCATCTTGAGCATATTGCCCACTTTTTCGCGCGTGCAAGTGCAATGGAAGCTCGGGTGCAGCGGGTCGAAGACGCGGATCGTTTCTTCCCAGAACAAGCGCTGCATCAGGGTATCGATGTCCGTCGACAGGATTTCCGCCTCTTTCAGGGTCGACGCCAGCATCACGGCGCGGTTCCACGTGTCCAGCGCATCTTCTTCCGAGACGGGCGTCGCTTCGGCCTTGCCGCCATGGTGGGGCAGTTTTTGCAGCAGCAGGCCGCGCGAGACGGTGTCGTCCGTGGCCAGCCACAGGCGCGTGTCGAGCTGTTCCGAGCGCAACATGTAGTTTTCGATCACGGTGGCCATGTCGTCGCCGTCCAGCGGCACGATGCCCTGGTACGGTTGCTGGCCCGGCACCTTGTCGGCCGGGTCCAGGGTGATGATGAAGCGGCCCTTGCCCGTGGCGTTGAGCAGCTGCGGCACGGTGGCCACGTCGGGAATCGTGGCATCCGGGTCCAGCTTGGCCGTGGCGCGCAGGCGCAGGTCGGAATCGCACTCGACCACCATCAGGCGCACGGGACCGTCACCGTGGATTTGCATGATGATGGAGCCGTTGAATTTCAAGTTGGCCGACAGCAGGGCGGCGGCGGCCACCATTTCGCCCAGCACTTTTTTCACGGCCGTCGGGTAGGCGTGGCGCGACACCACTTCCTGCCAGGTGCCGGAAACGTCGATGAACTGGCCGCGCACGGCGGCGTTGTCGAAAATAAATTTTTGCAGGGTATCCTGGCCGGTAAGGGCTGCGCTGACTGCGCCCGTGGTTTCAGTCGTCATTCTTTTATCCAATCTTCTTGAGTTGCGTATTAAATAGCTGGCCGCGTTGCACATAGTTCACGGCGTTGCCTTGTAGCCTGGTGATATCGTCTGCCGTCAGGGCCCGCACGGCTTTCGCCGGTGAGCCGATGATCAGCATATTGTCGGGAAATTCCTTGCCTTCCGTGACCAGCGCGCCCGCGCCGACCAGGCAGTTCTTGCCGATCTTCGCGCCGTTCAGGATCACGGCCTGGATGCCGACCAGGGCGCCATCGCCGATCGTGCAGCCATGCAACATTGCCTGGTGGCCGATGGTGACGTTCCGGCCGATGTCGAGCGGGTAGCCCGGATCCGTATGCAGCACGGCGCCTTCCTGCACATTGCTGTTGGCGCCCACGGTGATGCGTTCGTTGTCGCCGCGAATCGTGGCGCCGAACCATACGGACGTATTCGCTTCCAGGGTCACCTTGCCGATCACATTGGCCGTGTCGGCAACAAAAGCGGAAGCATCAATCAGCGGCGCATCGGCGCCCAATTGGTAGAGTGTCATCGTTAGCCTGTGGCGGTGGTGGAAGCGCCGGGCACGGCCGGACGCGGAAGTTTTGCGCTATTTTACGCTGTTGCAGGGCAAGTCCGAGCGCCGGGCGTTAATCCGGTATAATTATCGAACGGTCGTACTTTTATGCGCGCCCTATCTACAGACACAGCATGTGGCGCCATCTGCGCCACTTTCAAGGCAGGCATCCGATGAAACCCATGAAACTTTCCCGTTCCGAATTCATCAACATCCGCGGCGCCCGCACGCATGTGCGCCACTGGGGCCGCGAAGGCGCACCCATCCTGTTCATGGTGCATGGCTGGATGGACGTGGCCGCCTCGTTCCAGTTCGTCGTCGACGAGTTGCAGGGCGACTGGCACGTGATCGCGCCCGACTGGCGCGGCTTTGGCCTCAGCGACTACACGCAATCGGATACCTACTGGTTCCCCGACTACCTGGCCGACCTGGACGCCATGCTGCTGCACTATTCGCCGGACGCACCCGTCAACCTGCTGGGCCACAGCATGGGCGCCAACGTGGCCGGCCTGTACGCGGGCGTGCGGCCCGAGCGCATCAGCCGCTTCATCAATCTGGAAGGCTTCGGCATGATGGCCACCAAGCCGGAGCAGGCGCCGGGCCGCTACGCCAAGTGGCTCGACGAATTGCGCGAGCCGCCCGCCATGCGCAGCTATCCCACGCAACAGGCCGTGGCCGAGCGCCTGCAAAAGACCAATCCGCGCCTGCCGGACGAGCGCGCGGCTTTTCTCGCCGAACACTGGTCGGCGCAGAACGAGGCGGGCGAGTGGGACATCATGGGCGACCCGCAGCACAAGCGCGTCAATCCCATCCTGTACCAGGTGGAAGAGGTGATGGCCTGCTGGCGCCGCATCACGGCGCCCGTGCTGTGGGTGGAGGCCGATGACACGAATATGTGGCAATGGATGGGGCCCAAGGAGCAGGCGCGCGTTGAGATCGACCGGCGTTTGGCCTGTATCAAGGATGTGCGCTGCGAGATGATGCTGGACGCGGGCCACATGCTGCATCATGACCAGCCGCAGGCACTGGCAAGGCTGGTGGAAGCCTTTTTGGCCTGATGTGTGTCGGGAACGCTGCAGCGCTATTTGACAAGCAGCGTACAATGAAAACTTCTTCCATGCTGAGCCCGTGCAGGGTATTGTTTTCACATGCTTAAAGTCGACCTGCATTGTCATTCGAATATCTCCGACGGCGTGCTGTCCCCCGCCGCCGTGGCTGCGCACGCACGCAAGGCGGGCGTCGACGTGTGGGCGTTGACGGACCACGATGAAGTGTCCGGCATCGCCGCCGCGCGCACGGCCGCGCTGGACCTGGGGATGCGCTTCGTGGCCGGCGTGGAAATTTCCATTACGTGGGCTGGCGAAACCGTGCACATCGTCGGCTTGCAAGTCGATGAAAACAATCCGGGTCTGGTGCAGGGCTTGCACCAGACGCGTTCCGGGCGCGACGCGCGCGGCCGCGAAATCGCCCGCCAGCTGGACCTGGCCGGCATCCCCGATGCCTATGAAGGGGCCTTGAAATTCGTCGGCAACCCTGATCTGATGTCGCGCACGCACTTTGCCCGTTACATCGTGGAAACGGGCAAATGCGCGAACATTCCCGACGTGTTCAAGAAATACCTGTCGGAAGGCAAGCCGGGCTACGTCGAGCACCGCTGGGCTACCCTGGCCGAAGCGGTGGGCTGGATACGCGGCGCGGGCGGCGTGGCCGTCATCGCCCATCCGGGCCGCTACCGCTTCAGCGACATGGCGCAAGGCGTGCTGTTCGATGAATTCAAACAACTCGGCGGCGTGGCCATCGAAGTCGTCACGGGTAGCCACAGTCCGGACCAGTATCCGGAATACGCGCAGCTGGCCAACGCTTACGGCTTCCTCGCCTCGCGCGGCACGGATTTCCATGCGCCGGGCGAGTCGCGCGTGGATTTTGCCATGCTGCCGCCTTTGCCAGCCAACGTCACCCCGATTTGGCACGATTGGTTCTAGGGCGCGGCTGGCCTGCGCCTGCAGCGCGGGCTTGAAAAGTCGCGACCGCATACTTATCTTTTAATTATTATTGTTTTTCGGAGCCATCGCCCATGAAACGTATCGTCCTGTTTATCGCAACCAACCTGGCCGTGATGCTGGTGCTGTCGCTCGTGCTCAGTTTGCTGGGCGTGGGCAATCCGGCACGCGGCAGCACCTTGAACCTGGGCAGCCTGCTGGTGTTTTCACTGGTGGTGGGCTTCACGGGTTCGATCTTTTCATTGTTGATCAGCAAGCCGATGGCCAAGTGGAGCACGGGCGCGCGCGTGATCGACAACCCGACGTCGTCGACGGAATTGTGGCTGGTCAATACCGTGCGCGCCTTGTCCGAGCGGGCCGGCATCGGCATGCCGGAAGTGGCCGTGTACGAGGGCGAGGCGAATGCGTTTGCCACGGGCGCCTTCAAGAATTCCGCGCTGGTGGCCGTCTCCACCGGTTTGCTGCAAAGCATGAACCGCGATGAAGTCGAAGCCGTGCTGGGCCACGAGATCGCCCACGTGGCGAATGGCGACATGGTGACCCTCACCCTGATCCAGGGCGTGGTGAATACCTTCGTCGTCTTCATGGCCCGCGTGGTGGGTTTCTTTGTCGATAACGTGCTGTTGAAAAATAACAACCGCGAAGGCGGCGGGCGCGGCATCGGCTATTTTGTCACCGTGATGGTGTGCGAAGTGATCTTCGGCTTGCTCGCTTCCATCATCGTGGCCTGGTTCTCGCGCCAGCGCGAATTCCGCGCCGACGCCGGTTCCGCCAAGCTGCTGGGCAGCCCCACGCCGATGATGCACGCGCTGGCCCGCCTGGGCGGCGTGCCGCCGGGCGAGCTGCCGCAATCGATGCAGGCGCTGGGCATCAGCGGCGGCAATGGCGGCTGGGGCGCGCTGTTCGCCACCCATCCGCCCCTCGAACAACGCATCGCCGCGCTGCGCGGCGTACAATAATGCTAACTTAACAAGCTGGTTCGCCAGAACGCTTACACATGAGTCAATTTTTCCAGATTCACCCTGACAATCCGCAATTGCGCCTGATCAAGCAGGCGGCGCAGATCATCCAGTCCGGCGGCGTCGTGGCCTTGCCCACGGATTCCTGCTACGCGCTGGTGTGCCAGCTCGACGACAAGGGTGCCGTCGAGCGCCTGCGCCGCATCCGTGGCGTGGATGAAAAGCACCATTTAACCTTGCTGTGCCGCGACTTGAGCGAGCTGGGCGTGTATGCCCGCGTGGACAACCGCCAGTTCCGCCTGCTCAAGGCGGCCACGCCGGGCGCCTATACTTTCATCCTGGAAGCGACGAAGGAAGTGCCGCGCCGTCTCAGCCATCCTTCGCGCAAGACCATCGGCCTGCGCGTGCCGCAGCACCGCATCGTGCAATGCCTGCTGGAGGAGCTGGGCCAGCCGCTGCTGGGCGCGACGTTGACCCTGCCCGGCGATGAAGACAGCCTGACGGATGCCGACACGATCCGCGAACGGCTGGAAAAACTGGTCGACCTGATCATCGATGGCGGCGTCTGCGCGCATGGCCCCAGCACCGTGATCGACCTGACGGGAGCGGAGCCGGAAGTGGTGCGCGTGGGGCGCGGCGACCCGGCCGTGCTGGGTTTGTAGGCGGCATCGCAGGTCTGTTCTGGCGCCGTTCTTCATCTGTTCTTAATGACAACGTAAGAAAGAGCCTAGTTCGCCTCTGGTAGAATCGCGGTCATGAGCGATTTCAATACGATAGTCCAGACCGTTGCGGTGTACCTGGTGCCGGTGCTGTTTGCCATTTCCCTGCATGAGGCGGCGCATGGCTATGCCGCCCGTTATTTCGGTGATCCCACGGCCTCGAACGAAGGCCGGCTGAGCCTCAATCCCATCCGGCATATCGACCCTTTCGGCACGATCTTGCTGCCCCTGATGCTGTATTTCACGATCCAGGTGCCGTTCGGCTATGCCAAGCCGGTGCCAGTCGATTTCAGCCGCCTGCGCAATCCGAAGAAGCAGATGGCCTGGGTGGCGTTTGCCGGTCCTGGCGCCAATTTCGTCATGGGCCTGGGCTGGATGATCACCTTTGTCGTGCTCAGCGTGATGCCGCCGACGGAAATGGGCATGTTTTTCCGCAAGATGGCGGGCGCCGGCGTCAGCGTGAATGCGGCCATGTTTGTCTTTAACCTGATTCCCGTGCCGCCCCTCGATGGCGGACGCATCATGACGGGCTTGCTGCCGATGCAGTTGGCGCGTCCTTACGCCAGCATAGAGCGCTACAGCCTGTATGTCTTCGGCGCCCTGGTGCTGCTGATGTACACGGGCGTATTGAACCGCGCCTTGCTGGCGGCGATCGAATTTGTCATTGGCATTTTTGTCACCCTGGTCACGCCCCTGACGGCCCTGTTGACTTGATGCAAGCAACTGGATGGACGCAAATAATTGATGGAAGTACCGATGCAAGTAACTGAACCAATATTAGAAACCGAAGCGATTTCCGGCTGGCTGCGCCGCTGGGCGCCCCTGATCCCCGGCGGTGAAGTGCTGGACCTGGCCTGCGGTGCGGGCCGCCACGCGCGCCACCTGGTAAGCCTGGGCCACCCCGTGATCGCGCTCGACCATGATCCGGAAATGCTGGAAAAGGCGGCTGGCACGGGCATCACCACGTCGCTGGTGGACCTGGAAGGGCCGGGCGCCGTGTGGCCTTTCGCTCCCGGCCGTTTTGCCGGCATCGTCGTCACCAATTACCTGCACCGGCCCCTGCTGGAAGCCATGATTGCCAGCCTGGCGCCCGATGGCGTGTTGCTGTATGAAACGTTTGCTGAAGGCAATGAGCAGTTCGGCAAGCCGTCGAATCCGAAGTTCCTGCTGAAGGAAGGCGAAATGCTGACCTGGGCGGTCCAGCACGGCTTGCGTGTGGTAGCGTATGAGGATGGGCGCGTGGAACAGCCAAAAGCTGCTCTGGTGCAACGAATTTGTGCCGTCCGGCCGGATTTTCCACGGTTGGCAGCCCTGCTGCCGACGTTTTGAGCGGCCATACTATGTCAGAATGCACCACAGGCGCGGGCTATCCGCTACAATCGTTGTTTTATTTATCGGCGCTATAAACTTACTATGATCAAGGGCAGCATTGTAGCAATCGTCACCCCGATGCACGCAGACGGCAGTCTGGACTTTCCAGGCCTGCGCAAGCTGATCGACTGGCATATCGCCGAGGGTACGGACGGCATCGTCATCGTTGGCACGACGGGCGAATCGGCAACAGTCAGCGTGGAAGAACACTGCGAACTGATCCAGTTGACCGTCGAACATGCCAAGGGACGCATTCCTATCATCGCCGGCGCCGGAGGCAACTCCACGGCCGAGGCCATCAAACTGACGCGCTACGCGAAAGAAGCGGGCGCCGATGCTGTCTTGCAAGTGGTGCCGTACTACAACCGTCCTACCCAGGAAGGCATGTACCAGCACTTCAAGGCCATCGCCGAAGCCGTCGACATCCCCGTCATCCTGTACAACGTGCCTGGCCGCACGGTTGCCGACATGAGCAACGAAACCATCGTGCGCCTGTCCGCCATCCCGAATATCGTTGGCGTGAAAGATGCGACCGGCAATATCGGCCGTGGCATTGACCTGCTGCGCCTCGTGCCGGCCGACTTCGCCGTGTACTCGGGCGATGATCCGACCGCCATGGCGCTGATGTTCTGCGGCGGCCACGGCAATATCTCCGTGACGGCCAACGTCGCGCCGCGCGCCATGCACGACATGTGCGTCGCGGCCATGGCGGGCGAGCACGCCACGGCGATTGCCATCAATAACAAAGTTTTTCCTTTGCACCAGAAACTGTTTGTCGAGCCCAATCCGGTGCCCGTCAAATGGGCGCTGGCCGAAATGGGCCTGATGCCAGCCGGCATACGCTTGCCACTGGTGCCGCTGGCTGAGAATTGCCATGCCACCGTGCGCGATGCCTTGCGCGACGCTGGCATCCTGTCTTAAGCCGAACTTCAAGCCCGGACTCGACCAGTCCGGACCTTCCCTGATTCCAGCTGCTACTTAGCTTCTTATCCAGTTACGACATGACTAATTGCAAGAAAACCAAATCGGCGCCTGCCACCATCGCCGTCCGCGGCATCGTCATCGGCGCCGTCGCAGCCAGCCTCGCGGGCTGTGGCATGATCAGTTCGGTAGTCGGCGGCGACAAGGTCGACTACAAGTCGGTCAAGAAAGCCGGCACCCTGGACGTGCCGCCTGACCTGACGCAATTGCAGCAGGACAACCGTTATTCCTTGCCGGATTCGAAAAATGGCGTGGCCACGGCTTCCGGCTACAACGCGCAGCGCAACGCCACGGCCGGTACGCCCGTCGTCGTGGGCGCCGACGGCGTGGTGGGCGTCGTGCCTGTCACGGCAGGCGGCGTGAAGGTCGAGCGCGCGGGCAACCAGCGCTGGCTGGTCGTCAAGCAGTCGCCTGAGGTGCTGTGGCCGCAGCTCAAGCAATTCTGGGAGGATTCGGGCTTTACCATCGCCATCGACCAGCCGACGGCTGGCATCATGGAAACAGAGTGGAACGAAAACCGCGCCAAGATCCCGCAAGATATCATTCGCAGCACGATCGGCAAGGCTTTCGACGGCCTGTATTCGAGCGGCGAAAAAGACAAATACCGTACCCGCGTGGAGCGTCTGGCCGATGGTTCGACCGAGATCTACATCAGCCACCGTGGCGTGGAAGAGGTTGTCACGGGCCGCGACAAGGAAACCACCACCTGGACCGCGCGTCCGAACGATCCGGGCCTGGAAGCGCAATTCCTCGCCAAGCTGATGACGCGCCTGGGCGCGGCCAGCGACGATGCGCAGGCGAAGACGGCTGTCGATGCCGCCATCGTGCAGCCGCAGCACGCCAAGCTGGTGGGTGACGCCGCCACGCCGGCGCGCGCCATCGAAGTCGATGAAAGTTTCGACCGCGCCTGGCGCCGCGTCGGCCTGGCACTGGACCGCGTTGGCTTCACCGTGGAAGACCGCGACCGCACGCAAGGCACGTATTTCGTGCGTTACGTCGATCCGGATGCCGTCAAGAAAGATGGCTTCTTCTCGAAACTGTTCAGCTGGGGCTCGTCGTCCGACAAGGACAAGGGCGCGCAGCGCTACCGCGTCCTGGTCAAGGCCGGCAATGGCTCGACCAGCCTGGTCAGCATCCTCAGCAACGAAGGCCAGCCGGACGTCTCGCCAGTGGCAGAGAAGATCCTGGGTCTGCTGAACGACCAGTTGAAATAAGTTCGCTGAGTGGCGGCTATCAAAAGCTGTCACACATTATAAAAAAGGCTGGCCCGGTGCAAACCGGGTCAGCCTTTTTATTTTGGGTATGCAATAGGTGCTTGCGGCGTCCAGCAAAACCGTAGCGAGCGACAGTGATTGGTGGCCAAGAAGCGTAACCGTACTTGAGTACGGTGAACATCGCAGGCCGTAAAGCGCGGCGCGGTAGGTTTGCTTGGGCGTTTGCCCAATAAAAAAGCCGGCCCGAAGGCCGGCTTTCTTTAGTGCAGGGTGCTAAATTACTTAGCAGCCGATGCAGCAGCCGAAGCAGCCGAAGCAGCGTCGGTAGCGGCCGAAGCGGCAGCCGAAGCAGCAGCAGCAGCGTCGGTAGCGGCCGAAGCAGCAGCGTCAGCAGCAGCAGCTGGAGCAGCTTCAACTGCTGGTGCTGGTGCTGGGGTTTCAACTACTGGTGCTGGTGCAGGAGCTTCTTCTTTTTTGCTGCAAGCAGCCAGAGCAACAACCATCAGGGAGGCGATCAGCAGGGATTTTTTCATTTGTTTTCCTTAATTATTTCAAAAAATAAATCAATATTGTTGCGATGAATAATTACCGGTAATTATCGCTCGTTAGGTCGTCTTCGAAGGCTTTTCGTACCAGGTGGTGCCTGCCAGACAACGGAAACTTCCTAACCGAATATTATAGCGATTTTTGGTGCGTCGCAATAGGAGCAAGAGGCAAATTCGCAACTATTTTGTGATATCGCAATATTTGCCGAAGCAAATTGCAAGCAAGTGTAAGCGATTTGCGAAAGCGCGACAAAACGATATAAAAATAATATGTTTTATTGCGCTAGCGCAGATGCCGATATTCCCCCTGCTGTAATACCACTTTTACTACGCTGCACCCATTCAAGCCAGTTCGATCCAGCCATCCTGATACCAGGTATATAAGGCATCCATCACGTCATCGGAAGCCTGGGCTACGGCTGTGCCATCGAGGGCGCGTTCGTTGGCCAGGGTTTCCAGGGCCGTTTTATCGGCCTTGCCAATGGCAAACGATTCGCCATTGATGAAGACATTCTTGCCACGATACAGCATCAGCGTCTTGCGCGACAACACGACACCCTTTTTCTGTGCGGCGTCCGCGAAGCGGCCTACCGTCAGCGGCTTGGACAGCGGCGTGAAAAATACATTGTGCTTCGGTTCCGACAGGTGTTCACCGAGGAAAATGGTCACATCTTCTTCCGTGAAGCGCACCTTGTTCATTTCTTCCGTGATGGTGCTGAGCATTTCACGGGGGATTTCCGCCGGCTTGCCCGACGCCTTCAGGTCCGGATCGCTATAGATGCCCGGCAAGTCGATCGAGTCGGCCATGAATTGCAGGAAGGCTTCGCCCAGTTCCTGGAACGATGGCGAGCGGAAGCCGATCGAATACGTCTGGCAGTCGCCGATGGCCACGCCGTCGTGCGCGTAGTGAGGCGGCAGGTACAGCATGTCGCCCGGTTCCAGCGTGAATTCTTCGTCGGGCGTGAAGTTGCTGAGGATTTTCAGCGGCAAGCCGTCGATCAGGCTCAAGTCTTTCTGCGCGCCGATGCGCCAATGGCGCTTGCCCTGGCCTTGCAGCAGGAACACGTCATACGAATCGAAATGCGGGCCCACGCCGCCGCCATCGGTGGCGAAGCTGACCATCAGGTCGTCCAGGCGCGCGTCCGGCAGGAAACGGAACTGGCGCAGCAGGGCGTCGGCCTTGGCGCTGTGCAAGTTGGCGCCCTGTACCAGCAGGGTCCATTCCTTCTGTTTCAGCGAGGGCAGGCTGGTCAATGGACCTTGCTGCATGTTCCAGTGGCCATCCGCATGGCTGACCAGGCGCGATTCGACGTGGTCCAGGGTAGCCAGCTCGGCCAGGGCCTTGAAATCGAACAGTGCCTTGAAACCAGGCACAGCTTGACGGATCAACAAGGGTTTTTTATGCCAGTAGTCGCGCAGGAATTGCGCCGGCGTGATATCGCCGAGGAGAGTTAATTTTTTCATGCGCCCATTATAACAACCGGAAATGCAGGAATGCGCCTGCCGTTGGCGGCGTGAAGGTATAATTTGCCAGCTTATACAATGAAAGGAAGCATAATGAAGATTGCCAAAAATACGGTCGTGACTGTCAACTACAAACTGTCAGACGCGCAAGACAATCTGATCGAAGACGGCCGTCAGCCTATGGTCTACCTGCACGGTGATTATGAAAACACCCTGCCGAAGATCGAAGAAGAGCTCGACGGCAAGGAAGTTGGCTATTCCAACACGATCCAGATCGAACCGGATGATGCTTTCGGTGAATACGATCCAGCCCTGGTGAAGGTCGAGCCGCGCAATCGCCTGCCTGAGCCGCTGGAAGTGGGCATGCAGTTCGAAGGCATGCCGGAAAGCGATTCGCCGGACGAAGAAGCGATGATCTTCACGGTCACCGATATCGCCGACGACAAGGTCGTGCTGGACGGTAACCATCCACTGGCCGGCATCGCGCTGCGCTTCTCGCTGACCGTCGCTGACGTGCGCGCAGCCACCGACGAAGAAATCGCCCATGGCCACGTGCATGGCGCACACGGCCATGACCATGGCGATGAAGATGATGAAGGCGAAGAGGGCGATCACTTCCGTACCCACCCTATTCATTAACACCTGACCAAACCTGCTGCGCGCAGCGGGGCGCGGCCGGCGATGCTCACCGTACTCTAGTACGGTTGCGCTTCTCGGCCACGCCGCGCAGCTGCTCGCTACGGTTTTGTCAGGCGTCGTGACGTCTGTTGGGCGTGACGCTGCTTGAATGAAAACAGGCCGGCTCATGCCGGCCTGTTTGCTTATGCGCTAACGGCGCACGGTCGACGCCCTGGCCCTGGCTTGCGCCGATGGCCTGACGGCGCGTTGACGCACCTCAAAGAATGGCGTCTTGCCTGGCCGTACGGCGATGGCGGCCCAGTCGTTGTTGATGCTGACGTGGCCCAGGTTGCCTTTCCAGCTGATCTTCGGCCCGCCTGTTTTGGCTGCGGCTTTTTTGGTTTTCCCCTCCTTGCCATCCGTGTCGCCATCGCGCTGCGTATCGACCAGTAGCACCTTGCCGCTGAACTTTTTCGCCAGGGTGCGGATCTGCTTGCGCGGTCCGGCAAAGCCGTCCTGTTTCGAACTAAAGCTGGGCAGCAGCGAATTGTCGTCG
Source organism: Janthinobacterium sp. SUN128 (assembly GCF_030587275.1). Lineage (NCBI taxonomy): Bacteria > Pseudomonadati > Pseudomonadota > Betaproteobacteria > Burkholderiales > Oxalobacteraceae > Janthinobacterium > Janthinobacterium sp. SUN128. Next base: position 3,232,969 of record NZ_JAPWHY010000001.1, on the reverse strand, counting down.
TCATCGAGCACGCCCGCGTCGCCATCGGAAAACAGCACGATGCCGTCGAGCTGCTTGCGCTGCGCCATGGCGAACAGGCGTTGCAGCCAGGAGCGGTTGGCGACCAGGCGGTCTTCGAATTCGCTGTTGCGTCCCGCTTCTGGCAAGAAATGGTTGTTGTTCGCGGGCAGGTTGACGGTAGCAAACAGCACGCCGCCGTATTCCCAGTGGGCGTTTTCTGCATAGCTGCGGAACTTCGCCGTCGATGACAGCCGCGACAGGGTCAGCTTGCGCTGGCCCAGGCTCTGGTCATCGGCAAAATACACGTCGCGCAGGCGGTTCAGGCGTTCGATGGCGTTGACCCTGCCGCGCGAATTGCGGCAGTTGGCCCAGTCGCTGGCCGACAGCGAGACGATCAGCGGCGGTCCGCTGGCGTCCAGCAAATCCTTGCGCTGGCCATACAGCTTGTCGCTGCACGATTCGCTGGCGGCCTTGATGCCGGTGGCCACGACGAACGAGGCATTGAAGGCGCTGGTGTCGGCGATGGCTTTTTTCAGGGGGCCGTCGTCCGGCCCCGCGTTGAAGGAATGGCCCAGTACGGCAAACTCGAAGCCGGCCTGGTCGCCCGGGGCGGCCAGCGCCGCTTGCCATGGCAGGCTGGCAGCCAGCAAGCCGGCGGCCAGCAGGCGTATCGAGCTGCGCCGGCAGGTCATGCGGCGGCCAGCCGTTTCAACTGGTACAGCTGTTCCAGCGCGTCGCGCGGCGTGAGCGCATCGGGATCGAGGTCAGCGATGGCATCGAGCAAGGCTTGCTGCGCCGCGTTCAGCGCGGCCAGCGGCGCCGCCGCTTCCTCTTCTTCCTCCTGTGCATACGGATCGGCTGCCGGTGCGGCGAACAGGTCGCGCTGCGGCGTGGCGTCGAGCGCCTGCGCTTCCAGGCGCGCCAGGTGCTTGCGCGCCGCCTTGATCACGGGCTGTGGCACGCCAGCCAGTTGCGCCACCTGCAAGCCGTAGCTCTGCGAGGCGGGACCGGCTTGCACGGCGTGCAGGAAGACGATGCTGTCCTTGTGCTCGACGGCCGACAGATGCACGTTGGCGGCGCTCGGGTGGCTGTCCGGCAGTTGCGTCAGCTCAAAGTAATGCGTCGCGAACAGGGTGAAGCTGCGGCTGGTGTCGATCAGATGGCGCGCGATGGCCCAGGCCAGGGCCAGGCCGTCGAAGGTCGAGGTGCCGCGGCCCACTTCATCCATCAGCACCAGCGAGTGCTCGGTGGCGCCGTTCAAAATCGCCGCCGATTCCGTCATTTCCACCATGAAGGTCGAGCGTCCGCCCGCCAGGTCGTCGGTGGCGCCGATACGCGTGAAGATGCGGTCGATGGGGCCGATGGTGGCGGAAGCGGCCGGCACGTAGCTGCCCACGTAAGCCAGCAGGGTGATCAGGGCCACCTGGCGCATGAAGGTCGATTTACCGCCCATGTTCGGACCGGTAATCAGCAGCAAACGGCGCTCGTTGACGAAGCGGCAATCGTTGGCGATGAAGCGTTCGATCTGCTTTTCCACCACGGGGTGGCGCCCTTCGACGATGTTGATGCACGGTTCCTCGACCAGTTGCGGCGCGGCCCAGTTGTGCTGCTGCGCATGTTCCGTCAGCGCATTCAGGGTGTCGAGCTGGGCCAGGCCTTGCGAAATGGTCTGCAAAGTCCCAATGTGCGGCGCCAGGTCGGCCAGCAGCAGGTCGTACAGCAGCTTTTCGCGCACCAGGGCCTTGTCCTGTGCCGACAGTGCCTTGTCCTCGAACACCTTGAGTTCCGGCGTGATGTAGCGCTCGGCGTTTTTCAAGGTCTGGCGGCGACGGTAGTCGTCCGGCACCTTGTCCGTCTGGCCGTGGGTGACTTCGATGTAGAAGCCATGCACCTTGTTGTATTCGACGCGCAGGTTGGCGATGCCCGTGCGCGCCCGTTCGCGCGTTTCCAGGTCGAGCAGGAACTGGCCCGCATTTTCCGACAGGGCGCGCAATTCATCGAGTTCGGCGTCGAAACCGGTGGCGAAGACGCCGCCGTCGCGCACCATCGCGGCCGGCTCCTGCGCCACGGCGCGCACCAGCAAGTCCAGGCAGGCGGTTGGCGTGGCCAAGGCCGTATGGATGGCGGCCAGCAAACCGGTTTCGCCGCCCTGGCCGCATTGTTCACCCTTATAGCAACGGACCACGTCGCCGCGCAGGGCCGGCAGTTGCAGCAAGCCGTCGCGCAGGGCGGCCAAGTCGCGCGGACGGGCCGACAGCAGCGCGATGCGCGTGGTGATGCGTTCGATATCGGGTACTTGCGCCAGGGCGGCGGCCAAGGGGCCCGCCGCTTCGCTTTGCGCCAGCGCGGCGATGGCTTCATGGCGCGCGCGCGCCACATTCTGGTCGCGCCGCGCATGGTGCAGCCAGTGGCGCAGCATGCGCGAACCCATGGCCGTGCGGCAATGGTCGAGCAAGGAGAACAAGGTCGGCGATTCCTGGCCGCGGATGGTTTCCGTCAGTTCCAGGTTGCGCCGCGTGGCCGCGTCCAGTCCGATAAATTCGCTTTCCGTTTCCGTCGTCAGGGAGCGCACGTGCTGCAAGCCGCGTCCCTGCGTCGACTGCGCATAGCGCAGCAGCGCGCCGGCCGCGCCAAATGCGGCGCCGAGGCCATCAGCGCCGAAGCCCGTCAAGGTCGCCACGCCAAGTTGATCGAGCAGGGCCTTGTGGCCGCCCACCACGTCGAAATGCCAGTCCGGCACCCGGTTGATGTGCGTGCCCGCGTAGTCGTCGAACAGGTTGCCATTGTCGCCGCTGAGAATTTCAGCCGGCACGATGCGTTCCAGTTCCTGCTGCAGGCGCGCGGCCACGGTGCCGCTGTCGCCGGAAAACTCCATCAACTTCAAAGCGCCGCTCGCCAGCGACAGCCAGGCCAGGCCAGTGGTGACCGTCTTGCGCTGCGTGATGCTGCACACGGCCAGCAGCGGGCGCTCGGCCTTCTCTGGCAGCAAGTCCGCATCCGTCAGGGTACCGGGCGTGACGACGCGCATGACCTTGCGCTCGACGGGGCCCTTGCTGGTGGCCGGGTCGCCGATCTGTTCGCAAATGGCCACCGACTCGCCCAGCTTGACCAGCTTGGCCAGATAGCCGTCCAGCGAATGAAACGGCACACCGCACATTTTAATCGGGTTGCCACTGGCCACGCCGCGCGCCGTCAAGGTAATGCCCAGCAGGCGCGAGGCTTTCTCCGCATCCTCGAAAAACAGCTCGTAGAAATCGCCCATGCGATAGAAGACCAACATCGTCGGGTGGTTTTCCTTGATGCCCATATATTGGGCCATCATTGGCGTAAGCTTTTCAGCCGAATTCTTCTTTGCCGCGGCGGCGTTGATTTCTTTTGGGACGGTGGTCATGTGTTCTTTGTCGTTGGTCCGGCGGCCGGAAAATGCGTGCCTGCCGGGCTGTGTGTGGTGCTGTGTGCATTCAAGGCCGCGCCAGGGGGCGGAGCTTGGCTTCAAGGCCGTCATTTTACCGCTTTCGGCGGGGGGGCGGCGTATTGCGTGCTGATGTGAAAAAGCCGCGCCGGTGGAGGTGGCGCGGCTTGAGCCGGGACTCATGACAAGGACGATGCGTGAGATGTTATGTCGTTCCGTGAGGGGACTTAGATTACGTCGATTGAACCGCCGACTGAGCTTTCAGGATCAAAGGAAAAGACGCGCAACTCGGGTTGGACGCCATCGCCGCGCAGGATGCGCACAGTCATGACAAACGACAGTTCCCAGCGGCCCTTCGTGTGGCCCACGTCCAGCGTATGTTTCCATTCTTGCCGAATGCGGCGCAGGTCCGGCAGTTCAGGGTCTGGCGGCAGCAATTGGGATTCGAAATCCAGCTGCAGCGGATAGGTGGCACCAAGGGCTTGCAGAAATGGCGACGGTATCGAGTAGACGGTCGGCACATTCTGGCCGATCTGCGTCAGCTGGGGTACGCTGATGATGCAGCAATCGACAATCTGGAACGAAGTGAAGCCGCTTTTCTTGGAACCACAGCAGTTGACATCCAGATAGACATGCTGTCCTTGCTGGAAATGCACGCCGCCCATGTATTCGCCGTGGCGCGGATCCGCTGTGCCATCGCAAGATGTAAATTTGTAATCCAACTGGCTGCTGGTCTGGTCTGCATCAAAATGTACGGATAACTTCATCCAGGGGCTTACATGCGTCATGTTTTACGATCTCTTTTCAGGTTAATAATAAACTGTTGGTAGCGAGCATCTCGCCTGAGGTTCAATAGATCGGGTGCCGTTTCGATCAGATTGAGGGGGTAGCCAAGCTTGGCTGCCTGCTGTAGCGACGCCAGTGCCTCCTCATGATTGCCAATTAGCTCATGGGTCAGGGCAGCGCGGAATTGCACGTCTGCTACTTCACCGGCCATTTCCAAGGCTTGTTTCACGCGTATCAACGCTTCCGCTTTCTCGTCCGTATAGGCGCGGTACAGCGCCATGCGCGAATGGTAGGATGCATTGTCTGGTCGACTTTGCAAAATGGGCAATAGCAGTGCAATGGCACGTCGGTAGGAATCCTTTGACGCCGCCATATGAGCGGGAACCCAGCGTTGTGCATCGGCCAGGTTAGCCCACAGCATGTAGGTATTAGGACTGCCCTTGCTGGATGACACGGCATTTTTGAATGCTTCCACGGCACCCAGATAGTCGGCCTTGGCAAATAGCGACGTGCCGAGATTGTTGTACAGCTCCCAATGTGGCTGGATTTGTAGGCCTTGCTGCAATATACGCAAGGCTTCATCGTTGCGGTCTAGGCGTAGCAGGACGGCATTCAGGTAGGCGTAGGCGTTGGCGGATTGCGGGTCGAGTTCGATCGCCCTACGGAATGCCTTTTCGGCATCAGTATAGGCACCTTGACGGTAATGCAACATGCCCTGCATTATTTGGAATTGGCGTTCGCGAGGATATAGGCGTTTTGCATCGTCGATGATCGATTGTGCAAGATCATTTTTTTTCGCATTCATCAACACCCGTATTTTACCCATGAGCGCCAGCAGGTTTTGCGGATCCAGGTTGAGTGCTGCGGCAGTGGACGTCAAGGCAGCGTCAGATTTGCCTTGTAATTCCAGAACCCAAGCGCGTGCCACCTGGGCCAGCGCCAATTGATTGTCTAGTGTGATGGCTTGCTGTGCGCTGGCGTCGGCACGCTGCAACCAGGTCTCGTCGCGGCCATTGCCGATATAACGCAGGCTGTATGCGAGGGACAGACCTGCTGCTGCTGCCGCACTGTTCGGATTGTGCGTCAGTACGGTTGTGAAATGCATGATCGCCTGCTCTTGGCTCGTATCGCGGTCAAACACCCGCAACGCCTCCATCCCCGCCGCCATGCTGGCCATTTCCGAATATGGCGCGGGCGCCTTTTCGCCTGTGACCAACGATTTGACGGCAGGAAGGATATTGGGCAGCTGCCATCCCGCCAATACCGCCAGCAGCGCCACGCCCGCGCCCCATTTCAGGGTGCGCTTGCGGGGCAGGGGCAGGCGGATGGAGACGCTGGCGGGCGGCTCTTCCTTCGCAGGCGGCTCGTTGGCCAGGGGCGCAGCCAAGGTGAGCGGTTCGCCGCGCTGCGCGCCTAGCGCCTCGCGCACATCGCGCATGGTGCGTGGCCGTTCCGCCGGGTCGTGCGCCGTCATCGCGCGCACGAGGGCGTTGATGGTGGGCGGGACGGTTTCCGGCAGGTCGGGCCAGGCTTCCGTTGCCTGCATGTGGGCGGCGGCCAGGGCCAGGCCGTTCAGATGGGCGAAGTGGCGCTGGCCGGCCAGCATTTCGTACAGCATGGCGCCCAAGGCATACACGTCGCCGCGCGTGTCGGGCAGGCGGCCCATCAGGCGCTCGGGCGCCATGTAGGCAATCGTGCCCTGCAAGTCGCACAGGGTGGTCGTTTGCGTTGCTTGCGGGTCGATGTGGCGGGCCAGGCCGAAGTCGAGGATGCGCACCTTGCCGTTTGCCTCCAGCATCAGGTTCGACGGTTTCAGATCGCCGTGCACGAGGTCCATGGCGTGCGCCTCGTCCATGGCGTCGGCGATCTGGTAGGCGATGTCGAGCGCGGCTTGCAGGTCAGCCTTGCCGCTGTGCATGAACTGGCCCAAGGTCTGGCCTTCGACCAGTTCCATGACGATGGACTGGCTCGTGCCCTGGCCTTCGATGGCGAAAATGCGCACGAAGGCGGCATGCTTGAGCGAGGCGGCCAGGCGTGCTTCATTGATGAGTTTTTCCGGATGCAGCACGTCGGCTTGCGGTTTCAGGCGTTTCAGCGCCACGCTGCGGCACAGCTTGGCATCCCAGGCTTCGAATACATGGCCGAAACCGCCTTCGCCCAGCAAGCGGCGCACTTCATAGTGCCCGCTGATCGTGTCGTCTTGCAGTGGGGGCTGACGCAGGGAGTCGAGCAGTTCCATATACCTTGGCTTCAGAGTGCATCAACGTGGGCGTCCAGCATCGAAAAGGGCAATGCGATGTTTGAATGCTCAAGATGATTGATTTTGAGTAACTTCCTGATTTAAAACGATTGTTTAAAATAAGTCAATTAATATTGGCAAGGAGTGAACAAAAGTTGCTGGTCGAGGCCTTTGCGCATTTCTGCCGCGGCTTGCGCGGCTACCCCACGCAAGCATCGATGGCCGCGCCCAGCTTGTCGACGATTTCATCGACGTGGCTGGCGTCGATGATATAGGGTGGCGCCAGCAGGATGTGGTCGCCGTGCAGGCCGTCGATGGTGCCGCCCATGGGGTAGCACATCAGCCCGTTCTGCATGGCTTGCGCCTTGATGCGCGCATGCAGGCGGCGGGCCGGGTCGAAAGGCTGTTTGCTGGCGCGGTCCTGCACCAGTTCCAGGCCCAGGAACAGGCCGCGGCCACGGATGTCGCCCACGTGCGCATGGCCATCGAAACGCGCAAGCAGCCGCTCTTGCAGCAAGCCGCCCATGGCGCGCACGTTGAGCAGCAGACCGCGTTCCTCGATCTGCCGCTGCACGGCCAGGGCGGCGGCGCAGGCCGTGGCGTGGCCGATATACGTGTGGCCATGCTGGAAGAATCCCGTGCCGGTGCGGATGGTGTCGCGGATGTCCTTGGAGACCATCACGGCGCCGATGGGCTGGTAGCCGGCGCCCAGGCCCTTGGCGATGCAGATCAGGTCGGCCGTGATGCCTTCCTGCTCGCAGGCGAACAGGCTGCCCGTGCGGCCCATGCCGCACATGACTTCGTCGAGGATCAGCAGGATGCCATGGCGCTGGCAAATGTCGCGCATGCGCTGGAAGTAGCCGGCGACGGCGGGCAGGGCGCCGGCCGTGGCGCCGACGACGGGTTCGGCGATGAAGGCCATGACCTTGTCCGCGCCCAGCTCGGCGATAGTGTCTTCCAGTTCCTGGCCCAGGCGCGCCACGTAGTCGCCGTCCGTTTCATGGGCTGGCTGGTCGCGCCAGGCGTAGCAGGGCGACACGTGCGTCACGTCGATCAGCAGCGGTTCGAATTGCTGGCGGCGCCAGGCGTTGCCGCCCGTGGCCAGTGCGCCCAGTGTGTTGCCGTGGTAACTCTGGCGGCGCGCGATGATGTGGCGGCGCTGCGGCTGGCCCCGTTCCACGAAATACTGGCGCGCCATCTTGAGCGCGCTTTCCACCGCTTCCGAACCGCCCGAGACGAAATACACGCTGTCGATGCCGGCAGGCGCACGGGCGACGAGGAAATCGGCCAGCTGCTCCATCGGCTCGGTGGTGAAAAACGAGCTGTGCGCGTACGCCATCCTGGCAACCTGCTGCTGCACTGCCGCGATCACGGCCGCATCCGCATGGCCGAGGCAGGAGACGGCCGCGCCGCCGCAGGCGTCCAGGTAGCGCTTGCCGTCGGCGTCGATCAGGTAGGGACCATCGCCGCCCGTGGCGACGGGATAGCTGGCGGTCAAGCTGCGGTGGAAGACATGGCTCATGGCATCGCTTTCTTATCGGCAAGGGGAATACCGATTATAGAAGGCGTTGCGCTGCTTGACAACGTTTGATGTATTTGTTTTTAATTTACATCATTTGATGTTTTTGCGTAGGCGCCCAGCGCCCGCAGCTGGCTTTCCGCCGCACCGATGGCGGTGACGGCATCGGGCCCCGCGCGCGCCACCAGCAGTTCCACCAGGCTTTCGACGGCCGCGACGCCGGCCACGATGGAGGGGAAGAACGAGGGGCTGTCGACGGCGATGACGATGCTGGCATCGGCTTGCAGGGCCAGCGGCGACAGGGGGCTGTCGCTGATGGCGACCAGCTGGCAGCCGGCTTGGCGCGCCGTCTGCGCCACCAGCAGCGCTTCGCTGGAATAGGGTGCGAAGCTGACGACGACGACGGCTTCGTCTGCCTGCAGGGCGCGCAAGTCCATTTCCAGGGTGCCGCCCTGGCCGCTCAGTAGCTGCACGCTGGGGCGCAGCAAGCGGTACAGGTAGTGCAGGGTGTAGGCGATGGGGTGGGCGGCGCGAAAGCCGGCCACATGCACGCGGGGCGCCGCCTGCAGCAGGTTGGCGGCCGCGTCCAGGGCGGCGTGGTTGGCACTTTCCGTGGCGGCCAAGTTGCGCTGCTGCACCGTGAACACTTCGGTGACCAGGTTCCCGTCCTTGCCGGCCAGCGCGTCCGCCTTTGCCGCATAGCCGGCCGGTGCGGTGCGCAGGCGCTCGACGAAGATGGCTTTCAGTTCCGGCCAGCCGGCAAAGCCCAGCTGTTGCGCCAGGCGCACGAGGGCGGCCGACTGCACCTGCGCGCGCGCGGCGATGCTGCGCATCGATGAGACGGCCACTTCGTCCGGATGGTCGGCCAGGTAGCGGGCGCCGGCCTGGAATTGCGGGCTCAGTTCCGCATGGCGCGCCTTGATCAGGTCCATCAGTGCCGTATAGGAGTCGTGGGGTGTCGCTGCCTGCATCGCCGTGCCTCATTTGATCGGTTGCGGCGATGGTACAGGATTCGTCAGCGCGCCGGTAGCGGCAAGCCTTGCGCCAGCGCGGCCGTGCGCGGGCGCAGGCGGGCAAACAGGTGCGGCCCGGCAGGTTTGCGGCGCGGTCCCGTCGTCAGCACGCGCAGGGCGGTGGGCAGCGGCACGTCGTGGCAGTGCAAAAACAGGGCGGCGGCGCCCGTGCCGGCCATTTCCTGCAAGGCCAGCGCATGCTCGACCAGCGCCGCCGTGCGCATGTCGAGCCGCACCGGGATGTCGGGTTGAAATAACTGTGTGTCGACGTGCCGTGCATTGCGCATGCTGTCCCCGCCGGGTTCGCTAGTCAAGCTGCCAGCATAAAAGCCCCCGGCGGCGCCATTTTGCGTTAAATCAATTCCACTGTCGGATAGATTCCGCAAAGCAAAAAAACGCCAACCGTTGCCGGCTGGCGCTGAAAACCCTCAAGGAAGAAAGAATATGTATTGCAATGACGCGTCGACGCCTGACAAAACCATCGCCGGCCGCAAAGCGCGCCGCGCGGCCGGTTTGGTCAGGTGTTGCTGCCGGTCCTAAAAACGTCCAGGGCTAGGCGCCGCGCCGAAGACAGTACGCACAGTACGGCGAGGCGCGGCAACAACGCCCTGGGCGTTTTTAGTAGCTCCAGCGGACCGACAATCCGACAACCTTGTCATAGCGCCGCACGTCGCGCACATACTCGGGCGTGTCGTGGTAGTCGCGGTAGGTCGAGTCGAGCAGGTTGTTCGCGTCCAAAGTCACCGTGGTGTTCGGGTTGAGCTTGTACGAGACCGACGCGTCCAGGGTCTTGGTTGGCGCGACGGTCAGGTGGATGCCCTTGCCGCGGTAGTTGTAGTCGTCGACGTACTTGTCGCGCCAGCTGTAGGCCAGGCGCGCCGACCACGGTCCCTGTTCGTACAGACCGACGATATTGGCCGACCATTTCGACATGCCCGTGAACGGATGCGCGCTGCCATTCAATTCTTCCAGCTCGCCCGTCATGTAGGTGGCGTTCGCTTGCAGGCCGAGGCCGCTCATCCAGCCTGGCAGTTTGTCGTAGAACTGCTGGTAAGCCATTTCCACGCCTTGCAGATGGCCCTTCGAGGTGTTGCGCGGACGCGTGATGTCGTACTCGATGCCGCCATACGTTTCCTTGGCCGAACCGGACAGGATGTAATTCTTGAAGTTGTGGCGGAACACGGTGGCCGTGACGGAACCCGTTTGCGCGAAATACCATTCCAGCGCCACGTCGAGGTTCTTGCCTTCCACGGGTTTGAGGTCGGGATTGCCGCCGTTGCCCGTCGGGCGCACCATTTCCAGGCTCTGGCCCAGGGTCACGCCGGGGTTGAAGTCGGCGAAGTTCGGGCGCTGCACGGCCTTGCCTGCCGTCATGCGGGCGATCAGGTCCTGGCGCAGCATGGCTTTCAGGGTCATGCTGGGCAGCACGTCCGTATCCGAAGTCTTCACGCGTACGGGCGTGATGATGCCGTTTTGCGAGGAATTGCCTTGCAAGTCCTGCTTGGTCTGCACCACGCGCACGCCCAGGGTGCCATCGACCGGTACTTGCGCCAGGTCAAAGCCGATGCGCGCCTTGCCGTAGACGGCATTGGTTTTTTCCACGTCCTTGAAGTGGGTCATCGGATCGTCCGGGCTGCGCTCGCTGCTGCCCGTAAACAGCTGGCGCAGGGTATCCGTGTTGTTGAGCATGAAGTCGCGGCATGGCGTGAGCCAGCTTTGCAGGCCGAAATTGCCCGTGTTCTTGTGCGAAGTGCAGGCCAGGCCGGGCAGGGCGTCGGCAGTCATGATCGACGTCAGTCCGCCTTGCACGTTCTTTTCGCGTATCGATTCCGCCTTGCGCTTGGCCAGGCGCACGCCGCCCGAGAATTCGCGGAAGAAGCCCGTGCTGTCCATGTCGTAGGTAACGTCGCCGCGCCAGTCGGTCGAGCTGCCTTCATCCTGGCTGTGATTGTCGTAGAAGCCGAGCAGGGTGTAGTTCTTCGGATCCGTCATGTTGTAGCCGGGGTAGCTGATCTGCGCGCCGCCGTTGACGTTGGTGCTGCCGATCACGCTGGTCGGATGGGCGAGGAAGTCGAGGATGGGAAATTCGCGCTCGAAGTTGCTGACCGTGCGCGCCAGTTCCGTGGTGGCGCGCAGCTGCGGTGTGATGTCCCAGCGCGCGCCGATGGCGCCTTGCGAACCGATCGAGCGGTCGCGCCGCGCCTGGGTCGAGCCCAGCGTGAACGGCGACCATGGGCCGTCGATCTTGCCCACCGTGGCCGCCTGATTGGTACCGGGGATCAGGGTGATGTCCGGGTTCTGGCCCCACGGCAGGGAACCGACGAAGAACTGGCTGTCGAACGCATGCTTGATCAGGGTCGACATGCCTTCCGCATACACTTCCACCTGCGAGTTCGGGCGCCACTGGAAGGCGGCATTCGCCGCATAGCGCTTGCGGTCGCCCACGGTCGGGATCATGCCGACGGAATCGGGACCCGTGATATTGCCCGCTTCGGGGCGCTTGACGGGTTCGGCATTCCAGATCGTCTCGTCATAGTATTTGCCGCGCTGGTAGGACAGGCCGAGCAGTGCGCCGAATTCGCCGTATGGGGTCTTCCAGCGGTTCGAGACCATGCCGCTGACGTTCGGGTCCGTCGAACCGGATTTGTCGCGGTGCTCGGCGCGCACGTTGCCCGATGCCGTAAAGCCCTTGAAGTCGAAGGGGCGGTTGGTGCGCACGTCGATCACGCCGGCCGTGCCGCCTTCGACCATGTCGGCGCCCTGCGATTTGTACACGTCCACGCGCTGCAGCATGGCCGTCGGGATGTCGGCCAGGTACAGGCTGCGGCCCACGGAGGTGAACATTTCGCGGCCGTTGAGCAAGGTCACCACGCCGGGCAAGCCGCGGATGATGACGGTACCCGCTTCGCCGCCTTCGCGGCGGATCTGCACGCCCGTCACGCGGCCGAGGATTTCGGCCACGTTCTTGTCGGGGAATTTGCCGATTTCATCGGCGACGATGGAATCGACCACCTGGTCGTTGTTTTTCTTGATCGTCTGTGCGCTTTGCGCCGCGCGACGCACACCGGTGACGGCGACGACGGCGATGCCGGCATTGTCGGCCGCCGGTGCTGCTGCTGCCGATGCCGTTTCTTCCACTGGCGTGTCCACGGCGGGTGCCTGTTGCGCCCAGACGGAAGCGCTGCTCAGCAGGCCGGCGCCGGCCAGGGCGGTCACTGTGGCCTTCAAGGTCAACCGTGTGTTTTGTCGGGACGTGCGGGTGCCCGTTGCCATCAATTGCTTCATCTTGTCTCCACCTGTATTTTAGTTATGTTGAGAACGCTGCGGCAGTCGCCGCCAGAGCTGGAACTTGCTCAGAAACATGGTAGGTGGGAATGACTTTGCCCCACAAATGACTTCTTTTGCGATGTCAATACCAATTCCGGTATCCCTGCTGCATTCATGCGCCCTGGCGGCCGCCGCGCGTTGTCGAACCTGGCGCCTGCGCGTTGCGGGCGCTCCACAGGAAGTGTCAGGCGGCGCAGGACGCGGTGGTTTGCGCCAGCCAGGCCATGAAGTGCGCCTGCGGCATGGGGCGGGCAAAGTAATACCCTTGCAATTCATCGCAGCCGGCATGACGCAGCACGTCGGCATCGGCCGCGCTTTCCACGCCTTCGGCGGTGACCGTCAGACCCAGGGTATGGCCAAGGCCGATGATGGTTTTCGTCACCGCCAGATTCTGCGGCGAACCGTGGATGTCCTGCACGAAGCTCATGTCGATTTTCAGCTTGTCGAGCGGGAAGCGGCACAGATAGTTCAGGCTCGAATAGCCGGTGCCGAAATCGTCGATAGACAGGGCAAACCCCAGTGCCTTGATGGCGTGCAGGGTGGCGATGGTGTCGTCCACGTTGTCCATCAGGATGGACTCGGTCAGCTCGAATTCGATCTGTCCCGGCGTGACGGGAAATTCGCGCAGCACTTCGCGCAAGGTGGCCACCAGGCCGCCGCTTTTCAGCTGGATGGCCGACAGGTTGATCGACACGGCGATGTCGCCCGCGCCCGCTTCGCGCCAGGCCACTTGCTGGCGGCACGCCTCACGGATGACCCACGCGCCGATGGAGACGATCAGGCCCGATTCCTCGGCGGCGGGGATGAAGCTGTCGGGCGCGATCAGGCCGTGCTGCGGATGTTGCCAGCGGATCAGGCTTTCCACGCCATTCAGGCGGCTGCTTTTCGCATCGATGCGCGGCTGGTAGTACAGCACCAGTTCCTGTCGTTCGATGGCGTGACGCAGATCGCTTTCCAGGTGCAACTGCTGCAACTGCTGCTCCTGCATCTGCGGCGTGAACATGCGTGCGTGATCGCGTCCGCCGCTCTTGGCCTGGTACATGGCCGCATCGGCGTGGCGCATCAGGGTATCCATGTCGCCGCCGTGGTCCGGATAGATGGCCACGCCCACGCTGCACGAGACATACAGCTCGTTGCCTTCCACCTGGTGCGGCTGGCGCATGGCCGGTATCAGCCGCGTGTCAAGCAGGGCGGCGATGGATGCGGCGTCGCCGATGCCATTGAGGATGACGACGAATTCATCGCCGCCCAGGCGGCTGACGGTATCGCCTTCGCGCACCAGCTGCAGCAGGCGCGCCGACACCGATTGCAGCAGCGCGTCGCCCACGTGGTGGCCCAGCGCGTCGTTGACGTGCTTGAAGCGGTCCAGATCGACGAACAGCACGCCCACCTTTTCGCCGCTGCGGCGCGCCTGCGCGATGGCGGCCGCCAGGCGCAGCTTCGACACGTGGCGATTTGCCAGTCCCGTCAGCGCGTCGTGGTGGGCCATGTGCTCGATCTGCCGCTCGCTGGCCTTGCGTTCGCTGATATCGAGCGAACTGGCGATGAAATGCGTGGTGACGCCATCGAGGTCGCGCACGGCGTTCATCACCAGCCAGGCGGGATAGCTTTCCAGCGACTTGCGCTGCACCCGGATCTCGCCCTGCCAGTAGCCGCGCCGCGCCAGGGTCCGGCGCAGGCTGTCGAGCTGCTCGGGACTGTTGTCGGGTGCGAGCAAAAAGGCCGGGCGCTTGCCGATCAGCTCCACCATGTCGTACAGCGAATGGCGGCGGAAGGCCTGGTTGACGGTGATGATGCGCATGCCGGCGTCCATCACGATCAGGCTTTCGGCGGATGCCTCGAAGACCTTGGCCCACAGTTCCAGGCGCGACTCCATCAGCTTCATCTTGTTGATCGGCGTGAAGGTCGACAGCACGGCGCGCTGGCCCTGGTAGTCGATCAGGCGCGCGGAAATCAGGGCCCACGTTGGCGTGCCGCTGCCGCTCCAGCATACTTCGAATTCATCGACGGCGCCCAGGTCGCTCAAGCGCTGGAAGAAGCGCGAACGGGCTTGCGGACTCATGCCGCCCACCCACGGGTCCAGTTCCAGGCCGCCCTGCCACGCGTGCGCGGCCTGGTTCGCGTGCAGCACCTGGTGATGGGGGATCGAGGTGACCATCAGCGGAATGGGAATGGCGTCGACCAGCTGGCGCTGCGCATCGGCCGCGCTGGCGCTGGCCACCAGTTCCTGCTGCGCCATGCGCTGGAAATCGAGCTGCTGCAGCATGGTATTGAAGGCGCTGACCAGGCGCCCCGTTTCGTCTTCGCTGTCCCAGATGGCGCGCAGGCTATGGTCGCCCGTTTCGCGCACTTCCTGCGCCACGCGCGCCAGGCGGCGGATGGGCAGGGCGATCTGGCGCGCGACGAAAAACACCAGGCCCAATATCATTACCAGCAGCAGCACGGCCGTGCCCAGGTGCAGCCACATGCGCGTAAAGAAGCCGTCCACGCGCAGCTGGATCAGGCGGTGCAATTCGCCTTCCGCTTCGCGCCAGGCATGCAGCAGGGCCGCAGAGGCGGCTGCATCGTGGCGCAGCAGCGCGGCGCTGCCAGCGGCACTGACAGGCGCGCCGGCCAGCGCCTGGGTGCTGGCGCGAAACTGCGCCACGGCTTGCTGCAGGGCCGCGCGCGAGCCGTCCAGGTGCTGGCGCAGCAGCGGCGTGCTGGCCGCGAACGCCTCCGTGTAGTCGCTGCCGATGCCGCCCATGGTGGCGTCCATGCGCCCTTCCAGGATCAGGAACTGGGTCTGCAGGCGCTGGCGCTGCGCGCCTTCGGCCGTCGCCAGTTGCAGGGCCAGGGCGCGCGTGCTGTTGATCACTTCCAGCAGTTCCGGGAAGCGCAGGATCACCAGCGACATGGTGTAGTAGCTGTCCAGGTCCGGGTCGAGGATGAGGTTCGACTGGTTGCCTACGCGTGTGAGCAGTGCGCGTCCGGCAACGAAGGCGGGCGAGGGCGCGATGCCGTCGTCCGGCGCAACGGGCGTGCTGCCGGACTGGCGCAGCAGGGCGGAAAATTCCCTGCTCAATTCCGCGCTGCGCATATCGCTGCCGAACTGGCGCTCGGCCATTTCGATGGCAGCTGCCGATCCGGCTGCATCGGCTTGCGCGCGTGCCAGGGGCAGCAGCGCATCGCGGATCGCGGCGATGTAGTCGTTGCCCGCCATCTCCTTGCGCGAGAAATCGATGGCGATGTATTTTTCGTTGATGAGGATGCCGGAAATGAAGATGACGGCGGACAGGTCGAGCAAATAGATCAGCGCCAGTTTGCGCCCCACCGTCAATTTCCCGATCATGCGCGAGATTCTGCCCACCATGCGTGCCCCACCTTCTTGTCAGCCCATTTATGTTTTCTTATGAGCAATTTCCATGCCTGAATTTACAAGCTTGCAAGGGGGCTTTTGCACCATGCGGGTGCGCGCAGGGAGGCGGTGCGCGCGCATAAAAAAGGGCGGCCCGCAGGCCGCCCTTGTGCGCGATGATACTGCGCTTATGCTTCGGCGACGCGCTTGGCGATGTGCGCCAGCGCTTCTTCCACCTGGTCGATCAGGATCAGGCACAGATCGCCTTCGTTCAAGCGCGCCAGGGCCTTGTCGATGGCGACGAATTCGCCGTTGATTTCATCGATATGGCTGGTGCGCTTGGCGCCGTCCAGGCCCTGGCGCAGCAGCGCCACGACTTCGCCGTCGGCGCGGCCGCGCTGGCATTGATCCTGGTACAGCAGCACATCGTCGAAGGCGGCGCCGAGGATTTCCGTCTGCTGGCGGATGTCTTCGTCGCGGCGGTCGCCGGCACCGCTGATGACCACCGAGCGGCGCTTGGCCGGCATGCTTTCCACGGCTTGCACCAGCGCCAGGATGGCGTCCGGATTGTGGCCGTAGTCGGCGATCAGCGTGGCTCCACGATAATCGAAGACGTTGAAGCGGCCCGGCGCATTGTCGGCTTCATTGGCAAAGGTTTTCAGGCCCAGCGCGATGGTTTTCCAGTCCAGTCCTACGGCCCAGGCGGCGGCCAGCGACGCCATGACGTTGTCGACCTGGAAGCCGATGGCGCCGTTGCGCGTGATCGGCACCTGCGACAGGGCGATTTCGTGGCGCTCCTTGCCCTGCGCCGCGACCAGCTTGCCGTCCTCCACGTACACCACGCGGTTGCCCTGTGCGCGGTGCGTGGCCATCACGGGATGCGTCTTGTCGGCGGCGAAGAAGGTCACCGTGCCGCTGCAATTCTTTGCCATGCGCGCCACGGCCGGGTCGGTGGCGTTCAGCACGGCCACGCCGCTGTCGGCCACGTTCTGCACGATCACGCGCTTCAGGACCGCCAGGTCTTCCACGGTGGTGATGTAGTTCAGGCCCAGGTGGTCGCCGGCGCCGATGTTGGTCACCACGGCGACCTGGCAACGGTCGAAGGCCAGGCCTTCGCGCAGCATGCCGCCGCGCGCCGTTTCGAACACGGCCGCGTCCACGTCCGGGTGCAGCAGCACGTTGCGCGCGCTGCGCGGTCCGCTGCAGTCGCCGCTGTCGATCTGGCGTCCTTCGATATACACGCCATCCGTGTTGGTCATGCCCGTGCGCAGGCCGGAAGCCGTCAGCAGGTGGGCGATCAGGCGCACGGTAGTGGTCTTGCCGTTGGTGCCGGTGACGGCGACCACGGGAATGCGGCCATCGTCGCCTTCGGCGAACATGGCGGCGATGATGGCTTCGCCCACGGGACGCGGTTTGCCGAACGACGGCGCCAGGTGCATGCGCAGGCCCGGTGCCGCGTTCACTTCCACGATGCCGGCGTTCTGCTCTTCCAGCGGTTTCAAGATGCTTTCGGAGACGACGTCCACGCCGCAGATGTCCAGGCCCACCATGTGCGCGGCCGCGACGGCGCGCGCCGCCACTTCCGGGTGCACGTCGACGGTGACGTCGGTGGCCGAGCCGCCCGTCGACAGGTTGGCGTTATTGCGCAAGATCACGCGCTGGCCCACGGGCGGCACGGATTCGGCCACATAGCCCTGCTTGGCCAGGCTGGCCAGGGCGATGTCGTCGAAGCGGATTTTCGTCAGCGAGGTGGCGTGGCCGCTGCCGCGGCGCGGATCCAGGTTGACCTGGTCGACCAGTTCGCGCACCGTGTGCTGGCCGTCGCCCACCACTTGCGGCGGGTCGCGGCGGGCGGCTGCCACCATCTTGTTGCCGATGACGAGCAAACGGAAATCGTGGCCCGGCAGATAGCGCTCGACGAGGATATCGTCGCGGAATTCCTGCGCCGCGAGGAAGCCGGCCGTCAGTTGTTCGCGCGTGGTGACATTGACGGTCACGCCCTTGCCCTGGTTGCCGTCCTTCGGCTTGACGACGACAGGCAGGCCGATCTCGCAGGCGGCGGCCCAGGCATCGTCCGCGTCGACGGCGACACGCCCGTGCGGCACCGGCACGCCGGCAGAATCCAGCAGTTTTTTCGTCAGTTCCTTGTCCTGCGCGATGGCTTCGGCGATCGCGCTGGTGCCGTCCATTTCGGCGGCCTGGATCTTGCGCTGCTTGCTGCCCCAGCCGAACGTCACCAGGCTGCCTTCGGTCAGGCGGCGGAACGGGATGTTGCGGGCCACGGCGGCGTTGACGATGGCGCCCGTCGATGGGCCCAGGCGCACGTCTTCATCGAGTTCCTGCAACTGGTGCAGCGCGCCGGCCAGGTCGAACGGCGCATCGTCGAGCGCGGCCTGGCACAGCTGCTGCGCCAGTTCCAGCGCCAGGCGGCCGACGGCTTCTTCCGAGTATTCGACGACGACCTGGAAGATGCCCGTTTCCAGGGTCGGCGTGGTGCGGCTGAAGGTGACGGGGCAGCCGGCTTGCGCCTGCAGGCCCAGCGCCGCCAGTTCCAGCACCTGCGCCATCGGCGCGGCGTTGTAATTGCCCAGCGGTTGCAGCGGGCTCAGTTGCGGAAAGCGCGCGCGCAGGCGGGCTTCGAAGCCGGGCAGCTGGGCGATGTCGAGTTCCTGCGTGGTGCAGGAAACAATGGCTTCCACGGCGGTGTCGTGGCTCCAGAGGTTAGGGCCCCGCAAGGCCCGTACGCGAGATACTTCCATAATTAAACCGTAATCCTGTTGTGTTCTTGTGGGCCCGGCCGTCATGGCCGGGCTTGAGTGCTGCTTTGCCTGTGCTGTCAGTTGCCGATGCAGCCGGGGGCCGCGTCGAAGGTGCGCAGTCCGGCGCAAATCAGATCGACGGGCAGGTTCAGGGCCCAGGCGGCCGCCGCGACGGCCAGCACGCTGTCGACATTGCCGGCCGTGGCCGGTTTCAGCAGGTCCAGGCACAGCAAGACCGTTTCGATGCCGCCTTCGGCCAGCACGATGTGGTTGCCGCGCACGAATACGGCGCGCTGGCCGGCGGCCAGTTGCGCCGCGATGGCGGCCAGGCTGCCATCCTGCGCATACAGGGTCACCGTGCCGTCGCACAGCTCGGCCAGTTCCAGCACGTGCGCGTTGGCGGCATTGAGCACGGCCACGCCCGTCGGCACCACCACGTCGACCTGGCTGCGCACGGCCTTGTACAGGCCCGCTTCGTCCAGCACGTCGAAATCCTTGACGCTATCGAGGCTGCCCATGTCCGTGACGACGCCGATCTGGCACTTGTCGTAAGCCAGGCCTTCGGCCAGGATCATGCGCGGATTGCTCTCGAACAGGGCCGTCTGCACGGTGCGGTTGAGCAGCAGGCGCTGGCCTGCATCCCAGTTCACGCAATCGCTGCTGACGACTCTGCGCTGGTCCAGATACATGCCTTCGCTGCAGACGGCGCCCGTGTGCAGGCCCGACAGGTTGAGCAGCTTGCACAGCATGCGCACGATCAGGCTGGCGCCGCGCGTACCCGTCACGCCGATCAGCGGAATGCGGCCCGTTTCCTCGGGCGCGAACAGGTGGTCGACGATGGCCGCGCCGACAGGGCGGGGCTGGCCCACGCCCGGCTTGATGTGCGCCAGCAGGCCAGGGCTGGCATTGACTTCGATGATGGCGCCGCGCTGCTCTTCCAGCGGACGCGTGATGTCGGTGGTGACCAGGTCGATGCCGGCGATATCCAGGCCAACCACGCGCGCGGCCAGCAGGGCCGCATGCACGACGGACGGATGCACGTCGTCCGTGACGTCGATGGCCACGTTGCCGTTCGGCTGGATCAGCACTTTCTGGCCCGCCTGCGGCACCGACAGGGCGGTCATGCCCTGGCGCTGCAGTTCCAGCACGATTTCGCCCGATTCATGCGGCTTGACGGTGCCCAATGGGAAATCTTCGCCTTCGCCGCGGCGCGGATCGGTATTGATCTGCGTGTTGACCAGTTCCAGCACGGTGGAGACGCCGTCGCCGTCAACCCACAGGGATTCGCCCTTGGCGGCCGCGATCAGCTTGTTGCCGACCACGAGCAGACGGTGTTCGTCGCCCGTGATGAAGCTTTCCACCAGCACGGCCGAGCTGTCGCCCTTGCGCGCGGCCAGGTCGTAGGCTGCCTTCACGTCCGCTTCCGTCATCAGGTTCAGCGATACGCCGCGGCCATGGTTGCCGTCATAGGGTTTGACGACGACGGGCACGCCGATGTCTTGCGCTTCTTCCCAGGCCGCTTCGGCGCTGCGCACCAGGCTGCCTTCGGGGACGCGCACGCCGCACGATTTGAGCAGGAATTTGGTGAGGTCCTTGTCGCTGGCGATGCCTTCGGCGATCGCGCTGGTGCGGTCCGTTTCGGCCGTCCAGATGCGGCGCTGCGCGGCGCCGTGGCCCAGTTGCACCAGGTTGCCGTCGTTCAGGCGCAGCGAAGGGATGCCGCGTTCGGTGGCCGCATCGACGATGCTGGCCGTGCTCGGGCCCAGGCAGCGCGCGTCGACCATGTCGCGCAGGGGCGCCAGGGCCGCTTCCAGGTCGTAGGCTTCATCGTTGATGGCAGCCATCAGCAGTTCGCGCGCGGCGGCCAGGGCGGCGCGGCCCACGTGCTCTTCGCGCGTGCGGAAGGCCATCTTGTAGACGCCGCGCTGGCTGGTCGAGCGCGTCTGGCCGAAGCCCGTGCGCATGCCTGCCAGGTTTTGCAGTTCCAATACGACGTGTTCGAGGATGTGGGCCGACCACGTGCCTTCGCGCAGGCGCTCGAAAAAGCCGCCCCGTTCGCCCACGCCGCAGCGGTGCTCGATCATGCCGGGCAGCCACGCCACCAGGCGCTCGTACAGGCCGGGCAAGGTATTGGATGGATAGTCTTCCAGTTCGCCGATGTCGACCCAGGCTTCAATCACCGGGCGGTAAGTCCAGATGTTGGGGCCGCGCAAGTGGGTGACGCGGGCAAATTCGATGTTCTTCTTCTTGATCATGTAAGTGGTTTCTTGATAACAAGCCAGGCGTCTGGGCGCCAGATACTTTATGTTGGCTCTACAGAGTCTTTTCAGGCTCGTGCTTGGTTCTTTATCCCGGGTATGCGCAGTGTGCCACTTTTAGCGGCCTCTTGTCGCGTTTGCTTCTCGTATTCTGCTGGTGTTGTCATTCTAATTGTTACTAATTGTTGCCATACTTGTTATAAAGATACCGACTCTGGCCAAAGCTGGAGCATTTGCGCAACAGCGGGCTGTTGTATACTTGCCGCTGGTCGATGGCCGCTCATTTTTTTGCTCCGTTTTGCCATCATTCCTTACCGGCAGGCATCCATTCGATACAATACAGGAAATTGCCACTGGTGCATCTGCCTCGCCATCGCGCAGTACACAAACATTGATCGGGCGTCTGCCCCATCCCCCAAATCCCGCCCTGAAGGGCTTGGCCTCGAGCCGGAGTATGCTTTACGATGACAACTGAACTGAGTGTTCCTGCAACAACTATTCCCCTCACTTCGCTGCCGGAACACTGGCTGGCGGAAGTGGAAAGCAACCTTTCTCCAAGGGAGAACGTTTTAAGTAGCGTTGAGGTTGACCTCGATGCGCGATTACGTTTCACAAAAGGCATAATTGTTGTCACAGAGAAGCGTTTACTGGCCCGTTCCCCGGGCGATACCGTCTGGAAAAGCTGGTCTTTCCGCCCCGGACTGCGCCTGACGCACCATGACCACGCCGGTGTCGGCCACCTGGAACTGTTCGACGACCACGGCCGCCTGGCGTCGTGGCGCTTCACTTTGGGCCAGAACCTGCATGCGATCCGCGTGCTGGAACAGTTCGTCGAGCGCCTCGACAGCCACCTGACGGGCCAGCCCGTGCTGGAAGCGGAGCAGGAAGTGTGCCCCAGCTGCAAGGCGCCCTTGGAACCGGAGCAGGAAGAATGCCCGATCTGCGCCAAGGTACTGCACACGCCGCCATCGACCTGGACCCTGTTCCGCCTGTGGCGCTTCGCCCACCCCTACCGTGGCCAGCTGGCCCTGGGCTTCATGCTGATGCTGCTGAGTACTGCCGCGCACATGATTCCGCCCTACCTGACGGCGCCGCTGATGGACAATGTGCTGATCCCGTATCAGAACGGCAAGCATATCGATCCCTGGCTGGTGGTGTACTACATGAGCGGCTTGCTCGGTTCGGCCCTGCTGGCCTGGCTGCTGGGCTGGGGCAAGACCTATGTGCTGGCCCTGGTGTCCGAACGCATGGGCGCCGACTTGCGCTCGGCCACCTATGAACACCTGATGAAGCTGTCGCTGGAATTTTTCGGCGGCAAGCGCACGGGCGACCTGATGGCGCGCATCGGCAGCGGCAGCGACCGCATCTGCGTCTTCCTGTCGCTACATTTGCTCGATTTCGCGTCCGACGTGCTGATGATCATCATGACGGGCGTGATCCTGTGGTCGATGAATCCGTGGCTGGCCATCATGACCCTGGCGCCGTTGCCGTTCATCGCCTGGATGATCCACCTGGTGCGCGACCGTTTGCGCACGGGCTTTGAAAAGATCGACCGCGTGTGGAGCGAAGTGACCAACGTGCTGGCCGATACCATCCCCGGCATCCGCGTCGTGAAGGCGTTTGCGCAGGAAAAACGCGAAGCGGCCCGCTTCCGCGACGCCAACGCGCACAACCTTGCCGTCAACGACAAGCTGAACAAGGTTTGGTCGCTGTTCTCGCCTACCGTTTCCTTCCTGACGGAGATGGGCTTGCTGGTCATCTGGTGCTTCGGCATCTGGCAGCTGTCGCGCGGCGAAATCACCGTCGGCGTGCTGACCGCCTTCATCGCCTACAGCACGCGTTTCTATGGCCGACTCGATTCCATGAGCCGCATCGTCTCCGTGACGCAGAAATCGGCATCGGCCGCCAAGCGCATCTTCGACATCCTCGACCACGTGTCGAGCGTGCCGGAACCGGCGCAGCCCGTCAAACTGGACAAGATCGAAGGACGCATCGATTTGCGCGAAGTCGGTTTCCGTTATGGCAACCGGGCCGTCAACCGCGGCATCACCCTGAACATCAAGGCGGGAGAGATGATCGGCCTGGTGGGCCACAGCGGTTCGGGCAAGAGCACGCTGGTCAATCTGATTTGCCGCTTCTATGACGTGTCGGAAGGCGCGATCCTGCTCGATGGCGTCGACATCCGCTCGTTCGCCGTGTCCGACTACCGCCGCAACATCGGCCTGGTGCTGCAGGAGCCGTTCCTGTTCTTCGGCACCATCGCGGAAAATATCGCCTACGGCAAGCCGCACGCGACGCGCCAGGAAATCATCGCCGCCGCGCGCGCCGCGCATGCGCACGAATTCATCCTGCGCTTGCCGCAAGGCTACGATTCGATGGTGGGCGAGCGTGGCCAGGGCTTGTCCGGCGGCGAACGCCAGCGCATCTCGATTGCCCGCGCCCTGCTGATCGACCCGCGCATCCTGATCATGGATGAAGCAACATCGTCGGTCGACTCGGAAACGGAAAAAGAGATCCAGAAGGCGCTGGACAACCTGGTGCAGGGCCGCACGACGATCGCCATCGCTCACAGGCTGTCGACCTTGCACCGGGCCGACCGCCTGGTGGTGCTGGACCGCGGCCAGGTCGTCGAAGTGGGCAGCCACGATGAACTGATGGCGAAAGAGGGCGCCTATTTCCGCCTCTACGAAGCACAGGCGCGCAACAACGAACTCGCCCTGGATGACAAGGAATAAGCATGGCCAGTACAACTTTTACATTAAGCCGCGACACCTTCGGCAAGCTGGTGATGACGGACGCGGACGGCCAAGTCTTTGAGGGCGTGGCGCCCGTGCGCGCCTTCCCCATCCAGTCACCCGACGAAGGCATTTCGCTGGTGCTGGGCAATGGCAAGGAAGTGGCGTGGATCGACCGCATCGACGCCTTGCCGGAGCCGGCGCGCAGCCTGCTGCAGGAAGAGCTGGAAGGGCGCGAATTCATGCCCGAGATCGCGCGCGTGAAAAGCGTCTCCAGTTTCGCCACGCCGTGCACCTGGCATGTCGATACGGACCGGGGCGAGACGCAATTCGTGCTGAAAGGCGAGGAAGACATCCGCCGTATCGGCGCGACGTCGCTCTTGATCGCCGATAACCACGGCATCCACTTTTTGATCCGCGACATGTTCGGTATCGACAAGAACACGCGCAAGATACTCGACCGCTTCCTGTAGGCGCCAGAGCTGTCCGAAAGCCGCTGCCTGCAGCGGCTTTTTTTCGCCTGCCGGACATGAAAAAAGCCGCATAAGAATGCGGCTTTCGTGGGCAGTACCGGCAGCCCGTTTCAGGCCGCCGGGGATTGCGCTACATTACATGAACTTGTAGCCTGCGCCGATGTAGAAGTAACGGCCACGCACGTTGTACAGCTGGGCAAAGCCCAGGGTGCCGTACTGGTTGCCTGCGCCCATGATGCTAAACGGCGGCATTTTGTCGAACAGGTTCTTGATGCCGGCCGTGAAGGTCAGGTTTTGCATCGCCACGTACTGGCCCGTCAGATCCACTTCGGTGTGCGAAGGAATCGTGCGGGTGCCAGGCTTGATTTCGTCGCGGCGCAAGTCCGAGTCGATCATGTCGCCTGTCGTGCGGATCACCAGGGAGCCGGACATATTGTCCTTTTCCAGGCTGGCCGTGAACGTGTTGCGGTACTTCGGATTCATGAACGTCTTCAGCGTGCTTTGCACCGGATCGGTTTCCGTATCCTGCGTTTCCATGCGGGTGTAGATGGTGGACGCATTGCGGATCGTGAATTTGCCGAACATCGTTTGCGGCGAGGTGTAGCGCAGGTCCGTATCGAAACCGCGCACTTCGGTGGTGGCCAGGTTCTGGTTGTTCAGCAGGATGCGGGCGTCGCCATTCTTGATTTCGACGTTGCCGCGCTCGATGGCCTTCAGTTCCGACAGAGTGCCGATTTCGTTCTTCTTGTCGATCTTGAAGTAATCGATGCTGACCGTCAGCGAGTTCACTGGCGAGAACACCATGCCCAGGTTGTAGGTCTTGCCCGTTTCCGGTTTCAAGTCCTTGTTGGAGCCGGAGACCTGGTAGTAGGAGAAGTTGGTACAGTTACCCGAGATCGAAGGGAAGGCATTGCAGACTTCCTTGTCGTTCGTCGTGTAGGCGCCCGCATCGACGCCGCCGAACATCTGTTTCAGCGATGGCGCCAGGTAGCTGCCCGCATACGAGCCGCGGAACATCAGGTTGTTCAGCGGCTGGTAGCGCAAGGCCAGTTTCGGGCTGGTCTTGCTGCCGACATTCGAGATGTCGTCATAGCGCACGGCGACCTGTGCTTCGACGTTTTTCAGGAATGGAATCGACAGTTCGCCGAAGATGCCCTTGGAATTGCGGTCCGCCTTGACGGCAGCCTGCTGGATGCTGCCGAAGACCACGCCATCGATCTGGTTCTGGTCGGGCTGGTCGCTCAGCGTTTCCTTGTTGTACGACACGCCGACGGCGTAAGCCATCGCGCCGCCTGCCAGGTCCATGATCGGCGCGGAAGCCTTGGCGTTAAAGAAGGTCAGTTCCGACTTGCCGGCGCGCGTAGGCGTCAGGCGGATCTTGTCGACGGCTGCCTGCGCGTTGTCGGTGCGGGTCGGGTCGATCGAGCCATTCTCGATCGCTTCGTTGAACAGATCGTAGTGCGCGTAGTTCGAATCGCGGTTGGTAGCCTTGCTCACGCCCTTGCCGATGGCTACATCCCAGTCGATGCCGCGCGTCGTGCCTTCCAGGCCCGTCGAGAACTGGGTCATTGTGCCCTTGCGGTTGGTCTTGCGCGGACCCATTTGCATGAAGCGGCCAGCAACAGTCTTGCCGTTGACCTGGAAATTGCCAGGTGCGGCCTGGGATTCGAAGTCATCCTTGCTTTCGGAATACGTAAATTCCGCAAACGCGCGGATGCTGTCGCTGATTTTCAGGCTACCGATCAGCATGCCGCTGGCGCGGTCGGCGCCATTGGTCGAGGTCAGCAAGGTCTTGTTGACGTCGAAACGGCAGGAGCCGGCGCTCAGATCACCCGGTGGGCATGGCACCAGGGTGCCGCCGCCGGCGATATTGCCGCTAGGATGGAAGCCGCTGCGGCCATCGGGGCCGCCAAAACGGCGGAAGTCGGCCGAACGGGTCAGGTCGCGGTCCTTGCGGTAGATCGGATCGCGCTTGAACACGTCGACCGTGGCCAGCACGTTGAAGCCCTGGGTGTCATAGTCGCCAAAACCGTAAACGAGGTTGGCCGTCTTTTCCTTGGCGTCCGAGCGCGAGCTCTGGCCGTAGCTGGTTTTCGCTTCCAGGCCCTGGTAGTTCTTTTTGGTGATGAAGTTCATCACGCCGGCAACCGCATCGGCGCCATAAATGGCCGAACCGCCGTCTTTCAGGATTTCAATGCGTTCCAGCGCGCTCAGCGGGATGGCGTTGACGTCGACCGCGGCGCCCGCGCCCGAACCGTCAGCCAGCGCATTGGTCGGCAAGCGGCGGCCGTTTAACAGGATCAGCACGTTGCGCTCGCTCAAGCCGCGCATCTTGATGTTGGTAGTACCGGAGCCGGAAGGCGAGCTGGCGCTCAGTTCGCCCTGGTCATTGATGTCGATGGAGGCCAGGTTGCGTACCAGCTCGGCGACGCTGGTGGCGCCCGTGCGCTCGATATCTTTCTTGCTGTAAATTTCCACTGGCGCGGCGGTTTCGGCATCCACGCGCTTGATGGCGGAGCCGGTCACGACCACGCGTTGCAGCTTCTCCTCGCCAGCCTTGGCTTCCTGTGCCTGGGCTGCCTGGTGCATGAAACCGGCGCCCATCATCAAGGTGCCTGCGAACATCATGCGCAAGGATTTGCTTAATTTCTTTTCAATCATTGTCTGTCCTCCAACTAGGAAACTTTAGTTTCCTTAGGGTTTTATTTAGCCATTTGAAATTATTTTCAAAATTACCATGTTTACAAATTTGATAGATTAAATTTGCAATTCATCAGACCATTTTTTGATCTTGGCTGTCAAGAACTGCCGAGAATTTGTGCATGTGCATGGCAGCGACCAGAGTGAAAGCGGATGAATTTTATTTGCGAGGAGCAGGAAAGTGTCAAATTTCAATTGTTAATTAAATTAAATTTTCCAATTGGAAAAAATGTCGTTGAAAGTTTGGTGTTTGCGAGGTGCCTGTCTAGACAGCTGTTGTTTTTTTGTGACGATATGGACGCCCGATAACGGTGGTGCAAACGGCGTTGCCGGGGCAGGGCAGCGGGCAAAAAAAAGCCGCCCGGTAAGGGCGGCTGACGTGGCGCATGGCGGGTGTTACTGGAACGCGACCTCGGCAAAACTGCGCAATTTGCGGCTGTGCAGCCTGTCCACGCCCTGGCGGCGCAGCAGTTCCACGGCGCGGATGCCGATGCGCAGATGCTGGTCGACCCGCTCGCGGTAGAAGTGATTGGCCATGCCGGGCAGCTTGATTTCGCCGTGCAGCGGCTTGTCGCTCACGCACAGCAGGGTGCCGTAGGGGACGCGGAAGCGGAAGCCGTTGGCGGCGATCGTCGCGCTTTCCATGTCCAGCGCGATGGCGCGGCTCTGGCTGAAACGGCGCTCCGGCGTGCGCTGCGGCAGCAGTTCCCAGTTGCGGTTGTCCGTGCTGGCCACGGTCCCCGTGCGCATGATGTGCTTCAGATCGTGCCCCGTCAGCTGGGTGATTTCAGCCACGGCCGTTTGCAGCGCCTGCTGGATTTCCGCCAGCGGCGGGATCGGCACCCACAGCGGCAGGTCTTCGTCGAGCACATGGTCTTCGCGCACATACGCATGCGCCAGCACGTAGTCGCCCAGGCTTTGCGTGGTGCGCAAGCCCGCGCAATGGCCGAGCATCAGCCAGGCGTGCGGGCGCAGCACGGCGATATGGTCGGTGATGGTCTTGGCATTGGCGGGGCCGACACCGATATTGACCATGGTGATGCCGCTGCCGTCCGCGCGCAGCAGGTGGTAGGCGGGCATCTGCGGCAGGCGCGGCGGCGCGGCGCCCAGCGCATCCTCGCTTTCGACCGTCTGGCCGACCCGGCGCGTGACGACGTTGCCCGGTTCGACGAAGGCGATATAGCCATCGTCGTCCGATGGCGCGGCCGTATCGGGCGCGCGGTCCATCATGGCGTGGCCCAGGCGGATGAATTCATCGATGTAGAACTGGTAATTGGTAAACAGGACGAAGTTCTGGAAATGCTGCGGCGACGTGCCGCTGTAGTGGCGCAGGCGCTGCAGCGAGTAATCCACGCGCGGCCCCGTGAACAGGGACAGCGGCTGCGCTTCGCCATGCGCCGGTTCGTGCGTGCCGTTGGCGATGCCGTCGTCCATGGCCGACAGGTCGGGCAGGTCGAACAGGTCGCGCATGGCCAGGCGGCGGCCCGCGTCCATATTGCCTTCGATATGGTCATGCTCGGCGAACGAGAAGTGCACGGGAATGGGCTGGGCGCTCACGCCCACTTCCAGGTGCACCTTCTGGCCGCTGTTATGGTTTTTCAGCAGCAGGGTGAACTGGTCGAGGTAATAATCGCCGAACAGGTCGGGGCGCGTCAGGGTGGTTTCAAACACGCCGGGGCCGGCGACAAAACCGTAGGCCAGCGGCGAGTCGGCGCGCGCCACGGTGTCCGTCTGGATGCGCACGAAGGGATAGCAGGCGCGCACTCTTTCGTGCATGTCTTCGCCGGCGACAAAACGCTGCAGCGCATCGCGCAAGTGTTCGATGCTGCTGCGGTAGATGGCTTGCACTTGTTCCAGCGCCAGGCGTGGATCGTCGAAGCGGGAGGAGGCGATGAAGGGGGGCGTAAGCAAGCGGATTCTCCTTGTGGCGGTTCGTGCATACCATTGTAAGGCAGCGAGGCAACTCTTGTTTGTCCCGTCTTTTCCAAACGGGAGCGCTTGACGGATTCAAATAGAATCTGTATTCTATTTGAATGGTCAGACTAGCCAAATTCAACGAAAACAACTTCATCGACAGCGCGATTGCCGTCGCCGCCCAGTGCGGCGTGGGTGCCGTCTCGATGGCCGCCATCGCCGTCAAGGCCGGTGCGCCCATCGGCTCCGTGTATCACCGCTTCGATTCGCGCAACGCCATCCTGGCGCGCGCCTGGCTGCGCGTGAAGAGCGACTTCCGCGAGGAAGTGGCCAGCCGCTGGCTCGGTGGCGACACCTGGGCCGGCGTGCACGGCTTGCTGGACTGGTGCCGGCGCAAGCCCGTGTATGCGCGCTTCCTGCTGCAATGCGCGGACAGCCCCGATTTCAGCAGTGGCCTCAGCGAGGAGTTGCTGGCCGCCGTCGAAGAAGAGCAGGCCGCGCTCGACGCCTGCTTTGTCCGCTGCGCCGAAGCCATGCCCGCCACCACGGAACTGGACCTCGATCACATGCTGCTCAAATTTGTCCTGATCGACGCCCCCGTGGCCGTCGTCAAGCCTTACCTGACCCAGGAGCGGCCGATACCTGCCAGCGTCGACGCCATGCTGCGCGCCTCGCACGATGCCGTGCGCGGCTGGGCTGCTCACACCACACACTAACCAAGAAGAAAACCATGCGCTATTCCACCCAGCTTGAACACGGCAAGAAAATCCCCCTGCACGACGAAGAAGGTTTCATCGGCATGCGCGCGGCCGGCCGCATCGCCGCCGACACGCTCGACTACATCGCGCCTTTCGTCAAGCCTGGCGTGTCGACGGCCAAACTCGACGCCCTGTGCGAAGAGTTCATGCGCGCCGCCGGCGCCATCCCCGGCACCATCGACTACCACGGCTACAAGCACGCCAGCTGCATTTCCGTCAATCACGTGGTCACGCACGGCATCCCGTCCGAAACGAAGATACTGAAAGTGGGAGACATCCTCAACATCGACGTGACGCCGAAGTTCAACGGCTGGTTCGGCGACACCAGCCGCACCTTCAAGGTGGGCGCCGTCTCCATCCTGGCCAATCGCCTCGTCAACACGGCGTATGACGCCATGATGGCCGGCATCCACACCGTGCGTCCCGGGGCTACCTTGGGCGACGTGGGCGCCGCCATTGAAGCGGTGGCCAAGGCGCAGGGATTTTCTTCCGTGCGCGATTTCTGCGGCCATGGCGTGGGCCAGGTCTTCCACGACACGCCGCAAGTGCTGCACTATGGCCGCGCCGGCACGGGCATCGTGCTGGAACCGGGCATGATCTTTACCATTGAACCGATGCTCAACGTGGGCAGCTACCAGGTCAAGGTCTTGCCGGACAAATGGACGACGGTGACGAAAGACCGTTCGCTGTCGGCGCAGTTCGAACACTCGCTGGCCGTGACGGAAACGGGCTTTGAAATCTTCACCCTGACCGGCTCGACCGCGCCGCTGGTGTAAGCATGGATGACGCGCGCCGGCAGCAGCTCACCGATATCATCGCCGCGAAAGCCGGCGTGGATGTCGCTTGCGCGGCGCGCCACCTGGCGCTGCATGATGGTGACGTGGCGGCCGCCCTGCGCGGCATCGATGCCGAGCGCTACACGCTGACGCAGCGTCTGCTGAACAAGTACCGGCGCGATCCGGAAGACGCGCTGCAGCACGTGGCGCTGGCCGTGCTGCAGCACGAAGGCATCCGCAGCGACAGCGTGCTGCGTGCCGAACGTATCGCGGCCCTGGCGCCGGAAGTGGCATGCGTGCTCACGCTGGCCGAGTGGCTGGCCTATGTGGACTGGGAAGGCTTCGACAGCGCCCTGTACTCGAATATCGACGCGGTGGCGGCGATCATCGCCGGTGCATTGGGCCTGCCCGAGGTGGCTGCCAACCTGCTGCAAACGCGCGATGCAGCCGTGTTTGAAACGCAGCGCCCCGCGCTGGCTGCCGCGGCTCTGCTGTTTATCGAGCGCCACACTACGCAGTTTCCCTGACGGCTGGCGCTTTGCCGCCGGGCGGCGCGCATCTTACAATGGCGGCAAGCACTGTTGCCCCATTTTGAAGATTTCCGCATGAGCGATTTTCCCGAAGATATCTATACCGAGCCGTCCGCCGACGTGCACACCCTGAACAACCTGGGCCCATTGACCGGCATGGCCGGCATCTGGACAGGCACGCGCGGCCTGGACGTCAAGCCGAAGGCCGACGGCCCGCGCAAGCAGGCTTTCGTCGAGCGCATCGAACTGCAACCGATCGACCCCGTCACCAACGGCCCGCAACTGTTCTACGGCTTGCGCTACTACATCCACATCACCAAGCCGGATCAGGTCAAAACGTATCATGAACAGGTGGGCTACTGGCTGTGGGAGCCGGCCACGGGCGCCGTGATCCAGACCCTGGCCATCCCGCGCGGCCAGATCGCCATGGCGTCCGGTACGACGACGGCGGACGCCACCAGTTTCGAACTGGTGGCCAAGCGCGATTCGACGGCCTACGGCATCTGCTCGAACCCTTTCCTCGAACATGCGTTCACCACCGTCGAATACCGCATCAAGGTCGATATCCACGCCGACGGCACCTGGGGCTACGACGAAGACACAGTCATGCTGATCCGTGGCAAGGATGAACCGTTCCACCACACGGACCGCAACCTGCTGACCAAAGTCGGCGAGCCGACGCCGAACCCGATGGCCCTGCAGGCGCTGGCGGCGGTGTAAAAATCAAAAAGCGGCGACTTTTTCCGCCGCTCTGCTGGAGCGCCTGAAAAATGCTCAGGGCTAGGCGCGTTGCCGCAGGCAGTACGAACGTACGGCCAGGCAACGCAACAACGCCATGGGCTTTTTCTCAGGTGCTCCTTAAGGCTGTCCCTGGGCCACGGCCTTGACCGCGCGCTCCTCGCCCATGGCGGCGGCGATCTTCCAGCGCTGCATGGCGCTGGCGCGGTCGGGGCGTTTCAGGCCCGCGCCTTCCCAGTCCATCAGTCCCAGGTTGTAGATGTCGCCCGCGCTGCCCTTGTCGGCGGCCAGGGTGAACCATTTGCGCGCTTCCTTGTGGTTGACGGGGATCTGGTAGCCGCGCACATGGTACAGCCCCAATAAGTGCATGGCTTGCGCATTGCCCTTGTTCGCGGCCTGTTTCAGCAGGTCGAGTCCGCGCGCCATGTTGCGCGGTTCCTGCCAGCCTTCGGCCAGCATCACGCCTTTCGCCGTCAGCGCATAGCTGTCGTTCTTCACGAGGCCCTTGCCGATCAGGGGCTTGGCGGCCAGTTGGCGCGCTTCGCGCTGCTGCGCCGTGGGCGCCGTGACGGGGCCGGGCTTGCCTTCGCCCATCAGCAGCATCCAGCCATACAGGCCATACGCGCCGGCGTCGCCCTTGCCGACCAGGCTTTCCAGCATGGCCAGCGCCTGCGCCTTGTCGCCATTTTCGTACAGCTTGACGGCTTTGGCGCTACTGGCGTCCGGCGGCACGGCGGCCGGCGCATGGGGAGCGACAGGCACGGACGCCATGGCCGCCTGTGGCGGCGCGGAAACCGGGCGCACGCGCACGGGCAAGCCATAGCTGGCGGCCAGCACGGCCAGGCTGGCGGGAACGAGGATCAGCACTTGCGCCAGTTGGTTGCGGCGGCCTTTGCCGGCGATGCCCATGGCACGCTCGGCTTGCTGCTCGCCGCCCAGCGCCTCGCTGAGCACGGCCTTCACCTTGCGGTTGAACAGCCAGTAGCCGGCGCCCGTGACGAGCAAGCCGGCCACGGCGGCCGCACCGCGACCGGCGAAGAACCAGGTGGCGATGGCGGCGGCCAGGGCGGCCAGCGCGCTTTTCCACCAGAATTGCTTGGCCAGTCGCGTGTAGACCTGGCGCAGGGCGCCGAGCACGCAGGTGCGCACATTCTGCGCATAGTCGGCGGAGACGACATCGACGTGCGCGTGGTCCGCGTCGCCGCTGAGGACAGACTCGATCACGTCCGCGTTCAGTTCCGAGGCGGCCACGTCGCGCAGCGGCGTCAATAAACCCTGCACGTGGGCCGAGAACAGGCCGTCGTCGGCGCTGCCGGCCAGCGCATCGCTGAGCGCCTTGAGGTCGCCGCGCAGCAGCTTTTCCACGATCTCGTCCAGGGTCAGCCAGCGCAAGTCCGTGCCGTACGCCACCAGGTGGTGCTTTTCTGCGTTGCAAGATGCGTCCAGGCGCACGATGCGCAGCTTGGCCGCATACAGGGCGTCGACTTCCTGCGGCTGGTCTTCATTGTAAATGCTCACTTTCGCCAGGGTCAGGCTGCTGGCGATGGCGGCCAGTGAGTGCACGCTTTCCTTGTCGCGGATGCGGCGCGCGTCGTCGGGCGCCTGCTTGGGCAGGCTGACGCTGTAGCCGGGCGCCACGTGCACGTCGACCCAGGCCGCCTTGCCCACCTTGCCGGAGCCGTCGCAGGGGTTACAGCGCAAGTCGCCCACGCCGCTGCAGGTGCGGCAGGTGACGCTGCCGCTGGCGCGGCAGGTGCCGCAATTGATGTTGCCGGACCCGTGGCAGGTGCTGCAACTGACCTTGCCGTAGCTGCAATGGTAGCAAGAGCGGTATTCGGTGCGGTACTGGGGCCGCGTTTCGCTGTGGTAGCTGGTGTGCGAGCTGCCGTTGCTGTAGGTGGTAGTGGGCACTTGCACCGTGATGTAGTCGGTCACCTGCTCGGACACCGTGCCGCTGCCGCTGCAATACGAGCACGATACCTTGCCGCTGCCGTAGCAGCCATAGGCGTCGCAGCTGACGGTGCGCCCGCCGTGGCAGCTCCAGCAGGTTTCCGTCGTCGCGCCGTGGCAGGTGTGGCAGCTGATGCGGCCTTTGCCGATGCAGTTGCTGCAAGTGTCCAGGTGCCAGTACTTGACGGCATGCGGCAGGTAGACGCCCGACTCGACGCCGTTGTAGGCCTGGCCCGCCTGGCGCAAGTCATTGTCGAGCTTGCCCGCCGCGCGGCGCAGCCGCTCTTTTTCCTGCGCGTGAGCGAGTGCTCCCACTTCGTGGGAGCCACAGTGGCAGTCATTGCCCGCTGGCGCGAAATAGCCATTGATGACGCGCTGCTCGAAGCGCGCTTCCAGTGCGTAATTGGCTTGCAGGGAAAAAGCCTGCAGCACGTCTTCTTCGCCCAGCGGCGTAATGTCGTGCGGCTCGAAACGCGTCTTGTCCTGCACCAGGGTGCGCAGCTTGCCCAGGACGGTGGGTATCTCTTCCTTGTCGAGCTTGATGGGCGCTGGCGCCGTTACGGCCATTGCTGACGCCTGGGGCATGTCCTCGCTGCCTTGGGTATCGGTGGCCGTGTCGGTGCTGGGGTTCATGCGCGTCCTTTTGCTCTCTGGAAAGATGTTTGAATTTTAGCATTCCCATATGACAAAGCCGACAGCCCTGGTCCGCTTTTTCAGCGCAGGCCGCGGCGGAACTGGTCGGGCGTGCCGCCGCTCTGCCGCCGGAACATGGCGATGAAAGCGGAAGCCGTGCTGTAGCCCAGTTCCAGCGCGATCGCTTGCACGGTGTCTCCCTGTTCCAGCAGGGGCAGGGCGGCCAGGAAGCGCTGGCGCTGGCGCCATTCGCCGAACGGCATGCCCAGTTCGCGCTGGCAGCGCCGGGCCAGGGTGCGCTCCGTGACATGCAGTTGCGCGGCCCACTCTGCCAGTGAGCGATTACTGCCCGGCTCCGCCTGCAGGGCCGACAGCAGCGCCGCGATGACGGGCTCGTCACTGCCCGGCAGGTAGTTGCGGCTGCACGGCGCCAGCTGCAACTGGTCGACCAGTACTTGCGCCAGGCGCTGGTCGGCCAGGGTGGCGGGCGTGGTGACGCCGCGTTCGGCAAAGTCGCCGAGTATGGCTTTGAGCAAGGGACTCAATACCAGCGCGCACGGCTGCGCCGGCAGCTGCGCGCACAGGCTGGCATCGATATAGGCCGAGTGAAATACGACATCCTGGCGGATATAGCCGTCGTGCAAGGTCTCGGGCGGTATCCACACGGCGTACTGGGGCGGCGACAGATAGCGCTGGCCCGCCACCATGATTTCCATCACGCCCGTCGAGCAATACGTGAGTTGGCCCCACGGATGGCTCTGGTAATCGAATTGCTGGTGCGCGTGGTAATCGTCGAGGCGAAAGTACACGGGATAGGGCAGGGCGTCGGAAACGGCGGGGAAATGCTGGTTGCTGGCCATGGTGTCTTTGTCCTGTTCTTCGCATCATTTGTCCGGTATTCATTATATCCATGGAATCAGACCATGCGAAAATGGCGGTCTTGAATATTGGAGTTCTTTGCATGCAAACCAGGCATTACCTGTTTCCCGTGATCGCCGTGCTGATCTGGGCCATCAATACCATCGTCAGCAAGATGGCCGTGGGCGTGATCGATCCGGCCGCCATCTCGTTCTACCGCTGGCTGCTGGCCGGTGTGCTGCTGGCGCTGGTCTTTAGCCGCGCCGTGTGGAAGCAGCGGGCCATCGTAAAACCGTATCTGGGAAAACTGTTTGTGCTGGGCATGTTGGGCATGGTCATGTACCAGTGCCTCGCCTACATTGCCGCGCAAACGACGACGGCGACGAATATGGGCATCCTTGCTTCCCTGATGCCGCTGCTGGCCGTGGGCCTGTCCGTGCTGTTGTTGAAAGAGGCGCCCACCGTGGGCGGCGTGTTTGGCGGCCTCGTGTCGCTGCTGGGACTCGGCTATCTGCTCAGCCATGGCGATCCGGCCGCCCTGATCTCCCATGGCGCGGCCGTGGGCGACGCCCTGATGCTGCTGGCCTGCCTGTCGTATGCTGGCTATGGCGTGCTGCTCAAGCGCTGGAAGATTCCCCTGAATAACTGGCACTCGCTGCTGATCCAGGTGTGGTGCGCCGTGCCCGTGCTGTTCGTGTATTACCTGAGCCAGTCCGCGCCGCCCGTGACCGGCGCCGGCTTGCCGCTGGTGCTGTTTGCCGGCATCCCCGCGTCCATTATCGCGCCGTTCTTGTGGATGCATGGCCTGGCCAAGCTGGGACCGAGCCGCGCCACGACGCTGATGAATCTGCTGCCCGTGTTCACGGTGATCATCGCCATGCTGTTCCTCGGTGAAACCTTGCACAGCTACGATGTGATCGGCGGCGGCGTGACCTTGCTGGGCGTGGTGATGGTGCAATACCTGAAGCGCCCCCTGCGCCGTGCCAAAGCCTAGTTTTCTTGCTATGCTGATGCTTTGCACAAGGAGGCGGCATGCACAGCATCGATACCCTCGATACCCTATTAAGCGAACTGGAAGCATTCGGCAACGCCAATGACGCGGCGCATGTGGAGCGGGCCAGCCGCATGCTCAATATCACGCGCGACACGGGCGAATTGCTGGCCGTGATGGTGCACGCGCGCGGTGCGCGGCGGGTGCTGGAAATCGGCACCTCGAATGGTTATTCCACCCTGTGGCTGGCGCGCGCGGTACAGGCGCTGGGCGGCAGCGTGGTGACGGTGGAAAAGGCGCAGGACAAGTTCGACATGGCGCATGCCAACTTTGTGCGCGCACAATTGCAGGGCGTGATCGGCCAGCTGCTGGCGGACGCGGGCGACGTGCTGCGCGATGCGGCCGACGGCGCCTACGACTTCATCTTCCTCGATTCCGCGCGCCAGCAATATGAGTCCTGGTGGCGGCAGCTGGATCGCGTGCTGGCGGCCGGCGGCGTGCTGGTGGTCGACAACGCCAGTTCGCACTACGCGGACATGGCCGGTTTTATCGAGGCCATCCGCGCCGACAGCCGCTACACGGCGTGCCTGGCGACGGTCGGCAAGGGCGAATTCATCGCCGTCAAGGCGGGCAACTAGTTAATTACTCGGCGACGATAGCCGCTTCCAGCACGCGCACCAGCGATTCGACGCCTTGCGCGTCGACATCGTCGAAGCGGCCGGGCAAGGGGCTGTCGAGGTCGAACACGCCGATGATCTGGCCGTTCGCAAACACGGGCGCCACCAGTTCAGAACGGGAATTGACGTCGCAGGCGATGTGGCCGGGAAACGCGTGCACATCCTGCACGACGATGGACTTGCCTTCGACCACGGTGGTGCCGCACACGCCGCGGCCCTTCTTGATGCGGATGCAGGCCGGCTTGCCCTGGAACGGTCCCAGCACCAGTTCCTCGCCTTTCAGGAAGTAAAAGCCGGCCCAGTTGAGACCCGGCATCGAGTTGAAGACCAGCGAACTGAAGTTGGCCGTATTGGCGATGAAATCGCTCTCGCCCGACAGCAAGCCTTGCAGCTGGGAGCGCAGGTCCGCATACATGGCTTGCTTGGCTGCGGGAGTATCGGTGCCGTAGGCGGCGTCGCTGATGGTAAACGTCATGGTCGTGGTGGCGCTCGAAAATGGGGAAGGCGCCATGGTAGCGCGTCTGGCGCATCCGTGCCCGGCCCTCATTTTTTCAGATGTTCTTGCGCCAGCTGGCGCAGCAGGGGCAGGGCCGCATGGCCGTGCTCTTCCCGCCAGGCTAGGCCGATGCCGGCCGCCAATTCCTCGCCTTCCAGCAATGGCCGGTAGACCACGCCGGCCAGGCGCAGCGCGCGGAAGGAATCGGCCAGCAGGGCCATGCCCTTGCCGGCCGCCACGTCGCCGAGCAGCACATGGTGGTCGGGGGCTTCGCGCAGGAATATCGGCGCGAAACCATGCCGGCGGAAAACTACCTGGCAATGGTCGAAGAAGGCGGGCTGGCGCGCCCGTTCGAACCAGTAAATCGATTCTGCCGCGATGTCGGCCAGGCTGAGCTTGCGCTTTTTCGCCAGCCGGTGCGCGGCGGGCAGGGCCAGCATCATGGGCTGGCGCGCCAGCGGCTGCACGGTCAGCTCGAAGGTGGCGCTGGGCAAGGCAAGCAGGGCCGCGTCCAGCTGGCCCTTGCGCACGGCCGCGACCAGGCGCGGCGACGGTGCGGCCGTCAGTTCCAGGCGAATATTGCCCAGTTGCCCCTCCAGCGCCGCCAGCAGCGGGCGGAACAGGCCGGCCGCCACGGCACTCGTCAGGCCCAGGCGCAGGCGCGCGGGCGCGCTGTCACGCTGCAGCGATGCTTGCGCCGTCTCCAGCAAATCGAGGATGTGCAGCGCCTGCGGCAGCAGGGTGCGGCCCGCTTGCGTCAAGGCCACGCCCTGCGTGTCGCGCTCGAACAGGCGCGCGCCCAGCCGCTCTTCCAGCCCCTTGATGGCGCGCGACAATGGCGGCTGGGTCATGTGCAACTGTTCCGCCGCCTGGCGGAAGTTCAGGCAGCGGGCGACGGCGCAAAACAGGGTCAAGGCATGGGTATCGAGGGCTCTCATACCAGAAAGGTATCACGAAATCGCGCATTCCCCCGCCAGCCGGTGCTACCTAGACTGGCTGCATTGAGTCAACGTGAGGGAGATCTACATGCAACTGCAACAACGACGGATCGGCCATAGCGGCTTGACCAGCTCGGCATTGGGCCTGGGCTGCATGGGCATGTCGGAATTCTATGGCGCGACGGACGAGGCGCAATCGCTGGCCACCCTGGAAGCGGCGCTGGCGGCGGGCGTGACCCTGTTCGACACGGCCGACGCCTACGGTTTCGGCCACAACGAGCAATTGCTGGGGCGCTTCCTGGCAGCCCATCGCGGACAGGCCCTGGTCGCCACCAAGTGCGGCCTGGCGCGCGAGGCGGGCAGTTATGCGCGCCGCGTCGACAATTCCCCCGCCTACATCCGCCAGGCATGTGTAGCGTCGCTGGCGCGCCTGGGCGTGGAGAGCATCGACCTGTTCTACCTGCACCGCCTGAACCTCGACACCCCGCTGGAAGACTCGATGGGCGCGTTGGCGCAGCTGCTGCAAGAGGGCAAGATCCGCGCCGTGGGCCTGTGCGAAGTAAGTGCCGCCACCCTGTTGCGCGCGGCGGCGCTCTGCCCCGTGGCGGCAGTGCAGAGCGAATATTCGCTGTGGACGCGCGAACCGGAGCAGGGCGTGCTGGCCGCCTGCCGCGAAGTGGGCGCCAGTTTCTTCGCCTACAGCCCGCTGGGGCGCGGTTTCCTGACGGGTGCCATTGCCGATGCGGCCAGTCTCGACGCGGGCGACTTTCGCCAGTTCAATCCCCGTTTCGCGGCTGGGAACCTGGCGCGCAACCAGGCCATCGTTGCGCAAGTCAAGGGCATCGCGCGCGCAAAAGGCTGCACCCCGGCCCAGCTGGCGCTGGCCTGGCTGCTGGCGCAAGGCGACGACATCATTCCCATTCCCGGCACCAAGCGCATCGCCTACCTGCACGACAACCTCGGCGCGCTGGCCGTGCATCTGGACGGGGCCGAACTGGCGGCGATGAACGCCGCCTTTCCCTTGGGTATGGCAGCGGGCGCGCGCTACACGGAGGAAGGGATGAAGGGCGTGGATGCCTGAAAAAGATGGCGCAGTGTACGCCAGCGTACCTAATTGATACTTTCCCTGCGGGATAATCGCCAGTGATCTGCTAGCATTTGGCAGTGCTGCATGGTGTGCGTTGCACTGTGTTCAACGGTCTGGTATCCGATGAGGTGGATGTTGTTAGATGACGATATTTTCGATATAGAACTGAAGTTATTGCTTGAGGGAATACTGCTGCGGTATCAGCACGATTTCCGCGACTATTCCGTCGCGTCGCTGCGCCGGCGCATGCGCCAGGCCATGGAGCGCTTCGGCTGCGCCAGCCTGTCGCAATTGCAGGACCGCATCTTGCATGAGCCGGCCATGTTCGCGCAGATGCTGCAGTTTTTCACGGTGCAAGTGAGCGAGATGTTCCGCGATCCCGCGTATTTCCGTGCCTTGCGCGAAAAAGTCGTGCCCATCCTGCACACCTATCCCTCCATCAAGATATGGGTGGCCGGCTGCAGCAGCGGGGAAGAGGTGTGGTCGCTGGCCATCTTGCTGGAAGAAGAGGGCTTGCTTGAGCGCAGCATGATTTACGCGACCGATATCAATGTGGAAGCGCTGGCTGCGGCCGAAGCGGGCATCTATCCGATCGAGCGCATTGCCCAGTTCAGCGAGAATTACCAGCTGGCGGGCGGCAAGCGCTCGCTGTCCGACTATTACACGGCCGCCTACAAGGGCGCCATCTTTGAGCGGCGCTTGCGGCGCCAGTTCGTTTTCGCCGACCACAGCCTGGCGACGGACAGCGTGTTTTCGGAGGTGCACATGGTTTCCTGCCGTAACGTCATGATTTACTTCAATAAAGACTTGCAAGACCGCAGCCTGGGCCTGTTCCACGAAGCGCTGGTGAACCGGGGCTTCCTGGGCCTGGGCATGAAGGAAAGCCTGCACTTCAGCCGCCATGCGGCCAGCTTCAACGAGCTGAGCCCGGCTGAACGCATCTTCCAGCGTGCCTGACATGTTGCCGACCAGCGACGTCGCGCCACCGCCCGCCGGCCTGCGCCTGATCGCCATCGGCGCCTCGGCCGGCGGCGTGGAAGCGCTGGGCATCGTGCTGCGCGCCTTGCCCGTCACCTGCCGCGCAAGCGTGGTGGTGGTGCTGCACTTGGCGCCGGGCCGCTCGAGCCAGTTGCCGCATCTGTATGCGGAACGTTGCCACTTGCCCTTGCGCGAGGCGCAGGACAAGGAACCTCTGGAGACGGGGGTCGTGTATTTCGCCCCACCCGATTACCACCTGCAAGTCGAACCCGATGGCTGTTTTTCCCTGTCGCAGGAAGCGCCCGTGTATTTTTCGCGCCCGTCCATCGATGTTCTGTTGGAAACAGCCGCGTACGCCTACCGGCGCGCCATGCTGGCCATCATCCTGACGGGTGCCTCGGCCGATGGCGCGGCGGGCCTGGCGCGCGTGCGGCAGCTGGGCGGCAGTGCCTGGGTGCAAGACCCGCAGCGGGCCAGCTATGGCATCATGCCGGCCGCCGCGCTCAAGCGGGCCGGCGCCGACCGCGTGCTCGATTTGCCGCAGATGGCCGCCAGCCTGGCTCTGCTGGATAACGGGGAGGACAAGTGAATGGCGGCATGACAGTGCGTGTAATATATATGCAAAGACTGAAACAATATTAATTTCCATATCAAAACATTATGGCATTTTGCCGTGACGATGCCTGAAGACCGATCCGTGACCGCTCCTATCCATATCCTCGTCGTTGATGACATCGCGCAAAACCTGGTCGCCGCCGAAGCCGTGCTGGCACGGCCCGGTATTATCATCCTGAAGGCAAGCTCGGGCGCGCAAGCGCTGGAATTGCTGTTGACGCATGAAGTGGCGCTGGCCCTGATCGACGTGCAAATGCCGCAGATGGATGGTTTCGAGCTGGCCGAGCTGATACGCGGCAGCGAGCGCACGCGCAGCATTCCCCTGATTTTCCTCACGGCCGCGTCGCGCGAACCGAGCTACAGCTTCCGCGGCTACGAGGCGGGCGCCGTCGATTTCCTGTACAAGCCCATCGACGTGAAAGCCTTGCAAAGCAAGGTGGCCGTGCTGGTCCAGTTGTACCAGCAGAAACGCGAGTTGTCGGCCCAGCTCGACGAGCTCAAGCATGCGCTGCACCTCAATGAACTGTTCACGGCCGTGCTGGGCCACGACTTGCGCACGCCCCTGTCGGTGGTGATGAACGGCGCCATGCTGTTGCCGATGATGAGCGACCACCCGAAGGTGGTCGTCACGGCGCAGCGCATCGAAAGCAGCGCCAAGCGCATGGGCCGCATGGTCGACCAGTTGCTGGACCTGGCGCGCATCCGCTCGGGCACGATGGAGTTGCGCAGCAGCACGCACGACTACCTGGCGCTGGCGCGCGCTATCGTCGACGAGTTCGAGACGGCGGGCCAGGCCCCGCTGGTCGAGATCAGCAGCGTGGGCGAGCTGCACGGGCAATGTGATGCGGGCTTGTTGTCGCAAGTCATCTCGAATCTGTTATGCAATGCCATCACGCATGGCGAGGCGGGCACGCCGGTGCAACTGGCCCTGGACGGACGCGATGCCGACAGCATTGAATTGCGCATCGCCAATCGTGGTGTCATCCCGGCCGCCTTGCTGCCAACCCTGTTCGAACCGTTCCAGCAGGCGGGCGAGAAGCGCAGGACGGGGCAGGGCCTGGGGCTGGGCCTGTACACGGTGAATATGTTCGTCAAGGCCCACGGTGGCACGGTCGAGCTCAGTTCGACGGCGACGCAGGGCACGGTGGCGACGGTGCGCATCCCGCGCCAGTGCCAGGTGCGCGTGCAAGCGGGACTGTCCACATGAGCGCGCCAGCCTGGCCGCGCGGCGGCGGCAGCATGGGCGAGCTGCTGCGCCGGCGCGACTGGTCCGCCACCAGCCTGGGCGCCCTCGATGGCTGGCCCGCGAATTTGCGCACCAGCGTCGATATCGTCCTCCATTCGCCGATGGCGATGGTGCTGATGTGGGGGCCGCAGCACGTGATGATTTACAACGACGACTATATCCAGATCGCCGGGGAGCGCCATCCGGCGGCGCTGGGCGGCACGGTGCCGGCCGTCTGGCCCGAGATATGGGACTGGAACGCGCGCATCCTCGAAGCGGGGCTGCGCGGCGAGACGCAGGTGCACCGCGAGTGCTGCCTGCCGCTGTTGCGTGACGGGCAGCGCACGGACGTCTGTTTCGACCTGTATTACACGCCCGTGCATGGCGCCGACGGCCAGGTGGATGGCGTACTGTGCACGGCGCTGGAATTGACGGCGCGCATGGAGGAGGGGCGCCAGCTGAAGCTGGCCACGGCCGAGCTGGGCGAACTCAACACCACCTTGCAGGCCGAGGGCGAGGCCGTGCGCGAGGCCAACCGCCGCCTGGGCGAGGAGCGCGCGCTGCTGCGCGCCCTGTTCCAGCAGGCACCCAGCTTCATGGCCATGCTGCGCGGGCCGCAGCACGTGTTCGAGCTGGCGAACGAACATTATCTGCGCCTGGTGGGGCGCCGCGATTTGCTCGGCAAGACAGTCGAAATGGCCTTGCCCGAAGTCAAGGCGCAAGGTTTCATCGAGCTGCTCGACCAGGTCTACCGCACGGGCGTGCCCTTCGAAGGGCGCCAGGTGAAGGTGGATTTGCAGACGGCGGACGGGCTGACGGGCCAGCGCCATATCGACTTCGTCTACCAGCCCATCAAGGATGACGAGGGCGTGGTCACGGGCATCCTCGTCGAAGGCATCGACGTCACCGAGCGCATGGAAGGCGAGGAGCGGCTGCGCCTGGCCCAGCAGGCGGGCGGCATCGGCACCTTCGAATGGTTCCCCGATACGGGCGCGATGGTGGTGTCGCCTACCTTCCGCCGCCTGTGGGGCATTGCCGACGAGGAAGTGGTGACGGAACGCCTGCTGGTGAGCCTGGTCGATGCGCGCGACCAGCAAAAAGTCGGACCCAGCAAGCTGGATCTGGCGCCCAATCCCCTCGAATACGTGGAGTACCGGATCCGCCGTCCCGCCGATGGCGCGCTGCGCTGGATCGCGCGCCAGGGCGAGGTGGTGGCCGGCCGCGTGCCGGGCCAGCGCCGCTACGTCGGCGTGTCGTTCGACGTGACGGAGCGGCGCCACATCGAAGAT
Organism: Janthinobacterium sp. SUN128; assembly: GCF_030587275.1. NCBI lineage: Bacteria > Pseudomonadati > Pseudomonadota > Betaproteobacteria > Burkholderiales > Oxalobacteraceae > Janthinobacterium > Janthinobacterium sp. SUN128. The sequence continues at coordinate 3,189,958 of NZ_JAPWHY010000001.1, read as the reverse complement.
GAACTGAACGCCAGCCAGGAGCGCATGGCGGCCATTTTCGGCCAGGCCTCGGTGGGCTTGTCCGAGCTGGGCCTCGATGGCCGCTTCCAGCGCGTCAACGGCGCCCTGTGCCGCATGCTGGGGCGTTCCGCCGAAGAACTGCTGAGCCTGAACATGAACGACATCATGCATCCGGCGGACGTGCCTGGCAACGGCGTGCTGTTCCGGCGCCTGGTGGAAACGGGCGAGTCGTTCTCGCTGGAAAAGCGCTACCTGAAGCCCGATGGCTCGCAAGTGTGGGTGTCGAGCAATGTCAGCCGCCTGGTCGATGAGCAGGGTCATACGCGTTCCCTGATCGCCGTCAAGACGGATATCACGGACCGGCGCCGCGTGGAAAAAGCGCTGCATGAATTGAACGAAACGCTGGAACACCGGGTCGAACAGGAAGTGGGTGAGCGCACCAAGGCCGAAGACGCCTTGCGCCAGGCACAAAAGATGGAAGCCGTGGGCCAGCTGACGGGGGGGATCGCGCACGATTTCAACAATGTGCTGCAAATCATTTCCGGCAATTTGCATTTGCTGCATCACTTGGCGGGCACGGATGGCTTGATGCGCCAGCGCCTGGACACGGCGATTGCCGCCGTCGAGCGGGGCGCCAAGCTGTCGTCGCATTTGCTGGCATTTGCGCGGCGCCAACCCTTGCAACCCGTGGTGGCCGATCTGGCGCGCGTGGTGCGCAACATGGATGCGCTGTTGCGGCGCGCCCTGGGCGAAGCGATCGACATCGTGCTCGTGGGCGGCGGCGGACTGTGGAATACCCTGATCGACCGCAGCCAGATCGAGAACGTCATCCTCAACCTGGCCATCAATGCGCGCGACGCCATGGATGGCGTGGGCAAGCTGACCATCGAGCTTGGCAACGTCGTGCTCGACGAACAGTATGTGCATAACCTGGTCGACGTGCCGGCAGGTCAGTACGTGATGCTGTCGGTGACCGATACGGGCCGCGGCATGAGCGGCCCCGTGCTGCAGCGCGCGTTCGAGCCGTTCTTCACGACCAAGCCGGAAGGCGCGGGCACGGGCCTGGGCCTGTCGATGGCGTATGGTTTTGTCACGCAAAGCCGCGGCCATATCCGCATCTACAGTGAACCTGGCGTGGGCACGGGGGTCAAAATCTATTTGCCCCGCTCGCTGATGGCGGAAGCGGACGAGGAACTGGAGCTGAGCGGCGTCGTCACGGGCGGCACGGAAACGGTGCTGGTGGTGGAAGACGACGTGGGCGTGCGCACCACCGTGGTCGACATGCTCGGGGCGCTCGGCTACAAGGTGCTCAAGGCCGAGGATGGCGAAAGCGCGCTGGCCGTGCTGCACAGCGGCGCGCAGATCGACTTGCTGTTTACGGACGTGATCATGCCCGGTCCCGTCAGCAGCACGGAGATGGCGCGCCAGGCGCGCGAGTTGCAGCCCGATATCGCCGTGCTGTTTACCTCGGGCTACGCGCAGGATGTCATCGTGCACGAAGGGCGTCTCGACGCGGGGGTGGAATTGCTCAGCAAACCGTACCGGCGCGAAGAGCTGGCGCGCAAGCTGCGCCATGTGCTGGCCAACCGCCAGCAGCAAATGCGCGCGCGCCAGTTTGAACGGTCCGGCGCGCCGGTGGCCGGCAGCACCTCGGCCAGCGTGCGGGGAAGCGGCACGCCGGGGCTGGACTTGACGGGCCATGCGCCAACACCGCAGGGTGACATGCCGACATCGATGAAAATACTCGTGGTGGAAGACAATCTCGATTCGCAGCTGATGGTGTGCGAACTGGTGGGTATGCTGGGCCACACGGTCAGCGGCGTGTCCGATGGCGAGGCGGCGTGGGATCTGCTCAACGAGCAAGACTTCGATATCCTGTTTACGGATGTCAGCCTGCCCGGCATGTCCGGCATCGCATTGGCACGCATGGTGCTGCGCGATAAACCGGACATGCGCATCATCTTTTCCACGGGCTATGGCAAGGAATCGATGGATGAGCTGGGCTTTTCCGCCAGCGTCTTGCGCAAGCCTTATGATTTGATGGAGTTGCAAGCGGCACTCGACCAACCCTGACAGGCATGCGCCGGCACGGCTTGCCCGTCTCACCCGCAGAGGTAAAGGATGACCCCTGAATTGACGATGCTGGCCTGTACTTTGGTGCTGGCGCTGCTGCAAATCCTGCTGCCCGCGCTGTTTCGCACGCGCGAAACAGGCACGGCCTATAACGTGAGCGCGCGCGATGGCGACGGGCCGCTTGCGGCGGGCCCAGGCGAACCTGTTCGAAACCCTGCCCCTGTTCGCCGCCGCCGTGCTGATCGCTCACGTGACGGCGCAGGAAAGCGCGCTGACCCTGTACGGCGCCGCTCTGTACCTGGCCGCGCGCGTGCTGTATTTGCCCCTGTACGCGTTTGGCGTGCCTGTCGTGCGCACGCTCGTCTGGTGCGTGTCGATTGCCGGTCTGCTGATGCTGTTCTGGGCCATCCTGTTTGCTTCCTGAATTCCTACGCCGGCTGTGGCGCCCGTCCTATGGCGGTGCGCCAGGCCCGGCCGTAAAGTAGCTGCACCTGGGCGCTGGGGCGCCGGCATCGCAGTGTTACTTTCGGGACGACAATGATGAGCAGTGCAGCGAACCAATCCGGCCAATCCGGCCAGCCCGGCAAGCCCGGCAAGACCGGCAAGACCGGCAAGCATATCCAGCGCCTGCTGCGCTCGGTCTTTGGCGTGGCGCGGCTGCGCACGGGCCAGCAGGAAGTCATCGACAGCGTGCTGGCCGGGCGCGACACCCTGGCCATCATGCCCACCGGCAGCGGCAAGTCCCTGTGCTACCAGTTGCCCGCCGCCCTGTTGCCCGGCGCGACTTTGGTCGTGTCGCCGCTGATTTCGCTGATGAAAGACCAGCTGGAAAAGCTGCAAGAACTGGGCATCACGGCCGTGCAGCTCAACAGCAGCCTGTCGCGCGCGGAAGAGGACGAGGCCATCGCCCGCATCGGCCAGGGCGGCAGGATCATCATCTTTTGCACACCGGAGCGTCTGACCAGTGCCGCCTTCCTGTCCCTGCTGGGAGCCTCGCCGCCCAGCCTGGTCGTCATCGATGAAGCCCATTGCATCTCCCAGTGGGGCCACGACTTCCGTCCCGCCTACCTGGAAATCGCGGCCGCCCTGCGCGCGCTGGGCCGTCCGCCCGTGCTGGCGCTGACGGCCACGGCCACCGGCGAAGTGGTAGACGATATCGACGCGCAACTGGAAGCGCGCAAGCTGCAGGTGATCAATACCGGCATCTACCGCGCCAATTTGCGCTACCGCGTGATCCAGGTCACGAATGCGGGAGAGAAACAGGACGAAGTCTTGCGCCTGCTGCGCGAGACGGCGGGCGTGGGCATCGTGTATGCGGCCACCGTCAAGGCTGTCGAGGACCTGGCGGCGCGGCTGGGGGAGTTGGGCGAGAGCGTCACGTGCTACCACGGCAAGCTGGCGGCGCGCGAGCGCAAGCACAACCAGGACCTGTTCATGAACGGCGAACGCCGCATCATGGTCGCCACCAATGCCTTTGGCATGGGCATCGACAAGCCCGACACGCGCTTCGTCATCCACTTGCAGGTGCCGGCCAACCTGGAAGCGTACTACCAGGAATCGGGCCGGGCGGGACGTGATGGCTTGCCCGCCGACTGTACCTTGCTGTATTTCCAGGAGGACAAGCGGGTGCAGCAGTTTTTTCTGGCAAAACACTATCCCACGGCTGACGAACTGGCGGCCATCGTCGCCGCCGCGCAAGACTTGCCCGCCACCTTTGCTTTCGCTGCACTGGCGTCCAGCCTGCCCGAGTTTTCCGACGGCCATTTGAAGGTGTGCCTGAAACTCTTGAAAGACGGCAAGCTGCTGCGCCAGGACCGCAAGCTGGGCTACAGCTTGAAAGCTCCCTCGGCCGCCACGCCCTCGTTTGCGCAGCTGGCGCAAGTCTATGTCGACAAGCAGGAGCGCGACAAACAGGCGCTCGAGCAGATGGTGGCATATGCGCAAAGTGGCCTGTGCCGCTGGAAACTGCTGCTCGATTACTTTGGCGATGCCGGCGATTTCGAGCGCTGCTGCACTTGCGATAATTGCCAGTCGCCGCCCGCGCTGGCCGCGCCCATCACCCTGGACGAGTTGCCGCCGGCGCCTGTCCAGGTACCTGCGCCGGCACCGGCGCCCCAGATCGCCGTCGGCAGCCGCGTGCGCGTGCCCCGCTATCAGATCGGCACCGTGCTGTCCGTGGCGGGCGACCAGGTCACCATTGCCTTTCCAGAAAACACCACGCGTACCTTCATGGCGGAATTCGTTGTCCCCGCATGAAGCCATGGTGCGCTGCCGAACAGTGATCTGCCGCAAGCGCGCTAGAATCAGCCCATTCCAACGCGCTTTTTTAACGCAGGGAGCAGGGCATGACAGACATGGTGGTGGTGCGCAAGGAAGGCTTGTATTGTGTGCCGGGTCAGTTCTACATCGACCCGTGGCGCCCCGTCGAGCGCGCCATCATCACGCATGCGCACGCCGACCATGCGAGAGTCGGACACCGGCATTACCTGTGCGCCGCTCCCGGCGAGCAGGTGCTGCGCGCGCGCCTGGGCGCCGTTTCCATCCAGGCACTCGCGTATGGCGACACGATAGAACACCACGGCGTGCAAGTGTCACTGCATCCGGCCGGCCACGTGCTGGGCTCGGCCCAGGTGCGCATGCAGCACGGCGGTGAAGTGTGGGTGGCGTCCGGCGACTACAAGCTGCAGCCCGACCCCACCTGCGCACCGTTCGAGCCCGTGCGCTGCGATACATTCATCACGGAATCGACCTTCGGCCTGCCCATCTACCGCTGGCAGGCGCCGCAGGAGGTTTATGACGATATCAACCAGTGGTGGCGCAGGAATGCGGCCGAGGGACGCACCAGCGTGCTGTTCTGCTATGCCTTCGGCAAGGCGCAGCGCATCCTGGCGGGACTGGACGCGACCATCGGTCCCATTATCTGCCATGGCGCGGCGCAGGCATTGACGCAGGTCTACCGCGAGTGCGGCGTGGCCTTGCCCGCCACCGTCATGGTCGATAACGTCACGGACAAGGCGGCCCTGAAGACGGCGCTGGTGATCGCGCCGCCGTCGGCCGCCGGCTCGCCGTGGATGAAGCGTTTCGGCGACTACAGCGATGCGTTTGCCAGCGGCTGGATGCTGCTGCGCGGCGCGCGCCGGCGGCGCGGCGTGGACCGGGGTTTTGTCCTGTCCGACCATGCCGACTGGCCCGGCCTGATGCAAGCCATCCAGGCTACGCAGGCTGAACGCATCATCGTCACGCATGGCTCGATTCCCGTGATGGTGCGCTGGCTGCAGCAGAACGGCTGGCAGGCGGGCGGCTTCGAGACGGAATATGGCGACGACGAGGCCGATGACAATGCGCCCGGTGCGTCCACGGCAGCGGAGGACGTCACCCATGCGTGACTTTGCCCGGCTGTACGCGGAACTCGACGAAACCACCTCCACCAGCCGCAAGCTGGCGGCGCTGCAAGCCTATTTTCGCGGCGCCTCGCCCGACAATGCGGCCTGGGCCGTGTATTTCCTGGCCGGCGGCAAACCGCGCCAGGCCGTGCCCACCAGGTTGTTGCGCGAGTACGCGACCGAGCGGGCGGGCCTCGATGCCTGGCTGTTCGACGAGGCCTATCACGCCGTGGGCGACCTGGCCGAAACCATCGCCCTGATCCTGCCCGCGCCCGCCAGGCGCAGCGACATCGGCCTGGCCGAGTGGGTCGAGCAGCGCATCGCACCGTTGCGCGGCGCGGCGCCCGACACCATCCGCGCCGACTTGCTGGCCTACTGGGACGAGCTGGAAACGCGCGAACGATTTTTGTTGCTCAAACTGATAGGCGGCGGCTTTCGCGTGGGCGTGTCAAAACTGCTGGTGACGCGCGCGCTGGCATCCATCGCGGCCGTCGACAGCAAGCTGATCGCCCAGCGCCTGATGGGCTGGACCGATGGCAAGGTCAGCCCCACGGGCGCGGGCTTTCTCAAACTGATCGCCGCGCAGTCGGAGGGCGAGCATGCGCTGCGCGGCGGCCAGCCTTACCCGTTCTTCCTCGCGCATCCCTTGCAGGCGGGGCCGGAGACGCTGGGCGACATCGGCGACTGGCTGGCCGAATGGAAATACGACGGCATGCGCGCCCAGCTGCTGCGCCGCGGGGGCGTGAACTGGCTGTGGTCGCGCGGCGAGGAATTGATCACGGAGCGCTTTCCCGAACTGGCGCAGCTGGCCTTGCCCGAGGGGACCGTGCTCGATGGCGAAATCCTCATCTGGCAGCCGGGTGACGTGCCTGCGCCATTTGCCGACTTGCAACAACGCATGGGCCGCAAGACGGTGTCGTCCAAGCTGCTGGCCGAGCTGCCCGCCGTGCTGGTGGCCTACGATGTGCTGGAAATCGATGGCGTCGATGTCCGCCAGTTGCCCCAGCTGGAGCGCCGCGCGCTGCTGGAAACCGTGGTGGCCGGCGTGGACTCTTCCGCGCTGCGCCTGTCGCCGCGCATCGAGGCGGCAAGCTGGGAGGCGCTGGCAGCCATCCGCGCTGAATCGCGGGCGCGCGGCGTGGAAGGCTTGATGCTCAAGGCCGTGTCGGCCGCGTATGGCGTGGGCCGCACGAAGGATGTGGGCACGTGGTGGAAGTGGAAGATCGACCCGTATGCCATCGACGCCGTGCTGATCTACGCCCAGGCGGGCCACGGCCGGCGCGCGTCGCTGTACACGGACTACACCTTTGCCGTCTGGGACAGTGACACGGATGAGGAGGGCGGTGAAGAACGCAAGCTGGTGCCGTTCGCCAAGGCGTATTCCGGCCTCACGGATGCGGAGATCGGCCAGGTCGATGCCGCCATCCGCAAGACGACGGTAGAAAAATTCGGTCCCGTGCGCAGCGTGCGGCCGACGATGGTGTTCGAGATCGGTTTCGAAGGCATTGCTGCGTCGAGTCGCCACAAGGCGGGCATCGCCGTGCGCTTTCCCCGCATCCTGCGCCGGCGCGAAGACAAGGCCATCGCCGACGCGGACACGCTGGCCACCCTGAAGGCCATGCTGGCCCAGACCACATGAGCAAGCGATGAGCACGCTGGCGCAGCGCATCGATGCGTGGTTTGTCACGCGCGGCTGGACGGTGTTTCCGTTCCAGCGCGCCGTCTGGCGTGCTGGCGCGCAGGGTCGCTCCGGCCTGCTGCATGCGAGCACGGGTTCCGGCAAGACGTATGCCGTGTGGTTCGGCGCCTTGCTGCGCGCCGAGCGGCTGGCGCGCAAGGGGAGAAAGCAGGGCTTGCGCGTGCTGTGGATCACGCCCATGCGGGCACTGGCCGCCGACACCGTGCGCGCGCTGCAAGCCTCGGGTGCGGAGCTCGCTCCCGGCTGGCGCATCGAGGCGCGCACGGGCGACACGAGCGCGGCGCAGCGGGCGCGGCAGGCGAAGGCCTGGCCCGAGGTGCTCGTCACGACGCCGGAAAGCCTGTCCCTGATGCTCAGCCAGGCGGACGCCCGGGAACGTTTCAGCCTGCTGGAAACCGTGATCGTCGACGAGTGGCACGAATTGATGGGCAGCAAGCGCGGCGTGCAGGTGCAACTGGCCCTGGCCCGTTTGCGCCGCTGGCAGGAAAACCTGATGACGTGGGGCTTGTCGGCTACCCTGGGCAACTTGCAGCAGGCGCAGGACGTCTTGCTGGGCGAGGAAAACGCCGGCGTGCTGGTGGAAGGTAAAATTAAAAAGCGCATCCTTGTCGACAGCCTGATCCCCGTCAACCCCACGCGCTTTCCCTGGGGCGGCCACCTGGGCATCCAGATGCTGCAGCCCCTGATCGCCGAGATCGAGGGCAGCGCCACCACCCTGGTATTCACCAACACGCGTTCGCAGGCCGAGCTGTGGTACCAGCATTTGCTCGATGCGCGGCCCGACTGGGCGGGCCTGATCGCCCTGCACCACGGTTCGCTGGACCGTGAAGTGCGCGAGTGGGTCGAACAGCACCTGAAAACGGGCGAACTGAAAGCCGTCGTGTGCACGTCCAGCCTGGACCTGGGCGTCGACTTCCTGCCCGTCGAGCGGGTCTTGCAGGTGGGCAGCGCGAAAGGCATCGCGCGCCTGGTGCAGCGGGCCGGGCGCAGCGGCCACGCGCCGGGGCGCATCTCGCGCGTCACCTTGGTACCCACCAACAGCCTGGAATTGCTGGAAGCGGCGGCTGCCCGCGCTGCCCTGGCGCAGGGCCACCTGGAAGCGCGCCCGGTGCCGGACAAGCCGCTCGACGTGCTGGTGCAGCACCTGGTGACGATCGCGCTGGGTGGCGGCTTCCAGTCGGCTCAATTGTATGAGGAAGTGCGCGCCGCCTGGTCGTATCGCCACCTGACCCTGGACGAGTGGCAATGGGCGCTCGACTTCGTTGCGCGCGGCGGGCAAAGCCTGACCGTGTATCCGGAATACCGGCGAGTGCTGCCGGACGATGAGGGCGTGTACCGCGTGCCGGACGTGGCCCTGGCGCGGCGCCACCGCATGAGCATCGGCACCATCGTGTCGGAGGCGGCCATTCAGGTCAAGTTTCTCGGTGGCGCGCGCATCGGCAGCATCGAGGAATCGTTCATCGCGCGCCTGAAGCAGGGCGACCATTTTTTGTTTGGCGGGCGCATCCTGGAATTCGTGCGCGTGCACGAGATGACGGCCTACGTGCGGCGCGCAACAGGCAGCCGCGGCGCCGTGCCGCGCTGGCAGGGCGGCAAGATGCCGCTGTCGTCGGAACTCGCGCATGCCGTGCTGGACCAGTTGCAGCTGGCGCAAGAAGGGAAGGCCAGCGGGCCGGAAATGCGCGCGCTGGCGCCGCTGCTGGCCATCCAGCAGGCATGGTCGAGCCTGCCCACGCGCGCCAGCCTCTTGCTTGAAACCTTGTCCAGCCGCGAAGGCCATCACCTGTTCGTGTATCCGTTTGCCGGGCGCTCGGTGCACCTGGGCCTGGCGTCGCTGCTGGCGTACCGCATCGCGCGCGTGCAGCCGGCCACCTTGTCGATTGCCGTCAACGACTACGGCTTTGAATTGCTGGGCGCGGACGACATCGATTATGCGCCGCTGCTGGCGGGCGCCAGCGGCGCCGATATTGCCCTGTTCAGCACGGACAATCTGCTGGAAGACGTGCTGGCCAGCCTGAACGCGACTGAATTGTCGCAGCGGCGCTTCCGCGAAATCGCCCGCATCGCCGGCCTCGTGTTCCAGGGCTATCCGGGCCAGCCGAAAAGCGCGCGCCAGCTGCAGGCGTCTTCCTCGCTCTTCTTTGAAGTGTTCCGCAAGCACGACGCGGCCAATTTGCTGCTCACGCAGGCGCAGCGCGAAGTGCTGGAACAGGAACTGGAATTGACGCGCTTGCGCGCCACCTTGCGCGAGCTGCATGGCCGGCAGATTTCCCTGCAAGCGCTGGAGCGGGCATCGCCGTTTGCCTTCGGCCTGATGGTCGAGCGCTTCCGCGAACAGCTGACGACGGAAAAGCTGTCGGACCGGGTGGCGCGCCTGGTCAGCGCGCTGGAAAAGGCGGCCGCATGAGCGGCCCGCAGCAAGCGCACTGCGTGGTGGAACTGGCCGGCGAGATTCTGTGGCTGCTGGCGCACAAGGCCGTGTATTGGCCCGCGCGCAGGATGCTGGTCATCGCCGACATCCATTTCGGCAAGGCGGCCGCGTTTCGCGCGCTAGGCGTGCCCGTGCCGCGCGGCACCACCACCCAAAACCTGCTGGCGCTCGACGCCCTGCTGGCCAGTTACGCTTGCGAGGAAATCGTCTTTCTCGGCGATTTTTTGCACGCGCGCGCCGCGCACGGGGCCGCCACCGTGGCCGCCATGCAGGCCTGGCGCGCGCGCCATCCGGACGTGCGACTGACGGTGGTGCGCGGCAACCACGATGCGCATGCGGGCGACCCGGCCGCCGCGCTGGGGATCAGCATGGTCGATGAGCCGCATCAGGTGGGCAATCTGTCGTTCTGCCATCACCCGGACATCGCCGCGCCCGGTTATGTGCTGGCCGGCCACGTGCATCCCGTGTTTCACTTGCGCGCTGAAAGGGGCGGCTTGCGCCTGCCGTGTTTCCTGCTGGGTCAGCATCGCGCCATCCTGCCCTCGTTTGGCGCATTCACGGGCGGCCATGCGGTGCGGCCAGCCGCTGGCGAGCGCGTCTACGTGACGGCCGACGCGGCGATTTTCGCACTACCCGCTAACTGCTGAGTGTCTGGTACTTTTGGTGGAAAACTGAAAGTAACTGCGTTACCGTAGGCGGGACACATCCTACATACGCTCTTGCCATCCTCCTATTTCTTGTGCCCCATGTGCGCACTAAGATGACTGTTCCCTTGCCATGCGAGGGGGAAGAATTGCATGGTTTGCACTGTTTCTGATTCCATCGATCAAGGAGATCATCATGGCCACATCGAGCGACAATAAACAGCAAGGTAGTAAAACCAGTAGCAGTAGCAGCGGCGGCAACAAGCAAAGCGATACCAGCAAACGGGGTTTCGCTTCCATGGACCCCGCCCAGCAGCGCGAAATCGCCAGCGAAGGGGGGCGTGCCGCGCATGAAAAAGGCACGGCGCATGAATTCACCTCGGAAGAGGCCCGCCGCGCAGGCAGCCAAAGTCACAAGAACGACGCCAGCCGGCAAAGCGCAGCCAGTTCCAGCGGCTCGCGCGACAATGCCGGCATGAACCAGGAAGGCAACCGCGACAGTGGTAACAAGCAAAGCGGCGGTTCGGGATCGAGCTCGGGCTCGCGCAACAAGCAGTAGTGCAAGTAGTAGTCATGAGCAGTAGCAAGTGATCATGGCCAGCGGCAGGCAGGCACGCCGCTGGTCATGGCCGCATCTGTCCGGCAGCCGCAAAATTTTGATGCAATGCAGCAGGCATGGACTATGATGAATGAGCTGCGCCGGCAATGTGCGATCACCTGGCAATCACCTCGCAGTCAACCGCATCGATGATCAGGGAGAAGATAATGGGCAACTCGAATACGCCGCAACCGGGCAATAGCCAGGGCGGCACGCCATCCACGGCGGGCAGCAAGCAAAGCACGGCCGACTCGGCTGAAAACTTTGTGCTGGTCGATAGCGAGCAAGGCCTCGATATCGGCGACGATCTGTTTTCCATCGGCGAAGTGCGGCGCGCCGACCGCTTGCCCCATCACCAGTCCGGTTCCGCCGGGCAGAGCAGGCAGAGTGCCGACGATGGGCCGGACACCACGGGCAGTACCGGCGTCTGAGCTTCCCTTCTTGACTGTCTGGTAATCCCCGCAGGGCCAGCTGTTGGACGTGTTCGCGCACGCCGGCTGGCCATTCCACCATACGGGGAGTAACGCCGGCTGCTTGCCGGCGCGGATAACATTGGCGACTCGGCTACAGATCGACCCTGCCGTGTTCGCCCAAGTCCTTCGGCGGCTCGCCCGTAATGGCGGCCTTGGCCATTTCATAGAATTGCATCATCTTGCTGGCGCTGCTATCCCAGTATTCTGCCGACTGGATCGTCACCTTGATCAGCGACAGCTTCGGATCGTCGAGTCCGCCCGGGAACCAGGCTTTGACCAGCGGGTTCCACAATTCCTCCGCCTTGGCGCGGTCCTTCAGCAGCTGCGCGTGGCCGCAGACGGATACATACAGGCTGTCGCCCGTGTCGACAAAGCTGACATTGACTTGTGGATTGTTCAGCAAGTCGCGCGTGTAGGCGGCCTCATCCGAGACAAAGAACCAGATTTGCCCTTCCTTGTCGACCTGCTGCTGCGTCAGCGGCCGGCTGGTGAGGGTGCGCATGTCGTCGCTGGTGGTCAGCATGCCGAATTTGACATCCTTGATCTTGGCCGCGATGCTGGCCACTTGTTCGCTGGAATACGCTTGCATATTGTGCTCCTGTTTGATTGTCCTGAACAACAGCATAGGCGGGCATGGCTCGCGGCTCTGTACGGCAGCTTACGTAGCGGCACGCATGGTCCGGTCTTGTTGTGCATGTTTCAAAGCTGTTACAAAACGCTGGCCCGGCGGGGCGCCCCATGTATTGACTTAATAAATGATAATCATTATCATTTGTTTGAAAATGTCGGCATGAACTTTGATTGAAGGATGGGAATGAAGCACACTGACTTGTCGCGCCACCTGGCCCGCTCCTTGGCGGGAGCGCTTGATGGGTAATGCGGGCGCCGCAGACAAGGCCAAGAACAACGCCAGCCGCGCCGTCTGGCTGAAGAACTTGCATCAATGGCACTGGATCAGCTCAGCGCTTTGCCTGCTGGGCATGTTTTTGTTCGCCATCACCGGCATCACCCTGAACCACGCAGGCCAGATCGAATCCAAGCCGGCGATCACGCGCCAGAAGGCGGCGTTGCCGGCACCCCTCGTCACGGAACTGGCCGCGTATGCCGCCAAGCACGATGGTGCCAATGCGCCCATGCCGGCCGCCGCCGAAGCCTGGCTCAAGCAGCAATGGTCGCTCAATGCGGGCGGCCGTCCCGCCGAATGGTCGGTCGACGAAGTGTATTTGCCGCTGCCCAAGGCGGGCGGCGATGCCTGGGTGCGCATCGGACTGGAAGACGGGGCCGCCGAATATGAATTGACGGACCGGGGTTGGGTATCCTGGCTCAACGATGTCCACAAGGGCCGCAACACGGGCGTGGCCTGGAGCTGGTTCATCGACATCTTTGCCGGCGCCTGCATCGTGTTTTGCCTGACGGGGCTATTGATTTTGAAGTTCCACGCGGCCAACCGGCCATTTACCTGGCCGATGGTTGGTCTCGGTATCTTGATACCTTGCGCGATCGCCTTGCTGTTTATTCACTGATCGTTTTTATTTTTCCTTTTTACAGGCACACCATGAAATTACGCTACTCCCTGGCGCTTGGCCTTCCCCTGATCGGCACTTCGGCGATGGCGGCCGACCTGGCCCTCAAGATTGAAATCCCGCAACTGAACGTGGCGGAGTACCACCGTCCTTACGTGGCGGCATGGCTGGAAACGGCCGATCAAAAGGTCGTCGGCAATCTGACGGTGCTGTATGACGTGAAAAAGAAGGACAAGGCCGGCGAAAAATGGCTGAAGGACATGCGTCAATGGTGGCGCAAGAGCGGCCGCGACCTGGCCATGCCCGTTGACGGCGTCAGCGGCGCCACGCGTGCGCCGGGCGAACATACCCTGACTTTCCCCGGTGCCAAGGCCTTGCTCGACAAGCTGCCGGCCGGCGAATACCAGGTGGTGGTGGAAGCGGCGCGTGAAGCGGGTGGACGCGAGCTGGTGCGCGTGCCGTTCCAGTGGCCGCTGAAGTCGGCCCAGTCCGTGCCTGCCAAAGGCAAGGAAGAACTCGGCAATGTCGTCGTCCAACTCAAACCATAAGGCGCACATCATGTTCAATCGATTCAACCAATCCCTGATCGCCCTGGCCCTGGCCGGCCTGGCCATGAACGCCCACGCCCACCGCGGCTGGATGGTGCCATCGAGCACGATGGTGGAAAGCAAGGACGCCTGGGTGACGGTGGACGCAGCCGTCTCCGACGGCCTGTTCGAGATCGACCACCAGCCGCTGCGCCTGGACGCGCTGCAAGTCATCGGTCCGGACGGCGCCAAAGTCACGCCGGCGAACACGGTCACGGGCCGTTTGCGCAGCGTTTTCGATGTGAAAATGGAAAAACCTGGCACGTATAAAGCGGCCATCGTGTCGCAAAACGTGATGGGCAGCTACAAGCTCAATGGCGAGCAGAAGCGTTTCCGTGGCAACGAGGAAACGTTCAAGAAGGAAGTGCCGGCTGACGCGCAAGAACTGAAAATCACGCGCACGGCAGCGCGCCTGGAAACCTTCTTCAGCAATGGCGAAACCAGCACGGAAGTGTTCAAGCCGACGGGCGTGGGCCTGGAATTCGTGCCGGTGACGCACCCGAACGACTTGCGCGCCGGCGAGAAAGCCACCTGGCGCTTCCTGGTCGACGGCAAGCCGGCGGCGAACCAGGCGTTCAGCCTCGTGCCAGGCGGCGTGCGCTACCGTGGCGTGCTCGGTGAAATCCGCCAGAGCACGGATGCCAAGGGCGAGATCACGTTTACGGTCCCTGCGGCCGGCATGTACTACCTGAGCAGCACCTGGCCTGCGGCCGCACCGGCCGTGGCCGGCCAGCCGCCAGCCATGCCCGAGCGCCGCATGACGTACGCGGCCACCGTGGAAGTGTTGCCGCAGTAAGCGGCGGCATCGTCACGAGAGCGCCGATGCGCCGGGTCCTGCTGCCGCAGCAAATTTCCGATCAGGTCGCGCCGCCCGGTGCCGCGATCCGGGACTTGCGCGGCCTGTCGATGGGCACCAGCTGGTCGGTACGCTTGCTCGAGCCCGCCATGCCGGGACGCGCGGGCAGCGCCGACTTGCAGCAGGGCTTGCAGCAGCAGCTGGACCTGGTGGTGGCGCAAATGAGCCACTGGAGCGACGAGTCCGACCTGGGCCGCTTCAACCGGGCCGAGCCTGGCAGCTGGCACAGCCTGCCCGCCGCGTTTTGCGAGGTGCTGGGCTTTGCCATGCACGTGTCGCAAGCGTCCGGCGGCGCGTACGATCCGTGTGCGGGCGCGCTCGTCAACCTGTGGGGCTTCGGCCCCCGCAACCGTTATGACGAGCCTGGCTTTCTGCCGCCGAAAGACGATACCGTGGCGCTGCTGCTGGCGCAGCGCCAGCGCCGCCGCCTGGAACTCGACTTGCCGGCCCGCCGCGCGCGCCAGCCGGGCGGCTTGCAGCTCGATTTGTCCGCCGTGGCCAAGGGCTATGGCGTGGACCGCCTGGCCCGCTACCTGGAAAGCCAGGGCATCCACCATTACCTGGTGGAAGTGGGCGGCGAGCTGCGCGGCGCTGGCAGCAAGCCCGATGGCCAGCCGTGGTGGGTCATGCTGGAACAGGCCGATGGCGCCGCCGATAGTGCCGATAATGCACAGCATCCGGCGGAAATGCTGCTGGCGCTGCACGGCTTGTCCGTGGCGACCTCGGGCGACTACCGGCGTTTCTTCCAGGACGGCACGGTGCGTTTCTCACACACCATCGATCCGCGCAGCGGCATGCCGATCGCCAACCAACTCGCTTCCGTCACCGTCGTGCATGCCGAATGCATGGCGGCCGATGCCTGGTCGACGGCCCTGACCGTGCTGGGGCCGGAAGCCGGCATGGCGCTGGCCGAAGAGCAGGGCCTGGCTGCGCGCTTCCTGCAGCGCGACGGCGAGGGCTACCACGAAACGCTGAGCAGCCACATGCTGGCCATGCTCGACGAATGAACGATTGATTCCATGATTTTTACGCACGATACGACGCGGCTGGCCTTGCTGGCCGCCCTGTCCCTCAGTTATGCGGGCGTGTGCCTGGCGCCCTGGCTGCGCGCGCGCGCCAAGCGCCGCGCGTCCGACGCCGCCAGGGAGGCGCTGGCCAACAATCCCGCCTGGCTGGTGGCGTATGCGAGCCAGACGGGCAATGCCGAGGAACTGGCCACGCAAACGGCGCAGAGCCTGCGACTGGCCGGCATCCCCGTGCGCCTGTGTGCGCTGGCCGACCTCACGGCCATTGATCTGCAACAAGCCGAGCGGGCCCTGTTTTTGGTCAGCACCTATGGCGAAGGCGACGCGCCTGACAATGCAGCCGCCTTCATGGGCCGCCTGATGACGGGCGAGCTGGCGCTGCCGCAATTGCATTACGCCGTGCTGGCCCTGGGCGACCGCAGCTATGGCCATTATTGCGGCTTCGGCCGCGCGCTCGATGCCTGGCTGGCGGCGCAGGGCGCCTCGCGCCTGTTCGAGCGCATCGAAGTCGACCGCAGTGCCAGCGCCGCCATCGAGCAATGGTTCCAGCACCTGAGCCACCTGGCCGGCACCAGCGACGCGCCCGACTGGAGCGCCCCCGCCTTCGGCGACTGGCGTTTGACGCAGCGGCGCCACCTCAACCCTGGCAGCGCCGGCGGCGCCATCTACCACGTGGAACTGGCGCCGGTGACGGGCAGCTTGCCGGAATGGCAGTCGGGCGACCTTGTGCAGGTGACCGCCCCCGCCGACCCATCGCAGCCGCGCGAATATTCGATCGCCTCGATTCCGCATGATGGCAGCGTGCATCTGCTGGTGCGCCAGCATGCGCATCCCGATGGCGGCCTGGGCCTGGCCTCGGGCTGGCTCACGGCGCAAGCCAAGGTCGGCGACGTGGTGCAGTTGCGCCTGCGCCAGCACAAACGCTTCCGCCTGGAAGACAATGCCCGGCGGCCATTAATTCTGATCGGCAACGGCAGCGGCATCGCCGGCTTGCGCGGTCACCTGAAGAGCCGCGTGCTGGCGGGGCAGCGGCGCAACTGGCTGATCTTTGGCGAGCGCAACCTGGCCCACGATTTCCATTATCGCGAGGAAATTGAGCGCTGGCACGCCAGCGGCGACTTGCCGCGCCTGGACCTGGCGTTTTCGCGCGACCAGGCGGAGCGGACCTACGTGCAGGACCGCCTGCGCGGCAATGCCGACGAGGTCAAGCTGTGGCTGGAGCAGGGCGCGGCCATCTACATTTGCGGCAGCCTGGCCGGCATGGCGGGCGGCGTCGATCAGGCCCTGCAAGAGATGCTGGGCCGGCCCGCGCTCGACGCGCTGGCGGCCGAAGGGCGCTACCGGCGCGACGTGTATTGAGTTTTTGACGCCGCCAGCGCGTTCGCGCACACACGGCTATCATGATTGTTTCATCCGAGGAGACACATCATGAGCGACAGCATTTACGACATTCCCTTGCGCCGCATCAATGGCGAACCCACCAGCCTGGACGCCTATCGCGGCAAGGTCGTGCTGGTGGTCAATGTGGCCTCCGCCTGCGGCTTGACGCCGCAGTACGAAGGACTGGAAAAACTCTACGCCGACAAGCAGGCCGAGGGCCTGGTGGTGGCCGGTTTTCCCGCCAATGAATTCGGCGCGCAGGAGCCGGGCACCAACGCCGAGATCGCGGACTTTTGCCGTGGCACGTTTGGCGTGCAATTTCCCATGTTTGAGAAAATCGTCGTCAAGGGGCCGGGCCAGCATCCGCTGTACCAGCGCCTGGTGCAAGAGCAGCCGCGGGCGCAGGAAAAGCCGGGCAGCGATTTCCGCGCCAAGCTGGCCGGCTACGGCATCACGCAGGAGCAACCCAGCGACGTGCTGTGGAATTTCGAGAAGTTTTTGATCAGCAAGGACGGCAAGGTGGTGGGGCGTTTCGCGCCCGACACCACGGCCGATGATGCGCTCTTGCGCGAAGCCATCGCGCGCGAGTTGCAGGCCTAGGTTTTAGTCGGAGGCGTCCAGTGCGGCTGGCTCCATCTCGCCACTGACTTCCTGCAAGCCGCGTGCCAGGCTGGAGATGCTGGGGTTGTCGATGAAGACGCAGCGCTTGCCCGTGCGCTTGCAATAATCCTTGACGCGCCAGTAGGCGCTGTGGCTGATGCAGCCCGTCTGGCAAATCACCAGGTCGGCCGCTGCCAGGCTCGAATCGAGCAGGTTGGCATTGTCTTCCAGGCCGCCGTCGTGGTGGGTGAATTGCGCGCCGACCCGCTCGATCAGGGCGCGGTAGGTGGCGACATTGCCGCTGCGCCCACCTACGCACAGCACGCTTTGGTCGACCAGGCGGATCGGCATTTTCAGCTTGCCGCCGGTCGGCACTTCCAGCTTCGGCGCCGGTGGCGGCGCGGCAGCGGCCGGGCGTGGCTGGGCCTGTTTCAATTCCGCGATTTGCTGGCGCAATTCCTTTTCGCGCTCATCCATTTGCGCCAGGCGTTCGACCAGGCGCGTGCGCGATTCCAGCGCCGGGATGGCGGCCTGCAATTGCGCCAGTTCCGCGCGCAAGCCATCGATCACGCTATCCTTGCCGATGGCCTCGGCACGCGTGCGCAGCAGCACGGCTTCCTGGCGCTCCAGCTCGCCCGTTTTTTCCATCAGTGCGGCCTGGCTGCGCTGTTGCAGCTTGGCCAGTTCGTGCGCCAGGCGTACATTTTCTTCCTGCAAGGCCGTAAATTTGCCCATGTCGGCGCGCACGCAGGCGCCGGCCTGGTGCTGGATCATGTGCAAGTCTCTGCACATCTGCTCTTCCAGCTCGGCATCGCAGCGCGGGTGCGTCAGGCCAGCCCAGAAGGCGCCCGACACGTCGCCGTTGGCGACGGCCGTGCGCCACAGTTGCGCTACCTGCTCCGTGGTCTTGGCGCCGCGAAAGCGCAGGATGACGGGAGCGTAGCGGCGTTCGAGTTCCTTTTGCAGCGCTTCGGACAGGCGGTTGCGCGCGCCGCATTCCGTCACGGCGCCCACGTGCACTTCGTAGTCGTCTGCCAGCACGCGCCCGCCCGTCATCTTGCCCACCAGCTTGCGCAGGTAGCCCAATGGCAAGCCCACGCCGACCAGCGGACAATGGCAGGTATGCGACAGTTCCCACAGCCGGCGGCGGCGCGAAGCGAGCGCGGCCGTTTCGGCTCCGTCGCTGGAACAATTGCTGATGACGGGCAAGGACTGGTCTTTGTCACACATGGCGGTATCCTGTTGGGCGGTGGCAGTGTTGAAGAGAAATTATTGCGGCAGGGGCGAGGCAGGGCGCTTGGCGCTCAGCATGCGTGCCAGGCGCTCCAGCAATGTGGTCTTCGGCGGCGCGGGCCGGTGCAGCGCCACCAGGGCGGCCCACTGCTGCGACAGTTGCTGGCACGTCGCTTGCAGCACGGGGCCCAGGCCGGGCGAATTCGACAGCACTTGCAGATGGCGTTCGATGACACCGGCCAGTTTCTCGCAGGGACTGCCCGCATGGTAGTGCGACATCAGATGCAGCACGGCCGACAGCAGCAATTCAGGCTGTTGGCCTTGCGGGGAGGGAAACGTCGTGGAAGGTCGGTCGTTCGCCATCAAACACTCCTGTGCGGTGGTTTGGCTGGCTGCGCGCACGGAGCGCGACTGGCTGGCGAGTGTGGTGACTGGCTGCCGTGCTGCTTCAGGCAGTCAGGATCAGCTTGTTCAACTGGGTGACGCGCAGGCGATAGATCTTGCCGCTGTGCTCAATCTCCACTTCGCGGCCCTGTTGCAGCAGCGCTTCGCTGGTGATGCGGCGCGCCGGCTGGGCCATGCTGACGGGAGGACGGACGTGGGCGGTAGCGGCATCCTGGATCAAGGCTGGTTTTGAGCTTTGCATGTTGGGCTTTCTTTATCTCAGTTGAGAATGATTCGTATTTGCATTATTGTTGAATGTGGCCCGAAAAGCAAGGCTTATTTGTGTGGGATCCGCGCTTTTTTGCGGTGAGATGGCAGCGTGGAAGATGCTGCTGCGCAAAGGTGGCCGCTGGCGCGGCGCGGAAGAGGAGTGGCCGCAAAAAAGACCCGGCAAGGCGTTGTGCGCCTTGGCCGGGCCAAGCCTGTGCCAAGCTTGAAGAAATCGGGATGGCGCTAAATGGTGGCCAGCAATTGCGCCGAGGCGGTGGCGGCTGCGGTGGTATCGGCCTTGAGTTTGGCGGCGGCCAGCTGCTTGGCGCGCGAGCGCGACGGCGGCAGGCGGCGCAGGGTTTTCAGGGCGTCCGGATCCTTGATGCCGATGGTGCGCTGGTCAACCGTGATGAGGCCAATTTCATTGAATGCGGACAAGGTGCGGCTGACCGTTTCCAGGGTCAGGCCCAGGTAGCTGCCGATTTCATGGCGCGTCATGCGCAGGTTGAACAGCTTGCTCGAATAGCCCATCTGCGCGAAGCGGTCGGCCAGCGAGACGAGGAAGCGCGCCACGCGGGCTTCGGCGCTGAGGGCGCCCAGCATGCCGATCATGGCTTGCTCGCGCACCAATTCGCGGCTCATCACGCCATACATGACGTTTTCCAGTTCCAGGTGCACCCTGCCCAGCGCCGTCAGCTTCTTGAACGGCAGCAGGATCAGGTCGCAGTCGGACAGGGCCACCGCTTCCGAGGAGTAATGGCGCGAGTGGATGCCGTCGACGCCCAGCATGTCGCCCTTCATGGGGAAGCTGAGTACCTGCTCATTGCCGAATTCATCGATGAGCACGGTTTTCAGGAAGCCCGAATTGACGATGTACAGGGTGTCGAACGGTTGGCCGATGGTATGCACGCGCTGGCCCGTCTTGAATTGCACGTGCTGGAACAGCAGTTCGTCAGCGGCGATGGTGCAGGCGCTGGAGATATGCAGCAGGTCGCACACCTCCTTCAGGTTCGACCAGAGCCGGCCCTGGCGCTGGCGTCCCGCTTCCATCGGGGAGGAGGGGGCCAGCGACGGTGAGGCAGCGCGGGTGTCGGGCGTTTGCGTGGACAGCATGTTCATCTCCTGGTGACAGGTAGTTCAGAGTTGAATGACGGGGTGCTCGGGGCGGCGGGCGGGCAAGGGTCGGCGGCGCGCGTCCAGGCAGGTAATGCTCAATTCGCTGAAGACTTGCTGTGTGATGAAATAACTTTCCAGCAACTTGATGACTGGTTTCAGTATGCCAACAACCGTATGCAATTAATATCAGCAGTGGCTGAATATGGCAGTAGGAGCTGCGGTAGGTGAGGTAGGATTGTTCCTACAGTTGGCGCGCGGGCGCGCGCCAGGAGAATCACGTCTTGAAGGGCGATAGCAGGCGGTGCGCGACGGCATACTGGACCATTTCCGATAGGGAACTCATGCCCATCTTTTGCATGATGCGCGTCTTGTGCGTACTCACCGTCTTCACGCTCAGATGCAGGTTGTTGGCAATTTCCGTGATCGACTTGCCGGCCACCAGCAGGGAAAAGACCTCGAATTCGCGGTCCGACAACTGTTTATGCAGCAAGCTTTCATTCGGCATCATGATGTTGAGCACGAGCTGCTCCGCCACCTCGGCGCTGATATAGGGGCGTCCCGACGCCACCTTGTGGATGGCGCCCACGAGCTGGGTGCCCGCGCTTTCCTTGGTCAGATAGCCTTGCGCGCCGGCGCGGATGGCGCGCACCGCATATTGCTCTTCCTCGTGCATGGTGAGGATCAGGATGGACAGCTTGGGCGCCTCGCTGCGGATTTGCCGGATCAGGTCGACGCCGCTGCGGCCCGGCATCGACAGGTCGAGCAGCAGCAGGTCGAAGCCGCCCTGGCGCACGTGGTTGAGGACTTCAAACCCGTCGATGGCCTCACCCACGATGTCGATATCCGGCGCGCCGTCAAGGATGCGCTTTAATCCTTCACGCATGATGGTGTGGTCGTCGGCAATCACAATACGTATCATAGGCGGGCAATCTGGTGGCGTGTAATCTGCTGTGTCCGTTACCGGACAATCAAATGTTAAGAAACGAGAAATGTTGTCATTTTAACTGAAGTGGCCGCACGTTTGCCTTTTTCTTGCTGTGCCGGCAACGGCGGCCTCCGTGGCCATGTGACCCCTTATTTTGCCGGGGGTTCCTTGATCAGCCTATGCACGAGCACGGGCAATTTCGAGTGCGACAGCACCTTGTTGGTGACGCTGCCCAGCAGCAACTGGCCCCAGCCGCTGCGGCCATGCGAGCCCATGAAGATCAGGTCGCATTGCTGCAATTGCGCCACTTCCACGATTTTCAGGGCCGGGCTGTCGGAAAAGGCCGTCAAGCCCGTCGCCTGCAGGCCCCGCTTGGCAGCCGCGTCGAGGATGGGCTGCCAGTGGTCGGCACCCGCCTTGCGCATGGCGATGCGGTATTCCTCTTCGCTGGGATAGCTTGGCGGAATGATTTCGATATACACCGGGTACTGGTACTCGGGTGCCACGTACACGGCAAGGATGTCGGCGTGCATCTGTTCGGCAAAGGCAACGCCGGCGCAGGCCGTCAAGTTGGAGACGGTGGAGCCGTCCGTGGCGATCAGAATTTTCTTATACATGGCAGGTCCTTTGGCGATGACTCAGCGCGCGCAACGCCTCTTATTGTAGACGTGGCGGCAGCATTGTATTCATGTAAAGACTTGATAATTGTCAATACTACTGCACCTTCAGTATAGACAACATTGGCAGAAAGATCGTGTTTAAGGTGCAACGATGTCCCAGCGATATCCATATGGCGCTGTTGCGCAGGCGCCCGCGGGCAGGATTTCTTGTGCGGCGCGTGGTCTTGCACGCACGCCAATGGTAGTATTTCAAAATACAACAGCAGGAACACTTATTTCCTGGCGGAAAAGCTCTTGTGGGCCAGCTTTGCACCAGGAAGCGCGTTTTGAGATTTACCAACAGGGCGGCGCCCTGCTACACTCGCACCATCGCAGCGGTATTGCCTCAAATCATCTTAATCGAGAAATTGTGGGTATCAGTCTGTAAAACGCACAGTTCAGGCGGAATTTTGACAAATTATGGAGAAGCAGGGATATGACCAACGCCGCTGATGATTTCGATGCATTATTCGATGAAGTATCCGCGCAAAGCGCGGCCGCAGCCACGCCGGCGCCTGCCGCCGCGCCCGCTCCCGCCGTGATCGCGGATGACGATTTTGACGCGCTGTTCGACTCCGTGTCGGCCAGCGCCGCCGCACCGGCAGCTGCAGCCGCAGCGGCGCCGGTGGCTGTCGCGCCAGCCGCAGCGGAAGCGGCCCCCGTGGCCAGCGCCGGCGCGCCTGGCGAAGCGGCCGATCCGGTCGACCAGTCCGACAAGCCGATGTTCGAGCGCCTGGGCGGCATCGTGCGCCTGCTGCACGACTCGCTGCGCGAACTGGGCTACGACAAGGCATTGACGGAAGCGTCGTCGCAGATCGTCGACGCCCAGGACCGCCTGGAATATGTCGCCACCCTGACGGAGCAGGCCGCCAACAAGGTCCTGAATACGCTCGACGAAGGCATGCCGGCGCAAGACGTGCTGTCGAAGAAAGCCAAGGACATGGACAGCCGCTGGACAGCCTTGTTCGATGGCAAGCTGAGCCTGGAAGAATTCAAGGCCCTGGCCGGCGATTCACGCCAGTTCGCGCAAGCCGTTGCCGAAGCAACGGAAGCGGAAAAAGCCCGCTTGCTGGAAATCATGATGGCCCAGGACTTCCAGGACATCACGGGCCAGCTGATCAAAAAAGTGGTCAACATCACCAAGACGGTGGAGCACGAGCTGGCTCAGCTGCTGCGCGACAACGCGCCGGCCGAGGTGCGCGAAAAGCTGGCGCAAAAGCCGGTGCCGCTGATGCAGGGCCCGTCCGTGCCGTCGGTGGCGCTGGACCAGGATAATGTAGACGACCTTCTTGCGGATTTGGGATTCTAATGGACGATATGCTCAAGGATTTCGTCGTTGAGGCGATGGATCTTGCGGTTAATGTTGAAGAGCACTTATTGCGCCTCGAGCGTGATCCTGACAACAAGGAAACGCTGAATGCCGTGTTTCGTTCTTTCCACACCATCAAGGGCGGTGCCGGCTTCATGGGCTTGCCCGCGCTGGTGGCGGCCTGCCATCTGACGGAAAACCTGTTTGACGCCTTGCGCACGGGTGCCGCGCCGGTAACCCCCATCGCCATCGAGGCGGCGCTGCAAGCGTCCGGTTTCGTTGCCGACCAGCTGACGGAATTGGCGAATGGCGCCGCGCCGGAAAGCTTGCCGGCCATGCCGGAAGAGCTGGAACATATCCTGACGAACGCCATCGAAGGCAAGGGCATGGACGCGCCTGCGCCGGCCGCCGCCGTGGTGGCGGAAGCGGCCGTGGTCGTTGCCGAGGTCGCAGAAGTTGCCGTGGCCGCGCCCGCCGCCGCCGCCGTTTCCACCGCCGGCGCCGATGGCCTGGACTGGGAAAGCATGTATAACGCCGTCGTGCCCGAGGGAAGCCGGGTCGCTGCCGCGCCGGTGTCCGCCGTCGCCGCTGCCCCTGCCGTCGTGGCCGCCGCGCCGGCCGCTGCCGCTGCTGCCAAGCCGGCCGCCAAGAATTGGGATGGCGCCGAACGACGCGAAGAGCGTCCGGAAGTGCGCCATGCCGCGCCCGTCAAGGAAGACAGCATCCGCGTCGATGCCGTCAAGCTCGACGCCCTGCTGGAAGTGGCCGGTGAATCCGTGCAGGCCGCCAACCAGGCTGCCGTGCTGCTCGAGCGCTTGCTGCAATTCAAATTCGAAGGCCAGGCCGCCACCCTGATGGCGACTCTGGCGGAAACCCTGGAACGCGCTTCGCGCTACTCGACGGAACTGCAGCGGGCCACCCTGGCCACGCGCATGCAGCCCGTGGGCCGTCTGTTCCAGAAATTCCCGCGCCTGGTGCGCGAGCTGGCGAAAGACCTGGGCAAGGATGTCGAGCTGACCATCGAGGGCGCGGAGACGGAAGTCGACCGCGTGGTGGTCGACAGCTTGTACGATCCGCTCGTGCACATGCTGCGCAACTCGCTCGACCATGGCGTCGAATCGCCGGAAGCGCGCCTGGCTGCCGGCAAGCCCGCCAAGTCGTATATTTCACTGAAAGCGTGGCAGGAAGCCAACAGTGTCATGATCGTGCTGCAGGATGACGGCAAGGGCATGGATCCGGCCTTCCTGCGCAGCAAGGCCCAGCAAAAGGGCTTGATCAGCGAAAACGCGCAATTGAGCAACGACGAATGCTTCCAGCTGGTGTTCCTGCCGGGCTTCTCGACCAAGGAAGTCGCGTCCAGCGTCTCCGGCCGTGGCGTGGGCATGGACGTGGTGAAAACGGCCGTGGAGAAAAACCGCGGCGCCATCCATATCGAGTCGGCGCTGGGCAAGGGCACGAAATTTGCCATCCGCCTGCCGATCGAACTGTCGATCGTGCCGACCATGCTGGTGTCGACGTCGGGTGCCGCGCTGGCGCTGCCGATGGCGGTGGTGCAACGCGTCGTCGAATTGCCGGAAACCTTCATGGAAGTGGGCGGCGCGCCCGTGCTGAAAGACCAGGGCCGTCCATTGCCCGTGCGGTCGCTGGCCGGCTCCCTGGGCTACGAATCGTGCAGCGAGCGTGTCGGCATCGTGGTCGCCGCGCCACAGCCGTACATCCTGGCCGTGGAAGCCGTCGATGGCACGGCCGACCTGGTGATCAAGCCGATGACGGCCATCACCGTGGAAGGCATCACGGGTACGGCCCGCTCGGCCGAGGGCGAGCTGGTGCTGGTTGTCGGCCTGTCGTTCCTGATGGACGGGTGCCGGGGGAGCGTCCGGTTGGCAGCTTAAGTCTTGCCTTATTCATTAGAAAGCCCGCCAGGTAT
Source organism: Janthinobacterium sp. SUN128 (assembly GCF_030587275.1). Taxonomy (NCBI): domain Bacteria; kingdom Pseudomonadati; phylum Pseudomonadota; class Betaproteobacteria; order Burkholderiales; family Oxalobacteraceae; genus Janthinobacterium; species Janthinobacterium sp. SUN128. The sequence continues at coordinate 3,164,863 of NZ_JAPWHY010000001.1, read as the reverse complement.
AGCGGGCTTTTTTTATGGCGCCAGCGATGTCAGATGTTGTCCGGGCGTAGCGTGCCCCCTTCAAGCCAGCGCTGCACGCGCAGCACTTCCTGAGCGCGCTCCGCCTCGTCCTTCGGTGGCGGCAGGTAGATATCGGGCATGATGCCACCGAGATCCACCTGCAGCTGCGGCAAGCGGGCCGAGCGCGAGGTGGCGTATTGCAAGTGGCGCTGTCCTGATGGCAGGGCGTGCAGGCGCAGGTTGGAATAGTCGAGTGCGCCGTAACTGTTGCGGCCGATCAATTTCACATGAAAACTTTGCCGCGCCGCCAGCAGGAATTCTTCGCAGGAGCTGGCGCAGTCGCGGTCGACCAGCACGGCCACGCGCGCCGGCCGGCGCGGTTCCGGCGTGTCCGCGCGCATATAGCTGATGGTGCCGCTGCTTTGCTGCGGCGCGTATTGGCCCGGCTTGACGCTGCGCATCTGCGTCACGGCCTGGGCCGCAAAGGCTGCGCAGGCCTGGTCGCCGGGTGCCAGCAGCGCGCAGACGTTTTCCTGGCCTTCGATATTGGCCGGCGTGGACAGCCATTCGGCGCCCATGCGGACGATCTCTCCCGAACTGATCCAGGACAGCAGCGGCGCATACGTGCTGTCGCTGCCGCCGCCGTTGCGGCGCACGTCGAGGATCCAGTTGGGGCGCGTCGCCAGTGCCGCGCGATGCGTATCGAGCAGGGCGGCCACGGCGGCGCGGTAGCTGCCGTGAAAGCTGGGCAAGGTCAGCAGTACAGTCGAGTCCGACAATATCCGCAGCGCCGGTTCCTTCGATGCTGCCGCTTGTCCCGGCGCGGCGGGCCGTGCCGGCGCCGGTTTGGCGATATCGAGCGCGCTGCCCGGCTTTACATGCAGGTGGCCCTTGCGCCACATGCGCGCATAGTTTTCCAGGACCGCATCGCAGGCCTGGCCATCGGCCGCGCCGGCCGCCGCCGTGGTGGCCGTGGCCAGCGCCAGGTCGAAATACGCCGGTCCCTTTTGTTCCAGGTGCTGGCGCGCGCCCGTGTCATTTTCCAGCAGGAAGGGCGCAATGGCGCGCAAGTCCTGCACGCAGGTGTCTCCCGGCGTGGCCGCCGCCGCATGGGCGCCGGCCAGGGTCAGGGCGGCCAGCGCCAACAAGTTCAGTTTCATCGAAGTCCCAGTGTGGTGGCGCGCGTGCGTCGGTCATTATTGTCGAAACACAATACACGAAAGATTGAGGAAAAAACATGCCTTTCTGCCGCCGCCGTCAGTCCTTCGGCAAGCCGCGTGCGGATGGGCTTGTGATGGCGCTGATAAGCCGATATCGGCAATTTCCAGCTCATATCGAACAATGTGGCCAAACTTTGTATCGCCAATCCCACGCTTTTGCCTGTTTCGGTTCTGTATTCCCCAATATATGGCATAATCCTTGTGGATCACCGTATGACCTGGTATCACTTGATCACTTAAACAGGCTGTGGCAACGCTGCATAAATCATGATGAAGACGCTTTACGACAAACTTTGGGAATCCCACGTTGTTCGGGCCGAAGATGATGGCACGACAATTCTGTACATCGACCGGCACCTGCTGCACGAAGTCACCAGCCCGCAAGCCTTCGATGGCCTCAGCGTGGCGGGCCGCCAGCCGTGGCGCATTTCCGCCAACCTGGCCGTGGCCGACCATAACGTGCCCACCACCAGCCGCGTCGACGGCATCGCCGACCCGGTCTCGCGCCTGCAGGTGGAAACGCTGGACAAGAACGCCAAGCACTATGGCTTGACCTACTTCAACATGAACGACAAGCGCCAGGGTATCGTGCACGTGATCGGCCCCGAACAGGGCGCGACCCTGCCCGGCATGACGGTCGTCTGCGGCGACTCGCACACGTCCACGCACGGCGCGTTTGGCGCGCTGGCGCACGGCATCGGCACGTCCGAAGTGGAACACGTGCTGGCCACGCAAACCTTGCTGCAAAAGAAATCCAAATCCATGCTGGTGCAGGTCGACGGCGCCTTGCCGGCCGGCGTGACGGCCAAGGATATCGTGCTGGCCATCATCGGCAAGATCGGCACGGCCGGCGGCACGGGCTACTGTATCGAGTTCGGCGGTTCGGCCATCCGCGCGCTGTCGATGGAAGGCCGCATGACGGTGTGCAACATGGCCATCGAGGCGGGCGCACGGGCCGGCATCATCGGCGTGGACGACACCACCATCAATTACGTCAAGGGCCGTCCGTTTTCCCCGGCAGGTCCGCACTGGGAGCGCGCCGTGGCCTATTGGCGCACCCTGCATTCGGACCCTGGCGCCCGCTTCGACCTGGTCGTCACGCTCAACGCGGCAGAAATCGTGCCGCAAGTGACCTGGGGCACCTCGCCCGAGATGGTGATCGGCGTCGATGGCCGCGTGCCGGACCCCGACCAGGAAAAAGACAGCGTCAAGCGCGATGCGATGGAAAAGGCGCTGGTTTACATGAACCTCAAGCCCAACACGGCCATCGAAGACATCCGCATCGACAAGGTCTTCATCGGTTCCTGCACCAATTCGCGCATCGAGGATTTGCGCGCGGCCGCCGCCGTGGTGCGCGGCAAGTACCGCGCCTCGAACGTCACCCTGGCGCTGGTGGTGCCAGGTTCCGGCCTCGTCAAGGACCTGGCCGAGCGCGAGGGACTGGACCGCATCTTCAAGGATGCCGGCTTCGAGTGGCGCGAGCCGGGCTGCTCCATGTGTCTGGCCATGAATGCGGACCGCCTGGAGCCGGGCGAACGCTGCGCGTCTACGTCGAACCGCAACTTCGAAGGCCGGCAAGGGCAGGGCGGCCGTACCCACCTGGTGTCGCCCGCGATGGCGGCGGCGGCAGGCATCGCCGGCCACTTTGTCGACGTGCGGGGATTGCGATGACGGCAGGGACCGGCGCCGCTGGTTTACACTAGCGTTCCCGGTCCCTTACTTACTATCAAGAAATCATCATGAAAAAACTCTTCGCCCTCCTTATCGCCACCGTCATCCTGTCTGGCTGCAATACCGTCTCCGGCATCGGCCGCGATGTGCAGAAAGTCGGCCAGGTCGTCACTGGCGCCGGCGGAAAATAAACCGCGACGTGCCGGCGCCCCGTGCCGCGCGTCCTACCGAGTAGAAACAGCATGGATAAATTTACGATTTACGAAGGCCTGGTCGCCCCGCTGGACCGCGCCAACGTCGACACCGACGCGATTATCCCGAAGCAATTCCTGAAATCGATCCACCGCAGCGGCTTCGGCCCCAACCTGTTCGATGAATGGCGCTACCTCGACCATGGCGAGCCTGGGCAGGACAACAGCCGCCGTCCGCTGAATCCGGAGTTCGTGCTCAATGAGCCACGCTACCAGGGCGCTTCGATCTTGCTTACGCGCAAGAACTTCGGTTGCGGCTCCTCGCGCGAGCACGCGCCGTGGGCGCTGGATCAATATGGCTTCCGCGCCATCATCGCGCCATCGTTTGCCGATATCTTCTTCAATAACTGCTACAAGAACGGCTTGCTGCCCATCGTGCTGTCGGAAAGCCAGGTCGAGCACCTGTTCAATGAAGTCAAGGCTTTCCCCGGCTTCAAGCTGGTGGTGGACCTGGAGCAGCAATGCGTGCGCACCAGCAACGGTTCCGTCTCGTATCCGTTCGAGATCGACGCCTTCCGCAAATATTGCCTGATGAATGGCCTCGACGATATCGGCCTGACCCTGCGCCACGCCGACGATATCCGCGCCTTCGAAGAACGCCATCTTTCTGCTCAGCCCTGGCTGGCCAACGTCATTTAAACGATTAAAATATGAAAATTGCAATCTTACCCGGCGACGGCATCGGTCCTGAAATCGTCGCGCAAGCTGTCAAGGTCTTGAATGTGCTGGGCGAATCGTTCGAGCTGGAAACGGCGCCCGTGGGCGGCGCCGGCTATGCAGCCCATGGCCATCCCTTGCCGGAAGGAACCCTGGCCTTGGCGAAAGCGGCCGATGCCGTGCTGTTCGGCGCTGTCGGCGACTACCAGTACGACAATCTGGAGCGCCAGTTCCGTCCCGAGCAGGCGATTTTGGGCTTGCGCAAGAACCTGGGCCTGTTCGCCAACCTGCGTCCGGCCATTCTGTATCCGGAGCTGGCGGGCGCCTCGACCCTGAAGCCGGAAGTGGTGTCCGGCCTGGACATTTTGATCATCCGTGAACTGACGGGCGACATCTATTTCGGCCAGCCCCGCGGCGTGCGCGAGTGCCCCGATGGTCCGTTCAAGGGCCAGCGCGAAGGTTTTGACACCATGCGCTATGCGGAAGGGGAAATCCGCCGCATCGCCCACGTGGCTTTCCAGGCCGCGCAAAAGCGCGACAAGCGCCTCACCAGCGTGGACAAGGCGAACGTGCTGGAAACCTTCCAGTTCTGGAAAGATATCGTCACCGACGTGCACAAGGAATACCCGGATGTGGCGCTCGATCACATGTATGTCGACAACGCGGCCATGCAGCTGGTGCGGGCGCCGAAGAAATTCGACGTCATGGTGACCGGCAACATGTTCGGCGACATTCTGTCGGATGCGGCCGCGATGCTGACGGGTTCGATCGGCATGCTGCCGTCGGCCTCGCTGGACGCCAACAACAAGGGCTTGTACGAACCGTCGCACGGCTCGGCGCCCGATATCGCGGGCAAGGGCATCGCCAATCCGCTGGCGACGATCTTGTCGGCCGCCATGATGCTGCGCTATTCGCTCAACCGCGAAGAGCAGGCAAGCCGCATCGAGGCTGCTGTCAAGCAAGTGCTGGCGCAGGGCCTGCGCACGGCCGACATCCATGAAGCGGGCACGACTTTGGTCGGTACCGAGGCGATGGGTGATGCAGTTGTAAAAGCGCTGGGATAAAATAGTCTAATGACGGCAGTCGCCGTCTCATCTTGAGGAATGGTAATGAAATTAGTTGGCTTGGTAGGTTGGCGCGGTATGGTCGGTTCGGTCCTGATGCAGCGCATGCAGGAAGAGGGCGATTTCGCCCATATCGAACCGGTGTTTTTCACCACTTCGAACACGGGCGGCGCGGCGCCGGCCATGGCGAAGAATGAAACCATCCTCAAGGATGCCAACAACATCGCCGAACTGTCCAAGTGCGACATCATCATTTCCTGCCAGGGCGGCGACTACACGAGCGCTGTCTTCCCGCAGCTGCGCGCAGCGGGCTGGAATGGCTACTGGATCGATGCGGCCTCGACCCTGCGCATGGAAAAGGACGCCGTCATCGTGCTCGACCCCGTCAACCTGCACGTCATCAAGGATGCGCTGGGCAAGGGCGTCAAGAATTACATCGGCGGCAATTGCACCGTGTCGTGCATGATGATGGGCCTGGGCGGCCTGTTCCAGCACGATTTGATCGACTGGATGACGTCGATGACCTACCAGGCGGCATCGGGCGGCGGCGCGCAGCACATGCGCGAACTGCTGACGCAATTTGGCACCATCAACGGTTCCGTCAAGGCGCTGCTGGACAACCCGGCTTCCGCCATCCTGGAAATCGACCGCCAAGTGCTGGCCACCCAGCACGGCTATTCCCCGGATGAAATCAAGCAATTCGGTGCGCCGCTGGCCGGTAACCTGATCCCGTGGATCGACAAGGACCTGGGCAACGGCCAGTCGAAGGAAGAGTGGAAAGCGGGCGCGGAAACGAACAAGATCCTGGGCCGCGGCATCGACTTTGGCACCAAGGAAATCCCTGTCGACGGCCTGTGCGTGCGCATCGGCGCCATGCGCTGCCATTCGCAAGCCTTGACCATCAAGCTGAAAAAAGACGTGCCGCTCGATGAAATCAACGACATCATCGCCAGCAACAATCAATGGGTGAAATTCGTGCCGAACACGCGCGAAGCGTCCGTGCGCGACCTGTCGCCGGCGGCCGTCACGGGCAGCCTGACGATTCCTGTCGGCCGCGTGCGCAAGATGAGCATGGGCGGCGAATACCTGTCCGCGTTCACCGTGGGCGACCAGTTGCTGTGGGGCGCGGCCGAGCCACTGCGCCGCATGCTGCGCATTTTGCTCGACGCGTAATGGCAATAAATTACTGATCCAGATCAAGCCGGGGCTGTTTTCCCGGCTTTTTTTTCGTCCTGAGCCCCTCAAGGCTCAACGATGCGGAGCTTGCATAGCTCTGGGCATGATGATATGTTGATACCTCTGGAAAAGTAACAGTTTTCCCATGTCAACTAAGATGCCGCCAACTATGCCTGTACACACTCGTCCCCGGGTCGCCTCCCTTGCCATTAAAACACTCAGCAGCGCTGTCGCCTGTGCGGTGTTATTGTCACCGGCGGCATCCGCAGCCGAGCTGGGCAAGATCACGGTGCTGTCCGCAGCCGGCCAGCCGCTGCGCGCCGAGGTCGAATTATCGGCCGTCAAGCCAGGCGAGGCCGCGAACCTGCTGGCCAAGCTGGCGCCGCCGGACGCCTACCGCCAGGCCAACGTGGAATTCAATCCCGCCCTGAACGCGCTGACGTTTGCCGTGGAAAACCGCAATGGCAAGCCCTTCATCCGCATCAGCTCGGCGCAACCGGTGGCCGAACCCATGGTGGATCTTTTGCTGGAGCTGAGCAGCAAGAGCGGTCGCCAGGTGCGCGAATATGCGTTTGTACTCGACACGCCCGAAGCGCGCCAGACGCGCGGGGCGCAAGTGACGGCGCCAGTCGAGCCAGGCAAGGCCAAACCGGCTGCCGCCGCGGCCGATGCTGCGCCACCGGCCGCGAAAAAGGCGGCAGGCGAATACAAGGTCAAGACGGGCGATACCTTGAGCCGCATCGCCAGCGAGCTGAAGCCTTCGGGCGTCTCGCTCGACATGATGCTCGTCGCCCTGTACCGCGCCAATCCCGATGCCTTCAAGGGCGAGAACATGAACCGCATGCAGGCCGGACGCATCCTGGCCGTGCCGGGCGCGGACACCGTGCGCGCCACGGGCGCGGCTGAAGCGAAGGGCATCGTGACGGCGCACGCCATCGATTTCGAAGCCTACCGCAACAAGCTGGCGGGCCAAGTGTCGCAAAGCAAGCCGGCCAAGGCGGCGCAAGCGACGCAAAGCACGGCTGGCAAGATCGGCGCGACGAAGGTGCAGGAAAAGCCGACGGCCGTGAGCGAGTCGCAAGACAAGCTGAAACTGTCGAAGGCGGAGCCGGCGGCCAAGTCGGCCGGCAAGAGCGCCGTCGCCAGCGAGGAAGACAAGATCGCCAAGGCGAAGCAGGTCGATGAAGCTGCCGCGCGCGTCAAAGAGCTGGAAAAAAACGTCAGCGACCTGGAAAAGTTGATGGCGGTCAAGAGCAAGGCCATGGCGGACAAGAGCGCCCCGGCGCCCGCCAAGCCGGCCGAGACCGCTGCCAGCGCACCGGCCAGCGTTCCTGCCCCGGCCGCCGAGGCGCAGCCGCCCGTGCCGAAGGCGAAACCGGTGCCGCTGGTGAAAAAACCGTCGCCGCTGGAACCGACCTTCGCCGACAAGTTCAATGACCATCTGGGTGCCATCGGCATCGGCCTGGCCGCGCTGCTGGCCGCCGTGGCCGCGCTGGTGATCGCGCGCCGCCGCAAGGAGACGCCGCCGCCCGCCGACAATGTCGCCCCCGTGTTCGAGCCGGAAGCGCCTGTGACGCCGCCGGCCGGCCTGGCGCCGGAAGACCAGCAGTCCGAAGCGAGCAACCACCTGTTCGGCACGGGTGCCGCCGCTGCTGGCGTCGCCGCCGTAGCGGGCGCCAGCATGCTCGATGCGAATGAAACGGACCCGGTCGCCGAAGCGGACGTGTATATCGCCTACGGCCGCGATGGCCAGGCGGAAGATATCCTCAAGGAAGCCTTGCGTATCCACCCGGAGCGCCATGCGGCCCGCCTGAAGCTGCTGGAAATCTATTCGGCCCGCAACGACGTGCGCGCATTTGAAGACCAGGCCAGCGAGCTGTACAGCTTGACGCGTGGCCAGGGCGAAGAGTGGCCGCAGGCGGCCGCGCTGGGCCTGGCGCTCGATCCCACCAATCCCCTGTATGGCGATACGGAAGACGATGCTGTCGTTAGCCTGAGCAAGGCTGCGGGCGACGACTTGCATGGCCAGAGCATGGACTTGTCCGACGATCTGTCTGCTCCTGAGTCAGCGCCGGCGGCCGACCTGGCGCCCGCCGAGCCCGTGTCCTCCGTGACGGCCCGCGATACGGGCGCGCCCCTCGACTTCGACCTCGACAGCCTCGATTTCGAGCCCGTTTCCACCAGCGACCCGATCGTCATGCCGGGACCGGACAGCAAGCCGGTCTCCGCCGCGCAGGATGCGCAGTATGACGCCAGCATGGATTTCGGCCTGGACCTGGAGCCGCCAGCCGGCCCCGTGAATGGCGTAGGCGCCGGCCTGACGCCGTTGCCTGATCCGTTGAAGGATGTCGACCTGGCCCATTTCGACCTCGACGAGCCGGTGGCGCCAGCTGCCGCGCCGGTCGCGGCGGCCGAGCCTTCCCTCGACAGCCTGTTCGACGACGCGCAAACGCCCGCCACCTTGCCGGAAGCCATACCGCCGGCACAGGAATTCGATCTGTCGGGCATCGACCTGGATCTCAACGATGGCAAGACGGCCAGCGCTGGCGTGGACGACCCGCTGTCGGCCATCCACATGGAAATGGATACCAAGCTGGACCTGGCGATCGCTTACCAGGAAATCGGCGACAAGGAAGGCGCGCGCGAGCTGATCGATGAGGTCATCAAGGGCGGCAGCGCCGAACAGGTCGCGAAAGCGAATACGATGAGGGCTTTGCTGAGCTAGCAATGCCCGCCGGTGCGGCAGGCTGCCGCGCCGGTATAATGCTTCGATGCAAAATATTACGACAGCAACGCCATTGAAGCGTATCGTCCTCGGCCTGCAGTACGACGGCACGGCCTGGCATGGATACCAGAAACAGGAAGACGGGCAAACGGTGCAGGACCAGCTGGAAAACGCGCTGGAACAATTTTCCCGCGTGCGCCTGGCCACCACGTGCGCCGGCCGCACGGACACGGGCGTGCATGCGCTCGAGCAAGTCGTGCATTTCGATACGGAATTGAGCCGCGATGTGCACTCGTGGGTGCGCGGCGTCAACGCCTTCCTGCCGAAATCCATCGCCGTGCGCTGGGCCAAGGAACTTGAAGGCGATCCGACGGTCAATGACTTCTTCCACGCCCGCTTCAGCGCCCGCGCGCGTACCTATCATTATGTGTTGTATAACAACGCCACCCGTTCGCCGCTGGTGGAAGGGCGCGCCGGTTTCTTTTTCCGTCCGCTGGACGTGGAACTGATGCGGCAAGCCGTGCAGCCGCTGCTGGGCTGGCACGATTTCACGGCTTTCCGTGCCGCGCAATGCCAGGCCAAGTCGCCCGTCAAGCTGATGCATGACATCCGCATCGAGCGGCGCGGTGATTGCGTGATTTTCACCATTACGGCCAATGCCTTCCTGCACCACATGGTGCGTAACCTGGTCGGTTCGCTCGTCTACATCGGCACGGGGCGCGAAAAGCCGGACTGGCTGGGGCATTTGCTTGAAAGTAAAGACCGCCACGCGGCGGCGCCCACCTTCATGCCGGACGGCCTGTACCTGGCGCAGATCGATTACGATCCGAAATGGGCATTGCCGCAAGACAGTAGTAGCGCTTTGCCCTGGTTTTGATCTGCATCAAATCAAGTAAAGGATTGCCATGCCTCGCACACGCATCAAGATCTGCGGCCTGACCCGCGTCGAAGACATCCAGGCCGTCGTGGCCGCGGGCGCCGACGCCATCGGCTTCGTGTTTTATCCGAAGAGCCCCCGTTACGTCACGCCGCAGCAGGCCGCCAGCCTGATCGCCGCCATGCCGCCCTACGTGACGACGGTGGGCCTGTTCGTCAATGCCACGCTGGACGAGGTGCGGGCCACGAGGGCCGTGGCGCCCTTGTCCCTGCTGCAATTTCATGGCGACGAGACGCCCGAACACAGCGCCGCGCTGGCGGGCGCCGTGAATACGCCATTTACGCAAGTGTTCCGCGTCAAACCCGACACCTCCTTTGAAGATTTGCTAGAATACGAACAGCGCTATCGCGCCGCCAGTCCCTTGTTCTCCAGCCTCTTGCTCGATACCTATGTGGATGCCTACGGCGGTGCAGGAAAGGTATTTGATTGGTCCCTCATTCCAAAAGAACTCGCGCCTCGGGTCGTTTTAAGTGGTGGCTTGAGCGTACAAAACGCGACTGACGCAGTGGTGCGCGTGCGCCCTTACGCCGTCGACATCAGCAGTGGTGTTGAAGCGTCCAAGGGCATCAAGGACGCATCCCGAGTCCGCGCGTTTATCGCCGCGGTGCAGGATGCCGATGCCATCATTGCCAGAGGAAACCACCATGAATGACCACACCACCGCGCCCGGCGCAGCCGCCGCATTGTTCCACGCCACCGATTACCCTTTTCCTGACGTACGCGGCCACTTCGGCCCCTATGGCGGCTCGTTTGTTGCCGAAACGCTGACCCACGCGCTGGCCGAGCTGAAAGACGCTTACGCGCGCTACAGCGCGGACCCGGAATTCCTCGAAGAATTCCGCTACGAGCTCAAGCACTTTGTTGGCCGTCCGTCGCCCATCTACCACGCCAAGCGCTGGTCCGAGATGGCTGGCGGCGCGCAAATCTATTTCAAACGCGAAGACTTGAACCACACGGGCGCGCACAAGATCAATAACGTGATCGGCCAGGCCCTGCTGGCCAAGCGCATGGGCAAGCCGCGCATCATCGCCGAGACGGGCGCCGGCCAGCATGGCGTGGCCACGGCCACCATCTGCGCCCGCTTCGGCCTCGAATGCGTGGTCTACATGGGCAGCGAAGACGTCAAGCGCCAGGCGCAGAACGTGTACCGCATGAAACTGCTGGGCGCCACCGTCGTGCCCGTCGAATCCGGCTCCAAGACCCTCAAGGATGCGCTGAACGAAGCCATGCGCGACTGGGTCACGAATATCGAAAACACCTTTTATATCATCGGCACCGTGGCCGGTCCCCATCCGTATCCGATGATGGTGCGCGACTTCCAGTCCGTGATCGGCGAGGAATGCCTGGTGCAGATGCCGGAAATGACGGGCCGCCAGCCCGACTACGTGCTGGCCTGCATCGGCGGCGGCTCGAATGCCATGGGCATCTTTTACCCGTACATCGACCAGAAGGACGTGAAACTGATCGGCGTGGAAGCGGCCGGCGAAGGACTGGACACGGGCAAGCACTCGGCTTCGCTGACGGCCGGCTTTCCGGGCGTGCTGCACGGCAACCGTACCTACCTGCTGCAGGACGAAAATGGCCAGATCATCGAGACGCACTCCGTCTCGGCCGGCCTCGACTATCCGGGCGTGGGCCCGGAACATGCGTGGCTGAAAGATTCGGGCCGCGCGCAATACGTGTCGATCACGGATGACGAGGCGCTGCAAGCGTTTCACGATTGCTGCCATATCGAAGGCATCATCCCGGCCCTGGAATCGTCGCACGCGCTGGCCTACGCGGCCAAGCTGGCGGCCACCTTGCCGAAAGACCAGATCGTGCTGGCCAACCTGTCGGGCCGTGGCGACAAGGACATGCATACCGTGGCGGAGCGCATGGGACTCAATTTCAACTAACAGCGTGTCAACGGGGTCAGACCCGCCGGGGGAGTGCGCGCCAGTGGTGCGCATTCCGATCCCGCAGGGACTGACCCCAGCCTTTGCTTTGGGTTGAAATTATTCCATCTATCCATCATTAAGAAAGCTCATCATGTCCCGTATCTCCGCCACTTTTGCCAACTTAAAATCCAACAACAAGACCGCCCTGGTCACTTTCATTACCGCCGGCGACCCCGGCCCTGACGCCACCGTGCCCCTGATGCACGCGCTCGTCGAGGGCGGCGCCGACGTGCTGGAGCTGGGCGTGCCGTTTTCCGACCCCATGGCCGAAGGCCCCGTCATCCAGCGTGCCTGCGAACGGGCCTTGAAATTCAATGTCGGCATCCACGATGTGTTCGGCTATGTGCGCCAGTTCCGCGCAACGAACCAGACGACGCCCGTCGTGCTGATGGGCTATGCGAATCCTATCGAGCGCATCGGCAGCGCCGCGTTTATTGATGCAGCGCAAGCGGCCGGCGCCGATGGCGCCATCGTCGTCGACTATCCGCCGGAAGAGTGCGAGGAATTCGCCGCCGCCATGCGCGCGGCGGGCCTCGACCTGATTTTTCTCCTGGCGCCCACCTCGACGGAAGAGCGCATTGCGCAAGTGGCCAAGGTTGGCGGCGGCTTCAGCTATTATGTGTCGCTGAAAGGCGTCACGGGCGCCGGCAACATTGATACGGAACAGGTGGCAGAGCGCCTCGCGGCCATCCGCCAGCATGTAAAATTACCTATCGGCGTGGGCTTCGGCATCCGCGATGGCGCCACGGCCAAGGCCGTTGCCAAGGTGGCCGATGCCGTCGTGATCGGCAGCCGCATCATCCAGGAGATTGAAAATGCCCCGGAAGGTGGCGCCGTCGACGCCGTGCGCAGCTTTACGGCAAGCATCCGCGCCGCACTGGACGCCTGAGCAAGCTTGTTGTTTACGCAAGCTCGGGTGGCGGCAAAGTTCGACAGCCCGGCGATAAACGGCTACACTTCGGCCACTGATTTGCCTGTTATTGTGCAATAGATAAAATTTTTGGTGGCGCCCTGCGGGGCGTCGCCGTTTACCGTCTGCCGGGGGCGTCCACCGACGCTACCCCTACAAGGGCCCAAGGAGAAAATATGAGTTGGTTGGAAAAACTGCTGCCACCGCGCATCCAGCGTTCTGATGCCGCCGCGCGCAAGACCATGCCGGAAGGCCTGTGGGTCAAGTGCCCGTCGTGCGAAGCCGTGCTGTACCGTACGGACCTGGAATCGAATTTGCACGTGTGCCCGAAATGCGACCACCACATGCGCATCCGCGCGCGTGAACGCCTCGACAGCCTGCTCGACGCGGGCGGCCGCTATGAAATCGGCCAGGAAATCCTGCCAGTCGATACCTTGAAATTCAAGGACAGCAAGAAATACCCGGACCGCCTGAAGTCCGCCATGGAAGCGACGGGCGAGACGGATGCGATGGTCGTCATGGGCGGCGCCATCATGAGCCTGCCGGTTGTCGTGGCGTGCTTCGAATTCGAATTCATGGGCGGCTCCATGGGTTCCGTCGTGGGCGAGCGCTTCGTGCGCGGCGCACAGATCGCGCTGGAACAGAAGGTGCCGTTCATTTGCATCACCGCCACCGGTGGCGCGCGCATGCAGGAAGGCTTGCTGTCGCTGATGCAGATGGCGAAAACCACGGCCATGCTGACCAAGCTGTCGGAAAAGAAATTGCCATTCATCAGCGTGCTGACCGACCCGACCATGGGCGGCGTGTCCGCTTCGTTCGCCTTCATGGGCGACGTGGTCATCGCTGAACCGAAAGCGCTGATCGGCTTTGCCGGCCCGCGCGTGATTGAAAACACCGTGCGTGAAAAACTGCCGGAAGGCTTCCAGCGCGCCGAGTTCCTCGTCACCAAGGGCGCCGTCGACATGATCGTCGACCGCCGCAAGATGCGCGAAGAAATCGCCCGCCTGCTGGCCTTGTTGCAAAACCAGGCTGTCGAAGTACTTGCGTAATTTGATTTACCCCAAAACCTGAACTACCGGGGTCGGACCCTCAGGGTCCGACCCCAGTCTTCGGTTTGGGTCTCATGTCTTTTCCGCCTCGCGCACTCTTTTCAAGAAGTCTCCCATGCAAAACCTCCCCACCACCTTGCCGGACTGGCTCGCCATGCTGGAAACCCGCCATTCGGAAACCCAGATCAGCATGGGCCTGGACCGCGTGCAAGCCGTCAAGGCGCGCATGCAACTGGCGTTTACTTGCCCCGTGATCATGGTGGCGGGCACGAATGGCAAGGGGTCCACCTGCGCCATGCTGGAATCCGTGTTGTTGCGTGCCGGCTACAAAGTGGGGCTCTACATCAAGCCGCACTTTCTTGATTTTAACGAGCGCGCCCGCGTGCTGGGCGAGATGGCCAGCGATGAACAGCTTGTCGCCAGCTTCAATGCCGTCGAAGCCGTGCGCGCTGACACGCCGCTGACGTATTTCGAATTCACCACCCTGGCGATCCTGCACCTGCTGTCGCAGGCCAAGCTGGACGTGGCCATCTTGGAAGTGGGCCTGGGCGGGCGCCTCGATGCCGTCAACGTGATCGACGCCGACGTGGCTATCGTCACCAGCGTCGATATCGACCACACGGATTACCTGGGCGACACGCGCGAAGCGATCGGTTTTGAAAAGGCGGGTATCTTCCGTCCGGGCAAGGCGGCCATTTGCAGCGACCCCGTGCCGCCGCAGTCGCTGATCGACCATGCGGAAGCCATCGGCGCCGACTTGTGGCTGATGGGCCGCGATTTCAATTATTCGGGCGACAAGCAGCAGTGGAACTACGGCGGGCGCGAGCAGCGCCGCAATTCGCTCGCTTACCCGAGCTTGCGCGGCGCCAACCAGATCCTCAATGCGACGGCTGTGCTGGCCGCGCTGGAAGTGCTGAAGCTGAAACTGCCCGTGGGCGCGCAGGAAGTGCGCACGGGCCTCGTGACGGTGGAACTGCCGGGCCGCTTCCAGGTCTTGCCTGGCCGCCCCAGCGTGATCCTCGACGTGGCGCACAACCCCCATGCAGCGTCGGCGCTGAACCAGAACCTGGGCAATATGGGTTTCCACCCGTACACGTATGCCGTGTTCGGCTCCATGCTGGACAAGGATATCGATGGCGTATTGGCTGCGATGAGCGAGCACGTCGACCACTGGTGCCTGACGGGCCTGCCTTCACCGCGCGCGGCCACAGCCTCCGAACTGGCCGCCAAGGTGCAGATCATGCTCGAAGACAAGCCCGACAGTAGCGAACATACTGTGTCTATTTTCGATGATCCGGCACAAGCTTTTGCAAATGCAATGAGCCGGGCCGGTGAGAATGATAGAATTGTGGTCTTTGGTTCTTTCCTCACCGTTGCCGGCGTGATGAAGGCCCGAAAATCCTCACTTCACTGAAACGCACTCGACTGAAAATCACGCATGGGCTTGTTCTCGAAACTGTTTAAAAACAAGCAAGAATCCTCTGGCGAAGACAGCGGCTTTTATGTCCCTGGCGAAGCACAGTCGCCGACCCGCAAGCGCGCAGCCAACACCTCCGGTGGCGGCGGATCGCGCCGTGGCGGCAAGGAGGCGCCGGATCCGGTCTTGCCTGAAAAGAAGCGCGCACGCCGCCGCTTGGTCGGGGCGATTGCCCTGGCCTTGGGCGTAGCTGTCGGCTTGCCGATGCTGCTCGATTCCGAGCCGAAGGCGCCCTTCAACGATATCGCCATCGACATTCCGTCGAAGGAAAAGGCCGCCGCACCTGCACCGGCGCCCGTGCCGGCCGTTCCGGCCCAGGCCGCAGCGAATGGCCTGGACCAGTCCGAGGAAATCGTCGATGCGCCGCTGCCGCCTGCCGCCAAGCCTACGCCCACACCGGCACCCGTGCTGGCCGCCGCCCAGCCTGCACCGGTCAAGCCGACCTATGTGGAACCGAAACCCGAGCCCAAGCCTGAGCCCAAGCCGGTCAAGGTGGAGCCGAAGCCGGAAACGAAGCACGAACCCAAGCCTGAGCCGAAACACGAGCCCAAGCCCGAGCCCAAGCATGAGGTAAAACCGGAAGCGAAGCCCGAGACTAAGCCTGCCAAGCCGGCGCAATCGGCCGACGATGCCGCGCGCGCGCTGGCTATCCTGGAAGGCAAGCCGCAAGAGAAAGTACAAGACAAGGTGCACGACGCCGGCAGCGGCAAGTTCGTGGTGCAGGTGGCGGCCTTGGCGACGCAGGACAAGGTCGACGAATTGCAGGACAAGCTGCGCGAAGCGGGCATCAAGTCGTACACGCAGAGAGTCTCCAGCCCGGCGGGCGAGCGCATCCGCGTGCGCGTGGGCCCGTTCGGCAGCCGCGAAGACGCCGAAAAGACCCGCGCCAAGCTGCAAAAGCTGGGCCTGGGCGGCAGCCTGGTACCGGCGTGATGTTGCAAGGCTGAGCGCGCGTGACGATCTTCGATTACCTGGTGCTGTTCGTGCTGGTGACGTCCGTGCTGATCAGCATGATGCGTGGCCTGGTCAAGGAAATACTGTCATTGGTCAGCTGGATCGTGGCTTTCGTCATTGCCAACGCCTATGGCGCCACGCTGGCGAAATTCCTGCCGGAAGCCGTGCCGGGCGAAGCCGTCCGTTTGTTGCTGGCTTTCGTGGTGCTGTTCATCGGCGTACGCATTTTGATGGGATTGCTGTCCATGACGGTCGACGCGCTCGTCAAGGTGACGGGCCTGAGCCTGGCCGACCGCACCCTGGGCAGCCTGTTCGGCGTGGCGCGGGGCCTTGTGATCGTGCTGACCGCCGTCATCTTGTGTGGCATGACTTCCATACCGCAGCAGCCATTCTGGAAAAACGCGCAGCTCAGCCCGCTCGCGGAGCAGGGCGCGCGCGCCATCAAGCCTTATCTGCCTGCCGCTTACGCGCAGCATGTGAAATTTTGAATTTTTTTTAAAATCAGTAGCACAGTTTAGGAGCACACCATGTGTGGCATCGTCGGCGTCGTTTCCCATCAACCTGTCAATCAATTGCTCTATGATGCATTGTTGCTCCTGCAACATCGCGGTCAGGACGCGGCAGGGATTGCGACCAATCACAGCAGTATGTTTTCCATGCACAAAGCCAATGGCCTCGTGCGTGACGTCTTCCGTACGCGCAACATGCGTTCGCTGCAAGGCACGACGGGCATCGGCCATTGCCGCTACCCGACGGCCGGTTCGTCGAGCGAAGAGGAAGCACAACCGTTCTATGTGAATGCGCCGTTCGGCATCACCCTGGCGCACAATGGCAACCTGACCAACTGGGAACAGTTGAAGCTGGAAATGTTCAAGAACGACCGCCGCCACATCAATACCGATTCCGATTCGGAAGTGTTGCTCAACGTGCTGGCGCATGAAATCCAGGAAGCGACGACGGGCCTGAACCTGGACCCGGAAGCCATCTTCAAGGCCGTTACCGTGCTGAACCGCCGCGTCAAGGGTGGTTACGCCGCCGTGGCGCAAATCGCCGGCGTGGGCTTGCTGGCCTTCCGCGATCCGCACGGCATCCGCCCGCTGTGCCTGGGCATCAATGAAACGGAGCAAGGTCCGGAATACCTGATCGCTTCCGAATCCGTGGCCCTGGAAGGCATGGGCTTCCGCTTCGTGCGCGACATCGGCCCCGGCGAAGCCGTCTTCATCGATGCTGACAAGCAATTGCACAGCGCCCAATGCGCCGACAATGCCAGCCTGAACCCGTGCGTGTTCGAATTCGTCTACCTGGCCCGTCCCGACTCCGTCATCGACGGTGCCTCCGTGTACGCCACGCGCCTGAAAATGGGCGAGTATCTGGCCGAGAAGATCCGCGCCGAATTGCCAGGCGTGCATATCGACGTGGTCATGCCGATTCCCGATTCCTCGCGTCCGGCCGCCATCCAGCTGGCCATGGCGCTGAACATCGAGTACCGCGAAGGCTTCATCAAGAACCGCTATATCGGCCGTACCTTCATCATGCCGGGCCAGGCGGCGCGCAAGAAATCCGTGCGCCAGAAGCTCAACGCGATCCCGTCCGAATTCAAGGACAAGGTCGTGCTGCTGGTCGACGATTCCATCGTGCGCGGCACCACCAGCCGTGAAATCGTGCAGATGGCGCGTGAAGCGGGCGCGACGAAAGTCATCTTCGCCTCGGCTGCGCCGCCGGTGATCTACCCGAACGTGTACGGCATCGACATGCCGACGCGCGACGAACTGATCGCCTATGGCCGCACGACGGAAGAAGTGTGCCGCGAAATCACGGCCGACTACCTGGTGTACCAGGATATCGGCGCGCTCAAGCAGGCCATCGCCGACGTCAACCCGGCCCTGACCAACTTCGAAGCGTCGTGCTTCGATGGCGTGTACGTGACGGGCGACGTGTCGCAGGAATACCTGGACCGCCTGGAATATGCGCGCCACCATCCGAAGGCGGCAGCGCCCGAAGATACGCCGCGTTCCCAGCTGAACCTGAACCTGGCGACAACAGAAGCGTAATTATCTTGCCCGGCTAGCGCCGGGCTTTTTTTGCTCCGCGATCATGAACGATAAAAAAAACTACGGCTTTACCACCACCATCCTGCATAACGACCGCCGCAAGGGCATCGAGCACGGTTCCCTGCACAAGCCCGTGCATACTTCCGTTGCCTTCGGCTACGGCGATGCGCGCCAGCTCGCTTCCGTATTCCAGGGCAAGGAGCCCGGCTTCCGCTACGGCCGCCAGGGCAATCCGACCGTCTCCGCGCTGGAAGACAAGGTCAACAAGATGGAAGATGGCGTCGCCACGCTGTGCTTCGCCACCGGCATGGGCGCCATCGGCGCCGTGGTGCAGGCGCTCTTGCGCGCCAGCGACCATGTCGTGTCGTCGGCTTTTTTGTTTGGCAACACCAACAGCCTGTGGCAAACGGTGACGGGGCAGGGCATTGCCGTGTCGTTCGTCGACGCCACGGACGTGGCCAATGTGGCCGCCGCCATCACGCCGCAAACGCGCATCGTGTTTGTCGAAACCATCGCCAATCCGCGCACGCAGATCGCCGACCTGGCAAAGATCGGCGCATTGTGCAAGGAACGCGGCATTTTGTACATCGTCGACAACACGATGACGACACCCTACCTGTTCCGCCCGAAAGCCGTGGGCGCGGGCCTGGTGGTCAATGCGCTGACAAAATCCATCGGCGGCCACGGCAATGCCCTGGGCGGCAGCTTGACGGACACGGGTGTGTTCGACTGGACGCAGTATCCGAACATTTTCGACAATTACAAGAAGGCGGCGCCGGCGCAGTGGGGCATCGCGCAAATCCGCGCCAAGGCCTTGCGCGATTTCGGCGCCTCCCTGGGCCCGGAGGCGGCGCACCATATCGCCGTCGGCGCGGAAACCATGGCCTTGCGCATGGACCGCACCTGCTCGAACGCCCTGGCGCTGGCCACCATGCTGGCCGCCGACCCGCGGGTAGCGGCCGTGCATTACCCGGGCTTGGCCTCGCATCCGCAGCACGCGCTGGCGACGGATTTGTTCCGCAGCTATGGCTCGCTGTTCAGCTTTGAGCTGAAGGATGGCATCGATTGCTTCGATTTCCTCAATCGTCTCAATCTTGCCATTCCAGCGAGCAATCTCGGCGACACGCGCACCCTGGTCATTCCCGTCGCCCATACGATCTTTTACGAGATGGGCGCCGAGCGCCGCGCCAGCATGGGCATCGCCGAATCCCTGATCCGCGTCTCCGTCGGTATCGAGGATGAGGCGGACTTGCTCGAGGATTTCCGTAGCGCCCTGGACGCATAAAACGCCTGGGCAATAAAAAAGGGCCGCAACAGTCATGCTGTTGCGGCCCTTTTTACATGCGGAGGTTCAATGCCAGCTGCGCATCAAGCCTACCGCCAAACCTTCCAGGGCGAATTCATCTTCCGGCGATACGGTAATGACCTTGAAGTCGGGGTTTTCCGGCAGCAATTCGATGACGGAACCGGTTTTCTTGTAGCGCTTGACGGTGACTTCGTCGCCGATGCGGGCGACAACGATCTGGCCATTCTTGGCGCTATCGACCTTCTTGACGGCCAGTAAATCGCCATCCATGATGCCGGCGTCGCGCATGGACCAGCCGCGCACCTTCAGCAGGAAGTCGGGCTTGGCCGAAAACAGGGCGGGGTCCACGTTGTAGCTCGCTTCCAGGTTTTCCTGTGCCAGAATGGGCGAGCCTGCCGCCACCCGGCCGATCAGGGGCAGCGACATCAGCAGCGCTGCCGGCACTTTCGATGGCAGGGCTTCAGCGGCCGCGCCGATCAGGCGGATGCCGCGCGAGGTGCCGGGAGAAATCTCGATCGCGCCCTTGCGGGCCAGGGCCTGCAAATGCTCTTCGGCCGCGTTGGCCGATTTGAAACCCAGTTCATTGGCGATTTCGGCACGGGTGGGAGGAAAGCCCGTGTTTTCAATCGCGTCCTTGATCAGGTTCAGGATTTGTTCTTGTCGTGCTGTCAGCTTGATCATGAGCGGTGGGTGCATACTAAAATGCTGTCTATATGAACAGTCTGTATTTTTGTACAGTATCGCCCACTATGCAAGGGGATTTCCGTGTTTTAGGCGAATTTCGCAATAAATACTTGTCCAGGGGCGGAAAGCACGGTGGCGCGCGGGCTTTTCGGGGGCTGGTGGAAGGAATGATTGAAACGTTTGCAAAAGGCGGTTATAATCTTCGGCTGACCTTCCCACACCCGTCTTGACGCCGGGGTGGGCGATTATCAATCCGACCTGAAGGAGTTTGCATGCGTCATTATGAAATAGTCTTTATCGTCCATCCGGACCAAAGCGAGCAAGTGCCCGCGATGATCGAACGCTACAAAGCCAGCGTAACCACCCGCGGCGGTTCGGTTCACCGCGTGGAAGATTGGGGCCGCCGTCAAATGGCTTACTCGATCCAAAAGCTGCCTAAAGCACACTACATCTGCCTGAACATCGAATGCGACAACGAGACCCTGGTCGAGTTGGAAACAGCATTCAAATTCAATGATGCCGTGTTGCGTCACCTGACCGTTAAAATGAAGAAAGCTGAAACAGCTCCTTCGCCGATGATGAAATCGGTACAACGCGAAGACGCGGCCAAAAGCCACCGCACCGAAGCACCAGCAGCCGCTCCAGCCGCAGCAGCAGCTTAATTCTTGACCAGGATCGTGCGCTGAACCAGCTACAAGTAACCGCCATCATTGCCGAGCGCGAAATATTGCGCTATACCCCGGCAGGGCTGCCGATTGTGAATGCAGTATTGCAACACAGTTCGCAGCAGATGGAAGCAGGGATTGCCCGTTTGACCGAGTTTGATGTTGCCGCGCTAGCCGCTGGCGAAATTTCAGGCAGGTTCAGTCAGGCAAGCTTGGGCGGGGTGTATCAGTTCACGGGTTTCCTGGCCAGGAAGAGCCGCAACAGCAAGAGTTTGGTGTTTCACATCATTGATTTTAGTGCAGTCAATTCTGACTAGCGCATTTTAGATACAGGAGCCTGACATGGCATTCGGTAAAAAGTTCGACAAAAATAAGCTCAAGCTTAAAGAAAAACGCAAACAGCAAAACCCGTTGTTCAAACGCAAGAAGTTCTGCCGCTTCACCGCAGCTCACGTTGAGCAAGTCGACTACAAAGACGTCGACACGCTGAAAGACTTCGTCCAAGAAAACGGCAAGATCATGCCAGCACGCCTGACCGGTACCAAAGCGCACTACCAGCGCCAAGTTGACACCGCAATCAAGCGCGCTCGCTTCCTCGCGCTGCTGCCATACACCGATCTGCACCACGCTTAATCGGTCAGATATTCCTGGAGAAGAACTATGCAAATCATTCTGTTAGAAAAAGTTGTTAACGTCGGTAACCTCGGCGAAGTCGTCAAAGTCAAAGACGGTTACGCACGTAACTTCCTGATCCCGCAACGCCTGGCACGTCGTGCTACGGCAACCGCTGTGGCTGAATTCGAAGTCAAGCGCGCCGAACTGGAAAAAGCTGCTGCCGCCAAACTGGCCGCATCGCAAGCCCAGGGCGAAAAACTGAGCGGCCTGACCGTTCAAGTTGCTCAAAAAGCTGGTGTTGATGGCCGTCTGTTCGGTTCCGTCACCAACTTCGACATCGCTGAAGCGCTGACCAAGCAAGGTTTTGCTGTTGAAAAAGCACAAATCCGCATGCCTACCGGCCCGCTGAAGATCGTTGGCGAGCACAACGTTTCGGTTGCTCTGCACACCGACGTGGTCGTGGAAGTTGTTATCGCTGTCGTACCAGACGCGAACGCGTAATCGTCTGCGGGCCTGGCCCGCAAGCGCTGCCGCACTATGAAAAGCCGGGTTCGCCCGGCTTTTTTGTGGCCTTTTTTTCGCTCAATTTCAGCCCTTTATTTTTGCCAGCACGCCGAAGCGGGTATAATTCGCGCCATGAACGCCCCCTCTGATCCGCAACTGGATTCCCTCCGTATTCCGCCGCATTCGATCGAAGCAGAACAATCCGTTATCGGTGGTCTGCTGCGCGACAATGCCGCGTATGACCGCATCGCCGACTTCATGCATGCGGAGGATTTCTATCGCTATGACCATCGCATCATCTTCGAGCAAATCGTCAAGATGGTTAACGCTTCCAAGCCAGCCGATGTCATTACTGTTTTTGAAACCCTGACCCAGCTCGGCAAGGCCGATGATGTGGGCGGACTCGCTTACCTGAACGCCATGGCGCAAAACACGCCATCGGCCGCGAACATCCGGCGCTACGCCGAGATCGTGCGCGACCGCGGCGTGCTGCGCAAGCTCATCACCGTCGCCGACGATATCTCCGGCACGGCCTTCAGCCCGCAAGGCAAGGAAGTCAAGCAGATGCTTGACGAGGCCGAGTCGAAGATTTTCGCCATCGCCGAAGAGGGCGCGCGCGGCGCCCAGGGCTGGACCGCCATCCAGCCCCTGCTGACGCAAGTGGTCGAGCGCATCGACGAACTGTACAGCCGCGACAACCAGAGTGAAATCACGGGCGTACCCACCGGTTTCATCGACCTCGACCGCATGACCTCCGGTCTGCAGCCGGGTGACCTGGTAATCGTGGCGGGCCGTCCGTCGATGGGCAAGACGGCGTTTTCCGTCAACATCGGCGAAAACGTGGCCATCGACAGCGGCTTGCCCGTGGCCGTGTTCTCGATGGAGATGGGCGGCGCCCAGCTGGCCATGCGTATGCTCGGCTCCGTCGGACAGCTGGACCAGCACCGCCTGCGCACGGGCCGCCTGAACGACGAGGACTGGCCGCGCCTGACGAATGCGATCCAGAAGATGAACGACGCGCAGTTGTACATCGATGAAACGCCGGCGCTCAACTCGATCGAATTGCGCGCCCGCTCGCGCCGCCTGTCGCGTCAATGCGGCAAGCTGGGCCTGATCATCGTCGATTACTTGCAGCTGATGTCGGCCAATACGCCGGGCGACAACCGCGCCACGGAGATTTCCGAGATTTCACGGGGCTTGAAAGGCCTGGCGAAAGAACTCGGTTGCCCCGTGATCGCGCTGTCCCAGCTGAACCGCTCGCTGGAGCAACGCCCGAACAAACGTCCTGTCATGTCCGACTTGCGCGAATCGGGCGCTATTGAGCAGGATGCCGACGTGATCCTGTTCATTTACCGCGACGAGGTGTATAACCCCGACTCGCCAGACAAGGGAACGGCCGAAATCATCATCGGTAAACAACGTAACGGTCCAATCGGCAGCATCCGCCTCACCTTCATGGGGCAGTACACCAAATTTGGCAATTACAGTGGTGGCCTGGCGCTTTACCAAGGCGACTAACACAGCAGCACTGATATTCCATTGGCCGCCCCTTCATCAAAAGGGGCGGCTTTCTGTAGTAAATAACACGACTCAATGCTTAACGGAGAATGACATGTTTGGACGCTTGATGCCCACTGAGGGCAAGTTTTTTGAATTGTTTAACCAGCACGCGGAACTGTGCGTCAAGGGCGCCAAAGAGATGCTCGGCCTGATGACCAATTTCGACGACCTGGAAAACCGCGTGCATGCGATCGAAAGCATCGAGAAACAGGCGGACAAAGTCACCTACGCCACCGTGGAAATGCTGCACAAGACCTTCATCACGCCGATCGACCGCGACGACATCCATCAGCTGATCACGCGCCAGGACGACATCCTCGACCTGCTGGAAGATGCGGCGCAAACCGTTTCGCTGTACGACCTGAAAGCCGTCACGCCGGAAGCCAAGCGCCTGGCCGAACTGGTGCTGGCCTGTACTGAAAAAGTGCGCGACGCCGTCGCCATGCTGCATAACATGGACAACTCGCGCAAGATCGTCGCCATCTGCGAAGAGATCGACCGCCTGGAATCGGATGCCGACCACGTGATGCGCGCCGCCATGTCCAAGCTGTTCCGCGATGAGCCGGACGTGCGCAACCTGATCAAGCTGAAAGCGATCTACGAAATTCTGGAAACCGTGACCGACCGTTGCGAAGATGTGTCCAATATTATCGAAGGCATCATCGTCGAAAACGCGTAAGCGTTGGGCCTGTCCTGAACCAGAATCAGAAAAGAAACTACAATGACCATACAAATCAGCATCTACGTGCTAGGCCTGTTGATCGTCCTCGCGCTGCTGTTTGACTTCATGAACGGCTTCCATGATGCCGCCAACGCGATCGCCACGGTGGTCTCGACGGGCGTATTGAAACCGCAGACCGCGGTTGCCATGGCCGCCACGTTCAACTTCGTCGCCATCTTCGTGTTCCACCAGCTGACCGTGGCCGCCACGGTGGGCAAGGGCACCATTGACCCGGCGGTAATCGACCAGTACGTGATCTTCGGCGCGCTGATGGGCGCCATCTTCTGGAATTTGTTTACCTGGTACTACGGCATTCCCTCGTCGTCCTCGCACGCGCTGATCGGCGGCCTGGTGGGCGCCGCTGTCGCCAAGTCCGGCACGGGCGCGCTGGTCGCGGCCGGCCTGTGGAAAACCGTGGCTTTCATCGTCATCGCACCCGTGCTGGGCTTTGTGTTCGGTTCGATCATGATGCTGCTCGTGTCGTGGATTTTCGTGCGTTCGACGCCGCGCAAGGTCGACAAGTGGTTCCGCCGTTTGCAGCTGGTATCGGCGGCCGCCTACAGCCTGGGCCACGGCGGCAACGATGCGCAAAAAACCATCGGCATCATCTGGATGCTGCTGATCGCCGCCGGCTACTCGAGCGCGGCCGATGCCATGCCGCCGATGTGGGTCATCATCTCGTGCTACACGGCCATCAGCTTCGGTACGCTGTTCGGCGGCTGGCGCATCGTCAAGACCATGGGCCAGAAGATCACCAAGCTCAAACCGGTGGGCGGCTTCTGCGCCGAAACCGGTGGCGCGATCACGCTGTTCGTCTCGACGGCGCTGGGCATTCCCGTGTCGACCACGCACACGATCACGGGCGCCATCGTCGGCGTCGGCTCGTCGCAAAAAATGTCGGCCGTGCGCTGGGGCGTGGCGGGCAATATCGTCTGGGCCTGGATCTTCACGATTCCCGCTTCCGCCTTCGTTGCCGCAGTCGCCTGGTGGATTGGCCACCACATCATGTAAGGCGCCCCTGCAAACCTACTGCGCAGCCCCCTATCGAATCTCCGTTGCTCACTGTACTAAAGTACAGCTCCGCTACTCAATCCGATATCGGGCTTGCTCGCTACGGTTTTCAGAGGGCCTTGGGCCAACTGGGCACATTCAAAAAAAGGAACCGTGAGGTTCCTTTTTTTTATGCGCCGGCCAGTTCCACCGTCAGCCCCTCGTAGGCGAGAAACACCTGCAAGCCGTCCAGGCGGCTCGCATAGCGGCCCATCACGTCGGCAAACACGGCTTCGAGCTGCTCGTCGCTGCGGGTCGGTTCGTGGTGGGTGCAGTACAGGCGCCGCGCGCCGCAGCGCAGGGCCAGGTCGAAGGCGGCGTCGAAGGTGCCGTGGCCCCAGCCCTGCTTGCCCGGGTATTCCTCGCGCGTGTACGAGCAATCCATGATCAGCGCGTCGACGCCGGCGACCAGTGCGTCGATGCCGGCCTGGCGCTGTGCATTGCGCGCCGCGCAGGCCGCATGCTCGGCATGGCCGGGCGGATGCAGGTTGTAGAACGGTTCATGGTCGCCGCTGAAAAACAGCGCGGCGCCGCCGCAGTCGATGCGGTAGCCGAGGTTGACGACGGGGTGGTTCATTTCCGCGCCGCGCACCTGCGCGCCGCCTACCTCGACGGCCTCGCCGGGCGCCAGCGTGCGGTACTCGATGCAGGCCGCCATGGCCGCTTCGCTGACGGGAAAATAGCTGTTTTGCAGTTGCACCGCCATCACGTGTTCGATGCCGCGTCCGGCGACGGCATCGTGGGCGCCGTACAGGCGCATGCGGTTGCCGGCCACAAACAGGGGCGAAAACATGGGCAGGCCGTGGATGTGGTCCCAGTGGCTGTGCGTGATGAAGACGTGCGCGTCGACAGGCTCGCCCGGCGGCAGTTGCTGCGCCAGCGAGAAGATGCCGCTGCCCGCATCGAGAATGATCAGGCTATCGCTGTCGGTGCGTACTTCGATGCACGTGGTGTTGCCGCCATAGCGCGCCGTGCGCGGGCCGGGAGAGGGGATGGAGCCGCGCACGCCCCTGAACGTGAATTTCATTCAGTACCTTGTTACGGTGTAATTATTGTTGATTCTATTCTAATTAATGAGATTGGCGGCAACATTTATGCGTGTTGCGATACGGAAAGTTATTTCATTTTGTTGTAACTAAGTAATGTACAGTGCGCAGGGTGGCCGTTACACTGGCGCTTGCCGACTTCCCCTTTTTTGCTTGCCCATTACCTGATTGCCGCCAACATGCCTCAGCTGCACCCTGAGAAAATCGCCCACAGACTGGAGCAATTGACCGAACTCAGTGTCGCGCTCGGCCATGGCCTGGGCGGCGAGGGGCACGATATCGGCGCGCTGTTGCAGCGCATCGTGCTGCTGGCAAAAAGCATGAGCGGCGCCGATGGCGCCACCCTGTACCGGCCCATGGCCGAGGGCCGCCAGCTGGCGTTCGACATCAGCGTCAACGACAGCCTGGGCATCGCGCAGGGGGCGGACATGGGCTTGCCTGGCGTGCCCCTGTTCGACGCTGCCGGCCAGCCGAATCTGGCATCGGTGGCCGCGTATGCGGCGAACCTGCGCCGCAGTGTGAATATCGCCGACGTCTACCGCGACGAGGGCTTCAATTTTTCCGGCATGCGCGAGTTTGACCGCCACCACGGCTACCACACGCAATCGATCCTGACGGTGCCCATGAGCGACCACGAGGGCGACTTGATCGGCGTGCTGCAGCTGGTCAATGCCAAGGATGGGGAAACGGGGCAGGTGCGCGCCTTTTCCTCCACCGACCAGCGCTTCATCGAGGCGCTGGCCGCGCAGGCGGGCGTGGCGCTGACGAATCAACTGCTTATCTCGCAGCTGGAAGAGCTGCTTGAATCGCTGGTTACCCTGATCAATATCGGCATCGATGAAAAGTCGCCGTACACGGGACGCCACTGCCAGTTCGTGCCCGAGCTGACGATGCTGCTGGCGGACGCCGCGCATGCGACGGACACCGGGCCGCTGGCCGATTTCCGGCTCAGCGACAACGAGCGCAAGCAGCTGTGGCTGGCCGGCCTGCTGCACGATTGCGGCAAGATCACCACGCCCGTGCACGTGGTCGACAAGGCCACCAAACTGGAAACCATTTTCGACCGCATCGCCCTGATCGATACGCGCTACGAAGTGCTGCTGCGCGACGCCGAGATCGCGGCCCTGCGCCAGCAGGCGGCGCAGCCGCAGCAGAAAGATGCCATTGCCCGCGCGCTGGCGCAGGAGCAGGCCGCGCTGCGCGAAGAGCGCGACTTCATCCGCAGGGTGAACATCGGCGGCGAAAGCATGGCGCAGGCGGACCAGGAGCGCGTGCGGCAGATCGCCAGGCGCCGCTGGCGCGCGGCCGATGGCGAACTGCGCGATTTTCTGGACGCCGACGAGACGGAAAACCTGACCATCCGCGCCGGCACCCTGACGGCGGCCGAGCGGGCCATCGTCAACAACCATATCAGCGTGTCGATCCGCATGCTCGAAGCGCTGCCGTGGCCCAAGCACCTGCAAAAAGTGCCCGAGTATGCGGGCGGCCATCACGAGCGCATGGATGGCAAGGGCTATCCGCGCGGGCTGACGAAAGAGCAGATGTCGGTGCCGGCGCGGCTGATGGCCATCGCCGATATTTTCGAGGCCCTGACGGCGCGCGACCGGCCCTACAAGAAGGGCAAGCCGCTGTCCGAATCCCTGCGCATACTCGGCAATTTCAGCCTGAACGGGCATATCGACCCGGAGCTGTTCGACGTCTTCATCCGCAGCAAAGTCTATCTGACCTTCGCTGAAAAGCACATGCATCCAAGCCAGATCGATGCCGTCGACGAGGCGGCCATTCCAGGCTATACCCCTTGAAGCCCTCGCTGGCCTTGCGCAAGCATGGGGCGCGCTGCTTGCTGGGCATACTGCTGACGCTGGCGGCGGCCGTGCTGTGCCTGGCCGGCAACGACACCATCGCGCGGTTTGATTCCATGCTGGGCGACTGGCGCATGCGTCTTGATGCGCCACAGCTCGACCGCCGCATCGTCATCGTCGACATCGACGAGCAAAGCCTGGCCCGGGTGGGCCGTTTTCCCTGGAGCCGCGATATCCAGGCGCGTCTGGTACGCCAGCTCACCGGCCATTACGGCGTGTCTGCGCTGGGCTTCGATATCGCGTTTCCCGAAGCGGACACCAGTTCCGGCTACGCCGTGCTGCAAGGCCTGGCGCATGGCGAACTGGCGGGCGTGGCCGGCTTGCCGGCGCAGCTGGAAAAGCTGCGCCCCGCCATGGATTACGACGGCCTGTTTGCCGAGGCCATGCGCGGCCAGCCCGTGGTGCTGGGCTACAGCGTCTCGGAGCAGCAAAGGAAGGGCGTGCTGCCCAAGCCGGTCTTCACCGTGGCCGATTTGAACGGGCGCAGCGTCACGGCCTACGTGGCGCGCGGCTACGAAGCCAATATCGCGCCCCTGCAGGCGGCCGCGCAAGGCGCCGGCATCTTTACGGCCCTGACCGACGCCGATGGCGTGGTGCGTTCCTCGACCCTGTTGCAGCGCATCGGCGACGGCTATTATCCTTCGCTGTCGCTGGCCACCGTCGCCGTCTACCTGCAGGCGCGCGCCATCGCCCCCCGCTTCACGGGCACGGCCGACACCCTGTCGGCGCGCGAGCTGGCCAACGGCGGACTCGAACACCTCATGCTGTTCACCCCGCGCGGCGCGATGGCGATCCCCGTGGGCGAAGCCTTGACCACCACGGTGCAGTACCGCGGCACGGGCGGCCCCGATGGCGGCGCCTTCCGCTACGTCTCGGCGTCCGACGTGCTGGCCGGCACGGTGCCGCCCGCGCTGCTGAAGGGCGCCATCGCGCTGGTGGGCACCACGGCGCCCGGCTTGAACGATATCCGCGCCACGCCCGTGAATGCCGAGTATCCGGGGGTGGAGGTGCACGCCAACCTGATCAAGTCCATGCTCGACGGGCGCTTCAAGGCGCGGCCCGACTATGCGCTGGCATTGGAACTGGTGCAGATCGTGCTGTGTGGCCTGCTGCTCGCGGGCGCCCTGGCAGTGCTGCCGCCGGCCGGCGTGATGCTGGCCACCGTGGGCGCGCTGGCGGCGGCCATCGGCATCAACCTGTACCTGTACGCCGCGCACGACCTGGTGCTGGGCGGCGCCGTGCTGCTGCTGCTGATCCTTGCACTGTTCATCACCAACCTGGCGTGGGGCTATTTTTTCGAGGTGCGCAAGGGACGCGCGCTGGTGGCGCGCTTCGGCGAATATGTGGCACCCGAGCTGGTGGCCGAGATGGCCGACGATCCGCAGCGCTATACCATGGAGGGCGAGAACCGCGAACTGACGGTGCTGTTTGCCGACGTGCGCGGTTTCACGGCCATTTCCGAGCAGCTGGCGCCGGCCGCGCTGCGCGAATACATCAATGAGTATCTGACGGCCATGTCGGAAGATATCCGCGACAGCCATGGCGGCACCCTGGACAAATACATCGGCGACGCCGTGATGGCGTTCTGGGGCGCGCCCGTCGCCTTTGGCGATCACGCCAGCCGGGCCGTGGCCAGCGCCTTGCTGATGCAGGGCAGCGCGGCACGGCTGAACCGGCAGTTTTGTGCGCGCGGCTGGCCGGCGCTGCGCATCGGCATCGGCATCAATACGGGATCCATGCATGTGGGCGACATGGGCTCGCGCATCCGCCGCGCCTATACCGTGATGGGCGACAGCGTCAACTTGGCCGCGCGCCTGGAAGGCGCCAGCAAGCTGTATGGCGTGGGCATCGTGGTGGCCGAGGCCACGCGCGCCGCCGCCCCGGATTTCCTGTACCGCGAGCTCGATCGCATACGCGTGCTGGGCAAGCAGGAAGCGGTGGCCATCTTCGAGCCGCGCGGCCTGCTGGCCGACGCCGGCAAAGCGGAGCTGGCGCAGATGGAACGCTGGCATGCGGTGCTGGCCAGTCTGCGCGCGCGCGACTGGGGGCAGGCTGGTGCGCAGCTGGTCCGCTTGCAGGCGGACTTTCCCGATGACGGCCTGTACCGGCTGTACGCGGCGCGCCTGGAGCAGTACCGCAACGCGCCGCCGCCTGCCGACTGGGATGGCGTGACAGCATTGCACAGCAAATAGCCCGCCATCGCGCCCGAAAATGCAAGCGATGGCCGCATTTTTCACCCTCGCCGGCGCACGATTTGTTGCGCTGCGATAAAAATCAGGGAGAAATGTTAGAAATTTCTGACTGGAAACTAAAAGCCGTCTAAAATTTGTCTTCAATCCATTGCCGGACATGCTGGCGCCTGCGGGCCGCGCGCTTGTCCGGTTACACAAGAAATCCTTCACATGACATATCGTTTGGTGCACCTGCTTGCGGGTTCCGCGCTGCTGTTCGCCGTCGGCGCCGCCGGCGCTGCCGTTCCCATGGATGAAGTTGCTCCTGCGATGCAGGAAGACGGCGTGCCGCGCTTCGAGATCCGCCGCTTCGATGTCCAGGGCAATACCCTGCTCACGTCCGCGCAGGTGCAAGCCTTGCTGGCACCTTACACGGGCGCGCAGCGCGATTTTTCCGACATCGCCCGCGCCGTCGAGGCGCTGGAAGCGGCCTACCGCGAGCGCGGTTACAGCGCCGTGCAGGTGCAATTGCCCGAGCAGGAACTGGAACGGGGCGTGGTGCGCCTGAGCGTGCTGCAAACGCCGCTGGGCAAGCTCGCCATCAGCGGCAACGCGCATGTCGACGAGGCCAACGTGCGGCGCGCCCTGCCGTCCCTGCGCGAAGGCGAGACGCCGAACGTGCCGGCCCTGTCGCAAAGCCTGAAGCTGGCCAATGAAAACCCTGCGCGCAAGATCGAAGTGCGCCTGCAAGCGGACGAGCCGGCGGGCGCCATCGACGCCATCGTCACGGTGGCCGATGAAAAGCCCTGGAAAGCCATGCTTAACGTCGACAATACGGGCAATGCGCAAACGGGCAAGACGCACGTGGGCGTGGTGCTGCAGCATGCCAACCTGTTCGGCCGCGACCATGTCGCCAGCCTGCAATACACGAGCAGCCTGGAAAAGCCGGACAAGGTGGGCGTGTATGGCGCCGGCTACCACCTGCCGCTGTATGCGCTGGGCGACTCGATGGATTTCTTCGCCAGCTATTCGAACGTCGATTCGGGCAGCGTCTCGGCCGGCATCTTCGACCTGGCCGTCAGCGGCCAGGGCAGCATGGCCGGCATCCGCTACAACCAGAACTTTGCCCGCAGCGGCGATTTCGAACCCAAGCTCGTGTACGGCGTCGATTACAAGGCTTACCGCAACAGCGTGCAGCTGTTCGGCATGGAGCTGGGCGCCGACGTCACCGTGCATCCGCTCAGCGTCAGCTACATCGGCAACTGGACCTTGCCCACGGGCGAGACCAGCGTGGCGGTCACCTTCGCGCACAATATCCCTGGCGGCAAGCATGGCGCGCAAGCCGATTTCGACCGCGTGCGCGCGCATGCCAAGGCGGCCTACAACACCCTGCGCCTGAGCGCCAGCTCGGGGCGCGTGCTGGCCGGCGACTGGCAATGGCGCGCGCTCGTCAACGCGCAAGTCACGCCCGATGCCTTGGTGCCGGGCGAGCAGTTCGGCGCCGGTGGCGCCGCGTCCGTGCGCGGCTTTGCCGAGCGCGAGGTATCGAATGATTCGGGCGTCAACCTGAACCTGGAACTGTATACGCCGAACTGGTGCGGCCAGGCACCCGGCTACCAATGCCGCGCACTGGCGTTCTATGACACGGCCTGGCTGCGCCGCAACCATGGGCTGCCCGGCGAAAGCGCATCGCAAGGCATCAGCAGCGGCGGCCTCGGCCTGCGTTTACTGCTGAGCCGCTATGCCAATCTGCAACTCGATTACGCCCATGTCGTCAATGGCGGCGACACGGGACAGCGGGGCGCCAACCGCCTGCATTTCCGCCTCGCCTTGGCCTACTAGTATCAGGATGAACACCATGCACAACCATGTCCAGCACGCCTCCGTTTTCATCCTGACGCCATCCTTTTCGTCACCCTTTGCGCTGCCCCTGCGCCGCACGGCGCTGGCGCTGCTGCTGGCCGGCTGTTTCGGCGCGGCGCAGGCCAACCCCGCCTTGCCGCAGGTGGTCAACGGACAGGCGACGTTCAACCAGCAGGGCAACATCTTCTCGATCACGAACACGCCCAACACCATCATCAACTGGCAGAGCTTTTCCATCCATGCGGGCGAAATCACGCGTTTCATCCAGCAAAACGGCAATAGCGCCGTACTCAACCGCATCACGGGACAAGACCCCAGCAAGATCCTGGGCGCGCTCGAATCGAACGGCAAGGTCTTCCTGATCAACCCGAACGGCATCGTCTTTGGCCAGGGCGCGAAAGTGGACGTGAACGGGCTGGTGGCGTCCAGCCTGGGCATGACGAACGAGGATTTCCTGGCCGGCAAGCGCCAGTTCACGGCCGGCGGCGTGGCCGGCGGTGTCAGCAATGCGGGCCTGATCCAGGCGGGCAAGGGCGGGCAAGTGCTGCTGATCGCGCCGAACGTGGAAAACACGGGCATCATCACGGCGCCAAATGGCGAAGTGATCCTGGCGGCCGGACGCAGCGTGCAGCTGGCCGACCCCGGCAATCCGCAATTGCGCGTGCTGGTCTCGGCACCAGCGGACCAGGCCCTGAACCTGGGCCAGATCATCGCCCAGGGCGGCAGCATCGGCATGGCCGGCGCGCTGGTCAGCCAGCGCGGCGTGCTCAACGCCAACAGCGCTGTCGTCGGCGAGAATGGCAGGATCGTGCTCAAGGCCAGCGGCAAGGCATTGCTGGAGGCGGGCAGCGTCACCAGCGCCACTGGCGCGGTGGGCAAGGGGGGAGACATCCAGGTGCTGGGCGAGCAAGTGGGTTTGCTGGGCAATGCGGCAATCGACGCCAGCGGCGGCACGGGCGGCGGCACGGTCTTGCTGGGCGGCGACTACCAGGGCAAGAACGCGGCCGTGCAGAATGCGCGGCAGGTGCTCGTTGGCAAGGACGCCAGCGTCAATGCCGATGCCGTCCATGGCGGCAACGGCGGCAAGGTCATCGCCTGGGGCAATGAATCGGCCCAGGTACACGGCAGCATTTCCGCGCGCGGCGGCGCGCAGGGCGGCGACGGGGGCTTCGTGGAAACATCCGGCCATTACCTGGCCGTCGATGGCATCCGCGTCAATACCAGCGCGGCGCATGGCAAGCGCGGCAACTGGCTGCTCGATCCTTACGATATCACCGTGGTCGCCGGTTCTGGCGGCCAGCTGAGTTCCTTCGATCAATTCGCCGACTCTCCGGCCACCGGCAACGCCAGCATCGGCGCCGACCTCATTTCCGGCGCCAGCAGCAACGTCACGCTGCAGGCCCTGCACCGCATCAATTTCAACAGCGCCATCAACATCGCGCAGCAAGGCGTGGGCTTGACGGCGCAGGCGGGCGAGATCATCAATGTCAATGCGCCCATCACCACCAATGGCGGCCATATCACGCTGTCGGCCAATGATGCGGCCGCTGGCATGGCCTATGGCGCCGGCTCGAATGTGAATCTGAACGCGGCGCTCGGCAGCGGCAATGGCGATGTACGGTTGTCGGGCGCCGGCGTCACTTTCGGCGTCGGCTCCGTGAATGTCGGCAACGGCAATTTGACCTTGCGCGCGAATGTCGCCGGTGGATCCATCGACCTGACGGGCAGCGGCGATCAGCTGCTGGGCAGTGGCGTCACCGGTCAGACGGTGCTGCTGGAGGCGGACAACATCAGCATCAACGGCGCCATCAATGTTGGCGGCGCCGCCGGCAATGCCGGGGTGACCCTGCAAGCGTTCAGCGCGGGACGGCAGATCGCGCTGGGTGACAAGCCCGGCAGCGGCCTGCGCCTGACAAACGCCGAACTGAACCGCATCGCCGCCGGCAGCGTGCATATCGGCAGCGCTGCAGGCGGCGACCTGACGGTGGAGCAGGCGATCGACCTGGCAACTGTCGCGGCGGACGGCGGCGTGAAAAACCTGGTGCTCGAAAGCGGCGGCAATGTGCTCGTCTCGAACACGCTGGCGCTGCGCCAGGACGGCAGCAGTATCACCGCCACGGCCGGCGGCTTGCTGTCGCTCGCCAGTGGCGGCGGCTTGTCCGCCGGCGCGGTCAATCTGGTTGCCGACAATATGAGCCTGGGCGGCGGCGCGCAATCGATAGCGGCCACGGCGGGTGGCACCGTCAGCCTGAACCGCCGTTCCAGCGTGGGGACCATCACCCTGGGCACGGGCGCGGCGGACAATGCCGGCAGCCTGGGTTTGAGCGAAGCGGAATTGAAGACCATCAGCGCCGGCACCGTGCAGGTGGGCGGCGACAGTTTTACCGGGGTCGTCAATCTCGTGGGCGCGATGGACCTGGCGTCGCAAGGCGAGTTGAACCAGCTTGTGCTGCGCACGGGCGGCAATATCAACCTGAACGGCCCCCTCAGCGTGGCCAAGGGCTTGACCCTGGCTTCCGGCAATAACATCAGCGCGAGCGGCGCCGTCAGCGTGGGCGGCGACTTCCTGCTCGATGGCGGCCGCTGGGTGCAGAACAGCGCCAGCCTGCCCGCGTTTTCCGCGCGCGGTTTCAGCATCGCGCAGGGGAGCTTCCTGCGCGCGGCAGGCGGCGACGGCGGATCGTCCTCGCCCTATCTGATCGGCGATATCCATGGCTTGCAAGGCATCGGCAGCCTCGGCCTTGGCAACAGCTATCGCCTGGCGGGCAATATCGACGCCAGCGGCACCGCGAACTGGAACGATGGCCAGGGTTTTATGCCGATCGCCGGCAGCGGCAGCGGTTTTTCCGGCATGTTCGATGGCGCCGGATTTACTCTCAGTAACTTGAAAATCGACCGCAGCCTGGCGTCCGGTTCGGCGGCCGGCCTGTTTGGCACCGTCCAGGGCGGCACCTTGCGCAACCTGACCCTGAGCGGCGGCAGCGTCACCGGTACGGCCAACGTGGGCGCGCTGGCGGGCGAGGTCGTCAGCGGCAATATCGATGGCGTGAACAGCAGCATGGCCGTCAGCGGCCAGCGCAATGTTGGCGGCCTGGTGGGCAGCAACGGGGGCGCCATCACGTTGTCCGCCAGCAGCGGCGCCGTCACCGGCATCAATGCCGATAGCGGCGGCGCCATCGGCGGCCTGGCGGGATTGAATGCGTCCGGCGCCAGCATCACGACCTCGTACGCCACCGGCGTGGTGACGGGCGCGCGTGAAATGATCGGCGGCCTGGTTGGCAATAACCAGGGCGCGCTGAGCCAGTCTTATGCCACCGGCAATGTTACTGGCGCGCGCAGCATCGGCGGCCTGGTGGGCCTGAACGGCGGCAGCATCGATGATGCCTATGCCAGCGGTGCCGTGGGCCGGGCCGGCGTTGCCGATCCCATCCTCGCCTGGGAAAACATGGGCGGGCTGGTCGGCGAAAGCACGGGCAGCGTCAGCCATGTCTTCAGCAGTGGCGCCGTGACTGGCAGCGGCTATGCGGCAGTCGGCGCGGTAGCCGGCCGCGTGTCTTCCGGTTCCAGTTTCAGCTATGTTTTTTTCAATTATGAAACATCGCTGGTG
Organism: Janthinobacterium sp. SUN128; assembly: GCF_030587275.1. Taxonomy (NCBI): domain Bacteria; kingdom Pseudomonadati; phylum Pseudomonadota; class Betaproteobacteria; order Burkholderiales; family Oxalobacteraceae; genus Janthinobacterium; species Janthinobacterium sp. SUN128. Next base: position 3,129,130 of record NZ_JAPWHY010000001.1, on the reverse strand, counting down.
CTGATGGATGGCGGTGGTTCCAGCGGACGCAGCACGGCGCAGATGAAGCAGCAGGGCATGTTCAACGACTACAATTTCAGCAGCGTGTGGCGCATCTACGATGGCTACACGACGCCGATGCTGAAGGCTTTCCTGAAACCGCTGCAAGTGAACCTTTCTGGCAATGCTGCGGGCAAGGTCTACGATGGCCAGTTGGCTGCCTTCCTCGGTTCGATCGGCTATGTGGGATTGATCGACGGCGACACGGGCGTAAATGGCAGCCTCGGCTACGGCAGCAACGCGCGCAATGTGGGCAGCTATGCCGCGACAGGCCTGTGGTCGACCAAGTACGACATCAGCCTGGGCGGCACGACGACCTTCGCCATCACGCCGCGCGCGCTGACGGTGAGTATCGGCGGCAATGGCAAGATCTATGACGGCACCCTGGGTTACGACGGCGCCAATTTTGTGCTGGGCAATGTGGTGGCGGGCGACAACATCAGCATCAGTGGCAGCGCCGCCTTCCTCGACAAGAATGCGGGCAACGGCAAGGCCGTGCATGCCAGCGGCCTGGCCCTGGGCGGCAATGAACTGGGCAACTACAGCCTGGCCGCGACCACGGCGGACGGCACGGCCGACATCAGCGCGCGCGTGCTGAACTATGGCGTCACGGGCGCGCAAAGCCGCGTCTACGACGGCACCTTGCAAGCTGGCCTGAACGGCTACTTCGAAGGCCTTGTGACGGGCGACCAGGTCGGCATGGCCGGCTTGCAGGGCAGCTTCCGCGACAAGCATGTGGGCACCGGCAAGGTGGTCGATTACCAGGTGGCGACGGGCCAGCTGACGGGCGCCGATGCGGGCAACTACGTGCTGAATGGAAATGCGGGCAGCACGACGGCCGACATCACGGCGCGCGTGCTGAACTATGGCGTCACGGGCGCGCAAAGCCGCGTCTATGACGGCACTTTGCAAGCTGGCCTGAATGGCTACTTCGAAGGCCTGGTGACGGGCGATCAGGTCAGCATGACTGGCTTGCAGGGCAGCTTCCGCGACAAGCATGTCGGTATTGGCAAGGTGGTCGATTACCAGGTGGCGACGGGCCAGCTGACGGGCGCCGATGCGGGCAACTACGTGCTGAATGGAAATGCGGGCAGCACGACGGCCGACATCACGGCGCGCGTGCTGAACTAT